>NZ_JBWDNU010000027.1:0-29523 GCF_056269365.1 Paenibacillus sp. JT22N12 | reverse complement strand
TTAGCAATGACGAGCAGGGCGGCCAGAAATTTCAATAGGTCCAGCCCGCTTTCATTCCGTTTAGACAGCATGGATATGTTATCCTATACCGGCGAATGCCGTCACGATGAATCCTTCAGCTTGCCGCCCCAAGCTTCAAGCAGATTATTGAAATGCCGTAAACATGTATGTTCCAAAAGCATGCCTTCATGCAGTTCGTGTATGGCCGGGTTTGAGCTTAACGACGTCAGCTTACCTGGCGGAAGCGGCTGTCTAAAGGGATTTGCGAGATTCACCAGCACCAAATGCCCTTCGTAGACCTCAGCTCTGCTTGCCTGGTAGGAAGTACGCCTTACACCTGAATAACTGCTTTTTTGAATCTGAGATGCGTGGTTTGTTTGTCTCATCGTATGTGAGCCTCCCGAATGTTTGTGATAGGTTATGAGAATCGAATGCTCCTACTTCAAGATAACCCTGATTCATTAAGAGGCTTTTAAAAAAAGCTTAACAAAAGATAAGATTTCTTGCTTATTTATAAATGAACGAGGCTGGAGCTGGCTATGACAAATGAAGAAATAGACCGCCCTTTAGCAAAAGGTACGCGGTCTATAATGAATTTCTTCGTTCACTGCTCAAATTATATCGAGTTTCATTCTCAAATCGCAGACTCTTCCTGAGACAAATCGATGTTCTCCAGCAGCCAGCGGGAATAGCAAATCCGCAATTGCATGTTCAATATTTGCCCCCGTTAGCGGAGAAAAGGTAGCGATGTTGTGGAACTATGGGCAGTACTTAGGGGTACCGGCAATATTTATGAGAGAGAGTTTTCATGAATCCAGTCATTGGCCCGGATATTTCAAAAGGTAAATGTGATGGACAAGTTTTCTTAGACAAAGGCCAGCCCTTTGGACACCCCTTTTGTATTCAGCATAAACAAGATGGGCTTAAGCAGCTTCTAGACGATATTTCCAACGTGCAGATGAAAGCCGAAAAAGCCCCGATTGTTATTTTAGAATAAACGGGACACTATCACCAAGCCGTTATCCAGTATTTAGAGGAGCGCAGCATCTTATTCTTACGGTCGCCGACTTCTCCTGCACGACGCCGTCGACAAACAGGCGCCAAGACGGTTTTCGGTTATTTCGGCAGCTGGATGCCGTAAATTTGATTCCCTTTCCAGATTAAGGCGGAGTTGCTATCGTACATAACGGGACCGTAGCTTCCGTCGGATTTAAGCGATAGCGTTGCCTTTAATTGGCCGGTTATCAGGTCGTAGAATTCGACGATGCCGTTATCTTTTTCCCTGATCACAATTCTATTGGCAACGGTGAGCCTGTCGCTGCCTTGCGACTCTTTTCCCCAGCTCATGATTTCGCCTGTTGCAATGTTGAGAGCCTTCAGGTCGCCGCCCCGCGTATCCCCCAGGAACAGCATGCCTGCAGCGTAACTCCCCGTCATATAATAATCGGCCGCAAGCGGTATCGTACGCAGCGGCGCTTGTCCTTTCGAATAAGCAGAGAAATTATAGACGCCAATCGCTTTGCCTTGATTGATGTATATCCGGTCATATGCAAGAACCGCATCCGATGCGTACGGCGTCGTCTGCACTTCCGACTGTGGAATGGTCCAATTATAGATAAGGGAACCCGCAACCTTCCCCGATTGGATATCGATCTTGTCGATCGTGACATGACGCTCGGAGGCATCCAGATCAAGCGGCATGTTCTCCACAAGCGAATAGAGATTGGAATTGGTGTTAAGCATCGAAAACAAATGGCCGCGCTGCTCCCAAAGATGCTTGCCCGTTCGAATATCATAAGCCTCGAGATTCCCGGAAATGTACGCGCCGTCCGCTTCGAAGCCTCGAATCATCGTCGTTCCCGACACCGAGACCGTCACGTTCGGGTCTCCGACCCCTTCATCTGCCGGGTGGAAAATTTTGGTCAGGCGCTTCCCACTGTCAGCGTCGTAGATCTCCGTCACATGCGACTTTAGAACAAAGACGTAACCGCCGGCCGCTTGCACATGTTCGTTCTCTTCATAGCCGCCGGTTTGCGCTGTCCATATCGTCTTCCCCGACCAGGATACGGCCACCAGCATGCCGCCGTTGGTCACTGTATAGATGTGATCGCCTTCTTGGTCGCTCCATGTCGCCAGAGCCGGCTCCAGATAGGCTCCGAATTTCCATATCCGCTTTCCGGTTAACGTGTCGATAGCGAGAAGCTGGCCTTCCTTCATCGTGAGCAACGCTGCCCCTACTTTGATCGCTTGGTCGCCTTTGTTCTGATATCCGCCAATGTTTTGTGTCCATTCGGGATGCAGTTCCGGCGCACTCGACGAAACGGCACTAACGTCCCAAGGCGTTTGAGCTGCATAAGCGGGCAGTCGGCCCGGCAGCATGAACTGAGCCAAGACGCATGCGCTTAACAAGCAGACCGACAAGCCGCGCTTTGCTTTCCTATTCAATTCTTTTCCTCCCCCTATCCTCATCTTGCCATCCGGCGCTTAATAAGTAAGACGCAATGAATGAGCAAAAGTTACCATGAGATATTGGAATAAGTTGGTATATGGTAAAATGATACTATAATTTATTAAATGGGGAGATTTATCTATGAGTAAGATATTTAACCATGTCGAACAATGGCTAGGTCAACGTCACTGTTGGCTTCAAGATGCTGAATCACGTATTATCAAGAATAACTACACCCTGTCGAGCATATGAGAAGAACTATACTGCTATTAGTTGTATTGGTTGGAATTATTTCTATAGGGTATCTGGTGCTTACAACTAACGAAAAAACTAATAATAACACTGAAACTATTGAGCAGAATATTATAAAACTAAAGAATGAAAATCGTACTGCAAAATTCGCTGATCTTACTCCTTTTGTCTGGGATAAGGCTTTTATAATTGAAGATCCTTTTTTCAATGAAGAAGCTCTTGATAAGATTGTTGGGGTTAAAACTAATTTGGATAGGTTAGAAACTGATATTAAACGTAGAATTATTTTTGTGAATGAAGGGAAATTTGTTTTCGATTACATTTATGATATAAGAGAATTTATGTATAAAAATGCTAGAACAATAGAGCTAACAAAAAATAGTTCCATTCTTGTAGAGAATGGAACTATTAAACCCATCGTCTTAAAAATTGAACAATGATAATATTTTTGCTCTATCTCACAATCAGTGCTTGACAGTTAGACCAAATCCGATGACGATTGCATTCGATGAATGCCCGCTATTTGGGAGGCTCCCTCTCGGGAGCCTTGCTTACACATCGAAAGATGATCCGAACGACTCAAATCAACCGATCTCAGCGCATCTTCACATAGTTTGCAAACACGACGCCAAGAAATGACGAAGGGATAATCTTCAAGCGTAAATCATGCTTTGTTATTTCCTGGTCATTCAACGGGAGCGAGTACTAGGGCGTTAAGGTTTTCTTCCTGATGTTTGTCCACCCCATAGAAATGAGCCGTATAATAAACACCGTTTTGCTGCCACACGTAAAACGTTTGAGTTTTGAACTTCAATTGATTGCTATCGGAATGGACAGGCTCCGTATAGATATTATCGTTATCCGCATAGGCGGTAATTCCGATCCCGTTCATCTCCAACTTGCGCAGGAACGACAGCCTTTTCACGTCCACAACAGGTGCCTTGCTTTGATAAAACTCAATACTGTCATTTAGTTCATACAGGGGAGAATTGAAAGGAACTCGATATGAATTCCACAAAACATCCGTGTCCGGTCTAAAATAGAACTTGGTGTTCTGATCGTCAGCCCGCATCAGAGATGAATCGGAAAGTTTAAGACCATAATCTGAGACATCAACCGGAATCTTCACTGGAAAGCCAAGAATACGCTTCGCTTCTTGCAGGTCCGTCTCGTCATATAAAGCGAATGAATTGCCCTCACCTTTATAGTCGACATGTTGAACCTGGCCTGGCGAAACAAAGGATTGCACGACTTTCGCCAGTTCATCCTGGGAAAGATCATTGCTAAAGAAATTAATCGTATACATGACACCGTTATCCTGCCATACAAAGCTTTTGGCCGTTTCAGGTTTTTGCTTGGACCAGATCTTGGTAGTCGTGTACATAACACCATTGATATTGCCGATTGTCATGTCTTCTTGCCTGTCGGAAGGCGCGCGGTCCAGCGCTTGGGGATACGGGGCACCCCACAAAAAATTATGCTCCATCAGTGTACCGTTTCCTTTGGCAGCAACCATCTCGAAATAGTGTTCGTCTTTCTGGCCAAAGTTGGATACGAAAGTGATGGAAACTGAATTAATCAAGTCCGCTTTATGTGCTTTCGCGAAACTCTCGCTCAAATTTATATTTTCCAATTGATACCGTTCAGGCATATAATCAGGTACTTTAAATTCAAACTTTGAAAAATTGATTGCCCGGTTCAGGTTATTAAACCATTTGTACGAGGGAATCAGTCTGTCGACCTCAAATTGGGCAACCGGATTCTCTTCCTCCGGACTCTCCGCCCGGGAGGAGGCGTTTGATTCGACTTTAGCATTGGTGAGCAAAACTGCGCCCAAGAGGAGGATCAACACAACAGCCATGGCAGACAGCTTGTATGAACCTTGTTTGAACTTTGTGATCATGGTAACTCTCCGTTTCGTTTCATTCTTGTTGTTGAAATAATAGGAAAGATGAACCCGCGGCGAAGAGCTTCGGGAAAATAAACGCGACAGCATAAGAAGTGTCATGCCGTAGGAAGAAGATCCCCGCTCGCCCAGCAGCTCAAGCACAGCCGCATCGCAGGCCATTTTCCGATCGGAGGCCATTTTGCGCCGGGCCAGCCACACGAAAGGATTAAACCAATGCAGCCATACCGCTAACGTCCACAAGGAATTGAACCCTAAATCCTTGCGTTTATAATGGGCTAGTTCGTGTAAAAGAACATGCGCCAGCTGCCGGGAATCGGCGATTACAGCAAAATCCTCCGGCAAATAAATTCTCGGCTTTCTCACTCCGTAGATGCAAGGGCTGTAAAAACCGCTTATCTCATACACCGGAATGATTTGTTTGATTCCGAGTTGTTTACTGCACGCTTTAAGAACGGAAAGTACCTCTTCGTCGTCGATCGGACGGGAGTGCTTGAGTTGTTTTCTGAATCTGAGCGTCACAATCAAATAATACATCCCGAGTACGGCCAAACCTCCAAGCCATATCCATAAACCGATTTTAAGTATATTGGACCACAACTGTTTTTTCTCAACGGCAGGAGGAAGAGAAGTTGCCCTTGCTGAAACAGGTTCTTCAAGCTGCTTTGCCGATAAATTGGAAGGCAGGTTTTCTTCTGTTCGTTGCGGCCAAGGCGCCTTACCGGATGCCAAAGCAGCAGGAGAGGAAGACCCGTTATCCCCGCTCTGATTTACGGATCCGGAATGGTCGGCCGGACGGCTTTGAACGGTTGTCCATTTGTCGGCTGTCGCTTGCGGCACCAGATTAAACAAACTGATGGAACTCGACGGACCGACAGGAATAAGAAGCCTAATTAATACAAGGAACCATAAGACGTAAATGAATCTGGGTTTCAGCCGCACAAGGAACAGCAACCGAATGCCGAGCAGCAGCAAGACGATTACCGACGATGCCAACGATGCGTGCAAGATAACGGCGAACATCGTTTTCATGATGATCATGATTTTTTCTTCTCTTCCAGCAGCTGTTGGAGCTCTTCGATATCTTTCTCCGAAAGAGTCTCTTCCTCAAGAAATTTCGCAAAAAGCATGCCTACGGCACCGTTATAAACCCTGTCCAGAAAGGATCGGTTCTCGGTTTTTAAGTAATCTTCATATGAAACCAACGGATAATAGAGATAATTCCTGCCGGACTTTTCGAAACGGATCGCATTCTTCTTGTGCAAGCGGTTCAGAAAGGTTTTGATTGTCTGATCCGACCATTGCATCTGCTCCGTCAGCTTGATAATGATCTCATTAGCGGATAACGGCTCTTTCTGCCAAAGAAGCTTCATGACTTCAAGTTCGGCATCGGTAATGTGAGGGGGATTATTCATAGTCTTAACCTCTTTTCAATCCCAAACTTTTCGTTTACATCTGTAAACGCTATTTAAAATTTACACATATAAAAGAATATTGTCAACCGGAGAGATATGTTGTATTCGTTGATGGCATGAGATGGAGGGATGTATATTTGTCGGCGTAATTGTAAGGAAGTTCTTGCCGCCCGACATCCTGTTTCCTTCGCCATTTCAGGGTTTCCGCCAAAAATTTCGCCTGAAAGAATATAAACAAGCACGTCCGTTGATCCAGACTTATTATTAATCGCATTAACAGTATTATCAATAATCCCTTTTTCATGATGAAGATATTTGATGATGTTGTTTACATCTACTTTCTCTAACATTATTTATCCCCTTAAACAATCGATTAGATGAGAATCTGTCACTTAAATAGTTTGCACCGACTTCATATGCCTCGCTGCGGACCGGCGTTATACCGGATTGCGCTAGTTACTGCATAAAACCGGAATTCCATATCGCCATATCCGAGAACATGAACAGCGCGAGGACGAAATAGAGAATATTGAGCAGGATTTCAAGGCCGACTAGCCTTACTGTCCAAATCTTTGCAAAGAAGCAAAAAAGGAGCTGCCGCAGCAGCTCCCTCGTCAATACCTTGATTAAGCCATCGTGATCCGTTAGTTTAACTAACGATGTGCGTTGTCTGCTAACCTTGTTGTCTAAAAGCCCAATAAATCCCTCTGTCATAAAATTTGACGCCAAAGAGTCGGATTAGAGCAATGATCAGAAGACCTACCAAAATCCCCGTCATATTGGTCATCACATCCACAACATCCGTGATACCTAGACGAAAAACATATTGAGAGAGCTCAATCAGCAGGACCAAAGCCAATCCCGCGAACATTGTCCGCCAGAAACCTCGCAACAGCAGATAAAGCATCCAACCAATAGGAATAAAAATCAGAATATTGGCCAAAGTTTCTGCATTAGAATTCCAGAAGACCGCCCGCCACTGCAGATTAACCCCGGCAATGCCATCACCGTAAGTCTTGAAAAGAATAAAAATCATGCTACTTAGAAAATACACGATGACTTCCAAACAAACAAACCATTTGTAAAAGCGCCCACGGCAAAGCTGGTAAATGTTAGCCGCAAAAACCAGATTGGTCAAAAGAATGAGAGCCGTGGCTGGCCAGATACTATCAGTAGCAGCCACTCCAAACATAAGCCTGAGCAAATAGCTCCCAAAGCGCCCATAAAACCACAGATAGGCGCCCAAAAATGGAAGAAAAAGAATAGTTGTCAAAATAAGTGCTGTTCTTTTAGTCATAACTTATTCTATGATATTGACGCTGCACTTTCAATAAGGCACTTTGCTACCTGCCTTTCACTTCAACAAAAGAGCAGCCGATCATGTGCTGGCTGCTGTCGTGTTGCTTTAAACTATAGTCTCTGTTAGCATAATTTACTTCTCCGGGCAAGAAGAAGAGGAACCCCCTTGCATTCTCGCCTCGTTCCTGGTGTTTGAGCTCTCGTACCCGTTAGCTCAATAATCTTTGTTTGATAATGGGAATTTGAGGTAACTTGATTGTATGTAATAAACACGCTCGAACTCCGATTCATAATAACCAACATTATATTGTGTTATATCTATGAGGTCCCTGAATGTATTTGGAAGCTTGGAATTCATCATTATAAAATCAAAGTTTACTGGAAATTCCTGAGTGTCAGGATTAGGTGTGTGAATGTAAGCTGCATCAGCTCCAGTATCTTCCTCATGGACACACCCTCCATCTCGAACCACAAATACTTACTTCCCTTACGGGGGACTTGCACCTGTACGTCTGCCAGCGGACGATGTAATGTTCAGTACGCTCGCCGCAGATAGAGGCAAACGAAAAAGCCCCGGAGTAATTCCCCCGAGGCTTCCGTCTCACCGATTTGTGTCTGCTTACTGTTGACTAGCCAGGTAATTGGCAAGTTCCTCGAACGTGCCTTCGAACCCTTGTGCAACCATCGGTGCCATCGCGTCGAATGCTTCCTGTTCCTCAGCAGAAGCATTGAGCGGTCCGCCCTGCAGCGTCAAAACCGTCGTTCCCTCGTTTTCTTCGAGCGTTAGAATATTCATAATCTCAAGCGGCCAGTTCGGATTGAACGGGGCGCGAACGGTGTTCCCTTCTTCATCGGAAAAGGATTGGACCCATACCAGTTTCTCCGGCGCCTGCACTTCCTGGTAAACGAACTTGCCCCACATGGCGTGCTGCCCATCCGGAGACTTCTGGCAGCCGAGGAACATACCGCCTGGACGGACGTCCATTTTTGCTACATCAAGCGAGAACCCCTGAGGCCCCCACCAATTGCCAAAATGCGCCGGATCGGTCCACACCTTAAAGACCAGTTCACGAGGGGCGTTAAACTCACGTTTTAATAAAAGTCCTTGTTGTTGGTTGTTCATTAGATTTCCTCCTTGAAATTTAGGGATGAACCTGTTCTTTTCAAATGAATGAGATAATCGGATAGACGGTCAAAACGTTCTTCCCACATGCCGCGAAACGATCCAAGCCATTCATCCATTTCAATTAAGGGTTCCGGGCGCAGTCGGTAGATTCGCCGGTTGGCGTCCGCCCGTACTTCGACAAGACCTGCTTCACTCAAGATTTTCAGATGTTTGGATGCCTGGGGTTGACGAAGGTGCAACCGATCCGCGATGTCCCCGACCGTAAGCGGACCTTCGCGCAACAGTTCGATGATCTGCAATCCGTTGGGTTCCGCGAGCGCGTTCAAGGTTGTCGTATTCATTGGCCCCTCCCGATGATTTCTGTTACAGTGTGCTGGAGGCTTGCTTCAGAAGGCCCGACAGCAGGGCAAGATCCGGAGTGTCCCCTTCCCGCAATTTGATCCACTTCCGTTCGGCAGGTCCTTCGAATCCCTTTGGAAAGTCGATGCCGTTTGCATTCATGATCATGAACGCAATGGCGTCCTTTGAAGGCGAAATAACCGCTGCATACTGTCCATTTTTCAGAAAATGCGGTTTCTTGTACTGAATGCGTTCTTCGGCTTCCGGAATCGTCCCATGAATCATGTCCCGCAGGGTTGAACTGAATCCCCCCTGCCATTTTGGCAAATTTTCGATGTAGGCCGTAACTTCCTGATTCACTTTATTTTCCCTCCTATTTGGATAGTTCATTGCTTATGGAGAAAATATACCACTTCCAGAATATTCCCGTAAAGGAATATATAAATTTTTCCTTATTTATGCCGGTTCAACCTGAAACATGAACAACCTGAACTTCTTCCCCCGCGTAGTGCCCGGACTGTATAATGAATTTTTCCATGCTAACCTGCCAGATACTTCAATGGAACAGGGAACAGCACCGCGGCGTCTGCTCCCTGTTTCTGGTTAAACCATAGTACCCGTTAGCTTAAAGATGTTCGGCGATATCTGCCTTCTCTACCACATTCTCCACCCATTGAACTTTGTTTTATTAAATGGCATGAAAAAAAGTAAATGGTTGGGAGAACAAAAGTGTAAAAAGATAAACCATTTGGTTTTTTTCTATTCAAGTTTTGACCACCAATTTATTTTTATGGGAATTTTTGTTTACCCATGTAGGAATCCAAGCGATGGAAATTCCAGTGACGAGTGCATGAATCGTGTTAGCTACATCTGTGATGTGCGGTTCTATAGGAATTGCCCAATCATACCATGAAAGCAATAGTGCAGTCCCGATGGTGATCATACTGTAATAAATAACAGGTCTAGCAGTTTTTTGCCGTAATTTACTGTAAATAAGTGCACCAATTACATTTACAATAATGGACACAATGAGAATCGAAACAGGATTTAACTGTACAAAGCTGACCTCCAACAAACTACACAAAATATAGTATAGGATAATACTGAGACCACCAGCTACAATTCCAACAACAAATCCTACCTTCAAATTGTTTTTCATTCTGTCTCCTACTTTCTTAATTGAATTAAAGTAGACTCGAAATGTATGATTAAAATAGGGGATTAGCTTATTTTCTTACATATAGCTTCGAGTATCCATTATTCCTGCCAAACTTATAGACGGCTATAATGCCCACCGTTGGCTCATCCATTATGAGCAGCTTGGCCGATGTGTGATTGCATTTCCTGCGGTACAATCCCGATGTTCATCTTCGCAAAATTACCGTGTTTAGCAATACTCTTGCCAAGATCTTCGATTTCACCCTTGGTGACCCGGAGCTGAGAGACAATCAAGTTAATGGCCAAATCACCAAATTTCATAAGCTGCTTAATTTCAAGTACGTTCATGCGTAACACTCCCGTTTCGTCTTTAGGATAATGTAATTGTAATAAAAAAGGATGCCCCTGTGACAGTGCACAAGTTCATCCTTAACCCCTGAGAATCTTCCTATTTAAACTCATCTTATCCGTGAGGAATTAAATATAGTGACACTGAAGCCTCTTGAGCGATCGACGATAATCGTGCCATTAACTGACTGCAATATCCTGCCCGTTAGCGCAGTGGATGGGACTATTCGTATCCTGGTGCACCGGTGTATTGGCTGTCCGTGAGCGACCATAAGTTACTGTCGTTGGCGTTTATTTCCTTCGCTTTGACGGACGATCTCGTCAACGACGTGCTCGATCGGTGCGGTGGCATCGATTTTAATTCCGTTTTTCGGAATGTCTTCTTTCGTTTGGTGCAATCGCGCAATGAGTTCCCGTTCCGTTTTCTTTCCGCCCCACTCATTTTCCGGTGGCTTGTCAAGCCGCCGGTTCAATGTGTCAAGGTCGACCTCGAGGACAAACACGCCGTCAAATAGATCTATGAATTTTGAAAAGTTCCTGGAACCACCACAGAAAAATGTTACCGCCTCATCCTGGTTGGCGACCAAAGCTTTTACTTTATCTACATGCCAAATGTGGTGCTCGTGCGTGACGCCATCCGTCCATGTACCAGTTTCCGGATCGCCTTGATAAGCCAATTCACGGTCACCATTAATGGCATGGTAGCCGCGCCGCTGCAATTCTTTGCAGACCGAAGTTTTGCCGGTGCCGGAAACGCCTTCAATCAGATAATTCCTAATGCCCATGGCTAGACCCTCCATTCAACTGGATAAGCATAATATATTGGATATGTCTATCTGCCGCTAAACTCCCCGTTACTTCAATAATCCAAAGAGGATCTGCCCCGCGGCAAGCTCCTCACTAACGTACCCGTTAGTTGAATCATTATCAGCAAGTGATAACACCACTAATTTCTCAATTGCAACAGCAACACCATCGTTATCATTTGAATCGGTTACGTGGGCTGCACAATTTTTTAGTTCAATTATCGCGTTCTCCATTGCGATCGGAAATCCGCACATTTGGAATAGTCCTAAATCGTTAAAGTCATCCCCGAATACCATTACATTTTCTGGCTTCACCCCGATATCATTAAGCACCCATTGCACGGCATCTTCTTTTGATGCTGATTTTTGCATGATTTGAACCAATACCCCTCCATCGGTTGCGATTACGTTCACATGGTCGCCGAATTGCTCTATTATATCCCTCCATGTGATGTAACCTTGAACCAATATTTTGGTTGGGGAGAGTGAACTAATAAAATCGTTATCAATAACCTGGGGTTTCGGATCATTCGAACGGAGTCCGAATTGAGCACGCAACGATTCGGGAACTGGTTTACACGCATACCATGAATCATTAACCTCGTAAGAAATTAACGATTGAGGAGCATGTAACTCGATGAATTTGTTAATCTGTTGGCTAATCTCATTTGGGATACTAATGTGCCGCTGAATTTGCTTAGACTTGCATGTTACTAGAGCACCATTGTAATAAACCAAGTAGTCTACAAAAGGAAAATTCTTCACAAATTGATTAGCCGCTCTAGGCGGTCGCGCCGTGGCAACAATAATATGAATTCCAGAATCAAAACATCTTTTAACCGTCTGATAATTTCTAGGTGATATGGATTTGTCACTGCCGAGCAATGTTCCGTCCAGGTCTAATACAATTGCCTGTATGTCCGACATCCGCATCTCTCCTCACAAGTAATTTTTCCAATAATAACCTGATTGTTACACAAGCCGTACGAAAGCTCGAGAATCTTGGTTTTCAAGTCGCTCTTTCTAATTCGGAGGCTTCTTAACTTCCTAATGTTTCACTTTTGGGTTTGTGCTAAGAGTAATTTTCGGGGTAGCTTAATGAAGAATGGAGCAGCTGCCGCCGGCAAACTGCTCCAAAATGCGTTCAACTAACGTTTCCCGTTAGCGTAGCAAAACACTCTCTTTATTATTTCGAACAATCCAAAAAACTAAAGTGCTCTTTTCATCGACTTTATAACTTGCTTATTGCTTTTAAACTTTTGTACTTTGTTGTCAAACGGAAATAACATCTGATCAATTAACGGCTTTCGATTGGAATCAAAGTTATGGTTCCATTTTATCATCTCATACAAGTTCTCAATTGTTTGATTGTAATTCCCTGTCTCGTGTTTAAGTTTTTGTTTTATATATCTCTTTATCATATGTATATCTCGTATGTACACATTCGTTTCCAAGTAGATGATTATATCGGCTAGCTCAAAACTTCGCTGAACCCATTTATAATGGACACCCTCAATAATCCATTTTTCCTGATTCAGAATATCATTAAGAATTCCGTCACGAACTTCTGGAGGATTTCGTGTGTCGGATTCTTCTCCCCTACTCCAAACAACATTATCAAGTTGATAATGGGTAATGTTAAGTTGTGTCGACAATTTCTTGCCTAAATATGTTTTACCACTGCCTACTTCTCCGATAATATGTATTCTTTTGCAGTATTCCAATCCCAGCCTTCCTCCTTAAAATAGTCCTTTTTATCTGTGTCACATGGGGAGCATAGTTTGCAATTGCTAAATATACCAAACCAAAATAGTAATGTTCCGGATTATATGAAAGTTGGCCCAGCTATTAAAAATGATCTTCTTATGGCTTTCCAGCTCTGTCCCTTTATAATGACTAAATCACCTCCATTGTGATTATCCCAATATTACCACAATACGCTTCATTTTCCTTCTCATTAGTTACTTTGCATATCTTGATTCGGACCAAACGACAAACCAATGATCTTTTTGTTATCCATATCGTACAAGTGAAAACTTCCGCTTCCAGCCCATGGATTTGGATCGGTCTTATTATATTGGGTTGCTCTCAATGACTGAATAAAATGATTAATTTCTGTCTTGTTCTCTGTCTCATAGAGCAAGCCGTTTCCCCCGTGTCGATATTCAATCTTTACGACATCACCTGGTGCAATTTCATCAAATCTAAGCGAACCCCTTGGAAGTAAAAACGTGTACAGTAACACCATGCCAACCGCAAGAATCAAAATAACACTTGCTAATATAGGTTTTCGCATACGGTTCCCCCCTGTTTAATTAAACGATAAAATTGGGGGAGGTTGCATAAACCAGCCCGTCAGCGAACAAAGGCAGCCGATCGATCTCTTGGCCGGCTGCCTCATTTTTGTATAGCGCTAACGTACCCGTTAGTGTAGTGACTTTGAGGATGTGCGCGACATTTCAAAAAATACTACATGACGCGCCTTTCAATTAGGTTCCTTAAAAGGACGATACATCACATTACCTCTAAGGGTCGCTTCGTGTTACGGAGCAAACGTTTGCGGTATTCATCAGGTTAAATGATTGCCTTCGGTTTTGTGGGATAGCCAGGGTGATAGTCGACCATAACCAGTGCCTCGCCACTCCTTATCTGTGAATATTTACGGACCCGGCGTGCTCGGACAAGCAATGTTTACAAGTTCGATATACAGCCGATATGTTTTGGATATTATGCGCTTCTATACTGTGTTTATGGAGATCGAATCCAATGCTGAAGGGCGGATAACAAATGAAAAACAATGTAAAAAAATCAGTCGTATCGTTGATGGTGCTGGGTATGACGGTATCGGGCGCTGCGGGCGTATATGCAGGATCGAATATGCAGAAAATTACAGCATACCTGAACCATGAAGTTGGCATCACTGTAAACGGATCGGCATTTACGCCGATGGACGGCAACGGCAGCAAATTGACGCCGATCACGTATCGGGACACTACTTACTTGCCGGTCCGGTCGATTGCGGGTGCGCTCCATGTTCCGATCGCGTACGACGGCAAAAGCCATCAGATTCTCATTGGGTCGGCGCCAGTGGCGAACGATGAGCTGTCCAACTTGACGTACAGTGCCGCACAGGTCGATGCGATCAAGAAAGAATTCGCAAAATTTCAGTCTTTTGAAACGGCGTATGCACCGACGCAAATTGTCAAGGGCGACGTATACCTAAATGCGGCTGCAACCGATGACGGCGTCAACTTGGTGTTCAGCCATATGATCGTCAACGTCTCGCCGCGGGATTACTCGGACGGTTATGAGAGCAAGGCGGTTTCGCTGTCCAACGGCACCAAGGCCAAATGGTACACGCCAGGAGACACCGCGATGCTGAGCTTCAAGCTGGACGACCGGACCATCACCATCAGCTCGCCGGATCATGCGCTGAACAGCGCGCAGATCGAGAAGGTGGCGGCCAGTGTAGCCAAGATCCTGATTGGATCGGCTCCGGTGGCGAACGGTGAGCTGTCCGGCTTGACATACAGTGCCCCGCAGGTTGGTGCGATCAAGAAAGAATTCGCAAAATTTCAGTCTTTTGAAACGGCTTATGCACCGACGCAGATCGTCAAGGGCGACGCATACCTAAATGCGGCAGCCACCGATGACGGTGTCAACTTGGTGTTCAGCCATATGATCGTCAACGTCTCGCCGCGGGATTACTCGGACGGCTACGAGAGCAAGGCGGTTTCGCTGTCCAACGGCACCCAGGCCAAATGGTACACGCCAGACGGCACCGCGATGCTGAGCTTCAAGCTGGACGACCGGACCATCACGATCAGCTCGCCGGATCATTCGCTGAAGAGCGCGCAGATCGAGAAGGTGGCAGTCAGTGTAGCCAAATTGCAGTAAACGACCGATTCGCCTGCTCCACATTTATGAACGACTACTGAAGGCTACCCCGCCGGTAGATTATCACCGGCGGGGTAGCCTTCCATTTGTTGGATGAAACTATCGCGTGTGCGGCGCATGACTGCCTGTTACTTCAGCAAATAAAAAAGGAGCTGCCGCGGCAAACTCCTCACTATCGTTCCTCATTAGTTCAATTATCAACATACCAGTTGAACAGTTTCGTTATCGTAAAACCTCTCAATAGTCCAGTTTCTACCTACCGTTACCAGATAAACGATTGTCCGACTATTCCTTTTCTTGCGCAAATGTAGAACCATGCCACTCAACGATCCCCCATTTGCGGATTATTTCTCGAGCTATGTCAGATGGCAGCTTACTCTCAGTGTCTACAATCACATTCTCCAATTTCTTTTCGGCGAGTTCCTTAGTGAGTTGGGTTGAGCGCTGTAGATGCCAATTTAGTGAATCGATGGTCTTTTCCCTACCACGTATCCGAGCGTGGTTGACTTCAAGCGATGCAACAAGGCGTACGACGAATATATCCGCTCCTGGTACTGATAATCGCATTTGTTCCAGATGCTCTCTGCTTTCCATGACGCTTGGAATGATTAGACACTTGGCCCCAATAGAGCGATAGTTATTCCAGACAGCAGCAAGATTTTTAAACCCAAGCTCCATGTTGAAAGGATCTTCTCTTGGCGCAGGAAATGCATGCCTTACATAATCAAGGTCGACTACCGCATGCGGAAGAGTATAGTCATGCCCCAGAATTTCTGATATGGCATCTGCGGTACTCGACTTTCCAATGCCAACAGGTCCAATAATATTCAGTACGGGAACAACCTGTTCCTGCGTTTTCATAGAATCAACTCCAGTATTTTTGTATGCTGGTAACTATCCTTCCCATAATCAAAACGTGGAAGCCGATCAATTGCGATATCCTCGTCATAAAGGTTTGTTAAACTATCGTGATCCGTTAGATCAATAAATTAATTTATTTGGAAAAAGACGGAAAAACCGTTCTCTTTATGGTAAAATCTAAAGAAAAATTCTTTTAATAAGGGGTGACAAAGAAGTGGGTGTAATAAGTCTCTTTGGCATTGTAGTCATAGTGTTATTTGTATCTCTTGCATGTTTTTTGTTCGTCCTCATTTTTAAGAATATCAAGAAGAAATGAGTTGTTTCTGTGTTAGGGAAAATATCAATCCCTTGGTTAAGAACCTCAAATGGTTCAAGACTTTTATATGTCTTAACTAAGACAAAAACTCCTCATAGTCAAGTATTCTTGTAAATTCATTCCGTGGTTCGATCCCCTCCAAGTGATATCTTACTTAATCAATTATATACCGTTATTAAACTAATCTGCTTCATTATTTCAAACAAAAGCAGAAGCAGCTGCAGCGGTAACCTGCTCCTCGTTATTACACTATCGTACCCAGTTAGCATTCCTGTAGAGCGTAAAATTTTCACTTTGCAAAAAAACGAACCTCGGTGCGCTGGTAGTACGCAACCGGGCATGGCCCTCTTAATCCCATCATCCAAGAGGATGCTCTATTATGAAGTTCAAATCGCATGACAAACATTTTATTACTATCATGTTTAATATTAGGTAATAAAATTTAAACATGGTGAACAATTTGCGCAACAAAGGTAAGGTAATTTGTGTTTAAGAAAAGGAGGGATGGCAAGATAAATTGACGATATAACACTAAACTGTTTGATCAGAAAAGATTTATTTGAAAATGCTTATCAAATAAGTAAGGAGGCTGTAATAATGTTGAAAAAATCTGTATTCACAAGTTTACTTTTGGCGGTCATGGTCTTTTCTATTGGAAGTATGGTATCAGCGGCAGATTTGTCGATTAGTTTGAATGTGAATGGGGAGAAACTGACGGATCAAAAACCTGTCATTATTAATCAAACTACAATGGTACCTATTCGGACAGTTTCTCTCCTTCCCGATTTTAGCGTTGATTGGGATAATAAAGCAAAGACAGTCACCGTTATAAATAAGACTTCCAAAGAAGTCCTCAAGCTTACAGTTGGGAAAAAGGAGGGCATGCTAGGCACAAATAATGTGACAGTTAGTGTGTCTCCACGAAATATTAACGGCTCCGTCTATGTACCTTTGCGTTTTATTGGAGAATCACTGGATGCCTTTGTTACATGGGATACGGAAACGAAAACTGCCGTGATTTATAACGCATCCAGTGATCTTGACATCGAGAGCCAAGATATAGCAACTGCTCGACAAGCAGTTCTTGCTCTGCCAAAAATCAGTTTGCAGGAACACCTTGGTTCTACCCCTGACATCCGTACAACGCAGTATTATTTCCCATATGGCCAAACTCAAAAATTCTTTATCATAGAAGGGGACTATACTCGGTATTATGAGGTTAAAGATCATGCGGCATGGCAAATTTGGGAAGGGCATGTTACGACGAAGAAAGCAAATCAACTTGATGTGATTGCATATCTCGTTCCTGCCGTAAGCGAAGAATGGGGAAAGCGTCCTGTTTATAACGGGTCCTACGTTTATTTCTTGCATCAATGGGATGCTGGCGTCACAACTTATGGTACTTATGATGAAAATGGAGAAGGAGTTGAGCTTGGAAGCTTGGATGGAGCATTTGAAAAGTTGACGATTGTTGCTATTGAAGGGGAAAAACGCACTGATTAGAATAGCTTCTAAATAAAAAATACCTTCGTGTATCCGAGGTATTTTTTATTTACTTATTGTTGATAGTGGGGTTACTTAATAGAATCTTTATAAAATCCACTACCGAATGCAGGTGCAGTTGCGGCATAGTTGATTTGCGCCTGTAATAGCGTGGATCCAGGGATCCTCCTGTGCTATTTTCGATGGTACAATCGTGTCAGCGTTTTTGTATGTTTAGACATGTCAATATTAAACGACAAGAACTTGGAGGTATTAATGATCGGTTGCAATGCAGATGATTATATATCATATTGTTATGGATACATGCATTCTGTGAAACAATAGTCTTAAATAGAGGTGCGGCTATGCAAAAGATTATGATCGTGGAGGATGACCCGAAAATTGCGGAGCATTTGCAATCCTATATCCATAAATACGGCTTCCAGGCAGTCAAAGTGACCGAATTTCATGCCGTTATGGGCACCTTCCATGAACATTCGCCCGATCTGGTGTTGCTTGATATTAATCTGCCGAGTTATGACGGCTATTATTGGTGCAGGCAAATTCGCAAGGAGTCGATTTGCCCGGTTATTTTTATTTCGGCAAGAGTCGGAGAAATGGATCAGGTTATGGCATTGGAGAATGGCGGCGACGACTTTATTACGAAGCCTTTTTCTCCGGAAATTGTGATGGCGAAAATCCGCAGCCAGCTTCGCCGCGCTTATGGAGAATATGCGTCAAAAGCGGAGGAGAGAGTGCTCGAGCATGAGGGGCTGAAGTTTTTTCCGGAAAGGCTGGAAATGTGCTTTGATACAAAAACGGTGTCGTTATCGAAGAAGGAATCCGATATTATTGAAACCTTGATGGAACGCCATCCGCGCGTGGCTGGCCGTGAAGATCTTCTGGAGAAGCTATGGGACGACCAGGCATATGTGGATGAAAATACGTTGAATGTGAATATAACGAGGGTCAGAAAGAAGTTTCAGCAGCTCGGATTCATGGATGCGGTGGAAACCGTCCGCGGCACGGGTTACCGGTTGAATGTCACCTGGAACATCGAGGGAGAGGGATGAAGCTATTTTTAAGAGAGCACGCCTTGTTAATTGCGGTTCAGGCGGTGCAGTTTTTTTTCGTTCTGTCCATTTATTGGCTCGATGGCTACCGTTCCATTCTTCCGGCACTTTATGCGATTTTCCTCGGCTTCTTCTTTCTTGCCTGCTACCTCTCCTACCAATATATCAGCCGCCGCAGGTTTTACAAGCGTCTGAGCGAACCGCTGGATTCACTCGATGATTCCTTGCAAAGGACTAAACAAGCCCCCGTGTCGGCGGCGCTTGATCAGCTGTTGCGGGATCAATACAGGTTTTATAAGAATCAGATCAAAACGTTGGAGCATCAGCAGGAGCAGCATTTAAAGTTTATGGATCAATGGGTGCATCAGATGAAAACGCCTCTGTCCGTCATTGAGCTGACGGCGCAAAATCTGGATGAACCCGATTCGTCCAATATTCGGGAAGAGACGGACCGAATGAAAACGGGCTTGAACACGATTCTTTATATGGCAAGGCTTCGGTCAATCGAACAAGATTTTCATATCAAGCCAGTTCTGTTAGCTAAAATCGTACATGAGGTGAACAAAGAGAACCGCCGCTTTTACATCAGGAACAAAGTATATCCGAAGCTTGAAGAGGAAAAGCAAGGGATTACGGTGGAAACGGATGAAAAATGGCTGTTTTTCATTCTGTCCCAGCTGATCAATAACGCGGTCAAGTATTCGTCCGGAAAAAGCGACACCATCATCGTGTCCATCTATGAAAATGCTGGAGAAGCAGTACTGCAAGTGAGAGACGCTGGCGCCGGTATTCCGGAAACGGATAAAAGGCGGGTGTTCGACCCTTTTTATACAGGTGAAAACGGGCGTATCTTCCGGGAATCTACCGGAATGGGGCTTTATTTGACGAAAGAAGCGGTCCATTATCTTGGGCACCGGATCGAGTTGGATTCGGAGGTCGGCAAAGGGACGGAAATCCGGCTTATTTTCTCCCGTACTCAGAACCTTACACCCATGTAAGATAATTGAAAGAAGAATCGATAGTTAAAGCGTGATGGACAGCGGTATGCTAACCACAGATCAAATGATCGTAACGGAAAGGAGATCTTGTGCATGCTGAATGTAAAACAGGTGAGCAAAATATATGAGGGAAAAATCACCTACCACGCTCTAACGGATATCGATTTAACGATTCTGCAGGGGGAATTTGTCGGAATTATGGGTCCGTCCGGAAGCGGAAAAACGACACTGCTCAATATCATTGCAACGATTGACGAACCGACGACCGGCGAGGTCCATATTAATGGAAATAACCCCCACCGTCTAAAAAAAGATGAACTGGCTAAGTTTCGCCGCCGTGAGCTCGGCTTCGTATTTCAGGATTTTAATTTGCTCCATACCTTGACGGTAGAAGAAAACATCGTCCTGCCGTTAACATTGGATGGCAGCAACGTGACGGAAATGAAACAAAAAGCGCATGCGATCGCTGACAAGCTCGGAATTACGGAAATCATGAAAAAACGCACATATGAAATTTCCGGCGGACAAGCACAAAGAACGGCTCTTGCCAGAGCGATGATTCATTCTCCGAAGCTGCTGCTTGCCGATGAACCGACCGGAAATCTGGATTCCAAATCCTCCAAGGACGTCATGGAAATGCTTGAATCCATCAATCGGAATGAGCGGACGACCATGATGCTTGTAACACATGATCCGCTGGCGGCAAGCTATTGTAACCGGGTCGTGTTTATTCGCGATGGAAAGCTGTATTCGGAAATTCACAGAGGCGATAATCGTCAGGCCTTCTTCCAAAAGATCATCGACACACTTTCTTTAATGGGAGGGCACGCAAATGACCTTTCGTCAATTCGCGTTTAATAACGTCGCCCGCAACAAAAGGCTGTATGCAGCCTATTTCCTAAGCAGCATGTTTACGGTCATGGTTTTTTTTACGTTTGCCATATTTGCGTTTCATCCTGCGTTGAGCGGAGATGAGATGAATCGCAGTGTTACTCAAGGCATGAACATTGCTGCTGGGATTATTTATGTTTTCTCCTTCTTCTTTATCCTTTATTCGATGAGCTCCTTTTTACAGTCGCGAAAGAAAGAATTCGGACTATTGATGATCCATGGGATGTCGATGAAGCAAATCCGGTCGATGGTGTTTCTGGAAAACATGATCATCGGTTTTTTTGCCACACTGGGCGGCATTGTGCTTGGGTTGGTATTTGCCAAAGCAATTTTGCTGTTGGCCGAGAATGCGCTGATCATCGATAATAAGTTGAATTTCTATATACCGGTCCTTGCGGTCATTTTAACCTTTGTTTCCTTTATCGTATTGTTTTTCTTTATTTCAGTATTTGTTTCCTACGTGCTGCGAAGCAGAAAGCTGATTGACTTGCTCAAAGGAGACAAGAAGTCCAAAGGGGAACCGAAAGCGAATCTGTTCTTAACCGTTGTAGGAGCCCTCTTGCTTGGCGGAGGTTATGCGATTGCATTAATTGTGAAGGGAACGATTGTAATTGCCGCGATGCTGCCTGTGATTGTAATGGTAATCATCGGCACATATCTGTTTTTTACGCAATTAAGCGTCTTTGTGATACGGCGGCTAAAGTACAGGGAGTCTTTCTCCTGGCGTAAAACAAATATGATTCTGTTCTCTGACCTCTCTTACCGGATGAAGGATAATGCCCGGACGTTCTTCCTTGTGGCCGTCATTTCAACGGTAGCGTTTAGCGCAATCGGGACATTGTTCGGATTTCAAACGTTTCTGACCGCAGGCCTCAATACATCTAACCCGAACACTTTCACTTATTATGCAGATGATAATGAAGAGCAGGATGTGGCATTGATTAACGAGACGCTGCAGGAAGAACATATAAAGGCAAACAAAGCGCATACCGTTCTTCGCTATTTCGAAGAAGGCAACGATAGAGCGCTTATTGCAAAGCAATCCGATTTCAACCGCTTTGCGGAGCTGATTGGTGAAGATACGGTCAACGTTAAGGACGGACAAGTGTTCATAGTGAAGTCTGAAGGAATAACCTTTGGAGGGAAAAATGAGCAGCAGAACAGAGCGATCGAACTCAAGTCAGGTGTCGTCCTGCAGCCGGAGAAAATCCTGTATTCACAAGCTTTGCCGTCATCGGATTATTATATCGTCTCGGACAAAGATTACGAAAAGCTCCCTGCCCCGGCTGACATAAGAAGCTTTCATGCTTGGCAAGCGGCGGAAGGAAAGCAGAATGTATTGGCGGCTGCGGAAAAACTGTATCGGCAATTGCCGGATCAGGTTACTTCCGGCGAGTATGAAATTTACGAATTAAATAAACAATATGGACCGATTATGTTTGTCGGACTGTTTATTGGAGTCGTCTTTTTCGTCTCGGCCGGAAGCTTCCTTTATTTCCGTCTGTACATGGATGCGGACGGGGATAAACAGAAATTCATGACAATTGCGAGAATGGGCTTAAGTGAAAGAGAACTGAAAAAGGTGCTCAACCGGCAAACGGCGATCTTGTTTTTCGCTCCGATAATCGTCGCGCTCATTCACGGGGCAGTGGCATTGACGGCGCTATCCCACCTTTTCTTCTATGATCTGGCCAAGGAATCCGCGATTGTGCTTTGTGTTTTCCTGGTTATACAAATCATTTATTTTTTCATTGTACGATTTTTCTACACGAAGCAGATTAAAGCTGCAATCCACATGTAGACTTACTTTGAAGGGTTCCGGGGCAATAATGTTTGCTCCGGGACCCTTTTATAATTTTCAAGAATACCTTGCAAAGTCTTTTTATTGATTTATTTCCTGGAGTTGACCGGCACGTTATCATAATCCCCAAACCTCGTTTCGTCAAGAGATAATGTGCAAATAAGCGACATAGCGGGGCACCTCCCCCTTATGCTTCGAAATAGGAATAAATATCCGAATATGAAGAGCAGTATCGCTTTTTTCAAATCATCCGATTTCACGTAAAATTTTCTTCAGGTCGATGGGGAGATATGGGATATATACACAAAAGACAGAACAAATGAATGCAAGGTCGTTACTATAGAAAGAAGGAGAGGTTGCATGAACAGAGTGGACAAAATCAGATTTTCGCTCCTTTACGGTGAAGCGCCTGAGCCGCAATGTTACGGGTACTTGGAGTTGGATCAGGATGGCAATATGATTGCACTCTACAATAGGTATGGCGAGGAACTAGACATGTATGGTGGACATGAATTTGTCAGGGTACGGACACTTGGCAAATTCGATGACGAAGACCGCGATAATTTTTATTCCTTGTTAGAAAGTGATGGTGTAGGATAATCTGCACGACAGGCTGGCGATTTATCGACCTCTTTTTCGGAGCTAATGGTTCATTACTATTTTACGGGTTACAGGCTGTACTGTTTAAGTCCGGATTTACAAGGACCTCGTTATAATTGTCAATTTTGTACTCAATAATCCTTTGTGTCTCCAGTAATCGGTCAATCTCCTTCTGAATTCTTTCCTTGTGTTCGATTAGAATGGTAACTCTCTGAGGGAGTGAGGCTTCACCCCTTTCGTAAAGCTTACGGAAATGCTTCATTTCTTCCAGTGTCATTCCGGTTGCTCTGAGTCTCGTTAAAAAGACCATGCCCTCCAATTGATGTTTACTATACGTTCTGTGACCGCTTGCTTTGCGGTCGGCATACGGGAGCAAGCCAATTTTCTCGTAATAGCGGATCGTATCTTCCGACAGACCCGTGAATTCAGCCGCCTGTTTAATTGAGCTTACGGTTTCAGGAATGTCGATCATTTTTCCCGCCTCCTGACGTATTACCACGGTATCACTCCGTTTTCATCAAAGAAACCGCCGGTCGGACCATCACCCGGAAGGGTGGCGAGCATCACGACAATAGAAGCTCCCTGTTCAACGCTACGATAACCCGTATGTCCATTCAAATCCGTAGCTGTGTACCCTGGATCAGCTGAATTTATCTTGATCGGCGTATCTTTTAATTCTTTGGCAAACAAGACAGTCAGTGCATTGACTGCCGTTTTCGAACTCATGTAGGCGAGCAAATTTACTCCGTATTTTTCGGCATCGGATTCCGGATCAATATTTATGGTCAAGGAAGCCAAGCCGCTTGAAAGGTTTACAATTCTGCCAGCAGGTGATTTTTTAATCAAAGGGAGCATTGCCTTAGTAACAGAAAACATGCCGAAAACATTTGTCTCATAAGTATTCCTAAGAACGGTCAATTCCAGTTGACTCGGAGGAAGACCTCTATCCAAGCTCACGCCAGCATTATTGATCAGAACATCAAGCACACCATACTGATCTTCAATACGCTTGGCAGCAGATTGAATGGTATCCAGGTCTGTAACATCAAGCGTTAATGCCTCAGCATCTATGTTCTCATTCTTCAGCGAAGCTGCGGCTTCCTGCCCTTTGGATTGATCTCTTGAACCGACCAAAATTGTGAATCCCAGCTTGCCCAATTGTCTGGCGCTCTCGAACCCGATACCTTTATTCCCACCCGTTATCAAAACAGTCTTCGAAATGTTCATGATTACGCCTCCTGGAGATAGAATTTACTTGCTGAAGCTCATGTTACAACTTGGAGTACACTCCAAGTCAAGAGCAAAATTCAAGGTAGGATGTCATCCTATTGGACGATCGGGGGCGAGTATCCAAGAAAGCTTGCCGTTGTGCGCTGCATGAATATTCGATTGCAGACGATCGAGGCTTGTGTCGCTCTCATAAACTGCACTCACACTTTCGCCTTCAGCCGCGCTGTCAGCTCCGTTGTATACTTCGTCAGCCGAATGCCTATCTCCGAGCGCATAACGTCGCGCGTCATTCCGAATCGTTCTTCGTAACCCCGGTAATAACACTTATGATAAATCACCATGTCTTCTTGTTCTTCCGTGACGACGCGAATATTCCGTTTCTTCAACTCGCTCCGTAATCGATAATAGTCTTCGGCTATCGTGGTTAAGACTTTATGGCCCGCGGCCAGGTAGAGTCGTTTCATCACGTTAGATGAGTTCTCGATATCGGATATGCTTTTCTGAATCATCTTCTCCATATGCGGCAATAGGATATAATCGCGGATCATGATGCGTTCTTCCATCGTCAAATTCTTTCCGGTGCCTGCTGCTTGTTTCCGGTCATATTGTTCAGCATGTTCAGTCAGCAGCATTTTGGACTTCCACCGTTCATTGCCGTCGAGTTTGCTCATTTAAAGTGACCTCCGATCTGTTCCGCTCTCTCGCGGGCGACTCCAGATTCAAGAAGCGAAGAAGCATGTATGATGGCGTCGCTCCCGAAACGGTTTTTGATTTCGTCGATCGCACGTTCCTTACGGTAAGCGCGAGAACGGTCCTCAAATAGGGTCAGTTGGATTACGCTGTCTACGGATAACTGCCCTAATGATATGCTGAGATGGCTAATGGGCATTCCACTCCAATGCTTTATAAACAGCGCATGCGCGGCAGCCGCGACCTCATGCGTTAACGATGTCGGCTGAGATAACGTCATTTGACGGCCGAATCCTGCCGACCTTTCCCCATCCGTCTCTCCAGCGCCTACCGATACGACGCGGCCCTGATACCCGTAACGGCGAGCCCGCCGACACACCTCGACAACTAACTCCAGCAGTACGACTTCGATATCCGTAAGCTTCGTATACAGACGCCATCTGAGCGTCTTGCCGTGACTTATATTCTTAATCTGCGACCTGATGTTCGATACAACCGGTGACGGATCGATTCCTCGTGCAGTCTGCCAGTAGTAACCAGCCTGAATATCGCTTTGGCGGCCCATTCGACGCCGCATTCGCGCCTTAAAATCGCCGAAGTCCAGCCGCGCTATGTCTCCGATTGTGTTTAGCCCCATCCGGACAAAATGCTGAGTCATCCGGTTCGCGACCATAAACATTTGATGGACCGGCAGCGGCCACAGTTCCGCTTCGATATTACCCTGGTTCAATTCGAAAATACCGTCTGGACGTTTCTTGGCGAAGTTGTCCGTCGCCATTTTAGCGAGAATTTTCGTTGGCCCGATCCCCACCCGCGACCATACGCCGGTCGATAAAAGTACGCGTTCCTGTATTTGGCGCGCAATCTCCAGCGGCGATCCGAAATATTTAATGGAGCCGGTTACGTCGAGAAATTGTTCATCGATCGAATACGGTTCGACCTGGTCCGTGAAGGAGGCGAAGATTTCGGAAATAAACAGTGATATCGTGACGTATGTTTGCATACGAGGGCGTACGACGACTAGATCCGGACACTTCCCCATAGCTTCACCAACACGTGAGGCTGTAGTAACCCCGCGTGCCTTTGCGATTGGACAGGCCGCAAGTATGATTCCTCCGCGACGGTCCGGATCCCCAACGGCTATTGGTTTATCGCGCAGATCCGGCCGCGCCGCTTTTTCGACCGAAGCGTAAAATGATTGACCGTCAACCAAAAATATTGTCCGTTCCATTTTAATCACCTCGACACGAACATTAGTTCCTATATATTATATGACGGGAACCCCAGTTCGTATACAGGGGAAATATTCCCTGTTGTGTGCTTAAGGCTCAAATTGTACTCTTTGTCCAAGGAAAAAATAGTTTCGGACTTACAGTGTTGATTTACGATTTTAATAAGCAATCACGAAATAAAGTTGTCAGCCATAAAATGAAAACTCCTGCCGCGTAAAAGCCGACAGGAGTACATTTCGTTGCATTAACCTTTAATATTGGTTGTATATCCGGTAGAGGAATACTGCCGCTTCCGCTCGTGTCGTTGGCGCCTGAGGGTTAAGCTTATTTCCGGAGCCGGAGATTAGACCTTCCTCCGACAGAGCAGCCAGACTCGCCTTCGCATAAGCTGAGATGTCCCCTTTGTCACTGAACGAAGCCAGAATGGCGGGATCTCCCGAGGCTTTCAGCTGCTTGACTTTCTCCAAAGCACGAGCGGTCAGCACCATCATATCCTGCCGCGAGATGTTTTCCAGCGGACGGAATTCATCATTGCCGGTACCCGCGGCCAAGCCTAGCTGCTTCGCAACGCCAAGCGCTTCGTAATAGTAGGCGTTTGGCTCCGCATCTGCGAAATTCCCTTCAAATTTCGCCGTCAATCCCAAGGTATTGACGAGCAAGACCAGATAATCGGCACGGGTAATGCGGGCTGCCGGAGAATAGCCCCCGCCATTGTACCGTTGATGATGCCATTGGAGGCCATGACCTCAATCGACTGTCTTGCCCATTCCACGCTGCTCAGATCGCTGAAGATCTTCTTCACATAAGCTACGGCATAATCGCTGAAGTGGGTCGCAGCAAAGGTCACAGTTCCGCTCTTTGCATCGTAACGGCCGCTTGGGACCGCGATAACGTTACCGCTGCCGTCGATGTACCAGATGACGAGATGCTCGGGATCCTTCAGCTCCTCTGCTGTCGGCGTATACGGGATAGAAATCCGAACAGCGCGGACGAGTTGTTCCATAACGTCTGCACGCCATTCAACGCCAGCGTGAGTTCCACCAGCGGTCGACCGCCTACGGCTGCTGCCGCTTCAGCAGACAAGCCTGTTTTATCGCCTGGGCCAATCGTTATGCCTGCGGTTTTCCCTTCGGTTCCCGTCATGCCTTTCAGCATATCGGCCGGTATGGCAATAGTACCCGCATCGGTAGCAAATATCAGCTCGCCCGCTCCGTTCGAGTTCGACAGAGATTCGACAGGCACTTCAAGCTTATAGAGTTTCACACCGGGAATAGCCGGAACGGCCACAACCGTCGCCCCATCATCGACGAAGATCCTTTCCGCCAACGCTCCGATGGCTATCGATGCGCGGCCTGCCGCTTCATCGATCTCAACCGCCAGCGTCGTTCCAACAGAGCCGGTAATGGTTACCCTGTATTCAGATGTCATAGGAATGCTTCCACCGCCACCATTGCCGCCGTTACCGTAATTATAGCTGGATCCAGATACTGTCAGCTTCACTGTATACGTGTTGGTGGAGTCTGCCAATCCGTCATTGGCCGAGAACACCAAGGTCATAGCACCTTCTGCACCTGGCGTGTATGTATAGGCCGGAATCGCCGATATAGCCGCAGAGCCGTTCACCGATACATTGTAGGTCAGCGGATTGCCATCCGCATCTTCAAAGATCTCAGAGAGATCGAGTACAAACGGTGTATTCACCGTCCCAGTTGATTCTGCCGTCGCTTCAACATCAGTCTTCCTAACGGGCACCGTATTCCCCTTCAGATTTACGGTGTAGGTTTCTGTGGAATCTACCATTGTGTCGTTGGCGGTGAAGACCAATGCTACCGTATTTGCTGTAGTTAGCGTGTACGTGTAAGTCTCGCTCGCAGCTATTGCCCGCGCACCATCTACCGCTACTTTGACTTTGCGGTTGATGTCAGGTGATAAAAAACTCTGGAACCAAAGCATCTGCTTCATCCATAATCCCATGTATTTTCCCCAACAACCTCTCTTATTACTTCCGTTGCAATGGGTTTGGGAGTTTACACATAGACTGCAAAAAAGAGTCGTAAGGCAAATAAAAAGCACCACTTGAGTGCTTTAAGCTGAGCTGATATTTCGGCACTTGGGAAATGCACTGCAACGTAGAATTCACCCTTAGATCCTTTCCTTAGACCATATTACTGCCACCGCGTGAGCAGATAAGTTCTACCTGATGCAGCTTGCTTCTTTACTGCTTGGGCACTTGGGGCTGCGCCAGGATTTAATTTGAGAATCATCGTAATAAATTTTTCGCGATTTATTAGTTGGATTCCGTTGGATTTTGCGCCTCAAATCCATGTAATATGACATTTTTCATTATTAGCTGCCACAGCTCGATAACTCGGATAAATACCCTCTAGATGTAAGCCCAGTATGAATGTTTATAACGACATTCGTATTTTACACTGCTCATCAGTTGTGCCCTTATTTAGATATAGAATTTATTCTACAGGACCGTATTCTCTGTTGTTTAATTCAGAACCAAGCTGTTCTTTTTTTCACACCCGCTTCTTATACACCCTCATCGCAAAGTAATAGGCTACGAGCAAAATCCCGACGCACCACGCAAGCGCGATCCATATCTCATTGCCCACAGGCTGACCTGACAGCAGTGCACGGATGGCTTCCACAATCGAGGTCACCGGCTGGTTATCGGCAAAGGCGCGGACGACCTTCGGCATCGACTCGGTCGGTACAAACGCCGAGCTGATAAACGGCAGGAAGATAAGCGGGTAGGAAAAGGCGCTTGCGCCTTCTACCGTTTTGGCGGTCAGTCCGGCAATCGCCGCGACCCAGGTCAAGGCCAGCGTAAACAATACGAGTATGCCGGCTACGGCAAGCCATGACCCTATCCCCGCCGGCGAACGAAAGCCCATAACGAGCGCTACGAGAATGATGACGACAACCGATAGGGCGTTGGATACCAGCGAGGTCAGCACATGCCCCCACAACACGGCGGAACGTGAAATTGGCATGGTGTGGAACCGCTCGATGATGCCCCGCTGCTTATCCAAAAACAGGCGGTAAGCCGTATAGGCTATCCCGCTTGCAATCGCAATCAGCAGGATGCCGGGCAACAGGTAGTTCACATAGTTATCCGTACCGGTTTGAATGGCGCCGCCAAACACATAGACGAACAGCAGCATCATCGCAATCGGCGTGATGCAGACCGTGACGATGGTGTCCATACTGCGGAAAATATGGCGCATGGAACGTCCGAGCATCACGCTAATATCGGTGAAGAAATGATTTTTTGCCGTCTCCATTTACATGGCCTCCTTCTTGCCGACGATAGAGAGGAAGATCTCCTCTAACGACGGCTGTTTT
>NZ_JBWDNU010000008.1:0-290513 GCF_056269365.1 Paenibacillus sp. JT22N12 | reverse complement strand
GGATAGTATTGATACTTTTGTCCTTTAATCGCCATAAAAATGCACCCCTTAGAATTCATCGGAATAACCAGGGGGTTTTTCCAATGTCTATTCTAAGGGGTGCACTTCAGACCTCTCCGGAGGTCTCTTTTTTATTGGAAGCAACAATTTCCATTATGATGCGTCCAATATATAAGTGAAGAAGCAGAGTCTAACGAAATTTGGAGGATTTATTAATGAACTTGCGCAAGTGTCTGGCTGTTTTGCTGTTTGTTGTCTTATGGTCGCAAGCTGCGGCCCTGAATGTGCATGCCCAGAATTCCAGTACGATTAAGATCTTTTTGGACGGGCAGGAAATCATAAGCGATGTATCTCCTTATATTGTTCCTAAAGTGGACACAACCCTGGTTCCCCTCAGAGTGATCAGCGAAGGATTGGGAGCGGCGGTGGATTGGAAGCAGAGCAGCAAGAGCGTGACCATCAGCTGGCCTGAAACAATGATTGCGCTGACGGCCGGCCAAACCTACGCTCTCGTGGACGGAAGCAAGATTGCCTTGGGAACGACTGTGACAGTCAAGCAGGGCAGAGTTATGGTCCCGCTGCGTTTTGTCGGAGAGCAGCTCGGTCTGCAGGTAAACTGGAATCAGAGCGAGCATACGATCACGATGCTAAGCGGAGGTCTGGCTGAGCCGCCTCCATCCGAGCCTGTCGATCCTGTTACCCCGGCGGAGCCAAAGCCGCCGGTCGATCCCGCCTTTCCATTGCCGCCCCTTGACGATAACGGCGGCGGGAGTACGGGGGGCATCGGCGCAGGCCTCAGAGGAGCCTGGGTATCGACGGTTTTCAATCTGGATTGGCCATCAACGGGTTCATTCGGAAACAGGGCGAAGCAGCAGGATGAGTTCATCAAGCTTTTGGATGATTTGCAAGGAATGGGCATGAACGCGGTATTTGTTCAGGTTCGCCCGGCAGGGGACGCTTTATACCCCTCCACGCTTGTTCCATGGTCTGCCTTTCTGACCGGAACAAGCGGGAAAGCGCCGGATTATGATCCGCTGGCGTTTATGATTGGGGAGACACATAAGCGGGGAATGGAATTCCATGCCTGGTTCAATCCGTTCCGCGCGACGACAGATACGAAAACGGATAAGCTGGCCGGCAATCATGTAGTCAAGCAGCATCCCGAATGGATCGTCAAATCCGGCAGCATGTTTTATATTAATCCCGGCATCCCGGAGGCGAGGCAGCATATTATCGATACGATCATGGAAGTGGTCCATCAATACGATGTGGACGGCATCCATCTGGATGATTATTTCTATCCGTCCGGCGGCACCTTTGGCGATGATGTTACTTTCCGGACATACAACAGCAAGAATCTCGCCACGCTCGCCGACTGGCGCCGGGATAATATTAATGAATTTGTCCGGCAGCTGGGCGAATCCATCCACAGCGCCAAGCCGCAGGTGCAGTTCGGCATCAGTCCGTTCGGGGTGTGGCGCAACAAAGCGCTGGATGCGACAGGCTCGGATACCAAGGCTGGTGTAACCGCTTATGACAGCATGTATGCGGATGTACGCACCTGGATCAAGCAGGAGTGGATCGATTATGTCGTTCCGCAGATATACTGGAGCTTCTCTTTCACGGCGGCTCCCTATGGCAGCTTGGTGGATTGGTGGGCGAATGAGGTACGCGGCACAGACGTTAAGCTGTATATCGGCCATTCACCTTACAAGCTGGGGACTGCCGAGGCAGGCTGGCAGAATGCCAAGGAGATTATCGATCAATTGTCTTATAACACTTCGATTAAAGAAGTCAGCGGCGACCTGTTCTTCAGCGCCAAGGATTTGCGCAAAAATCCGCTGGGACTTCTTCAGGCGCTCACAGCTTATTACAATCTTAATTAATTTATACGGTATTGTTACCTTTTCGAAACAATTTGGAGCCTATTCCCGGTTATAGTTATTCTATAACCAGATGTCCTTGATAGGGAGTGGCTTAAGTATGAAAAAATTATCATTATCTACAGCCGTAATTGCAGTCGTTCTGGCATTCTCCATCCCAAGTGCAAATGCCGTAGGCAAGGGAGAAAGCGCGCCAGCCGGGCAGTCAGTTGAAACGGTGACCGCTTTTATCAATCATATTGATCACAAGGAAGGCAAGCTGTATCTGACAGTCGACGATATTCAGTGGTTTGAGGGGGCTGCCGCCGATGAGGCCTTTCTCGAGAATGAACCTGATTCCGGAATGGACGGCGCGCTGGATGGCTATTATATTGTCAATTCCGATAATCAAACCAAAGCGGTCGAGATCGATCCAGACGCGCAGGTAGAGATGCAGATATATGATCAGGATGGTGTGCTGGAAGATCTTCAGCCCGTCTTTAATCAGGCAATTCCGCTCGAGAAGTTTAATGCCATTTTTGGAGATAAGCATATCGTGGATTTGAGCGCTTTTCCTTATCATTTGACGATTAAGGACGGGAAGGTTGTCCGCATCGTTCAGCAGTATATCCCTTAATTGTTAGCTTGCGGCTATACATAGGCCCGCTCGGTTACCGAGCGGGTCTTTTTTTGCCTTATAGAATGTGTAAGTTTCACTTTTATCGATTTGGGCCGGGTGTGAAAGGCCTACGGCTAATCAGGAGAAAATGCAAGGTCCTGCTGCTTCCGAATAGACAATGCCGAGCAATTACCTATACAATGGAAACAGGGCCGTTATCCGGTCCTGTTTTTTCCTCAGTTAGATGAATTATGGGCAGAATAGCATTTTATCTGAACGAAGCAGGTTTTGCGGCGTAAAACTTAAAGCTTCTGTTTGTGAAGCCAGTTTTACTGCACAAAACATACAGGAGGTAACCGTTATGAAAGCACTTGTATGGAACAGACCGGGAAAGCCGGAATCCCTGGAAATGACGGAGCTGCCGGTTCCGGCGGCCGGACCGGGTGAAATCCGGGTCAAGGTAATCGCGGCCGGATTGAATCCGGTTGATTACAAGCTCGCTTTGAACGGCCATCCCGCATGGGTGTACCCTTTTGTCCCTGGCGTGGATGTTGCGGGCGAAGTAGTGGAGATTGGGGATGGCGTGACGAAGTGGCAGATTGGCGACCGCGTTGTTTATCATGGCGATTTTACCAAGCCGGGCGGATATGCTGAATTCAGCGTGACCACCGCACATACGGCTGCGCGAATTCCTGAAGGCGTCTCCTTCGTCGAGGCAGCGGCTTTTCCATGCGCTGGCCTGACCGCTTATCAGGTGTTATTTCGCAAAATGCATATGCAAGCGGGTCAATCGATCCTGATTCATGCTGGCGGAGGAGGCGTAGGCGGATATGCCATTCAGCTTGCCAGACTTGCCGGAGCATCATTGATCCTGACAACGGCTTCCCAGAAAAGCATGGAGCATGTGAGGGCGCTTGGTGCCGACGTTGGGATTGATTATAATAAGGAGGATACGTACAGCCGGATCAGAGAGCTTACTGACGGGGCCGGCGTGGATCTAATCCTGAATTCCGTCAACCGCGCAACCGCGCAGGAGGATCTGTCCGCTTTGAAATTCGGGGGGCAATTAGCCTGCATCGCGGGGGCTCCGGAAACCGTAGCGGATTTTCAGCCCTCCTCCAAGACGTTCACGCTGCACAAAATCATGTTAAGCGGGGCCCATGGATCTGGAAACCGGGAGGCCGAGGAGGATCTGGCAGCCATGGCGGACGAGTTTATGGCCTTGATGCTGGGGAAGAAGATCAAATCGATGGTCAGTGAGATTATCTCGCTGGAGCAGGTGCCGGAAGCGCTGACCCGATTATCGCAAAGACATGTCACTGGGAAAATAGTTCTTCTCCTTCAATAGGAGCAAGGAGCTCCAATACAGCAGGGGGTGCCGGTACGAGCCATTTGATTATGTTTACATCAGCTGATTTGAACCATCCGTTATGGCCAGAGGCGCTGCGGATTTATCACGGAGCTTTTGCGCAGGAAGGCCGGAAATCCGATGCGGTGATCAAGCGGATGTTCGACAAGCATTTGTGTTTCCTGCACATCGGATCGATTAATCAGGAAGCGGCCGCTATGGCGATATCTGCCAGAAGCGATGACGGCAGGGTGCTGGTTATCGATTATCTTGCCGTTCGGGAAGACCTGCGGGGTCAAGGTGCGGGTGCGGACTTCGTCCGGGCCATTTCCCGTTGGGCGCAGGAGGAGCAGGCTCTGGAGGGAATCGTTATTGAGGCGGAAGCGGATGAGACGGCCGTGAACGCCAGCCGGATCCGCTTTTGGGAAAAATGCGGATTTACCTTAACGGATTATGTCCATCAATACAGATGGGTCCCTGAGCCTTACAGGGCCATGTTCAACTGGTTTGAGCCTGGCAGCGGTCTGCCTGTTGATGGAGAAGCTTTATTCCGCTATATCGTTTCATTTCACCAGAAGGCTTATGCCAAATGAATACGAATATATAACGGACTGCCGCGAGGCAGTCTTTTGTCTGATCAGGCCAACCGGCGGTTTCCGGTTGGCCTTTTTTTCTGCCTCACAGCGTTACAGGCCCGCATGCATAATCGAATGAAATAATTGGAAGCCTATCAGGGAGAAGAATATCGATAATGAGCAAGCTTTCTATTCCGGTATGTGAGGGGGAACGGATATGTCCGTCTGGAGATCCATGATTAATAGATCCAAGCAAAAGTCAAATCATATCCAAAGGTCTGATCAGTCACGAAGGAAAATAGAGACGCCCAACAAGATTATGGAGAAGCTGGGGGATGAGCCTACTCATCGGTCAATTGATGAAACGGTTCTTTTCTTGCAGGAATTGCTTAAAGACAGCGATGACTTCATTATCCGTGAATTCGATATTCACGGCCATTATCCGGCGGTTTTGTTCTATTACTTCAGTTTGGCCGACAAAACGCAAATCAATGAGGACGTGCTGCGGCCTTTAATGAGGATTGTGGAGACGCCAGAGGAGGAACGCAAAACCCCCAAACAGCTCGCAAACATGATTAAGCGGCAGACGCTGACTTACAGTCCCATCAAGACGACCTCCAAGATCAGCGAGTTGGTGGATGGCATCTCGAGAGGATCAACGGTCCTTGCCATAGAAGGTCTGGATGAAGTGCTCATTATGGGCTGCAGGGATATTGGCAAGAGAGCGATCGAGCAGCCGCCGACCGAGCAGGTGATTCAAGGCCCCAGGGAAGGGTTCATCGAACATCTGGACGACAACCTGGGCTTGATCCGTTACCGGCTGATGACCCCGGATTTGCGGGTAAAGGTGATTACGCTTGGACGGGTGACCAAAACCGATGTCGCGATTACGTATCTGGACGGGATTGTAAATCCGGAGCTGGTTCAGGAAGTGGAAAAGCGGCTGTCCAATATCGATATCGATGGAATTATGGATGCCGGCTATTTGGAGCAGTTCATCGAAGACAACTATCTGTCCCCGTTCCCTCAGGTGCAGAATACCGAGAAGCCCGATAAAGTCGTTGCCAATCTGCTGGAAGGAAGGGTTTCCATTCTGGTGGACGGAACGCCCTTCGCGCTTATAGTGCCGGCGGTGTTCAACCAGTTCTACCAGGTAACCGAGGATTATACATCGCGTTTTCTGCAGGGCAGCTTCATCAGGGTGGTGCGTGTCATAGCGTTGGTTTTTTCTCTCATATTTCCATCGTTATATGTTGCCATCATCTCCTTCAATCCCGAACTGATTCCTACGGAGTTCGCCGTTGCCGTAGCCGGGGGGAGAGCGGGAGTACCGTTCCCGTCTTTTTTTGAGGTGCTTATTGTCGAGATATCCATGGAGGTGCTGCGGGAAGCTACCATCAGGCTGCCGCAGCAGGTCGGGGGTGCATTATCCATCGTAGGCGTGCTTGTTATCGGCCAAGCGGCGGTTGCGGCCGGATTCGCAAGCCCTATTACCGTTGTCGTTATCGCGCTGACGACAATCGGATCGTTCGCAACGCCCGCCTATAACTCAGCCTTCGCGCTGCGTATGCTTCGGTTTCCGCTTATCATCATGGCCGGTATGTTTGGTTTGTATGGCGTCGTGATTGGCTTGATCGTGATCGGGAATCATATGCTTTCCCTGAAATCCTTCGGTATTCCGTATATGAGCCCGGCAGTTCCGGTTGATATGCAAGGCTTCAAGGATTTGGTTACGCGTGCTCCGATCTGGTCGATGAAGCTGAGGCCCGCGATGCTCCATTCTCCTGATCCGACCCGGGTAGGGGAGAAGTCGCAGCCCAACCACGAACAGCAATCCAATGTGCTTGATCCGATGCAGAATACCGAATCGGAGGAAGGAGGGAATCAGGATGGAAGCTCGTCAGATAACGATGGTTCAGGCGGCAGCAGTTATCGCTAGCACCATCATTGGGGTCGGTGTGCTTGAACTGCCCCGTCTGTCCGTTAATGCCATGGATTCGGGAGCTCCGTTGTTTACGCTTATCGGAGCTCTTATCGGACTAGTCGGATTGATACTGACAACCGTGCTTGGCGTGCGTTTTCCCAGAAAGTCGTTGATTCAATACAGTGAAGATATTTTAGGCAGATGGCTTGCCCTGGTTATCAATATGGCACTCGTCGTTTTCTTCGCCATCCTGACCGCTCTGGCCTCACGCGAGTTTGGAGAGGTGGTCGTGACCTCCGTATTGAAGCGCACTCCGCTGGAAGTGACGGTGATCATGATGCTGCTGCTGGCAGCGGTGATTGTAAGAACGGATATCGCCACATTTACCAGCGTCCATCTGTTCTATTTGCCTTTCATGTTTGTTCCGGGAATTGCCATCGTTATTTTTTCGCTCAAAAATGGTTTTGCCTTAAACCTGCTTCCGATATGGGGAAACGAGCACCATCAGATATTCAGCGGCCTGCTGACGATTGCGGCGCTGTTCCAGTGTTCCTTCGTCATAACGTTGATTATTCCCTTCATGCGTTCCCCCAAAAGAGCCTACGTTTCAATGCTATGGGGATGGGGAATATCTGGCGTGTTATATCTGCTGATTGTGATTGCGGCAGTTGCCGTATTCGGTCCTGAAGAAATAAAAGTATTGATGTGGCCAACACTGGAGCTGGCCAAAACGACTGCTCTTCCCGCCAATATCCTGGAAAGACTGGATGCGGCATTTTTGGCTGTTTGGGTAACCGCGGTTTTCACGACGCTGTTCTCGACCTATTATTTGACGATAAAATCCATTACGCAAATGTTCCGTCTCCGCGATCACAAGATGTTCTCTTATTTTCTGCTGCCATTTATCTTCTTGAGTGCCATGCTGCCGCAAAGCGTGCTGCAAATGTATGATTTTATTGATATTGTTGGCCAAACCGGACTCATCCTTACGATCGGGTATCCGTGTCTGCTATTGATGCTGGCCATGATCCGCAAGAAAAGGGGCGAAGAGAATGTCGGTTCAGAGCATCAAAAGAACCTGTAGCTCAATTCTGCTTGTGAGCATCTTCGTTCCTTTGCTGACGGGCTGCTGGGACCGTCTGGAAATCGAAGAGCGGGCAGTTGTGCTAGCTATAGCGATTGATGTTGCAACTCCCCAAGGGGAGGAGGAGGAACCGGAGGTGGCGCATGTCAAGGACTCCATCCCGGAGCCGGAGGGCATCGGGTACCAGCTTACTGCGCAAATCGCTGTGCCGGGACGTATTCCGCTGGGGCCAAGCAGCGAAGGAGGAGGCGGGTCCGGGGCTTCGCAGAAGCCGGTCTGGATTTTGTCGGCAAGCGGACATACCATGGATGATGCCATGAGTGTGCTGCAGCAGCAGCTGGCGGATAAGCTGTTCCTTGGCCATCTTCGCGTCATTATCGTATCCGAGAAGGTAGCCCGCGTGGGACTTGAGAATTTGAATGATTATCTGAGAAGAAATGCGGAGGTGCGAAGACTCGCATGGCTCAGTATATCCAAAGGCAGAGCCGAGAAGGTGGTAAGGGCGGCTCCGCAGCTGGAAAGGGTTCCTGCGCTTTATTTGCTGGCCATGTTTGATCATGCTGTGGAGATGGGCAAATACCCTAATGAATTTATCGGCATATTCTGGAGCAAGAGTACGAGCAAAGGGGTAGAGCCGATCCTGCCGCTGCTCGATATGAACAGGGAAGGAAGCATTGAAGTCGCAGGACTTGCCTATTTTAAAGGGGATAAAATGGTTGGAAGCACCAAGCCGCTTGAAATCGGGTTTTATATGGCTTTGACCGGCAGGAAGCGGGGAGGTTATACAGCCTTTATTCCAAGGCGCGAGGGGAGCCAGGACTTGATTATGATCAGAGCCACGCAGCGAAGAACCAGAACACAGGTATCTGTGAAGGATGGGAAGCCGCATGTACAGGTGCATGTGCTCCTGGAAGAGGTAATTGAGGAGAATGCGAACGAGAACTCCAGAATCGACAAACAAGCGAGCCTGGAGGAGCTTGCTGTCACCTCGGCTTCCATGACTGTGAAGGGAACCACGGCATTTGTTAAGCAATTGCAGGCAGCAGAGTCGGATATATTCGGCTTTGGCGAACAGTTTCGGGCGAAGATGCCGGGTTACTGGAATCGCAATATCCGGACGGATGAGAAATGGACGGAGACCTTCAAGACCTTGTCCGTCGATATTCAATGCCAGGTGCGGATGCGGAGGGTCGGGATGAAGGCAAGCTGATTTTTATCAAATGAGGTGATGAATTGCTTCAAAATGTGGGGTATGTCAATTTTATTATTTTGACTTTTATTGGCTCGGGTTACTTGATTCTTCGCTTCGATGGAAGAAAGCAGGCCAAGGACAAGCTGCAAAAGGAGCATAAAATTGCACATGTGCTGGGATGGGTAAATATCGGTCTGGGCAGCTTGACGCTTGTTATTAATATTGTCACGGCTATCGTGACCTGAGCGGATTATCACAGGCGGCACGGCCGATCCAGACTGTGAACGAGGGTATTCATGGAGGGAAGGGACTCGGGGATCTGCATGATCCCCGGTCCTTTTTAATGAAATTGCTTTTGAATTCCTTGTGTTAGGTTTATAGTGGATACATCGGAACATCTGTTTTTTGCTGGAAACACAATATGGAAGGATGCGAAAGCCCTTATGACTTATCGGTTATCAAAGCAAGATTATGACCCCTATTTTGGTACGTACATAAGCTTAGTGCCGGATGGGAGTGTCACGAAAATTCTTGAACAGCAGCTGGGGGAAACGCTGGAGCAGTTCAGGAATTTGTCTGAGGATCAGGGGAGTTTCAGATATGCGCCGGGTAAATGGAGTCTGAATGAAGTCATCGGCCACATCTCGGATACCGAAAGAATCATGAGCTACCGGCTGCTGCGGATTGCCAGAGGTGACAAGACGCCGCTCCCCGGCTTCGAGCAGGACGATTACGTGGAGGCAGCAGATTTTGATTCGCGTTTATTGTCTGAATTAATGGAGGAATACACTCTGGTGCGGCGGTCCACTTTATGTCTGCTGAAGGGGTTGTCCGGGGATGCCCCGACCAGAAGGGGGATTGTCAACGGGAAGGAAATCAATGTTCTCGCATTGGCTTATATCATTGCCGGTCATGAGCTTCATCACAGGAAGATCATTAACGAGAGATATGGAATCGAATAGGAGGAAACACGAATGAGCCGAATCACGATCAAGGGAACCGATCTCTCCCTGCTTCCTGTCGCGCTGGGCACGGCGGATTATGGAACGGCTGTAACCCGGGAGCAGTCCTTCCGTCTCCTCGACCAGTTTGTTGATGGCGGAGGCAGCGTAGTGGACAGCGCCCGTGTCTATGCGGACTGGCTGCCTGACGGTCACGGGATGAGCGAGAAAACGGTCGGAGCCTGGCTGAAAGCCTCCGGCAAGCGGCAGCAAATTCAGATCTCCACCAAGGGCGCCCATCCCGATCTGTCGACCATGAACATATCCAGGCTGTCGCCACGGGATATTGTTTCCGATCTGGATGAGAGCCTGGCCGCTCTGGGCGTCGATGAGATTGATCTGTACTGGCTGCACCGGGATGAACGGAACAGACCGGCCGGCGAAATTCTGGAAACCTTGAACCGGCTTGTGCGGGAGGGTAAAATCCGTTATTTTGGCTGCTCCAACTGGCGTTCCGACCGTATAGAGGAAGCTAATGCCTATGCGAGGGATAAAGGAATTCAAGCTTTTTTTGCCAGTCAAATTCAATGGAGCCTCGCCGAAGTCAATGAGGAGGCTATTGGCGACCGCACGATGGTGGTAATGGACAGGGCGGAGCTGAATTTTCATAAGCGATCGGAAATGGCTCTTTTCGCCTTCACGTCGCAGGCCAAAGGTTTTTTTTCAAAAATGGCGGCAGGCGGAGCAGAGTCTCTGCGGGATTCCACAAAACAAACCTATTATAACGATATCAATTTGGGCAGGCTCGGGAGAGCGTTGGAGCTGTCCGGGCAGCTGTCGGTTCCGGTATCCGCCATTGCCCTTGCTTATCTGATCAGCCAGCCATTCCCGGTTATTCCAGTCATCGGCAGCCATACCCAGACCCAGATTGAAGAGGCTCTGCAGGCGGCAGAAGTCAGGCTGACACCCCAAATGGTCAAATATCTGGAAGAAGGCTGCACCAGCTCTGCTCTTGACGGCGGGCTCAAATAAAAGCAAAAACACCTCTTTCAGCAAGAGGTGTTTTTGCTTTTTTTTAGAAGCTTTACAAGCTTAGTAAGCGGTCCAGCCTGCGTCCGCAGTCACCACGGTGCCGTTAATGTAGCTGGCATCATCGGAGGCGAGGAACAGGGCGACGCGGGCAATTTGAGCGGGGTCAGCTGGCTCGGCCCTGTTCAGGCCCATACCGGCCATGGCGTTTTCCATACCATAAGGATCCGGGGTTTGCATGGTGGTGCCGATGTTGGTTGCGACAGAACCGGGAGCAATGGCGTTGCAGCGGATTCCGGCTTTGGCGTATTGGAAGCCGACGTTTTTGGTCAGACCGACGACGCCGTGCTTGGAGGCGGTATAAGCGAGTCCCGCTCTTGAACCAAACAGCCCGCCGATTGAGGCCGTATTGACGATGACCCCTTTGCCTTGCTTGATCATGATGGGCAGCGCCTTGCGGATCGCTCTCATCGGGCCGGTAAGGTTAATATCGAGGACACGGTTCCACAGCTCGTCCGTCAAATTTCCGGCAGCAACCATATTGTCCATAATGCCTGCGTTGTTTACCAGAATATCGAGAGAACCGAAGCTGTCTACTGCCTGATCGATCATCCGCTGTACGTCCTCTTCCTTGGACACATTTGAAATGACCCCGACAGCTTTGCCGCCTGCAGCCGTAATTTCCTGCACAACGCTGTCTACCGCAGCGCCGTTCACATCAGCGACAATGACGCTGGCCCCCTCCTGGGCAAACAAAATCGCCATAGCCCGTCCCATTCCTGACCCAGCGCCTGTGATGACGGCTGATTTGGATTGAAGCTTCATCTAAATCCCATCCCTTCGATTTCAAAAGTTGTTTGTGTTAAGGGTGTTATCTATAATGATAGCAACAGCTTTCAAATGGTCAATGACACAACAAGCGATTCAGTCGTTTTTACGACAGAAGCCGGAAATCTGTCAATTAATGTTTACGGGTGGTTATAGAATGTTGAAGCACGGGAGTGTTTATCCGGATATCCGCGTTATGCGGACGCGCGCGCTGCTAATAGAAGCCCTGCTGGGTTTGATGATGGAAAAAGGATTTCATGAGCTGAAAACAAAGGAAATTGCCGATCGTGCCGGTATCAACCGGGTCACATTTTATGATCATTTCTCCTCCAAAGAGGAGCTGCTGTCAGAGGTAATGGACGGAACTCTGAACGAATACGCGGCAATAATTGATCAAATGTCCGCCATTTCGGCTCCATCCCCGACGGATTTGTTCCTTGCCGTCCAGCTGTCAGTCAGGCATATCAAGGATAATGCGCCTTTCTACAAAGTCATGCTCCTGACGCAGGGGGTCCCGGAGTTTGCATCCAGGTTCCATGAGCGCATCTATCAGGCCATGTACAACAGCTACCGGAAAGCAGCCCCGGTTAATACCAAGGTAAACCCCGAGCTTTATATCAACTGGATTATTGGCGGGGCTATCGGCGTATTTACGTATTGGCTCAAAAATGATCTGCAGCCCTCGGAAGAAGAGATAATGGAGCAAATTCTGATGATTGCCGAATCGACGAGCAGGCTTCTGCTGTAGAATTGCTTATTTCTCGGAGGATGACTGGACCCCTTTCTTCCTGCCGTGAGAAGGTATGGCAACGAAAGGCAGATATAGAATCAGGAACAGCACCAAAGCCACGCCCTCCAGCGAAAGCAGGTACCAGGGATAGGGGCCAAGGAAATCGAGGAGCGACGCGGAATCGGGCTTTCTGGAGAGAAACATGTAATTCCCCCCGGTTGCGGCATTAACGAACAGGACAACAACAAGCAGAGCATTCAGAACGATCATGGTAAGCCCTATGGATTTCAGTGTCGGCCGGAACCGCTCAACCCATACCATATAGAGAACGGCCAGAATAATGGCAATATGGGCGGTGAAAAATTCAATGAAGCGAAAATGGGGGTAGCCGTAATCAAGAGCCGGCGTAAGCAAGGCCTGAATGGCTCCGCCGATTCCCGTAAAATAAGCGATTTGAAAAAGCATGCGGTTTCGGGTCAGCAGCATCAAGATGCACAGATACAAGGTGATGCTGCACAGCTCAAGCGGCAGAGAGCTTTTCACCTGATAAACGGATTCCGCGGTATACCAGATATTCAGCGATGCCTCGCAGATCACTAATACAGCCGCCAGGAAATACCGGCCGTTCCGGCTTCGGCTGCCCTTCTGAAGCCAGCCGCGGAACAGATACAGCAGGATAACGGCCAGGCCGAAAATAAGAAGAGCGAACAGATGCGGCGGAGAGTAGGCCGTGAAGGCCGCTGCCTGTTTGACATCAAGAAATCGATCCATTGGCTTTTCCTCCTGGTTTGAAAAATGTTCCATTACTTTATATTATCTTATGGACGCGGAGAATAGCATCGGGAAACGGTATACTTTTTTCGGCGAAGGGCAGAATGTTAGCGGCAGTATTAATGAAGGAATAACGGATATACAGGCAATGGAGAAGGAGTGGTGGAAAAATGGCGGATAATCAAGATCTGAGGATTCGCAGCATCGTGATCAGCGAAGGCGTCAACCGGGTTCCAAACCGTGCGATGCTCCGTGCTGTGGGATTTAATGATGACGATTTCAAAAAGCCGATGATCGGCGTTGCCAGCACCTGGAGTGAAGTGACGCCCTGCAATATGCATATCGACCATTTGGCCAGGGAAGCCAAGAAGGGCGTCCAGGCCCACGGCGGCGCTCCGTTGATCTTTAATACGATCACCGTGTCAGACGGAATATCGATGGGGCATGAGGGGATGCTGTTCTCGCTGCCCAGCCGGGAAGTGATTGCCGATTCCATTGAAATTGTAACCCAGGCGGAGCGTTTTGACGCGCTGGTTGCCATCGGAGGCTGCGACAAGAATACCCCGGCCTGCCTCATGGCGATCGGGCGCATGAATTTGCCTGCCGTCTATGTATATGGGGGGACGATTCAGCCCGGCAAGCTTGACGGCAAAGACGTCGATATCGTTACGGCCTTTGAAGCGGTAGGACAGCATCAGAACGGTCAAATCAACGATGAGCAGCTGCATCAGGTGGAATGCCGGGTATGCCCGGGTCCTGGCGCTTGCGGGGGCATGTATACCGCCAATACGATGGCATCGGCTGTCGAAGCCATGGGTATGAGTCTGCCCGGATCGTCTTCCACGCCCGCGATTTCGCCCGATAAAGCCCTGGAATGCGCGGAAGCGGGCAAAGCGGTGCTCAAGCTGCTGAAGAAGAATATCCGTCCGCGCGATATCATGACCAAAAAAGCTTTTGAGAATGCGATCACGGTCGTGATGGCGCTTGGCGGCTCGACGAATGCCTTCCTGCATTTGATTGCAATGGCGCATTCCGTCGGGGTTGATTTGAAGCTTGACGACTTTGAGCGCATCCGCTTGAAGGTGCCGCATCTGGCGGATTTGAAGCCAAGCGGCAAATATGTCATGCAGGATCTCAATGACGTGGGCGGCGTCGCCGGCGTCATGAAGCTGCTGCTGGCTGAAGGACTGCTCCATGGCGATTGTTTGACTGTCACGGGAAGAACCTTGGCTGAGAATTTGGCGGATGCCCGGCCATTGGCTGACGGACAAGCCGTCATCCGGCCTTTCGATAATCCGCTTAAGGCGAGCGGTCCGCTCGTCGTACTCCGGGGCAATCTGGCTCCCGAGGGTGCCGTAGCCAAGATGTCGGGACTGAAGAATCTCCGCTTCTCCGGACCTGCGCGCGTGTTTGACAGCGAAGAAGAGACGACGCAGGCCATTATGAATGATGAAATTCTGAAGGGGGACGTCGTGGTCATCCGTTATGTCGGTCCCAAGGGAGGCCCCGGCATGCCGGAGATGCTCTCTGTAACAGCTATGATCGTTGGGAAAGGACTGGGCGGGGAAGTAGCCTTGATGACAGACGGAAGGTTCTCGGGAGGCTCGCACGGTTTCGTTGTCGGGCACGTCTCTCCCGAGGCCCAGGTTGGCGGCCCCATCGGTTTATTGCGGGATGGGGATATGATTACAATCGACAGCGAAACCCGGGAGATTTCGTTTGCGGTTTCCAACGAGGAATTGGAACGACGCGCGCTGACCTGGACCAGGCCCGTACCCAGATTCACCACAGGCGTTCTGGCCAAGTACGCACGCCTTGTTTCGTCCGCTTCGACCGGGGCTGTGACCGATTTGAATCTGGATTAACCAATAGGAAAAGCACATCCTTGCCAACAAGAGCCTTTGGTCCAGTGGACCAGAGGCTCTTGTTATGCCGGGGCTGTCTCTAAGGGCGAAGAGAGGCCATACCGATGCAGGCTTGTTTCCATGAACGGGAACGTGTTACGATTTTGCATATGAAAAGTTTGCGGGGAAGGGGAATTGAGCGTGACCACTTATATTGCTTTGCTGCGCGGCATTAATGTCGGGAAGAAACAGATCAAGATGGATGTACTGAAAAGCATTATGGAATCCCTGCCTGTCCAGAAGGTGCAAACCTATATCCAAAGCGGAAACGTGGTCTTTCAGGCACAAAAGAAGCAGACGAAGCTATTGTCCGAAGAGATCGGGAACAAGCTTGCGGACTCGCTCTCATTCGATGTGCCGGTGATCGTGCGTACCATCGATGAGCTGGACGAGGTCATCGGCAGCAATCCATTTGCCTCCTACGGCAATGACGACGGGGGGAAGCTGTATATTGCATTTCTTGCCAATGAACCGGCTGCAGAGTCCATTCAGCATTTGCTTTCCTTCCAGAACGGGACCGACGAGCTCCGCGTCCAGGGAAAGGAAGTTTACCTCTGGTGCCGCACCAACTATGGAACTACCCAATTCTCCAATATCTTTCTCGAGAAGAAGCTCAAGGTGACCGCAACGACCCGCAACTGGCAAACCGTAAACAAGCTGGCGGCAATGTGCAGAGCTTGATTGGATACCCGTGAATAGGTGGCCTCCGCATGCGCAGGCATGCCGGGATGCCAATAAAGACGGCAAATTGATAGTAAAGGTCCTCTCTTAGAGGATCGCCTCAGAGAACGGAGAATGCCGATGTTCAAGTTATTTATTGTTGAAGATGACAAGGGACTGGTGGGCTTGCTGCAGGAGCATTTGCATAATTTCGGTTACGAGACCAGGGCCGTAATGAATTTTGAAGCGGTTCTGGCTGAATTCGAGCAGTTCGAGCCGCATCTTGTGCTTATGGATGTGAATTTGCCCAAATTCGACGGTTACTATTGGTGCAGGCAGATCCGCAGCAGCTCGACATGTCCCATTCTGTTCATCTCCGCCCGTGAGAGCAAGATGGATCAGGTGATGGCCCTGGAGAACGGTGCGGACGACTATATTACCAAGCCCTTCGATTATGAACTCGCAACCGCCAAGATCCGTAGTCTGCTCCGCCGGGCTTACGGCTCCTATGCCGTTGCCGCTAACGAGCGGACCATTTCCGTTGCCGGACTTACGCTGGATGTAGAGCGGCTGCTGCTTTCCCTGCATGATGTGAAAATCGAGCTCAGCCATACGGAAGCGAAGATCATGGATGAGCTGATGAAGAAAGCGGAGAAAGTAGTCAGCCGGGACCGGCTGCTGGACAAAATATGGGATGAGCAAACTTTTGTGGACGATAATACGTTGAATGTATATGTGAACCGTGTCCGCAAGAAGCTCACGGCTCTGAATATTCACGATTCGCTTCAGACGATTCGCGGCCAGGGGTATCGGCTTTACCCGAACTGGGGGAGTGAGTAAGGCATGAAGCTATTCTTCCGTGAGCAGCTGCCCTTTATCTATTTGTATTTCTCGCAGCTGCTTGTTATCGGTTTTATCTATTGGCTGGACGGTTACCGTCATACGGCTGTCAGCTTATATGCGGGCCTGCTGGGCACCTGCATGCTGATTGGCTATCTGGCTTTCCGGTATATCACAAACCGCAGTTTCTATGAGCGGCTCGAGCAGCCGCTCGCCTCGAATGAAGATTTGTTCAAAGCCCGCCATCAAACCCCTCTGACTGAAAGCCTGCAGGCTCTGCTCAAGAGCCAATTCCGGCACTACCAAACGGATCTGCTGCAGTATAAGCAGCGGATTGAGGATCATATTCAATTCATCAACCAGTGGGTTCATCAAATGAAAACGCCGGTGTCGGTCATTCATTTGATGATCCAAAACGAGGATGAGCCCCGTTTTACAGCTATCGGCGACGAGATGGACAAGCTCAAAAAAGGTCTTGAGATGGTCCTGTACACCGCCCGTCTGGACATGTTCGAGCATGATTTTTATGTGGAGCAGCTTGATCTGGAAGCCGTCGTGCGTGCGGCGGCCAGCAGCCAGAAGCGCTTGTTTATCCGCCGGCGTATTTTTCCGGTCATTCATATCGAGGGGAAGCTTGCAGTCGCCTCGGATGACAAGTGGCTGTCCTTTGTCATCAATCAGATCATTACGAATGCTGTCCGCTATACGGCACAGGACAACCGTCATCTTTATTTTCGGGGCTTTTCCGGCACGGAAGGAACAGTTCTGGAAATACGCGATGAAGGGGTAGGCATAGCCGAAAGCGATCTGCCGCGTGTCTTCGATCCCTATTTCACCGGGGAGAACGGGAGGCAGTTCCAGGAGTCGACGGGAATGGGACTCTATCTGGTGAAGCAAATCTGTGAAAAGCTGGGCCATGACGTGAAGCTTGAATCCACAGTCGGGCTGGGAACGACCGTCCGGATTCTTTTCAAGTCTTACAAAGCTGTAAGCTAATGTAATCTTGAACGATAGCAGTGACTCTCCTGCCTTTATATAATAAGGACATTCCACTGCGCAAGGAGTTATGCCCATTGTCTATTTTGAAGGTTCGTAATCTGTCGAAGCTGTATGAGGGCAAGGTGGCGTACAGGGCATTGGATAATATCCAGTTCGACGTTCAGACCGGCGAATTCGTTGGGATCATGGGCCCGTCGGGCAGCGGAAAAACGACCTTGCTGAATCTTCTGGCGACCATCGACGAGCCGACATCAGGAGAAATCATCATCAACGGCAAGGATCCGCAGCAGCTGAACAAGCAGGAGACCGCCCTTTTTCGCCGACATGAATTGGGTTTTGTCTTTCAGTATTACAATCTGCTCGATTCGCTGACAGTGGAAGAAAATATTCTGCTGACACTGACCCTCGATGGCGTGGCTGTGCCGGAGATGGACCGCAGGCTCCAAGAAGTGGCCGCGAAGCTTGGGATTCAGGCCATATTGAAAAAACGGACCTATGAAATCTCGGGCGGACAGATGCAGCGGACTGCGATAGCAAGGGCGATCATCCATGCCCCTTCGCTTATTCTGGCGGACGAACCGACGGGCAATCTGGATTCCAAGGCTTCCAGGGATGTGATGGAGACCTTCTCGGCTGTTAACGAGCAGGATGGAGCCACAATTCTGATGGTCACTCATGATGTGCTGGCCGCCAGCTTTTGCCGCCGGGTCATCTTCATCAAGGACGGCAGGTTCTACAACGAAATTTACCGCGGGAACAATCGTCAGGCTTTTTTTCAAAAAATCATCGATATGCTGTCGCTGTTAGGGGGGGACAGCCATGACCTTTCGTCAGTTCGCTTATAGGAATGTAATGCGGAACAAGCGGACCTACGCGGCTTATTTTCTGAGCAGCTCCTTCTCGGTGATGATCTTTTGCATCTGCGCGCTGTTCATCTTTAATCCGGGCATTCAGGAGGGCATGATCTTCAATGCCGCGATACAGGCGCTTGTGGCAGCGGAAGGCATTATGTATGTGTTCTCATTTTTCTTTGTTCTGTATTCTGTCAGTTCTTTTCTGAAAATGCGCAAGCGTGAATTCGGCATATTGATGATGCATGGCATGACCAAAGGACAGCTCAACCGGATGATTTTCTTTGAGAATATGCTGATTGGCCTGGGAGCGATTGCCGCGGGGATTGCAGCGGGGCTGCTGACGGGGAAGCTGTTCCTGATGATCGGCTCGAAATTCGTAGGCTTGTCGTCGCTGCCGTTCTATCTGTCGGGTAAGGCTCTCGCGCTCACGGCGCTGTCCTTCATCGTCTTGTTTCTGTTGATTTCCTTATGTACCGCGGTCCTGATCCGCACCAACAAATTAATTGAATTGTTTCAATCCGGCCAGAAGCCCAAAGCGCAGCCGAAGAGCTCTGTTCTGCTGTCTCTGCTTGCCGTCGTCCTGCTTACCGCAAGCTATTATTTATCGGCGTCCGCGAGCGTGTCCACGGTGATCCTGAGGATGATTCCGGTTATCGTGATGACGATAACCGGCACCTATTTCTTCTACACGCAGCTAAGTGTATACACGATCAAGCTGCTGCAGAAGAAGCGTTCCTTTTTCCTGCGGAAAACGAACATTATAACGGTTTCCAGCCTGGCTTACCGGGTGAAGGACAATGCCCGGATGTTCTTTATGGTTACCATCATCTCGACTGTTTCGTTCTGCAGCGTCGGCGCATTCACCTCCCTGCAAACCCTGACCAGTCAATTCGCCGATGATTATCCGGCCGCCATCGGCTACGTGGCCAAGGATGGAAGCGGGCTTGAGGAAGGGCATCTGCAGCAGATCAGGGATGAATTAGCCGACAAAGCTATTCCCTATGAAAGCTACCGCATGCCGGTCAAATATGTCGCGGTTCAGACCCATTCGGCAGCGGATTCCGCTCAAGAAAGAGAGCTGCATCTGATCTCATTCTCGGATTACAGGGAAGTGACCCTTCTGGCGGGCGTGCCCACGGCGGAACAGGCTTTAAGCGGCAATGAAGCCTTGGTTCTGATGAGCTCGCTGCGGGATAAAGCCTATATCCAGGTTCGGGAGCCCTTGACATATACCCTTAAGGACAGCGGTATAAGCCTTCGCGAGACCGGCTACACCAAGCGGGTTGCCATACCGGATTATCTGATGACGGATCTCGACGATGATCGGGATTTGGCCGAGCTGGAGGAGGATATCGATACAGAATTCAGCGGAATGGTCGTAAGCGATCAGCTTTTCAACCAAATCACCGCCTCGGTCCAAACCGATTACTATACCGGTTTCTATGTCAAGGATATTGAACAAACGATCGGGATGCTGGAAGGTCTGGCGGACTTCGGGGTGATGCGCTATGACATGGGCCAGTCTTATGCAATTACAGTAAGCGGAACGCTGCAGGCCGCGCAAAACAGCCTGTACAGCATTATGCTGTTCGTTGCCCTTCTCGTCGGCACTGTGTTCTTTATTGCCGCCGGCAGCTTCCTGTACTTTCGTCTTTATGCGGATCTGGATTATGACCGCCGCCAATTTCTCACCATGGTCAAGATTGGACTCACGGAAAAAGAGCTGTCGAGGATGGTTACGAGGCAGCTTGCCCTGCTGTTCTTCGTTCCGATTATGTTTGCGGTTGTGCACAGCATATTCGCGTTTATTGCTCTACAGAAGTTTTTCTTTCTGTCGATCGCAAATCAAATGGGGATCGTGCTGATCAGCTTTTTCATGGCGCAGATATTATATTTCTTCTTCATCCGCAACCGCTACTTGCGGAACCTGAAGAAGACGCTTGTTTAAAGGCAGGTGAATAACTGGCGGAGCAGGCGGAAATAGTCTGGAGAAGCGTAAGCGTTCGCCTTTGTACCCCGAATTTAACCGATACAGGTATCCACAATAAAAAAATTCAGAGGTACAACAGCGATCGGAAGACGTTTCCACCTGCGCAGCCTGGCTTTCACCTGACTAGTGAGGAGGCTTAAAGAAGATGCAGAACTGGATAACTGATTTTATGGAGCAGTTTGGTTATTGGGGAATCTTGCTGATGATCGCCCTGGAGAATGTCTTTCCTCCCATTCCTTCGGAAGTCATTCTTACCTTTGGCGGGTTTATGACGACCAACACGAGTCTGACAGTACCCGGCGTCATCGCTTTTGCTACGGTGGGATCTGTGCTGGGAGCCGTTGTCCTGTATGGCATCGGGCTGCTGCTTCACGTGGAAAGACTGGAGAAAATCGTCGAACGCTGGGGTCATGTTCTGAGGCTCAGGAAGGCAGATATCCATAAAGCGAATACCTGGTTCGAAAAATATGGATATTGGACCGTGCTATTTTGCAGGATGATTCCGCTAATACGAAGTCTGATTTCCATTCCGGCGGGCATGTCGCGGATGAAATTTTGGCTGTTCCTTCTTTTCACTACCCTGGGGACGTTGATCTGGAACATTATTCTGGTGCTGATTGGAGCAGCTCTGGGAGAGAATTGGGCGGATATTCTCCATTTCATGGACTTGTATTCCCATGCAGCATATGCGGCAATCGGTGCCGGAATGATCGTGTTCATTTTCTTGTTTATCCGCAGACAGAGAAAAGCTAAAGCTTAAGCAGGACGGGAGAGGTGCCAGGAATGGATTTTTTTGAATTGTTGAAAGCACTGCTGCTGGGCCTTGTGGAAGGCGTAACGGAATTCGCCCCCGTCTCATCGACAGGACATATGATTATCGTGGATGATATGTGGCTGCAGTCCGAACAATTTCTGACCAAATATGTGGCGAATACGTTCAAGGTTGTTATACAGTTGGGCTCCGTATTAGCCGTCGTTATTATTTTCTGGAAACGGTTCATGGATCTGCTTGGGCTGCGGCGGCGCATCGAGGGTCAAGCTGCCGTTCCGGGACAGCGTCTGAGACTGTCGCAGGTCATTGTTGGCTTGCTTCCAGCCGGCGTGCTTGGAGTATTGACGGAAAGTTATATTGACGATCATCTGTTCTCCACGGGAACAGTGCTGATCGGACTTGTGCTTGGTGCGGTTCTGATGATTGCAGCCGACCGGTTCGCTCCGGCTGTTCCGAGTATTCAAACTGTTGATCAGATTACCTACAGACAAGCCATCATGATCGGTCTTTTTCAATGCCTGTCGCTTTGGCCGGGATTCTCCAGATCGGGCTCCACGATCTCCGGCGGTGTGCTCCTCGGGATGAGCCACAGGGCGGCAGCCGATTTCACCTTCATTATGGCAGTGCCGATTATGCTGGGGGCGAGCATGGTCTCGCTGGTCAAGAACTGGGAGTATTTCACCATGGATTCCCTGCCGTTCTTTATTGTCGGCTTCGTGAGCGCCTTCGTCTTCGCCCTCATTTCCATCCGCTTCTTCCTGAAGCTGATCAATCGCGTCAAGCTTGTTCCATTTGCAATATACCGGATCGTGCTTGCCGTCATTGTGTATGTTGTTTATTTTTAAATCCAGCTCAGGCCGGATCATCGAGGCGCTAAGGCGCAGGTGGTTCGGCTTTTCTTTCGCAACCTTAAGCGGAGCAATATCGTCTAGAACAGAGAAACACCCTCTCTCGGTGCATCGTCTCATTCAACATGATATAATCGTGTCAGAAACGGATTTTGGAATAAGCAGGACGACCGGCAGACCTGGAGTTGAGAGGACAATCGTGAAAAAGCTATTGATTTCGTTGGTTATTTTCGTCATTAACATAGCTCTGGCGGTCACCGGTGCTATATGGTATGTCTCCCCAAGCCAGAAGCTCGATTTGGCTTATGAGGAAGTGCCGCTCTTGGACAGGGCTATGAGCATGGTCAGACGGTTATCTACGGAATTAATGCTGTCAGAGACGGATATTAACAATTTTGGAAAACAGGCGCTTGCGCAAGCACCCCGGTACGGCAGCGGAATTGTAGTAACGGGTGCAAAATTTCAACTGGCCGGGGACAGGCTGATCGCCGATCTGAACATTCGTGTCAAGGACCGGGTTCCCGCGGCACTGAAGCTGACCTACCGGCTGGAGTGGCGGAATCCGGACCTGACAGCTGTCATCGAAGAGGCCCGGATGAGAGATATCACCCTGCCCATCCGTTACTTCGGGAATGTCGTGATTCCAATCGGGGAAGAACTGCCGGAAGTTCTGGTTGTCCGAAACATCAGGATTCATAATGGAAGCCTTGTCGTAGAGTTCCAGAAACCCAAGCTGGAGGATTTAAGCGGGCTGCTGCCATAGCAGCGCGTCAAGTCGAAACGATATGAAGAGGTTGATACTATGAAGGTTTATGAATTTATTATCCATTCCGAGATTCAACGCGAGGATTTGATTGCGGTTTTTCAGAAGGCTGCACAGTTCACCTCCGACATCCATATTTATTTTGACCATCATTATATCGAGCATGCGGTGGATGCCAAAAGCCTTGTTGGCGTCATGCTGGTGCCAGTTGATTCGGGTACGAAGATCCGGATTGAAACAAAAGGAAATGACGAGGAAGAAGCGATGGCCTTCATTGTCGGTTTACTGGAAGAGCGATAGTGCCTCCATTCGCATGCGGAGCCATATTCTTCACAGGATATCCCTTTTCGGATAAGGAAACAAAAAAAAGGGGACGATCCGATAGGATATCGGATAATCCCCTTTGCGGTACGTGGATTACAGTACGCGGCGTGCAGTTGCGTAGTGATCTTTCCACCAGCCGGAGTTGATGCTGGAGATAGTAACTCCCGGGGCTCCATATGTATGGATGATTTTACCGTCCCCAATGTAAATGCCTACATGGTGGATGGGGGAGTAGAAGAAGACCAGATCGCCGACTTTAAGGTTGCTTTTCGAGACATATTTACCGGCTTTGGACTGGGCTTTTGATGTGCGCGGAATAGTCACGCCGACAGTCGACAATACGCGTTTGGTGAAAGATGAGCAGTCAAAGCGTTTCGTTGTGCTTGTCGAAGCACCAAACTGATATTTTACGCCCAGATACTTTTTGGCGTTTGCGATGATTTTGGATGAAGTTGAGCTTGTGGTAGCGGATGCCGCTGCAACCGGTTTTGGCGGTGCTGCCAATGTGCTGCTTGCCAGGACTGCCAAGCTCAATGTGATGCCGACGATGCTTTTCCGAAACAGGTTTTTCTTATTCAATTTGTTCTGCCTCCCAAGGATGTAATGGATGAATCAAGAATGTAAAGGATTGCATAAACCACTATAACACGTTAATCTTTTCCACTATTTACATAGTGTTATAGATTTTGAGCGATTCTGCGGCTTTTAGGAGTTTATGAGATTTTGATTAGAAAATCTTCATGGTTTGGGTGTGGACAAGGCAGGAAACTATCATTAAAATAATAGATTTATTATGACTGCATGGGATGAAAGCTCCAGGAAATATAATGTTTTGGTTAAATGCGAATGAATGGGAAAATGGAATAATAGAATACATAGAATAAGGGTTATCTGTTTATGAAAGGGGAAAGTTCATCGACATGCATAACGACAAAATTCTGATTTTGACCGGCAATTACGGAGATGGCCATCAACAGGCGGCAGCCGCTGTCAGCCATTCCTTAAAGCTCGGCTATCCGCAGGCCGAAACCGTCATTGTCGATGTGATGGATTTGACGCACCCCTATTTTCATTCCATTGGCCGTTATCTTTTTCTGCAAAGCTTGAAGAAAGTGCCTTCTATGTACGGATATTTGTACCGCAAAACGAGGCATGTGAACTCTTTGTCGGATTTTCTCAAAAAGCTCAACCGGTTCGGCGAGGAGAAGCTGCTGGATTTGATTGAGAGCATGCGTCCATCCGTCGTGGTCTCCACATTCCCCGGTGCTGCCGGTCTAATGTCGCTGCTCAAGTCTCACGGTCTGACGGATGTTCCGACCGTAACGGTGATGACCGATTATACCGTTCACAGTTATTGGGTTTATCCGTTTACGGATCTTTATATTGTGGGCTCCGATGAGGTCAAGCAGGGGCTGATCCGCCATCATATACCGGGTGAAAGCATATCTGTAACAGGAATACCCCTTCGGCTGGAATTCAGCCAAAGGGGTAATTTGGAACTGCTGAGGAGCAAGCATCATCTGGATGCCGGCCGGCCAACGCTGCTGCTTATGGGAGGCGGAGACGGTTTTTTCGGCGAGGGTCCCCATCAGATCGAAGCGCTGGAATCGCTTGCGGATCCCATTCAGGTCATTATTATTTGCGGGCATAACCATAAACTGAAGCAGCAATTAACCGAGAAATTCAAATCTTCCAGCCACAAGGTGCTTATTCTGGGTTATATCGATTATGTACATGAATTGATGGCGATTGCCGATTTATTGGTGACCAAGGCAGGCGGGCTGACAATTTCGGAAGCCTTGAACATGGAGCTGCCGATGATTGTCTTCAAGCCGCTTCCCGGCCAGGAGGAAGACAACGTCAACTACTTGCTCCGATCGGGTACGGCGCAGCTGGCAAACAGTACCAGGGATTTAGGCAGCAAAATCAGGGAATGCTTCAGTCAGCCCTCCATTTTGGGGAGGATGAGGGAGCAGGCAAGACAAATTGCCAAAAGGCAGGCGGCGATGGATGCTGCCGACATGATTTGGAAATTGCACTACCAAAGCATCCAGGTCCAGCACGGATAACGACTGTTAATCCGTACGGGACTTGGACTTGGAATATCAGAAAGTCATACGGTGGCCATTGATTATTGCCCGGTAACGAGCACCGCCCCGTCTCCGTATTTGTCCATATACTGCTCCAGTGTCAAATCCTCGGACGCGACCACTTTGGCTATTTCTTTACCCACGTAGCGGATATGCCAAGGCTCATATTTGTAGCCGGTAATGTCTTCTTTTCCTTCGGGATAGCGAATGATAAATCCATATTCATCTGCATGCTCGGCTAACCATTTGGCTTCGGGCGTACCGCCAAAGCAGTCGGATGCGGCACATTTGCCGTCGCTGCCGGACACGTCGATGGCAAGACCGGTCTGATGCTCGCTTGTCCCCGGCACCGCACTGTAGGTGCGGGCTTTTTCCAATCCGTCTTCGCGGACATAATTATCAAATAGCGTTTTTTGTCTGGAATAGGACCGGTAGGCGGATACGCCGGCCAGCGGAACGCCGTCTTCCTTGGCTCCCGCAAACAATTGAACCAGCGCGTCGGCTGCGACCTGGCGGATTTTGCGTTTTTCGATTTTCTCCGAGAATGTGAACGGAACATCCGGATAGACCAGATCGGCCGGTTCATAGTCCTCGGGCAGCGCAAAGTGTTTGTTTATGAGTGCGGTGACGCTATCGGGCTGTGCAACGACAACGATGGAGTCATCATCGTTAGTTGAATCAGACACAGGCGGCTTGGCCGGAGTCTGGTTCGCGTCAGCAGGCTGCTGATCATCTGCTGGCGGCTCTTCCTGACCTGTATTGGAGGGCTCGTCCGTGCCCGATTGCACGGGTTCGCCGGAGGTGCTGCTGTCCGATGAGCCGGCAGCAGCATTCTCATTCTGGCCCGGGCTCTCATTTGCCGATTGGCCGGTTTTGGCTGAATCCGAGCCTGCTTTAATTTCCTGAATAGTGACAACTGCGATAACCGCACAAATCAGCACAATCAGGACAGCTATACGGCCGCCGGATTTTTTTCTCGTTCTTTTTCTCATCTGTCGATACCTCCCGAATGATCTGTACCCATTATATAAGCCAGATGTTTCGAGACTGGCGAGTAATGTTTCGAGCTTGTAAACATTTGAGCACAAGGATATGAGCAGGATAACGGGCTTATACAACCGCCATCCAATAGAATAGACGCATTATTAATAGAGAAGGTTTCGACCTGATAGAAAAAATCGGGAAAATCATTTTGTGCAAACAGCGGGCACTTCATGAATGGTCCGCAGCTGTAAAGGAGCATATAATAATACAAGTAGAAAAATGGTTTATCTATCCTATAAAGTGGAGGCGGTTGTCATGAATCTGACAGGAATGCCGGAGCTATCCTCTATCAGGCCGATTCCGGTACAAGATCGCTGGTGCGTGCATGCCTACTACACGATTAGTCCGTATGCGCCGGACGGCTCGGGATTGTTATTGCTGGCCGGAGGAGATTTGGACAATGGGCTTGGAGAGGTGCTTGTCGTATCTTCGGATGGAGAGGTAGTCGACAGATTCGGACAAACTGCGCTGCATGCCGGCTTTTTCCATACGGGTCTATGGCAATCCTGGAGCCCCGACGGGAGATATGTATATTATCAGAGCGGCACATTAAACCGGCCCCTTATTGTCAGGCGCGAATTGAAAACGGGAGAAGAGCGAATTCTGGAGGGCGATATGGAAGGAGTTCCGCCGCGCGGCGAGCCGATTATTTCCGGCTTGATGGGGATGCTGTATGCGGCTGGGTACGGAACTGGCGTTTATGAGCCTGGTCTTAGTCCGGTTCCTTTTCAGCGGCGCGGTGAGCATGGACTTTTTCGGTTCTCGTTCGATCCAGACCGGGCATCGCTGGTGATGAGCACGGCCGATATACTCAAGAAGCATCCCCGGCTGGATCGTCTGATGCATTCAGAGCTTGAGCTTAGACAGAAGCTGGGGGACGAAGAAGGATTGACGCTGATGTGCTACTGCGTCCGATGGAATGCGGACAGCAGCCGGTTTTTATTTTATTTTGGCAATCATTGCGTGGACGCGGGCAGGGAAGAGCCACGGCTGGCTTATGTATTTACTTCGGATCAAGATATGAGGGATGTTCATCTGGCTCTCGATTTAAGCTATGACAGATCGGGCGTTCACTGGTCCTGGCATCCTGACGGGGAGCATCTGATCGGATACGGGCAGGACCCGGATGACAGGACGAAGCTGTGCGTGGCTCAGGTCCGATATGATGGGAGCGGTTACAGGAAAATAAGCAAACATAACAGCGGAGGGCATCCGAGCATATCGCCAACGGATTATAATCTGCTTGTTACCGATACAGGAGGAATTCCGGGGGAAGTGGTGTTCATAGATTTGCAGATCGACACGGTTGTGAAAAGTCTATTCCTTCCCCGTACCCTGGGAGAGTCCGAAATCAGCGGCAGAAATCCTCATCGGGTATGCCATCATCCCGTTTTCTCCCGGGACGGCAGCAGGGTTCTGGTCAACACGCTGCCCGGCCGATTGGCGGTTGCCGGCGAAATCGACGTGGCTCGCTTGCTTGGATAAGTCCATAGCATCCAGGGAGAACGATATATACTACACTCATAGGGGCTGCCGCATGGCAGCCCTTGCGTATTAACGATACTTTGTTCCATAACCTATAGAAATTTATCGGGATGAAAGGTCATAAGGCTCCGCCAATACCCAGAATACATAATTTTTGGTCTTGCTGGTCTTGTACGGATAATCCCATTCCGTTACACCGCGCACAATCGTTTGCCCCGGAGACAAATAGCTGATGTAGCGGCGATATTGGCCAATGCGCTCTGAATCGCCTCTGGGCCGGTATGCCCCCTCGAGAAACTCATAGTCATATCCTGCCGGCACATACAGCCAGCTTTCCACGCGTTGATAGCGGTCCGTCGTATTCGTATAGCTGTACCAGTCAAAATCCCATCCCGCAGGATCATCGCTGTTGCCGATATAGCCCATATTAAATTGATTCGATAAAGTGGAACGGACGGCGCCCAGCTCAAATTCATTGCCATAGTCCACCGTTTCCAGAAAGGATTTCGGAATTACGGGGGCCGCAGCCGCGGTTTGTGCCGTCATAAGAACTGCTCCTGTCAAGGCAGCAAGAAGAACGCTTTTGAGCTTCAAAATAATTCCTCCTTCATACTCATGATCAGCTGGCCAGCCTCTTAACAACAGCATGCCATTACATCCATATTTTGTTAATCGGACTAAAGCCTTATTCTTTTGTCGTAATTTACAACTGCACTTTCATGCACAGCCAGCCCTATGGCAAAAAAGTGCAGTGGGGGAGCAGTGAACATTTTTGCCGAAGGAGTTCGTCAGCTCTTGCAACCAGCGGAAAACAAGGGTTTTCTCCTTCAGCACCAGGGCAAAAAAGTCGTCTAGACGGTGAGCTTATCCATCAAGTAAATTGGGTTTACCAAACGTCCGAGCCAGATTCCGCAGCAGAGACCGAACAAGAACAGGAGGACCAATGCTCATGGGTAAAACGCTGGCAACTACAAATTTGGGCAATAAAGGCCATTCACGAATGAAGGTGTTGTTCCGGGACCGTTATTTATATCTGCTGGCTCTGCCCGGATTATTGTTTTTTCTCATTTTCAAATATGTCCCCATGTGGGGCCTGGTCATTGCGTTCCAGAATTACTCGCCATACGCCGGAATTCTGGGCAGCGAATGGGTGGGGCTGGATCATTTTATCCGCTTCTTCAGCAATTCGGACTTCTATATCCTGCTGCGAAATACATTAGCGATCAGTTTCCTGAACCTGCTGCTGTTTTTCCCGGCGCCGATTGTCATCTCCATTATGCTCAATGAAGTACGGCAGGTGATACTGAAGCGTCTGATCCAGACCGTTATTTATTTCCCTCATTTTCTCTCCTGGGTCATCATTGCCGGGATCAGCTTCATTATGCTGGGGCAGTCGGAAGGGGTTATTAACAGCATCCTGGCGCTATTGGGGATTGATAAAATAGCCTTCCTGACCTCGCCCAATCTGTTCTGGCCCATGCTGACCCTGCAAAATATATGGAAGGACGCCGGTTGGGGGACGGTCATTTTCCTGGCGGCGGTCTCCGGAATCGATCCTACCTTGTATGAAGCAGCGAAGATGGACGGCGCCGGCAAATGGAAACAGATCTGGCATGTCACGCTTCCCGGTATCCGGAATGTCATATTTGTACTGCTGATTCTGAAGCTTGGAGATGTGATGGACGTCGGGTTCGAACAGGTATTCCTGATGGGCAGCGCTGCCGTATCGAATGTATCCGACGTATTCGACACCTATGTATACCGCAATGGCGTACTGAACGGGGAGTTCAGCTATACCGCATCAGTCGGTTTGTTCAAATCGATTGTCGGTTTAATCATGGTGATGGCAGCCAATAAATGTGCCAAATTATTCGGTCAGGATGGCCTCTATTAAGAGGATGGGCTCTTGCCTGGCTCAAGCAAATCCATAAGGGGAGAAATCATGATTAAAGAAACCTTTGCCGAAAAAATATATTCCCGGCTTAATGTGCTGCTGCTTCTCCTGCTCAGTCTGGTTATGGTGTTTCCGTTGTATTACGTGCTCAGCGTATCCTTCACGGATCCGAGGGAGTATCTGAAGGGCGGAATCATCTGGTATCCACGCGGGTTCACATTGGAGAATTACCGGTATTTGTTTTCTACACCGCTGTTTATCCGCTCCATCGGCGTATCGACCTTTCTGGCCGTAGCCGGTACGGTGCTTGGGCTGATCGTCACATCGGCCCTTGCTTATACGTTATCGAGAAAGCGCTTACTGGGAAGGAAAACAATTCTCATGGTGATTTTGATTACGATTTTGTTTCATCCCGGCATTATCCCGAACTATTTGCTGATACGGGATCTGAATCTGATGAACTCCTTGTGGGCGCTCATTCTTCCCGCGCTCAGCAGCGGTTGGAATGTGTTTTTGATGAAAAGCTTCTTTGACAGCATTCCCGCAAGCCTTGAGGAGGCTGCTGTCATAGACGGCTGCAATGATCTGCATGTATGGTGGCGCATTATTCTGCCATTGTCTCTGCCGGCCCTGGCGACATTCGGCCTGTTCTTCGCCGTTGCCCACTGGAATGTGTTCTTTAATGCGGTGCTGTATATTAATGATTTCCGCAAATGGCCGCTGCAGCTTGTATTGAGGCAGATGCTGATTGATTCCAACACATCGGCGGGCGGGGGCAATGTGCTCCAGGAAGGGCAAATCATTAATCCCCAATCAATCAAAATGGCAGCCGTCATTATTGCGACTGTTCCCATCATGATGGTATATCCATTCCTGCAAAAGCATTTTACCAAGGGAGTTATGGTAGGATCTGTGAAGGAATGATGACATACAGATAGAATATAATTCAAAGGGAGGAAGCAAATTGAAGAAAAAGAATCGATTATCGATGCGGTCTATGGCTGCGGTGCTTCTGGTTTTTACACTTGCCGGCATGACTCTGCTCAGCGCCTGCAGCAGCGGCAGCAACAGCCCATCGAACAACACACCAAGCACCGGCAATACGGATCAAACGGACAACAACACCGCCAGCCAAACGGATAACCAGACCGGCAATCAAACCAATGAGCCCGCCGTGGAACCCGAGAAGCAGGAAGAGCCAACAAGCATCAGCATTATGACCCAGTTCTTTGGCGAGGAGCCGCCGGGTCCGGATAATGTGGTGATTAAGGAAGTCGAAAAACGGACCAATACCAAGCTGACCATTACATGGGTATCCCCCAACAGCTACAATGAGAAGGTGAATGTCACGCTTGCCTCCGGGGACATGCCGGATCTTACGCTGATCGGGGACAATTTTGCCCAGAATGTCAGAACAATGGTAACCCAGGGTGCTTTTTGGGAGCTTGGCTCATATATTAAAGATTATCCGAACCTTAATGCCTATCCCAAGGAGGCTTGGGAAAATACCAAGTACCAGGATGGTAAAATCTATGCGATTCCCCGGGTCAGGGGGCTGGACGGAGGGATTGCTTCCATCCGCAAAGACTGGCTGGATAAGCTGAACCTGCCCGTACCGCAAACAACCGATGATCTGTATAAAGTGATGCAGGCCTTCACCAACGACGATCCGGATGGCAACGGCAAGAAGGATACCGTGGGACTTGTCGGAAGCATCGGCTCCGATGGCTTGAATCTGGGAAGCTTCGCACCGATCCTGAACGCGTTCCAAGGCGCCAATGACGGCTGGAAGGTCGACGACAGCGGGAATTTGGTGAATATGGTAGGGGATAAATCAACCAAGGATGCGCTTGCCTGGCTGAGCAAGGCCTATAAGGAAGGACTAATCCATAGCGATTTTGCCACCTTGAAGAATACCCAGGCCAGGGAAGCTGTCATGACCAGCAAAGCGGGCATTGCCTTTGAAGCCGTGTCGGCGGCGTGGGTAATGACCGAAGGAATCCGCACCACCAATCCCGCGGGCGATATGCTTCCACTGGTTTCCTTAACCGGACCAGGAGGCACGCCGTATGTGGGCAAAGGCGTTGGATTCAACGGCGTTTTCGCGATTCCGAAGTCTGTGCCCGAAGAGAAAATGAAAAAAATTCTCGCGTTCCTCGATTTTGGTGCGTCGGAGGAAGGGTATGAGCTTGGCGCTTACGGCTTCAAGGATGTGCATTTTACGAAGGACGGGGACTTCTACGTGCAGACGGAGCAGGCAAAGAAGGATATCGTCTCCACCTCCGCATTCGGTCAAGTATTTACCCGCTATGATCAATATGCCTATGCGAAAGCACCGAATATTCCGGCTGATTATTACAACCGCAACAAAGGCATCATTGACGAAATCGGCAAGGTCAGCGTCTCCAATCCAAGCTTTGGGCTGTACTCCGAAACCTGGACCAAGTACCGCAACGATTTTCTCAAGAAGATTACCGATCTGCAGGTGAAAATCATGCTGGGCACGGAGCCGCTGGACAAATGGGATGCCTTAACGGCTGAACTGCTTGCGGATCCGAACTGGAAAAAATCGCTGGAAGAATTAAATGACGCTTACCATAAAAAAGCAGGCAAATAGATAGGCAAGGTTTGATATAATGGGAATATTATGAAGTTGATTAAAGGATGGACGGATTGCCATGAGGAAGCTTAACCTGAATTTTTTCTACAAGAATTTGATCATTGTGTTCATGGTTACCTGCCTTCCCATGGCAATCATTGCGGCAAGCAATTATTTTATCGGGGTCAAACAGATTGAGGCTGAAGTGAAGCGGAATCACCGGCTGCAGCTGGATGAAATATACCAAAGCATGGAGAAGCAGCTGTCCCAGCTTGAGATCATCGGCAATCAATGGGTATTCAATCCGGTATTCAATCAGGAGCTGCTTGAAGGCGATCTGAGGCAGAAGCCGAATACGACACGGGAGCTGCTCGTATCGCTGCGGATCTTGAAGGAATCGAATCCGCTCATCGGCAATGCCGTGCTTTATCTGAACAAGGAACAGCTGCTTGTTTCGGAAGAAGAAGGCATCTACACCATCACAGACGAGGCAGTCAAGCGGACATTCCAGGATTTGCAAAGCGGAAAATCCTCCTTGATGTGGTGGAATGAGCCCATTAGTCCGCTAAAGTATAAAAACAATGTGAACGCTGCGCTTGTCCACAAGGTTCTCGGCGCGGGTGAAGAACCTCTGGGAACGATCATTTTGTACCTCGACAAAAGCCAAATTGACGATTTCCTGTACCCGCTGAATCCTGACGGGGAGGGTGTAGCCTATATCCTCCGGCAGGACGGCGATTGGATCACAAAGGGCAGAAATCAAGGCGCGAAGGCCGTCGATCTGGACGAAGCCGTCCGCAGCGAGGTCATTGACCGCAAGCTTGAAGTAGGCGATTTTATCTTCAACCGCAAAGGTATCAGTTATTCTGTCACAGTAGGCGCATTATCGCGGAACGAATGGAAGTATGTCGTGGCCACTCCGCTCTCCAAACTAACATCCCCTGTCATTCTGGTATCCAAGCTGGGCCTTGTCTTCAGTCTAATAGGCCTTGCGGTTGCCGTCATCCTCTCCTGGCTCGCATCAAGACGTATATACAGACCGGTTAAACATCTTGTCGGTTTGTTTAAGGACACAGTTGGAATACCCTCCACATCCGATAAAAGCGACGAGTTTCAATTTATTGCCGGCAGGTGGCGCAAGCTCATCGATGAAAGCCATCAGCTGGAGACAAAGCTTGAACAAAACAGGCAGTCTCTGAAGGAAGGTTTCCTGCTTCAATTGGTGCAAGGACATCTCTACTTCTTCACCGAAATGGAGCTCAAAGAAAAAATGACGTTTCACGGCTGGAAGGCGAGCGATAAAATCTTCGCCATTCTGCTGGTGCGCATGGACAGATTCGCCCATAACAAAGGAAAGTTTAATGAAGGCGACGAACAGCTGGCAACCTTCGCAGCCGCCAATATCACACAGGAAGTGCTGCAAAGCAGCCGGCAGGACGCCGAAGTGATTAATTTTCATGATCTGTCCCTCGCTGTCATATTTGCCTTTCCGGCAGAGCGGACCAGGGAGCAGGTCAAAAGCGATTTGTTTCACTTCTCCAGCGAGCTCATTCAGATGCTGACTCAATATACGACGATGCGGATAACGGTAGGGGTCGGAAAACTGGTAGATGATCCGCGGGATATTCACAAGTCCCTGGAGGAAACGCGGGCCGCTCTCCAGTTCAGGGATCTGGACAAAAACGAAGAGATTCTGGATATGGACGATCTGCTGCCCCGGCAAACCATTCAAGTAAACTATCCGTTCAACCTTGAGAATGCCATCATCCAATCCATGAAAATGGGGCTCAGAGATGAGGCGGTCAGGGAGCTGGGCCATTTTGCCGAACAAATAAAGCATAATCATTCTAGGGAAATGCAGTTTCAGCAGGGGATGCTGCAGCTGCTTGGAAGCATCATACACGAGCTGCTGAGGTCTGGAGTATACTCGTCCGTTATGCAGAGCGGCAATCTCTATGAACAATTGAGCGGAATCAAGGATCAGGATGAAATGCTTGGCTGGCTGCGCTTTACCATTATCGAACCTTATATCGAGGAGCTATCGGAGACCAGGGAGACGATATTGGAGCAGATTGTCAGCAAGGTGACGGAAGCGATTCAGGTCGATTTTCACACATCGATATCTCTGGAATCATGCGCGGATCAGCACGGTGTTACATCCTATAATCTAAGCAAGGCATTCAAGCAATATACAGGAACGAATTTCATTGATTATTTGACTATTACCAGATTGGAAAAGGCAAAGGAACTTCTGAGCGGCACGGATCTGAAAATAAATACAATTGCAGAGAAAGTGGGCTATCAGCCAACCTACTTCATACGAATTTTTAAAAAAGTCGAAGGAATTACGCCGGGACGCTACAGAGAAACAATGCGAACATGAGAGATGCCTGATGAGATTCCTTCTTCTTTCTTTAAGACAATGTAAGCGCAATCAATACTATAAAAACAAAAATATGGATATTTAAATTGATCAGGACAACAATGATATTTCATGAGGAGTGATCAGTATGTTATTTAAAGGGATAAGCTTACGCAGCACGCAAAAGCTGAAATGGCTGTTGTTAATTGGATTGACCTGTTTGTTTGGGATAATATTATCACCAGGAAACACGCGTGCAGAGGATCCGGTACCCGACATCGTACCGGGAGCAATTCACGTTTCTCCGCAAGGATCCGATTCGGGGGATGGATCGGAGGCGGCGCCTTTTCAGACACTTGAGAAAGCGCGAGATGAAGTAAGGTCTATCCTGGCATCTGGCGATCAGACAGCTGATATTGTGGTCTATCTTCATGGTGGAACGTATAACTTGACCCAGACGCTGCTTTTCACCAGCGAGGACTCCGGAAAAAACGGTCATCAGGTCATCTATCAGGCTTACCCGGGAGAACATCCCATCCTTAGCGGCGGCCAGGAAATTACAGGCTGGGAATCGGTTGGCAGCGGTGTTTTCAAGGCTCCTGTTGGAAATTTGGAATTCCGCCAGCTGTATGTCAATGACAACAGGGCGGTCCGGGCCCGAACGCCAAATATAGGCGAATTCTTCAGGGTCAAGCGGTGGGATAAAACTAACCGGGATATTATCATTAATGCATCGGAAGCGGCCAATCTCCAACATCCGCTCCAAACGGAGATGGTGATCCAGACCTATTGGTCCGATCAGCATATGCTTATTGAATCCCTGAACGTAAACGGCGACGAAGCATCGATCAAGCCAACTAATCCGGGCAGGGACATTATCTTTGACCGGACGGCGCCGCAGTTGGATCCTAAACAGTCCTATCATTTTGAAAATGCGATGGAATTTATGGATACTGCGGGTGAGTTTTATCTGGATGATGAAAATAACATGCTGTATTACAGACCGCGCAACGGCGAGGACATGGCCCGGGCCTATGTTGTGGCCCCTGTCCTGGAAACCTTGATGAAAGTAACGGGAACGCTTGAGCAGCCCGTGAAAAATATAAAGTTTACCGGGCTTTCGTTTGAGCATAGCGGGTGGAATCTACCGACACATCAGGGCTATACGAATACACAAGCGAGCTTCTACCCGATCCTCAGAATCGACGACGGCAAAGTTCCCGCCGCTGTATCGCTTGAGGCTGTAGAGGGCATACGCTTCGAACGGAATTATTTTCAGCATTTGGGCGGAGCTGGACTGGATCTGATCTCAGCCACCAACATGGTGGATATTATCGGTAATGTATTCCGGGATATTTCGGCAAACGGTCTGAATGTGGAGAGCGGATTGGCCGCCCTGAGGCAAATGCCGCTGGACCCGAGAATCATCGTCAAACAAACCAATGTCTCCAATAATTTCATTTCCCGGATCGGGCAGGATTATTATGGCTCCGTCGGAATATTTGCCGGGTTCACACAGGCCCTGACCGTGGAGCATAACGAATTAATGGACCTCCCATACAGCGCCATCTCTGTAGGCTGGGGCTGGACGCATCTTACGACACAGCTCCAGGACAATGTTATTCGTTACAATAATATCCATCATATTATGCAGCAGCTGGTAGATGGAGGCGGTATTTATACCATGTCCAAACAGCCGAACTCCCGGATCAGCGAAAACTTTATCCATGATTACGGGCGGTCGCCCTGGTCCGCTCCACCGCTCGACCCTACGAAGAACTGGTTCCCGGTAGGGGGCGTCTACCTCGATCAGGATTCAGAAGGCTTCACCGTGGAAAAAAATGTTGTCGTTAATGTTCCCACACCTTTGTTCGTGAATCAGTTTAAGCTGGGAGCCAACAGCTTTACCGAAAACTATGGAGATTCAGAAGCAGTGAAAGCAAATGCGGGTTTAACGGCTCCGTACAAGGATTTGGCTAATCTCGTTAAGGAATATGATCCGGTGCGACCAGAACTGCTGCAGGCGATCACAGATGAAGAGGGAACGAGAATTGATTTGACCTTTAGCGAGGCAATTGATCCGTCCTCGCTGCTTCCGGAACGCTTTGTACTAGGTGGAACGGCGGCAACTATCGCTTCGGTTGAGTTTGACACCGCCTATCCCAATAATCGCGTTGTCCATATTCATGTGAATGGTGTGCTCGAATATTTGCATCCTATAACGCTTTCGCTGCTGGAGGGGGCTGTTCAGGATGCCGCATCCAATGACATCCCGCCGCTTGAGCAATTCTCGATTACGAACCAGGTGCAAAATCCATTCCTGATCGATCTGGATCTTAGCGGATCGACGATACTTGGTGTCGGAGAAACGCTTGATCTTCATCCATTCGTCAAGACCCGCGATAATGTCCCCGTAGAAGCGGGACCTGTAGAATGGCTGTATGAGTCCGGCAATCCGGCAATAGCGACTGTGGATGCAGAAACAGGAACCGTTCAAGCGATCGGCGCTGGTGAAACCATCATTACGATTACGACCGTGCATGATGATATTACGGTTACCGGCAAGCTTAATCTGTATATTTCCGCCCTGGGCCAAACGAAACCTGCATTCGTCAATATTGCCAAGCTGAAGCAAACCTTCATAACCGGTACACTAGCAGGTGCGAGTTACGGACCGGAAAAAGCGCTGGATGGCAATAATCAGACATTTTGGGCGATAAATGGGGCAGGAACGCTTACCGTAAATCTGGGTGACTTGTATCATCTTTACAAAATTCAACGGATTGAAGTCGTGACCAGGCAGGATGTGGATCAGCCTGCAACAAGAAGAAATTTCGAAATTCAAGGCTCCAACGCTAAGGATTTTGCGACCTATGAAATACTGGGAAGCCAGGGGCCGATTGCGCTGGCCCATCGCGCTACATTCACGGCAAGTGTAGAACAGCCTGAATCTTATCAATTTATTCGTTTCGTCAAGCCCGTTGAATTTGCTGCGGTTGCAGAAATTCGGATCTGGGCCGAATTTGATACGGGCGAGGATTTATCCTTGAGCTGGCCCGAAGGAAGCGCATTGCAGGCATTCAAGGAGGATGATCCCGGAAAAGTCCGTTTGGAATGGACTCCGCTGCCTTCTGCACTGAATATTGCTTCCTATACGGTAAATGTCGGGGGCCTTGCGCCTGTTACAGTAGCCGGGAGCGTATATTCGGCAACGATAAGCAATTGGCCAGGCGATATTCCTGTAACTGCGAAGGTCGAAGCAGTGGACACCTCCGGCCGTTTCAGCCGGAATGGTCCGTCCGCCACTTTAATGGCCAGTTGGGCTCCTTACCATGTTGAACTTGATATGACAGGATCACCGATTATGAACGTGGGAGATACGCTGCAATTGCAGCCGTCTCTGATGCACAATGATGGAACCGCGATCGAATGGGGAACGGGCACATGGCAGTACGAATCGCTGAATCCGGCAATAGCGGCGGTAGATCCGCTTACCGGAACTGTGACCGCCACCGGCAGCGGCGATACGCAAATAAAAATAACCGGTATTCACGATGACGGCAATTTTATAACGAGGCTTGATGTGTTCATCGTTCCGGCCGGGCAGACAAAGCCCGAGACTGTTAATCTCGCCAAACGAAAACCGGCAACGGCGACTTCAGTAGTAAGCGCTTCGTATGCAGCAGAAAAAGCGGTCGACGGAAATAATGGCACGCTTTGGACGACCAGCATTCCCGGGTCATTGACAGTGGATCTTGGAGAATCCTATCGTCATTATGATATTGCCCGTCTTGAAGTCGTGACGCGGCAGGATACGGATCAGCCGGGAACGCGCAAATTGTTCTCGGTGCAGGGCTCCAATCAAAGCAGCTTCACCGATTTCACAGTTCTAGGCTCCCAGAGTGAAGAAATATTACCCTATCGGTCGACCTGGTCCGCAGATTTGTCTCCAGGGCAGTCATTCCGGTATATCCGGTTCGTCAAACCGGTGAGCTTCGCGGCTGTGGTTGAATTGCGCGTGCTGGTAAAGCCTAAGCAGCAGCTGGAAGCTCTGCAGATGCCGGAGGAGCAGATTGTAGAGGAGAAGCCGACACAAGACCAGCCGGCGCAAAATGAACCGGCGCAGAATGAACCGGTGCAAAATGAACCGACGGAGAATGAACCGCCGCAGAATGATCCGGCGCAGAATGAACCGCCGCAAAATGATCCGGCTCAAAATGAGCCAACGGAGAATGAACCGCCGCAAAATGATCCGGCTCAGAATGAGCCAACGGAGAATGAACCGCCGCAAAATGATCCGGCTCAGAATGAGCCAACGGAGAATGAACCGCCGCAAAATGATCCGGCTCAGAATGAACCGCCGCAAGATGGACCTTCACAGGATCAGCCGGTAAGTACAGTATAGAACCGAATTCTTGCGTAAGGAGAGGAGCCGATGCGGCTCCTCTCCTTACGCTGTGAGTAGGCTTTTGAAATCAATATTTACACAAATGCTACAAGATTGATTACAGAAAGTATGAAACAAATTGTATCCAAAAGTTTAATTTAATGCTACAATTCGATACATAAAAAGCGATAAATTACCAATGTCTTCTTATTGAATGATAGCCGCTCACTGATAAGACTTTGATACATATTTGGATTTGTAAACAGATTAATTTCATAGATCACAATCTTTGATGATTTGAGGGATGCGTATGAAAAGGAAAGCAGCTATATTTTTTCAAAAATGCCGTGGATATTTCCGATTTGGTGGTCTTGGTTATTCCTTTCGAGAAATGCCTAGCATAACAGGTAAAATCTTTCTCAATAAATCGGGAACGCTATCGGTGGGAAAACGATTAAAAGTGCTGGGGAGGCCTTGGGCGACGCAGCTCACGGTTGAGAAAGGGGCGCTGCTTGCACTGGGCGATCATGTTTTTATTAACTCCGGCTGCGGGATCGCGGCTTCGAGTGAAATTAAAATCGGAAACAATGTCTCCATCGGTCCCCGGACGAGCATCCTGGACAGCAATTATCACCGTCTGGATGCGGACGTTCCCTATGATGATCTGAAACGTCCGATTGTGATCGAAGACAATGTTTGGATTGGAACAAGATGCACGATTCTCCCGGGTGTTACAATAGGCAGAAATTCCGTTATTGCCGCCGGCAGCATTGTAAATAAGGATATTCCGCCAAATGTGGTTGCAGGAGGGAATCCGGCCAAGATCATTCGTGAGCTTAATGTTCCTGAGGGCTGGATCAGAAATTAGTGGCGTCATGAAAAAATACATAGAATCAGTTATTCTGATTATCGAAAAGGGGCCCCTCGTGGGCTCCTTTTCTTATCCGGAGATTCAGCGAATGAGACAAAAATTAGTTGTTTCCTTCATGTTCCCGTGCGCCCTGAAATTATAGAATGGGGTTGTAATTCAATCCGGATTGCCAAGGAGGCTAATGATTCGTGAATCCGCTTTATATTTCACAAAAGCTGTATGAACACTATGAGCATGTCGAAGAGGTCAAACACTATTACGGGTTATTGGCCATCTACGCACTGCTGCTGACCGCTGAAGAAAAGCAGGATCCCGTTTTACTCGAAAAGTGCAAAACGGTTCTGTCCCGTTTTCCCGACCGTATTGAACATCCCGCTTATAACTTTCCAAGCTACCGGATCGGGGGAATCCCAAAGGCTTATGCACTGATGAAAGGCCATATGCCTGAAGCGGAGGATCAGGTCAGGCAGTATGCGGAGGAGATGATGACGGCAGCCAGGGATCGCAGCGGCATCATGTCATACCCCTACGCGCCCGAGCGCGAAATGATCTGGATTGACGTTGCGATGGCGGTAACGCCGTATTTGCTTTTCGCTGGCTTGTCGCTTGGCGAAGAGCGATTGATCGATGAGGCGGCCAATCAAAGCTTTCTCATGTATGAGGAGTTTCTTGACCCCGAGAATGGCCTGCTCCATCAGAGCAAAAACTTCGCAGGACCCGGCAAATACTCGCAGGATCATTGGGGAAGAGGCAATGGCTGGGGATTTCTTCCTCTTGCGGAGCTTGTACAGCATCTGCCGCAGCATTCCCGCCACAGGCCGAAGGCGGAGAAATATTTCAGGGATTTGGCCGCTGCCCTCCTTCCTCATCAGTCGGAGAGAGGATTGTGGAGACAGGAAATTCCTTTTGAATATTCTTATGAAGAAACGTCAGGCACCGGGTTGTTCCTTTATGGTATTGGTGTGGGCATGCGATGCGGACTGTTGGACAGGGATACCTATTCGCCCGCCTTCCGCAAGGGAATCGAGGGCTTGAATCAGATCAGCATTAACGCTGACTTCTCAACGGAGCGAAGCTGCCCGGGCTGTCTGTGTCCCGGTGAAGGCGACGAGAAAGGCACGGTCAAATCCTATGTGACGCTGATGCTTCCCCACCGCGACGAGCATCACAGCTTCGCCCCTCTGATGTTTGCGATGGTGGAGGCTTACCGGAACGGTCTGTACGATTTGCCCCGCAAATCTGAAGTGTAACGTCATGTGCCAGGAATGCAAGAAGCTGCACTCAGGAGGGATGAGAGGATGCTGCCACATCTGCAGGAGCGTTTTTTTAGAGATGAGCATGAGTTGAATACCGGTACATGGAGCTTTGAAGCGGCAGATGAGGATGGAATCAGGCAGATTCCCGTGGAGCAAGCATTGAAGAAGGCAGGAGCTGCATTGCCGCTTAAACCGGCGCATATGGTCACAGAGCGGGACGGTATTGAGGTAATCCGTTCGGACGCGGCGGAGCTGTACGGGTACCCGATCATTAAAGCGGAGCGGATCTGGATTACTGCGATGTCACATACCCTGTTTATTATAGACCGCTTGAAGGCGGAGAGGCCGGTCAGGGTCGTCAGTTCATTCATGCTTAACGATGACGACAACCGGATGAAGGTCAAGGCGGCGGCCGAAACGAAGCTTGTTCTGAGGCGGAACGCAGCGGGAATGAAGTTCTTTCAGGTTAGCGCCGCATCCGGAGGGGAAGCCAGCCGGAGCTGTCTTTGGATAGGAGATACGCCCTACAGCGGGCCGGTGGAAATGAACGCATCCACGTTTCGCTTTGCAGGCGATTCCTGCCAAACGGAGCACATCCATGTATATGCCGCTGCCAGAGACGATACGGAGGCTGTGAAGCAGTGGCATATCCTTCCACTGACGGACCGGCAGTTCTATGTGGAGCCGCCCGCCGGATTAACCGGCTATTCACTGGAGCTTGGGGAGAATGATGAGCTTGTCGTCCGAAGCCATCCGGATGGCAATGTCCGGACCATTTGCTATTCCAGCCATTGAATTTTAAATCAAGGCAATAGGCTAGTCCTTCAAGTAGTAGGAAGGGGACGCGCCTGTCAGCTTTTTGAACAGCCTGCTAAAATAATAGATGTCTTCAAAGCCGACGGACCTTGCTGCTTCCGATACATTGCAGTCGCCGCTCAGCAGCAGATCCTTGGCTTTATAAATACGAATTTGATTCTGGTATTGTACGGCTGTCATCCCGATTATTTTCTTGAACAGCAGCCGGAAATGTGAGGAGCTTAACCCGCTTAGCGCAGCCAGCTCGTCTATCGAGAAGTGGTCTCTGTAGCTGGACAGGATGAGGTTGGCGGTTTTCTCAATGGCGTAGTAGTGGGCGCCCCCATGCTCGGCCCGATCCTGTTCCTTGATGATCTGGTACAGGATATCCATCATGATGCTCTTGCATTTGATTGTGAACCCGCTTCGCCTGCCGCTCCAGACCATGCTGAGTTCGGCGAACAGGGACTGCAGCTTGAAGGGATGGGGGCTGCGGATGACATTTTTGAACTGCTTGAAGAAATCATATGTGCTGTCATTCAGAAATTCAATGTCGAAGGAAACCGTATAGAACGACCACGGATTGTCCGGGTTGGATCTTGCGGAGCGGACCAATCCCTTGGGGAAGAAAAGCAGATCACCTTCCTTAACCGGAACTTCACGGTTCAAATAACGATAAACGGCCTCGCCGGAGGAGCAAAATGCGATGACGAAGGTATTATGATAAACAATCTGATCGATGCGCCACTGCGGATCAGGCTCTTTCTCATTGATGTGCTCGATGAACCGTATGTTGAAATCTAAATCATCTTGTACATGGATACCAGACATATACGCATCGCTCCAGCCCAATGGGATCATGGTATTCATTATAATTATGCGGCAGGATTATTGTCTATCTCTAAACAGGAGGAAATCAAATGAATCTGGACGATCTGAAAGCCAAACGCGGCAGGAGGGAACCAAGTGCCCTTCCCATACCGGAGGAAGAACTATGCAATCGCTTCCAGGAGGTGTTTACGGCGGCCGTAAATGATGTATTAAGAGAGCATGGGCTGCTGCATCAGGTGCTGCCCAGCAATATTGAGCCCTTGAAGCCGGAAATGAAAGTATGCGCCGTCGCCTTTACAGTTAAGGGTTCGAAGAATCTGACGATTGAAAGCGAGATGGAGCAGCGCGCCAAGATGCTGGAGGAAATCGGAGATAATTCCGTTGTCGTCTGGGATACGAGCGGGGATGACGAGTCGGCGCAGTGGGGCGAGGTGATGACGATGGCTTCGCAGAAGCGGGGCTGCAGGGGAGCTGTCATTGACGGGGGCGTCCGCGATACGAACAAGGTACTGGAGCTGGATTTTCCCGTCTTCTGCAGGTACCGCACCTCCAACGGCATGCTCGGCCGCTTCCGGATGATCGATTGGCAAATTCCCGTCATGATCGGCCAGGTATTCATCTATCCGGGGGATATTATCTTCGGCGATATCGACGGCGTAATCGTGATTCCAAGGGATATCGCTTATGATGTGCTGCTCAAATCAGAATATATTAAAGAGAATGAGAAAGCGATCAAGCAGATGGTTCTCGAAGGATTGACACCCTCTGAAGTGATCAAAAAAGGCGGGTACTTTTAAGGAATGTGCATATTCATGAAGGGAGGAATTTGATGAAAGCGGCCGTTTTGACAGCGTGGGAAAATATTGAGATTCAGGATGTTCCGGTTCCCGAAATCGGGGAGGAGGAATGTCTGATCAAGGTGAGGTATGCGGGGATTTGCGGCACGGATCTTCATATTTATGGCGGTCACCACCCTACGGCACAAACACCGGTTATTCTGGGACATGAATTCGTCGGCACGATTGAGCGGATCAACACAAAAAGTCCCGTTAACCTTAAGATAGGTGACCGCGTTGTCGTTGAGCCCTTAATCAGCTGCAGCAGCTGCGGTGCGTGCAGAGAAGGGAACTGGCATGTATGTCAAAATCTCAAGCTGCTTGGCATTCATACAGGCGGCGGGTTCGCCGAGTATTTGAGAGCGCCGGTAGGCAAGGTCATCAAGGTGAACGACAGATTGTCTGACCGGATCGCAGCAATGGCCGAGCCCTTTGCGGTAGGCTTTCATGTCAACCAGCGGGCCGGGGTCAAGAACGGCGACCGTGTATTGGTGATCGGCGCAGGGCCGATCGGACTGATCGTGGGACTTGTTGCCCGTGAAGGCGGAGCCGCACAGATCGTGTTCTCGGAGATCAACCCGATCCGGATTGATCAGGTGAGGTCCTTTGGCTTTACGGACATCATTAACCCGATCGAGAATGATGCCGCCGCAGAGGCTGCTCTGCTGACAGAGGGAGAAGGGTTCGACGTTGTCATCGAGGTTTCGGGCTCCCAGGCAGGCCTCCTGTTGGCGACGCAAGCCTGCAGAATCAGAGGGACGGTTGTTTTTGTCGGTTTTCCCGGAAGCATTCCGCAGTTTAACGTGATGCAGGGGATTTTCAAGGAATTGACCATGGTGGGCAGCCGCGTGTATACCTACTCCCATTTTCAGAAAGCCGTGAGACTTCTGGAGAGTGTGGAAGCGGCGGGTCACTATGATTTGGAGAAGCTTATCAGCGGTGTTCATTCCCTGGAGGAGCTCGCGCAGTCCATCCAGACGATGAAGGAAGGGACAGTCCCCGGAAAAATATTGATCGAATTTTAGGACTGGCATGATTAGAGAAAGGAGACGTTTGACGTGCAGGATGAGCGGTTGAAGGATAAAGTGATCGTAATCATAGGCGCTGCCGGAGGGATGGGGCAGGCGGCCGCAAGAGCGCTTGCCTCGCAGGGAGCAAGGGTAGTGCTCGGTTCACGGAACGAGCTGGCTTTGCAGACTCTGGCCGAAGAATTGATAAGCAGCGGCGCCCAAACGGCGTACAAGAAAGTGGATGTGACAAACGAGCAGGAGGTAGAGGCATTCTTCGGGCATGCGGCCGCGGCGTTCGGACAATGCGATGCCCTGCTCAATTTGGCCGGCCTCAGTATACCCTCAGCCATCTCGGAGATGACGATCCAGCAGTATGAACAGTCGATGGATGTCAATTTGAGAGGTACCTTTCTTTGCTCGAAGCATTTTATTCCCTTCGTGGATCAGGAAGCGGGGGGATTGATCGTCAATGTCGGATCAATGGCGGCCAAACGCGCGAATGCCAATGCTCCTCTGTACTGCACGGCCAAGGCAGCGGTCAATATGTTCTCGCAGGGGCTCTCCCTGCAGCTGATCGAGCGGAATATTCGCGTCACGACCCTGAATCCGGGGGCAACGGATACCGGCTTCTGGGGAACGCGCCAGGTCCCGAGGGAGAAATTCATGACAGCCGAAGATGTGGCGGAGGTGCTGCTGTTCGTTCTGCAGATGGATCCGCGACTTGTGATCCATGAGATTAACTTCGAGTCTTTTGCATTCTACAAATAATTCCGCATATGAAGAAGCAGTTGCCGTCATTTGGCGGCGAGCCTGCATGTTAACGATCAGAAGCCTGCGACAGCCGCAGGCTTCTTCTTATTGCATCCGATAATAATGGCTCAATTTGGGAAAATGAATGGTCACTGTTGTCGATATGCCTTCTTCCGATTGAATGGATAGATCATGTCCCAGCTTGAGAGCCATCTGCCTGGCAAGATACAGTCCCATTCCCGTCGATTTGGCATGGCTTCTTCCGTTTGCTCCCGTAAAGCCTTTCTCAAACACGCGGTGGATATCCTCCATTTTGATGCCGATTCCCGTATCCTTGATCAACAGCCGCTTCTCTTTGCCGTCCTCCTCGAAGCCGAAGACGATGCTGCCGCCCTCCGGCGTATATTTCAAGGCATTGGAGGTGATCTGGTCGATGATAAAAACAAGCCATTTGCTGTCACTTTGTACAAACTGCTGCACATCGTTCATTTGCAGGCCGATATCCTTGTTGATAAACAGCTTGGCATATTTTTTTACGCTTTCTTTAACCCTTTGACCCAGTTGAACCTCCGTGATGAAATAATCCCTGGAGAAGGAATCGATCCGGGAGTAATAAAGCGCCTGCTCCACATAATTGTCGATTTCAGCTAATTCATCCTCCAGCTTGTCAACCAGATAATCGACCGATTTGCCTGAACTGTTATCCATCAGCAGGCGGCTTGCCGCAATCGGCAGCTTGACTTCATGAATCCAGGACATAATAAAATCCTGATGATCCCGCTGCTCGTCGACCGAGCGCTGCAGCTGCCGGGAATGGGCCTCATAAAGCGTCTTCACAAGCTCAAGGTAAAGCGCCTGCTGATGATTTTGCGGTTCGGAGAGGGTTGCAATCGCCTGCTCCGAATCATTTCCGGTCAGCGCCTTCAGCTCCAGGAAGAAGGCTCTGCGGTAAAAGTAGCCGATTACGATGTACAATGCCATGAAGAAGAAGCATCCCGCATTGGCATACATGATATTATGATAGATAGGCTGGCGTTCCCCGACGCTCACGAGCATAAGGGAGCTGACAAACAGCATGATGATTACATAGAAGCCCAGAAAATATCGCTTGTCCAGCATATAGGCGAGAAAGCTCATGAGATGATATATCCCTCTCCTTTTCGGGTGGCGATGAAGGAATCCTTGCCAAGCTCCGCAAGTTTTTTGCGAACCCGGGTGATATTGACCGTAAGCGTATTATCGTCCACGAAGCTTTCATCTTCCCATAAACTGCGCATAATTTTTTTGCGGTGAACGACTGTACCTTTCTGCTGCATCAGCAGCTTCAGAATGGTAAGTTCGGTCTTGGTCAGCTCCACCCGCTGTCCCCCGGCCGCGATCGTTCCGTCGCCCAGATGCAGGACAATGCCGTCATGCTCCAGCACGTTCAGGGCATTTTCGGTATAGGAGTAGGTTCTGCGCAGCAGGGCATTGATTTTGGCGATCAGAACCTCGGTAAAGAAGGGCTTCTGGATAAAGTCGTCTCCGCCCATATTCATCGCCATTACCATATCAATTGGCGTGTTCCGCGAGGAAATAAACAGGATCGGAACCTTCGAGATTTCCCTGATTTGACTGCACCAGTAGAAGCCGTCGAACGCCGGCAGATTAATGTCCATCAGGACAAGCTGTGGATTTTCTTTGACAAACAGCTGCAGAATATGATCAAAGTCATCGGCCAGGGCAACCTCGAAGCCCCATTTGATCAGCGTCTCCGCTACCAGATCGCCAATTACGCGGTCATCCTCCACAATCATTATTTTCACGCCTGCACCTCCCTGGATAAAGCCTGCTGTATGAAGAAACATACCATTTTACCGGATTTGAAAGCAATCCATGTGACAGTTTTGTAAGGTTAAGCGGGGATGTTGTAAGTCCGCATGCGGTTTGAATCTTGTAGAATAAATCCATAAGCATGACAAATGATAGCAATGGAGGCGCCGCAGATGAGCAGAACCATCGTGGAAGCGAAGCAAATCAAAAAAAAATACGGAACCAAAGGAAATGTGTTTACGGCATTGGACGGCATTGATCTTACAGTACAGGAAGGGGAATTCGTCGGGATTATGGGTCCGTCGGGCTCGGGGAAATCGACGCTGCTCAACATGCTGGCCACCATCGATCAGCCGACTTCAGGGGACATTGTCATTGACGGAACCAGCATTCTGAAGATGAACGAGGAGCAGCTGTCGGTTTTTCGAAGGGATAAGCTGGGCTTTATCTTCCAGGACTTTAATTTGCTCGATACGCTGACGGTCAAAGAAAATATTCTGCTGCCGCTCGCGCTGGCCAAAATGAATGTAAAGGAATTGGAGCGGAGAGTGGACGAGATCGCCGATAAGTTCGGCATCAGGCAGCTCCTGGACAAATACCCTTATCATATATCCGGCGGTCAGAAGCAGCGCACGGCGGCATCGCGCGCGATCGTGGCAAGTCCGAGCCTGGTTCTGGCGGATGAGCCGACAGGCTCGCTCGATTCCAAATCGGCCACCGATTTGCTGGAGAGTCTCAGAGATTTGAATGAGCAGGCGAAGTCGACCATTCTGATGGTCACGCATGACGCTTTTGCCGCAAGCTACTGCAAGCGGGTGCTGTTCATCAAGGACGGCCGTATGTTCACGGAGCTGGTGAAGGGGCAGGCCGCCACCCGCAAGGAATTTTTCAATAAAGTGCTCGATGTGCTGTCCGTGCTCGGGGGTGGCGTAAGTGACGTTATTTGATATCGCGAAGAAAAATGTCACCGGGAACTTTAAAAGCTATTTGCTCTATTTTGTTTCCATGATCTTCAGCGTTGTGATTTATTACACCTTCGTTTCCCTGCAATATTCCGAAGAAATCCAGGCAACGATGCAGTCGTCGCAGGTCATGAGCTCGGTATTTATGGGGGCATCCATTGTATTGATTCTGTTCGTAGCTGTATTTATCTGGTATTCGAACTCCTTCTTCACGAGGAAGAGGAAAAAGGAGGTAGGGCTGTATTCGCTTCTTGGCATGAGAAAACGGACAATCGGCAAAATGCTTTTTTATGAGAACCTCATCATGGGAGCAGTCGGTGTGGCGATTGGCGTCGTGTTCGGGACATTATTGTCCAAATTGTTTACGATGATTTTCCTGAAGCTGCTGGATTCAGCCGTCAATGTAAGCTTCAGTATCTCCCTGCTGGCGATTCTGAATACGGTCATCGTATTTGCGGTACTGATTCTGTTCACATCGGTTCAGGCTTATCGCCTAATTTACCGCTTCAAGCTGATTGAATTATTTCAGGCCGAAAAAGAAGGCGATCAAGCGCCTAAAGCCTCGGTTATAGTGGCGTCTCTTGCCGTTCTGCTGCTCGCCTTCAGCTACTGGCTTGTGTTCCAGCCGATGACGACCAATGAACAAATGGGAAGAAATATGTTGTTGTTCATTGTGGCGCTCATTGCCGGAACCTATTTCCTGTTCCACTCGGCCATCGTCTGGCTGCTGCGCGCATCGCAAAGCAACAAGTCGCGTTACTATCGCGGGATGAACGTTATCGCCACCTCCCAGCTGCTGTTCCGCATCAAGGGAAATACGCGTACGCTGACTATGATCGCCCTGCTCAGCGCGATCACCTTGAGCGCGGTTGGCGTGGGCTACAGCATGTACTACAGCAATGAGAACAATGCGGATGACGCCGCTCCCTTCAGCTACAGCTATATCTCGGATGGGGGCGCGTTGGATAAGCAGGTAGAGCAAATTCTGGCGGCGGATACGGAGCATCCGGTCAGGAAGAATTTTGCCATTCCGGTTATAAGGCTAAAGGCGAATACAGCAGCGCTGGCATATAATCCATCGAATTTCCCGCCTGATGACACGCCTTTGAAATTGATTGCGGCAAGCAAATACAATGAGGTTTCCGAGGCAATCGGCCGGAAGGGACGGGCTCAGCTGACAGATAATCAGGCAGCCGCTATCCGTCCAAGGTATGCGACTGATTTGACTTCTTCCGATTATGCTGGCCGGTCCGTCACGATTAAAGCTCCTCAGGGGGATAAGGATGTCTCCTTTGTTCAATTCCTTGAAAGCAATGTGCTGCGCTGGACTTTCCCGGATGTGACCATTGTCGTCAGCGACCGATTGTTTGAAGAAATTGCCGGGCAAGTGCCTCCGGATATCTATAACGTGTATCAGGTTGAGGATCAACAGACAGCGAAAGCTTCTTCGGAACAATTAACCGGGCTTGCGACGGAAGAGAATCAGATGTCCTCCTATTATGCGGTATACCGGGATGGACTCGAAGATGCCGCCTTGAATATATTTGTCCTTGGGTTTTTGGGCCTGGTGTTTCTGGCGGCAACCGGCAGCATCATTTATTTCAAGCAGCTGACCGAAGCCCGTTCGGATCAGGGGCGTTATGATATTTTGCGGAAAATCGGCGTCAGCCGGAAAGACATCCGGATTTCTGTCGCGAAGCAGACCTTTTTCGTATTCGCGCTTCCGCTTGCCATAGGCATTCTGCACAGCTCCATGATTCTGAAAGCCTTGTCCAGCATTAATCTCATCAACGGCAGCCTGACCACGCCCATTATGACTTCCATGGCTGTTTATGTTGTTATTTATCTGATCTATTATGTGCTGACCGTGCAGTCCTTTAATAAAATCGTGAACAAGTAAGAAAGAAGAATCACGCCGGGATATAAAAAGAACGCCCGCGACCCCCTTCACGATGAAGGGCGGCTGCGGGCGTTTCTTCTTGCTGAAGGTTTAATCCGCCGCAGATCCATTCGCCGGGGATTTCCTCCGGTTGGCCAGAACAAGGACAAGCGGGAGCAGGATTGCGGTGAGTCCAGCCAGCAAGTAAAGACATAACAGATAGGCGTCGGCATACGATTGTGCGAATATCTGCGGGCTGACGTTAGCAGCCGGGCTGCCCAGCGCGTTCAACCACACGATGCCGATCAGGCCGATGCCGATTGCGAAGGCGACCTGCATGCCAGTCGTCAGAATCCCGGAGGCGGAGCCAATATCGCCAGGACGTATTTTGGAGAGCACGATATTCGTAATCGGAGCAGCGACGAACCCCTGTCCGATACCAAGCACGGCTAGCGCGGGTATCCACTCATAGCCGTTGAAGCCAATTCCGGTTGCATGGACGGACAATGCAAGGGTCAGGAAGCCGAGAACTGTCAAAGCAGAGCCGATGGTCAGCACATGAGGGCCGATTCTGGCGGAAATTCTGGAAGACATAAGGGATGCGGCAAAATACCCGAGTCCCATCGGCAGAATAACGGATCCCGCTTTCAATGCGCTGAAACCGAGTCCTACCTGCAGGAGATAAGCGGTGACCAGGAAAAATGCAGCCTGCGAGCACAGCAGAATAAAGACAATCAGCATGCCGACCGTAAACATTTTATGACGGAACAGCTGTACATTCATGAAAGGCACCCGTCCGCGTTTCAACATCCTTTTCTCGAACCAGGCGAATACGGCAAGCACGGGTACAGACATAATAAGGCTGATGATCAGCAGGGCCGGCCAGCCTTCTTTTTGTCCTTGAACGAGAGGGTAAACGAGCATCAGCAAGCCGGCTGCGACAAGCACGGCACCGGAGAGATCAAGCCTGGTCTTGACCGGCTCCTTCGATTCCTGAATGAAGGGAATCATGGACAGGATGATCAGACCAAGCGGAACGCTGAAGAAGAATACCATACGCCAGTCCAGGTCCCACGGGTTCCAGTACAGCAGAAGTCCGCCGACTAATTGACCGCTTGATGCCGCTATTCCCTGCGAGGCGCCGTACAGCCCGAAGACGGAGGCGCGTTTCTCGGCCGGATAATTGACCTGGATCAGAGACAACACCTGCGGCGAAATCAATGCGGCGCTCAGACCCTGAATGATACGGGCCAGTATAAGCATGTTGACACCGGAAGCGGCACCGCACAGCAGCGATGCGAGCGTAAACCCCGCAACTCCAATCATTAGCATCCGTTTCCGTCCGTAGCGGTCACCAAGTCTTCCGCCAATTATCAGGGCGATAGCATAAGCCAGCGTATAGCCGGTTATGACGAACTGCACGCCGGAAAAGCTGGAATGAAGTCCGCTTTGAATGGCAGGCGTAGCCACATTGACAACAAAAATATTGGCGACAGCCATAAAGACGGACAACAGCATCACGCTCAGCATAATACGGGGCCGCGGACGCATTTCTTTCGCCGGGGCAGGGTGAGTTTGTGCGGCTGTTTTTACTAACGTTGACATGGGATCTGCTCCTTTATATCCGTATCCTTGCTTGACGAGGGCCGAAATCATGACCCAGGTTGACAGCAGACGGGTTTATTCATAATATGAAAGAGACAGTTCCGTCTCATTCCGTAAATTGAATAATACAGACAGATCTGTACCATGTCAATATTTAAATTTGCCGCGGACGTCTCTGGGGCACGGGGAATGGAGATGTAAATGCATGGAAAAAAAAGAATCAGCCAAGGAGCGCATCCTGCGGACGGCTTCCGCCTTATTTTACAGCGAGGGTGTGCGTGCGGTAGGGATTGATCGTATTATAGAGGAATCCGGCGTGGCCAAAGCCAGCTTCTACCGCAATTTTGCGTCGAAGGACGATCTTGTCGTCGCTTATCTGGAATATCGCCACGGGATCAATATGGACAATATGGACAAGGCGAAGCGCCATTACCCGGATAATCCGGTCAAACAGCTGTATGAACTGCTCCATGGTCTGGTCGTACGGGCGGAGAATATAGTTTACCGGGGATGTTCGCTCATGAACACCTCTGTGGAGTTTCCGGACAAGGAACATCCCGGCAACAGGAAGGCTGCCGCTTTCCGGCAGGAGCTGTGGGATGGAATTGAGGCGATCGCCCGTGAAGCCGGCGCGAAGGATGCCAAAGCGCTGTCTGCGCAGCTTCGTATGCTAATCAGCGGAGCGATAATGGTATCGTCGATGGACAGATCGGTCTTTAATGCGGAGGAATTCTCAAATACACTGCGTTTGTTGATCAATCAACAAATAGACGGAGCAGATACCGCCATGCGGAAGCTGAGCGTTTAATCTTTCCGGTCAACAAGTTGAACCCGGTCCTCAGGGAAATCCCTGGCGGCCGGGTTTATTTTTTGCTCTTATAGAATTATTAGGCTTGAGGGAAAAAGCTAACTCTGCCGCGAAAGGACGACGAAGCGGTTTCTTCTTGTTCATTATTAACGCCGCGCCGCACGCAGCCTGGGAAGAAGTGGCCGCAGGACCGGAATCAGGATAACCGCGATGACAGTTTTGATCGTATCGCCTGTCAGGAACGGGTAACAGCATGCCGCCAAGGCTTTGGCGAGGGAGACATGGGCAAAATGCGCATACCATAAAACACCCGACGCATAGACAAACAGAACGCCAAAGACGATAATGCTGATTATAAGAGCGATCCATTTTACGGTGGTTAACTTATTGCCGCTGCGGAACACAAGATCGCTGACCCAGCCGATCAGAAGAGCGGCGAATGGAAACATCCAGATAAAACCGCCAGTGGCTCCCAGAAGCACGGACATGCCTCCGCTGCCATGAAGCAGCGGCAGTCCGGTGGCAGTCAGGAGCACGACAAGAGCGATACTCCAGAATCCGTACACGGCTCCGAGCAGTCCGCCAGCCAGCATAACGGCAAGTGTCTGAAGCGTGATAGGGACCGCCGTGTACCAGAGTGGAATTTGAATAAAGCTGAAGGCAATGAATAACGCGGCGAACAGCGCGGTGAATACGATCCCGCGTATCCGGTAGATTGTCCCGGGTTGGGATGCTGAAGCAGGTGAGATTGGATTCGATGTGGACATTGTTTAATCCCCTTTCATATGTTAACTTATTATTTGTTCGAGGTTAACAATTCGCATTTTATCATGGGATCATCAACTTGGGAAGAGTGAATTTTGTGAATGAGCAATTAAAGAATGGATATTTTAAGCTTTCAGGCATTAAGGTCTCAGGGGATCCGGAGGCTGAGGGAAGCACGGCAAGACTGGAACAAATCGACCTGCTCCTGGCGCCCGGCGAGTGGTTGAATCTGGTCGGCGTGAACGGGAGCGGCAAGACGACACTTGCCCGTCTACTGGCAGGACTCACGATGGAAGGCGTCTATGGAGAGATGGACCGCGGATTCGCCGGCTTCGGACCATCGCCTTATGTGATGCAGCATCCCGATGCGCAGCTGTTCGGCGAGAATCCGAGGGAGGAGGTCAGTTTCGCTCTGGAGTGGCGGGGCGTACCGGCTGATGAAATTCCGGGCAGGTCTGAACATATTCTATCCTGGACGGGACTGCTGCCAATTGCGGACTGGCCATGGGATCAGTTGTCGGGTGGACAGCGCCAGCTCGCGGCGGTCGCGGCTTCGGGCGCGGCGGAAACGCCGCTGCTGGTGTTCGATGAAGCGACTTCGATGCTGGACGATGCCTCCCGTGGACGCGTGCATCAGGTTGCTGACCGTCTATGCCGCAGCGGAACGGCGGTTGTCTGGGTTACTCAACGGCTGAATGAACTGGATCCTTACTCGCGCGTGATGGCCTTGGCCGGAGGCAAAATCGTCTATGACGGAGCAGGTCGTCAGTTCCTGCTTGGCGACGGACTTGGCGGCAAGGGTCAAACACCCTGCGAGCAGTGCGGGCTGCGCTTGCCGTACCTGGCTTCGCTGGCCATTGAGATGAACCGGCTCGGCAAGCTGGATCCCCATTCACCTCTTCCGGTTACAGCGGAAGAATGGCGGGAGGTATTGAAGCGTCCATGAGCGAACAGCTGCTGCCTTTAACGATAGACGGGATTAGAGTAACCGGAGATAATGACGGGTTGAATCCGCAGCATTCTCCGGGAACAGGGCTGAAATTAAACCAAGGAACAATTACGCTGGTAATGGGACCAAATGGCGCAGGGAAGACGAGGCTGCTGGAGATGACTGCAGGCTTGAGATTCACGGAAGAATGGATTATTTCCTATGGAGACGAAAAGATGTGGCTCAGGGGCAGGAAGAGCAAAAGAAGGCGCCGGAATCCAGCCGCGCTTCTTGCATACGGATACGCATCCCAATCGCCGGAGGAGCAGTTATTTGCCCGTTCCGTCGGGAGCGAGCTGCGTTATGTACTCAAACCCTATAACCTGTCTGAGCCGGAAGAGCGCCGCCGTATAGCTGCAGCCCTGCACGCGGTCGGCTGGGATCATACATGGCTGGAGAAGGACCCGTATGCCATGAGCGGCGGGGAGCGCAGGCGGACGGCTCTCGCTTGCCTGTTCGCCGTTCCCGCCCGATGGCTGCTGCTGGATGAACCGACAGCCGGTCTGGATGCCGCCGGGCATGAGCTGCTGGCAGAGCAGCTGAAGCAGCGGGCTGCCGCAGGCCAGGGAATTCTGCTGATTTCTCATGAAAGCGATTGGGCGGCGGCACTAGCGGACAATATTCTGATCATGAGCAGCAGCGGTACACCCAGGTTATGCGGCAGGAATGATATAATCGCTCATCCGGAGTGGCTGTTTCAAGCCGGGATACCAATCCCTGCTTGGCTTGAAATCGCACATGAATGGTGGAAAAGAGGCGTGCCGGCTGACAAGCTTTGGTCTCCGGCCGATCTGGCGGACGTACTTCCGGCTCTCGGCCGGAAGATGCAGGGTAGCGTTGAAAGCGAAGAGCTGCCGCAAATAAATCTGCCGCTGCAAGCAGATGAAGCAGATCAAGCAGATCAAGCAGATCTGCCGCTTGCATTTGCTGAGAGAGCAGGGGCAGCTGCCAGATCAAAATCGCGGCTCTCTTTATTCGATCCCCGATCAGTGTGGCTGTCCTATATACTCGTTTCCAGCGGCATATTTATGCAGAAATCCTGGTCCGGAACCGGATGGTCATTGATCTTGGTGTTAGCAGCAATTATCTTATTTCGTATTCCGCTGGCCCGCTGGCGCATTCCGATTATAAGCTTCGGATTCTTTATGATCATGATCTCGATATTGTCGGGTGCGGGGAACACGGCTGGCGGCGGCTGGTGGAACACGGATGCCTTCCTGGTATCGCTCCAATCGCTGGCGCGTCCGTGGCTTGTCATGCTGCTTGGCCTTGGCCTGCCGCTTGCCATAACGCCGCTGCGCCTTCGCCGCTCGCTGGAACAATTATTTGCCTGGGCGGGACGTGTTCCGCCCTGGGCGCAGCGCCTGATTCTGACGATAACGCTGCTGCTCCGTTTCGTGCCGATTCTGCTGGAGGAATGGGAGAGATTCTCCCGTATCGCCGTTGCCCGGGGCAAAGCCCCGCGGGTAACAATCCTTGGAGCTGTCAGCCAGTTAAGAGACACTGCTATTCCTTTCATGCTTGCCCTGTTCCGTCTGGGCGAGCATGCGGCGGATGCGCTGGAGAGCCGGGGAATCGGCATACGCCAGCCGACCTTTATCCGCAGCCAGTTCTGGAAGCGGAGGGATACGTATCTACTTATCGGATGTTTATTGATTTTCGGATTTTTATGGCTTTGGGCCAAAGGTCTTTTTAACATTATGTAATAAAACCTTACATGAACATTGACACGCCGATTTTCTCCTCCTATAATACGGATATCAACACTCAACAATTGCATATCGGTTCTCATCCATATGAGGAATGGAGAACGATAAACTGTCTAGGGTTCCGTTGATTAGGGGTTTCACCGATTTATCGGCCGCTGCCTGCTAGTCAAGTCTGGTCCAAGAGATAGTGTACAGAGGATGTCAGCGCAGCTGCCTCTTTTGTATAACACGGAAGGATAAAAGCCTGGGAGATTGATCTCCCAGGCTTTTTTGTTGTAAATCCGGGGCTTTCAACCGGATAACAGGATGAATATGGGAGGAAATCACACATGGACAAACAATGGAGCAAGACCCTGCCTGCCGGGGGGAAGTGGTCGGCCGTGATAGGCAAGGGCAAGCTGATCCAGCTGACTGCCTTGGGCGAAGGCGCTAATCTATCCATGCTGCTGTACAACGCCAGAGACCTGACCGAGCGCTACAATATGTCCGATACCCTCAAGGCGCAGCATACCTCGCATTTAAGCAAAGGACATGTGCTGATGAGCGACAATGGACTCGCCATGGCAAGTCTGGTCGAGGACGAACTGGGATGGCATGATCCCATCAGCGGTTACACCACACGCCAGCAGACGGATATGAAATATGGAGTCACCACCTATCAGGAGCTGCGCAACGACTGGCTGCGCAGCGGGCAGGAGAACTTTGCAGTCGAGCTGCTAAGGAACGGATTGGGCACGAGGGATCTTGTGCCTGTCGTGAATCTGTTCTCGAAGGTATCCTGCGACGCGAATGGCGATATGCGCTTCAGCTCCGGTCATTGCGCGGCGGGGGCGAGCGTCACGCTCCGCACGGAGATGGATGTCCTGCTGCTCTTGTCCAACACGCCGCATCCGCTTGATCCTGCTGCCGTCTATCCATCCGTACCGGTTGAAATTAATGTCAGAGCGGCCAGTCCGCTGGAAGCCGATGATTGCTGCCTGAATTTCCGGCCGGAGAACCGCCGCGCATTCGAGAATACCTGGGACTATTACGTTCTTTCCACATAAGCTTGAACAGGTTAAAGATCCACATTCAAGGAGGAGGAAATCTTATGACTGGTTTTAACCGCGCAGAAAGCACGCTTCTTGCTGAAGATGCCATTTATAGTCAAATTATACCCGCAGGTGAGGGCTGGATGCATGAGCTGCTCCCTGGACAGGTGCTGCGGATTGTCGATCTGGAGGGCAACCAGGCTGCAGATACGCTGTTCTATGATGCAGATAACCCGGAGGACCACTACAGCGCTGTCGCTACTATAGCAGGGCAAAGCAACATCTATCTCACAACGGGATCTATCCTGCGTTCCGAGTCCGGCAAGGAGCTGCTGTCCATCGTGGCGGACACCTGCGGGCGGCACGATACGCTGGGCGGGTCCTGCTCGGCGCAGAGCAATACTGTCCGTTACGCCCACGACAAGCTTCCGATGCACAACTGCCGCGACACGTTTATGCTGCAGCTTTCCCGGCATGGGGGAGCTTCCTACTCGAAGAGGGACCTTGCCCCCAACATCAATTTCTTCATGAATGTGCCGGTGACGCCTGACGGGGGGCTGGAATTCGCCGATGGAGTCTCGGCGCCCGGTTGTTATGTGGAACTGATATCGCTGTGCCGAACAATGGCGCTCATCAGCAACTGTCCGCAGTTGAATAACCCCTGCAATGCCTATAATCCGACGCCGATTCAGCTCATGATCTGGGACAGCGGATTACAGCAAACAGAGATGACATTGAGGAGTGGACAGTATGTTCAAGAAAATATTAATCGCCAACCGGGGAGCTATCGCAGTCCGTATTGAACGAACGCTGCGCAAGATGGGAATTAGCTCCGTTGCTGTATATACGCAAGCCGATCAGGACAGCCTGCATGTCGAATTCGCGGATGAAGCGGTTTGTATTGGAAGCGGGCCAGCCAAAGAGAGCTACCTGAATGCGGAGCTTATTCTGCAAACCGCTATCGAAACCGGCGCAGAGGCGATTCATCCCGGTTACGGTTTCCTCAGTGAGAACGCTGAATTCGCCCGCGCCTGCCGCGAGCGCGGGATCGTATTTATCGGTCCTACACCCGAACAGATGGAGATGTTCGGACTGAAGCATTCCGCCCGGGAGCTGGCAGAGCGCTCCAAGGTTCCTCTGCTGCCGGGAACCCCGCTTATCCAGGAGCTTGAGGAAGCGGTCCGGGAAGCGTCCCGCATCGGGTATCCCGTTATTTTGAAAAGCACCGCGGGCGGGGGCGGCATCGGGATGCGCGTTTGTGCGGATGAGAACGCGCTGCGCTCCGCTTATGACGGTGTGCGCCATCTGGCCGAGACGAATTTCAAGAACGGCGGTATTTTTCTGGAGAAATATATAGCCCGGGCCCGTCACGTGGAGGTGCAAATCTTCGGCAACCGCTTTGGCGAGGTGGCAGCGCTTGGTGAGCGCGACTGCTCTATCCAGCGCAGAAATCAGAAGGTTATCGAGGAAAGCCCCGCACCTCATCTGCCGGAGCATGTGCGTGAAGAAATGTTCGCTTCGGCGAAGCGTCTGGCGGCCGAGACCGGATACCGCAGCGCAGGCACAGTAGAATATCTTTACGATCCGGAATCCTTTGCCTTCTATTTTTTGGAGGTGAATACCCGTCTGCAGGTCGAGCACGGCGTTACCGAGGAGGTGCTTGGCATCGATCTGGTGGAATGGATGGTCCGGGAAGCGGCGGATGAGCTGAAGGAAATCCATTTGCTGGTCCGGGGGCCGGTGGGACACAGCATTCAGGCGCGTATTTACGCCGAGGATTGCTTGCAGGGTTTTCGTCCGAGCGCCGGCAAGCTGGATAAAGCCGTGTTCACGGAGAATGCCCGCATCGAAACCTGGCTCCGGGACGGTATGACGGTTACGACCCTTTATGATCCCATGCTCGCCAAGATCATCGTTACTGGCAGAGACAGGGTGGAAGCGATCGACAACCTGATCCGTGCGCTGGATGAGACCCGGATCTACGGCATAACGACTAATTTGTTTTATGTGCAGGAGCTGCTGAAAGAAGAGGAAGTGCGGGATGGCCATGTATATACCCAACTGTTAAATGCCTTCCAGCCGTCCGAGCGCGCGGTTGAGGTTCTGGATGGCGGCATACAGACGACCGTTCAGGACTGGCCGGGCAGGGTCGGGCACTGGGATGTGGGCGTACCGCCATGCGGCCCTATGGACCCGCTGGCTTTCCGGACCGGCAACAAGCTGCTTGGCAATCCGGACGACGCATCCGGCCTTGAGCTGACGCTGCGCGGAGGATCGTACCGTTTCCGCGGCGGCATGTGGTTTTGTGTGACCGGCGCCGACATGGATGCGCATCTTGATGAAGAGTCTCTTCCTTTGTACCAACCGGTATATGCCGAGCGGGGCCAGGTGCTCAGCTTCGGAGAAGCAGCCGTTGGCATGCGCGGATACTTGCTTGTCTCAGGCGGCTTCGATATGCCCCGCATCCTTGGCAGCTCTTCCACCTTCACGCTTGGCGGTTTCGGCGGTCATGGCGGCAGGGCGCTGCGCACCGGCGATGTGCTGGCAGTCAGGCAGGCAGCGGATGCCCCTCTCAACCGGGTTGAGCTGGCAGAGAGCCACCGCCCGCAAATGACACGGGAGTGGACGATCGGGGTTATTCCCGGCCCGCATTGTACGGAGGAGTATTTGCGGCCCGATTATTTGCAGGAGCTTGCCGCTACAAGCTACGAGGTGCATTTCAACAGCTCGAGGACCGGCGTCCGTCTGAGCGGACCTGCGCCATTGTGGGCAAGGGAGGACGGCGGTGAAGCAGGGCTGCATCCATCCAATATTCATGATAATGCCTATGCTGTCGGAACTCTGGATTTAACCGGGGATATGCCGATTCTCTTGGGGCCGGACGGTCCCAGTCTTGGGGGCTTCGTCTGCCCGGTGACGACGGCCTCGGCCGAGTTCTGGAAGATTGGCCAGCTTCATCCGGGCGACCGGGTCCGATTCCGGCTGCTTACGCTGGAGCAGGCTGATGAGCTGCGGAGGCTGCAGGACCGGAATCTTGGGTTTATCGGCAGCGGCAGCCGGGAGAAGCTTGTCCCGGCAGAGCTTCCGCTCCAGGTTGAGGGGCTGTCTGCGGACTATCCACTGCTGGTGCAGGAGAAGGGGAACCGCCGCTTTCCGATCACGATCCGCTGCAGCGGCGATGAGAATGTGCTGGTGGAGTACGGCAGCATGGAGCTGGATCTGCTGCTGAGGTTTCAGGCGCATACCCTGATGCAGGCGATCCAGGAGCGGGATGATATTCCGGTGCTGGATCTGACGCCGGGCATCCGCTCTCTGCAGGTTCATATCGATTCCAAGCGGATAACGGTGCAGGAAGCCTGCCGGATCATTCTGGAGCTGGACAGTCAGCTGCCGCCGCTTGCTTCCATTCGCGTTCCTTCGCGGATCGTCAGACTACCGCTTTCCTGGGATGATCCGGCGACCCGGCTGGCCATTGAACGCTACCAGCAGAATGTCAGGCCGGACGCTCCCTGGTGTCCAAGCAACCTGGAATTTATCAGGCGTGTGAATGGTCTTGCATCCATCGATGAAGTGAAGAGAGTCGTCTTCGACGCGAACTATCTGGTGCTGGGTCTGGGTGATGTCTATCTGGGTGCGCCTGTGGCGACGCCTGTGGACCCCCGGCACCGTCTGGTTACGACCAAATATAATCCGGCCCGCACATGGACGCCGGAGAACGCTGTCGGTATCGGCGGAGCCTATATGTGCGTCTACGGCATGGAAGGGCCTGGCGGCTATCAATTCGTCGGCCGCACGATCCAGATGTGGAATTTGAACCGGCAGAACGCGAGCTTTCAGCCTGGGAAGCCCTGGCTGCTGCGATTTTTTGATCAGATCCAGTTCTATCCGGTAGAGGCGGAGGAGCTGCTTCAGCTGCGGGAGGATTTCTCCCGCGGCAGGTTCGAAGCCGATATCACAGAGACGACCTTTGATCTGAACGAATATTTGCAATTTCTGGACTCCATCAGCGAGAGCTCAGAAACCTTCCGCAAGCAGCAGCAGACGGCTTTTCATGCGGAACGGGAAAGCTGGAGAGAGCTTGGGCTCTCCGAATATATCTCGGAGCATGAGTCGTCAGCGAAGAATGCGCCGGAGGACGAACTTCCGCCGGGCACTACGGCTGTTCGCTGTTCCATGCCCGGCAGCGTGTGGAAGGTGCTTGTCACTCCCGGGCAGGCGGTACGGAAAGGCGATGTGCTGATCATCGAAGAAAGCATGAAGATGGAATTCTCCCAGCTGGCGCCATGCGACGGCATCGTCGCTGCCGTATTGGTGAAGCCGGGCGATGAAGTGTTTACAGGACAGCTGATTGTAGGGATTACCAATGAAAGCGAAAGCGTGGTGACCGCAGTATGAAACCCTTCCAGCTTCCCCGGGAGCTCACAATAAGCGGGCTGCGGCGGATGTATGCCAGCAAGGAAGCGACGCCGAGGCAGATAATCGCAGAAATTTTAAATCGTGCAGACAGGGACAAAGAAATGAATATCTGGATCACTCCTCCGGCAATTGAGCATATAGAGCCTTATCTGGCGAAATTGGATTCGCTTGATCCGGCCAGCTCGCCGCTGTGGGGCATCCCTTTTGCCATCAAGGATAATATTGACCTGGCCGGCATGCCGACTACGGCAGGCTGCGTGGAATATGCCTATACGCCGGATGACAGCGCGGCGGTCGTTGCGCGGCTCACCGCTGCGGGCGCCATTCCGCTGGGCAAAACGAATCTGGACCAGTTCGCGACGGGGCTCGTCGGAACCAGAAGCCCATACGGCGAAACCCGTAATTCCCTGCGGGAAGAGCTGATCAGCGGCGGCTCCAGCTCAGGTTCCGCCGTGGCTGTTGCCTGCGGGCAAGCGGCATTCGCCCTCGGTACCGATACCGCAGGCTCGGGGCGGGTGCCGGCAGCGCTCAACCGCCTGGTCGGCTTCAAACCGAGCCTCGGCGCCTGGCCGACCAAGGGTCTTGTACCCGCCTGCGCAAGCCTGGATTGCATCACGGTGTTCACGCATAGTCTGGCCGACGCATTATCCGTAGATTCCATTGCGCGCGGCGTGGATCTCACAGACCCGTGGTCCAGAAGCGTGCCTCATCCCAAGGCCCGCCAGCCTGCCCTTATTTACCTGCCGCGCGGGCCGCTCGAATTCTTCGGACCTTATGCGGAGGACTACAGGCAGGCCTGGGAAGCTTCCGTCAGGACATTGGAGAAGCTTAAGATTCCTGTTGAATATATAGATACGGATTTGTTCGCGGAAGCTGCCGAAATCCTGTATGGCGGTCCCTTGGTGGCGGAGCGCTGGGCAAGCCTGGGCAGTTTCGTCGAAGAATATCCGGACGCCATATTTCCGGTAACCGCTCAGGTACTGCGTACCGGAGCAGCAACCCGCTACACGGCGGCATCCGTATTCCAGGCTATGCACAAGCTGAAGCGCCTGAAGCTTGCAGCCGGCGGGCTGCTGAATGACGCCGTTCTCGTGATGCCGACATGCGGCGGAACCTGGACGCGCGATCAGGTCAGAGAAAATCCCGTCAGCACCAACAGCGATATGGGACGTTATACGAATCACTGCAATCTGCTGGATTTGTCGGCAGTGGCGGTCCCTTCAAGCGATGCGGCAGAGGATCTTCCCTTCGGCATTACGTTGTTTGGCCTCTCAGGGGAAGAGGGGATGATTTGCGAAGCTGCGAAGTATTTCGTCGAGGCGGCCGCCGGCAATGCTGCAGTTGATCATTCCGCGGCTCCGGAAGCTGCCGCTGCCATGGAGGAAGCAGCCACGCTGGTGGCGGTTTGCGGCCTGCATATGCGCGGGTTTCCGCTGGAGAAGCAGATGCGCGCATGCGGTGCACGATTCGTGCGCGAGACGGCAAGCGCAGCGAAATATAAGCTGGTCAAGCTGCCGACAGCGCCAGCCAAACCGGGCATGATCAAGGTGAATGGCGGCGGTTCCGCCGTTCTGCTGGAGGTGTGGGAGATGCCCCTTGCCGCATTCGGCTCCTTCGCGGCGTCCATTCCCGCACCCCTTGGGATCGGCAAGGTCGAGCTGGAGGACGGGACGGAGGTTCCCGGCTTTGTCTGCGAAGGGTATGCCTTGTCCGGCGCGGAAGACATCACGGCTTCCGGCGGATGGCGCAATCATATGATGAAGTAATGGCTGATCTCTTCATGAAATACAGCAAGCTGAGGCCGGTGTTCCGCTCTAAGGAGAGGAAGGCCGGCTTTTCTGCGCTTCTGCACTCCTGCTAACGATTCTCTTGCAGCTTGCTCCGGCCTCGTGAAGAACAGCTTGTCAAACGAGGATGCGCGCATTAGGATTGTTCGTAGGTTAGTCGTTTATGAAGATGCATGCGTGGGGACAGAAGAAACCTCATTTGTAATCGGTTGATAAGTGTTTTTTCTACTTTATAGAAAATATAAGTCTCACGCCTATATATTTCTAAAAAGTATGAGGGAAGAAACTTACTCGCCAAGCCGTTTCTTCTTAATATATGCTAAAGAAAGGGACGCGATCGGCATGGCAATCGGTTTGTTCGTTCTGGCGGGTCTGGCCGAAATCGGAGGCGGGTACCTCGTATGGCTGTGGCTGCGTGAATCCAGGCCTCTATGGTTTGGCATTGTCGGGGGATTGATTCTCCTCGTATACGGCATTATCCCGACATTGCAGCAGTTCCCCAGCTTTGGCCGCGTATATGCCGCATATGGCGGCGTATTTGTGGTACTGGCGGTGCTTTGGGGATGGGCAGTCGATAAGAAAACGCCTGATCTGTATGATTGGGTCGGAGCGCTTATTTGCCTCGTTGGCGTTTCGGTCATTTTATGGGCGCCGCGGAGCTGACACAGGATTTTCACGCCTGCAGTTGGGTGATGCTATTGCGCCTGGCGGCTTGGCAGTCGACAGATCTGCGGCAACGCTGCATGGGATTGACAGCGTCTTTTATTGGTATAGGCTTCGGAAATCGTGTAAAATTCCTAATGGAGGGATTTAGACGATGACAGAGAAACCGGATATGGAAAACAGTCAGAAACCGCCCGCACAGACAAGCCAAGGCTTGCGCGTGCTTATTGTAACGTCTGTGAACGCGGAGAGAGATGCCGTACTGCGGGGACTCGGCGGTACAGGAGCAGAACGGTTCGAAGTTCTTGTTGGCGGAGTCGGCGTGGCCGCTGCGGCAGCCAGCACGGCAGGCGCCCTGGCATTATTCCGTTATGATTTGATTATTTGCGCAGGCATTGCCGGAGGCTTCAAGGATAAGGCGGAGATCGGCACGATTGTCATGGCCAGCGAGATTATCGCAGCCGACCTGGGGGCCGAGACGCCGGATGGCTTCCTCAGCGTGGACGAGCTTGGCTTCGGCAGCTCGCGGTTTCAGGTGAATTCCGGCCATTTGGCTGCCTTGACGGAAGCAATCCGCGCGGCGGGTGTCAGCGTTCAGACCGGTCCGGTGCTGACCTTATCCACCGTTACCGGAACAGCGGAGACAGCCGCTTTGCTGGCCGAGCGTGTACCCGGTGCCGCAGCTGAGGCCATGGAAGGCTATGGCATTGCAGCTGCCGCATATCAGCGGGGCGTGCCGGTGCTGGAAATCCGGGCGATCTCCAATATTGTCGGCCCCCGCGACCGCGACGCCTGGCGGATCGGGGACGCGCTCAAAGCGCTGGAAGCTGCAAGCTCAATTTTAACGGAGGTGTTACAATGAATATTGCTTTTTCACCATGTCCCAATGATACCTTTGTTTTTCATGCATGGGAGCACGGCCTCCTGCCGGATGCGCCTGAGTTGAATGTAACCTATGCGGATATTGACATAACCAATAATCTTGCTGCCAAGGTCAGCGGGCCCGAGGTCATGAAGGTATCCTATGCAGCTCTGCCGTGGCTGCTGTCCGACTATGCGCTGCTGCCCTGCGGAGGAGCGCTCGGCAGAGGCTGCGGGCCGCTGGTTCTTACCGCTGGCGGTGATGGCAGCGCGAGTGATCCGGCATCGCTGAGCGGCAAGCGCGTAGCTGTGCCCAGCGAGCGATCAACGGCCTATCTCCTGTTCCGCCTATGGGCAGCCCAGAATATTCCGGGGGGCGTCGGCGAGATTGTCGTCATGCCTTTCCATGAAATTATGCCTGCTGTGAGGGATGGCTTGATCGATGCCGGTCTGGTCATACACGAAGCCCGCTTTACGTATCCCTCCTATGGCCTCACTCTGCAAACCGATCTTGGCAGCTGGTGGGAAGCGGATACGGGGCTGCCGATCCCGCTCGGCGCTATCATTGCCCGGCGATCCATGGATCTGAATGCCATCGCCGGCTGGATTCGCGCCTCTGTCGAATATGCCTGGGCGCATCCCGATGCTTCACAGGGTTATGTGCTCGAGCATGCGCAGGAGATGTCGCCCGAGGTTGCCCAGGCGCATATCAACTTGTATGTGAATGAATTTACGGCCAATCTTGGCGAGGATGGATATGCGGCCGTTACCGCTCTGCTCGGCAGAGCGGCAAAGGAAGGACTGGTTCCGGAAATCGATCCGGCGCTGCTGCGCTAGCAAAGGAAGCCATTGTTTCAACATATAGGAAAGGTCGAAAATAGCTATACTTTGCTTCTATTACATGAGGAAAACAGGCGGATTCATCGTCTGTTTTTTGTTTTTTTCACATTTGTCTGCCATTATCATGAAATTATGATGTTTTCTCTATTGTACGGATTTCCCGCAGCAGGCTATGATTAGAGAGGATGGGTTATTTAGACATAATAGAGAGAGGGAGAGAGAAGCTTGAAAAAAGGGTTGCTTTATTTGACAGGTGCGCTGGTTGTACTCTTCGTGCTTCTCACGGGCTGCGACAAGGAAGAAGCGGAGAAGCCTTCAGATGTGTTTCAGGCTTACTTGACGGACTGGCAGCAGCAGAATTTTGCAGGCATGTATACGAAATTGACGCCGGCAGCCAAAACCGCCATCACAGAGACGGATTTTGCCGAGCGCTACAGCAAGATATATGAGGGCATTTCAGCCAGTCAGCTGTCGGTTACGGGCACGGTTCCTCTTGAGGAGGACAAACCAGGCGAAGAAGCTGCGGAGATCAGCTACACGTATAATGTCAAAATGGAAACAGCGGCAGGTCCCGTGACATTCAGCCACGCTGCAAAGCTGCTCAAATCTGTCATCGATAAAGAAACGAAGTGGCTCATCGCATGGGAACCGTCGCTTATTTTTCCGCAAATGGCGGAGGGCGATAAAATTCGTGTGCTGACCTCGGAAGGTCAGCGCGGCGAGATTTATGACCGGTCCGAGAATGGACTGGCTGTCAATGCTGAGCTTCCGCAAATCGGCATCGTACCCGGGAAATTAGGCGACAACCCCGAAGAGGCCAAAGCCGGGCTGGCTGAGAAGCTTGATATAACGGTGGACGATATAAACAAGAAGCTCAGCGCAGCCTGGGTCAAGGATAATCTTTTCGTCCCGATTGCCGTTGTTCCGCAAGAATCGCTGCAGCCGTATCTGGACATCCCCGGGGTGGATTATCAGAAGAAGACGGTGCGCGCCTATCCGTATGGAGCCGCCGCTGCCCATCTGACGGGTTATATTGCCGAAATCAGCGCCGAGCAGCTGGAGCAGAATAAGGACCAAGGCTATAAAACGGGCGACCTCATCGGAAAGTCGGGATTGGAGCAGGTGTTCGAGAAGCGGCTTAAGGGGAAGGACGGCAAGCGGATTATTATCGCCGATGAAGCGGGCAAGGAAAAAGCCGTTCTCGCACAGATTGAAGCCGCAGCCGGCGAGACGATCCGCCTGACCATAGACGGAGAGCTGCAGCAGACGGTCTATGATGAGCTCAAATCCGATACGGGCTCCGCAGCGGCGATCGATCCGCAGACCGGAGACGTGCTGGCGCTTGTGAGCAGTCCGTCCTATGATCCCAACGCCTTCCAGCGGGGAATTCTGGGCAAGCAGTACCAGCAGTGGAATGATAATCCGGATAAGCCTTTTCTGAACCGCTTCGCGCAGGGCTACGCGCCGGGTTCGGCCTTTAAAGTGATAACGGCCGCGATTGGTCTGGATACCAAGAAGCTTGATCCGGCGGAGAAGAAGAATATTTCCGGTCTGACCTGGAGCGCCGATCCTTCGTGGGGGAATTATTATGTGAAACGGGTGCATGATGTGAACCCGGTCAATCTTCAGGACGCCCTGGTATATTCGGATAATATTTATTTTGCCCAGACGGCGCTTGGCATCGGCCGGGATGCCTTTACGGAGGAGACGGCCAAATACGGTGTGGGCGAAGCCATCCCGGTTCCCTATCCTCTGAAGAAATCGCAGCTGGCCAACGACGGCATTCAAAATGACATTCAACTGGCGGATACAGGATATGGACAAGGGGAGCTGACGATGACCTCCCTGCAGGTGGCGCTGATGTTCTCCGCTCTCGTCAATGACGGGAATATGATCTACCCGCTATTGTCGGAGGATGACCGGGCAGGCAGCGCCAAATACTGGAAGGAACACGTCATGTCGCCTGAAACGGCAGCGCTTCTGAAGAGCGATCTGGTCAAAGCAGTGAGCACTGCCGGCGGTGCCGGCCACGGCGCCTATATCCCTGGGGCTTCCATCGCGGGCAAGACGGGAACGGCAGAATTGAAGCAGAGCAAAGGCGGAGAGGGCAGCGAGAACGGCTGGTTTGCCGGTTTTAATGCCGATAATCCGAATTTGCTGCTGGCGATGATGATCGAAGATGTGAAGGAACGCGGGGGGAGCGGCTACACGACTCCGAAGGTGAAGCATATTTTCTTAAAAACGCTCCAGCTCCAGAATAACGGGTAGGCCGCGAGGGGGGCTGCGATCGATTCGCAGCTCCTTATTTTGTTTGAAGGCGGGGTGGAACGACGGGCGATTGCTGCGGCGGAACAACATGGAGGATATACCCTTTTCCCCGTATACTTTCAATTGCGAAGGTGTCGTTGCTTTTTTTGCGGATGCGGTAGAGCAGCGAATTCAATTCTTCCGGCGACACTTGCGAAGCCGCATCATCGGTCATGCGCTCGGGCCAGACGCAGCGGATAATCTCGTCCTTACCGACGAATTGATGCTCTTTGCGGACAAGCAGCTCCAGACAATTATATTCTTTTTCCGAAAAACGATAATCCTGATCATGCAGCCGGATCGTCTGTCTGATGGGATCAAACATGAAATCGCTGCGCAGGCTGCGGTTCTCCGAGCTTAGAAGGGTAAAGTCCAGCGTCTCCTCCAGATTTACCGGGGAGAACGTGAGAACGACCATGCCTTTGGCAAAGGAAATATTGTCGGACGGCTCAAGCGGCACAGGCTGAAACGGGATCAGCGAGTTCCCGTTCAAGTCGGTTCCGTGCTTGCTGTCCAGATCCATGATAAAGGTTTGATTATGTTCGGAATAGATTGACGCTTGCTTCCGGGAAACAAAGGCATTCTCGAAAGCCATGTCGGGCTCCCACTGCTCTCCTTTTCTTCCGAGGATCGTCTGAGAGGGATGGCAGGGCAGAATCGTTCCGCATTCATAGGGGTAACCGCGTTCAACAACCAGGCATGAGGGCAAACTCACAGTCAAAACCTCCAGTACAGACCATAGATAACTCTTATTTTATCATGAATTCTCCGAATATTCCTCTTATCCAAAGAATGGAAGGACTGGGACGTTTCATTGACTTGAACAATCAACAAGGTTAATATAAATCCATCAAATCTAGCATTGGAGCCCGGTGATATGAAATATTCCAAAGCAACGAATTATGCACTGCACACTATGCTTCATCTGGTTGCATCTACTGCCGAGAATCCGGTTGGCGTTCAGCAGCTGGCCGAGATTCAGCAGGTATCGCAAACCTATCTTTCCAAAATATTGACCAAGCTCGTCAAAGCGGGCATGATTGAATCGGCTTCCGGGGCAGGCGGGGGCTACAAGCTGATCCGGAGGAAAGAGGACATTTCCTTCCTGGATGTGATCCATGCCATAGAAGGAACGGCTTCATTGTTTCATTGCGGATTGGAGCATAACAGCGAAGAGTGCCTGATCCAGGGTGTCATGGTGGAGGCCGAGCAAACGATGGAGCAGGTATTGCGGGAGCGCAAGCTGATTTCGCTTGTCGATAAAGTACAGGTTGTCCGGAAGTAGGCATTGCTGTAATAAGATATGGAAGGGCCACTCCCCAACCTGGGATGGTGGTCTTTTTGCTGTTGCATCCGGATGAATTCAAGTTGAATAAAATGGAAGCCGTTTTGCCCATTCCTTCTTTTTTTCTGCCGCGAAACCCTGTAAACTCTTAATGGATGGGCAAGCACCCATTGAACCTGAAGCTTAAGGACGGGTGTTATGATGTCAAACGGACTGCTGATTTATCAATTTTTCTGTTTCGGAATTATTTTCTGGCTGGGCTTATATATGCTCAATCGAATACCGGCTCAGCCGCGCCTGTCTGTCATCGGCGCTGCTCTTGCTGCCTTCGCGGTCTCCTTGAATTCATCTATTTTAATGCGGTTTTCCACGGGAGGAATAACCAAAACTATTCTTTCCGCAATCGATCATATTTCGGCTGTGGTCACTCTCATACTGCTTCTTTTGTCTATTGTTTTTGTGGTTTCGGCTTATCTGGGAAAACAGCTCACAGCCGTAAAGGGCTTGGCCGGACTGCTGCTTCAGCTCTATATATTCGCTGGTGTGTATAATGGACTCGTTGACGCTGACATGACCAACAGCGGCCCTTGGCTGGGAAATGGATTGGCGCTGCTGCTGCTCGGAGCCGCAGCGGTTTCAATGGAAATCAAGCGGCAGGGCGAGGCCTGGCTGCCTGATTTCTTCCGTTCGCTCGACTATTCCGCCTTCTACGCGCTGCTCTTCTCCGGTATGGTCGTGCTGGCGATTGTATGGGGTACAGGCAGCGACATCACGCTGCTGGGGTTATTATCGGGGGTTATCGCACTGTCGGTAGGGCTGCAGGTGTTCTCGCATCAGCTGCGCACCCTTCTCGATAATGTGGCATATGCGACATTTCCCGCTCTCCGGGAAGAGAGTGCCGAACTGCGGATGGTGGACCGCGCTGCGCCCCGTGTGGACGAAGAAGCGGTTCCGGAGCAGCTGGACGATGAAGCATTGTTCCGCTTTACCCGCAGCGCCCTGAAAAGCTTCGGCGATCTGGAGCGTCTTGCATCCAATCCTTTGGCGCGGCTTAAGCTGATTGATCAGCGGATGCATAGCCAAAGCGGACAGGGCGAGGTCATTGAACGCGCCATAGAATTGAAGGCCGTATTGACCGAATCGATAGAGCAGCTGAAGCCCCGCCAGAATGAGCCATTCGGCACTACGGATGAGTGGAGGTACTACAATGCCTTATATTTTCCTTACCTTGCGGGACTGAAGCCATATAACCGCAAATTCTCCGAAGAGCTCCTGGACGCCACATCGCTCGAAGCTCTGGAGTGGTTTCGGACTTACGTGCCCGAGCGAACCTTATACAACTGGCAAAATGCAGGCGCCCGCCTCATCGCCTTAAGATTGAAAGAAAAGATGGCAGGCTAGAATTGCCGGGAATTTATTTGTCCTGCTGATGCATGTAAGGGAGAGAGACTCCGGGCGGCTAGAGCTGTTGAAGCCTTTACCAGGGTGGGACCAAATTGACGCAGCCAAGCTGCGCAAAAAAAAGCTTCGCCCTCGAATGGGAGCGAAGCTTTTTTTGCTAATTGATTCTTGAAATCAAATCTCAGTATGTTAAGGATTAATGCCTGCTGCATGCTTCGAATGATCAGTCCCAACGAGTTCCCGCAGCAGATTTTCGCTGCTTTGTTCCAGGCGCATGGGAAAGAGCTCGACCTTGTCCGGCGCCATTTTCTTCAATTCCGGAAATACGGCCTCGGAAGCGTAAATTTTGGCCGACCGGTCCAACGCCTCCGACAGATGTTCACTGTCCAGGAGACCGAATGCTGCAGACTTGATTCCGGTAATGCCGGCATCGTTAACGCGCCGCGCCATCCATTCTCCGCCCTTTTTACCAAGACAGACAAACGATACCTCCATATCCGGCTGCAGTCTGGCAATTTCCAGGAGGACGGAAGGCTCGGCTGTGGCGCCGATCACATGCACTTTCTTATCGAAAGGCGCAAGTACGGCTTTGACCTCCTCCGCCTGGTTCAAGGTTGTAACAATAATATCGGCTTGACCGGCCTCTTCGATTGCGTTTAATCCCCCGGACAACAAATCCTCCAGGAAAACCATTTGGACTTCGCGGCCGGTAGCTTTCTCGATTTCTCTCCGGTAGAAGGTGTACGCATGTCCCTTGCATTCGACAAACAGGATCCGCGCAACCGATGGCTGTTCGTTCTGCAGCAGGCTGTAGGCAAGCCCGGCTACGAACAAATCGTGCAGCTTGATGCCTTCAGCCTGCGCTTCCTTGATCGCGCGCTCGAGCAGCTGCCGCATCGGCGAGCGCTCCTTTCGCAGCTGCTCCGTTTCCGCACCGCCCAGCACCTGCGTCCCCTTGCCTTTTTGCATGGAGACAAGACCTTCGTCACGCAGCTGGGTATAGACCCAATTGACCGTATTCCGATTAAGACCCAGTGTTGCAGCCAACTGGCTGGCGGCAGGCAGCATATCTCCCGTTTCAATTTGCCCGGTGCCGATCAGCCACTTGAGCTGTTCCTTGATTTGCGTATTCACACTGAACGTCAAGCGATGATCGACCTGTAGGCATATCTTGTTTTTCATTCTATATAACCCCCAAATACCTAGTTAACTATTTATATTATACATCTATATTTCCTAATATCCATAATAATTATTGGTTTTGTGCGTTGACAAGGAAATAAATTATGCGGTATAACTAGATTGCTGGTTATTTAGCGAGAAAGGGAATTTGAAGACAAGCTAAACGAATTCCCAGGTTTCGGGTAGGAAGCTGCAAACCATATTGAATACAGGGAGGAAGTAACATGGGTAAAATTGCGGTATTTGGATTTGGCCGGATAGGCAGACAATTATTAAGGGTGGCGCTGCAGGAAGAACTATTTGTTCCGGTATCGGTTTCCGATATCAAGGACGAAGGGACACTCGCAGCGTTATTCGAGGTCGATACCAACTACAAACGTTGGCACGAGTCCGTTTCCGGAAGTGAAGGTCAGCTGGTTATCGGCGGAAGAGAGATCCAGTACATCAACTCGTCCAAGGAAGTGCCGGATTGGAAGGCCTTGGATGTGGATCTTGTTATCGACTGTTCCGGCCGCGCCGTTACCCGTGATGTTGCCCAGATTCATCTGGACAGGGGGGCCAAGCGGGTGCTCGTAAGCGGGCCAAGCAAAAGTCTTGACGATTGCGATGCTGTTCTGCTTAAGGGCATCAACCTGGATACATTTGATCCGGAAAAACATAAAATCATCAGCATGGCGAGCTGCACGACAAACGCATTGGCGCCTGTTGTCAAAATCATTAAAGAAAATTTCGGCATTAAATATGGACTTTTCTCAACGGTCCATTCCTATACGAACACCCAATCGCTGACAGATCAGCCTATGAAGGACCGCCGGGATTCCTGGGCAGCAGCGGAAAACATCATTCCTTCCTCCTCAGGAGCGGCGAAAGCTCTGAAATTTATCTGGCCCGATCTGCAAATTACGGGCAAGGCCTACCGGGTGCCGACCCGTACCGGAAGCATTGCCGAATTGAATCTTGTGGCGGAGAAGTCCTGTACCGTTGAGCAAATTAACGATATCTTCAGAAGCGCTGCTACAGAGGGTGTATTGAAGGGAGTCATCGATGTTTTGGAGGGCGAATGGGCTTCTTCCCGAATTGTAGGAGACTCGCATTCCTCCATTATTGATCTTCCGCTGACGCAGGTTCAGGGAGAGATTCTATCCATTGCCACCTGGTACGACAACGAATGGGGCTTTGCCTCGCGGCTGGCTGAAGTCGCTGCATTCCTGGCCCGCTAACCCAATTCTTCAAAAGATGCCGGAACGAACCCGTGGCCGCATAAATAGCTCTAAAAAAACAGGAATCTACCTCGATCCGGAGGAAGGGTTCCTGTTTTTTTTGCGGGTCGGCATATCGATATAAGATGCCGATGATTCGATCATCTTTGAAAAAGAATATAACTTATTCTTTTCAATTTATTACTTATACCAAGTACAGGATGGAACCGCTGAGAAGCGAATATAAAGATTATATATTTGGAAAAAGAAGACGTTTATCCGGATACTAAAATGGAACCTGGAGGAATTAATATGAACAAATGGTTCACTCTTATCCCGATGCTATTACTGATTTCTGCATGCACGAACAATCAAGATATGCCCGTTCTGAATGACGTTACGACAACCGCCGCTCAGGAGGAAACAACAATAGCTGAAAATGCGGGCAAAGAAAAGCTTTTCGAGTTAAAGCCATACAACGGGGAGGAGAAAATCATGATCGGTTGGGGCGGTCAAGAATTTACGGCAGTATACAGCGAGCATCCTTATGTCCTTGGGCTTATATGTTCCCGAGCAAATGGAAACATATGAATTCGAAGACGGCAGGGAGTGGGGCTATAGTAAAGAAGGCAAGAGTGAAGCAAAGAGCTTCATTTCCACCCTGGGTTATGGCGATATCCATTTGAATGAGTTAACTTTCGAAAATGAGGAACTAATAAAATACGGTGAGTATATCGGTTCAGAAGATTTAGTTGCGCGAGTAGAAGATTTTTTTCTTGTGGAGCATGCCGGACAAAAGTATGTTGTGCGCTTTTCTTATTTCAAGGATGAAAAAGAGAAGGCAATACCGATGTTCCTGGCAGCAGCAAAAACATTAAGAATTGCAGGTGTACCGCAGTAATTCAAAAGGGATGAGAAAGCCACCTTCGAACATTGTTTGTAACTCCGGGACGCAGTCCACCAGGCGGCTTGGGAGCTCCGCATGGAAGTGTGTCCCAAAGGGACGAAAACGATCTATGCAGGGAGCATCAACCAAGCGTTTCTCTGCAACGCCAACGTTATTCAAATTCCGGGTGTCCAGAGGGCCGGCGGCCCTTTGGGGTCCCTCCTATGGAGGGATTTTGGGAGGAGCTGTACGCAGTCCACCAGGCGGCTTGGGAGCTCCGCATGGAAGTGTGTCCCGAAAGGGATGAAAACGATCCATGCAGGGAGCATCAACCAAGCGTTTCTCTGCAACACCAACGTTATTCAAATTCCGGGTGTCCAGAGGGCCGGCGGCCCTTTGGGGTCCCTCCTATGGAGGGATTTAGGGAGAAGCTACACATTTTTACGGAATTTCTCAACCTCTGAAGTCAGCTTATAGTCATGATCGGCCACGACATCCATGAATTTCTTCAGCAGCGTCAAATACCCACTGGAAGCCGGATCGTTCCATTTCAGAACATTGGTATAACCGATCTTGGCGTTTGCCTGGATTTTTTTATTTTCATAATCAAACAGCGGCGTGTTGTTGGAACCGAAGAACGTAAGCGTCTTATATTCAGCAAATAAATTTTTGATTTGCGCGGTCCGGTTGGAGTTTGGATACTGCTTCACGAATCGTTCTGCCGCAAGAGCGCGGTTGACGAGCTCCTGATAGCCGATCGTGAGGGCGGCATCCTTCAATTTCGCTTTCTCCGATTCAACGGTCATGATATCGACATATGCCCGGATATCCGGATTAATCCCTTTGGTGAAGGGCTGCAGAGCTTTGTAGCTGACCACGGGGAAGAACATGCCTTCTGCCGTCTCTAGCTTGTAGCCGCTCGCGTTGGCTTCCTTCAGCAGTGCTTTCAGCTTGTTGTCTTTGGTCCGATTGAGGACATTGGTCAGGCTGTCTCCGATTTTGTACACTTTGCCGATAGCGGCTTGAATGGATTCCGGATAAAATTTCTTCTCAATAACCGGCAGCTCTTTCTTGATCCCGTTCTCCAGGAACAGCACCATCAAGGAAGCCTGATAGGGAGACACTTCATCGATATGCTCGCTCAAATAAGCGAAGGCTTGGGGCAGCTGCCCTGATTTCTTCAGCATGGCCTGAAAATTATTGAAGACCTTGGTTGCTGTACCTGTATTCAGAGCTGAAGCTTGCACGGCCAGCTTCTGGGGAGCAATGGATGAGTTCTGCAGTGGTGCTGCTCCGGCTTGAGTGGATAAGGTCAGTGCTGCGAGCGCGGCTAAAGTGAGAACCTTCGTGCTTTTAGAAAAAGTAGTCATAATTGTAATCCTCCATCATTCTAGTTTTTCGGGCTAAATATAGATTACCCGAACATTGTTTCAGTGGAATCACAACTTGTTTCCGACTTGCAAACCTTCCGGTTATGGCGCTGCTTGCGCCGGGCAAAAAAGTGGACGACCGATAAAATGTCCATTGCATCAATGACATCCTATGACATCCTGCCGGGTCTCATTCTTCTGCATGCCGTTTCACCCGAAAATTTCAATTCGAGGTCCCTGCCAATCTGGCTTCGCGTTTGGCCGCCATGAATTGGCTCACGATCTCTCGTTCGTTAAAAGGCAGTTCCGTGCTGCCCAGAATCTGCGTCGTTTCATGGCCTTTGCCGGCGATCAGTACAACATCGCCTTTCCGGCATTCCTGGAGAGCGAATAGAATTGCTTCCTTGCGGTCAACGAACGAGCGGTATTCGCCTCCGGCCTGCCGGATTCCATTGACGATCTCTTGTATGATGCGCTGCGGGTTCTGGTTTTTGGGATTATCCGACGTGACAACGGACAAGTCGGAATAGGTCGCCGCAATCTTGCCCATGGCGTACCGCTTGCGTTGGCCATGCATGCCTTCGGCGCCGTATACCCCGAACACAAGAATGATTCTGGAGCGTACGAATGGCCGAATCGTCTTAAGCGCCTTCTCCAGTCCGTCCTCGGTATGGGCAAAATCGACGATTACCTTGTTATCATCATCCTGATAAACGGTTTCCAGTCTGCCGCATACCCCTTTTACACTGTCAATGCCGGCTTGAATGTCATCAAGGCCAATGCCGCAGCCGATTGCGCAGGCAATGGCCGCAAGCGCGTTATAGATATAAATAATGCCGGGCAGGTGTACCCGCACCGGTATGGATCCAGCGGGTGTATGGGCAGTGAAGGATACCGCATTTTCAAAATACCGGATATCGGCAGCATAGACGTCGCAGTCATTGCGGATACCGTAAGTAATCAGTTTTACCGGCCGCACTTTCAGCTTGTCGATCAGCAATTGGCCGTATGGATCATCGGCGTTGATAATATTGGCGCAGCTGGTTCTTTCGAACAATTGGGATTTTACCCTGAAATATTCATCCATGGTCTGGTGAAACTCCAGATGATCGGGTGTCAAATTGGTAAATATGCCGACCTTGAAGCGGGAGTGGGCGGTACGCCCCAGACTGAGCGCATGGGAGGATACCTCCATTACGCAATCGTCAATCCCGGCTTCCCGCATTTTCGCAAACAACTGCTGAAGATGAAGCGATTCGGGTGTCGTGTTTCTGCTTTTGACCGCCATGCCGTTAATCAGCGCACCCATGCTGCCGATCAGACCCACGGAGCGGCCGGCCTGCTCCAGAATGGATTGTATGAAATAGGTGATGGAGGTTTTGCCATTCGTGCCGGTAACGCCGATCAGATTAAGCTGTGCGGTCGGGTTGGCATAGAAGGCAGCCGACAGATGCGCAAGCGCATAACGTGAATCGGCAACCTTCAAGACTGTGATTGGAGCGTCCACGTCCAGATCCTTCTCTACAATGACGGCAACCGCTCCCCGTTCTATGGCATTGCCGATAAACCGGTGACCGTCGGTCTCGAATCCGGATATCGCCACGAAGACGCTGCCTACTGTCACGTTTCGGGAGTCGAATGCAATGGCGTTGATTTCAATCTCGAGATCTCCTTTTACCTTGACGAATTCAAGATCGGTAACAATGGACGACAACCACATCGTTTTTACCCCCTTTCAATTGAGTATCTTGCTGGTCCAATCATGCCAATCAGTTAAAACCGTCCCGTATCTGCTTCTTTCTGTGACCAATCACGGCGAAGCTCTTCCACATAATATGTCCGGGAAATGCATTGCCAATGTCAAACAGCTCCAGTTTGCTTTTGCATGGGCAGTAAAGTCGGCATTGGAGGTAGCGGCGGACTGTCCTATGGTTCACGTTCAGCCCGTCTGATTAAAAGACTTATAGTATTGTAATCCAAGCCAACCGATGGTCTTCATTGCCGTGATTTATTAATCCAGATTAGCCGGACAATGTTTCCGCGCCAATACGGATTGTTTCCAACTTGCAAATTTTTGCATGATTCGATCAAAAAAACTGATTTAAATTCAACCAGGGTTAATGGATTCTTGCTGAGGAATAATAAAAGGAATGGAATTTTCGGACATGCGACATATCAGGCAAAAGGAGGACAACATGATTAGAAGTCCATATGAATGCATCATTATTGGCGGGGGAATTGCCGGTTTGCAGGCAGCAATCCAGTTAGGCAGGTATCAGCACCGGGTCCTGCTGCTGGATGGGGGCAAAGGCCGCTCCACCATATGCCGCCGTTATCATAATCTTATGGGTTGGCCGGAAGGAATCAGCGGGGAAGCGCTCCTTCGATTGGGGAGGTCCCAGGCGGAAAAGCTTGGCATCGAGCTGGCGAAAGAAACAGTGGTGATGACACAAATCCGGGATGGCGGGTTTAGGGTCGATACAGCAGCAGGAGCCGTGTATGAGGCGAAAAGACTGCTGCTGGCGACGGGAGTTTCGGATCGGCTGCCTGCCGATCTGGATCTGAAGCCCTGCATCGGCACCAGCCTCTATATTTGCCCGGACTGCGATGGCTATGAAATAAGAGGCAAGCGCACGCTGGTGCTCGGCTCGGGCAATGCCGGCGCATCGATGGCCCTGGTGCTGCGTTACTGGACAGAGGAGATCATATATATCAACCATGAGCGGCAGGAGCTGGATGCAGGCATGCACGAGCAGCTCAAGCAAAAGGGAATTGCATATATGGAAGAAGCGGTCGCAGCAGTGGATCATACGGACGGTAAAATGGCGGGTGTGAGGCTTTCAAACGGAGCTTACATTGAAGCGGATTGCGGGTTTATCGCTTTTGGAAGAAATAAGGTTCAATCCGATTTGGCTGAGCAGCTCGGCGTCAAGCTGATGGACAACCGTCATATTATCGTGGACGCCCGCACGAAAATGACGAGTGTAAGCCATGTATGGGCGGCTGGCGATGTGACGGTGCATTCCGAACAAGCGGCGATTGCCATGGGGGATGGCGCGCAGGCTGCTATTTGGATACATAAGAGCCTGATCGGGTCTTGAAAATCGATCATATTGATCATTCCCCGGTTTAAAGGTATATTTAAATGAAACTTATTTTGCAGGCAATAGTCGCCAATTTGTACAACGAAAGGTTGATCGATGTGGAGAATGCGAAAACTCCCCCCAATTTTATTAAAAATATCATGACTGAGGATCTGGGAAGCGGCAAGACGAAGCAAGTGGTTACGCGTTTTCCACCCGAGCCGAATGGATATTTGCATATTGGACATGCCCGGGCAATCTGGATTAACTTCAGCCTGGCGGACGAGTTTGGCGGCAGGACCCATCTGCGCTTCGATGACACCAACCCGTTAAAAGAAGATGTCGAATATGTAAATTCCATTAAGGAAGATGTAAAATGGCTTGGCTATGACTGGGAAAGCCTGTTTTTCGCTTCCGATTATTTCGAGGAAATATACAATCGGGCCGAGAAGCTGATCGGGAAGGGTAAGGCATATGTCGATGATCTCAGCGCTGCGGAAATTCGTGAAATGCGCGGCACTCTGACTGAACCGGGTAAGAACAGCCCCTACCGGGACCGCAGCGTTCAGGAGAATCTGGAGCTGTTCCGGAAAATGCGCAGCGGGGAATTGAAGGATGGGGAAAAGGTACTGCGCGCCAAAATCGACATGGCTTCGCCGAATATCAATTTGCGCGACCCTGTCATTTACCGCATTGCTCATGCTTCCCATCACAACACAGGGGATAAATGGTGCATTTATCCAATGTACACCTTTGCCCATCCGCTTGAGGATGCCATTGAGGGCGTGACGCATTCTCTCTGTTCGCTGGAGTTTGAGGATCAGCGTCCGTTCTACGACTGGGTTGTCGCGGAATGCGAGATGGCGGCCACACCGCGCCAATACGAATTCGGACGGCTCAATCTGGCCCAGACTGTGACCAGCAAGCGCAAGCTGAAGCTGCTTGTCGACGAGAAGCATGTGGACGGTTGGGATGACCCGCGCATGCCGACGATATCGGGCCTAAGACGCCGCGGCTTCACGTCTGAGGCGATCCGCAATTTCATCTATGAGACCGGGATATCCAGAAGCCAGGGCCTTGTGGAGCTGCAGATGCTGGAGCATTTTGTCCGGGAGGACCTCAAGCTGAAGGCCCCAAGAACAATGGCAGTCGTTCAACCGCTCAAGGTGGTCATCACCAATTATCCCGAAGGCCAGGTAGAGTGGCTGGAAGCGGAAAATAACAGCGAGAATCCGGAAATGGGCAATCGCCAAATTCCGTTCTCGCGGGAAATCTATATTGAGCAGGACGATTTCATGGAAAATCCGCCGAACAAATATTTCCGCCTGTTCCCGGGCAACGAGGTACGGCTCAAGAATGCTTACTTTATCAAGTGCAATGAGATGATCAAGGATGCGGACGGCAAGGTCATCGAGATTCACTGCACGTATGACCCTGAGACCAAGAGCGGCAGCGGATTTACCGGCCGCAAGGTGAAGGGCACGATTCACTGGGTGGAAGCGAGCCAGGCGGTTGAGGCGGAATTCAGGCTGTACGAGCCGCTGATCAGCGCGGAAGCGCCTGAGGATGAACTGCTTGGCGAAGAGGATGGATTGGATGCGGCAGCGGTTGAGAAGCCGGCCAAGACGTTCCTTGATCAACTCAATCCGAATTCGCTGACCATCAAGCGGGGGTTTGTCGAAGCGGAGATGAAGGAAGCCAAGCCGCAGGACAAATTCCAGTTTTTCCGTCATGGTTATTTTAACGTGGATACGAAATACTCGAAGCCCGGAGCGCCGGTGTTCAATCAAGTGGTTTCTCTGAAAAGCTCGTTCCAGCTGCCGGCTGCCGAGTAGGCCAAACTTCACGGTGCCGTCCGCATCCGCAACCTATCGGATGTAAAGTGCCTGTGGCCGTGTACGGATGCAGACGGCAAGGACAACAAAGAAAGGCCGTCGATTGCAATCGACGGCCTTTCTTATGAGTATTGATTCTTAATAAATGAAATTAATGGCCCATCATCATGGCTGGATCCGGAGCATCTTCTTCCCGTTCATGATCCGCTTTAACCCGCGGTTTGCGGAGGATGATGCTTAATAATACGCCCGCAAGCGCGACGAAGGCTGTTACAAAGAAAGTATCGTCAAAGGCAGAAGTAGCGCTTATCAATGGATCCCCGCCTGCGCCGGCTTCCTTCATATGAACGGATATTTGGGAAGTTAAATATCCTGTCAAACCGGCAATCGCGAATGAAGTAACGACCTGCTGGCTGGCAGTTGTCAAAGGCGTTACCCGGCTTACAAGCCTGCGTGGAGCCGAGTTCAGCACATGCGTATTCAACGACATCATGGACAATCCCATGCCGGCGCCCATCATGGCAATTGGAATCATGACCAAAGCCATCTTGGTATCCACATTGACCTGGGAGAGAGTAAACAGAGCGACAGCTATGATCGTCAGACCGGTGAATGCCAGGGGACGCGCGCCTAATTTATCGAACAGACGTCCGCCGATCGGCATGAAGATCATCGAGCAAATGGCCATTGGCAAGGTGGTTAATCCACTCTCGAGTGCCGTGAAGCCTCTGACATTCTGCAGGTACAGCGGAATCATCAGGATCGCACCGAACAACGCCACTTGCGAAATCCATAGAATAATTACGCCGCGTGTGAAATCCGATGATCCGAATACGCGCAGTTCCAACAGCGGCTGCTTCTGGCGAAGCTCTACAATAATGAACAGAATCAGGGCGACGCCGCCTACGATCAGACCGGTCAAGGTCTTGGTGGAGCCCCAGTCCGTTCCACCTTCGCTCACGCCGTAAGCCAGCATGGAGAAGGCGATGGGAGCAAGGATCATACCGAGAATATCAAGGGCAGGCGCTTTTTGACGCTCAACGTTAGGCAGATATTTGATTCCGACAAGCAGAGCGGCAATCCCGATTGGCAGGTTGATCAGGAAGATCCAATGCCAGGACGCGAAGCCGATCAACCAACCCGACAGGATCGGCCCGACAGCGGGAGCAAGCAGCATCGGAATACCGAGCATGCCCATTACAGCTCCCCTTTTCTCGGTTGGAGCGAGCTTGAATATCATCGCCATGCCGATTGGGGACACCATACCGCCGCCAACCCCTTGAATGATGCGGAAAAGAACGAGCTGTTCCGGCGTTTGCGCCAAAGCGCAGAGCACAGAACCGAGTGTGAACAAGGCGATGGTAATCAGGAAAACCCGCTTCGCGCCGAATTTATCCGTCATCCAGCCGGCCAGCGGAATGACCGCCGATAGTGCAAGGGTGTATCCAGTGATTGTCCACTGAATGGTTTTGAGCGAGCTGTTGAAGTAATCCTGCAAGTTAGGAACGGCGACATTGACGACTGTACTGTCCAGAATAACCATGATCATTCCAATAATGACGGCAAGAAGCGGCGCAATTATGGATTTGATTGAAAATTCCGGCTCTGACGCAGCAGTTGATGCATTTTGCGTGGACATGAGTTTGTTCCTCTCCATCTCTATATATTTGTCTCTTTCTCTATACCGTGCCTGACACAATATGCAGCATGTTCAAGCTCGCCTTGACGTGAGTTGAATAACCTCCTATTATTGACTTATGGTTTTTATAAAAAACCTATCGGTCACGGTAGGCTTAATTTTACCGATATTCTTGTGAAAGTCAAATCATTTTTTTGAAAAGAGGGAGTAAAGTGAGCCTTATCAAGGACAGAATTATTGAGTCCGCTGTTCGTCATTTCTCGGAAAAAGGATATCTGGCCACATCGATTCAGGATATTTCCGATGATTGTGGAATCGCCAAAGGTTCTTTATATAAATACTTTCAGTCCAAAGAGGATTTATTCAGGGAAGTTCATGTGAGCCGTATACAAAATCTGCGTGAGCAGCTTGAGACTATCAGAGAGCATTCGGAGCTTTCCCCGCGCGAGGTTTTTATCCGGGAAACGGAAATTCAATTTGAGTTTTTTATGGTCAACCGGTTTATTATGCAGGAAATCAAAGAGCTGACGAAGTCCGACGGGCAAATGACGACGTTCTTCCTGCAGTTGAAATCCAGCTTGCTTAACTTCCATAAGGAAGGCTTGATCAGGCTGGTGGGTGACGAAATCATTCCGAACATATGGGATCTGGTCGTTATGTATAACGGCATTGTACGGGAATATATCTTCCTGCTGGTCTTCGAGGATAAACCGCTGATTATCAGAGATATCACCTCTTTCATTGTAGACCGCATTGAGGAAATGGCTGCGAGCATTCTGCAAAAGAAACCGCTTCCGGTATTAAGCGACTCGCTTATGAATGAATGCGTGAAATGCGGCATGGAAGGGATTGCGGTCTCTGCTGACGATCATCGGAACGCTCTGCTGGCGGTGCTGCTGACGACCGTGAAGGAGCTGTCCGTCACCAATGCAAAAAGAACGCAGCTGAAAGAGGCGGTTGAGGCGCTTCAGGATGAATTCAGACAGGAACGACCCAAACTGGTCGTGATGCAGGCGCTGCTCGTACTGCTGGAGCAGGAGCATGAGCTCAAATACTTTGTTTGGCAGCTGAACAGGCATCTGATCAGGTACAGGCATAAGCTGGACGGGATTGGTTGACTAAGGATCCGGTTATCCGCTATACTACTTCACAATAAGCAAAATGACGACCAAAGCGATGACAGGGACGAGTACAAGGCACAGGTTGCAGCCAGCGAGCCGGGGATTTGGTGAAAGCCCGGACTTCAACCGCCGTTGGAAAATCACCCTTGAGTATCTCTTGAACCTTATACAGGCTTAGAGAGTATCGGCAGATCCCGTTAACGATCACCAGAGCGAAGCATTGGCGCTGCCGGTATGTTCCTGACATGCCACAGGCGCCTGGCTTAATCAGGGTGGTACCGCGAGACTTCTCGTCCCTTTTTTCAGGGATGAGAGGTCTTTTTTATATTTATTTACCTAAACACCGACAAGGAGTGAGACGGATGGATTATGGAAAAACGTTAAACCTGCTGCAAACCGATTTTCCCATGCGCGGCAATCTGCCGCAGGCAGAGCCCAAACTGCAGCAGCAGTGGGAAGAGCAGGATATCTATGCCCAGGTGCGCAGCAGCCGCAGGGGCAAGCCGAAATTTATTTTGCATGACGGACCGCCGTATGCCAATGGCAACATCCATATCGGCCATGCGATGAACAAGATTTTGAAGGATATGATTGTCCGCTTCAAGACGATGCAGGGCTTCGATGCCCCTTTTGTTCCCGGCTGGGATACGCATGGGCTGCCTATCGAGCAGGCGATTGCCAACGGCGGCAAGGTGGACCGCAAGAAAATGACGGTCTCTGAATTCCGTGATTATTGCAAAGAATATGCCCTGGAGTGGGTGGAAAAGCAGAAGGTGCAGTTCAAGCGGCTGGGTATCCGGGGCGACTGGAGCAACCCGTATATTACGCTTCAGCCCAAGTATGAGGCACAGCAAATCCGCGTATTCGGCGGAATGGTGAACAAAGGCTACATCTATAAAGGCTTGAAGCCGGTTTACTGGTCTCCGTCCTCGGAGAGTGCGCTGGCGGAAGCGGAGATTGAATACCAGGATAAGACTTCTACCTCCGTATACGTCGCTTTTGATGTGAAGGTGGGGAATGGGAAGCTTCCATCAGATGCCTCAATCGTCATCTGGACGACAACCCCTTGGACGCTGCCTGCGAACCTTGGCATTTCTCTGAACCCGGACTTTGATTATGTTCTGGTTGAAACGGGCGGGAAGAAATTCGTGGTTGCCGGAGGGCTGCTGGAAGCAGTCTCGCGAGAAGTCGGCTGGAAGGATGTTAATACGCTCTCTTCCTTCAAGGGAAGCGAGCTTGAAGGCGTGCTGTGCCAGCATCCTTTCTACGATCGAACTTCACTTGTGATGACTGGCGATCATGTCACGCTCGAGGCAGGAACAGGCTGCGTTCATACGGCTCCAGGACATGGGGAGGACGATTTTATGATCGGGCAGAAATATAATCTGGGCGTGCTCTGTCCGGTGGATGATCAGGGGCATTTCACCGCGGAAGCACCGGGATTCGAAGGCATGTTCTATGAGAAGGGCGGCAAACTGGTCACGCAGATGCTGGAGGAATCTGGCCATCTGCTGCATCAGAATACCATTACACATCCCTATCCGCATGATTGGCGAACGAAGAAGCCTGTGATCTTCCGGGCCACCGAGCAGTGGTTCGCTTCCGTGGACGGTTTCCGCCAGCAGATGCTGAATGAGATCAAGCGCGTGGCCTGGACCCCGGAATGGGGGGAAATCCGGCTGCATAATATGATTGCCGACCGCGGCGACTGGTGTATTTCTAGGCAGCGGGCATGGGGCGTTCCCATTCCGATTTTTTACTGCCGCAGCTGCAATGAGCCGCTTGTGAATGGAGAGACCATCGAGCATGTGGCGGGAATATTCGAGCAGGAAGGCTCCAACAGCTGGTTTCAGCGCAATGAGACGGAGCTGCTTCCGGCAGGTACCGCTTGCTCCAAATGCGGACATGATCAATTCCGCAAGGAAACGGACATTATGGATGTATGGTTTGATTCCGGCTCCAGCCATGTCGCTGTGCTGGATTCACGGGAGGATCTGCAGTGGCCGGCGGATCTTTATCTGGAGGGCTCCGATCAATACCGCGGCTGGTTTAACTCCTCTTTGATCACGGGAACCGCAGTGAAAGGGCAGGCTCCATACAAGGCCGTACTCAGCCATGGCTTCACGCTGGACGGCGAGGGACGTAAAATGTCCAAATCGCTTGGCAATACCGTTGATCCCAATCAAGTGTGCGACAAGCTGGGTGCGGATATTCTCCGTCTGTGGGTTTCTTCTGCGGACTATCAGTCCGATGTCAGAATTTCGGATAACATTCTGGGCCAAACGACGGAGGTCTACCGGAAAATCCGCAATACTCTGCGGTTCCTGCTCGGCAATCTGTTCGATTATGATCCATCCAGGCACCGGGTTCCTGTAGAGCGGCTGAGCGAGCTGGACCGTTTCGCGCTGCTGCGGCTGCACCGGACGATTGAGCGGGTAACGAAGGCATATGACGCCTATGAGTTTCACCTGGTTTACCAATCGGTCCATCATTTCTGTGCGGTCGATCTGAGTGCATTCTATCTGGATATCCTGAAAGACCGTCTTTATGCCGATGCGCCGGATGACGTCTCCAGGCGGGCAGCGCAAACTGTGCTGTATGAGGCTCTTACTGCCATCACGAAGCTGATTGCGCCAATCCTGCCCCATACGGCCGATGAGGCATGGACCTATATCCCGGGTACGGAGCTGCCGAGCGTACAGCTGGCCGATCTGCCCGCTGTGGATGCAGGCTTGTTCGATCAGGCGCTGGAGGCGAAGTGGGAGCGGTTCATCGGGCTGCGTGATGATGTACTCAAAGCATTGGAGGATGCGCGCAAAGCCAAAGTCATCGGCAATTCATTGAGCGCCGCCGTACATCTCTATCCGGGTGAAGAAGATTATGCGCGGCTTCAGGAATTCCAGCAGCTGGAGCAGCTTTTCATCGTATCAGCGGTACAGGTGCATCCGCCCGGCATTACAGTTCCGGATGAGGCGCAGGCAAGCCAACAGCTTCCGGTGAAAGTGGTTGTGGCCGAAGGGGAAAAATGTGAGCGCTGCTGGAATGTCACGCCTCTGGTTGGCCTGGATGCCGATCATCCCACCTTATGTCCGCGCTGTGCGGCTGTCATGAAGAAGTTGTCGTCGTAAAAAACATGTTCGTTCCAGTCTTGAGAGGTTGGCTTTACAGATAAATAATAAGCAAAAAACCGTCCCCATTGGAGGACGGTTTTTTTAATATTCATGATTAATTGGCGATTGCCAACATTTTCTTCGCTTATTCCTCGATAAGCATAGAATTTCTTAGAAGCCAAAAGCCCTTTTCCGCCTACGCCAGCTACTTCTGAATTGCTTGCATTCCCCTGCTGCTCATTGAGAAATCGACACGTCCTATAGACAGCATTCTGTCAAGCTTGGCGATGATAGGTCTATTGAGGCATTGGAAAAGGATTATTGAGGGAGGGACGACGAGGAATAATTAGCACATCCGCAGTGAACCTTAAACTTGTTAACATCTCATTAAACGAACCAAGGAGGTTGGAAAGTGATCAAGTTTATCGTATTTGCCGTGTTATTGCTGGTAACGGGCTGTACAGCCAACAACAATGTGGCCCATAAGCAATCGGTTCCCAAGCAGACACGAATTCTAACTCATACGCATACCGCTGCTCCTGCAACTACCGTAACAAAGGCATCATCAACAGCTACATCAGTGGGGTCCAGTGTAAATCAACCGTCTGTCACCGCCAAGGAAGCGCCAAATGGAATTGCTTCGGATTTATTGGATCTGATTGGGACTCCGGCTGGAAACCCGGCTAATCAGGCACCTGCAGGAAACGCAAGGGAACAGATGCCTACAGGGAATCCAAATGGCGTACCGGCAGGGAATCCGGCCAACCAGATGCCGACAGGCAATCCTGGAACCCAGACTCCGACCGGAAATACAGGTGAGCAGACACCAACAGGGAACCCGGCAGATCAGACGGGCACAGAAAGCCCGGGAAATCAAGTGCCGACCGGACCGGCAGGACAGGCGCCCGAAAGCAAAACGGATTCATCGCAATTCGCACAGCAGGTTCTGGAGCTGGTCAATCAGGAAAGATCCAAAGCAGGATTGGGTTCACTGAGTATGAGCAGCGAATTGTCGAATATGGCCATGGTCAAAGCACAGGATATGTACAATAACCATTACTTTGATCATAATTCTCCTACGCACGGATCCCCATTCGATATGATGAAGGAGTTCGGGATCACGTATAATTCAGCAGGCGAAAATATCGCCAATGGTCAGACCACCCCAACCCAGGTTATGAAGGATTGGATGAACAGTCCGGGGCATAAAGCCAACATACTGAATAAGAGCTATACCCAAATCGGCATTGCCTTTTATAACAATGAATGGGTCCAGGAGTTTACCGGATAATCAGTCTTTACCCTTAATTGGGCTGTGCATGAAGCTGCCTCCAACATTAAACAGCACTCCACGCATGAATGTGGAGTGCTGTTTGATGTTAAGGAGAGAATAGGTCATGAAGCCACAATAACTTGCCCTGGCGGAATTTCCACTGGGTATTCTTCTACTGACAGTATAGAAGGAGAGCCGTTCCTGTGTTCTTGGGTTTAGATCGACATGCCGCCCGAGACCTCGATGCGCTGTGCGTTGATCCAGCTGTTCTCATCGGAAAGAAGCGAGGCGATCATCGGTCCGATGTCATCGGGTTGTCCAACCCGGCCGAGCGCTGTCATCTCCGCGACGCGTTTGTTCAGGTCGGGATTATCGCGGACCATGCCGCCGCTGAAATCGGTCGCGATGGCTCCGGGGGCGACCGTATTGACCGCAATCCCGCGTGCGCCAAGCTCTTTTGCCTGATACTTGGTCAGAATCTCGATTGCGCCCTTCATGGATGCGTAGGCGCCGCTCCCCGGTGTGACGATGCGGGTCAGGCCCGTCGAGATGTTCAAGATACGCCCGCCATCGTTGATGAGCGGAAGGAGCTTTTGCGTCAGGAAGAATACGCCCTTGAAGTGGATGTCATATAGACTGTCCAGCTCTTCCTCGGTCGTTTGGTCGAATGTGTTGTGGTGAGAGGTACCGGCGTTGTTGACGAGGTAGTCGAAGCGCTCCGCACCCAGCTCTGTGAGGGCCTCGCGCAAGCTCTGCACGAACGGATCGAAGGAGCCGACATTGCCGGTGTCGAGCTGCAGGGCGATGGCCTTTTGCCCCGTCTCGCGTACCAGGCCGACGACCTTCCCGGCTTCAGTCTGATTGGAATGGTAGGTGAAGATCGAATCGACGCCACGCTTGGCCAGGCTCAGCACGGTGCTGCGGCCCAGGCCGCGGCTTCCGCCTGTGACGATGGCGATCTTGGCGCTTGAATGGGTTGCTTTCCCGGAAGTTTGCTGTGTCATTACGCATTCCTTCTTTCTGTAAGATGCCAGTTCATTGATATTTGACTAACTGGTTAGATATAATATAGACCTAACTGACCGGTTTGTCAAATCATTATTGTCATGATATATTTGTAGCCAAAATGCAAGAAACAAGGAGGAACAGTCATGCGAAATGCCGAAGCGACCAGAGAACGGATACTGGAGGCGGCTATGGCGGAGTTCTCCGCCTATGGCATTGCAGGGGCGCGGGTCGACCGCATCGCCAAGAACGCCGGGTGCAACAAGAATATGATCTATATCTACTTTGAAAATAAGGAAACGCTCTTCACCACAATCCTTCAGAAGCACCTCGCGCGCGTATACGAGGAGCTAACCTTCACGCCTGACGATCTCGCCGGTTACGCGGCGCGCGTGTTCGATTTCACGATGAAACAGCCCGATTTGATGCGGCTGATGGCATGGTTCAGCCTGGAACAGAAGGCGGATAGCCCTGCCGTACGCGTGGCCGTTCACGACGCCAAAGTTGCGGCATTGCTGAAGGCGCAAAGCGCCGGTCAGGTAGGAACGACTTTTCCCCCGGGCTTTCTGCTGACCGCGATCATGACGCTCGCCACAGCCTGGACGCCGGCGAACCCCTTTGGCCCCTCGCTTGATCCGGATGCCGCGAAGGACCCGGCTGCGCTGCGAAATGCGATCGCCGAGGCGGTCAGGCTAATCGCTCAAGGTAATGAGGGGACGCGCAGCTGATAACCAAGGCGATCCGAGGCTATTCTTGACAAGCAAGCTTGCCATCGAGATGTTCGCCCGGTCAAGCATTCCGCAGTCGGAATCTTCAGCGAAAGCAAAGCGGTGGATAGCGCTGTACCGTCCTGATAACTTATACAGGCCGCAAGGCGTATTTCATCCTAAACCCTATTATTTCTCGAAACCGTTTAAACTAGTCGGCGGCGTTTGCATCAACGTTTTGCAGGCGCACCCAAAGCTCAAGCGGCGAAGCAAGTAGCTGCCCTTAAGTGCTCTCACAAGTTGAAAAGCACCGATCTCCACATAAAAGAACCTCCAATTCCGCTTTTAAACAAGGAAAGAGGTTTTTTTAGTTTGCATGAATGCAAGCGCGAACCGCGCTCCAAGAGATAAAGTGAATCTCTCCAACGCAGGCGCCCCTGAAATTTACACGCATCCGCATAAAAATCAATTGTCATTTCCCACCGTTTTTGTTAATCTGGTATTATGGTACTACCGCAAGTTTATTATTGTCAGCTATTGAACTTCATTTATGAAAATCGGTTTATGTCTCATTTTATTTAAGAAGTTATTCATATTATTGGTACTACCATAATACCAAAAAGGGAGAGCAAACAATTGAGTATTCTGCTAAAAGGAATGACATGGAACCATACCCGCGGCTACCTGCCTATGGTTGCAACCAGCCAGCGCTATTCTGAGCTCCACCCGGAGGTTCAGATCCAATGGGAAAAGAGATCCCTGCAGCAGTTTGCCGATATGCCCCTGCAGCAGCTGGTGGACGCCTATGATCTCTTGGTCATCGATCATCCCTGGGCCGGCTATGCAGCGGAGCAGGGGGTGCTTCTTCCGCTCAATCTATCCCTGTCTGAGTCTTATATGCAGGATCAGGCGGAAGGCACGGTCGGCGCTTCGCATGCCAGCTATCAATTTCATGACCGGCAGACTGCTCTGGCCATTGATGCGGCAGCGCCAGTAGCGTCCTGGCGGCCGGATCTGCTCGCGGCATCGGATATCGGCGTGCCAGAAACCTGGGAGGATGTTCTTGCGCTTGCCGGGACCGGGAAGGTTGCTTTTCCCGCTATCGCCATTGACAGCCTGATGAATTTTTATATGTTCTGCCTGGCACTGGGGGAGACTCCTTTTCTGAATAAGGAAAACATTGTGAGCCGGGAGACCGGAATCTTGGCGCTGGATAAGCTGCGGGAGCTTGCAGCGCTTTGCAGCGGGGAAATCTTTGGGCGAAATCCGATTGCAACATACGAAGCTATGGCAGCGGACGGGAGCGAATTGGCCTATTGCCCGTTTGCTTATGGGTATTCCAATTATTCGCGCCGCGGCTATGCGGCCAATCTGCTGGAGTTCGGGGATCTGGCCGAATACGAGGGGAAGCGGCTGCAGTCGACGCTTGGCGGGACCGGACTTGCCGTGTCCAGCAGCACCAGGCATAAGGAGCATGCGCTGGCTTACGCGGCTTTTGCCGCAGATCCGCTGACGCAGCGTACGCTGTTTACCGAGAGCGGCGGGCAGCCCGGGCACCGCTCGGCATGGCTGGATGAGGACAACAACAAGCGTTGCCTGAATTATTTTGGACAGACACTTCCGGTCCTTGACCGGGCATTCGTGCGTCCGCGTTATAACGGCTATCTGGCGTTTCAGGATCATGCCGGCGACGATGTCCGGGATTACATGATGAATGGCGGCAATGCAGCCGCGATATTGGAGAAGATGAACGGGCTGTACCGGGATTCGCAAAAAAGACAGGGGGAGCACTCATAATGTTTAAACCGCTCGAGGGCTTGCTGGTGCTCGATTTCAGTCAATTTCTATCCGGTCCGTCGGCCGCGCTGCGTTTTGCCGATCTGGGCGCGAGGGTGATCAAGGTGGAACGCCCCGATGGCGGGGATTTATGCAGACGACTGTATATCTCCAATCTGGAGCTGGACGGGGACAGCACGCTGTTTCATTCCATTAACCGCAATAAAGAGAGCGTGTCCGCGAATTTGAAGGATCCGGAAGATCTTAAATTCGTCCGTTCTTTGATTGAGAAGGCGGATGTGATGATTCAGAATTTTCGTCCGGGCGTGATGGAGAAGATTGGCCTTTCCTATGAGACGGTGAAGGAGTGGAACCCGCGTCTGGTTTATGGCGTGGTTACGGGTTACGGCCGGAGCGGCCCTTGGGTGAACAAGCCGGGTCAGGATCTGCTCGTTCAATCGCTGTCGGGATTGGCCTGGCTCAACGGCGATGCCGATCAGCCGCCTGTCCCGTTCGGTCTGGCGGTTGCCGATATGATGGCTGGCGGACATCTTGTCCAAGGGATATTGGCCTGTCTGGTGCGGCGGGGCATAACGGGCCATGGCGGACTGGTGGAGGTCAGCTTGCTGGAATCGACGCTTGATTTTCAATTCGAGGTGCTGACGACGCATTTGAACGATGGGGGCAAAGCCCCTCAGCGCAGCGCGGTGAACAATGCCCATGCATATCTGGGCGCGCCTTATGGCATCTACAAGACAAAAGACGGTTATATTTCGCTTGCCATGGGCTCTATCATCACCATTGGCAGTCTGCTGGATTGCCAGCCGCTGGCGGAATACTCCGATCCTGCGACCTGGTTTACATCAAGAGATGAAATCAAGGCGCATCTGAGGGAGCATCTGCTGAAGGAGAGCACCGCTTATTGGCTGGGAAAGCTGGAGCCGGCCGATTATTGGTGCTCCGATGTGCTCACTTGGGAACGGCTGCTTGAGCATGAAGCCTTCAAGGAGCTTCAGATGACGCAGCAAGTCCGCAGGGACAACGGGGCAGAGCTGGTCACGACACGCTGTCCCATCCGCATCGACGGCCAAATCTACCAATCTGACGTGGGATCTCCCAGAATCGGCCAGCATAATGATAAAATCAAACGGGAATTTGGAGGCGTGGGCATACAATGATAAACTCTGTGTATTATGAGCAGTATGAGCTGGGCGCTGAGCGGCATACCGGCGGACGGACGATAACGGAGACGGATATTATTATGCATGCAGGCCAAACCGGGGATTTCTATCCGCATCATATGGATGCGGAGTGGTGCAAGACCCAGCCCTTCGGGCAGCGCATGGCCCATGGCACTCTGATATTCAGCGTAGCAGTCGGGATGACCGCAGGGGTCATCAATCCCGAGGCTTTCTCGTACGGCTATGAGCGGATGCGCTTTATTAAGCCGGTGTTTATCGGGGATACCATCCGGGTGAAGGTCACCATCAAGGATAAACGGGATCATCCCAAACGGACCGCCGAAGGGATTGTCAGCGAGCTGTGCGAGGTCCTGAACCAGCGGGATGAGGTTGTGCTGGTCTGCGAGCATTTGCTGCTGGTCAAGAAGAACGGGGAAGCGGTGCAGCCTGTTTAAACGATCCAGGAGTTATCCCTGTCCATAACAGCAGATCCAGCAGAGGAAGGAGCGCGCATTCATGAGCAAGCATCCATCGCCGGATGGAATAGAGCTGAATTACAAGCCGAAGCTGCCGCGCAATAAGGACTACGGAATCGGTATCGTCGGTGCCGGGGACATCGTATTGAATGCCCATCTTCCGGCATATCGGCTGGCTGGCTTCCGTGTGGCGGGAATCTATGATATTACGCGCAGCAGGGCGGTAGAAGCTGCGCAGCGGTATGGCATCGGCAAAGTCTACGACAGTCTGGAACAGCTTCTCAAGGACCCAAATATCGATGTCGTGGACATCGCCGTTCCCGCCAAGTATCAATGGGATGTGGTCCGGGCTGCCGCTGCCAGCGGCAAGCATCTGCTCTGTCAGAAGCCGCTCGCGGAATCCTATCAAATCGCGTCGCAAATTGTGGAGCTGTGCGGCATGTCAGGGGTCAAAGCCGCCTCCAACCAGCAAATGCGCTGGTCGCCGGGCATCCGCGCTTGCAGGGATTTGACCGGTCGCGGATTGATCGGAGCTCCGCTGCAGGCGACAATACAGGTGAATGTCCATACGCCATGGGAGATTTGGCCATGGATAGCCGGGATCGAAACGCTGGAGATTATGTATCACAGCATTCATTATCTGGATTCGATCCGCAGCGTAATGGGCATGATTCCGGAATATATTTATGCCGATGGAGCCAGATACCCCGGACAAGGGGTGACAGGCGAGACACGGACGATGATTCATATCAAATTTCCCGGCGACGCCCGCGGGCTTATTCACGATAATCATAATAACGGCATGCCTCAGGATGACTGGTATGCGACGTTCCGGTTCGAAGGGACGGAGGGAATCGTCAAGGGGACGAACGGGGCGCTTTATAATTACCCCAACGGCCAGGGCGATACGATAGGCTATTACAGCAAGCTTCTTGAACCAGGCTGTTTATACGCGCCGAAGCTTGAAGGTCTATGGTTCCCGCATGCTTTCATGGGAACGATGGGGGAATTGCTCTGCGCCATCGAGGAAGAACGCGAGCCGGAGAACAGCGTCAGGGATAATCTGGTCACGATGCAAATGATGTTCGCGGCGTATCGCTCCATGGCGGAGAATCGTCCGGTCTATCTGCAGGAAATAGCCGGTTCCGTCTCATAACGAATAACAATGGCAGTCCAGCGCATGAATGCATGCCGGGCTGCTTTTTTTTTTGCCTGAAATCATAGAATCCATCCGGTATGATGGCCGGTTGGTCTCACATGTTATATTATAATGGAAATGGTTTCTGGCAGGTTCAGACGAAAGGATAGAATAAATATGAAAGCAGTAATTCTATATATCGAAGATGATCGGGAGATTGGCAGCTGGACGAGCCGGCATTTGCAGGAATGCGGCTATGCCGTGAAATGGCTGCAGAGCGGAGATAAAGCGCTGGAGGAGGCACCGGGCTGCGGGCTTGTCATTCTCGATGTCATGCTGCCCGGACTGGACGGCTTCACCGTCGGACAGCGGCTTAAGAAAGCGGAGCCGGGCATTCCCATCCTCATGCTGTCGGCCCGGACCGCGATAGACGATAAGCTGGCTGGCCTTCAGTTCGCCGATGATTATTTGACCAAGCCGTTTCATCCCGATGAATTGGTGGCGCGGATTGAAGTGCTGCTCCGGCGCTCTGGCGCTCATCCTGTGGAACCTGTGGCGATCAAGCATCTGCTAGTCTACGAGAAGGAGAAAAGGATCGAGAACACCGAGACCGGAGAGGAGATTTTGCTGACAGGCAAGCAGTTTCAGATCTTCTCTTACCTGCTGCGCCATCTCGGGCAAATTATGACCAAGGAACAAATCTATGAAGCCGTGTGGGGGGAGCCGTATTTCGATGGGGATAAAACACTCATGGTTCATATTCGTTATTTGCGCGAGCGCATTGAACGCAATCCGGCCGTTCCCGAAGTGATCGAAACGCTGCGCGGTATCGGCTACCGGGTGAGGCTGTGAGGAACAAGCGCAGCGGCGCCGGGTTTCGCCGGTCTCTAATGTCCCGTTATTTGTTGATTGTTCTGCTGGCCTTATTGTTTATTCCAGTGATGTTCGCGCTGGCTTCCCTTGCCCTGGTGATCTCGGCTCCGGTAACCCGCAGCCTCGATACGAATACGTCTCAATACGGAAGCGCAGCCGATCTGGAATCAGCCTGGCATCAAGAGGCAGCGATGCTGGCCAATCAGAGCGCCGATCAAATCAATCAGCGTCTGAAGGAGTTAAAGGGGAAGTATCCGGACGTATCCTTGTTCTGGGTGGACGGCGACGGCGGCACCCGGCTTCAGCTGCCGCAGCAGGCGGGGCTTCCCCTGCATTGGACAGCGTCCTCCGCTATACGGTTCATGAAGGAAAGCGTTAACAGGGATCCGTTTACCGTAATAGCTCTTCTCGGCAAAGACGACAGCGCAAAGGCGTTCATGGTGCTGCAAATACCAAGATCCCTGCTGCGGCATACGGCTCCTTTAGGGTATAGCACAACCTATTTGATCGGATTTATGGTGCTGATGTTCGTCCTGTTTATCCTGCTGTCCTGGCTGTTCTTCAGACAGATCCGCGTGCGTCTGCTCGGCCTGCAATCCGCTATGGCGCTGCCGGCGGACAATAGTCTTCCTCTTCCCATTGTGCAGCATAAGGAGGATGAAATCGGTCAGCTTGAGGGCGCTTTTAACGAAATGGTGGTCCAGCTGAGGGCCAGCCGCCAACGGGAGAGGGAAGAAGAGGAGCTGCGCAAACGTCTGATCTCCAATCTGTCCCATGACCTGAGAACGCCGCTCACGATTATAAGCAGCCAAATCTATTCGCTCCGCAGAGATGTGCCCGGTCAGTCCGCCCAGAAGGCGTTAAGCCAAATTGAAGGCAAAATAGGCGATATGGGCAGTCAGATCGAGAATCTGCTGTCCTACACGCTTATGGCGAGCGGCCGGTATACGCTGCAAACTGAGCGGCAGGATGTGCTGCGGCTTGTTCGGGAAAGCGCGGCTGCCTGGTATCCCCACTGGGAGAAAGAGGGAATTGATGCTGATGTCCGGCTGCCGGAGCAGCCCCTGATCTGGAATGTGGACAAGGAAGCTTTCAGACGGGTATTGGACAATCTGTTCCAAAATGTCGTCAGACATGGGGGCGGCGGAGCCTATATCGGGATTTATACGGAGGAGCATGAAGGGACGCTCGCCCTTGTCATTGCCGACCGGGGTGAGGGAATGGATACGGATTCCCCCGGCAAAGGGGCGGGTATCGGCCTTGCCATTGTCGATTATCTGCTCCGGGAGATGGGGCTTTTCCGCCAGACAGCCGGTTCAGTGGAAGGCACGCGGGTATACATTTATCCCCGCGCTATGGATTCTAATTTTTAAACCAAATTTAAACAAAGGGGATCCTTTGTTTTAAACTTCATGCGCTATCATCGTTTATGAGGTGAAAGACATGAATCAATGGGTGATCCAAACAAATGGACTATGCAAGAAATACCGCGGACGCTACGCGGTGTCGAATCTGAATTTGAAGATTGGCCGAGGGGAAATCTACGGCTTTCTCGGGCCCAACGGGGCAGGCAAAACGACCGCGATCAAAATGATGCTGGGACTAATCAAACCTACGAAGGGCTCGGTCATTCTGTTCGGTCTGGAGCTGCGGAAAGAGCGGCTCCGCATTCTGCGCAAGGTGGGATCGCTCGTTGAGTATCCCTCCTATTACGGGCATCTGAGCGCTGTTCAGAATTTGGAGGCGGTGCGGCGCATATTGGATATTCCGGGACCCAAAATAGCCGAGGTGCTGGAAATTGTCGGTTTGACGAAGGAGTCGGCCCGCCCGGTAAAAGGATTTTCGCTCGGGATGAAGCAGCGCCTGGGAATCGCATGCGCACTGCTTGGCAGCCCGGAGCTGCTCATTCTGGACGAGCCCACGAATGGACTGGACCCTTCCGGAATACTGGAAATCCGCGAATTGATCAAAAGCATGCCGAAGCAGCATGGGATTACCGTCCTGGTCTCCAGCCATATGCTGAGCGAGGTGGAGCAGATGGTCAGTACTGTCGGGATAATCCGGCAGGGTGAGCTGGTTTTCCAGGACACGATCGGGAATTTGCGGCAGCAGGCGAAGGGCGCGATTACGCTGGTGGTGTCGGAGCCTGACAAGGCGCTGGTGGCCATGCATGAGCAGGGCGTGCGCGCCAGACTCACGGATAGCGGAATCGTCATGGAGCAGGCAAGCGACGATATGGTTGCAGTGATGGTCAAATACCTGGTTGAGCGGGAGCATGACGTATACCGCGTGGAGGAAAGAAAGAAATCGCTTGAAGATCTCTTCCTGCAAATTGTGGGGGAGGTTCGAACATTATGATAGCCAAAGCGTTCTCGGCCGACCTGTTGAAAATACGCGGCAAAGGGATCTGGCTGCTCGCTGTTGTAGGACCGGCAGGGCTGATCGCCATGCAGGCGGTTAATTTTGGCCTTCGTTATGATTACCTCACCAAGCAGCATGCGGATGATCTCTGGGGCGGACTGCTGAATAATATTCTGGCCTTTGTGCCGGTTTCTCTGTTCATGGGCATTACGCTCATCTGCTCGCTTACCGCGAATATCGAGCATGGCATGAGCTCGTGGAAGCAGCTGCTGGCCCTGCCGATATCAAGAACTGCGGTATTCGCCGCCAAATTCGCCGTCGTGCTCCTTGTACTCAGCTTGTCCTGCGCGCTGTTGGCAATTGGAACGCTCATTCTCGGGGTTCTGCTGGGGTTCGGTTACGATTTCCCGGTTGGCCCTCTGTTAAAGCTGTGTTTCTTCCCGTTTATCGCCTCATTCCCGGCACTGGCGCTTTTTCTGTGGATGACCTTAACCTTCCGGAATCAGGCTTTGCCGGTTTCCATCGGGTTATTGATGGCGGTGGCTTCATTATTCTCTATGTATTTTACGGAATGGGCGCCCATCAGCTGGCCGCTTCTGGGGTATACGGGACCTCACCGGCTGCTGTTTGTCGGTGCGGGACTGGCGCTTGGATTTGTTCTTCTGCTTGCGGGCAGTCTCCATTTCGAGAGAAAGGATGTGGAGTAAGATGTCATCCTTCCTTAGAGCGCTGGCTGCGGAACGTCTGAAGCTGGTCAAATCCCGTATCTGGCTGCTGCTGCCGCTCAGTCCGCTGATCTCCGCGTTGATTGGAATCATGATCACCTTCAGGGCCGAAGATGCCGGAGCTCCTTATCAGGCACTAATAATGGGGATGACACCTGTCCCCCACGCCATGCTGCTGCTGCCTATCCTTACCGGCATATTCTCCGCAATCGTCTGCCGGTATGAGCATGCAGGGGGCTGGAAGCTGATGCTGTCGCTGCCAATATCGCGATCGGGTCTGTTCTTTGCAAAATTTATTGTAGTAGCACTGATGCTGGCTGTGGTGCAGCTGCTCTTACTGGCTGCCATACTGGCTGCCGCCTTGTATCATGGAATAGAAGCCGGGGTTCCCTGGTCCATACTGCTGCGGTGCGTGATCGGAGGATGGGTGGCCTGTCTGCCTCTTGCCGCCGCCCAGCTGGGGGTATCGATTGCCTGGACCAGCTTCGCTGCCCCTCTTGTCATTAACGTGATGCTCACTCTGCCCAATATCCTGATCGTCAATTCCGCTAGATTTGCCCCTTTCTACCCATGGGCGCAGCCGCTGCTGGCGATGATGCCTTCCGGCTCCGGATCCGGCGGCGTTGGCGGATTCATGATCCCTTATGAAAGTGTGATGATCACGGTTCTGGGCAGCTTTATGATCTTCTTCATGGCAGGCTTGATTTATTTGAACCGCAAGGAAATCTGACCGGTCTTCAAACAGACCCAATAGAGCCGCTTTAGGGCGGCTCTATTGGGTCTGTTTGATGTTTCCTGCCAATAAATATCACCCCGTACTTCTTACTGCAACAAGCTGCAGCTTGTTGTATAATAACGATCAACAATCGGCGGGAGGGTTGATCATGGATGCGGCGTTGGAACGATATGATGTTGAAGACCAAGATGTTCATCACCTTTTCTGTTGTTTTCCTGCTCACAGTGCTTCTGGCATGCACAATTTTGTATTTCAAAAATGTAAGCGATACCAAAAATCAAACCTATGCCTTATCCAGCACGATTACGAAGCAGTTCAGCCGTACGGTAGAGCTGTACATCCACGAGATGGAGGCGATGTCCGTCTCGATCTTCGGCGATCCTCTGGTGCAGCGCAATCTGCTCGATCACTACGAGACGGATAATCCGGTGGAGCAAAACCGCATCGAGCTTTCGCTGTCGAGCAGGCTTTACACCCTGATGCATCCTCAGCCGAAGGTGCAGAGCATTTACTTGTTCACTTTGGACCGGTATGCCTATTATGTATCGCGCTCCAGCGGGCCGAAGCTGACGGACAGCCTGGAGAAAGAAGACTGGTATACCGGGCATGACTACGACTACAAGAAGAAATTTCTGCTTCTGCCCACCGTAGTGGAGGATATCCACGATATCGAGTCGCCGAAGGTCATTTCTTTTGTCCGCAGCATCAACCGCATTCCTTCGCGCAGCAGCATCGCCTTTATGAAAATCAACATCAACATCGATGTATTCCGGGATATGCTGGTCCAGTCGGACAGCAATGAGATGGAGAAGAATATGCGGGTGTTTATTCTAAACGATGAAGGAACGGTCGTATATGATAACAAGAATGAGCTGACAAGCGGCACACTGCAGAATCTGAGCGCTGCGATGCTGCCGGGTGGGAAAGCTTCTTCGGAGCTGACATGGAACGGCAGGAAATATCTGTATACGATCGACAGGTCCGCCTATACGGGCTGGAGAACCGCTGTATTGATCCCCAATGAGTATCTGCTTGCCCAGATCAAGCGCACACAGCTGATTCTGATCCTGGTGGGGCTCGCGGCGGTTATAATTATCGCGCTTGTTTCCTATATTCTGTCTTATCACATTACAATACCGCTCCATAATCTGATGAAGAAGATGATCCGGGTCGAGCAGGGCGACTTCTCGCAGCGGATGGAGGTCAGAAGCAATAACGAAATCGGCCGCCTGAGCCGGATTTATAACGATATGCTGGGCAGCATATCCCGTTTGATCAACGAAGCGTACCAGTCCAGGCTGGCGGAGAAGGATGCCCAATTATCGGCCCTGCAGGCCCAAATTAATCCGCATTTTCTGTACAATACCTTGAACATTATGAAATCCATCAGCCGCATCAAAGGGATTGAGGAAGTGGCGGAAATGTCGGAATCGCTGGCGGAATTGTTCCAGTACAGCATGAAGAATCTGCAGCATCCTGTTGCGCTCAAGGATGAGCTGGAGCATATCCGCTGTTATATGAACATCCAGCAGCACCGATTCTTTGACCGGTTCGAGCTCCACTGCGATATTCCCGACGAGCTGCTGCAGGCATCCATCTTGAAGCTGACAATTCAGCCGCTTATAGAGAATGCGATCATTCACGGTCTTGGCAAAACGAAGTCAGGAGGCGTCATCAGACTCCGGGCGCACCAAAGCAGCGGAATGCTTCAGATCGAAGTGACGGACAACGGCAGGGGGATGGACGAGGAGAAGCAGCAGGAGCTGCGCAGCATGCTGCGCACCCCCATTCTGTCGGGAGAGCTTGATCACGACACACGCGGAATCGGCTTACTGAACATTCAGCAGCGGATTCAATTATTTTATGGCGGGAATTACGGATTAAACATCATGAGCCTTCCAGGCGAAGGGACAACCGTCAAGCTGGAAATTCCATACCTTATACCTGCAGATGGAAAGGGAAGGGACGCGCATGAATATATTTCTCGTCGAGGATGAGCGCTGGGCGCTGGAGGAATTGAAGACCTTATTTCAGAGCTATGAAGAGGAGCACCGTATTTTTGCCTTCGGGAACGGCGAGGACGCTTTGGCTGGAGCAGCCAGGGCGCAGCCGCATCTGGTGCTGACCGATATCAATATGCCCGGGATGGACGGACTGGAACTGATCAGCGAGCTGAGCAAAGCCGATCCCGCGGTCAAAGGGATTATCCTGAGCGTTCATGATGAATTCGAGTATGCCCGGCAGGGGGTGAAGATCGGCGTTGTGGACTATTTGCTCAAGCCCGTCAAGAAGGATGCCTTGTACTTGAGCATCGATAAAGCGATAAGCGGCATCCGGAACGAGCAAGGACAGCGGGAAGAGCGGATGAACTGGTCCATCAGCCGGATGCTGTTCGCATCGTGTCCGGCGGAGGAAGAGATGGCTGCGTCGTTCTATGGGCAGGGATATTTGATGGCGCTGCTTCTGCTGGGAAACTGGGGAGCGCACAGAGGCTGGCAGGATACCGGTATCCGCAATAGCGAGCTGAGGAGCCAGATCGTTTACGGCAGTGTCCGGGAGGAGGATATTCATTGTCTGGATCTGGATTCCCGGCGGAAAATCATCCTCGTTCCGGTTGCCGCCGACTCCGGCAAATGCGGCATGGAATCCAGACTGATCACGCTTTTTCAGCGGATGGATGAGAGTGTTCAGCTCAGCTATGTTTTCAAGAACGGGAATGAGCGGCTCAGCAAATGCTTTACCCTCCTGAACCGGAGGCTGGAAGAAAATATGCGGCTCGGCATGCCGACCTGCATTTCCCCCGATGCCCGGACAATGGACGTGGATATCAGCGGCATCTGGGATAAGGTGCGGATGATGGAAACGCTGTTCAGCCAGGGAGACCTCCGCAGGGGAACGGAAATGATCCACAAAATTACTGCGGAGCTGATGCGGAAAAAAATCACCATGCGGCAGCTGCAAGGTTTTATCCGTGATTTGCTATACTCCCTGCAGTTCAAATGGCGCCTATCGCAGCAAGGCCGGGTCGATCCGCCCAAGATGCAGGATGAGCTGCTGTCGAGTCTGAATGAGCTCACAAGCTACGAGGAGCTGAATGGATGGCTGAGCGCGAAAATTATGAATCTCCATCCAGGCCGGGAAAGCAAGGATATGAAGCCGAAAAGCATGATCCCTCTGCTCATGCAGTGGATACACAGCCATTATCAGCATAATATCTGCCTGCAGCAGTTTGCAGCGGATCATCATGTCAGCCTTGGCTATTTGTCCAAGCTCTTCAAGAATCAGACTGGCTGCACCTTCTCCGACTATCTGATTCATTACCGCATCGGCAAGGCGAAGATCCTGCTCACCGAAGGGATGGAACGGCTCTCGGATGTGAGCGGTCTGGTCGGTTATGAAGATGCGAAGCATTTCAGTCATGTGTTCAAAAAAATCGTGGGCGAATCGCCGCAGGCTTACGCCAAACGAACGAAATAAGGCTGAAAAGCAAAATCACCCTCCCAAAATAGCCAATCTACAGGTAGGCGGAGCATGGCAATCCCTCTAAACTTAATTCATACGGACTGCCATTCATACATGAATGCGCATACAAAAAGGGAGGACCAAAAAAGCATGCGAAAAAGAAGAAGCGTCATGACCATTTTTGCGGCCTGCATCTCGCTTATGATCATCCTGACAACCGGCTGTGGAACAAGCGGCACGACAAACAATGAGAATCCTGGCAACAGCAAGCCTGCCGGTACGAATGCAGCTGATGAAGGCGGCGAAAGCAGCGCGGAAACGCCTGCCGCCAAGAAGGTAACGTTAACGCTGATGGTCGGCAATACCGGAACGACGCTTGATGCGCTCAAGGTCGTGGCGGCAGAGGCTGAGAAGAAACTGAACATTGCCATTGAATTCGATATCAAGCCGGACGGCACGGAGGGCGACAATCTGGTTAAAACCCGTCTGGCTACAGGCGATATGGACGACTTGCTGGTGTACAATTCCGGATCGCTGCTGCAGGCGCTGAGTCCTGAGGAGAACTTTGCCGATCTGAGCGGCGAACCCTTCATGACGGATGTGCTGGATTCCTTCAAAACGACGGTTACGGCAAACGGCAAGGTGTTTGGCGTTCCGGTCGGCACGACGGTTGTCGGCGCCGTTCTGTACAACAAGAAGGTGTATGCCGACCTGGGCCTTGAGATTCCACGCACATGGGATGAATTTATGGCCAACAATGAGAAGATCAAGGCGGCGGGCAAGACAGCGGTGATCGGCACTTACAAGGACACCTGGACCTCCCAGCTGCTCATACTCGGAGATTATTACAACGTCCAGTCGCAAAATGCATCTTTTGCGGACGATTATACGGCCAACAAGGCCAAATATGCGACCACGCCGGCAGCGCTCAGAGGCTTCGAGAAAATCGAGGACGTATACAAGCGCGGATATATGAATAAGGATTTCCTGGCTACCACCTATGATGCGGGGCTCAAAATGCTCGCGGAGGGCGACGGTGTGCATTATCCGATGCTCACCTCGGCGCTTGACTCGATCTTCCAGAACTTCCCTGACAAAATCAGCGATATCGGCGTGTTCCCGGAGCCAAGCGACAGCGCGGACATCAATGGTCTGACGGTGTGGATGCCAAGCGCGCTCTATCTCAACAAGGACAGCAAGAATCTGGAGGCCGCCAAAAAGTGGACAGAGTATTTCCTGTCGCCTGAAGGCCAGTCCGTCCTGTCATCCAAGCTCAAAGCATCCGGACCCTATCTGATTAAAGGCATTGATCTTCCTGAAGACACCTATGCAGGGGTTAAAGAAATGCAGTCTTACTTTGATGAAGGCAAAACGGCGCCGGCGCTGGAATTTCTGTCCCCGGTCAAAGGCCCCAACCTGGAAAGTATTACAGTCGCAGTAGGCAGCGGGATCAACACCGCGGCTCAGGGCGCCAAGGATTATGACAAGGATGTCGAGAAGCAGGCGCAGCAGCTGGCGCTCCCCGGCTGGTGATGAAGCCATAGGCTAAAACGTATTCATACCCTGCAACTTCTGCTGCAGGGTATGTCTGTTCAATCGGAGCGCGCCGCGAGGGAGGGCCTCCCGGCGGCTTCTACTGTCCAAGAGAAAGGATGAGCGCATGATGAATACCGCCTCCAAGCGGATGTATTCGTACCTTTTTTTTCTGCTGCCTGCAGGTGTGATTTATTTTACCTTCTATTTGCTGCCGACGCTCCTGTCCTTCTTCTTCAGCACGACGAGATGGACGCTCACGAAATGGGAATTTATCGGCATGGACAACTATGTCACCTTCTTCTCCGAAACGGCACTCAGCATCGGGTTTCGCAACACGCTGATCTTTGCGGTGGTCACCTGTGGATTGAAGGTGCTGCTGGGGCTGTTGCTGGGCGCTTTCCTGACTTCAAGAATTATCGCCAAAAATTATTTGCGCTCCGTTGTTTTCTTCCCCACGCTGCTCAGCACCATCGCCGTCGGGATTACCTTCTCCACGATGATGCATCCGTCACAGGGGATTATTAATGTGGCGCTGGGCGCGCTTGGCATCACAGGTCCCGACTGGCTCGGCAACACGCATATCGCTCTATTGTCGGTTGCCCTGGTTGATGTATGGAAGGGAGTGGGAATCGCGACCGTCATCTTCATCGCCGGGATAACGGCCATTCCCCAGGTCTACTATGAAGCGCTCAAAATCGACGGCGGCAGCAATCTTGCGGCCTTCCGCCATATTACGCTGCCCCTGTCCCGTCCGGCGATGAACTCCGTCATTATTCTGGCTTTTATCGGGGGTCTGCGGACCTTCGATCTGATCTGGGCGATGACCAAGGGCGGGCCGGGCTTCACCACCGACCTGATCGCCTCCATTATCTACAAGCAGTATCAGGCCGGCTTCTACGGCCTTGCTACGGCGGGGAATGTCATCTTGTTCATCGGGGTATCGGTGCTTGCTTTCCCGCTATACAAGTTTCTGACCAAAAGCGAGGTAGACCTATGAGCGAGCGTGCCAAACGGATTTCCGTCGGCTTTATTGCAGTTGCGGTGACCACGATTATATTCTGGGTGCCCTTTTACTTCGTCATTATCAATTCCTTCAAAAACCAGCAGGATGCGGCGCTGATGTCGATGACCTGGCCGAAATCCTTCGAAATATTCAGCAACTACAAAGCCGTTCTGACGGCTGCGGACAATATGCTGCTGCGCGCCTTCTATAACAGTACGCTGCTCACGGTACTGTCGATCGTTATTCTCGTCTTTGTCAGCGCCATGGCCGGCTTTGTGCTTCAGCGCAGGGAAGGGGGCAGGGGATCGTCCCTGCTGAACTTTATCGTGCTGGCCGGGCTGATGATCCCGCCTGCTATCGTTCCGACGATCTGGGTGCTGGATTCGATCGGCCTGTTCAAAACATTGGCCGGCATTACGCTGGTCGAGGTCGCGCTGCATTTTCCGTTCTCGGCGATTCTCTACAAGGCCTTCGTGGCCACGCTGCCCAAAGAAATCGACGAGAGCGCATTTATCGACGGCTGCGGCGGCATACGCCTGTTTTTCCATATTATTTTCCCGCTATTGAAGCCGGTTACCTCAACGGTTGTGGTCCTGACCTCCATTAACGTGTTCAATGATTTCGTCAATCCCCTGTATTTCTTCCCGGGGGCAGACAATGCGACGGTGCAACTGACGCTTTACAACTTTACCAGCCGGTTCACGTCCTCCTGGAATTTGTTGTTTGCCGATATCGTGCTGATTTCCATTCCGCCGCTCGTTCTGTTTATTTTCTTCAATAAGAAAATAGTCGCGGGCATGACGGCCGGCGCTGTAAAAGGGTAAAATCTGCAAGCGCTTACCCTTTTACGCCGCAAATGGTCTCGATCGCATTAGTTATTGTCCCGATACGCCAAGATTTTTGGAGTGCGGTTGATTATGATGAGTACAAGAAACCGTTCTCATATCCATGTTGAACCTAAGGAGGCGATGCAGAATCAAGCCGATTGGTGTAGGGATTCTCGGATTTGCCCATGGGCATGTCCATGCGTACTGCGAGGAATGGAAGAAGCCGGAATACGGGATAAGCGTATTGGCGGGCTGGGATCACGATCCTGCGAGACTGGAAACGGCAAGAAGCGCATTCGGGATAGAAGTCTATGCGAATGCGGATGAATTATTGAAGCGTGACGATATCCAGGCGGTGGTGATCGGCTCGGAAACCTCGAAGCACGCCGGGCTTGCAGAGCTTGCAGCATCGAGCGGCAAAGCAATAGTGCTTCAAAAGCCGATGGCGCTGACGATGGATGAAGCCAAGCGTATCGCGGATGCGGTTCAGACATGCAAGGTTCCGTTCACATTGGCCTGGCAGATGCGGGTCGATCCGCAGAATATGCAGATGAAGGAGTGGCTCCAGAGCGGCGAGCTTGGACGTGTGTTCATGGTCCGCCGCCGTCACGGCCTGCCCATGGGGCTGAGTCCGGATTTTGCCGACAGCTGGCATGTCGATCCCGCTCTTAACCGCGACATCTGGGCGGATGATTCCTCGCACCCGATCGATTTTATTCACTGGCTGCTGGGTGTACCGGAGACCGTCACCGCCGAACTGGAGTCCTTCTATAATCCGCGTATACCGAATGACAACGGGATTGCTATTTTCCGCTATCCCGGCGGCCCGATAGCCGAGGTGAGCTGCTCCTTCACCTGCACGGCGGCGGAGAATACGACGGAGATCATTTGCGAGAAAGGCAGCATTATCCAAAATTACGGCGATGTGCCGAGCTGCAACGTAGCCCGCACCGCAGGCGCGGCAGGCTTGAAACGATACAGCGCCGGGAGCGGCGGCTGGATTGAAAGCGATATACCTTCTCCAGACAATCATAGTCACCGCATCCGCGGACTGGCAAAGCCGCTGGCTGAATTTCTCCGGGGCGAGCGGGCTCCGCTGGCGACTCCCGAGGATGGAATGACGTCGCTGCGAATGGTTCTGGCTACTTATGTGTCGTCGCGGGAAGGACGCCGTGTCGCATTAAGCGATAACGCCATCCAGAATGCGTAGATCTCAAAAAAACCAAATAGGAGGCAACTGAAAAATGGCCGTTAAAATTGGCATTGTAGGGATGAACGGAATTGGCAACAACCATGCGAATTGTTATAGAGAGGATGAGCTTGCGGATCTGGTAGCAGTCTGTGATGTGGTGAAGGAGCGCGCCGATGCCGCAGCCGAGAAACATGGCGTAAAGGCTTATTACAGCCTGAAGGATATGGTGGAGAATGAGCCGGATATCGAAGTGATCGATATTACGACAGGCGGCATCGACAACGGCAGCTGGCATTTTGAGCCGGCTATGGAAGCCATCGGCTACGGCAAGCACGTTCTGGTTGAGAAGCCGCTGTGCCACGATATCCGCGAAGGCCGGGAACTGGTCGCTTTTGCCGAGAAGCAGAAGGTGTATCTGGGCTGCAATCTGAATCACTATTTCACCCCGCCGGCTGAAAAAGCCAAGGCATACATGGAGAGCGGCGATATCGGCGAATTGGTGTACTGCATGGCCAAGATGGGCTTCAACGGGGGAGATCTGAATTATGGACTTGCGGGATCGCCGAAGATCAAGGGCCATCCATATTTTCATATGAAAGCGTTTCTGACTCATCCGCTCAGCGTTATGCGTCATTTCTGCGGCGATATTACGCATATTCAAACCTTCTCAGACCGTCCTGGCTTCCGCCGCAGCGCGGGAGACGTTATGGTATCGATCAACAGCATTCATATGAAATTCGCCAATGGCGGCGTAGGCTATCTGCTCAGTCAGAGAGGAGACGCGGTATACGGACTTGGCGGCTGGTGGAGCCTGGAGGTTGCCGGTTCGAAAGGCACCTTCTGCATCGAGAATTGCGTGGAGAAAATCTCCTACTGGAAAGCGGAGAAGGGCATTCCGGCGATAAGCGTTCAGCCTGAGGCCATCGTGACGGATTATGGCACCAATGATTTCAACCGCACATTCAACAACCGGCTTCACGCGTTCCTTGAAGATGTGTCCAACCGTGTGTCGTTCGACCAGCTTCGCGCCAATGGAAGAGACGCGCTTGCCGTTCTGGAATATACCTTTGCCGTCATTGAATCCTATGAGAGCGGCGGAGAGGTTGTTCGTCCGCATCCGCTGCCGCCGCTGCACGGAGATCCGATGTTCATGAAATAGCATCATCCATCCATATATTACTGAAGGAGTGTTCAATACTTATGGTCAAATTAGGCGTAAACTCTGTACTTTTCAAATCGTTCAGCTTCGCCGAGGCGGCAGCTGCAATTGCGCGCTCCGGCTATGACGGCGTGGAAATATCGGCTATCAAAGGCATGTGCGAGCATCTTGATCTTGATCGCTGGCAGGAGCAGAAGGATGAGCTGCAGGCCATCGTGAAGGAGAACGGCCTGCAGTTCCTGTCCATGGAGGTCGCTTCGCTGGACGAGGAGAGATTGACCAAGGCATTCGAGGCCGGTGCGGCCATCGGAATTCCCGTCATTAACGTTGGACCTGGCGGAAAATCCGGCAATGAGGAGGATCTTGCAGCATCGATCGCCAAATTGACCCATCTGGCGGAGAAAGCCGCCTCTTATGGAGTCACGCTGTGCGTGAAGGCTCATGTCGGCAATGCGATTGACAATACGCCGACGACGCTTGCTGCGATGGAGGCTATATCCTCCACGGCTTTCGGGATAGATATGGACCCGAGCCATATCCACCGTTCCGGTGAAAACGCGGAGGAAGCACTGCCAGCTGTGCTCAGCCGTGTGAAGCATGTACACATACGCGACTGCAAAGGCCGCGCGCAAGGACCCGGCCCGATTGAACTGCAGGCTTGCGGACGGGGCGATATCGATCTGTTCGGTTATTGCAAGGCTATGGTAGACGGCGGCTATGACGGCCCCGTTGTTCTGGAGGTCATCGGAGCCGGACCGGACCATACGATCGATCAGGTATCGATCGTGGCGGCGGAATCGTACGGGTATTTGAATGCCTGCCTGAAGAAGCTGGGCGGCAGATAATCCGCAAAAGCGGAGCCGCTTCAGGAGTCCTTTGATCTTCCGATTGCTGTTGTACCCCTGAATTTTTTTATTTTGGATACCTTTATCTGTTAAATTCGGGGTACAAAGGCAAACGCTTCGCTTCTCCAGATTCAAATGCCGCCTTCCGCTCTCGTTTTTCCTTTGGATGACTTATTGTCGCAAACCTGTTCCAGGCTTTTGCTTACGAAGTGAGTTCTTGCTTGATGCTGCTGAATACCGGCAGATCAGGTAAAGCCTCGCAAAAAACTTTCAGGAGGTAATCATGAAATGACAGCTAAAAAACCGAATGTGGTTATTTTCGGTATCGATAGTTTACGGCGCGATCATATGAGCTCATATGGATATTCGCGTCTGACAACACCTTTTATGGACCGGGTTGCAGCGGATGGCGTGCTGTTCGAGAAGCATTTCAGCCCAAGCATTCCGACAACTCCGGCTTATGCTTCCATGCTCACAGGAATGGATGTATTCGGAACCGATGTCGTCGCTCTTCGTCATCAGGGTCCGCTTGGCGGACATGTGAAGACGCTGGCTGAGACGCTGGGCGAGAACGGCTATAACACGACCTGTATCGGCTTCACCGGCAATCCATCCTCACGCGGCTTCCAGACGTATATTGATTACGAATCCTGGGTTCCCGACGAGACCGGACGTACGCCCAAAGCGCAAAATCTGAACAATGTCGCCGTGCCCGAGCTGGAACGCCTTGCAGCGGAAGACAAACCGTTCCTGCTGTTTCTGCGGCATATGGACCCGCATTCACCTTACCTGCCGCCCGTTCCGTTCGAGCGCATTTTCTACGGAGACAACGAGAAGGATGAGAGCAACCGGTCGATGGAGCCTGTTTACGGCTTCAAGCCCTTCGCGAATTTCCTGAAATCCTGGATACCCGAGGGCGTCACCGATGAGCAGTATGTGGAGGCGCAATACGATGGGGCAATCGCCTATATGGACGCCTGCATCCAAACCTTGTTCGCCAAGCTGGGAGCGATGGGAATTGAAGAAGAAACATTGATTGTCATTACATCCGATCATGGGGAAACGCTTTATGAGCATGATTGTTTCTTCGACCATCATGGACTGTATGATTGTACGCTGGTCGTTCCCCTCATTATCAAATTCCCCGGACGTGTTCCGGCGGGAAAACGGGTTTCCGGCGTCAGCCTGATCTCCGATATTATGCCGACGGTGCTGGAGCTGCTGGATATCAAGACCGATACGGCATTCGACGGCCAAAGCCTGACAGGCTTGATCCAGGGCGAGGATGCGAAGCGGGTCAGCGAGTTCTATATAACGGAATGCACATGGATGCGCAAGCATGGCTGGCGTACGCCGGAGTGGAAGCTGATCAGCGCGCTGGAGCCGGACTTTCACTTCAAGCCGGAAGTGGAGCTGTATAATCTGATTCAGGATCCGCTGGAGAATGAAAATGTCGCAGAGCGCGAGCCGGAGGTCGTAGCCTTCCTGCAGAAACGGATGAATGACTACATCGCCAAACGCGAGCAGGAAGTGGGCCGAACCAATCCCATCTATACGAATCTGAACTGGCACGGGCAGGGCAAGACCTTCACTTCCTCTCAGGAAGCCTACGATTCGCTCCATATCGGCTCCATCGTCAGCGCCCGCTCGCTTCAGGAGAAGGAGAAGGACGATCCGGCGGCTAAAGGCAAGACAAAAGGCAAAGGCAAGGCCAAGGGTAAAGAAAAGGACAAGGAAAAAAATAAGGCCAAAGAAGAAATTGCGGCAGCAGCGGAGACCAAGGACGAGTAATAGGTCCACAAAAAACCAGCCATAAACAGACTTGTTTTCTTATATGGACCCATGCTTTTTGCAGGTAGCAAGCTCGAAAGGAAGGACTGCAAATGATCAGAGTAGCTGTTGTCGGCGTCAACAATATCGGTAAAATCCACTGCCGCGCGTATCGAAGCCATCAGGGCACCGAGCTCGCAGCCGTCTGCGATCTGATGCCGGAGCGGGCCGAGGCGGCAGGGCGCGAGCATTCGGTTCCCCATTATACGGATTTGCGGGAGCTGCTGAGCAAGGAAACGATTGATGCCGTTATCGTGGCGACTGCGGGCGTAGAGAAAGGCAGCCACCACTTTGAGCCGGCCATGATCGCGATTGAAGCAGGCAAGGCGGTGTTCGTGGAGAAGCCGATATCCAATAATATCGAAGAGGCGCGGAAGATGGTTGCTTTTGCCCGGGAGAAGGGCGTGCGGCTTGCCTGCAACCTCAATCACCGCTTCACCCCTGCGGCGTACAAGGCGAAGGAGCTGGTCGCGGAAGGGAAGCTGGGCTCCCTGCTGTTCCTGAATATGAGGCTGACGATCCGCAATCCGCAGGAGGATACGGAGTGGCTTCATATGCGGGCCCTCCATCCGCATTCCATCGATGTTATGCGGTTTCTTGCCGGGGATGTGAAGCGGGTGCAGTCCTTTATGACCAAAGCACCCGGGCGGACGTCCTGGTCCACTGTTTCCGTCAATATGGAATTTGTCAGCGGCGCAGTCGGGCATTTGACGGGAAGCTACGATATGTCCATGAGGCATCCCATTGAATACTGCGAGGTTGCCGGTCACGAGGGCCGGCTTGTTATTGACAATGTATATGAGAGTATGACTTACTATCCGCATCATTCCGATGAGCTGACGGTTGTCCGCAATCCGTTGTTCGGAGGGATGAAGGGCTTTGACGACACGTTCGGGCATCGGATCAACCGGTTCATCGAGGAGATTCAGACAGGGGTAAAACCGGAGGATATTGCCGCATCCGGGGCAGATGCGCTCGCAGCGCAGGAAGTCATTGAAGCTGCCATACGTTCTCATCAGCTGGGCGGAGCTCCTGTAGAGGTTGCGGCTAACGAATGATACAGGGGACGTGGAGGGAAATGGATATGAATAATAACGGGCATGGCTCGGTATTATGGTTTACCGGTCTATCCGGAGCCGGCAAGACGACAACGGCCAAATTCATGGAAGAGCAGCTGCGGAAGCAGGGACGGCGCGTTGAACTGCTCGATGGCGACGAGCTGCGCGATACGATCTGCAAAGGACTCGGCTTCAGCCGCGAAGAGCGCTTCGAGAACATTAAACGGGTTACGTATCTCGCCAGGCTGCTTTCGCGAAACGGGGTGGATGTGCTGGTATCCGCCATCACGCCTTACACGGAGATGAGGGAGCACGCCAGGGCGCAGCTGCCAGGTTATGTTGAGATTTATGTGAAATGTCCACTTCATGTATGCGAGATGAGAGATGTCAAAGGCTTGTACGCCAAAGCGAGAAGCGGAGCGATTGCCCAATTCACGGGCATCTCCGATTCCTATGACGAGCCAAGCAACCCGGACATCACACTATGCACATCCACTGCGACGCTGGAGCAAAATGGAGATACGATACTTGCATGGCTCGGCCATGCCGCACCACTGGAGAAGTCAACTTCTCGGAGGGATTAGAAGCACGATGAAAATAATTATGATCTCGCTGGATACGCTTCGCGCCTCGCGCCTCGGCTGCTATGGCTACCATAAAGCCACAAGCCCGCATCTGGACCGGATAGCCCGTGAGGGAGTCCTGTTCGAAAAGGCTTATGCGGCGGATATTCCGACCGAGGTCGCGCATACCGGGATTTTTACCGGCAAAATCGGTCTGACCACAGGCGTTGTATCTCACGGCTCGGAGCTGACGCATTTGCCCAAGTCAACCGAATGGCTGCCTTCCATGCTGCGCTCCGCCGGCTTCACCACAGCGGCAGTAGACAATTTGTACCAGCTAAAGGAATGGTTTGCCCGCGGCTACCGGTATTATATGAACAGCGTCGGGGGCAACCGCTGGATTGACGGACGCACGGTCAATGAATTGGCGATGCCCTGGATCGGGCAGCACCGGGAAGAGAACTTCTTCCTGTTCCTGCATTATTGGGATGCGCATACGCCTTATCTGCCGCCGGATTCCTACATTCCGGAGTTCTACGAGGCTGGCAGGGACCCGTTCGATCCACGAAACAAAAGCATGGAAGGCGCGTATAATCATCCAGCTTATCCTTTTTTCAAGCATCACCATTATGATCTGGTCGGCGAGGTTACGGACAGTGATTATTACGATGCGCTTTATGATGCGGAAATCCGCTATCTGGATGACCGGTTGAAGGAGCTGGATGATCATCTTGAAAAGCTCGGGATCCAAGAGGAGACCATGATCATTCTGTTTGGCGATCATGGTGAAAGCCTGACGGAGCACGACATCTACTGGGACCACTGCGGCTTGTATGAGCCGACTGTCCATGTCCCGATGATTATCCGTTGGCCGGGAAGAATTCCCGCTGGCCGGAGGGTTCCGGGGCTTGTGCAGCAGGTCGATCTGCTGCCGACTATCCTGGATGCCGCGCGCATGGAGGCTGTATCCGGAATTGACCAGGCGAGGCTTAAGTATCCCGCGGGTCTCGACGGGCGCAGCTTATGGCCGTCGATCAGCGGCGAAGCGGGAGGCACGAACGATGCGCTGCTGTTGAGCGAATGTGCCTGGCAGGCGGCAAGGGCGATTCGAACGGACCGCTACAAGTTCATCCGCACCTATGACTCTGGGCCGTTCACACGTCCGCCGAGAGAATTATTTGATTTGACCGATGATCCTGCGGAAACGGTCAATCTTGCAGAGAGGCTGCCGGACGTTGCGGAGTGTTTGGAAACCCAGCTGAATGAATGGGTGGAGCGCAAGCTGGCAGGAAGAGCGGACCCCATGCAGCGGCAGCTTCAGGAAGCAGGACTGCCCTTCCGGAGAAGAATCGAGCAGATTCTCGGTTCTGCGTCGCTGACCTGGGAGGAATGGTACCAGAACCCGCAGCGGGAGCGTTTCGACAACGCGGTGCTTCACCGCGGCTGACGGCTAGTTTTTCCCGCACGACCGTACAATCGGAGTCTTTTGCAAAGGGTGAATAGAGGCATGCAGGATATTCTGAGCAGAAATAATTATATGAAGGATGAATTTCCGTTCTGGATTACCCGGACTGTACAGGGCTCGATCTCCGAGCATGGGCATGAGTTCGTCGAGCTGGTCTATGTCGTTCGGGGCAAGGGCATGCATATCTTCCAGGGTTCCCCGTATGAGGTTCATGCGGGGGATGTGTTTATTATTAATCCCGGTGAAACCCACGCCTATTATGTCGAGGCCAGCGAGCAGATTGATATTATCAACTGCTTGTTTATGCCGTCCTTTATCTCCGATGCGCTGCTCAGCGAGCTTGAAATTACAGGCTCGATGGACTATTTCTACGTTCACCCGTTTCTGAAGCATGACGTGAGGTTCAATCACCGGCTTAATCTGCACGGGCAGGATGCGGACTCGGTTCAGCAGCTCCTGGACAGCATGATTCGTGAGCTGGACAGCCGCGTACCCGGCTATAAGACGCTGATCCGGCTGCAAATGATCGAGCTGCTTGTGCTGCTCTCCCGCTATTACGCGATGATGCAGCAGCAGCGGGTTCACCCTTCTCCCCGTCAGCTGGAGCGGGAGATGACCGCACGCCGGATTTACGGCTATCTGGAGCGGAGCTTCGAGAAGAAAATCACGCTCCAGTCCTTGTCCGGCTTATTTAATGTAAGCACGCGGCAGTTGAACCGGCTGATGCGCGAGGAGTTCAACCGCAGCGTATTCGATGTGCTCCATGAGATCCGCATGGAACGCGCCAAGCACCTGCTGCTGGAGACGGACGACAAGGTCATCAATGTGGCGACTACGGTGGGCTATGAGGATCAATCGTTCTTCAACCGGTTGTTTCTCCGGCATGTGGGCTGCTCGCCCAGCCAATACCGGACAGGTGTGGAGATCGAGTAATCCCAGCCCGTATAAGAGTATTCCTGGAGAGAGAGGAGCTGACGCATCTCCTATGCAAACGCGTTCGCCTAACGTGCTGTTAATTACGGCAGATCAGCTTCGTCATGATTGTGTCGGCTATAGCGGCCAATATCCCGTACAAACTCCCCATCTTGACCGGTTTGCCGCGCAAAGCACCGTATTCGATCAAGCCTATTCGCATGTGCCGCTGTGCTGCCCGGCCAGGCAGTCCCTGCTGCATGGAAGAAGGCCGGAGACCTTCGGCGCCTTGTGGAACTATAATGCTTTTCTTCCTGTGGGTTCTCTTCAGCCGGAGCATTTCACCTGGTCCGGACTGCTCTCGGATAATGGCTACCGGTCCGCTTATATCGGCAAGTGGGGTGTGAATCCGGAGCATGATGCGACAGCCTTCGGCTACGATTCTTATGTAAGCGAAGCGGATTACCAGGCCTTCCGGAAGCAGCGGTATCCGGATATTGAATTCAAGAACGGATATTTTGGCGAAGGAAGTCCGGTTCCGCTCGAGGATTCGCAGACTCACTGGATGGCGGATCGGGCGGTCAGCACGCTCAGACAGCTGGAATCGGAAGGCAAGCCCTGGCATTTGGCTGTGCATTTTCCCGAGCCGCATCTGCCATGCCGTCCTTCGGGAAAGTTTGCGGAAATGTACGATCCTGCTGCGATGCCGGAGTGGGCGGGGTTCCGGGAAACCTTCCAGGGGAAGCCCTACATTCAGCGGCAGCAGCTGCTGAACTGGGGAGTCGAGGATTATAACTGGGCCGATTGGGCGCCTATTGTGGCCAGGTATTACGGAGTTATCAGCCAGCTCGATGAAGCGATTGGCAAAATACTGGCTGAGCTGGACGCGCTTGATGCGACTGCCGATACGATTGTTATTTTTACCGCTGACCATGGCGACATGTGCGGTTCGCACGGAATGATGGATAAGCATTATATTCTCTATGACGATGTCGTCCGCGTCCCCCTCGCCATCAGGCTGCCCGGTAAGGATCAGACTGGCCGCGTGGACAGCCGGTTTGTCTACAACCTGCTGGATATGGCGCCGACGCTTATTGATTTGCTGGAGCTTGCGACGAAGAATTCCCCGCAGCTGCAGGGCCGATCCTTGAAACCGCTCCTGACGGGCGGACCGGAAGCTGCTGATTGGAGAGACTCCATTGTCGCCTCTTATAACGGCCAGCAGTTCGGATTGTACACCCAGCGAATGATCCGTACGCGAACCTGGAAATACATTTGGAATTTGACTGATGTGGATGAGTGTTACGATCTTACGGCCGATCCCGGGGAACTGGTGAATTTGATCGCGCAGCCGGAATCCGCCCCGATTATCAAAAAATTGCGGACCAGGCTGTATGAGCAGCTGGCCCTGGACGGCGATCCCGTCATTAACAATGAATGGATGTCGCATCAGCTGCTGGATGGGGCGAAGCTTGCGTCCAGATAGATCCGGAGCCTGAATGATAAACGCGTGATCCCGCATAGGCTGCGGGATTTGTTGTTTCTAACGGGCATACGCTATTTACCCTGTTCCCTGTATTACTACATCAGCAGGATCGGCGTCACAGCAATCGATCTTGGTGAGCTTCCCGCAGGGAGGCTCGCTACGACCGTGTTGCTTGCCGTCTCAATAACCGTGATCCCGTTATTAACCTGGGAGGAGACATAAGCAAATACGCCGTCGGGAGTAATCGCAACGGATACCGGTCTGCCGGGTGTAGGTATATCTGTCAATACCGTATTCGTTGCCACATTGATGACGGTTACGCTGTTATTGACATTGCTGGCAACGTAGGCTCTGGAGCCGTCAGGAGATATCGTAACGCCAAATGGAATGGATCCCGCCGGCAATGGAACCGTTGTTATAATCGTATTGCTGCCGGTATCAATGACCGAAACCGTATCGTCACCCTGATTCGTGACGTAAGCGCGAGTGCCATCAGGAGTAATCGCAACGGCGTTCGGGAGAATTCCGGCAAGAATTGTGGCAATGACGGCATTGGTTAGCGTATCTATCACTGAAATCGTGTTGCTGCCGACATTTGCGACATATGCGCGTGTACCGTCAGGGGTGATCGCGATTCCGAGTGGACTGCTGACCGGAGAAATTGGTATCGTCGTTTGCACGGTATTCGTAACCGTATCCAGTACAATGACCGATCCCTGGAAGTCGGTCACATACGCGCGAAAGCTGTCGGGAGTAATTGCAATTGATGTTGGCTGGCTTCCGGGAGGCGTGGGAATCGTTGTAACTACACTGTTGGTCGCTGTGCTGATGGCCGAAACCGTAGAGTTGCCGAAATTCGCAATATACACGCGAGTACCGTCCGGCGTAACCGCAACTCCAATCGGACTGCTTCCGGCAGGCAAGGCGATGGTGGATGCGATCGTATTGTTTTCCGTACTAACGACCGTTACAGTATCTTGATCGATATTGGCATTGTAAGCAAAAAGGAGGGTGCTGATAATTGAATCTTCACCTCTTAAAATATGCTTCTCAACCACTTGTCCGCCGCCGTCCATTTCCGAGATTGTCACTGAAATATTGCTGCCGCCCAGACCGCTTGTAATAACCCTTACTCCGTAAACGTCAAGATCGGCAAATATATGATCAAGCAGAAACACGCTGCCATCCGATCCTGACGGGGATAACGATACCAGATATAAGGTATAGAATGTGGTTGAATGAAATCCGGATGTGACTGGAGTCACTGTATAAGCCTGGATCGAAGCAATAGCGGGATCCCGTCCTCCGTTAGACAGCCAGACAGCAAGCCGGCTCGTTCGAGGGAATGCCCGATTATCGATTGGCCCTGTATCATACACACTCATTTTGTATCACCCTGCTTTTCACATTTGATATAAGACATCATATGTGAAATGAACAGCGGGTAATTGTACGTGCGCTGAACGGCAGTTGTTTTTTTTTTGACCAATTGGCATGGCCCATTCATCACCGGCTATCCCGAAACAGCAGCACGAGCATGTACAAGTATAAGCTAGCTGCTGAACCGGTCTTGATATGCAATGAGGACACTGTCAATGACTAGCGGATTGCATTCCCCGGTATCGCGAGCGAGGTAGTTAGACACCCTTGCCGCCCAGCGTCTGCAATTGAATCTGCTCAATTCCTGCAATTAAAGGCCTTGCCAGCGCGATCAGCGTCTGAGCCTCTTCGCCTAACAGCGAGGCCTGATGGGCAGAGGCATCAGTCCAAACCTCCGTGACCCATATCGTTTCCGGCTCGTTCTCCGTAACATTGATGACATACAGCAGGCAATCCTCGATCACATCCATCTGAGATGCCGCTTCCAGCAGTATTTTCGCAAGCTCATCGCGTTTGCCCGCCTGTGCAGTAAATTTGCCATATAACCCGTATTGGTTCATTTCCGATCATTCCCTTCGATTATGTGTCCACATTCATAATAACCAATCTTGGCTGACATATTCAGTCAGTGAAGTATAACAGATATTTGCTGAAAATTAACTTTCGCAATCGGTTTCAAAGTTAGCGATTATGGTGAATAACAAGTAGTTTTTTGCAATCTGACCCGTAATACGGACAAGACATATTATTTTGGGTTAAAATCAAAAAAGACCGTACATATTTTTACCTTATTAAGGGAGTTTTCAGCTTTAGAAGCGAGCATCAGTAAAGAATCGCCAGAAAGCTTCATTGAACGCATGTTTATGCTTTCTGCGCGAGTTTGCTGCTCGTTTGAAATGCCCCGGAGGATCTCACTAAAAAACTCTCAGGAGGAACCTACATGTCCGAAGTTAAGCTTAGCATTGATTACGACCAGTATGAGGCTGGCCAAAAAGTCGAAGAATGGATTGAAAAGCTCGCAGACAGTCCGGAGAGTCAAGGGCTGACCAGTCTTATTATCGGAGAGTGGGGCGGAGCGTACGAGAATGATTCCAGCGGAATCGTTGAAACGCTGGTCCGTCTCAAGGACCGTTTTCCCGCCTTGCGCCAGCTGTTTATCGGCGATATGGGCTTTGAGGAATGCGAAGTATCCTGGATTATGCAGTCCAATATAGCTCCCGTGCTGGACGCTTATCCGGAGCTGACCTCCCTCACCATCAAGGGAAGTTCAGGACTTGAACTTGATCCCGCCCGCCATGGGAAGCTTGAAGAGCTGATTATTATTTGCGGCGGCTTGGGCAAAAATGTGCTGAACAGCATCAAGGACAGCCATTTTCCATTGCTGAACAAGCTGGAGCTGTATTTGGGCGTGGAGGATTACGGCTTTGACGGGGGGCTGGAGGATGTTCTGCCGCTTATCGAGGCAGGGCGGTTTCCGAACCTTACGTATCTGGGCATGAAAAATAGCGAAATTCAGAACGAAATCGCCCTTGCGGTTGCCGATGCGCCTATTCTGGACCAGCTTCATACCCTTGATCTGTCGATGGGGACGCTCACGGACGCAGGCGCGGAGGCGCTCATCAACAGCGATAAAGTAAAAAAGCTGCAGAAGCTTGATTTGAGCTACCATTATATGAGTGACGGGATGCTGCAGCGCTGGGAACAGACGGGGTTGAATGTCGATACAAGCGAACAGCAGGATCTGGATGATGATGAAGATTATCGTTATCCGGCCTTGACGGAATAACGATGCGGCCGATGATACTGATCGGGAACCCTGGCAACCGCCGGACGGCCTCTCTGCAGGAGGCCAGAAGAAGGCTTCATCTGGCGCCCGCAGTGCTGGTGCCGTATTTGGATCTGCTGCGCGGAACGATGCGGCTGGAGGAAGCTTTCAAGGAAGCCCGCGCCCATTCGCAAGAGAAACCTATTGTACGAATTGACGCGCCGGGCGAGGACTTCGAGGTCGAGCGCCAGTTGATTGCCCTGGGCGCGCCCGATGCCGGGCGGGAGTATGCGGATGACCGGCTGCTCCCTGTACAGGGGAGAAGCGATCCGCATCCCTTATCTCAAAAATCCGCCCTTGCGCTGAAGGAGCAAAGAGGACGGCTCTATCATCCCTCCCAGTGGTTTCGCGGGTTTACACGCTTGCTGGCCAAGCTGGAAACGGAAGTCGGGCAAATCTGTCCGGATGTTCAATGGACCAACGCACCGGCAGATATTGCCGGCATGTTCGACAAGCGGCATACCCATCGCCTATTATCCGCTGCTGGCGTATCTGTGCCGCGTCTGCTGGAAATACCGGAGGCAATCCCTGATTATGGGGCACTGCACGAGACGATGTGCCGCAAGCGGATGCACCGGGTGTTTGTGAAGCTTGCTTCGGGGTCGGGAGCCTGCGGCATTATCGCGTACCAGATCAATCCGTCTACCGGCGAGGAACTGGCGATTACGACTATAGGCGTCGACCACTTTATATCCCGTCCGCCGCAATTTTATAATGCGCTCAAGCTGCGGCGCTACACGGACACGGCAACGATCCGGCTTATTGTGAACTGGCTGCTCAGTCACGGGGCGCATATTGAACAGTGGGTAGCCAAGGCCGCTTATGGCGACAGCACCTTTGATTTGAGGCAGCTGGTTGTGGGAGGAGCTGCCTGTCACTGTGTAGCCCGGGTGAGCCGCACGCCGATTACGAATCTGCATTTGCGCAGCAAGCGCATGTCGCCGGAGGATATGGGTTTATCCGAAGCGACGCTCGCGGCGGTCAGCGAATGCGCGGAGTCCGCGCTCGCCGCTTTCTCCGGGTCAAGCGTCGCCGGCGTTGATGTGGTAATCGGCAGCGGTTCGATGAAGCCGCATGTTGTGGATGTCAATCCTTTCGGCGATCTGCTCTACAATGTTCTCTATCAGGGCGTCGATCCTTACGAATGGGAAATGAGGCATCTGGAGCCGTCGTTTTCTCCGCTAATAGCTGCCAACTCCCGCAAGGCGGCGCGTGCCCGCAGCGGGGTGGTACAGATTTGACCGATATGAACCGCATTATTGGCAGTCATGACATCCTGATGATCACATTGGATACGCTTCGCTATGATGCCGCTGTTCTGGAGGAAGCGAGCTGTCCGAATCTATGCGGCAGCGGATCCTGGGAGAAGCGCCATACGCCCGGAAGCTTCACGTACGCGGCGCATCATGCCTTTTTCGGCGGGTTTCTGCCTACTCCGGCTACAACCGACAAATCGGAACATATCCGCTTGTTTCATTCCAGGCATACGGGATTCAAGACGCATCCCCATACCTGGTTGTTTGACGCGCCGGATGTTGTCTCCGGCCTGCAGGCGGAGGATTACCGGACGATATGCATCGGCGGCGTTATTTTCTTCTCCAAGAAGGTGCCGCTGGCGCGCGTTCTGCCCGGGTATTTTCAGGAAAGCTACTGGCGGATGACGTTCGGGGTGACCAATTCCCGGTCGACGGAGCACCAGGTAAATCATGCGTTAAAGCTGCTTGACCGGTCTTCGCCGGAGGAGCGGCTGTTCCTGTTTATGAATGTTTCCGCCATTCATGGTCCCAATCATTATTTTGTGCCTGGGGCAAGGAAGGACTCCGTCGACACGCAGCGGGCGGCATTGCGTTATGTGGATGGACAGCTTGGAAGATTGTTCGAGGCCATGCGCGCACGTCAGCGTCCCGTGTTCTGCCTGGCTTTCTCGGACCACGGCACCGCCTACGGCGAGGATGGCTACGAAGGGCACAGGCTCGCGCATGAGGTGGTATGGAATGTGCCCTACCGCGAATTTTTGCTCTAGCAGCGGATTGAGCTTGTATATAAAGAAAGGTTGTGACCACCGGATGACTTACGATCTTTCTGCTAACGGCGCGGCTGCGGCTGGCGATCCGGGTAATGTCCGCAAATGGAAGGAGGAGCTGACCGCTTCGCCGTACCGCTCTTATTTGTATTCCTATCCCCACAAGACAGCTTACAGCGAGCTGGAGCGGCCGATTCCGCTGTCCGGAATGTGGAAGGACGAACCGGCGGAGACGTTCTTCCTCTATATGCATATCCCGTTCTGCGGCGCGCGCTGCGGTTTTTGCAATTTGTTCACGCTGCCGGATAAACGCCAATCGGCGCATGAGCAGTATGTGGACGCGCTGGAGCGCCAGGCACGGCAGTGGGCACCGCTTGTGAAGCATAAGCCGTTCGCAAGATTTGCCATTGGCGGCGGAACGCCTACGCTGCTTGCGCCCGCGCTGCTGAAGCGCCTGTTCGCGATCGCCGGGGACACGATGGGACTCGATTCGTCTCAGGCGTCGATTTCGGTTGAAGCCTCTCCCGAGACGGTGACGGAGGAAAGGCTGCATATCCTGAAGGGAAACCGGGTTGACCGGGTCAGCATGGGAATTCAAAGCTTCGTGGAGTCTGAGGCTGCCGCGATCTACAGGCCGCAGATGCCGGAGGAAGCCGAGCGGGCTGCGGAGCTGCTGAAGCAGTTTGGGTTTCCGATTCTTAATCTTGACCTGATCTATGGATTGCCGGGGCAGACGCTCGATTCCTGGATGTATTCACTGGGGCGCGCGATTTCCTACAAACCGGAAGAGATCTTTATTTACCCGCTCTACACGCGGGAGCATACCATCGTAAAGCCGGAGCAGATCAGGCAAAGCGGCGCCGACAACCGTCTGGCCTACTATGAAGCGGCGCGCAGCCGCCTGCTTGCCGAAGGCTATGCGCAGTATTCCATGCGCAGATTTGCCCGCAGCGGCGCGCTTGCCGGCAAATCGCTGCTGCCTTACGGCTGCCAGGAAGAAGGCATGGTCGGACTCGGCTGCGGCGCCCGCTCATACACACGGAGCGTTCACTATGCCTCGCGGTACGGCGTCAGCCGCAGTGCGACAGCGAGTATTATCGCCGATTATGTAGCTGCAGAGCGGTATGATACGGCCAATTACGGATTTGTGCTCAATGAATCCGAGCAGAAGCGCCGTTTCCTGTTAAAGGCGATTCTGCATGCGGAGGGCTTGCCGGTCGCGGATTATGCGCAGCGGTTCGGAAGTGAAGTGCTGGATGACCATCCCGAGCTGCAGCTGCTGGTTGATAGCCGATTAGGTCAGCTGCAGGATGGCATCCTGCAGTTGACGGGTGAAGGCCTGGCCTACTCCGACGCCATCGGAGACTGGCTGATCTCACCGGAGGTGCGCCAGCGGATGGAAGGATTTGTTCTGGCATGAAGGCGACGCTGTATTTTCGGGGCAGCCTGACCTCCTGCAATTATGACTGCCCCTATTGTCCGTTCAGCAAAAATAAGGATAATGCGCATACCCTTGCCAAGGACCGCCGTCAGGTGGAGGAGTTTGTAGAATGGGCGGGGAATCAGAAGGGGAATGGACACCGGCTGTCGGTGTTTTTTAATCCTTATGGCGAAGCTCTCACCCACAGCTGGTACCATCGGGCGATGATTGAGCTGTCGTATATGGAGCATGTCGACAAGGTAGCCATTCAGACAAATCTGTCAGCGAAGCTGGATTGGACGGAATCGCTCAATCCGCAGAAGGCGGCCTTCTGGGCTACTTATCATCCCGGACAAACCGCGCAGATCCAGTTTGTCCAGCAGTCCGGGCAGCTTCGCAAGCGCGGTATACCGCACAGCATCGGCACGGTGGGGGTGAAGAGCGCCTTTGCGGAGATTTCGTCGCTGCGCCGCGTCATTCCATCCGACACCTATTTGTGGGTGAATGCGTTCAAGGATAAGCCGGATTATTATTCGGAGACGGATATCGCTTTCCTCACCGGAATCGATCCGCATTTTCAGCTGAACGCTGTGGATTATGAGAGTGCGGGCAGAGCCTGCAATGCGGGCTATGATGTCTTTTATGTTCAGGGTGCGGGACTGGTGAAACGCTGCTATAAGGACCGTCAGGTCATCGGGCATCTATACCGCGACGGACTGGAAGGACTGTCGAAGCAGAGGAACTGCAAAATGTCATGCTGCGACTGCTATATCGGCTATATCCATATGCCGGAATTAAAGCTGGACCGGCTGTACGGCGAGAGCATCCTGGAAAGGATAGCCGTAAGCCGTCCTTAGCGAAATAGTATGGAAACAGGAAGCTCCCCGCCGCAATGCAGGGAGCTTCCTGTCTTCCTGTTTCCATTCTAATACGAAGCGATGGAGCGTTTCTGTCTGATTTTTCGGGCAATTACGCCGTGTCGGGGAGAGAACAGCAGGGCGATCAGGAACAGCACTCCCGCGGTGCAGATCATGCTTCCGGCGATGGAAGCATCCAGAAGCACCGCCGCATAATAACCGGTAACGGAGCTGACGCAGCCGATCAGTACGCTGTACACGATCATTTTGCCCAGTTTATCTGTCAGCAGATAGGCGCTCGCGGGAGGAATGACCAGCATGCCGACGACCAGGATGACACCTACGCTTTCGAAGGAAGCTACCGTGCTGACAGATACAAGACCCATCAGCAGGTAATGGAACAAGGCGACGGGGATGCCTACAGCCGCTGCCATCGTGGGATCGAAGGAACAGATTTTAAACTGCTTGTAGAACGCAGCAATGACAATGACGGTCAGGAGAAGCGCAAATCCAACGCCCCACACCGCTTTGGGACCGATATCGATGCCCCCTATTTCGAGGGTGTTCCAGGGAACATAAGCGATTTCGCCGTACAGAACACAGTCCAGATCAAGATCGATCCTGCTGGTATACATGCTGACGAGAACGACTCCGACTGCGAAGAGGGCGGTGAACACGACCCCGATGGAAGCGTCGGACTGCACACCGCTCTGCTGAAACAATTGAATCAGGAAAACGGTGATCAGGCCAAGCGCCGCAGCTCCAAGCAGCATGAATAAGGAATCCCGCGATCCGCTGACCAGAAAGGCGATGACGATACCCGGAAGAACGGAGTGGCTGATGGCGTCTCCAATCATGGCCATCCGCCTGAGTACGAGAAAGCAGCCAACAATGCCGCAGGTACTGGCTACGAGCATGCCGGTAAGCAGAATCCAAAATGTGCTCATCGTTATTTGTTCCTCCCTTCCAGCCCGAGAGCGGCATCCTCGCGTCTTACTTTACCCCGGACAGCAACAAATACCAGCAGCTTGGATATAATGCCCCTGCGGGGAGCCGCCAATAACGAAATGACGAATAATAAAGTGGCTGCAAGAACAACCAAAGGACCGGTTGGCAGCTGGTTGACATTGGCACTGACGAATGTGCCCGCCAGGCCGCTGAATGCGCCGAACAGACCGGCGAGGATGACCATAACACCAAGACGCTCGGTCCAATACCTGGCGGAGACGGCAGGGGTAATGAGCAGGGCTGCCATCAGCACGACGCCCACCGCCTGAATACCGACCACCACAGCGACTACAATAAGCAGCATCAGGAACTGGTCAAGCCAGGCGACGGGATAGCCAAGTCCCCGGGCAAAATCGGGATCGAAGCTCATGAGCTTGAACTCCTTGAACAGGAGCGAGCAGATCCCGATCAATGCGAAGGAGATCACGGTCATGGTAATGACATCGGATTGCATCATGGATGCGGCCTGGCCGAACAGGAAAGTATCGAGTCCGCTCTGGTTGCCGCTCCCACTGTGCTGGATTCTTGTAAGCAGTACGATTCCGAAGCCGAAAAATACCGAGAGCACGATGGCCAGAGCCGCATCCTGTTTTATCCGGGTGTGGCGGGTAATATAGCTGATGCCGAAGGTAGCCAATACGCCGGCGGCTGCGGCACCGATCAGGAAGAACAGGATGGACTTCGATCCGCTCAGCATAAAAGCGATGCAAACGCCGGGAAGCGCCGCGTGAGACAAGGCATCTCCCATCAGCGCCTGCTTGCGCAAATAGGCGAAGCTGCCGATGACGCCGCTTCCCAGTCCAAGCAGCATACAGCCGAAGAGAATCCATTGGGTATTGGGATCGAGAAATATATTAAACCAATCCAGCATGTCATTCACCTCAGTTCAGCATAAGTGCTGGCTCGTCATTCTGTTTAAGCATGGTTAACCTTCCGCCATAGGTTTCCTGCAGCTTGTCGGCCGTGAACGTTTCCTCCACCGGACCGTAAGCGATGATCTGTTCATTCAAAAGCATGACCGAATCAAAATATTCCTTGACGGTTGCCAGATCATGATGGACGACAAGGACGGTCTTGCCCTGATTCTTGAGCTCATTCAGCAGCGTAATGATGGCTTGCTCGGTGGCTGCATCCACCCCCACGAACGGCTCATCCATGACGTACAGCCTGGCGTCCTGCGCCAGCGCGCGGGCCAGGAATACGCGCTGCTGCTGCCCGCCTGAGAGCTGGCTGATCTGCCTGCCGGCATAATCGGTCATATCGACTTTGGCCAGACATTCCATAGCCAGCTGCCGCTCGGCTTTTCCGGGACGTCTGAACCAGCCCAGATGCCCGTAACGTCCCATCATGACCACATCCAGCGCGTTAGTTGGGAAATCCCAGTCTACCGAACCTCTCTGAGGGACATAGCCGACCAGTCTCCGCTGCTCGGAATAGGGCTTTCCATAGATGGCCACATCGCCGCTGAGACGGGGGATCAGGCCCAGCGCCGCTTTGATCAGGGTGGATTTGCCCGCTCCGTTGGGGCCAACGATACCAATCAGGCTTCCTTCGGTCACTTCAAAGGAAATGCTTCTGAGGACAGGCTTTTTCTGATATGCGACGGACATGTTATGGATAGTCAATGGCATGAGATGCATAATGGCAGATCTCCTCTACGATATTTATTTGAGCGCATTTACAATGGTTTCCACATTGTGGCGGACCATGCCGATATAGGTGCCTTCCGCAGTGCCTTCCTCTCCCATTGCATCAGAGAACAATTGGCCTCCGTTATGAATGAGATGTCCTTTTTGACTGGCTCCCTCAATAACGGCGTCGATTGCTTTGCGGGAGACGCTGGATTCAATGAACACAGCCTTGATTTTGTTCGCCACCAAATAATCGCGCAGATCGGTCACATCCTTCGTCCCGGGCTCTGAAGCGGTGCTGATGCCCTGCAGCCCCATCACCTTAATGTTGTACGCATCCCCAAAATAGCCGAATGCGTCATGAGCCGTAACAAGCACGCGGCTTTCCTCCGGAATGGAGCTGATCTTCTCGGCTGTCTCCTGATGAAGCTGTTCCAGTTGGCTGAGATACGCGTCGGCATTGGCGCGGTAAGCCGCTTCGTGCTCGCCGTCATATTTGATCAAGGTATCCCGGACGGTTTCCGTGGCCTCCATCCAATGTCTGACATCAAACCAGATATGGGGATCGAACTCTGTTCCGGTCTGATTGCCGCCTCTTAGCCTTGCGCGGTCAATACCGTCCGAAACAGCGACAATCGTTCGTTTCTTGGCCATTTTCTCGAGAATCTCGGTCATTTTCCCTTCCAGATGCAGGCCGTTGTAGAAGACGATATCTGCTTTATCCAGCTTGTTGATATCTCCCTGGGAGGCTTTGTATAGATGCGGGTCGACACCGGATTTCATAAGCCCTGTGACCTGGACATGCTCACCGCCTACCTGTCTGACAATATCGGCAATCATGCCGATGGTGGTCGTCACTTTCAAAGCCCCTTTCTCTCCGGATGCTGAAGTCGCCGCCGGATCGCTGCCGCCGCAAGCGGAAATGACAGCGATTGTGAACAAAGCCAGCATCGTGAGTATGAGCCGCTGCAGCGCCCGTTTTAATCTTGGATTCATCCATTTCTTCATCATTCAGACTCCTTTGGTATTTTTGTGATGAGGTGCTTCATGGTGGCGGATAGGAAGCGGGAAGGGTGTGCGGGAAAGCAAACTTCTTTCTTTTTGGCAAATAACTTTACCTGATGCAACTTTTATTCCAAAAAAAATGTCGGACCGGTTTGTTTCCTTTTCTCTATAATATTATCCTATACCAAATTAATTGCCTGTACAACAAAAATTTGTATAGGTGCAAAAATCATGAAACTTTTTGTTTGCGAAATTCTGTTAAAATATTCTGTTGACAGATAGCTTAAAATCATATATCTTTAATTCAAGATAATTAATTAAAAGATATCGACGGGGGTGAGGTGAGATGACAAGGAAGCTGGATGAGGAGCATCAGGCATCGCTGAAATTGTTCGTTGTTCTGTCCAAGGCCTACAGGGCTGTTATGGACAGGGCGGTGAAGGATATGAAGCAGCAGGGTCTTTCTCCTTCGGAATTTACCATTCTCGAAGTGCTGTATACCAAGGGGAGAATTCCGCTGCAGCAGATCGGGGAGAAGATTCTTGTTACCAGCGGCAGCATCACGTACAACATTGACAAGCTGGAGAAGAAGGCGCTGCTCAGACGCGTCCCGTGCGAGACGGACCGAAGAGTGATATTTGCCGAAATCACGGAAGCGGGTAATAAGCTGTTTGACCGTATTTTTCCCAATCATGCCGATACCATTCATGCCGCGATGCGCGCATTGTCCCTCGAAGAGAAGCAGGAAACAATTGAAATCATCAAGAAGCTGGGCAAGGGGGCTTCGGAATAAGCGGTTCAAGAGTCAAGTTAAATTTTTTTTGATCAATATCTTTAATTAAAGATTATTAAAATCAAACTATATCGGAGGGTATTTTATCATGACTGCACTTGGTTTGTTACTAGTTCGTTTGGTTGTCGGATTGTTGTTTGTCGGCCACGGGGCCCAAAAATTGTTTGGCTGGTTTGGCGGCTACGGTCCGAAAGGAACGGGAGGCTGGATGGAGTCTATCGGAATTAAGCCGGGTATCATGATGGCGGTATTGGCCGGACTTATGGAGCTGGTCGGCGGACTGCTTCTGGCTTCGGGCCTGTTTACACCGGTTGCCGGATTACTTATTGTTCTTGTCCTGCTAGGCGCCACCTTCAAGGTTCACATCAAGAACGGGCTGTGGATAACGGCAGACGGTTACGAATATCCGCTGGTCCTGATATCCGTTGTAGTAGCCTTGGCCTTGATCGGCGCAGGTCCTTATTCCATTGATGCATGGATCAATTAATTCATATACTATTCATAATAGAGGAGTGTACGGGTCATGAATTCATTTACAGAGCTTGCAAACGCCAGAAGATCCGCTATGAAGTTTATTCCGGAAGTGAAAATCGGCAATGAGGAAATCGAGGATATTCTTCATGTCGTCAAGTCTGCTCCATCAGCCTTCAATTTGCAGCATACCCGTTATCTTGTTGTCCGTGAACCCGAATTAGTAAGCGGAATCTATGAAGCAGCCAACAAGCAGTATAAGGTCAAATCGGCATCGGCCGTTGTCATTGTGCTGGGCGATAAGGACGCGTATCAGGAAATTGGGAATATTAATGAGGGATTGCTCAATCTGGGCGTAATGAACAAGCAGGAATATGACATGACGGTAAACACGGTATTGAGCTTCTATGAATCGGGCGGAGAAGCCCTCAGGCGGGATGAAGCCATCCGCAGCGCGAGTCTGTCGGCCATGCTGTTCATGCTCAGCGCCAAGGATAAGGGTTGGGACACATGCCCGATGATAGGCTTTGATCCAGGCATGCTGAAGAAGGCTCTGCAAATTCCGGACCGGTACGTGCCCGTCATGATGGTGACGATCGGCAAAGAGGACACGTCAAGACAGCGGCCGCGCGGCTACCGGAAGCCACTTGGAGAATTTGTCAGCTACGACAGACTGTAAGAAATCATTGTCTCATCTACTTAAAAAAATCGAAAACAGGGAGCTGGTACACATGTCACTGCAAACAACCGGAATTCACCATATTACCGCTTTTGCCCGCAATCCGCAGGAAAACGTCGATTTCTATGCCGGTGTGCTGGGTTTGAGACTGGTCAAAAAAACGATAAACTTTGATGCGCCTGAGGTATATCATCTGTATTTCGGCAATGAAACGGGAAGTCCAGGCACGATCATTACTTTCTTCCCATGGCCCGCATCGCGGAAAGGCCGTGTAGGCGGCGGCCAGGTCGGAATTACGACATTTGCTGTACCAGAGGGAACGCTCGGCTTCTGGGAAGCGCGTCTGAGCAGCTTCAAAATACCGGTCACCCACGCTTCCCGGTTTGGCGAATCATTTCTTCAGTTTACCGATCATGAAGGGATGCGTCTGGAGCTCGTTGAACGCAGCGAGGGAGCCGCAAGCACCTGGTCCTTCGGCGGCATACCTGCAGATCATGCGATCAAAGGCTTCGGCGGCGCTGTTCTGTTCAGCACGGATGCGGCAAAAACAATGGAGGTTCTGGAGCATGTGCTTGGTTTGGCCAGAGAAGCCGAGGATGCCGGCTATGTCCGTTTCCGGGCCACGGGGGATACCGGTAGTGTGGTGGACATCCCCAGCGGTGATCTGGAGTGGGGAGCAGGCGGTGCGGGAACCGTGCATCATATCGCATGGCGTGCGGCAGACTTTGCCCAGCACGAGCAGTGGCGCAGTACCGTCGCAGAACATGGCTACCAGCCAACCGCCATTATTGACCGGCAGTATTTCAATGCGATTTACTTCCGCGAGAGCGGGGGCATCCTGTTCGAGATCGCAACCGATCCTCCAGGCTTTGCCAATGATGAAGAGGCCGACGCCCTGGGCCATCAATTGATGCTGCCGGAATGGCTGGAGTCCAAACGCCCGCAGATCGAAGCGAATTTACTGCCCATTCAGGTGAGAGAGTTGGAGGTGAACTAAATGATGCATCATATTTTTGAGCAGGGAACGCGCCGAGATGCGCCAACATTGGTGCTTTTTCACGGGACCGGAGGCACCGAGCGTGATCTGATTCCGCTGGCCAGGCGGATTTCTCCCGAATCATCCGTGCTCAGTCTGCGGGGGAATGTGCTGGAGAATGGGATGCCAAGGTTTTTCAAACGTCTGGCGGAAGGCGTGTTTGATATTGAAGATCTGATCTTCCGGACGCAGGAGGTCAAGGCATTCCTCGATCAGTCTACCAGTCAATACGAGCTGGACCCCCGCAATCTGGTGGCCATCGGTTATTCCAACGGGGCGAATATTGCCGGCAGCCTGCTGTTTCATTATGCGGATGCTTTCAAAGGGGCTGTTCTCCACCATCCTATGGTTCCTATCAGGGATATCACACTGCCGGCTTTGTTGGGGACGCAGGTATTTATTGGAGCGGGCAGCAATGATCCGCTTTGTTCTCCAGGCGAAACGGAAGAGCTGGAGCAGCTCCTGAGCGGTGCTGGCGCTTCGGTAACCCTGCACTGGGAGCGCGCCGGACATCAGCTGACGGCATCCGAGGTTGATGCCGCCGCCGCTTGGTTCAAGGAGAAATTCGGGCAGCAATAATCGCATGACGCCCTTGACATAAATTGAAAATCAGATTACTCTGTAATTCAGAGTGATCTGATTTTTTTATTTAATAGGAGGCTGGTGTCTTGCAAAACGCTGTTGAGCTCCGTCAGGTTCACAAACAATATGGCTCTCATCCCGCCGTTCACGACATGACATTGCATATCCGCATGGGCGAGGTCTTTGGAATTGTAGGTCCCAACGGGGCCGGAAAAACAACCTTGATTGAAATGATCGAGGGGCTGCGTACAGCCGACAGCGGGGATATTATCGTGCTGGGCCTGGATGTGCGCAGGCAGGCCAAAGCGATCAAACAGCGGATCGGCGTGCTGCTGCAGTCTACCTCCATTCCGGACAAAGCTAAGGTCAGAGAAGTACTCGCCTTGTTCTCCTCCTTCTATCCGAGCCCCATGGATCAGGGGCAGCTCAGCCGATTTCTGAATCTGGAGGATAAAATGAACGAGACGGTCAAGTCCCTGTCTGGCGGATGGAAGCAGCGGGTATCGCTGGCGCTGGCGCTGATCAACAATCCGGACATTGTCTTTCTCGATGAGCCGAGCATGGGACTGGATCCCAATGCCAGAAACGAAATGTGGGCCATGATTCACCGCATGAAGCAGGAAGGCCGCACGATTGTGGTAACGACCCATTATATGGAGGAAGCGCAGACGCTATGCGACCGGGTCGCGGTTATTAATCAGGGCCGTCTGATTGCTGTCGATACCCCCAGAAAACTGATTGCCACGCTTGGCGGAACGAGGCGGATCAGCTTCAAAGCCGCCAATCAAATGAGCAAAGAGGCTCTTGAAGCATTGGCGGGCGTTGTCAGCCTGGAATGGGGGGGCGATTATGCCGGGCTGAATTCGAATGACATGGATCAAACGCTTAAAGGACTGTTTCAGCTGGCTGCCTATGAGGGCTGGACCGTCAGCGAGCTCAGGCTCGAAGACGGCTCGATGAATGAGGTTTTCACCCAATTAACCGACCAAGGGAAGAAGGTGTCCGTATGAATGCAGTGCTGCGACTGATTTCTTTCGATTTTCGGCTGTATCTGAGAGATTGGCTGACGATCTTCTGGGTGCTGGTCTATCCTGTGCTCATGCTGGTCATCTTCGGCTCCATGTTCGGCAATCAACCGGGACTGACCGAGGGCAGCCGGTATATAGATTTTTATGTGCCTGCGCTTTGCGCTATGAATGTTCTCTCCGTCTCCGTCTTTACGCTCAATATCAACATCCTCATGCAGCGGGAGAAGGGAATTCTCCGGCGGTACCGGGTAAGTCCAATCGCAGCCCCCGCCGTTCTTGCCTCACATGCCGTACAGGGAGTTTTTCTGATAGTGGCAGGGGCTCTGGAAATCATTATTATTGCCAAGCTCATATGGGGAATAGCCGTATCATGGCCTGCCCTGCTGCTCTTGCTGGTTTGTCTGCTGTTTGGCTGCATCGGCTTCTTCAGCCTGGGGTTTGCCCTGTCGGGGCTTACCAATACGCCTGGTGCGGCGAGCGGCATCGCGATGGTCTTCTTTTTCCCGATGCTCTTCCTGTCCGGGATCGCAATGCCTCTGGATATCTTTCCGGCATTCATGCAGCGAATCAGCGACTGGATCCCCATGACTTATTTCGTCCAACTGGTCCAGGGTGTCTGGCATGGTCAGGGTCTGTCCGCTTTTGGGATGGAGTTTGCCGTGATGGGCGGATTTGCCGTCGTTATGGTCATACTTGCCTTTCTGCTGTTTAGATGGGAAAATTAAGGGATGAAATGATTTTCACGAAAAAAGCTTCAAGCAGGGGAGTTGTAGCAATGGCCTCACACGAGCCGCAGCAGGCATTAGAGGATATCGATTTTATTAAACGGCTGATTGCGAGAAACCAGAGCAAGCTCGCCAGTTCCATACCGTATATGTTCATATGGGGCACCTATCTGATGATCGGTTTTATCGGCATGCAGTTCAATCAGACATGGTGGCCGATATGGTATTGGTCGATTGCAGCCGTCCTCGGCGGGCTCCTGTCCGCGTTGACAGGGATCCGGCAGTCCCGCAGAGGACTGTTTGCGAAGGATGGAGGCGCTATCGGTTGGATGTTCTGGCTGCCTTTTCTCGTTATCCTGGCAGCTGGTTCTATCATGATGGCGGCGGACATCATTCGCATGGAGTATGCGGCCTTCTTCTGGTTCATGCTCGTCGGGATCGCCTATGTTTCGATGGGGCCGCTGGCGGGAAAAGGCCCCGTCATTCTTGGAATCTGGTTCGTTGTGCTGTCCATGCTGACCCGGCTGTTTCTGGTGGATTACCAGTATCTCGTGTTCGGATTATTGGGCGGAGGGAGTATTCTCGCAACCGGATTCATCCTGCAGCAGCGGAGGAGGAAGCATGGGTGAGAATATACTGGGAGCGATTGACGAGACGATTCATGCCAAGGTGCGTCTGGGCATTATGAGCCTGCTCACGGTCCATGGGGAGTGCGATTTTGTATTCCTGCGCAATGAGCTGCAGCTGACCGAGGGGAATCTGGGCAATCATATCCGGGTGCTGGAGGAAGCGGGCTATATTGAAGTGACCAAAACCTTTGTCGGCAAACGTCCCAAGACCAGCTGCAAATCAACCGATCTCGGGACCGGGATGTTCCAGCAGTATCTGGAGGGTCTGGAGAAGATCATCCGTATGGCGCAATCCGGCAAGCCGGAGCTGTGATTAGGAAGGAAACAGGAATAAATAATCCGGGATAAAGCGTTTTCATTTTTCATATAGTAAGATAAAATGGAGATTACAGGAGTGAGCAAGCCGGCAGACCAGCCAGCGGGATGGACAAATTTTATATAGGGAGAGGAAATCGATGAGAATTGTAGTCGAACAGCCTGCAGCCCAGTGGTACAAGAGAGAAATGGCTCTAACCGAGGGTGACTTCTTGAAATTGTTTGTTCGTCTTGGCGGGAGCGGCAGCGTCCAGCCCGGCTTCTCGCTTGGCGTGACCCGGGATACCCCAAGGAATCTTGGGCTTCATTATTCAGTGGAGGGCATCATTTTCTATATGGAAGAAGACAATCTCTGGTACCTCGACAATAAGGAGCTGCACATTAGCTATGATGAGCAGCAGGACGATATCCGGATTGAAATCCAGTGATTCACCACCCGTCATAAATAAAATTTGCTGAGCATATAGATGGTATCGGGAGACGTCAATGAAGGAAGAAGCACAGCTTGAGCTGTCAGAGGACGGCTTGGAGCCATTTTTTCTTTGAGAGGAGAAGCCGGCATCGAAGGAGCATTACCGTAAGCAATGGAGGGAATGAAATGAGTCTGGAACTGCTCATTCAGCTACTCGTGCTTGTCGTAATGATGATCGGGCTGGCCAACAAATCAGGGAAATCCTAACGGAAGAGGAGAACTGGAATGCATGGGCATGAATGTGCTTTCCGGTTCTTTTTACTGTGGCGCTTGACGGTATTTTTTTTGTGCCTAAGGTACATTAAAGTGCGTACTTCAACTATTCCGCTATCCTTGTCATACTGATAGTAAATCTTATTTTGTATGTACAATATTTCAATAACAAAGGAGAAGGAATAATGGCAAAGTCTACCTGGGTTATCGACGCGCCGCACAGCAGTCTGGATTTCTCGATTCGTCACTTGATGGTAAGCAATGTGAAAGGCGCCTTTCATAATTTCTCGGCCAAGGTGGTCGCTGATCCAGAGGATTTGACAACGGCAGAAATCGAATTTGTTATTGATCTTGAAAGTGTGGATACCCGCAATAAAGACCGTGACGAGCATTTGCGCAACGCCGATTTCTTCGATGTTGAGCAATACCCGCAGATGCTGTTCAGGGCAACAAGCATCACAAGAGTCAAGGGCAATGAGTACGACGTGACGGGCGATGTCACCCTGCATGGCATTACCCGCTCCGAAACCTTCTCGGTTACCTTCGAAGGCATGGAGAAGGATCCGTGGGGAAATGTCAAATCAGGCTTCAGCGGCAAAGGGGTGCTGAACCGCAGCGATTATGGATTAACCTATAATGCCATTCTTGAGACAGGCGGCATCATGGTCGGAGACCAGGTGAAGATTTTCATTGAGATTGAGGCGGCACAGCAGGCGTAATTTATTTTATCGTATAACATAAGCGGGCAATGCAGCCATCATATAATTCCAGACGAAGCCACGGATCTATTATCCGCGGCTTTTTGGTTTTGGGTCAATCAGCTCTTTCCGCTTACAATCATTTTGCCTCGAATTCATGAACAGCCTCTATTCATATTTGATTTTTGCTGATAATATATCATTTCTAAACCTGTACTTTACTATATCTTGCGGGGGGTTGGACACCAGTGACATCAGAGCCTGCCTTGACTGTTCTTATTGTCGATGACGAGCTGCCGCTGCGGGAGGAATTGCGGTTATTTCCATGGCAGGATTATGGAGCAGAGCTGATCGGCGAAGCCGAAAATGGCGCGGAAGCGCTGCAGATGTGCGGCGGGATGCAGCCGGATGTAGTGATTACGGATATCACGATGCCGGTCATGGACGGTCTGGAGCTGTGCCGGAGCATACGCAGCCAATATCCGCTCACACAGATTGTACTGCTGACCTGCCACAGTGAATTTGAGTATGCCAGAGAAGCGCTCAAGCTGGGGGCGCTTGATTATCTGATCAAGGTGGCTCTGGAGGATGAGGAAATGCGTGAGGTGCTCGATAAGGCGCGGGAGGCGATCCGCCGCGAACGGGTAAACCGCCGCAGCGAGCGGTACGGCAAACGGATCGAGCTCTCCAGGCTGCTGGCCAAGCTGGTGAAGGAAGGCGGCAGCGGGGAGAATCTGGTTCAGCGGCTTGCAGCTGTTCCGGCGGCATCTGAAAGCGCTTCCGGACCGGATGGTTCTTCTCTTTCAGCAGCGAGGCTGCATGCCGTATGCAAGCCGGAATACCGTTACGAGGTTGCCGTCGCCTTGAATGAGACGCTGGATGACCAACGGCTAATAACGGCGCTGCCATTCGATTGGACTCCGCTTGGAGAAACGGACTATATGCTCTGGTTCAGAGCTGCCGATAATAGCGAAGCGGCCCAGGCTCAGATCAAGCCGGCAGCCGGGAAGCTGATGACGGCACTGCAGCAGGGGCTGGACCGGAAGCTGCCCTATCTTAGCGGGGAAGTCAAGCTCTTCACCTTGCTTGGAGGCTCTGCTGCCGATAACACGGAGCTTCTTGCCGCGCTAAAGCGAACGGAGCCTGGTCCATCGCTTGCTTATTTTCATAATTCAGGCGAAGTGCTGGCAGACCCGTCAGCAGCTGCCGGTTCTTCGGCAATGGTTGAGAACGGGGCAGGTGAGCCGCGGAAACGCCGCAAAGAGGTGCTGATGGCCATGGAGCTTATAGCCCGGGATCTTGCAGAGCCGCTAACCTTGACTTCCGTGGCAGCGGAGGTGGGCCTTAGTTCCTTTTATCTGAGCCGCTTGTTCAAGGAAGAAACCGGCGAGGCCTTTAACGATTATTTGACCCGCCTGCGGATTGATCAGGCGATCCGTCTGCTGAAGACAACCACGCTTAAGGTCTATGAGGTGGCCGAGCGTGTCGGTATCCCCAGCTACCGTTATTTCTCCGTCGTCTTTCGGGGGATAACGGGCGTCTCTCCCACCGAATTCAAGAAAGGATGATGCGAATTGCCGAGATGGACGCTGAATGTCAGCAGCTGGAGTATCGCCTTGAAGCATTTTCTGTTTCTGTTCATCGGCACTCTGCTGCTTTTTGGCCTGCTCGCCTGGCTGAACCTGAAGGACGCCGAGCAGCTGTTCCGCAAACAGGTGGTCAGCGACTCAGAAATTATTATCGACCGCACCAATCTGTATTTGAACGCTTACCTCGACAATGTGCAGAGCATCCTGCTGATGCTCCGCGAACGCCCCGACCTCCTGGACGAGGATAAAGAAGGGGAAGCGATTGAGCTGCTGCGCCAGTATGCCGGCCAGAACAGCACCTTGTACCGGACGCTGTACCTGGTGCGCGAGGATGGAAGGGTGGTATCCAATACGCAGGTGAACTTCGAAATCATGGGCAACCCCATTCTGGGCAGCCTGCTGGAGCAGGCCAGAAGCAGCTATGGCGTGTTCATTACGGAGCCCTACGATTCGCCTCTTTCCGGCCGGACCGTCGCTTTCGTGCTTCCCATTGCCGGCGGGGACCGCAGCTTTAAAGGGATGGCGGTTGTGGAGGTCGATTTGAACAAGCTGACGGGGCTGCTGGCTACCTTCATGAATACGAAGAATCAGACCTTTGCCATTATTACCAGCAAGGGCAATGCCGTGCAATCCTTTGATGCCAGCCTGCCGCTCAGCTTCTACCGTCTGCTGCCTTACCACACGAACGTATTCCCGCCCAGCCTGGACAGCGGTTTTTTAAGCGAAATGGCCAACCTCAAGGTGGGCGTATCGCAGCTTAACGGGCCAACCGGCAAGCTGGTGGCGGTCAAGGCCGGAGTGAACCGGCTGGGCTGGCATTTCATCGCTTTCTATGAGAACAGCTATTTCTATCAAAATATTACGATGCTGTACCGCAATTACGGCAATGTCGCCGTGATCTGGTTTGTGCTGCTGCTGTTTGGCTCCTACCTGATGAGCCGTTATTTTGCTTATCCGATCCGCACGCTTGCAGCCAAAATGAACCGTGTGCGTGAAGTGGAAATTCTCTCGGCGATCACCGTCAACCGCAGCGACGAGATCGGCATGCTGGCCAAAAGCTATAACGCCATGATGGAGCGCATCCAGCATCTGGTTCATGAAATCAAGGAAGCGGAATCCCACAAGCTGCAGCTGGAGCTAAAGATGCTGCAAAGCCAGATCGCACCTCATTTCCTGTACAATACGCTGGCCTGCATCAGCAGTCTTGCCAAGCAGCAGAAGACCGACGCCGTCCGCGAGACGATCAAATCTTTGGTCGGTTTGTTGTCGTTCAGCTTCGATAAACAAAGCGAGTTCGTCACTCTGAAGGAGGAGCTGGACGGGCTGATGATGTATGTCCATATCCAGCAGGTAAGGTACGGCGATAAATTCTCGCTTGAGCTGGATACGGATCCGGCCGCGCTCCGCTGCACGGTGCTGAAGCTGACGCTGCAGCCGCTTGTGGAGAATGCGATTTTTCACGGAATCGCGCCGCAGAGGCGCAAAGGAAGGATAACCATCCGCACGAAGCTGGTTCGCGGCAAGCTTGTTTTCATCATCCGGGACGATGGCGTGGGCATGGACAAGCATCAGCTTGAAACGATTTTCTCCGAGAGGCGCACGCCCCCGAGCAAGGACCGTTTTACGGGTATCGGCATTATGAATGTGCATGAAAGAATCCGTTTGCACTACGGGCAGCCATACGGACTCAGGGTGTTCAGTCTGCCGATGAAGGGCATGCTGGTCCGCGTGGAGCTGCCTGCGGTCAAACCCGATGAATTTCCGCCTGATTCGTAAGCGGTTGCAAGAATTGGAACAGTTTCGCATAATCACTGCATAGAACGGCTAATCCGGGCTTGCTATACTGAAATCACGCAAAATGTAAGCGCAAACATCTTACAGTGAGGTGATTTCATGGATAAGTGGGCCACGGCTGCGGTGACGGCTCCCAAGAAGCCCAGGCCACAGATGAAACAGCTGGGAAAAAGGGTATGGGCATACCGTGCATTCTATCTGATGCTGCTGCCCGGAATTCTGTATTACATTTTGTTCCGTTACCTGCCGATGTACGGGGTTATTATTGCCTTCAAGGATTACAGCATCCTGGACGGCATGCTTCACAGCAAATGGGCGGATCCCTGGTACAAATATTTCGAGCAGTTTTTTCATTCGCCTTATTTCTCGCAGCTGCTCGTCAATACGTTTCTCATCAGCTTCTACAAGCTGATATTCGGCATTGTGCCGCCGATCCTGATGGCGCTGCTGCTGAACGAATGCCGGCATAAGTGGTTCAAGTCGATCGTGCAGACACTGACGTATATGCCGCATTTTCTCTCATGGGTCATTATCTACGGGATTTTGCTGGCCCTGCTGTCGCAAAGCTCAGGCCTGTTCAACCGCTGGCTGGAGGATCTGGGCTTCAGCTCCATCCCTTTTCTGACCTCGCCTGATCATTTTCGGGCGATCCTGGTAGGCTCGGAAATCTGGAAGGACCTCGGCTGGGGGGCGATCATCTATCTGGCCGCAATGACGGGGATTGATCCTACGCTGTATGAAGCGGCGAGAGTGGACGGGTCTGGCAGATTCCGGATGATCTGGCATATTACACTGCCGGGTATCCGCAATGTCATTGTGCTGTTGTTTATTTTGAAGCTGGGTCAGATCATGGATGCGGGCTTCGATCAGATCTATATTTTATACAATATTCAGGTGTATGCGGTCGCGGATATTCTTGATACCTGGGTGTTCCGGACGGGTCTGCAGCAGCTGAACTTCAGTCTCGGAGCCGCAGTAGGACTATTCAAATCGTTGATCGGCCTTGTGCTTGTGCTCGGCTCCAATCAGCTGGCCAAGAAATGGGGTGAGGGCATATGGTAAAAAGCCTGGAGGACCGCATCGTTAACTTCATCGTCTATGTGTTTCTCGGAATTGCCGCGCTTGCGGCCATTCTTCCGCTCATGTACGTCGTAACCGTATCCATCACGCCGATCTCGGAGGTGCTGAAGAACGGCGGCTTCATTCTTATCCCCAAACGCATTACGTTCTCGGCTTACGGCCAGCTGTTTACCCAGACCGGCATTCCGAGGGCGCTTGCGGTGACGGCATTCATTACAATCGTCGGGACCCTGGTCAACCTGATTCTGACAGCCTTGATGGCCTATCCGCTCAGCCGCAAGCTGATGCCGGGGCGAAGCCTGTTCCTAATGCTGATCCTGTTCACTATGCTGTTCAGCGGAGGACTGATCCCGACTTATCTCGTGGTGAAATCGCTGGGGCTGCTGGATTCTGTATGGTCGATGATTCTTCCGAACGCGGTATGGAGCTTCAATGTGCTGATCATGAAAAGCTTCTACGAAGGCATGCCTGAGGAGCTGTTCGAATCAGCGCGGATTGACGGCGCGAAGGAGCTGCGGATTCTGCTGCAGATCGTCATCCCGCTGTCCGTTCCTTCAATGCTGACCATTGGCCTGTTTTATATGGTTGGGCACTGGAATGAATTTTTTCAAGCGATTATGTATGTGACGGACCGCACGCTGTTCCCGCTGCAGGTCATCATTCGTGAAATTCTGATGATGACGCAGCAGCCTCTGGAAAATGTCGATAATGTCCTGCCGACCGAGACCATGCAGATGGCCTCCGTTATTACAGCGAGTTTGCCTATTATTATCGTTTATCCATTCATCCAGAAGCATTTCACCAAAGGCATGCTGCTTGGCTCCGTGAAGGGCTAAATCACCGATGCCGGTTATGAAGATGAAAAATACGAGAGGGGTTGGCTCACATGGTCAAAAGGAACAGGATTCTCGGCCTGGTTATGGCAGCCGTACTGTCGGGTACGCTGCTCGCCGGCTGCGGAAGCAAGGATGAAACGACGACAGCGGGAGGTCAGCCAAATGCTGCAGCGCCTGCTGCGGAAGCTCCCGGCAAAGCGGTGAAGATTGATATTATCGAGCCGGGGAACGGCCTGCCTTCGCCGGATCAGGATATCATCAAGCAGGAGCTGGACAGCAAGCTTGGAACGGACCTGAATCTGACGGTCTATGCGTCTGGAGATGATTACAAGAATCAGCTGAATGTTCGTATGGCGTCGGCGAATTTTCCCGATTTGTTCACGGTCGACCGCCTGCAGCTGAAGCAGTTCTCCGAACAGGGGCTGCTGCTGGATCTGTCGGATTATCTCGACAAGCTGAAGCCGACAATTGATTTCATCGGCGAGGACAGCTTGAAGAAGGGCATGTTCAATGACCGCGTCTATGCGATTGCCAAATCGCCGCAAATTCCTTACAACACCTATTGGGTAAGGAAGGACTGGCTGGATAAGCTGGGTCTGCAGCCGCCTAAAACGCTGGATGATCTGTACACTGTCGCGAAGGCTTTCACGGATCAGGACCCTGACGGCAATGGCAAGAAGGACACATTTGGCATGACCGGAGCCAAATTAGGCACTTTCAGTTCTGTCTTTGGTGCCCATGGCATCGGCTTCGATGGCGGTCCCACCATGTATATCCGCGACAATAAGCTCGTGAATTCGCTCCATGATCCCGGCATGAAGGATGCATTGACCTTTATCAGGAAGCTTGTCGAAGCAGGAGCGGTCGATCCGGAGCTGATGGCCAATTCCGGGCTGCAGCATCAGGAGAAGGCGATCAAGGGTCAGGCCGGCATCATCTATATCGACTGGCCGAATATGACGAAGGACCAGTTCACCGAACAGATCAAGGCGGTGAATCCGGATGCCGAGTGGATTCAGATCGAGGCGCCGGAAGGCCCCGGGGGCAAATTCGCCAGCGCATGGGATGTGGGGATGACACCGGCGCTGTATGCGATTCCGAAGGCGCTGGAGAAAAATCCCGAAAAGCTGGACAAAGTGATCGAGCTGCTCAATTATGTGTCCACTGACGGCTCCAATCTGGTTCAATACGGCGTGGAAGGCAAGCATTACAATATCGAGGGCGATACCGTCGTTCCTACGGAGCTGCTGGGCAAGGAAGGCGCCTATTTCTGGCTCTATCAATTTACGGGACGACCGGAGAAGGACTATCTGTCGGTGAAGTTCGCGCCGCAAAAGGCATTCGTCGATTTTGCAGCCAATCAGCCGCATATTGAAACCTATGGCGGATTTATCGATTTCCCGGATAATTATAACGCCGCCGACGCAACGCGCTATATCGAGGAGGAGCTGACCAAGTTTGTTTATGGCAAACGGCCGATTGAGGAATACGATGCTTTTTTGAATACCTTGGATACGTCCATGAATTACAAGATGTATATCGATTCGGCACAGGAACAGCTGGAGAAGCTTGGATTTCTGAAATAAAAGAAGCTGTGCGGATGCCGGCTATTTCGGTAGCCGGCAAGATGTACACCGGATGATGTGCAAGTGAAGACGTACTTTGGATTATTAAAGTGTGGAGGATCTGACAATGAGTAATCATCAGCTCAATATTGAGGAATTGGCCAGACAGTTTCACGAGGAAGGTTATCTGCTGATCAAAGGGGTGCTGTCTGCGGATAAGGTGGCGAGGCTGAATCAGGCGGTTGACGGGATTCTGGCAGAAGAACCGGAGTCGCTGTCCTATAATATTTACAACAGTGTGGAGCGCCATGAGGAGATTGCTTCGCTGATTGATGAACCCGCCGTGCTGCCGCTTATCGTCCGGCTGCTCCGCCACAATATCCAGCTGCATATCTCGCATCTGACCGTGCGCAAGCCGAATCCGGACGACATCAAGACCAGCACGAGCAGCTTTATCAACTGGCATCAGGACGGGCCGCATCCGCAGTTTCCCGAGATCAACGGCCTTGCGGCGACCTACTATATCAAAACCTGCTACATGCTGAGCGACATGTCAGAGCCCAACCGCGGCAACACCAAGATCATTCCCCGTTCCCATAATGTCGTCTACCGTCCGGATACGCAAAATGTGCGGGAGGAGCTGCCGGATGAGATGCAGGTATGCGGAGAGCCCGGCGACGTATTTATTTTTCCGCAAAATCTCTGGCATGCCGGGGCGCCCAACCAATCATCATTCACAAGGCGGCAGCTGTTTCTTGGTTACAGCCCCATCTGGATGAGGCCCATTGACTACAAAACCGCATCGGAACGGCTGCTGAAGGACGCGAGTCCCATCCGCAGGCAGCTGCTGGGCGAGATCAGCGACAATCCTTTCAAATACTATGTTCCGGACGATTCAATGGTCCCGTTGAAGCAGCTGGCATTTGGCGGTGATGTGGAAAACAGCGTGTATAAGCCGAAATAGGCAGTATCGGCGGTCAACGGCCTTCTGCCCACAATGCTCAGGGGAATTGACGTTATTCCATCGAACAGAGATTGCAAGGAACACGCTCTTCTTCATTGAAGGGCGTGTTTCTTTCGTTCCTTGAGATGGCTTCCCGCCGTTTATGTTTGGCTGTAAGCGTATTTTTCTGATAGGATAAAAGAGGAGAATAATAGCAATGGAAAGAAGGGATGATTCCATGAATTATGTAAAGCTTGGCAAAACAGGTCTTGATGTCTCCCGTATATGTCTTGGCTGTATGAGCTATGGCGTTCCGGAGCGTGGTCCGCATCCATGGTCGCTGAATGAGGAGGACAGCCGTCCTTTCATCAAGAAGGCGCTTGAGCTTGGCATCAACTTTTTTGATACAGCTAATGTATACTCCGATGGAACCAGCGAGGAAATTGTCGGACGGGCGCTCCGCGATTATGCCAATCGCGATGAGATCGTCATTGCTACCAAGGTTCACGGCCGTATGCACCCTGGTGCTAACGGTGCGGGATTGTCGCGCAAAGCGATCCTGAGCGAGATCGACAACAGCTTGAAGCGGCTCGGAACAGACTATGTTGATCTGTACCAGATTCACCGCTGGGATGCCAATACCCCCATTGAAGAGACGATGGAGGCGCTGCATGATGTCGTGAAATCCGGCAAAGCCCGCTATATCGGCGCTTCTTCCATGTATGCGTGGCAGTTTCAGAAATCGCTGTTTGTTTCCGAGCGCAACGGCTGGACACGCTTTGTCAGCATGCAGAACTACCTGAACCTTCTGTACCGGGAGGAAGAGCGTGAGATGCTGCCATTGTGCGAGGCGGAAGGGATCGGCGTTATTCCATGGAGTCCGCTTGCACGGGGACGCCTGACGCGCGATTGGAATGAAACGAGCGAACGTTCGCAGACCGACGAATTCGGCAAAAAGCTCTTCTCCGAAACAGCCGACGCCGACCGCAAGGTCGCTCAGCGTGTTGCAGAGCTAGCCGAGAAACGTGGAGTCCCGCGGGCGCAGGTAGCGCTTGCCTGGGTACTGCAAAAGTCGCCTGTTACAGCTCCGATCGTAGGCGCTACCAAATCCCATCATTTGGATGATGCGGTTGCTGCCTTGTCCCTGCAGCTGACTGCCGAAGAAGTTTCGAGTCTGGAAGAGCCGTATTTGCCGCATCCGGTGTTGGGCGGCTTGAACTGAGGCCTTCCTGATTTTCTGACAGTTCCTGTCGCATATGCTTCAAATCCATATTGATTATAATTAAGCATTCCGGGTAAGAGCAGCCATTACTTCTGAGCCTGAAACAAACCGCCCGGCTACCATTAGCCTGGCGGTTTGTTTCAATTTTATAGAATGTAGATGTTTCTCGCCTATAATTTTCTATAAGGTTAGAAACATTCAAATTCCGCTTAACAAATTATATATGCGGATGCTTGGCTCTGTCCGCAAAGGACTGCACTCTGTGCATGAGTTTTTCGCGGGCCTCTTTGTTTCTCATTAAATAAACGATTCCCAGTCCGGCTGCAGTCATGAGTACTTTTTTCATGATCAATCCCTCCTCGCGAGAAAATGTCTTCATGAAATTATACCCCGATTGGGCTGATTGTACGCATGAGCGGAATTGACGAAAGATGGCATACCTTGATATCTTGCCCGAACAGGACCGGCTTCACAAGCTGCTGCTTTTCTAAAACTGAAAGGGGATGCACTATGCCTTATACGCATTATGGCGAAATCGGCGATGTTTGGAAGCATCTGCCCTTATGCTTTTTTCTGAAAGAGGAGCGCCCGAATCGTTACGTTGAATCCAATTCCGCATTTCCAAAGTATCTTCTGGACCGGACAGGCCGGAGAGCATATGGCATCTTTCATCTGCTTCATGAGCTTGAGCGGAACGACTATCCGTTTATCGGGCATTCCCCTTATATTGAGCTTGTGAATCTTATGCAGGGAGCCCAAAATGGTATTTCCGCTTATCTGGGCTCACCAGGCCTTGCCATGGAGCTGCTGAAGGACAGAGGCATGTATTTGTTTTGCGATATCGAGGAGGAGCCTTTGGCCGATATCAGAAAATATGCGGATGAACAAAATTTGCACAGCCTTGTTCAGACTCTATCGGGCGATTCCATTGATCTTCTCTGGTCTGAGGTGGAACAGATGGGCCATGAAACATTTCTCCACATCGACCCTTACCGGATTCTTGAAGAGAATGCCAATGGGAGGTGTTATGCCGATTTGTTCGTGAAAGCCGCAGGGCGCGGCGTCAGAACGATGCTGTGGTACGGTTATGAAACATTGGAGCAGCAGAAGGAGCTGCATAACCGGCTTAAAGCCTTGTTGAAGGATATGGATGCTAATTTATCCGGTATTGATTTCTTTATTGAAAGTATAGGCAGCACCTCTACAGAGGTTAATCCCGGAGTGCCGGGCTGCGGTATTCTGGTTGCAAATTTATCTGCTGCTTCCCTTCAGCAGTTCGACCGGTATGCCGATGAGCTGGAGCGGGTTTACCGGAATGCAAGCTTCATGAACAAGCCTGAGAAACTGATCAGGTTGAGGGTCTCATTATGACCAAATTATGCGGAACCAGGATGCGGCTGCATATCATCCTTGATTCTGAGGGAGAAATTATGAAAGGCGAGGTGCGGCAGCAAATGAGGATTATTGTTGTTTCGGACACTCATATGCCAAGGATGAACAAGAAGCTGCCTGCGCGCCTGGTGCGTGAGCTTCGTACTGCGGACCATATTTTGCATGCTGGAGACTGGACACAGATATCCGTATATGAGGAACTGGCGGGCTATGCGCCTACCGACGGGGTTGCGGGCAATAATGACGGTCCGGAGATTATCGCAAGGTTTGGTTTGATCAAGCTGCTGACCATGGAAGGGTGCCGCATCGGCATCGTTCACGGGCATGGAGCAGGCAAACGAATCGATACGGAGGCATGCGCGCTCGGAAGCTTCCAGAAAGAGGATCTGGACGTGATCATATACGGACACTCCCATATTCCCGTATTGAAACGGAATAAAGAGGCGCTGATTATGAATCCGGGATCGCCAACGGACAAGAGAAGACAGTCCTTGTATTCCTTCGGTGTGCTGGAGCTGAATAATGGGGCGGTGAAAGCCAAACATATCTTTTTTGACAAGAAATCGTAGCCGTATTCTCGCATTCCTATGATATAATAATGACATGATTATTCACTCATTTCGCCGAATGGAGCATAAGCATTGAAAAAGTTCAAAAAATTTTATATCGAGATTACGAGCGTTTGCAATCTGTCCTGCACCTTCTGTCCCCCGACAAAGCGGCAGGCGAATTTCATTAAGATAGATGCCTTTACGAAAATTCTCGATGAGATCAAGCCCCATACGGAGCATATTTATTTTCACGTCAAGGGGGAGCCGATGCTCCATCCCAAGCTGGATCAACTGCTGGATCTCAGCCATGAGCGGGGCTTCAAGGTGAATTTGACCTCCAACGGCACTCTTCTTCATAAAGCGGGTCCCAAGATTATGGGAAAGCCGGCGCTCAGGCAAATCAACTTCTCCCTGCACAGCTTTGACGGCCATGAAGGCTCAACCGATAAGCAAGGTTACATCAAGAGTGTGCTGGCTTATGCCAAGGAAGCGGTAGCGGCCTCGAATATTCTGATTTCATTCCGGCTGTGGAATCTGACGCAGGATAATGCCACCAATCTGGAGCGCAACCGCAATCGGGAAATTCTGGAGATCATCGAAGAGGAATTCCGGCTTGATTATAAGATTGAGGATAAATTTGTCCGCGGCAGCGGAATCAAAATAGCCGACAGGATCTACCTGAATCAGGAGCATGAATTCGTATGGCCTGATTACAAGGAGCAGGAGGACGAAGGCAAGGGCTTCTGCCACGGACTGCGGAATCAGGCCGGCATACTGGTCGACGGAACCGTGATTCCCTGCTGTCTTGATGGCGAAGGCGCAATCAATCTGGGAAACATCAACCGCACTCCTTTCTCCGAGATTATTGAGGGCGAGCGGGCCAATAAGCTGTACGACGGCTTCTCGCGAAGAGAAGTTGTCGAGGAATTATGCAGGAAATGCGATTATCGCAAGCGGTTCAGCATGTAAAAGCAAGCAAAAGACGAAAATTTGCGCAATCTGCGGGAGCGGCGGCGGCTTGGAGCCCGAACCAATGAAAAATTTGTCAGCAAAGTGCCGCGGAAACGCGGCCCTTTTCAATTTACCATAATATAATATTCCATCAGAATGACTTTGAAGAACTTCAGCCGGGCAATCGTAAAAAATGAAGGAATGAATTAAGGGCTGTCCGTCCCATACTAACAGCAGGAGGCCGCGGCATGTATGGCCCAGCCGGAAGCGAACAGGCGGTGAGGAAAATGATGATGTTGGATGAAGCTCCAAAATGGCATATTTATTTGGTTGCGGGGGTTGCATCGACACCGACTATTTTTGATGAATGCAAACGGGAGCTGAAGCACCGTTTCCACGAAGCAGGGCGGGATCCGGTGATTCGCGAGCTGCTGCCTTATGGCGATCATACGCAGAGCATGGTTCGCCAAATTATTCAGGTTGGCGTGGACCTGACGCGTTTTTGGATTTCGCATCGTCCTGGAGGCAGGGCGGTGGCGGCGCAGGTCCGTGAACTCTCGGCAGGTCATCCTGTACTGTTTATCGGCCACAGCGGAGGAGGCGTCGCAGCTTATCGGGCTGCCCTGCTGTTAAACAGAGAGGGGATCCTTCCGGATTGCCGGATCATTCAGGTTGGTTCGCCCAAGACGCCGATCCGGAGGGATTTGCGTGAAAAGGTAAGCTATTTTCAGGCGGTCGATGAGGACGGAATATTGAAGGATCCCATCACCAGATTGGGGAGCTGGGGCGGCTGGAGCCGGAATAAACTCGGCGTGCCGTTTTGGAACAGGCTCAAGCATGCACCCGGCCACTTGGGGACGATTACGGTACTCGGCGGGCATCCGCATTATTTCCGCAGCAAGGAGCCGTATCTGCATCCGCAAAGAGGCTCCAACCTGTCCTTGACGCTTGACCGTATCTGGGAAAGGGTCGCGATGGAAGCCGTTGAACTGAACACGTAAAACAACCGTGCCATCCCGACTGGCTCATGGCCTGCATAATTACATGCTCAAATAACTAATAAAAGTGCCGCCTGCCGCACCGGCGGCGGCAACGATCCATGGGGGCAGCTTCCAGAAAGACAGCATAATAAACAATACCGCGGCCAGGACAAAATCGACGGGCGTCAAAATGGCAGTGGTCCACAACGGATCATAAAGCGCGGCGAGGAGAAGACCTACAACAGCCGCGTTGACGCCGGTTAACGCGCCTTGAACGGCCGGCTTTTGGCGGAGCATGCTCCAATATGGCAGCGCTCCGACAATAAGCAAATAAGCGGGCAGGAAGATGGCGACGGTGGCTATGACAGCTCCGGATATGCCTTTGGCCATAGCCCCTAAATATCCGGCAAAGGTGAACAGTGGACCGGGAACCGCCTGGGCTGCGCCGTAACCAGCCATGAAGCTTTCCCTGCTGACCCAGCCCGCCGGCACCACTTCCTTCTCCAGCAGCGGGAGTACGACATGGCCCCCGCCGAATACAAGAGCTCCTGCCCGGTAAAAGCTGTCAAACAGCGGCAGCATGCCATTGATTCCAAGCTGGCGCAGGAAGGGCAGCGCAACCAGAAGAACGGGGAATAACAGCAAACACAGGTTGCCGATGCTGCGGCTTACCGGTACAGCCATCGGGGGAATAGCCTGGACATCGCTATTGCGGTACATCACAACGCCGAGCAAGCCAGCGGCAATGATAACCGCCACTTGGCTGAATGCCGTCTGCCACAGCAATGTGACCGCCGCTGCGGCGATCGCCAGGGTAATGCGGTTCCGATCGGGGGCAAGCTTCTGACCCATGCCGAAGATGGCCAGGGCCACAACGGCGACAGCGACGATTTCCAGCCCGTGCAGCCACCCGGCGCCGCTGATATCCATGCCTTTCAGCAGAAAAGCGAACAGCACAAGGGCAATAACAGAGGGCAGTGTAAAACCGATCCAGGATACGATACCCCCGATCAGTCCTCCCCGGATGATCCCGATTCCCATTCCTACCTGACTGCTTGCCGGTCCCGGAAGGAATTGGCACAAAGCCACCAGATCCCCGTAACTGCGTTCATCCATCCATTTACGCCTGCGTACGTATTCTTCATGAAAATAGCCAAGATGAGCGACAGGTCCCCCGAAGGAAGTCAGGCCAAGTCTGGTGGAAACCTGCAATAACTCAATAAGCACCTTTATTTTGCTCTTATTCGGGGAATTCTCTTCAACCGTTGCCATATGTATGTTTCTTCCTCCTCCTGCTTTCCTAACAAGTATACAACCCAATTGTAATGATGGTTTAAAATCACGGGAAAATTTCTGCAGATTTGAACAGGACAACTGCTGCGAGTGAAACCGAAGCGAAAAAAACGAATGGAACGGAATGATTAAAGGCGCCTGCCAAGGCGTCTTTTTGTTCATTCATCAACAGCTATTAAAAGACAATTTAAAGATTTGTCTTAAATGAGGGGGCTTCATTATAATAAGCCTAACAACCATTGGAGAGGAGCTATCAAATCCATGAGAACAGTAGTTGAATTAGAATCCAGACTGGCTGAGCCATCCGAGAGCCTTGTGCGCGACCTGGCATCGGTTGACGGGGACATTATGATTCTGGGTGCAGGCGGCAAGATGGGACCCAGCCTTGCAAGACTGGCAATGAATGCAATCCGGGATGGAGGACTCGCGAAGCGGGTAATCGCCGTTTCCCGTTTCTCTGACGAGGCAGCAAGAGCCGAGCTGGAAGAAGCGGGAGTAGAGACAACTGCTTGCGATTTGCTCCAGGATGGCGAGCTTGGCAAGCTCCCGGATGCGGCGAATATCATCTATATGGCCGGCAATAAATTCGGCACAAAAGGCAGAGAATATTTCACATGGGCGATGAATGCCTATTTGCCGGGCAGAGTAGCGGACAAATATAAAGATTCCCGTATCGTCGTGTTTTCCTCCGGGAATGTGTATCCATTTTCTCCTGTCGGGAACGGCGGCGTCGATGAGTCCGTTCCTCCGGGACCGATTGGCGAGTATGCGCAATCTTGTCTTGGCAGGGAGCGCGTATTCGAATACTTCTCTCAATTGAACGGCACTCCGATGCTTATCTATCGGCTGAACTATGCGATTGATATGCGTTATGGCGTTCTGCTTGAGCTGGCCAAGTCTATTCAAGCGGGAAAACCGATCGACCTCACGATGGGCTATGCCAATGTCATCTGGCAGGGAGATGCGAACGCGATGGCTCTGCGCTCCCTGACCAAATGCTCAAATCCTCCTTCGATTCTGAATATTACCGGTCCGGAGACCATGTCCATCCGCTGGGCGGCACAAGAGCTTGCAGGCCGTCTCGGCAGCGAGGCCGTGTTTGCCGGCGCCGAGGCGGATACCGCTCTTCTCAGCAATGCATCCAGGTCCCATCAGCATTTCGGATATCCGCGGGTATCCCTGCTGCAGCTGATCGATTGGACGGCTGAATGGATTCAGGCCGGCGGGCAGACCTGGAACAAGCCGACTCACTTTCAGGAAAGAAGGGGAGACTTCTAATGACAGGTTCAGGGAGAGCACTGACTCCGGAGCTGCTTAAGGCGGTTCATGAGGGGATGGTTATACCGGCGCATCCACTCGCACTGGACGAGAACCGGAAGCTTGACGAGCGGCGGCAGCGGGCACTGACCCGGTATTATATGGCGTCGGGCTCCGGCGGCATTGCCGTGGGAGTTCACTCGACGCAGTTCGAGATCCGCGACAAGGCGTTTAATCTGTATGAGCCGGTCCTGAGGCTGGCGGCCGAGGAGGTTGATCGGGCCGGAATCAGCCGGCCCTTCATCAAGATAGCCGGCTTATGCGGACCGGCCGGGCAGGCGCTGGAAGAAGCGGGAACCGCATTGAAGCATGGCTACGATGCGGGTCTTCTCAGCATGGGCGGACTTGAGGGCTGGAGTGAGCAGGAGATTCTGACGCGGACCAGACAAGTGGCGGAGGTCATCCCGGTCATCGGCTTCTACTTGCAGCCGTCTGTGGGCGGCAAGGTGTTCAGCTTCGGTTTCTGGCGCGAATTTGCCGAGATTCCGAATGTCATTGCCATCAAGATGGCTCCCTTCAACCGTTATCAGACCATTGATGTCGTCAGGGCGGTCTGCTATTCGAGCCGCCGGGATGATATCGCCCTGTATACGGGGAATGATGACAATATCATTATTGATTTGCTCACCCGCTATCAGTTCATGGTGAACGGGAAGCCGGTGGAGAAGCAGATTGTCGGCGGGCTGCTGGGCCATTGGTCGGTCTGGACGCGGGAAGCGGTGAAGCTGCTGGAGGAAATCAAAAAGGTGCGCAGGCTGCCGGAAATTCCCCGGGATTGGCTGACACGGCATGTTCAGGTGACGGATTCCAATGCGGCATTCTTTGATTCCGCTAACCAATTTGCCGGATGCATTCCGGGCATTCATGAGGTGCTGCGCAGACAGGGACTGCTTCAAGGCACTTGGTGTCTCAATCCTCATGAGTTTCTCTCTCCGGGACAAGCGGAAGAAATCGACCGGATCTATCGGGACTATCCGCATTTAAATGATGATGAATTTGTCAAAGAAAACCTGGGCAGCTGGCTCTCCCAAGCGTAACAATGCTCATGGATTAGTGGAAATGAGGGATAGGGATGCGCTTCAAGGATGTTTTCAGCATCATCGGGCCTGGAATGATCGGACCATCGAGCTCTCATACAGCGGGTGCCGCACGGCTTGGACGCGCAGCCCGCCGGTTGTTCGGGGCGATGCCCGTGCATGCGGAAATTGTCCTGTACGGTTCATTTGCCGAGACCTATCGCGGTCACGGGACGGATCTTGCCATAGTCGGCGGGCTGCTCGATTACAGTACGGATGATTCTCGGATCCGCCATTCTCTGGAGCTGGCGGAGTCGGCAGGCATGCAGGTTGTATTCCGCACAGGCACACAGCAGGCTGAGCATCCGAACACGGCCCTTATTATTCTCAGAGACGAACGGCACGAGGACCGGTTGACCGGCACTTCGATCGGAGGCGGAAATATCGAGATCATCTCCGTAAATGGCTTTGATGTCCGATTTTCCGCCCATTACCCGACATTATTGATCTTCCACGATGATTATCCCGGCATGCTGGCAGATATCACAACCATCATGAAAGCAAGGCAATTGAATATCGGCAATATGGATCTGGACCGAAAAAGCAGAAGCGGAGATGCATTGACGGTGATCGAAACGGATGAACCGGTTCCCCCGCAAGTGGCGGGACAAATTCTTGAATTGACCCATGTTCACCGGGTCAGCCTGGTGGATCTGGCGCAAGGGAAGGAGGCAGCGCTGTGAATTTTGCATCCTTGCAGCAGCTGCAGGAGCGCTGTGAAGCCGGCGCCCTTACAATGGGACGCTTGATGCTGCAGCAGCAGGCGCTGGAGACAGAAAAGAATGAAGATGCTGTCTTCAGCCAGATGGCTGCCTATTACAAAATTATGAAAGAAGCCGTCCACAAAGGTCTGACAACCGACACGCTTTCCCGCAGCGGTCTGACGGGTGGTGATGCCAAACGTCTTCATGATTACGCCGGGAACGGGGAACCCTCACTGGGCGGCAATGCTGCCGCAGCGATGACGTATGCGCTCGCCGTATCGGAAGTGAACGCTTCTATGGGGCGGATCGTCGCGACGCCGACAGCAGGCTCATGCGGGATCATTCCCGGCGTTTTCGTTCAATCCCAGGAACGTTTCGGGTGGGATGACAGCCTGCTTGTAGAAGGATTATTCGCAGCCGGGGCGATTGGCTATGTGATTGCGAACAATTCTTTTATCTCTGGCGCGGAAGGCGGCTGCCAGGCGGAGATTGGCTCCGCCATCGGCATGGCGGCCGGCGCGCTCACCGAGATGAGGGGAGGAACGCCCGCTCAAGCCGTGCATGCCGTCGGTCTTGCGCTGAAGAACTCGCTTGGCCTGATCTGCGACCCGGTAGGGGGACTGGTAGAGATCCCCTGCATTGTGCGCAACGGATTTGGAGCGGTCACCGCTCTTGCGGCGGCAGATATGGCACTGGCCGGCGTGCGCAGTGTCATTCCTTCGGATGAGGTGATCGATGTGATGCGCGAGGTGGGAACGGCAATGCCGGAGAAGCTCAGGGAGACGGCCAAGGGCGGTCTTGCGCAGACTCCGACGGGGAAACGGATCATGAAGGAATTGTATGGCCGGGAATAAGTCCGGCGCAGATACAGTCGTGGAATCTTTCTTCTGGGGAAAGGGAGGCGGGAGCAGCAAATGTTAAAAGCAGCGATTATCGGAGCCGGGGGGATATCCGGCGACCATCTGAAGGCGATCTCGCAGATGGATGAGCTTGAGGCCGTCGCCATCGCGGATATCCGTGAAGCGAGTGCGGCGCAGGCTGCCGGCGATTATCATATCCGCGCGTATACGGATTACAATGAGATGCTCAGAGAGGAGCAGCCGGATGTAGCAGTTATAACGCTGCCGCATTATTTGCATAAGGAAGCGGCTGTCGCCTGTGCGGAGCAGGGTTGCCATATCATGCTGGAGAAACCGATGGGGCTTGATGTTGAAGAATGCGGTCAAATGATAGAGTCGGTGAGACTGCATGGGGTCAAGCTGATGGTAGGCCATACCCAGCATTATTTTGCCGAGAACATCAAGGCCAAAGAGATTATTGCAAGCGGCGGGATTGGCGAGCTTGTCATGATTAATGATACGCGTCACGTCAATTATTATTTGCCCAATCGTCCCGACTGGTTCTTCGATCGCTCCAAGTCCGGCGGCGGGATATTCATGAATCTGGGCTCCCATTCGGTAGACAAGATCCAATGGCTGACGGACAGCTGTTTCACGCAGGTGAACGCAGCTCTCAGTTTTCATGGCATCAAAGGGGATATCGAGGGAAGCGGGGTCGCTTTTCTCCGTACCGCAAGCGGCATTCCTTGTACGATCAGCCAAAGCGGCTACGGCGGAGTGAACCGCAACGAGACGGAAATTATCGGCACTCGCGGCATGATCAAGCTGGCAACGGGAGTCGGTCTATGGATCAGCGAGGGAGGGAAATACCGCCTTGTTGAAGCCCCTCAGACTGTATCCCCGTTTGTCCTTCAGTACCGCGAGCTGCTGGAAAGCATTCATCACGATATAGAGCCTGCGTGTTCGGGGGAATATGCGCGCAGCGTAATCAAGATCGTTCAGGCCTTATATGAATCGGACCGGGCGGCTGAAGAAATTCATCCGGATATATAGTAGACTGCTATCAAAAATAACAGCCACCTGGCAGTTAATAGCTGCTGAATGGCTGTTTGTTGAATCATTAAACCTGTATCTCAGCCTGCTTTATCCCGGCGGCTGATCAATACCGTCAAGCTCACCAAGGTAACGAATATCGTGGCGCCCATATCCGATAAAATGGCGATCCAAAGCGTCAGCCAGCCGGGGATCGTCAGCAGCAAAGCAATCAGCTTCAGTCCGAGAGCAACGGCAATATTAAAACGGATGACCGCATTGACCCGCTTGGCGATTCCGATGGCTTCCGGCAGCTTGCCCAGATGATCCTGCATAAGCACAATATCCGCCGTTTCGATGGCGCTGTCGGTTCCCTTGCCCATGGCGATGCCAAGCTGGGCGGAAGCGAGAGCGGGCGCATCGTTGATGCCGTCGCCAATCATCGCGACGCGGCCGCGGGCTGCCAGATCCTTGACAATCTTGACCTTATCTTCTGGCAGCAGACCGCTGAAGCAGGAGGTGACGCCGACCATGTCCGCGACCTTCTCGGCCGTTTTTTGATGATCGCCTGTGAGCATGACGGTTTGGCGAATCCCGGCGCGGTGCAGCTTGCGGATGACGGCCGCGCTTTCTTCCCTGATCTCATCTGCAATGCCGAACATGCCGAGCACCCGGTCCTTATCCGCAGCCAGCACAAGAGTCAGGCCCTGCTCCTTGAGGCTGATAATTTGCGCAAGAATATCATCGGGAAGGCTGATATGGCCGATGCTCTGCTCGTTGCCAAGCCAATAGGTCTCGCCCCGGATATCGGCTACGATGCCGCTTCCCGGGACGGTCCTGATTTCATCGGCTTCCGGCAGCTCGATGTTTCTTTGTGCAATGTCCTTCATAATGGCCTTGGCAAGTGGATGGGAGGAGGACTTCTCGATGGATCCTGCCACCTGGTAGAAGCGGGCTTCATCATACACAACCGCTTTCTCTACATGCGGCTCCCCTTTGGTTAAGGTTCCGGTCTTGTCGAAGGCAAGCGTATCGATTCGGCCCAGCTGTTCCAGGAAGACGCCGCCTTTAATGAGTATGCCGTTGCGCGCATTCCGTGTGATCCCCGATACGATAGCAATAGGCGAAGATAAAATGAGTGCGCAGGGGCATCCCACAATAAGCACGGCTAACCCCTGATACAGCCATTTGATCCAATCTCCTCCGTGGATCAAGGGAGGAACGATCATGACCAGCACAGCCGCAGCCATGATGGCAGGCGTATAATATTTGGCGAATTTATTAATAAAGAGCTCTGTAGGCGTTTTGGTTTCCTGGGCTTCCTCCACCAGATGCAAAATCGTGGCAAGCGACGAGTCCTCATAAGCTTTGTCAATCCGGACCCGCAGAACCCCCTCATTATTAATGCTTCCGGCATATACCGGCTCGCCGGAGAATTTCTCGACAGGCAGCGATTCACCGGTAATGGCCGCTTCATTGACGGAGCTTTTGCCGTCTTCAACCTTGCCGTCCGAAGGGATTTTTCCGCCCGGCTTGACAATGACGAGATCGCCAATGGCGAGAGTGGCAATGGGAACGGTTTTCTCAACGCCATCCTCGAGTCTCACAGCTTCCTTGGGAGCGACCTTGAGAAGTGAGGCCATGGAACGCCGCGCTTTCTCCATGCCGAGGCCTTCAAGAATTTCATTGAGGCCAAACAGAATGGCGACAAGCGTTGCCTCCTTCCATTCTCCGATTGCGATGGCGCCAATGAGCGCGATGGTCATCAGCGTGTCTATCGTAAACCGCAGGGACCATAAATGGCGAAGTCCGCGAAGAAAGGTCGAGTACCCGCTCAGGACGGTAGCAAGCAGATACAAGCTGACCGGAACGGCTTCATGAGCGGAACCGCCGATGATAATTGCTGCGGCAAACAGGACAACGGACAGGATAAGCAGCCTGATCGGACCTAACAAGCCATGCCTATGGCTGTGTGAGTGGCTGTGAGAATGCCCATCGCCATGCTGGTGATCTTGTTCGCCATGGCTGTGCGCGTGATTCTCATGTCCGTGATGATCCTCATGCCCGCGTTCAATATAGGCGTGATCGGCTTTCAGAATGCTCTCCACTGCAGCGAAGGATATGCGCGGATCGAGTTTCAATTTACCTGTATTGTAATGAAGCTCGGCCGTTTCGCCATATTCAAGACGTTTGAGCTGATTCTCGATTGCGAGCGCACAGTTGCCGCAGGAAAGGCCTTTCACGCGATATTCCTTCATGGAGGATTCCCTCTTTCATACAATATATGAATACATGTTCATATGATAACCCGGATGTAATTTCCTGTCAAACCCATTTCCATGAATATTATGCCTATTTTTTTAAATGATAAAGTAAAATACCGAGAACGCCGTCAAGAGGACAACGCGGCTATTTCTTCTTATTTATTCAATGGAACCATCTCCGGTTCATACAGGCTAAAGATATAGTTGGACACCCATTCTTCCCCAATGGAAACCCGGATGCTATAATAAGGAACAAATCTAAAAGTGGTTGGTGGATAACGTGACGGAGAAATTGATTCAGGATGCCTGTGACGAAGCATGCAGCGGAACGGCAGCGGATATAAGCTCCGTTAAAGAAAAGCTGGTCGACGATTCGGATGCATCGGAAATTGCGGATTTGTTCAAGACGCTGGGAGATCCGACCCGTGTCAAAATGATTCATGCCTTGTCCCAGAGCGAGCTGTGCGTTCACGACCTGACGCAGGTGCTGGACATGGGACAATCGGCCGTATCGCATCAGCTGCGGTTCCTGCGGAATAATCGGATCGTGAAGCGCCGCAAGGTCGGCAAGACTGTTTTCTATTCCCTTGATGACAGTCATGTGGAGCAAATTTTCGTGCAGACGCTGGAGCATTTGAAGCATCATTAAATAGTTGAAAAAAAGCATCGCCCTGACAACAGGCGATGCTTTTTCTTGCTTTTCCCCGATATTCTCATTATTGACACGGCAAGGCAGCACAAAGAAGCATTCCTGAAATATTCGCTCCCTTAATGAGTTCCAGACTAATTTGATATATTTAATTTGCATTATAATCTTGGGATTTGATATAATCAATGGTGAATATGAATTTAGGAACGGACTGGAAGTGAGTGCTATGCAAGGCGAGAATAAGCCGTTGTACATGGTTATTATGGAGGGGCTTAAGGAGAAAATCAAATCGGGGGAATATGCGCCTGACCAGCAGCTTCCGACGGAAGTGGAGCTGGCGGAGCAGTCAGGCGTCAGCCGTATTACATCCAAGCGCGCATTGATCGAGCTGGAGCGCGAAGGGCTTATATACCGCATCAGGGGAAGCGGAAGCTATGTCAAGAAACAAGAGGGATTCACACCACCCGACCAGGGGCCTGTTCATTCGAACCGGATTATTTCCATGATATTGCCATATATGGCGACAAGCGAGCTTGATACGATAAAAGGGGCTTCGGATTATCTGGATGCCAAGGGCTATTACTTAAGCATTCATGACAGCAACTGGAGCAAGGACAAGGAGAAGGAACTGCTGCTGAGAGTGCCGAAGAATGGCCCGAGCGGCATTATTTTGTATCCCATCAGCACCATCAGCAACGTTGACCTGATCCATGCGATTCACTGGAACGACTATCCGATCGTGACCATTGACCAATACTTTGAGAGTCTGCCGATCACAAGCGTCGTCTCGGATAATTTTGAGGGCGGCTATATGACGGCGAAGAGACTCATAGAGCTGGGTCATGACCGGATTGCCTTTGTATCCAGCATCAGCATTGAATTCCGCAGCTCTGTCAGGGACCGCTATCAAGGGTACTGCAAGGCGCTCAAGGATCATAAAATAACAATCGATCCGGAGATTGTGGTGACGGATTTTTACCGGGACGTAACCGCCGCGAACAGCAAAACGTTCTATAAAGAAATGATGGCGAAGCTTCTTCAGTCCGGCGTGACGGCTGTTCAGACCGAGCATGACCATCTGGCTGTAGATCTTCTCAAAAATGTGCTGGAGATGGGCGTCCAGGTTCCTGAGCAGCTGTCTATTGTAGGCTTCGATGACCATTTGATTGCCCAGCATGTTGAAGTGCCGTTAACGACAATTGCCCAGAATTATAATGAAATTGGCCGCAAGGCGGCAGAATTGATCGTCCAGCTGATCGAACGGACAGATACCGGGCATCACGGCGTCAAAGTGCCTGTCCGCTGGGTGGAAAGGGACTCAAGCGGCCGGCCGTCCGATATTTTGACCGTGCAGGGCCAGTCTTGAAAATGAGTGGAAGCTGAAGTCTTATAGGTGCGAGATTTAGAAACCGCTGACCGCGATGGTCGGCGGTTTTTTTCATTGAGTATAACAAAAAAGATAAAATATAAAATAAAGTATATTCTATATTTACAAAAAATAAATACCCGATTATAATAACTTCTGTAAGCGATGATTAGAGTATATCTAATTACATAAGTCAGTTTCCACGAAGGTCTTATCGCTTATGCTCATTATGTTTTTGGCTTGTAAGCGCATTCTACTTTTCATCCGGGTGTGACAAGGAGGGAGAAGCTTAAGTTTCCATGCTTTCGGGTTCGTCTGCTCATGCTTAAGGTTTTTAAAATTTCGATCCTAAACGGATGATGGGGGATTTTAAATGAAAAAGTTCAATTGGCTCTCTTCGCTGCTCATCGTATTGATCGTTATGGTTGCGGCAGCAGGCTGTTCCAGCAATAATGCAGGCAACGGCGGCAATACGGGCACGGAGGAACCGGCGGCAGCGAATAATGCGGCACCGGTCAATGAAGCGGCGGCGCCTGAGGAAGCAGCGGCTCCCGAGGAACCGGTAGCGCCGGCGGAAAAGACCTTTGATCTCCAGGGAGCTCCCGTGAAAATCGGCGTATGGTATGACGATGCCGATCCGCGGACGATCGCGGAGAAAGGCCCTGCGGAAGAAGCGCAGATCAAATTGATCGAAGCGGCCGAGAAAAAATATAACACAAAAATCGAATTCGTTAAATTCGCCGACTATGGCAAATATGTGGAAAACTTCACTACGACTTCGCTTTCCGGAACGCCTTTCGCGGATATCGTCCTGCTTGAGCTGTTCTGGGCGTTCCCGCAGCTGGTCAACAAGGAATTTATCCAGCCCGTAGACGAATATCTGGATCTGAGCGATGCCAAATACATCAGCTGGATGAAAAGCGGCGGCAGCTACAAGGGCAAGCAGTATGGAATGACGGATTCCGCTCCTTCCCCTTACGGCATGTACTATAACAAAACGCTGGTGCAGAAGCTGGGTCTGGAAGATCCGTACGAGCTGCAGCAAAAAGGGGAATGGACGTGGGAAAATTTCCGCGAATTCGCCAAATCGGGAACCAAGGACACCAATGGCGACGGTAAAACGGATGTATTCGGCCTTGCCGGCGCGTACGGCAAAACCAAAGCTTTGGCCGAGCAGCTGGTGTACACGAACAAAGGCGCCCTGGATAAAGACGCAGCCGGCGAAATCAAGTTCTCCATGAACAGCGAGAATACGATACAGGCGCTGCAGTTTGTCTCCGATCTCTACAACACGGATAAGTCGATTATGCAGCCTGTTCCAGAAGATGCCAGCAAGGAATTTATCGCAGGCAAAGGCCTCATTTATGCAGGATTCAGCTGGGAGCTTGGAACGCTGCTGGACAGCATGAAGGACCAGGAGATCGGGTATGTGTTCTTCCCGAAAGGCCCGAAAGCCGATAAATACGTTTCGTACACGCCTTTTGGCAATATGTTTATGGTATCGAAGTATTCGAAGAATGCGGAAGCTGCCGCCAGAATTATGGATGAGATCAGCCTTCATGACGAGGGCCGACAATTGGCGAAGCAGTCATGGGAGTCCTCCTATCCGAGCAAAGAGTCGCTCGATACGCGCACTCAGATGGCCGACAGCATTCAGTATATCTCTTACTACGGCGTGCCGGACGGCGAGAAGCTGTTCGAAGGCGTTGTAACGGATATCACGACAGGCAAAGTATCGCCGGCGACCGCGGTGGATAAAGTAAAACCGCAGTTCGAGGCCAATATCAACAAGCTGCTGCAGGACAGCAAATAAAGCATAGCTCTTGAGCTGAGCCCCTGATCCAAAGTTTGCTGTCAAAGCGGGAGCTTGCGGATTAGGGGGACTGCTCAAGAGGAGGGGGAAACCAAGTGCGGCGACCAATCGTGAAAGTGACTGCTATACTGCTGCTTCTGTCCGTGGCGGTATATGCCTCCTTCTCCATGCGGGGCGGGGCATCCCGGCAAACGGAGACCGCGGCTGCCGCGGCTGCGGCCGATCTGGACCTGACAGCCTTGACCGGTTCGTTCAAAAAAGGCGGATATGACGAGTATCTGTCCAAACAAAGCAGCACAGGCGCATCCGCTGAGGAAGTTGTCATTGAAGGCGAGAATTACAGCGAGACGCAGGGGATGGACGCTGCCGTACTTGAGAATTACGAGGGCAGGCAGGGCAAAGCCGTAAAAACCGGAGATGCGGGTACGATCTCCTGGGCGTTCGAGGTCAGTCAGGACGGTCTTTATAACGTCAAGATGAATATGTATACGGAACCTGGCAAGGAATCCGACATTGAACGGGAGCTGCGGATTGACGGGAACCTTCCTTTTAACGAAGCGAGAAGCATAACGTTCAATCGGATATGGACCAATGAGCAGCAGTCCTTCGAACGTGACGACCGCGGGAATGATCTTGCTCCCAATCAAGTGGAAATGCCGATGTGGCAGGATACCGTAATCAAAGATGGTACCGGCTTTTACGAGGAGCCATTTTTATTTTATTTCTCCAAAGGCAAGCATACCCTGTCGTTGACCTCCGTGAAGGAACCTCTCGTCATCGATCAGCTGAAGCTGTCCAAACCGCAAACAACGCCTTCCTATCAGGAAGTGGCGAGCAGGTATAAAGCAGAAGGCTATGGACCGGCCAAGGCAGTGTCCATCAAGCTGCAGGCCGAACAGGCCTTGTACAAATCAACGCCGAATCTCCTTCCTTACAATGACCGGTCCAGTCCCGCTCTGGAGCCTTTCCATGTCTCCAAGCTGCGCAATAATGCGATGGGCGGCTGGGCCTGGAGACTGCCGGGACAATGGATTGAATGGGAAATCGATGTGCCAGAGGATGCGCTGTATCAGATTGCGCTCAAAAACAGGCAAAATACGCTGCGGGGAATGTCTGCGCTGCGCACCCTGTATATCGACGGCGAGCTGCCTTTTGAAGAGCTGCGCTATATCGCCTTTCCGTACAGCCCGTCCTGGCAGATGGAGGTGATCGGCTCCGGCAAGGAGGAGCCGTATCTATTCCATCTGACCAAAGGCAAGCACCGGATCCGCATGGAGGTCACTCTGGGCGAGCTGGCGCCGATTCTGCGGTCGGTGGAGTCCAGCATTCTTGAGCTGAACGCCATGTACCGCCAAATTATCAGCTATACCGGTACCGTTCCGGATACATACCGCGACTATAATCTCGAGCAGAGAATTCCGGCGATGGCGGAGGTGTTCCGCAAGCAGAGCGCGCAGCTTGCGGCCATTGCCAAACGGATGGAAGGTTCGTCGGGAGAAGGCAATGAGCGTACAGCCATTATTAATACGATCGCCTATCAATTGGAGGATATGGCCGGCAATCCGGAATCGGTTCCTTCGCGGATCGATGCCTTCAAGACCAATGTCGGCGCGCTGGGCTCGTGGATGCTCACCGTTAACGAACAGCCGCTGTCTCTGGATTATATGATTGTCAGCACGCCGGGTACAGAGCTTCCCGATCCCGATGCCGGCGCGTGGACGAAGCTGACGTCAGGAACGAAGGCGTTTCTGGCTTCCTTTTATGAGAACTATGATGATTTCTCAGGCGAGGACCAGGGCGGCGAAAGCGTATCGGTCTGGGTCACCTCGGCGCGCGACCAGGCGCAGGTTATTAAACGCCTGGTGGATGACGATTTCACCGCCAATACCGGCATTCATGTGAATCTGAAGCTGGTAAGCGCCGACGTCCTGCTTCCATCGACGGTTGCGGGCAAGGGGCCGGATATCGCTCTGCAGGTCGGCAATGATTTGCCGGTGAACTATGCCAGCCGCAGCGCGCTTGAGGATTTGTCCGGCTTCTCCGATTTTGAGCAGGTGCGGGAGCAGTTTGACGAAAGCGCCATGGTACCGTATGAGTACAATGGAAGCTATTACGCCCTGCCGGAGCAGCAGACCTTCCCGATGCTGTTCTACAGAACGGATATTCTGGAAAATGAGCTGCATCTTGCGGTGCCGCAGACCTGGGAGGATGTGTACAGCATGCTGCCGACGCTGCAGAAGCATAATCTGCAGTTTGGTCTCCCGCAGAAGCCGCTCGATTCACTGGGGAATGATCTGGTCACCACCAACATCATCACACTGCCGCCTAACCCGGCCTTGGCGATGTTCCTGTTCCAGCATGGGGGAGAGTTCTACAAGGATGGCGGGATGGCGAGCGGTCTGGATTCGGAAACGGCCATCCAGCAGTTCAAGCAATGGACGGACTTCTATGTGAATTATAAAATTCCGATTGCCGCGGATTTCGCAAACCGGTTCCGGACAGGCGAAATGCCGATCGGCATTGTCGATTACACGATGTATAACAAGCTGAGCGTATTTGCGCCGGAGATCAAGGGTCTGTGGTCCTTTGCTCCTGTGCCGGGAACCGCTGCCGGAGATGGTACGATTCACCGCGAGGTGGGCAGCGGCGGATCGTCAGCCGTCATGTTCAAGGGCACGAAGAACAAGGAGGCGGCCTGGGCGTTCATGAAATGGTGGACGGGCACAGACACGCAAGTTGCCTTCGGACGCCAGATGGAAATCCGCATGGGCGCGGCGGCCAGATATCCGACGGCCAATATGGAGGCACTTGGCAGGCTGCCGTGGCCGACCAGGGATTTTCAGAAGCTGAAGGAACAAATGCAGTGGGTGCAGGGGATTCCTGAAGTGCCCGGCGGCTATCTGACCGGTCGCAATATCGACAATGCGTTCCGCAGAGTGGTTGTTCAAGGGGACGATCCGCGCGAGACGATGGAAAATTATGTGCGCACAATGAACGACGAGATCACCCTGAAGCGCAAAGAATTCAATCTTCCCTATGAGGAGTAGTTCATAAAAACGCGCGGATGCCGAGCTTTCCGAACGAACTATTGAGAAATGAGGGACTCGAAATGAAACCGCAGGCGGCAGAACGCTCCCTCGTGGGGAGAACGGGTATTCCAGGCAGCCAAAAGCCGGGCAATTTGTTGATGTCCAGGTGGACGCGGCTGTTTATCGAAATGAAAAAAAACAAGCACGCTTATGTGCTCATGGCGCCATATTTTATCATTTTCGGCACATTTACGATCGTCCCGGTCCTGCTGTCGCTGGTGCTGAGCTTTACGAACTACAATCTGCTGGAGGCGCCGAAGTGGATCGGCTGGCAGAACTATGCGCGTCTGTTCGTCCAGGATGACATCTTCCTGATCGCGGTCAAGAATACGTTCCTGTTCGCCGCCATAACCGGACCGGTCAGCTACCTGGCCTGCTTCCTATTCGCATGGCTGATCAATGAGCTGCGTCCGAAGCTGCGCGCCCTCCTGACGCTGATTCTGTATGCCCCGTCGATTGCGGGAAACACCTACCTGATCTGGCAGCTGCTGTTTGCCAGTGATTCGTACGGTTACGCGAATTCCTTCCTGATGAAGTGGGGATTCATCCTGGAGCCGATCCAATGGCTGCAGGATCCCCGCTACGTGCTGGGGATTCTGATCATGGTGCAGCTGTGGCTCAGTCTGGGAACGGCTTTCCTCGCTTTTATCGCCGGGCTGCAGAATGTGGACCGTACTTTATATGAAGCGGGAAGCATCGACGGCATCAAGAGCCGCTGGCAGGAGCTGTGGTTTATTACCCTGCCGGCCATGCGGCCGCAGCTGATGTTCGGGGCGGTCATCCAGATTTCGCTGGCCTTCTCCGTCGCCGAAATTTCGATCTACCTGATCGGCTTTCCGAGCGTGGACTATTCCGCCCACACGATTGTCACGCATCTGGTGGATTACGGCTCCATCCGGTTTGAAATGGGTTATGCCTCGGCCATTGCCACCGTATTGTTTAGCATTATGCTCGGCGCGAATCTTCTGACTCAGAAGCTGCTGGCCAAAGTGGGTGAATAGAAGAAAATGAGACTGACATTCAAGCTGCCCAAAAGATTGAACCGATCGTGGACGGGGGATATTCTGCTGTTTCTGCTGCTTGCTGGGGTCGCCTGCTTCATGGCGCTGCCGCTGGTGTTCACGGTGAGCAACGCATTCAAGCCGCTGGATGAAATTTTCTCGTTTCCTCCGAAGCTGTTCGTACGCAATCCGACCTTCAAGAACTTTACGGATCTGGTCGGCATCTTCAGCGATTCCTGGGTTCCGTTCTCCAGATATGTGTTCAACACGTTTTTTATTGCCATCGCGGGTACCGTAGGCCATGTCATTCTGGCCTCCGCTGCGGCTTATCCGCTTGCCAAGCTCCATTTTCCGGGTAAACGGATTTTGTTCGGGGCCGTGGTGCTTTCCCTGATGTTCACGGCTTATGTTACCCAGGTGCCGAACTATATGATCATCTCCATGCTGGGTCTGATCAACACCTTCTGGGCCATTCTGCTGCCGGCCTTCGGGATGACCCTGGGCCTGTACCTGATGAAGCAGTTTATGGAGCAAATTCCCGACGCGCTGCTGGAAGCGGCCAAGATCGACGGGGCCAGCGAGTACCGGATCTACTGGCAGATTGTCATGCCGATCGTCAAGCCTGCATGGCTGACGCTCATTATTTTTTCCCTGCAAAATTTATGGACGAACGGCTCGGTGACCAGCCACAAATATATTTACAGCGAGCAGCTCAAGACGGTTGACTACGTATTCGGACAAATCGCAAGCGGCGGCCTTGCAAGGACGGGACCCGTGGCAGCTGTAACGCTGCTCATGATGCTCGTGCCGATCACCGTATTCATCGTGACGCAGAGCAACATCATTCAGACGATGTCCACATCGGGGCTGAAGGAATAGCAGGGGGGAGCTAAAGATGAAACGAATCATCGCCGCATTATTTATCATGACGCTCTTGATCGGTGTGACCGCTCCTGTTACGGCCTCCGCAAGCGATACCTATAATTATTCCTATTGGGGCGATCCCGTCCCTTCGCCGAATCCCTATACGCTCGGCAGGGTGATGGGCGGAGACGATTGGAATATCGGTCCGCTGTCCTCGCCGCAGGACCTGTTCGTCGGACCGGGCAATCAAGTATACATAGCCGATACGGGGAACAACCGGATTGTTGTGCTGGATGAACAGCTGCAGATCTCCGCAGTGATCCGGGAATTCGATAATAACGGCAGCAAGGACGGGTTCAACCAGCCGGAAGGTGTTTTCAGCGATGAAGAGGGCCATGTTTATGTGGCGGATACCCAGAACCGCCGATTGGTTGAACTCACGAGCGAAGGCCGCTTGGTCCGTATCGTCGATGAACCCAAATCAACGCTGCTGCGCGAAGGCTTCCAGTATATCCCGATCAAAGTGGCCGTGGATAAAGCGCTGCGGATTTATGTCGTCAGCCGCGGCTCCTATGAAGGCATTATGGAATTCGACGCGGACGGCCTCTTCAATGGATTCATTGGGACCAACCGGGTGAAATTCAGTCCTGCCGATCTGTTCTGGAAGCGGATTTCCACCAAAGCCCAGCGCCAGCAGATGGAGCAGTTTATTCCGCTGGAGTTCAACAATCTGGATATCGACGGGGATGGGTTTATCTATACCTCGACCTCGGAGGAAAATTCCGATCAGCCGATCAAACGGCTGAATCCGTCAGGCGTGGATATTTTGCGCAGCAAAGGGTATTTTCCGCCGAAGGGGGATATCGGGACGCTTGAGACAGGCAGTTCACCGGGCAGCTCGATCTTCGTCGATATCATCTCGGATGAAGGCGGCATGTACAGCGCGCTGGACTCCAAGCGGGGCCGGATCTTCACCTACGACAAGGACGGCAATCTGCTGTACCAATTCGGCGGTCTCGGCAGCCAGCAGAGCAAATTCCGCACCCCTGCCGCGATTGAAATGCTCGGCGGCAGCATGCTGGTGCTGGACAAGGACAATAACCGGCTGTCCGTCTTCGAGCCGACCCCCTATGGCAGCTGGATCCGCGATGCTGTCGTCTCGCTCTATAACGGCAGGACGGATCAATCGACCACAGCATGGAAGAAGGTGCTGCAGCTTAACGGCAATTTCGATGTCGCTTATATCGGCATTGGCAAGTCACTGCTCAAGCAGGGCGATAACCGGGCGGCGATGGATTATTTCAAGCTGGGCAACAACCGGGAGTATTATTCGGAAAGCTTCAAGCGGTACCGCAAGGATGTCGTGTTCGCCCATTTCGGCACCATCGTGCTCGTTATCGCGCTGCTGGCTGCAGGCCTGATCACGGCTGTGAAGCTAGGAGGCCGCAGAAAATCCGCCGGCCAATACGAGCGGGAATTCGGGATCATCCAGAATCCGTTCTATACGATGATTCATCCCTTTAACGGATTTTGGGAGATGAAATACGAGCATAAGGGAAGAATCAAGGTTGCGCTTGGCATTGTGGTCCTGCTGGTCATTGCCACGATTGTCAGAAGGCAGTACAGCGGTTTTGTCGTCAACTTCAACAACCCAGAGCAGCTCAACAGTCTGGATGAATTGAAATTTATCGTGCTGCCGTTCCTGCTGTGGTGCGTGGCCAACTGGTCTCTGACCACGCTGATGGACGGGGAAGGCAAATTCAAGGAAATCGTCATGGCGACCGCTTATTCCCTGCTTCCTCTTGTCATCATCTATATCCCGCAAACACTGTACAGCAATATGATTACCAGCGGTGAAAGCGCGTTTTATTATCTGCTGGATGCGCTGGCGATCCTATGGTTCATCTGGCTGCTCTTTACCGGCACAATGACGGTTCATCAATATTCCGCCGGCAAAACGGTCGTGACGATGCTGCTCACGCTTGTCGTGATCGGGATCATTATTTTCCTGGGCGTTCTGTTCTTCAGCATGCTTCAGCAAATGATCAGCTTTGCCGCATCCGTCTACAAGGAAATCTCATTCAGATTGTAATCGACAGGGAAGGAGGGATGGCCCTTGGCTGTCAAGAAGAAAAAGATCGCCGTTATCCTGTGTGCGGCGCTCCTGATAAGCGGCATGGCCGGCATGGACTCCTTGAGCTACAGCGAACAGGGAGCAGGCGGTGAAGAGAAACTCATCGCGAGAGTACTTTCTGCGGTAGAAGCTGAAGCTCCTGGACAGCCCGAAGCGGAGGGACTGACAGTCGGGAAAGGGCAGACCGCAGCGCTTTCCGCGAACACCACCCAGGAAGCTCGCACGCTCTCCGCCAACACGCCGCAGGAAATCCAGGCGCTTGCAGCGATGGAGAAGGTTGCGGAAAATGAGTCGCTCCAGCTCTACGTAAACCGCGAAACGGCGGAAACCGCCGTGAAGGATTTGCGGGACGATTATATCTGGTTCTCTAATCCACAGGGCAGAGCAGACGATCCCAAGGCTTCGCCCTTGTATAAATCGGAGCTGTCCGCACAGGTGCTGGTTACCTACTACAACGAGAAAGGGCAGGTCAATGCGTTCAACAGCTATGATGACAGCGTAGCGAAGGGACAATTTGAAATTTCGGCCATGGACAATGGGCTCAAGGTGGTATACCGGATCGGCAATATTGCCAAAAGCTACGCCAACATTCCCAAAGTCATCGGCAAGGAGCGGTTTCAGACGCAGATCCTCGATCAGATTGCCGATGAGGAAACGCGCAAGGATGTCGCGTTCAAATTCAGTCTGGATGAGCAAAAGCAAATCTACACGGTCCGCAAGCTTCAGGATTATGTCGCGGAAGAGCTCTCCGCTTTGCTTGAGGCGGCAGGCTACACAGCCGATGACGCCGCTGAAGACAATAAGGCCAACGGAGCCGGTGAAGCGGCCGCCGCCGCAAATGCGGAGTTCACCGTACCGGTTGAGTATACGCTTGACGGCGGGAATCTGATCGTAAGCGTACCAGCCCGGGAGCTGGTCTACAATAAAGCCTATCCCCTGGCAACGGTGCAGGTGCTTAAATACTTCGGCGCTGCGGGTACGGACAAATCCGGTTATCTGTTTGTGCCTGACGGCTCGGGAGCCTTGATCCATCTGAACAGCGGCAAGCAGAACGCGGAGCCCTACAGCCTGCACGTGTACGGCAATGACGGCACCTACGATGTGCGGGAGAGGATTCAATCCAATGAAATCACCCGCCTTCCGGTATTCGGTATGAAAAAAAATGATCATGCGCTCCTTGGCATTATTGAGGACGGCGATGCACTGGCCAGCGTGACGGCGGACGTGAGTGGGCGCAATGATTCCTATAATGCGGTCAGCAGCAAATTTCAGGTTGTGGCGATGGATTTCTACACCTTGACCTCTGGCACCAAAACAAGCTCCGTCCCCATGTTCCAGAACAAAATCTATGGGGGCAGCCTGCAGCTCCGGTACTCCTTTCTATCCGGAGCATCCGCCGATTATGTCGGAATGGCCGGACAGTACCGGGCATATCTGGCGGAGAAATATCAATTGAAGCCTCTGGCGGAAGCTGCAGATGCGCCATTTATCCTTGAGCTTGCCGGAGCGTTCCGCAAAAGCAAATCATTCCTCGGCATTCCCTATCAAGCTGCGGAATCCTTGACCAGCTTCAGCGAGGCGCGGACCCTGCTCGAGAAGCTGAGGGCTGCCGGGGTCAAGCAGATCGATCTGCGTTATGTCGGCTGGTTTAACGGCGGCATCAACCATTCTTCTCCGTCCAGGATCAGCATTGCCGGAGCATTGGGCGGCAGTGGCGGATTCCGGGATTTGGCCAATTATGTGAAGCAGAATGGAATCGGCTTTTATCCGGATGTGGCTTTCATGGAGAAATACAAGGGCTCGTCAGGCTCGGCAACCTTCCTGGACCGGAGCAAAGCGGCTATTTATCAATACGATCCGGTTATGTATGCCAAGAATACGGCGAGGTTCTCCCACTACATCCTGTCGCCGGCGGCGCTGCCGAAGCAGGTGGACGGTTTTCTGCGTGACTTTGCGGATATCGGGAACAGGGGCTTGTCCCTGCGGGATATGGGCAATGAAGTCAATTCGGACTTTGACCCAGGCAGGTCCGTTAACCGTCAGGACGCGCTCGCGGTCATTGCCGGTCAGACGGAGAAGCTGAAGAAGCAGGCAGGCCCGTTGATGATAAGCGGCGGCAGCGCCTACAGCCTGCCTTATGCCGATATCATTGTGAACGCGCCGGTCCGGAGCAGCCGCATGAATATTACCGATGAGGATATTCCGTTCTATCAGATAGCCCTGCATGGCTATTTTGATTTGGCAGGCTCCCCTTACAATATGGATGAGCTGCAGAATCCCCGTTTGTCGATGCTCAAAGCGCTGGAGACCGGTTCCAATGTCTTCTATCAGTGGACGTACAGCGATTCAGCCAAGGTAAAGGATACGGCATTCAACAGCTTGTATGCGCTGAGCTACGAAAGCTGGTTTGAAGAAGCGGTCGGGCTGTATGACGAAGTCAATCCGGTGCTTGCGAAAGTGCGCAATCAACCTATTGTGAAGCACAGCAAACCGGCGCCGGGCATCGTCCGGACAACGTTCGGGAACGGAATAACCATCACAATCAACTACAACAATACGGCGGCAGCGGTGAACGGCTTGCAAATCGGGGCCTTAAGCTACCGGGTAGGCGGTGAGCAGAATGTTTAGGAAGCCATTGACCTTAACGCAGAAAAAAGCCTGGTACGGGGTTGTCTTCGCATCCCCGCTCATGCTGGGAATGGTGCTGCTGTTTATTTTGCCCTTGATCGAATCCTTCCGTTTCAGCTTAAGCTCCATTCGTCTGGTTGAAGGCGGCTTTGCGGTCGATTACGAAGGCTTCGCGAATTACGGCAATCTGTTTACGACCAACCCGGAATTCCCCCGGAGGCTGACGGAATCCATTACGAACATGGTCGTCAATGTGCCGATTATCATTATCTTCAGTTTGTTTGCCGCTGTGCTGCTCAACCAGAAATTCAGAGGCCGCGCCGTTGCCAGGGCGATCTTCTTCCTGCCTGTGATCCTGGCCTCTGCCGCAATCGCCAATCTGGATATCAGCAGCTTCGTCGGCGGCTCGGCTCCCGCTGGCGGTGGAGAGAGCGAAGGCAGCCTGATGCAGAGCTTCGAGCTGAAAAAAATGCTGATCGAATCGGGCCTTGCTCCCGTGTTCGTCAACTACATTACCGGTGCAGTGGACCGGATATATGAAATTATCAGCTCATCCGGCGTGCAGATTCTGATTTTTCTGGCGGGTCTGCAGTCGATTTCGCCATCCCTGTATGAATCCTCCAGGATCGAAGGGGCGACAGGCTACGAAATATTCTGGAAAATTACGTTTCCGATGATGACGCCGCTGATTTTGACCAATTTGGTGTATTCCATCATTGATTCGTTCAATCACAATACCATCAACTCGCTGATTTCGGAGACGGCCTTCAAGTCATTCGAATTCGGCCAAAGCGCGGCCATGTCATGGGTGTACTTTCTGGTGGTTGCCGTGATTCTAGGCGTGTCCACAAGCATCATATCGAGGAAAGTGTTTTATTATGACTAGCAAGAAGAAACGGCTGTCGCCGTCCTTTGGCGGCGCAGCAAGTTTCTTCCCTCAGACCTTATAGAAATGGATAAAGGTGAAACTAATACATTCTATAAGGTTAAGAAGAAACGGCTTTACCGTCCACTGGCGGGCAAGTTGGTTTCTTTCCTCAAAAATATAAGCAAAGTATGGAGAAATTTTATACTTTCTTATATTTGCATCAAAAGGGCATTCCGCCCGCTCTGAAGTTTTCTTAAACCGGCATGATTACCGAAGGGAGGAAACGTCAATGAAATCGCCTGCCGCTTATGCGGAGCTGCTGAGTACCAAATTTAATCCGCTGGAAAAGATCAAGCAATGGCTGTGGATCATCGTCCGGACCGTGCTGGTTGTCGGGTTTTGCTTTATTATCCTGTTCCCGCTGTTCCTTCGTCTTTCGGTCGCTTTCCGCAGCAAGGTGGACATTTATGACCCCACGGTGCTGTGGATTCCCAGGAACTTCACCCTTGATAATATCAAGATTGCCATGGAGGCGACCAACTATTTCTCTACGCTCCTGAACACATTTCTGATTTCCTCGGGTACGACGCTGATTCAGCTGGCGACCTGCGCGCTGGCGGCTTACGCGTTTGCCAGGCTGAAATTCAAAGGCAGCGGACTGCTCTTCGGCCTGGTCGTGTTCACGATTGTCGTTCCGCCGCAAACGATCATGATCCCGCTATATCTGACCTATCGTTATTTTGATTTATTCGGTCTGGTCGGTCTGTTCTCCGGCAGGGAGAGTCTGAATTTGATCGATACGTTCTGGCCGTTTCTGATTTCCTCCGCGACCGGAATGGGATTGAAGAACGGACTGTATATATTTATTTTCCGGCAATTTTTCCGGGGGATTCCCAAGGAGATTGAAGAAGCGGCGCTGGTCGACGGAGCGGGGATTTTCAAAACCTTCTACCGCATCATGCTGCCGAACGCACTGCCCGCGATAGTGACGGTGCTGCTCTTCTCCTTCGTGTGGCAGTGGAATGACAGCTATTATGTCTCCTTGTTCTTCAGCAAAGTGAAGGTACTGTCGACCCAGCTCATGGATATGGGCTCGGTACTGGGCAGGGAACCGGATCTGGTCTATCAGTCGATGCTGCTTAATACCGGCGTTCTTCTATTGACAGCGCCCCTGATTATTATGTATTTCTTCGTTCAAAGGTACTTCGTCGAGGGTGTGGAGCGTACAGGGCTTGTCGGTTAGCAATCAGCTTCGAGGAGGGTAACAACCATGAATAATGAATGGAGTCTGCGCGGTTTTCATATGCGTTTCGGATCGCATGAGGATGTGGATAATTTAAAAAGAGTCATTGAGGAAGCGCTGGTGCCTATTGGCGTCAATGTGCTGATTCTGGAAGTAAATACGAATTTTCAATTCAGCACTCATCCGGAGGTATCCGGCGGTACGCTGACCCGGCAGGACGCGCGGGAATTATCGGCGCTGTGCAAAAGCAGGGGAATCCGCCTGATTCCCCTGCTGGATTGTCTGGGCCACCAGGGATGGGGCGGCGGAAGGAATTCGCTGCTTCGCGCTTATCCCGAATTTGACGAAACGCCGCATGTTCCAGCCGACGCCAAATGGCCGGAATTTTATTGTCCGAGCTGGTGTCCGTCGCATCCGGATGTGAACGCGCTAGTCTTCGACCTGATGGATGAATTGATTGATGCGTTCGAGGCGGATGCGCTTCATGTGGGCATGGATGAGGTGTTCGCCATTGCCGACGAAGGATGTCCCCGCTGCCGCGGCAGGAACAAAGCGGAGCTGTTTGCGAAAGCTGTGAATGAATATTACGGCCATGTGGTCGGCAAACGCCAGGTGCAGATGCTGATGTGGGCCGATCGCCTGATCGACGCGCATGGTCTGGGATATGACCAGTGGGAGGGGGATATTTACGGTATATGGCCGGCAGTGGACTGTATCCCCAAGGATATCGTGCTGTGCGACTGGCATTACGACAAGCTGGATGCTTACCCGTCGGTGGGTCATCTATTGGATAAAGGCTTTACGGTATGGCCCTCCTGCTGGAAAACGCCGGAAGCGGCGCTTGAATTTTTCCGCCAGTCCGTGCAGCAGGCCCAGGAGCGCGGCGCGCTGGACCGGATGCCGGGCATGCTCGTGACCGGCTGGAACGCCACAGGAGCCAAGCTGGTATCGGCTCTCTTCGGCGAAGGCGGTCTGGGGGAGGATAAAGGGGATATTGCCGGCATTGCTGCCACGCTGAGGACAGTGATGAACCGTCTGCAGGAAGATACGCAGTGACAGGCTGAGCCCACGACGGGGCGGCATTGTCTGCTGCAGTCATGTACTAAACCGTGGAGTCGGCCGAAATCAGCGTGTTTACTATCTGTACTAAACATCGAACCTACATCCGAGAATGGAGAAGAAGCTATTGACCTCATCCACAACGGTGCATATTATTTCACATACCCACTGGGACCGCGAATGGTATTTGCCATATGAGAAGCATCACGTCCGGCTAATCAAGCTGATGGATACGCTTCTGGAAACGCTGGAGCAGGATCCCGGCTTCAGGAGCTTCCATCTCGATGGCCAAACGATCATCCTGGAGGATTATTTGCTGATCCGCCCGGAGAAAAAGCCGCTTCTGGAGCGGATGATCCGTGAAGGGCGGATACATATCGGTCCCTGGTACATTCTGCAGGACGAGTTTCTGACAAGCAGCGAAGCCAATGTGCGCAATTTGCTCTACGGCCATCAGGATGCGCGTCTATATGGCGCTATTTCCAAAGTCGGCTATTTTCCCGATTCGTTCGGCAATATGGGGCAGGCTCCGCAGCTGCTGCTGCAGGCCGGAATTGCGAATGCGGTATTCGGCCGCGGCGTCAAGCCGACAGGCTTCAATAATCAGGTGTCTGATTCGCAGGAGTATGAATCCCCATTCTCGGAAATGGTCTGGGAAGCGCCGGACGGCTCGCGGGTGCTCGGCATCCTGTTCGCCAACTGGTACAGCAACGGGAATGAAATCCCGAAGGACCGCGAGGCAGCCCGGGACTATTGGAGCCGCAAGCTTGAGGAAGTAGCCAAATATGCCTCAACGCCGCATTGGCTGATGATGAACGGCTGCGACCACCAGCCCGTGCAGCGCGATGCTGCAGAGGCCATCAAGACAGCCTCGGAGCTGTATCCGGAGCTGAACTTCGTCCATTCGAATTTCGACGATTACATCAAGGCTGTGCAGGCATCGCTGCCTGAGCGGTTATCCGTCGTCAAGGGAGAGCTGCGCAGCCAGCATACGGACGGCTGGTCCACGCTGGTCAATACCGCGTCCTCCCGGATCTACCTGAAGCAGATGAATCAGCAAGGCCAGGCGCTGCTGGAGAAAGCCGCCGAGCCGTTGGCGGTCTTCGCCCACATCGCCGGGGCAGCCTATCCGCATCATCTGTTTACACATGCCTGGAAAACCTTGATGCAGAACCATCCCCATGACAGTATTTGCGGCTGCAGTGTGGATGAGGTGCATGCGGAAATGGTCGCCCGCTTTGCCCGAAGCAGGCATCTGGCGGAAGCGATTATTGAAGATAGCCTTGCCTCGCTGACCGGCAGCATCGATACCAGCGGCTTTGCTGCTGTTGAAGCGGAGGAGGTGTATCCGCTTGTCATCGTCAATACTTCCGGTTGGAAGCGCAGCGGCGTGATTACAGCCGATGTTGAACTGAAGCGCATCTATTTCAGTGAAGGAATGGGCTTTCATGATATGAAGCAAGCCTTGAAGGCAATCGACATGCCGGGGCTGCGGATGATTGATTCACAGGGCGGCGAGATCAGCGGCGATGTTACGGATCTTGGCCTGCGTTTCGGTTACGATCTGCCGGAGGACCGGTTCCGTCAGCCTTATTTTACGAGATCCGTACAGGTCCGGTTCGAGGTGGAGAACGTTCCGGCACTTGGATACGCGACGTATGCGCTGCTGCGCGATCACCAGCCGGTTGAAGCGCTGGAAGCTCTCGGCTCTATGATCACCGGCAGCACCACGATGGAGAATAACAACCTTGCGGTGACCATTGAAGCAGACGGTTCCTTAACCGTCACTGACAAACGGACGGGAGTTCGGCTGCCGGGATTGTGCGTTTATGAGAATACCGGCGATATCGGCAATGAATACATGTACCGCCAGCCAAACCATGACCAGCCGATTACCACCAGAGGAACGCATGCGGATATCCGGGTACTTGAAGATACTCCGTATCATGCGGCCTTCGAGATCAGGCACCTGATGATGATTCCCCAATCGGCGGATTCCCTGCTGGAGCAGGAACGGCGGGAGCTTGTCTGGTTCACGGGCCGGAGGTCCGGCCGGTCGCCTGCGCTGATTCCTTTTGAAATTACTACCCGTGTATCGCTTAACCGCAGCGGCTGCGGAGTGAAGGTAGAGAGCTCGTTCAATAATCAGGCTCATGACCACCGCCTGCGGGTGTTGTTCGAGACCGGTTTCCGTGCCAAGAAGCATATGGCGGATTCCATCTTCGAGGTAGCGGAGCGCAATAATACGCCTTCTGCCCAGTGGTCCAACCCGAGCAACTGCCAGCACCAGCAGGCTTTCGTTACGCTGAAGGGGGACTCCGAGGGCCTGACCATTGCCAATCTGGGTCTGAACGAATATGAAATCCTGCAGGATGAAAAAGGCACCATTGCCGTCACGCTGCTGCGTGCCGTAGGCGAGCTTGGGGATTGGGGCTACTTCCCGACGCCGGAAGCCCAGTGCCTTGGCGCGCATAAAACGAGCCTGGAAATCATTCCATTCCCGGTCATGGAAGCTCCCTCTGGGGAGGATGACCTGCTGTGCAACGGCTCAGCCGCCTCTATGAAGGAAGCCTATCAATTCCAGATGCCCTTGCTGGTGAAGCAGACGGGCATTCATGCCGGGAAGCTGCCGGCGGAGCATTCCTTTCTGCCTTGGCAGGGGGATATGCTGTCTTTTTCCGCTCTGAAGGTATCGGAACAGACCGGCGATGTAATTGCGCGCTGGTACAATCTTTCGAAGCGGCCGCAGGTTTTGACTGCTGCTCCTTCATTCGGAGGCAAGGCGGACAACGCTGCCAATGACGCCCCAATCCCGGACTGCTGGCGGAGCGGCATCATGGAAGAGCGTCTGGAGCGGGCGGATTTGAATCATATCCCGGTCCGGGGGGCGGAGATTGTTACCCTCAGCCTGAGGCTTCACGAATAGCAGATGATCAAGCGGAAGGAGATGGCTGAAAGCTATTTTCTGGCTTTCTGACGCACATGATAGGAGTTTTCTTATAATAAGACGCCTCCGCCTCCACCTGCAAAGTGGTGCTGGAGGCGTCTTTGCGTATATGAGCTATCTCCGCACAATCACAGAGACGCAATCAATTCCGGCCTGGCTGCATGGATGAGGGGGCTAGCTTCTCTCGCTGATGCCCTTATGGAACAGCATCTCGCTTGTTCCTTGATGGCATTGGCAAGACAATGGGTTGGTGAATGTAACGGGGAAATCTTGTATTCAAAAGGAGGCTGGCAGCCTCTCTAATCTAAGTATTGTGCAAATGCATCATAGTAACGTTCATATTATGTTATTTGCCCCCGCTGTATAATGAGGACATCGTTCCCGGCAAGGCGAGAAGGGAACCAACTTTAATGATAAGCGAGGGTGACCAATGGAACAGAAAGCGCTTCAACTATTAAACGACGAGCAGATGAAAACATTTATCTCACAGGGCTTCTTGATCCTCAAAACCGATTTCTCCGACGAATTTCATTCACGTTTGTTGGGCCAGCTGGATTATGTTTACGAGAAGGAAGGCAATCCCGGCAATAATTTGCTTCCACGCATCAGAGAGCTGCAGGTTGTTTTTGACAGTCCGGTGATCAAAGGCGCATTGACCAGTGTTCTGGGAGCGAACTATATGATGCATACGCACCGTTACGGCCATTTGAACAAGAATCCGGTTCCCGGCAACTGGCATAAAGACAGCTACTGGGGTTATAAGAGACTGCGCAATCACAAGCCTTGGTGGGCCATGATTATGTATTTCCCGCAGGATACGCCGCTTGAGCTGGGGCCGACAGGCGTCATGCCGGGCACGCAGTATCATGAGAGCCGGATTTTTGAGAATGACGATAACGAGTGGGAAGGCAAAGCAAGCGGCAGCGCCGGCACCTTTGCCCTGATTCATTACGATATTTGGCATCGCTCCAACGCCAATATGATGGGACAACAGCGTTATATGCTGAAGTTCGAGTTTATGCGCACGGAGGCTCCCACTGCTCCTGCCTGGGATTGTGCGGATACAGAGTGGCATGCGCCTGCTGAATTTGATATTCCAATGGACCGGCATGATCTGCTGTGGGAAAACAACTGGAACTGGCTGGCCGGTAAAGGCGGTTATCTGTCTGGGCGCAAAAGCGACAACACGAGTACGGATCTGAATGAGCTTGAGAAGCAGCTTGGGAATGAGGACCGGCGCGTCAGAGCGGAAGCCGCAAACCAGCTGGGTCTGCATGCGGATGAGGATGCCGGCCGCGTTCGGCGGCTGCTGGAAGCCGCTCTGCAGGACAGCTATGAACCTGTCCGCCTGAATGCTGCTTACGGTCTTGCTGCAGATGGCACAGCCGGAACAGCCATTCTGCTTGATGGCATTAAGAACGAGGACAAGAAGATTGCCGAAGCGGCTGCTTATGCGCTGAGCGCATCGGGTCCGTCGGCAGCGGAAGGTTTGGTTGGTCTGCTGGACGACGGGAAGGAGCTGACCGTGAATCTTGCGGCTTTTGCGCTGGGTGAGCTGGGCGTCTTCGGAGATCAGGCAGCGGAAGGGATCATCGGCTTGACGAAAAATGACTCTGCCGTTGTCCGCCGCACAGCCGTTGAGGTACTGGGCAATCTGTCAGTAACAGAGAAGAGCGGGGCGGTTACCGCCGCATTGATTGATGCGCTTGGCGACGAGGACCACCAGGTCCGCTTCTGGGCCGGGTTATCGCTCGCCAAGAAAGGGCCGCAGGCGGAGCCGGCTATTCCGCAGCTGGTTCATGCCCTTGACGACGACAGCCGGTATGTGCGCGGCCATGCGGCCGAAGCGCTGCGGCGCATCGGAACGCCGGAAGCGACGGATGTCCTGCTCGATTATTTGCTCGCCACTCGCTGGTGCGCCATCTCTTCCCCGCAAAACGAGTGGTACCCGTAACAACAATCATGACTGTCCGCTGTCGTATGCCATAGATCGCGCCACGCGACAAATGGCCGGGATGCCACTGATATGAATACCCGGTTTTCGAAAAGGCTGTCAAGAGCGATGTTCTTGGCAGCCTTTCCCTTGTATCTTGCGATATGTTCCTTCCATATGAAAATTCCACCTGTATGCTGTGTTGAAATTTTGAGGCCGCTACTTCAAACGATTACCGTTTGATCTTCTCCTGGTTCCGGCAAACGAAGACCGAACGAAGACCAAACGAAGACCGAACGAAGACCGAACGAAGACCGAACGAAGACCAAACGAAGACCGAACGAAGACCAAACTTATCAATTAATTGCCTGCTGTGTATCGGTTGCGATTGCTTGTGAAGGGCAGTATACACTTTAAGATTTTATGTTGGCTCTCAATAACAGCTTTCATCCAGCAATAGAAATGGCGGCTTATGCTGCTCCTTTCCCAAGCGCGTTGTTATCAAGCTGCTTTTGATTAGTGGATGCGCTCATACGCTACAACCGTTGGCTCCAGCAAGGAAAAACCTTCGTACGCACGGTGCAGCCGGGGGTTCCGGTGCTGTAAACAGCAAAAACCTTGCAGCACTATAACTTCGGCTCGTGCCGGGACCCAAAAGCAGCTCCAGCAAGGAAAAACCTTCGTACACGCTGTGCAGCCAGGGGTTCCGGTGCTGTAAACAGTAAAGAACCTTGCAGCACTATAACTTCGGCTCGTGCCGGGACCCAAAAGCAGCTCCAGCAAGGAAAAACCTTCGTACGCACGGTGCAGCCGGGGGTTACAGCCCTGTAAACAGCAAAAACCTTGCTGCACTACTGGCCCTTCACTGATTCCTCTTTGTTAACCAGGCTAAATGCCGGATGGTCTGCTTCGCACATGTTCTCCTTTCGAGTATAGTCTGCTTCATCTCATATACCAATCAGACAGGGTGTTACACATGGTATCGCGCGGCATGAATTTAACCCCGTGTTACTGTGTATCCGCTCATTATGGACGGGTGGAAGCTGCAAGAACCCGGAATCCTTGGCAGTTCGAGCCTGTAATGCAGATACCGGAGAGGCCCATCGTTCTTTTTTGCTCCAGATATCCGCTCCATAACGTAACAAAGCCAAGAACGGACTGCATAGTTTAGGAACGTCTTATGTTTACGCTTTCAAACAATCCTTATAATGGAAGGGAGTTGAAACCGAAGGAGGAAGATGTGATGACAAACAGCTTCAGACGCATGGCCCGGCTGTCTGCGAAGACGATGCTGGCGCGAATTCTTATTGTGCTGATGATAGCGGGCGGAATCCCCGTCCAGTCAGCAGTGCATGCGGATGCTCCGCCTGACCATGCGGGTATAACGCTCGGGGAAACAGTGACAGAGAGCGGAATTCATGCCTGGGCTGGCGACAATCCGGATGGCCTACAGACAGGTACCGTCACCGGAATCACCTATTGGCAGACCGACAAGCTGGCAGCATCACCAGGCACTCATTATTTTTACATGGATGTGGACGATACATATTTGCATGATACTAACGATCAAAACGTCCAGGTAACGGTGGAATATTTTGACGAAGGCAGCGGCAAGATGGTTCTGCAATACGATGCGGAATCCGCAGCCTTCAAGGATGCGCCACTGTTTACGTACACGGATACCAAGACATGGAAGACGCATACGTTTGATCTGACGGATGTAAGGTTCGCCAACCGGACCAACGGTGCCGATTTCCGGCTGGGCATTGAGGGAGGCGGAGCCTCCGCCAGCACCAATGCGGATCTGAAGGTAGCCTCCGTCAATGTGACCAAGACTCCCAAAAACCCGCCTGAGCCGGACAACAGCGTCGGGATAACGCTTGGCGAGGTGCCTGTAACAAACGGCATAACGGCAAATGCGGGCGATTACCCGGAAGGGCTGCAAACGGGCGAACTGGCGGGAAAAGGCTACTGGAAAACGAATAAGGCCGCGCCTAGTCCCGGCACTATGTACTTCTACATGAATGTCTCGGATGAGTATCTCTTTGACAATCAGGATCAGAATGTTTTTGTGACGATTGAATATTTGGATAAAGGCAACGGCAGCATCGTGCTGCAGTATGATGCGCTTTCGGCGGCTTTCAAGGACGCGCCGCTGTTCACGTACACGGATAGCAATCAATGGAAAAGCTATACGGTCAAATTAAGCGATGCCAAATTCGCCAATCGGGCGAACGGCGCCGATTTTCGCATCGGCGTGGAGGGTGCGGGAACCGTGCCTGGCAATCCCGATATGTCCATTGCTTCGGTAAAGGTGACGAAGGAGCCGCGGGTGAGCGTGGGAAGCCAGACCACGGTCATCAATACCCAATACGATACGAAGGATATTGTAATTGCGAATTATGAGGTGACGGACTTCGGAGCAAAAGGCGACGGCGTGACCGATGACACGGCAGCCTTCGAAAGCGCGCTTGACGCGGCCCGCAATAACGGAGGCGGAGTTGTTTTTGCCCCGGCCGGCCATTACAAAATCACGGGAAATCTGCTTGTGCCGACAGGAGTCACTCTGCGCGGGGATTGGGCTAACCCCGATTCTTCCACGGGAGTGGAAGGAACCGTTCTGGACGCATACAGCGGGCGAGGCGAAGAGAATGGAAGAAGCTTCATCCAGCTTGAGCAGTCCAGCGGGGTTACGAACCTCTCCATCTGGTATCCGGAGCAGGCGGCGGGCGAGATCACGCCTTATCCTTGGACCGTCGAGCAGTTGACCGGCGATAATGCGACGGTGGAGAATGTTACGCTGGTCAATTCCTATAACGGGATCAAAATCGGTCCGGTCTGGAATGAGCTGCATTATATCCATAATCTGTACGGGACGACGCTGAAAACCGGTATTTTCCTGGATTACACGACCGATATCGGCCGTCTGGAGGGGATCAGGCTGTCGCCTGATTACTGGTCCAATTCCGGGCTAGCCGGCGCTCCTGCGAGACCGGAGCTGCTTGCCTACATGACAACGCATGCCGAAGGCATCGTGATGGGAAGATCGGATTGGGAGTATATGTCCGATGTTCATATTTCCGGTTATCAGACCGGCATGCGCATTACGACCCGAACCGGCTCTCTGGAGACGGCAAATGCGCAGCTGTACGGCATTCATATCGATTCCTGCAATGTGGCGCTCAAGATTGAAGGCGTCAACGATTATGGGCTGCTGATCTCAAACAGCGAGTTTCTGGCCGATGCCGGCGACAACCCCATGGCCATATACGCCACATCTGGCTTCCATTCCATCGTCCAGTTCAATACGGTGACAGTGGGCGGCAATCCCCGCAATGCTGTAGTTAATGAAGGAACAGGCGTGATTTCCTTCGAAAACAGTACCATTGCGAACTGGGATCATGCAGGAGGCTCGTATGCGATTAAAGCGGATGCTGGATCGGTCATATTGGGTCAAACCGGATTTGGCCTGCCTGATCACCATCTGTCCTTAGGCAAAAGCGTGGAAAAGGTGAATACCCTTAATTCCGGTTACGAAGGCGAGCTGGATATCAAGGATGTCAGCGATGCAGCCGATTTGAATGTGCATCAGAATGGGAACATTCAGCTGAAAACCATGCCGGCTGATATTCAGACGGATATTGCAGTACAGCCGAAACCGGCGGCAAGCGCACTCTTCGACGTGACCGCTGCGCCCTATAATGCCGACAAGCAGGGGATGGCCGATGTTTCCGCAGCGGTGAAGCAGGCGTTAGCCGATGCTGCAGGCACCGGTGGAACGGTTTATTTTCCGGCCGGAACTTACCGGATTAATGAAGCCCTTACTGTTCCAAGCGGTGTTGAGCTTCGCGGATCCTGGGATGTTCCCCATCACACGATCGGTGGAGGCAGCGTTATTTTCACGAATTATGGTGAAAACGCCCCGGACGGAGATGCTTTCATCACTCTTGAGAGCAGCAGCGGTATCAGAGGAATCTCGGTCTATTACGACGAGCAGGACTGGAACAGCGTCAAGCCTTACGCCTGGACGATTCGGGGCAAAGGCCACGACGTATATGCGATCAACACAACGCTTGTGAATCCTTATCAGGGCATTGACTTCGGCAGCTACGACACAAGCGGACATTATATCGACTACGTTGCCGGTTCACCGCTGAAGGAAGGCATTTATCTGGGCGGCGGGGCGAGCGGCGGAATCATGCGCAACGTGCAGTTTAATCCGCATTATTACTCCAGAAGCACTTATCCCAACCATGTGCCGGGAGAGCAGCAGGACGTGGTCTGGAATTACCAGAAGGAGAATCTGGATGCTTTCCGTATCGGGCATACAGAGGGGGAGACGATTTTCAATACCTTCGTTTACGGCTCCCAGTACGGCATTCATTTTGTGGCGCAGGATGGGGTCGGCCCCGAGGCTGTTGTTCTTGGTCATGGCACCGATGGAAGCAAGAAGGGGGTATTTGTGGAGGCGGCGGGAGACAGCGGCTTGACATTCATCAATACCGAGCTGGTGTCCATGAGCACATCGGATAAGGTCTATATCACGGTTGATGAAGGATTTGACTCCGAGGCCACTTTCTTCAATACATCGATGTGGGGTGACACGACCCGCTCCGTCGACGCGCTCTCAGGAAAAGTGAATCTGCAGCAGAGCAATTTCACCGTTTCCGGCGCAAGGGGCGTCAATGCCCTGGGCGGAGAAATCACATTATACGATTCGTACTTTCAACAGGCGGGATCGACGCATATCTATGCCGGTCCTGACATTGTGGCGCTTCGTGAGGGCGCGAACCTGTTCCAGGGCGGAATCAAGCTGGAGGATCATTCAGGCGGAAAGGTCAGCGGAACGGATCTGACGCCTGTGGCGCTGGAATTATCCAAAAAGGCGGTTGACCCGGCTCATCCGGAAGAGTGGAACCATACGCTTACCTTCCGCAATGTCTCCCAGCTGGAGCCGATGAAAGGCAGGATTGAGCTAATGGAGCCCATGCAAATTGCAAGTAAGTGGGATCCGGTCCGTTTCGAAGGCGTTGGATATGGCGAGAGCCTGGCTTTCAAGCTGCCCTTCCTCGCCAGTGATAACGCCAAGTTCAAAATAACCCTGGATGATGGGATGTCCTATGTCGTGACAACCGGAGTGGGTCAATCGCTTGCCTACCCGCTTGCTGACGGCGGCGGGGATGCGGGAACGCTTCCGGCTGTCGATATCGACAGAGCCAATCAATATATCAGCTTGGGCGGCAGCTGGAACGGGGTGGATGATCTCAGCGCGCATGCCGAGCTGCAATGGGATGAATCCAACCTGTATATGAAAATCCATGTCCGTGACGACAGTCAGTATCAGAACTGGACGGGTGTGGATATCTGGCAGGGCGACAGCATCCAGGTGGGGATCGACCTGTCCAGACAGGATGGTACAGCAAGCCAAAACGTGAACGAACTGGGTTTTGCGCTCCACAATGATGGAACCGTAACGAAATGGCGCTGGAGAGCCCCATCCGGTGTGGACACGGGAGTTTTGGACGATGCCGAAGCGGCCATTACACGCGAGGACGGAACAACCGTTTATGACATCAAGATTCCGTTTGCAGCTCTGCACTCACCTGACTATGTATTTACCCCGGGTGCTCCTATCGGATTCTCGCTGCTGATGAACGAGAATGACGCCGAGGGCAGAAACGGCTTTATGGAATACAACCAGGGAATAGGCTCAAGCAAGGATGCGACGCTGTTCGGCGATTTGTATCTGTTGAGCGGCAGCTATTGGGCTATCGCAGAAGCAGCTGCGGAAGCTGCGGTGGAAGAAGTCCGCCAGTACCCGGATATTACTCATCTGGATGCCGCGGCGAACTTTGTGAACCCGCTGCCCGAAGGAGAGGTTAAAACCCGATTGAAATCGGTGCTTGAGGAGCTTGGCGCGGGGATAAATCCAGATCCGGGAACAGACCCGGGGACAGACCCAGGGACTGATCCGGGAACCGATCCAGGAACGGATCCGGATACCAACCCGTATCCATCATCGCCACAATATCCGGAGAGTGCAGCCCAGCCTGTCGTTGAGCTCGATGATCAGGGAGATGTCATCATCACGGCGGATGCGGTGATGGACTTGGCAGGGGGCATCGCCAAGGCAGCGGTAACGCAGGAGGTATTCGACAAGGCATTGGAGCTTGCGACAGCGGATCAGGACGGCATCAAGCGGCTTCAATTGAAGCTGCCGGATGAAGCGGATGTCAAGGGCTATGCTGTGGAGCTGCCGGTTGATCTGCTGCGGGCAGACGCCTTAAGCATGCACCTGATTATCTCGACTGCTCTGGGAACCTTGGAGCTTCCCGGCAATATGCTTGATGGCGCCCTGCTCGATGCCGCAGACCGTACCATTGTGATTTATCTGGAGAAGGCAGACGTGACTGCGTTAAGCGGCGATCTTCAAGCCCGCATCGGGACCCATCCGCTGCTGAGCATTCATCTGGAGGTTGACGGTAAGCCGCTAGCCTGGAGCAGTGCGGATACGGCTGTAACCGTGTCAATTCCTTATGAGCCGACTTCGGAAGAAAGGAATGATACCGACAAGCTTGTTATATGGTATATCAATGGGCAGGGTGAAGCCGAGCCGGTCCAGAATGGTCATTATGACAGCAAGAATAGTCAGATGGTATTCAAAACCGGACATTTCAGCACTTATGCCGTCGCGTATGTTCAGCAAAGCTTTAAGGATCTGTCCCGTTATCCATGGGCGGAGCAGGAAATTGAAGCGCTTGCAGCGAAGGGAATAGTCGAAGGGATATCGGCTGATCGTTATTCCCCGGGTCTTTCCATCACGAGAGCAGATTTCCTCGTTCTTCTGACCCAATCACTTGAGCTTACCGCTGCGGAGCCTGGCAGCTTTGCCGATGTGAAGCCGGATGCCTATTATTATGAGGCAGTGGGCATTGGCAAAGCGCTGGGAATTACGCTTGGTTCCGGCAGCGGCCGGTTCGAGCCGCTGAAGCCGATTACCCGGGAAGACGCGATGGTTCTGTTGAACCGGGCGCTGGCCTTGAGCGACTTGCAGCTGGCGGCCGGCAAGGCAGCGGATTTGACCGGTTATAAGGATGCAGGCGCTGCAGCAGTATATTCACGGGAAAGCATAGCCGCCTTAATGAAGGCGGGCATCGTGGAAGGCAGCGGCGGCCACCTTCATCCGAAGGCTAATCTGAACCGCGCCGAAGCGGCTGTGCTTCTCTACCGGATCTATTCTTTAATCAATCCGTAAAGCATCTCGGAAAGAAGCAGGCACAACGAAAGAAGACAGCATAAGAAGAACAGCTTCCGCCGTCTTCTGGCGGCGGGAGCTGCAACTCTTCAGAACTTATAGAATTCTGCAGATGTGAGCCAATACGAATATACGAATTTTATAAGTTTAAAAAGTCTGGAAATGGAGGAAGCGCAAGTGGCAAAAATCACACAAGTGAAATGTATCCGCACCCGGCATGACGGAAGCTGGACGATTGTCAAGGTATTGACCGATCAGGAAGGGTTATACGGGATTGGATCGGCGAGCGACATGTACAATCCCGAGGCTGTTGTACAGATCGTCGAGCAGCTGCTCGGGCCATTGCTCGTCGGCCGGGATGCTTCCCGGATCGAGGATATCTGGCAGACCATGTATACAAGCGGGTACTGGAGAAACGGAAGCACCCTGCAAACTGCGATTGGCGGCATCGATATGGCGCTGTGGGACATTAAAGGGAAAGAAGCCGGACTCCCGGTCTATCAACTGCTCGGCGGTGCCTGCAGGGCTGCCGTCCCGTGTTATGGCCACGCAGGCGGATCCGATCTGCAGCAGCTGAAGGATGAGGTCCACCGCTATCTGGAGGAAGGGTATTCGGTTGTCCGCTGCCAGCTTGGCTCCTATGGGGGCGGAGGATTCGTGGATGGGGAGGGGGTGCGCCGTCCGGAGCAGCCCTGGAGCAGCGGCCCTGTTTTTGACGAAGCCGCTTACCTGAATGCGATTCCGCAAATGTTCGAGCAGCTGCGTCTCACCTTCGGTATGGGCGTTCAATTCACACATGATGTGCACGAGCATTTGCATCCGATAGCAGCGATACAGCTGTCCAAGCGTCTGGAGCCTTATCAGTTGTTCTTCCTTGAGGATGTGCTGCCGCCCGAGCAAATCGGCTGGTACCGCCAGCTCAGGCAGCAAAGCTCGACGCCGCAGGCAGTCGGAGAGCTGTTCAGCAATCCGCAGGAATGGACGGAGCTCGTCAAGGAGCGCCTGATTGATTTTATCCGCGTGCGGGTATCCAAAGCCGGGGGAATAAGCGCCTGCCGGAAGATTGCTGCATTATGCGAGACCTTCGGCGTCCGGACGGCCTGGCAGGAAGGCGGAGAGAACGATCCGGTCAATCAGGCCGCAGCCGTCCATCTGGATATGGCGGTATGGAACTTTGGCATACAGGAAATCAATCATTTTAAAGAAGCGGAGCGCGAAGCCTTCCCTGGACTGGTTGAAAGAAGAGGCGGGTTCCTCTATCAATCGGGCAAGCCCGGATTGGGCATTGATATCGATGAAGAGAAGGCGGCCCGCCTGCTTCAGGATAATTGGAGCAGGACGGCCTATCATAAGCCTTACAAGCTGGACCGAAAAGCAGATGGTACACTGGTACGCCCATAATTCAGCATAGGAGTGATCGGAATAATGAATGTTGCTGTAACGGGAGCAAGCGGAAAACTGGGGCACGCGGTTGTGGAACATCTGCTCAGAGAAGGTCATCAGGTGACCGCACTGGATGAGCGTCGTTCCGACAAGCTGCGCTGCAAGCAGATCAGAGTGGATTTGAAGGATTTGGGGCAGGTGATCGGAGGGATGTCCGGCACGGATGCGCTTATCCATCTGGCAGCCATTCCTGCTCCGGTCAGTTATACGCATGAGTATATTTTTTCCAATAACGTTATTTCAACCTATAACGTGCTGGAGGCGGCTTCCGTGCTTGGGATCAGAAAAGCGGTTATTGGCTCCAGCGAATCCTCCTATGGTTTTGCTTGGGCACCAACAGCCTTTGATCCTAGCTATGTGCCGGTGGACGAGAGCCACCCCCAGCTTCCGCAGGAATGCTACGGCTTGTCCAAGGTTGTGAACGAACAGACCGGAGACATGTTCAACCGCAGGAACGGAATGCAGGTACTATCGCTCCGGTTCTCGACGATCATAAGACCGGAGGAATACAGGGCGATGGAAGCGAGTATCCGCACTCCCGGGCGGCATAAACGGACTCTGTGGAGCTATATTGACATCCGAGACGCCGCGGCGGCTTGCCTGGCCTCCCTCCAGGCAGAAAACTGCGGCTCGGCATCGCTCAATATTACCGCCCCGGATACGCTGAGTGACTGGGAAACAGCGCGACTGTTAGCCGAGTTTTATCCCGGGGTTGAAATCCGCGGCAAGCGGTTCGAGGCAAGGGAAGCACTGGTTAGCAACGAGCAGGCATGTCGCATGTTGAACTGGCGTGCCGAGCATTCATGGACGGAAATTGAGGAATAAAGGGTTTTAACCCTGTAAGTGTTTAGCGATATAAACAACGCTTGTAGCTGTCCCATCCTTGTGGTGGGGCAGCTTTTTTCATGTTACAGATTTTATAGGTTTAACGCCTATACATGTACAGGGTCTAGGGAAGATGCCTTCTGTGCCACCAATAGACGGCAAGAGCCGTTTTGCCCTAACTGTACAGCAAGTATAAGTTTCACTCCTGTTCATTTTTAATTTTTATTTGGTTTGATGAAAGCCCTCCGAAGGCCGGTGACTAACCGGGCGGAGCAGGCGGAAACAGTCTGTAGAAGCGTAAGCGTTCGCCTTTGTACTACCGAATTTACCATCTAATGATATCAAAATCAAAAATTCAGGGGTACAACAGCGATCGGAAGACGGTTCCGCATGTGCAGCCGTTCTTTTCCCCGTCCTACGGAACAAGCCAAATCTGAACCACAAAGTTTAATTCTGACTCATGGTCCCCTTTTTTCCGATTCGATATCATTAAAGTAACAAGAGACAGGAGATGAAGAAATGATGAACCCCCTAACCAAGCAGGCAGGCAGCCCGCTCAGAAAAAAAAGCGCGGGGCTGATCAGGGATTTGATAAACAACCGCGCTCTGCTGCTCATGTTCCTGCCCGTTGCCGTCCTGCTGTTCCTGTTTAACTATTTGCCGCTGGCAGGGCTTGTCATCGCCTTCAAAAATTTTGATTTCAGCAAGGGGATATTCGGAAGCGACTGGGCGAGCCCCTTGTTTAATAACTTCGATTATCTGTTTTCTTCCTCGGCGGCCTACCGGGCGATCCGCAATACGATTTTGCTCAACGCGCTGTTTATTGCGGTCGGCCTCGTGTTCGAGATTGGACTTGCGCTGCTGCTGAATGAAGTGCGCAACAAATATTTTAAGCGGGTTACGCAATCGCTCACCTTCCTGCCTTTCTTCATTTCGTGGATCGTAGTCGGGGTGTTCGTATACAATCTGCTCAACTATGAGAGCGGGGCCGTCAACCGGATTATTGAATCGCTGGGGTTCACTCCTATTGATTTTTACAGCGAAGCGGGATTATGGCCCTTTATTCTAACCATGACGCTGCGCTGGAAGGTGACCGGCTATGGAACGATTATTTATTTGGCAGCCCTGTCGGGCATCGACAATTCCTATTACGAAGCCGCATCCATCGATGGCGCATCGCGCTGGCAGCAGACCCGCTACATCAGCATTCCGATGCTGAAGCCGACGGTGATTATCCTGACCCTGCTTGCTGTCGGGCGGATCATGAACGCCGATTTCGGGATGTTCTATGCCATGATTGGCGATGCGTCGCTGCTCTTTCCGACAACGGATGTCATAGATACACTGGTTTACCGCAGCCTGAGAAAATCCGGAGATATCGGCATGGCATCCGCGGCAGGCTTCATTCAATCGGTGGTGGCTTTTGTACTCGTAATCGGGAGCAACTATGCGGCGCGGAGAGTAGATAAGGATTCAGCCATTTTCTAAATGAACGATAGAGGAGGCAACAAGCCGTGCACATCAAAAGTTTTTCCTTCAGTCAAGCTTTTATTATTCTCATTATCTCGTTATTCAGCCTTTCCTGCCTGCTGCCGTTCATCATGGTGATCAGCGGCTCGCTCAGCACGGAGAATGATATAGTCAATTACGGTTACGCGCTGATACCCCGGCATATCACATTTGACTCCTACAAGATCCTGCTTCTCGGCTCCAACCGGATCGTGGACGCATACGGAATCAGCCTGCTCGTAACCGCGGCCGGAACGCTGCTGTCCCTGCTCGTGACCAGTATGGGCGGTTATGTGATGGCAAGGCGATCGTTCAAATACCGCAATATTTTATCCATCTATGTCATTATCACGATGCTCTTCAATGGCGGGCTCGTGCCCTGGTACATTATCTGTGTCAACTATTTGCATCTGAAGGATACGCTGTGGGCGATGATACTGCCGCCGCTCGCCAATGCGTTCAATATGTTTCTGATCCGCAACTTCCTGCTCTCCATTCCGGAGGATATCTATGAATCGGCCAAAATGGACGGAGCCGGCGAATTCCGGATCTTCTTCCGGCTGATCGCGCCGCTTGCCAAACCGGTTCTGGCGACGGTCGGATTATTCATGGCCCTGAGCTACTGGAATGACTGGTTTCTCGGTCTCATGTTTGTCGACAAGCAGGAATTGCAGCCCTTGCAGCTGCTCCTGCGGACGCTGGTCTCGAATGTGGAGTTCCTCAAAAGCTCCAGCAATGCGATGGATATGCAGCGGATTTCCGCTCAGATTCCTTCGGAGTCCATCAAGATGGCGCTTACCGTTGTTACGATTGGACCAATCATATTCCTTTATCCATTCCTGCAAAGATATTTCGTGAAGGGCTTGATGGTCGGAGCGGTCAAAGGCTGACAGTCAGGCTGAAAAGCATCCACTGACTAACTTTAATATAAACAAACGAGAATGTATGGAAATCTAGCCAAAGTCATAATTCCCTGTCAAACAACGCATAATAATGGCTGGGGAATTCCCTGGAATGTTGATGGAGGTGACAACTATGACATCAAGCCGTAATCATCAAGAGGCTCATGGTATCGGGCAAATTGAAGAGCAATTGAAGCAGCAGGCAGATGCGGCGAAAGCCATTCAAGGTGAAAATGAAAGTGATCGTGAAATTGCCGAGATATTGAAGCGTGATACACAATCATCACTGGATGAGATCATCGATAAGTAAAACGGAGAGAATGTACCTGTTAAGCTCATGTGAAGCAGGTTAATTTAATGCCTGGAGGCTGCCGAGCGGCAGCCTTCTTTATTTATATGCCGCTTTGCTTTGCAATTTTCGAATAGTTCCGAAGGCTTTTGACGTTCCCTACTTCCTTCTAGACAATGGTGCATCTTCCTCTGCACTAACTATAATAGGAATACAATGGAGCTGAGTATAAAGAATGAATGCGGACGGTCGACCCGAGAAGGAGATGATCTACTTGGTGAACCAGCGAACGATGTATGAAATTAAAGTCAGAGCGACGCTGATCACGATGCAGGTAACAATCGGGAAGTAAAATTTGAAATTCCCTTTCTCGACAGCGATGTCACCCGGCAATCGGCCCAGGTTAATAAACCTGCCGAGAAAAGCCCATATCAAGCCAATCCCGATTATGACAACACCGGCAACGATGAGAAACTTGGAAACGCTGTTCATGAGGAAGTCTCCTATCCTGAAAATCTTGCGCATGAAGCCGGTCTATCCCGGACTCAAATCCTCTGGATCAAACCGGCAGCAGCTCTAATTCCAAACAGGTTCGTTTATGTACTGCACATCCTTGTTAATTGCAAACGACCTGACAAACGAAAGTTATAGCTTTAAGTTTTTGTTCGGTACTTTAGATGCAATACAGCGCCGGCAACGGTAGCGATGATGCCGACGATCGCGAGGATCGACACGACAGCCCGGTTTGTATCTGTTGTCCAAAGAATTCCTGCGACAATGATCAGGAACAACCCGACAACAAAGAGGACGGAATTGTTCATATCAATCCTCCGGAGTCCGATCGAGATAGAGGCGTGTCACTTCCGTATAGTCGCCTCGCTCCCGTTCTTCTTCGGTCGGTTCCTCTTCAAGGGAGTTATGAGTATCCATCTCAGGCGCGACAGTCGGTTCATGTTTTTCTTTTTTTTCTTTAGGCAAAATGATCACTCCATTCGCGGGATTAAAGCTAGTATGGAAAACTTTATGGAACATTATCCAAATTCAAATCAGCAGTGTGCGGCCGGGAAGCAAAATGATTTGCCGGGGAAACGGCAAAAGACCCGCAGAGCGGGTCTATTAGGGAGGTTAACAAGTACGGAACGTTTCAGTGAGTTACGTTCCATAGGGATTAATTAGTAACCGAATCCGCCAAATCCGCAACTGCAAGCGATAATGACCAGCAAGATGAAAAGCACGAGGATAATTCCGATTCCTCTGCCAGCACCGCCGTAGCCAACTCCGCCGACTTCGCCTTCACAACCCATTTCAAAGCACCTCCTTATGTTTGGGGTACTTTGTAAGTGTATGCTGCTCTTCTCCGGTGTGACTGGGTGTTTGTTACGGAATGGCGTTGGCCCATGTATCATTGGTCCGGCAAGTGTTCAAAGTGGTTCCATCTGAGTTCCTCTGTATCATTTGGCGGGGAGCCGCGTCATTTTCGTGGCTGTGAACCGTACATCACTGCTATAATAAGATGCAAGCTTATTATACGGGCCGAAAGGGGTTTGTTCCTAATGAGTATGGCAAACGTGACGGAAGATTGGCTATTCGCCGGAACACTGGAAGCGCTTCAACAGGAAAAAGCTAAAGTCATTAAAGGCGGCATCGCCGTATTTTATCATGAAGATCAGGTATACGCAGTGGATAACCGCTGTCCCCATCTGGGATTTCCCTTGCATGTGGGAAGCCTGTGCGATGGTATCCTGACCTGCCACTGGCATCATGCCAGATTTGATGTGTGCAGTGGAGGAACGTTTGATCCATGGGCGGATGATGTTCCCTCGCATGAAGTGAAAGTAGGGGAGGACGGCGTTTGGGTGCATTCGCGCTCGCGTGGCGTCCGGGATAAGGAAAAGCAGCTGGAGCGGTTGAAGAGCGGGCTGGAGCAAAATATCGGCATTGTCATCGCCAAAGCGATTGTCGGCCTGCTGGATTCAGGCGTGCCGGCGGATGAAATCGCCCGGACGGGCATCGAATACGGTACCCGTCTTAGCGGCGGCTGGAATTCGGGACTTACGATTCTGACTGCGATGACGCGCATCCTGCCAAAGCTGGATGGGATGGGCAAGCTGCTGGCGTTGTATCAGGGGCTGCACCATGTGGCCCGAAGCAGCAGCGGCAGAGCGGAGCATCATCTTCTGGGCAGGCTGCCGGGCGATGAGGTTCCCCATGAGAGGCTGACCGCATGGTACCGCAGCTGCATGGAAGTAAGAGATACGCAGGGAGCCGAGCGGATTTTGCTGACTGCCGTCGGCAGAGGGGCTTCGGATGAAGAGCTTGCGGACATGATGCTCACAGCGGTCACTGACCACTTTTATCTCGATGGCGGCCATACCCTGGACTTTCATAATAAAGCATTCGAATCGCTAAGTCTGGTCAATCCCGAGATGAGAATGCAGGTGCTGGCTTCGCTGGTTCCCCTCATGGGCAGCCCCACACGAAGCGAAGAGCTGCATCAATGGCAGGCGCCGATCAATCTGGTTGAGCCGCTTCGGGAAGCGTTCAGCCAGCTGACTGTCCATACCGGAGGCGAGAAAGCCTATCAGCCGTTTAGAATGGAAGAGGAAGAAATTCTGATAGCCGCGCTGCTCGGCGATCAGCCGCTTCATACCATTAATATGATGCTTCAATTCATCAAAGAGGGGAAAGACCCTCTTCACCTGGCGCAGCTGGTCGAGCTTGCAGCGGCGGAGCGGATTGTGCGCTTTCATACGCAAAATGATTTTGGCGATTGGATTGCGGTATTGCATACCTTCACACATGCGCATGCGGTGTATGAAATGATCTCCCGCAGCCGTCAGCCGCTGCTCCTGAGGGCGGTCTTTTATGGAGCAATCAGCGTTTACCTGGACCGCTTTCTCAATGTTCCCGCAGCTGCAAGGCCGAAGCCCGCACCCGGCGGCAAGCTCCCGGAACTGGATGAGCTGCTGAAGCTCATGGACCAGAGGCAGCAGGTGAACGAGGCCGCCGGATGGGTGATCCGTTATTTGCGTGCCGGAGGCGATCCAGCCGCTCTGATGAACACGCTTGGTCATGGGCTATTGAGAGAGGACGCGGAATTTCACTCTTTTCAGCTGTATGAAGCGGCTATGACCGCCTACGGCAAATGGAGCGGACGTGATGATCTTTTTGCCGAGCGCGCGAAGGAAACGCTGCTGCTCGCAGCTGCGCGTTACTTGGCCGCCCACGCGCCGACTGCGAGGGAAACGCCGCATACGGCGCGGATAGCCTGGCGGCTGCATAGGGGAGAGAAGCTTTTCGAGGAATAGGGCGTGCCCCTTCAGGCGTCGGAAGTTTTTTTGCGGCAGCATGTAGGATAATGGCCAGGGCAGCGGAATGTTTAATCCCCAAGGCTTTGCGACAAGGGCTGAAGCTGCTCAGATCATTGCCCGTCTCCTGCTGTAATTTAAGATCGAGCTTGCCAAGGTTAAAAAATGTCAACCTGTATCACCAATGTTGACGCCGGAACGGAATTACAAGGTTGGCAGTTTACTCATGCCGTTTACCGACAAGTTCCCTCGACACACGAAGCTATAATCATACGGAGCTTATGTTCAACTGCTACAGTTGTCATAAGCTCCGTTTTTTTGATACAATCCAGCTTTAGTTAGTAATATGCCAATTCCTTGCGAACCAATAAAAGCCGGTAAACAAAACCCTCTCACCACGCATCTCCTGGTAGTATAATGATAGAAGGAGCAAGGCCCCGTCATTACCACGCCGGAAAGAAACAGCGAATATTTGCAGCAAAAAATAGAAAATGATAAAAATGTTGAAAGAAGGAAAGCAAGTATGGATGAAAAAAAGGATGAGAGGTCTTCCGACTCCCGCGGATCTGTTCAAAATGAGAATCAGAATACAGGCACACGGAGACGTGGCGATATCCTGGAGAATGCCATTCTGCAGGCCGCCTGGGAAGAACTTAGCGAGGTTGGCTATGCCCGATTGTCCATGGAGGGAGTCGCCGTGCGGGCAAAAACAAATAAGAATGCGGTATACCGTCGTTGGCCCAATAAAGCTAAGCTTGTCGTTGCAGCCATAATCAAGCATGTGCCCAAGCCTTCCATCGACGCTCCGGACACAGGCGATTTGCGTAAGGATGTGCTTATCCTGCTCCAGAGAATAGTCAAACCTCTGCAAATGATCGGTGCTGAAACCATACACGGCATTATGGTCGAGTATCATGGCAAGGATTTAATTTCTTCATTGCCGCAGCTTATGCAACCGAGAACCGAAGACAAACTGACAATAGCCATGAAGACAATTTTGAAAAACGCTGAGGATCGGGGAGAGGTCAACCCGAAAAGAATCAATGCAAGGGTTATAGCCCTCCCCGCAGATTTGCTCCGATACGAATTGCTTACAACCCATGAGGCATTATCCGACCAAGCTATCACAGAAATTATTGACGATATTTTTTTACCGCTTGTTCTTGCATAACTCATTTTCTCAAAATGGGCGCTGCGGGATTACCTTATTTTTTGCATCGAACCACGATATTATGCTGAACGCAAACAGCGCGCACCGGATGGTAATCGGCAGCGCGCTGTTTCGTTCAGCTCTTTTCTAATGTCTTCTCGGCAAGAGAAAGGGGGAAGACCGCCCGGCGTTTGCCTGCCTGTCTTTCGTTCTCACGGGTTCTAGATCCTCTTTGCTGCAGCCTCGAGCGCAGCAGCGTAATCAGGCAGGCGAAGCGAGCTGTGCACGTCTCTGGACTCATCACCGGGCATGTTTTCCTGATCTGATGATTGCAATGCAGCCAGCGCTTGATTGCGGGCTTTAAGCTCCTCACTGGTGCGCGGCAAGAGGAAGGTCGCACCGCGGCCGGCCAGGGCCTGATTCGCTTCAGCAAACGGCCGCATGATTTGCTCATAAGCTGCGAAAGCCTCTCCGTGCTCTTCATGGGAAGCCAGCTCTCCGGCAAGAATATACGCGCCTACGAGCGCCAGACTTGAGCCCTGTCCGGACAAGAAAGAGGGCGCGAAGGCTGAATCGCCCACCAGCGCTACCCGTCCCGCCGACCAACGAGGCATGTGAATCTGGCTGACGACGTCGTAATACAGGTCGTCGGATTCCATCATCGCCTTCACCAGATGGGGGATTTCCCAGCCGCTGCCGGCAAATATCTCCGCGGTCAGCTTGCGCTGCTTGTCGGCATCGTGGTTCTCTGAAAATGGTGGCCGCTCAGATGCGAACGTCAGGAAGGCATGCAGCGTATCGCTGTCTCCAGAGGCCGATAACACAGCAATCCTCCCCGGAGTGGCGTAGGTGACGGACTCGTGGGACAGGCCGAGATCATTCGGGATAGAAAAGCCGTTAAAGCAATAACCGAGATATCGGTTGAACGGCCCCTCCTGGCCAAAAACAAGACGACGCGTGTTCGAGTGCAAGCCATCAGCCCCAATGACGATGTCAAATGTGCTGCGCCGGCCGCTCTTGAAGCTGACATCCACACCGGAGCCGTCGTCATTCAGGTTGGCGATAGAGTCATTGAACCAGTATCGGACCGACTGGCGCTTCGTCAGATCAAACAGCGATTCCGTCAGCCTGCCCCGGGGCAGTTCAATGTCCCGTCCTTCCTCGCCGCCAGTAAGCTCCTCTGGCCTGATCACGCCGGCAATGCCGCCATCGGGATCGAAAAAAGTAATCTTCTGCGAATGGATATGAGCCGCCTGGAGATGCGGAAGTATCCCCATCTGCTCGACCACGTCGACCGCCGTCCCCCGTACATCGATGGGATATCCGCCGCCCCGGATCGTCTCTGCGCGTTCGACCACGGTTACATCAAATCCATATTTGGAAAGCCAGTAGGCCAGGGTCGGGCCGGCGATGCTTGCACCTGAAATCAATACAGTCCTATTTCTTTCAGCCATATAAATTCTCCTCCCATAAATCTCAATAAGGTACTATAAGTACCTAATATGAACATGCTAATATATTTTCATCCGAAATGCAATAAAAAATTCATAAGTCATCTATTCCCGTCCTCGCAATCTCTAATCGGCAATCGCCTCTTTTAAATTACGAGTCTTATAATCGCGGATACCGTGAGGGAATCTATTACATATAGTAAATAGAATCTCAGGATGGGAGGACAGCAGATGATCAGATCCCGAGTAAAAACGTACCGGTACCGGACGGGTAAAAACCAATATATCGTGATAAACATTTTTCAAACGGCTTCGGCTGAATCAACAATAGGCAATGCTCTGGCCAGCAATGCCGTCAATGTGCAGATTCTAAAGAAAAACCGCAAATAGTTCTCCTACACCCGATTGCCAAATGCTGTCCAACAGTCAGCAGGGGAGGGAGGTGATCTCATGAAGAAAAAGAAAAGCAAACAAACCAATAATGTCAGCTTCGAAAACAGCAAGACGAAATTCAAGGCCAGCCAATTGGCTAATGCCACTGTCGCTCAAGGAGGCAACGCATTTGCCATCAATGCCAATGAATTAGGCATTATCCGGATCCGTCCGGGCCAGTAAACAGCACGTCAGTCGGGCGGAGTGCGGCGATGCCTCTGCCTGACTCAGCGTAAAATCGACTGCATCAGCCGCTGTTTCCAGAAGGGACGAAAGCAGTCATTCCGCAAGAAATAATCCGTTTATTTCCCGGGTAAGCGCAAAAAGAGCCAAGCGGATAAAATTAGCGTGTTGAAACCGCCGGATTCAGCTATAATGGACTCGAACAATGTCGAATAACATGATTCATTGTAGAAATAAATGATGATATAGAGAGAGTGTTGGGAGACCGTGGAGAAAATAGTGGTGACAGGGTACGGGATTAAAGCTCCCGGTGCGTTGGATGTGCAGCAATTCAAGGAGATACTGGAATCAGGCATATGCACGCATGAGGTGGTCAAGGGGATAGGGCCGCATGGGACAGATCTCGTTTGCGGTATTGTACAAGGCGATTTCAAACAGATCAATGTCTTCAACTATAAGAATTATCCCCGGACAGCCCGCCTTGCGGTTGCTGCTGCCGAGGATGCCATGCTTATGTCAGGCATACATAAGAATAAAGAGGGTTTGCGTGTTTCGGTTATTATGGGGACTTCGGTTGGCGGCTTGTCAGAAATTGAGCAGTATGCGGTATTGAGCAACAACAGCCAATATGAGAGATTTCCGCTTTCAAGCGCCGGGGCCGGCAATCCTCACAGTCTATCATCGGCTGTTGCGGGCCACATTGGGGCGAACGGTCTGGTTTTTACGTTGAGCACGGGCTGCACGGCCGGGCTTGATGCGATTCTGATGGCGAAGCTGCTGCTGGAAGCCAACCAGACGGATGTATGTATTATCGGCGGGTCAGATGCTCCGGTAACAAGAGGGTGCGTATACAGCTTTTCGAAGATGGGCGCGTTAGCCATGGAGCTGGACAAGGAACAGGCGGGAACTCCTTTTTCCCTGGATAGGGAGGGGTTTGTTCTGGCAGAAGGTGCGGGTGTCCTCGTACTGGAAAGGGAGAACGATGCTTTGAGGCGGGATGCATATCTATACGGGGTGATAGACAATATATATACTAATAATGATGGACAATCCATATTCGCGTCCGACCTTACCGGACAAATGATGACCAAGGCGCTGCAGGGTGTGCTTGGCAGCCATGTGCCTACATATGTGAACAGTCAGGCGCTTGGTCTGAACGCCAATGACAGGGTGGAATACCTGGCCTATAACAATACCTTTGACGGCGATGTTCCGGTTACGACGATTAAAAGCATGTTTGGACATGCTTTTGGAGCAAGCGGTATTATGCAGGCCATTGCGTCGCTTATCTCTATTGAGCATCAATTTATTCCGCCAACGATCAAATCGTCGCGGCAGGGCTTCGCAGATTTGCCGATCGTTGCCGAGACCCGCTATCAGGAGATTAACCAGATTGCGGTTACTTCCCATGGTTATGGCGGGAACAATACCTGTCTGCTGCTGTCCAAATACGATAATTGACTTTTATTTAACGGATTTCATATAAATTCATCTATCGCGAGGGTATGATCTATGTTCTTTCTAATGCTAGTTTTTTCAATCGTGCCCTTGGGCCTTGGCCTCGCCATACAAACCTTGTTCGGCAGAAGCATCCTGTCCAAGAGCTTGTTTATTTTTATGGTATTTATCGGCGTCTGGCAGCTGGATGTAGCCATATTGTTCGCGCATAATTATTTTCCCCTCGGTTGGATTGATTTTCTGTTTCGCCTGTTTCGTTTTGGATCGATCATGCTTCCGCCATCTTTGCTTTATGTGACTTATGCCATTTACCGGAGTTTGGCCCACAGGGAGGAGTTATCCGGCAAATGGGCCTGGGTTATCAACAGGAAACTGATCATCGCCCTATCCGTATGGAGCATGATTGTCTATGCCGCGGGATGGACGCAGCAAGGCATCCAATCCTTGCTCCTGGTTGAATCGCAGCATTACGCAAGCTTTCTGTTTCCCGTCTATGGATCATACAGCTGGATTTTTAATCTGAACGTTCCGCTGTTCTTCATCGTAATCGGATTCTGCTTTTTCCTCAGTCTGAAGGTCTCGAATTCCCATCGAAGATCCTTTCTGGTGCTGTTCAGCACAACTTCGATCGTGGCTTATTCCATTGGTACGCTTAACATGTCACAGCAAAGCGGCTTATACCCGAGCAGCATTGCGGTCCTGATTTTTGCCATTGCCGTCTTTATCGGCTTTTGCTTTATGCATGCCAATGTCGTCAAGGAAATGAACCGCGCGCTGATGAACCAGAGAGAATTTCTGCGCACCGTCATTGATACCAATCCAAGCTTTATCTATACCAAGAACGAAGAGGGAGCGTTGACGCTCGCCAATCTTTCGCTGGCCAATATGTATGGAGAGACGATTGACAATATTGTCGGCAGGAAAGAAACGGATTTCATTAAATACGAGGATGATGACCGCCACGGGGATGACGATGAGCTCGAACTGCTGGCAGCGGGAGAGGGCGTCTACAACCTGGAGCAGCTCATCGTCGATCACAAGGGCAGCCGCAGATGGGTGCAAACGGCGAAAATTCCAATTGTCATATCGGATTCCCGCCAGCTGCTGTGCGTATCCACCGATATTACCGAGAGAAAAGAATATGAGCAGCGGATTATGGAGCTGGCCTATCACGATACGCTGACAGGACTGCCGAACAGAAGATCCTTCAATCAGATGCTGAATGATGCCCTGCACGTAATTCCTCACGGAATCGTCCTGATGTTTATCGATTTGGACCGGTTTAAAATCATCAACGATACGCTCGGCCACTCGGCTGGAGATCAATTCCTGACATTGGTTGCCCGGCGGCTGCAGGAGGTATTGGAAGGGAAGGGCGATGTGTTCCGCATCGGTGGCGACGAGTTTGTTGTGATGCTCACAGGCAGCTCGCAGCCCGAGGCGATTCTGGCTGCGGAGAAAATTCTGTTTGCTTTCAGGATCCCTTTCTCGTTGAAAGGGCAGGAGGTGCATTCAACCCCGAGTATCGGGATGAGCCTGTCCGCTGAGGGCAATTCGGATGCCGAGAGTTTGATGAAGCAGGCAGATACGGCGATGCATCGGGCCAAGGAGCAGGGCAGGAACAAGTACCGCTTCTATAACAGCGAGATGGACCGGTCCTATTTGCGGAAAATGGTGCTGGAAAAGGAACTGCGCAGAGCTGTCCATAATGAGGATCTGCTCCTCTACTACCAGCCTCAGATCGACCTGCCGACCCGCAAGCTGGTAGGTGTCGAAGCGCTGCTGCGCTGGCATCATTCCGAGCTTGGGGAGATATCCCCTGTCGAATTCATTCCTCTGGCGGAAGAAACCGGTCTGATTGTTTCGCTGGGCGAGTGGGTGCTCCGAAAAGCCTGCCGGCAGCTCAAGGAATGGGAGTTCAGCGGCTACAGACCGGTCCGCGTGGCAGTCAATATTTCCTTGCGTCAATTTTATGAATCCAACCTGGTGGAATCCATCGCCGTCATTCTGAACGATACAGGCATCACTCCGCGCTGTCTGGATCTGGAGATTACCGAAAGTGTCGCCATGCACGATACGGATCTTGTGATAGAAAAGCTGAATCAATTGAAGAATTTGGGCTTGTCGGTGTCCATGGATGATTTCGGAACAGGCTATTCCTCGCTCAGTTATTTGAAGAAGCTGCCGATTGACAAGCTGAAGATCGACCGCTCTTTTCTCGTGGATGTGACCAGCGACAGGGATAATGCCGCAATCGTAACGACGATTATCGCAATGGCCAAGAACCTCGGTCTGAGGGTCGTTGCAGAGGGGGTCGAGCATGAGAAGCAGCTTCAGTTTCTTGCCGACCAGGATTGTCATGAAGCGCAGGGATTTCTGTTCAGCCGTCCGGTTCCCGAGCAGGAGATCAGGAAGATGCTCCAGCCAAATAGATGACAGCAGGCTGTCCGGCGCGCATTGCCGGAACAGCCTTTTTTTGCTGGTTAATGATATAGAAGTGGGGATATCATAATCAAGTAGTAATTTCATTAAGGAGTGGTAAATAATGAACCAGGATTTCTTAGCAGCCTTGAAAAAGCGCAGAACCTATTATGCCATCGGCAGCGACAGAATCGTTCCCGATGCGAGGATTCAGGAAATTGTGAGTGATGCCATCCTGCATACACCTTCAGCGTTCAACTCGCAGAGCGCCAGAGTGGTTCTGCTGTTTGGCGCGCAGCATGAGCGGCTGTGGGATATAACGAAAGAGACCCTGCGCAAAATGGTCCCTGCCGAGAGCTTCCCGCAGACAGAAGAGAGAATCAACGGCTTCCGCAGCGGCTACGGCTCCGTGCTGTTCTACGAGGACCAGACCGTTGTAGGAAATCTGCAGCAGCAGTTTGCAACGTATAAGGACAAGTTCCCGGAATGGTCCAATCATTCCTCAGGGATGCTGCAGTTTGTGGTCTGGACCGCACTGGAGCTGGAAGGGCTGGGCGCATCTCTGCAGCATTACAATCCGATCATCGACAATGAGGTCAAGCAAGCGTGGAATATCCCGTCAAGCTGGCTGATGATTGCCCAGATGCCTTTCGGCAAGCCGTTGGCGGAGCCTGGACAGAAGGAATTCCAAGCGATTGAAGAGCGCTTGAAGGTTTTTAAATAAGCTTGCTCAGGGCTTTCAAGCCTGCCGGGAAGATGCTTCTGAAGCAGGGAATAACAGCGCCCTCCTATCCATGGGAGGGCGTTGTCAATTTCCATCCGCGTGTAAATTACATATTGAAATTCCCGATGGTTCTGCTAAGCTGGGTAAGTCAGGATGAAAGCGTTGTATTTGAGGAGGTTATTATTCATGTCCTATTTATCAGTGAGTACCTGGAGTCTGCATCGGCTTCTTGGTCCGCTCCGCTGGACCGGGTGGAACGAAGAGACGGGCGAGCATACGACAAATGAACAGACGCAGGATGAGATTCACACCCTTCTGGAGCTGCCTGCAGAAGCTGCAAGGCGCGGTTATCAGGCCATCGAAGTTTGCCACTTTCATTTTCCATCGACAGAGCCTGCTTATTTGGAGCTGCTGAAGCAGTCTTTTCTGTCCGCTGGCGTATCCTTCGATACGCTTCTGCTGGATTATGGCAATTTGACAACGGAAGACGGAAAGCGGCTGGCTGCGGATATGGAGCTGTCCCACAAGTGGATTGATATTGCGGCGCTGGCAGGGGCGAAGCAGATCCGGATTATTGCCGGTGAAGCCGATCCTGATAACGAGAAGGCACTGCGGCAGTCGGCATCCGCCCTTCAGGAGCTGGCTGCATACGGTTCATCGAAGGGTGTGCGTGTGGTCAGTGAAAATTTCAAGGCGCTGACCTCGACAGGCGGCAGCTGCAGGAAGCTTCTGGAGCTGACGGAGGACGCAATCGGATTTATTACGGATTTCGGCAACTTCAAGGCCCCTTACAAATATGAAGAGTTTGAGCTTATTCTGCCGGCAAGCGTGTCCGTGCACGCCAAAGCGGATTATGACGAGCAAGGTTTGCCGGATGAAGAGGAGTTCCGTCTCTGTCTTGACCGTGTAAGTGCTTCCGGCTTCGACGGCGCGATGGTGCTGATCTATGATGGACCAGGCGATATGTGGGAAGGGCTGGAGAGGATCAAGCGGATCGTTCAGCCGTATTTGTAAAAAGCGCATAGATTCTTGTGGCGGCTTCTAGTGAGCTTTCAGGATAGAGGGGAGGGCACTTGCCTTTTCCTGGAACTTGCAGCCTTGATCCGTGATTTTTAAAAAAAAGGGCGCTATCGAAAGCGAATGCTTTCGATAGCGCCCTTGCTGTTTGCCGGGTTAAACCATTTTCAATACCGGTTTAATCGTTACCCCTGTTTTTGTATCCTTAAAGGCCTGGTTGATATCTTTGAACTCATAGAATTTTACAAGCTTATCAAAAGGAAATCTTCCTTCTTTATAATATTCAATGAGTTGGGGGATAAATAATTGTGGAATGGAATCCCCTTCCCAAAGCGTAACAAAGACTTGCCGAAAATAGCGGTTGGAGCTTGCGCCAGATCAGGCACTTTAACGAAAGGCTGCGGTTCCCTTTACTCGGATCGCTTCTGCCGTCTGGATCCCGATTTCCGTCACACTCCTCCTTTGTTCGGATCGAACGGATACATGCCATTGAGCATCTTCTCACACACACGGATATGCCGATCAAAGAAATTGCCGAGCGGACCGGTTTTTCATCTGTCCACTATTTTACTCGAGTGTTTACCAAAGCGAAGGCGATTCCTCCGGCAGCCTTCCGTGAGGCCGGGCGGAGGAGCAAGTAGGACGTTCATCCCGTTTTCCCCTGATCGCCATTTTGCTCAAATATGCGGTTGTTGACCAAAAACAAACAAGTGGATGAGCAGAGATTATACTCTGTTCAACCCCTTGTTTGTTTTAAATTAAGTTCATCACTTGATTTGAAATGCAAATCAGATTTTATTGACTATATGTGTTATTATGTAACTTATGGTTTAATAAGAACACTAGGTATAATTAAATACTATAGTATTGGAAAAAAGATCTTTAATCTTTAAAAGGAGGGATAGGATCTATGAAATCTCTTCCAGACATGTGCCGGATCAATCCGGTGCTGGAAGTATTGGTTGGAAAGTGGAAAAGCACCATTTTACTCCATCTTTATTTTGATGGGACCAAGCGGTTCAGCGAGCTGCAAAAGGCCATTCCGGATATAACCAAGAAAATGCTGACCTCCCAGCTGCGGGAATTAGAGGACCAGGATGTTGTCAGGCGTGTCGTCTATCCCGTCGTGCCTCCCAAAGTCGAATATTCGCTTACAGACTACGGTTATACATTGGGTCCCATATTGAGATTAATGAATGAATGGGGAACCGCCCATGATATCAGAATGAGAAATAAACAAATGGAATTACAGACGGTTTCGGAATAGCAATCAGCCACAGCAACTTGCTGTGGCTGATTTTTTGTAAATAGCGGATCACAACAAAGGCTGTCGGAATTTAAAACCGTGCTGCCAAATCCGCAGTTTCTTTTAATCCGCTGTCAATGATATCCTGAGCGCGGTCCTGATACTGCGCATGTCCTTCGATGACTACGGAATCGGGATTATGAATGCCCATAAGGCGGATGGCGGTTTTTATATAATTTAAAGCCATTTCCATAGATGCCATGAATTCAAGCGAATAATCTCCGCCCCTTGCGGTGAGAAGCGCGACTTTTTTGTCGGCCGCCAGACCGATTGGACCTTCTGACGTATATTTGAACGTTTTCCCTGCTTGCATAATATAGGAAATATAGGTGACCAGCGGACCTGGCACTGTGTAATTCCATAGAGGAAAAGCGAATATAATCTTGTCGGCTGCCATAAATTGCTCCAAATAAAAATTGGCAATATCAGCAGCTTTCTTCTCTTCCGGCGAAGTCTCAAGCCCTTGGCTGAGTTTATAAAGACCGCTCAGCGTCGTATTTCCGAAATAGGGAAGCTCGACGTTAAACAGATTAACCTCCGTTATACTGTCATTCGGGTGGCTCTTGCGGTAGTTATTCAAGAAAGTATCGTACATTCTGCTGCTGACTGCTTGATCCGACGGACGGTCGTTTGCTTTTACGAACAATATGTTTTCCATTGCTTCATATTCCTCCCAAGTATATATAGTTATGCTTCATGCGTCTTAACGTAAGGCGAATCCGCTCCCTGTCATTATGAAGATAAAGATTATTTTTGAGAAGAAGGCACATTAATGTAATCGGGTTACTTAAATGTGCCCTGCCGGTCCGCAAGGACCAATCCTATTTGTGAAATGGTGAAATATTTTATTGTATATATTACATATGTTATAATACGCCGAAGGTCTTTTTCAAAAAGGGGAATACGACATGAACGGATTTGAGAAGAGAGCCCAGCGTATTAAAGAGAAGATTATGATGAGTACCTTTGAAATGCTGAAAACATGGGAGCCCAAGCGGATACGGATAGCGGATATCGCCAAGAAGGCGAATGTGTCGCAGGTTACGATTTATAATCATTTTGGAAGTAAAGACTTGCTGCTGCGGGAAGTATTCATGGATTATATCAACAAGTACACGGCGGAATTTGAAGCCTATATCACGGAGAAGCACTCCTTGAAAGAGATCGTACAGTACAGCATTATCCGCGGCAAAGAATCGTATAAGACGCTGCCCGTTGCCGTGATCAAGGAAATCATGATTGAGGACCATGAGATGAATCAATATTTTGAAACGGAATATAAGGAAAAAGTCCTGCCGCTTATTGTTCGTTTAATCAATGAGGGGAAGGAACGGGGAGAAATTTCAAGCAAGGTTTCGATTCCAACGATACTGTTTTATATCGATATGTTTTTTCGGCAATCCGAACAATTGCTGGATTACGCCCGGCAGTATGGAAATATGGAACAATTTATCGAAGAAATGAATATTTTGTTTTTCTATGGAATTTGTGGGAAAGACGAGTAAGGGTTCGGCTGCACCGAATATCTTTGGTTGAAATGAAAAATTTTAGCATGACAAAAATTCCAGCGCTATCCTCTACCCAGATCCCGCCACTGCCCGGGAGAGAACCCCGTGCGTTTTTTAAACGTTTTGGAGAAATGGTGAATATCGGCAAAGCCGCAGTAGGAGGCTATTTCCTCCTGGGTTAACAGCGAGCTTACAAGCAGCTCACGGGAATGCGTAATGCGCATCTCCAGCAGGTACTGGTGCGGGGAAACCCCATAGCGCTGCTTGAACAGCGCGCTGAACCGGGACGGGGAGAGATTGGCTCTGCCGGCCATGTCCTGGATGGAAAGAGGTTCGTTCAGATGCACCGAGAAATACGAAACGATCCAGCCGAAGGGATCCTTGGCGCTGCGCATGCTGAAGCTGTTTTCCCGGTCGTAGGCTTCCAATACGGCAATCATCAGCTCGGAGGCAAGCAGGTGCGCTTTCAGCTGCATCAGGGGATTATGCTGCTGCCACAGCTCGGTCAGCCGAATGATGGTTTCACTGAATTTTTTCGGATTGCCCACCGTAAGCCTCACCGGAATATGAACCCCGTATACCTGCTCCAGACCGGGCTGCATCAACTCCCGGTATGCGCTCAGATCGAGCTGCCCCGGTCGGGTGGCGAAGCTTCGTTCACGCTCCGGATTATAAAACACATCCAGATGGGCATAGGGAGTGATGGTATCCGTAAGCCCCTCCAGTACGACAAGACTCCCAGGCTGAACGAGGCAAAATTGTCCGGCTTCAAAACGGTAGACCTGCCGGTCGACCGTTATTTGGCATATTCCTTCCTGGATATAAATAAGAAGATAATCAAGCAGCCTTCTCTCGGGGTAATCCCACGGCCGCCGAATGGCATATTCACTATTCCGGATATAAGGTACGAACGGGGGAGAGCTGCGCTGAACTTCACGGATTTCCATACTGTGGTCCCCTCTCCTCTGACGGTGTTTCACTAGCTGGAGTATATCATAGAGAAACACAGATTTTCAGTTGTTTTTGACAAACATCCAATAAGGATTGACAATGACCATCCTCATGCAAATGAATATAATCGTCATATAACGAGATGATGATTCCGTATTCCATGAAGGAGGAATAAACAATGTCAGCCGATGAACAGATCACTCTTCTGCCAGCTTTGGATGAACCGTATGAAATAACAGAAACGCAGATCAAGAACTATCAGGAGAAAGGACATGTCCTGCTGCGCGGCGTCGCTTCGGACAGCGAGGCTGCGGCTTATGAACCGATAATCAGCCAGTTCGTTCAGCGGTTGAATAAGCAGAACAAGCCGCTTGAAGAGCGGGACACATATGGAAAAGCTTTCATCCAGATCGGCAACCTGTGGGAAAAAAGCGAGGCAGTGGCCAAATTTTCGTTGGCCCGACGTTTCGCCAAGATCGCTGCCGATCTGATGGGCGTGGATGGCGTCCGGATGTATCATGATCAGGCCTTGTTCAAAGAACCTTACGGCGGCCATACCCCCTGGCATCAGGATCAGATCTACTGGCCGCTGGATACGGACAAGACGATCACGCTCTGGATGCCGCTTGTGCCGATTTCGGAGGAGGTAGGCTCCATGACTTTCGCGTCCGGATCGCACAGCCAAGGGTACATCAACCGCATGGTGATTTCCGACGAATCCCATAAGACGCTTGCACAGTATATCGATGGCAAAGGCTTTGAACAGTGGACGTACGGAGCAATGGCCCCGGGAGATGCCACATTCCACTCCGGCTGGACGGTGCACAGCGCACCGGGCAATCCAACGGATCATATGCGCAAGGTTATGACAATTATCTATATTGCGGACGGGCTGCGGATAGCCGAGCCGGAAAGCAGCGCCCACCGAAACGACATGGCTGCCTGGTTCCCCGGTCTTGGACCGGGTGATCTCGCAGCGAGTCCGCTCAATCCGCTGCTGTACAGCCGCAGCAGCAACTGAATCCAGTCTAAATTTCTCTTAAAGAAACCTCCATCGCGGCTCTTTCTGCGATGGGGGTCGTTTCCAGTTTGCCGATGATATGATAATCTATTACCATGACGATAATAGAATCTTGCCTGCGAACAAACAAGCAAGGAGGAAATAATCAAATGATCAAATGGTTTAAAACAGCCGCCGCTGTCTCCTTGCTGTTGGCAGGCACAATGACAGCAAGCGTGTCCGCATATGGCGCAGCTCCCGTACAACCACAGGTATTTATTGACGGCAAGCTGCAGGAACAGTCCATTCTCCTGCAAGGCTACACTCTCGTTCTATTGATTGCCTTTAACGACCCCGAATGGGTGAGCTATTCGTATGATGCGTCCGCGAGGACAGTTGTCATCACGAATCCGAGCCAGAACATGACGGTAATGCTGCAGGAGGGGGTGACGGAAGCCAATGTCAATGGAACCCGTGTGAAGCTGGATGCGCCGGTTCAGATTATTTCCGGCCGCACTTATGTTCCGCTTCGTTTTCTCTCCGAGACTCTGGGCGGCACAGTGGATTACATCACGGCCACCAGACAAGCGATCGTGCGAACACCATCCGGAGAAACCGACTACCGGAAGCTTATGACAGGCAGCCTCCCGGATGCCCGCAATATTGCCGTCAATCTCAGTCCAATCCCGCTGGAGAAAGGGCTAACTCCCTTAGGGGAAGAATTCTCTGAGGATTATGTCTTTCCCCAGGGAGAAGCTCTTCGATTTACGAAGGAATACAAAGGCTTAATCAGCTATATTGAGATTAACGAACAGGGACTGGCCGAGGTGAAGTGGCAGAAGGATACCTGGTCGGCGAGCGGCAAGTATCGGGAATCCGGATCAAAACCGCCGGCATTTGGCGAGTCTACTTATTTTATGTATAATTTTTCAACACCGGCATTCATAAAATACGGTACGATCGGAAGCGATGGCAAGGTGAGCGATCTGCCTCCGTATGTGATTTCGGAGCAGCGCGGGAAGAGCAGAGAAATTTTTAATCCGGTTGAAGGCGAGCAGAGGACGGATAAACGTTAACACCATTATCATTTTTTTCCAAATGAAATAAAATCTTCAGTTGATTTTAGTTCCGCTTCGGATACATAATTGAAACGTATCTTGCTCTGATTGCGTAATAGGTAACATCAACGCAGAACATATTAAGGGAGGACCAAAAAAAATGTCGATTTTTAAACGTCTGAGAGATTTAACTTTATCCAATGTGTATGCCATGATTGAGAAAGCCGAGGATCCGGTTAAACTGACTGACCAATATATTCGCGATATGCAGGAAGACCTGGAGGATGCGGAGAAAGCCGTCGCCGCTCAGATCGCGATCGAGAAGAGATTCAAGCAGCTGTATGAAGAGCAGGAAGCGCTTGTGAAGAAACGGCAGGAGCAGGCTCATACGGCAGCTCAGGCGCAGAATCTCGATCTTGCCCGCCGCGCTCTCGAAGAGAAGAAAGCGGCCGAGCAGAAAATGAACGAATACAAAACCAATTATGACCAGAATAAAGCATCAGCCGACAATCTGCGCGATAAGCTTGCAGAGATGCGCAAGCAGCTGTCGGACATGAAGAACAAACGCGAAACGCTGGTTGCCCGTTACAACGCAGCGAAGGCACAAGCGGACATCAACAAATCGATGGCTGGCTTCAGCGCCGATACGGCAACTGCAGGAATGAAGCGGATGGAGGAGAAAATGCTCCAGATGGAAGCGCAGGCGGAAGCAAGCAACGAAATGAATAGCAAGGAAAAGTCGCTTGACGCCGAGATCGAGGCGCTTGGCAAGGATAAAGCGGTCGAAGATGAGCTGGCAGCTCTGATGAAGCAGTACGAGAACAAGAACTAAACAAAAACGTACCTAAGAAGAACGTCCGCCGACGATGATCGCGCTCACCCGCTGATCTGACGTCCCCCAGACGTTTTTTCTTTGCACGAATGGATGCGGCAAAATTGATGATGGAGGATGTCCGATGACCTTACAAGAAGTAGTGGGCATGTTGGTGTGGACCGGAGCGGGAGCAGTGCTCCTGATTGTACTGATGACAGTGGATTCAATGTTCACGCGATACAAGGATATGGAAGAGATCAAGAAGGGCAATGTAGCGGTTACCACCAGATTCGTCATGAAGCTGCTGGCGCAAGCTTACATTCTGTCCCAGTCCATTGCAACCTCCAACCATTTGGGCGAAGCGCTGCTGGTATCCGTGATCTCCTTTGTGATTCTGCTTGTACTTGAAACCCTGCTGGAGCTAGTCTTCCGCTCCATGTTTAGCCTGCACCTGGACAAAGGCACGAAGGAAGGCAAAATCGCCCACGCGCTGCTTGCCGGCTCCTTCCATGTTGCCGGTGCATTGATTATCGGGGCGTGCCTGTAACAACAGGGCCAATCCACATAATAAGGAGCGATGGCGATGGGCCTGTTTAAACGTATCAAGAATATAATGGCAAAGCCGGAGCCGCCAAAACCGGAGAAGACTATCCTTACCATTGGACCCGGTGATATTTGTGAAATATCGCTGGTCACCTATCAGGTCATTGGCCGTACCCAGAACAGACAGCGCAGATTGATTGTGCTGACCCTGCAGGATGGGGCTGCCGTTTCCTATCTGACGATTGAAGAACGCGAGCAAACGGTATATGCCATTTATACACCCATTGACGGCAGGCTGGATTCGGTGGATGAGGTCCCTACCGTCATCGAGCTGGACGAGAGGACCTATCATCTGGAGGAGCAGTATTCCGGGCTGATTACGGTCACGGGCAAGGCTCCTTTTGTGCAGGGCGGCGAGCAGTATGTATGGCAGTATCAATCCGACGATATGAAGCTGCTCCGGATCGAATGGCAGGATGGGCGGTTCATGATGTATGAGGGTGAAGATGTGCTTCCGGCCGACGTCCGCGTCCTCCGCGGAAGTTAGGGGGTTCAAGCAATGAGACGAAGGTTGTCATTCTACCTTAAGAATCTGCTCGCTATCAGTCTGATTGTTCCGCTTCTTGCGGCATGCGGCGTAACGAGTACGATTGAAGACCAATACCCGCTGGAATCAGTGAACGGCAGCGGATCCGCGACATCGTACATCTATCGGGCGGAAGGTCTCAGCGTTCCGGAAGTGGCCAAGGCTCTGGCGGATGAGAATAAACCGCAGCAGGTCTCGGACGAGAAGACTGACCATATGTTTCTGGTCTATTCCGATAAAATCATTCACCTGCAGCAGGATGTGAAAAAGCCCGAAGATACGCTGATTGAAGTCGATTCCAAAGAATATGTCCGCAACAATTACAGCTCCAGCTTCCTTCAGGGCTATATTGTGGCCAGCCTGCTTGGCGATCTGTTCGGAGGCAGCCGCGGCGGCTCTTATCGCGGATATACGGATGCGGATACTTATAAACCGAAGACAGGAAGCTACCATGCGCCTACCGCAAACGAGAAAAAAGCGATTCCGCCGATGACGGTGGACCGCAAGGGCTCTATTTTCAAAAGGGCCAAGGACGCCGACTCGAGCAAAGCCGGCAGCGGCAACAGCATTTTCAATAAATCGCCGCCCAAATCCGGCACGATTACAAGGGATTCAGGCAGCGGCGGCAAGAAATCAAGCTGGCTCACCCCGCGCAAATCAACCAAGCCCAAAACCCGCGTAGGCATGGGGAGGATTTCCAGGCGAAGGTAATGGTTAATCGAAATGGCAAAAGGACAGTTGGAGCCCGAATATGGGCTCCATTGTCCTTTTTATTTCGGGTATAGCTTTAATTTTCTCATAAAAAGAACTTCCGGATGAGATCCTCATTGTTATATAGTTAAGGAATCATATTTATTAGAAGAAAGGCGGCAATTATGGCGGGTTGGCCGGTTGGGATGGCGCCGCAGCATGCCAGCCATAATAAGCAATGACGCGATGAAACTGGGAGCGTGAGAAGAATGGCAGAAAAAAGCATAGCAGTTGTGGAAGCCGTCCTGATTGCGGATGCACTATCCTCTTTCGTTACGAGAAAGGTCGAGGAAATCCAGGTTGAGCTTGGCGGCATTCCGGGCGACCGCCATTTCGGTCTGCTACGCAAGGCTGATTCGCGGCAGAAAATCTATCCGCGCGGACAACTTATTGCCAACCGCCGTCAAATCAGTATCGTTTCTGTCGAGGAGTGCCGGCAGATCGCCCGCAATATGGATGTGGTGGAGATCAAACCGGAATGGCTTGGCGCCAATTTGCTGCTTAAAGGTCTGGATCCCTTGACCACGCTGCCCTTGGGTGCCAGACTGGTATTTGCCTCCGGGGCGGGGTTGATTTGCGAAGGTGAAAATATGCCGTGCAAAGATCCTGGAGAGGTTATTGATTCGGAAATATATCCATCAGCGGCGGCCAACAAATTCGTGCCTGCGGCGAAGAAGCTCCGGGGCATCGTCTGCTCTGTCGAACGGGAAGGGGCCATTCGGATGAATGATGCCGTAACCATTATCAGGCCCTAGGCATGACAATGGACAATTATGGAATATACATAGGGAAGATTGAACGGAAAATTTAATGCTGCTGCCCGCTTGACATACCCATGGGGGGTATTGTATATTATAGAAGAAGAGGTGATCCGCTCATGGATGAGTCAGTCGAACTGCATGATAAGGATAGCTGTGCAAGTGAAGGAGAGCGCAAGAGTCATCACTCAAACGCCATGAAGACCAATTTAATAACCCGTCTCAACCGGATTGAAGGCCAGATTCGCGGTGTTAAGGGACTTATCGAGAAAGACACCTATTGCGACGATGTCCTGAATCAAATCGCCGCCATTCAATCCGCACTCAACGGTGTAGGCAAGCTTCTTCTGGAAGGGCATATGAGGTCCTGTGTTGTGGAGCGAATTCAGGCTGGCGAGCATGAAGTCATTGATGAGCTGCTGATTACAGTCAAGAAGCTGATGAAATAAGAAGAAGCTGCGTTTCATCTCCTGCTTGCGATGCTGCGCGTCTCTTCCCATTATAATATCCGGCGGACTAAGGCCGCCTATAGGAGGAATCATCATGGAGCATATTCTGTTGAATGTAAAAGGAATGTCCTGTGGTCACTGTGTGAATTCTGTTGAAGGGGCCGTCAAAACATTAGGCGCTGCCGCCAAAGTGGATCTCGCCAAACAATCGGTCAGCATTGATTACGATGCATCGAAGATCTCACTGGCCGCAATCAAAGAAGCGATAGAAGACCAAGGGTATGACGTAGTGTAAGGAATCCGGAGCCGCCGGATGGACGGCTCCTTTTTTATACGTATAAATATACCCTACTGGGGTACCATATAGAGAGAATGGGTGATGCATATGAGTCCGGTGCCAGAGAAGGAATATGAACAGCAAACGACCTTGCAAATTTCCGGTATGACCTGCGCCGCCTGCGCAAACCGGATCGAGAAGGGATTGAGCAGGCTCACGGGTGTATCGCAAGCCTCCGTTAATTTTGCTCTGGAACAGGCTTCCGTCCACTATGATCCGGAGCAAGTTGACAGAGAGCAGCTGGAGAATAAGATCCAGGCGCTTGGCTATGGCACAGTTCATGAGACCGTCGATCTGGCGATCGAAGGCATGACATGCGCGGCTTGCGCAGCCCGGATCGAGAAAGGCTTGAATAAGCTTGAGGGTGTGCAGCGGGCTGCTGTCAACCTTACGCTGGAAACCGCAAGAGTGGAGTACTCCTCCGCGGAGGTGTCTGTTTCCGATATGGTCAGCCGCGTGGAGAAGCTGGGCTATAAAGCCAGACTGAAGTCTGAAGTCATGGATGCCGGAGAACGGCGCCGCCAGGAAATACGCCGACAGAAGAGCAGGCTGCTGGTGTCAGCTGTATTGTCACTGCCACTGCTCTGGGCGATGGTTGCGCATTTCTCCTTTACCTCCTGGATCTGGCTTCCGGAATTGTTGATGAACCCCTGGTTCCAGCTTGTGCTGGCGGCTCCGGTCCAGTTTATTATCGGCGGACCTTTCTATATAGGGGCTTATAAAGCGCTGCGCAATGGCAGTGCGAATATGGATGTGCTTGTTGCACTGGGCACATCGGCGGCCTTTTTCTACAGTCTTTATCTGACTTTTCAGTCGATCGGCAGCCATCACCAGGTAGACATGTACTATGAGACAAGCTCGATCCTTATTACCCTGATCCTGCTGGGCAAGCTGTTCGAGTCCCTGGCCAAAGGGCGCTCCTCGGAAGCGATCAAGACGCTGATGGGCCTGCAGGCGAAGACCGCTTTGGTCATTCGTGACGGGAGAGAGCTGCATATCCCGATAGAAGAGGTCCTCATCGGAGATGTCGTGATTGTGAAACCGGGGGAGAAGGTACCGGTTGACGGTGAAGTGCTTGAGGGAAGCTCCGCTGTTGACGAGTCCATGCTGACCGGGGAGAGTCTGCCTGTCGATAAACATGCCGGAGAGTCTGTGTTCGGCGCCACGATCAACAGGAACGGGCTGCTGAAAATTAAGGCGACGAAAATCGGCAAGGATACCGCGCTTGCCCGGATTATCAAGGTAGTAGAGGAGGCGCAGGGCTCGAAAGCTCCGATCCAGCGCGTTGCCGATGTAATCTCCGGTATTTTCGTCCCGATTGTCGTTGGCATAGCCGCCGCGGCTCTATTGATCTGGTACTTCGGAATCGAGCCGGGCAATTTTGCCGGAGCGCTGGAGAAGGCGATTGCCGTTCTGGTCATTGCCTGCCCGTGCGCCCTTGGTCTTGCGACACCGACCTCCATCATGGCGGGATCAGGACGCTCGGCTGAGCTTGGCATTCTATTCAAGGGCGGCGAGCACCTGGAAGCTGCGCACAGGATCGATACGGTTGTGCTGGACAAAACGGGCACTGTGACCAAAGGGCAGCCTGAGCTGACAGACATTCAACTGGAAGCGCCATGGGACGAACAACAACTGCTAGGCTGGATAGGATCGGCTGAGCAGGGCTCGGAGCATCCGCTTGCTGCAGCCGTTGTCCAGGGAATTCAGCAGCAGGGAATTACGCTTGTCAGCGCGGAATCGTTCGAAGCTTTGCCGGGGTTTGGAATCCGGGCCAAAGTAGAAGGCCGCGAGCTGCTGATCGGGACACGCAAGCTGATGAAGTCGAACAACGTGACGGCGGATATCGTACAGACGGAGATGAACAGGCTGGAAGAACAGGGGAAAACCGCCATTCTGGCTGCTGTTGACGGTCAATATGCAGGTATGCTCGCCGTTGCGGATACCATCAAGGAAACATCCAGTCAGGCAGTCAGCCGTCTCCGGCAGGCTGGTCTTGATGTGATAATGATAACCGGAGACAACGAGCGTACTGCCCGAGCTATTGCCAAGGAAGCCGGAATCAGCCAGGTACTCTCGGAAATACTGCCCGAGGGAAAAGCGGCTGAGGTGAAGAAGCTGCAGGCGGCGGGCCGAAAGGTCGCGATGGTGGGTGATGGCATTAATGACGCGCCGGCTCTGGCGGAAGCGGATATCGGCATGGCGATCGGGACAGGTACGGATGTGGCCATGGAAGCAGCAGACGTGACGCTTATGCGGGGAGATTTGAACAGTATCCCGGATGCCATTGAAATGAGCAGGAAGACAATGCGCAATATCAGGCAGAACCTGTTCTGGGCGCTGGCTTATAATGTCATCGGCATTCCAATTGCGGCAAGCGGGTTCCTCGCCCCATGGCTGGCAGGCGCTGCGATGGCGCTCAGCTCGGTATCCGTCGTGCTGAACGCACTCCGTCTGCAGCGGGTCAAGTTGTAATTCACGGAGGTTAACGATGAGACGATTATTAATAGTAGCGCTGATTGCCGTGTTAAGTCTTGCGACTGCATGCTCCAGATCCAAGCATGATGAAGCGCCTCTTGCGGCAGAGAATCAGGATAGTGCCGAAATGAATCAAATGAATCAAATGAATCATGATGGTCATGATGGTTCAGGACACGAGGCCCCCGGTACACCCCATATTCAGACGGAGGCGGTCTGGAAGCTGTCGGACGAGAAGCCTCAGGCGGGGAAGACCACTGCGATAACTGTACAAATTAACGATGGGAAGGGCAAGCCTGTCGCGGAATTTGATTTTAATCACGAGAAGCAGATGCATCTGATCATCGTCAGCAGGGATCTCGCGTATTTCGATCATATCCATCCGATATATAACGGGAATGGACAATTTCAAATGGAGACGGATTTTCCTGCGGGGGGCGACTACAAGCTGATTGCAGATTACGTGCCGACTGGCGGTTCTGCAGTGAACAACAGCACCTGGATTTCCGTGCTTGGGTCGGCGGGTGAAGCCAAACCGATCGAACCCGATAAAAGCCTGGTCAAGACAGTTAATGGCGTAGAGGTGACACTGTCTTACGGCCATCTGATGGCTGGCATGGATTTGGAGCTTAATTTTCACATGACCGATGCCAACACGCATGAACCGGTTGCCGATCTTGAGCCTTATCTGGGCGCTGTAGGTCATGTCGTAATCTTAAGCGCAGATGCGGAGCAATATCTCCATGTGCACCCGACGGAAGAGAAAGCCAAGGGACCGGATGCCGCCTTCATGACCCGTTTTCCGGAAAGCGGAATTTACAAGGTATGGGGCCAATTCCAGCGGGAAGGAAAAACGTTTGTGGTGCCTTTCGTCATCGATGTTCCTTGACGTGTCAGATTGAGAAACCAGAAACTTATCAGCAGGAGGCGGCAAAATAAATAGTGATGCAGCAGGAGGCGCCGTTCATGCGGCGCTTTTTTGTTGATTGTTCGCAAGGAACGCCACAAATGACGATCCCTTCTCGCGTTCCGCCAGATTTTAAGAAAAAGATAAGAACTTCAGCATGTGAAAAGCCTTTCCGGAGTTGGTATAATGAAACGTACTTATGAAAGGACGTCATACAAAGTGAATCTTAAAACGCTGCTTCTGGTCGACGATGAACCCGAAATCATCAAACTGATGCAGATTTATCTGCAGCAGGAAAGCTACCGTCTTCTTATTGCCGCAAGCGGTGAGGAAGCGCTGGCAATCATAAGGCGGGAGTCCGTGGATCTGATTGTGCTGGATATCATGATGCCGGGGATGAATGGAATCGACACCTGCCTGAAAATTCGCGAGCTGGGCGAAATGCCCATTATTTTCCTGTCGGCCAAAGGTCAGGAAATTGATAAAATTACCGGACTCAGCGTAGGAGCGGACGATTATGTCACCAAGCCCTTCAGTCCGCTGGAGCTGATCGCAAGAATCAAAAGCCAGCTGCGCCGGTACAATAAATATACTTCTCCCCAGACAAGCGGCGATAGCATGGTTATTGATGGTCTTGTGATCCATTCGGCCAAGCATGAAATAACGGTGGAGGGAGTTCCCGTCAAGCTGACTCCGCGGGAGTTTGCGATTGTTGAGCTGCTTGCCCGCAATCGCGGAATCGTCTTCAGCATCGAGAATATTTATGAGAAGGTGTGGAAGGATGCTTTTTTTGAAGCGAATAATACCGTTATGGTCCATATCCGCAAAATCCGCGAGAAAATCGAAACCGATCCCCGCAAGCCCCGTTACATCAAGACCATATGGGGAGTGGGCTATAAGATCGATAATCAATAGTTTGCGAGTCCGTTAAGCCGAAAGGAATCTGTTTCTGATGAAACCCCGATTATTCCGAACATTTCTGTGGAAGTTTCTGCTTGCCTTTCTAGCCAGCCTGCTGGCCTTGGGCTTGGTGCTGACGCTCGGTTATTTTCTGGCTGCCCAGCTCATCCGCTTCAATCCTTCCTCCTCCTTTCCGCTTACCTCGCTGCTGCGCTGGATCATTAACACGGTCGGATCGGTCACGGTCATGTCGGTGATGGGATGTGTCTTGTTTCTTCTGTTCTTCTTTATTTTTTCACGAAACATAATCCGGTACCTCGAGCTGATTACCTCCGGATTGCAGCAGATTGCCGGAGGCGATTTGTCTCATCGCATTCCGGTCACTTCTTCCGACGAGCTGGGACAGGTTGCCCGGACGGTCAATGAGATGACGGCGCGGCTGAGTCAGGCGCAGGCAGAGGAACGTGCCGCCGTGCAGGCGCGGAATGATCTGATCACCGGCGTCTCCCATGATTTGCGGACTCCGCTTACTTCCGTACTCGGCTTTCTGGGGTATATCGAGCAGGATCGATACAGGGACGAGCTGGAGCTTCGCCAGTATGTGAGCATTGCCTATGAGAAATCGCTTGTTCTGGAGAAGCTGATTGATGATCTATTCGACTATACACGTGTGACCAGCAGCGATATTCCGCTAAAATTGGAGCAAATCGATCTGGTTCCTTTCCTCCAGCAGCTGGCGGATGAATCGGTGCCCGCGCTGGAGGCGGCAGGCATGATCTGCCGGGTTCATGCGCCCCCTGCACCGATTATCGTGGAGGGAGATGGCGAATTAATGCTGCGTCTGTTCGAGAATCTGATGACCAACGCGATCCGATATGGTCGGGATGGACGTTATCTTGACATTGAACTGACAGAGGAGCGGGGACTGACATCGGTCATTTTCCGCAATTATGGCGAACCCATACCGGTGAGCCATCTGCCGCATCTTTTTGAACGCTTTTACCGTGTGGAGGCTTCCCGTTCCAAAAAAACCGGCGGAAGCGGGCTGGGCCTGGCCATTGCCAAAAGCATCGTAGAACTGCATGGCGGCACGATTACGGCGAGCAGCGACAAGCGCAAAACCGAATTCAAAATTCTGCTGACCAGCATGCAAGCGGCATTGCGGTAATCCAGGATTTAGTGAGCGGGAGGCGACTTCAGGCAAATGCGCCTTTTTCGTTTGCATTTGGACTGGGACTGCCGGTATTCGCTCCAATTTGAGCATTGGACAAAAGGGCGGTATGATGGAGGAGCATGAACCGCAATCGTAAAGGGGAGATCAGCTTGACCCGAGTGGTCGGAATTCCTTCATCCCGAGTTGCCAATTTTCTGAGCTTTCAGCGGGATCCGCTCCAATTCCTTATCAATGCGCTGCCCTTAGGGGAGATGGTATCCCTGCGGACAAGCTCGTTCCGCCCTACCTTTATCGTAAACTCGCCTGCCTTCGTACAGGAAATTCTCGTACATCAGGAAGAACGCTTCCGCAAAGGCCGCAGCTCCAACGTACTGCGCAGAACCATCGGCGACGGTCTGCTGACCGCCGAGCATGAGCGCCATAGGCAGCAGAAGAAATACCTGACGCCTGTTTTCTATAAGGAACGCATACAAGCATACGCCGAGGTCGTTATGGAAGAAACAGAGCGGCTCGCCGATACGCTTCAGGAAGGCGTCATGGTTCCGATGCATGATGTGATGATGCAGCTGACGCTCGGCATTATTTCCAGAAGCATGTTCAAGACGGAGCTTCATGAGGCCAAGACCGAGCTTGCGCAAGCGGTGGACGATACGATCAGGCTAAGCGCCAAAACCATTTTCTCGCCAATCATCCTCCCGCTTGCCGTGCCGACTCCGAAAAATCGCAAGCACCTCAAAGCGATCCGGTCTCTGGAGGATATGATCTACGATACCATTGCCGAAGCCCGCAGGAACCCGGAGCAGTATGCCGACAGCCTGCTGGGACTGCTGCTGGATACCAGGGATGACCAGGGCGAGCCCATTCCCGATGTGGAAATTCGCGATCAAATGATGACCATGCTGCTGGCCGGTCATGAGACCACAGCCAATGCCATTGTATGGGCGCTTTATGCGCTTGACCGCGAGCGTTCAGTAGATGAACGGCTTTATGAAGAGATTCGGGACAGACCGCTGACCGTCAGACAAATGCGTGAGGGACAATCGGCTTTTGACCTTTACCGCGGGCTGGCTTACACCAGGCAGGTTATACAGGAAACGCTGCGCTTATATCCGCCTGCATGGGCGATTCTCCGTGAAGCGGAGCAGCCGGTCGAGATGCTGGGGGATCATTTTCCGGCAAACAGCAGCTTCCTGATCAGTCCGTATGCCATCCACCGGAATGACCGGGTATTCGGAGATGCTGCCGCATTCCGGCCGGAGCGGTTCGACGCCGGCATCTCGCAGTGGCCGAGGTTTGCTTATTTCCCATTCGGCGGTGGCGCCCGCGGCTGTATCGGGTCGCAGTTCGCGCTGATGGAGGCCGGTCTGATTCTGGCGGTGCTGGCGCGCAGATTCCGCTTTACATCCGCTCCCGGCCAGGGCGGGGCGGAGCCGGAGCCGCTCGTGTCGCTGCGCATCAAGAACGGACGCTGGATGATCCCGCATCGCCGCGTTTGACACATAGTAGAAACAGTCGGGCATTTATTATGCGTTTAAGAGATACGCCTGTCGAGAGGAACGAGTAGATGAGCGAGATAAAAGAATTCGTCCAGCGCTACCCGGCTAACCGCATTGTCGATGTTGCCAAAGCGCTGTCCGGCGATTTGAGGCTGCGCATATTGGAAACGCTGGGCGAGCGCCCCATGAGTATTTCCCAGCTTGCGGGTACGCTGGGCGTTGCGCAGCCGACCATTACGATTAATATTCAGATGCTGGAGCATGCCCAACTGGTCAGCTCGACGCTTGGCGCCAACAGGGAGAAGATTTGCACGGTCACCTGCAGCTCCATTCTGCTTGAGCTGCCTTCCAAACGGGGGGAAGGACTTCACAAGCTGGAGGAAATTCATATGCCGATCGGCATGTTCTCCCAGTGCTCCATTGAACCGTACTGCGGGATGGTGAACAAAGAGGGGGTCTACATCGGCTGTGTCGATGACCCGAGAGCTTTCTATATGCCGGAGCGGGTGGAAGCCTCACTGCTGTGGTTTGGTGGCTCAGGCTATGTGGAATATTATTTTGCCAACCCGGTTCCTCCTGGCGTCAGCTTCAGCGAGCTCCGCTTTCAGGCGGAATTATGCGCGGAAGCCCCTGGCTTCGATATGAATTGGCCTTCGGATATTTCGCTGTTTATCAATGATTGTCCCGTCGGTATGATAACCATCGAAGCGGATTACGGAGACCGCATGGGCAAGCTGACCTCTGCAAAGTGGAACGGCGGCACACAATACGGGAAGCTGATCCAGTGGAGAGTATCGGAAGAAGGCAGCTACATTCATGAGGACCGGAAGTCCGGGACAACGCTGCGCGACTTGAATTTGACCTTCAACAAGCCCATTCGCGTCCGGATCGAGGTATCAGGGGATGCCGTCAACCGGAATGGGCTTAATTTATTCGGCGCTTCTTTCGGAGATTATCCGCAGGATCTGATTTTGTCCTTCGTACAGATCCATGAATCGGGGGAGCAAGGAAGAAGCCTGATTCAGGACGATAAATGAAAATAAACTGAAATGACAAAAAGACCCGGGACATCGCTATTGGCGATGTCTTTTTTGTTGTTTACAATGCAGCGACAAGATCCGACGCCTCGCAGCAGGGATCCAGTGCAAAGCCAAGCTGGTCCACATTGAAGATCAGAACTAGCCGTTGATCGTCGCCGTGCAATTCCGGGTCAAACGCAGCTTTATTTCCGGAAGCAGCACCGAATTGAAGTTTTTTTGCAGTTTAGGGTTAAATGCTGTTTCATTCGGCTGCAAATGTTTGATAGAATAAACGGGCGGAAAAAACATAACATTCCGTTTAAGCTTACTTCAACAGGGAGGCCTTCTTTTGTCGTCCGATCCACTGCTTACTTTTTTATCTCCACCGCTGCCTTATTTTATCGAATCCAACCGCAATACCTATCCGCCCGGCGGCGAGCATCCAAACCGACGAAATATAGGTGTCTTCGATTTGCTCTTCGTTCATAGCGGAATGCTATATATTGGTGAAGAATCGCGTACATGGGAGCTGGGGCCGGGACAAATGGTGATTCTGCGCCCCGACCGCTGGCATTATCCGGTCAAGCCCTGCTCGGAGCATACCGTCATAGACTGGGTTCATTTTCAGACGGCAGGTCTCTGGGAGGAGCTCGACGAGAACAACTGCGGCACGCTTCGCGGCGATTATTATTCGTATGCCATACGGCTGCCCAAGTCCATGACGCTCCCCTTTCCGGAAGAAGCGATTTCCTTGTTCGGCAAGCTGCATGAAGCGGCCCGCGGCACCTCGCACAGCGCCTTCTGGCAGCGCCAGCAATGGTTTCTTCATTTACTGCAGCTTTTTGACGAGGGCTGGCGGACGGATGCGGCCAAGGCGCCGATTTCTGTTGCGGAGCAGGCAGCCGCTTATTTGAAGCTTCATTTTCGGGGCTCGGTCACCAACAGCAAGCTTGGCGAGGCGCTGGGCCTGCATCCCAACTATATTGCAAGATGCATGAGCGAGGTATTCGACTGTACGCCTCAGCAGTATCTGCTCTCCTACCGGCTGGATCAGGCGAAGCTGATGCTGCTGCAGACGAATTGGCCCATATCCCGCATAGCGGATGAAACCGGGTTTAAGCAGACCCCGCACTTCTCGCGTTCCTTCTCGGACAATATCGGCATCACGCCGCTGCTTTACAGAAAACGGTTCACAGGCGCTGCGCTTGCCCGGAACATCACGAAGCAGGAGGATTTTGAATAAAGGGAGCCCCGCGTTTCCCCGCAAGGATGATCATACAGGCAGCTCCGGACTTGAAGCAGTTCCGTGCTGCTTTTTTTTCTTCATGTTAGAGACCCATTGACATGGAAAGCAAATTCACCTCCAATTCAACTTCTTTTGCATTCATCGGCTATTATCCGTTTTAAGGATTCTCCAACAAAATTTATTGCTGCGTAATCGCTGGTCGGGCCATAAAGGCATAGGGATTATGAGTATTCAGGCAGCTGCCAATCCGCTATCAGCTGGCTCCTAAAGGCACGGTCAGACTTTCCGGCTGTACCATGAAAGATTTCTTTTGAATATAGACAGGCTCTCGGCTATGATGAGGATAGAGCTGATTGCGAAGCCTGCCTTAATGGTTAATATGGACTATACGCAGGCAATCGCTGATTCCGGCAGAAATTTAAGGTGAATCTCCACATAAATGGAAACTATTGTGTTATGTTGTGATGGCAATTTGTATAAATTAGAATAAGCCATAAGGCTTAGTTGACTGGCGCAATTTTCAGAAAATAGAGTGCCAACTTGAATACGGCGGTGTATAATGAAAGAAAATCGCGCATTCATGTCAGAAAACTTAACAAATATTTAACAATCATTTTTCTTGGGGAGGTCACTGCCGCTCATGATAAATGCCGCATCAATCGGTTTGTCCACGCGCGATTTATATTTGTTTAACAAAGGCAATTTATATCACAGCTACCGGACCTTAGGCGCTCATCCCATTCGCCTTGGCGATGAAAGCGGCGTCCGTTTTGCAGTGTGGGCCCCGAATGCCCGAAACGTCCGTGTAACCGGCTCCTTCAATGAGTGGAACGGCGAGAGTCATGCCATGCACAAGGTGGGAGAGACCGGGGTTTGGAGCCTGTTTATTCCGCAGATCGGTCCAGGAACGCTGTACAAATACGAAATCGAGACGATTCAGGGGAACCGTCTGCTGAAATCCGATCCCTTCGCTTTCCAGTCGGAGCTCAGACCGAAGACGGCTTCCATAGTGGCGGATCTGGGTAAATACAGATGGCGCGATGAGAAATGGCAGCGCCGCAAGCAGGAAGAAAGTCCTTATCATGAAGCTATGCTGATCTATGAACTGCATTTGGGCTCCTGGAAGAACAACGGCAGAGAATTGTTCTGGACTTACGAGCAGATGGCCGGCGAGCTCGTGGATTATGTGGTTGAAATGGGATATACCCATATTGAGCTGCTTCCGATTACCGAGCATCCTTTCGACCAATCGTGGGGCTATCAGGTGACGGGCTACTATTCGGCCACCAGCCGCTACGGCTCTCCGGAGCAGCTGATGCTTCTGATCGACCGCTGCCACGAGCGCGGGATCGGTGTTATTCTGGATTGGGTTCCGGGCCATTTTTGCAAGGATGACCATGGACTCCGGTTATTCGATGGAACGCCGATCTATGAAGGAATGAACCCTCTGCGGGCGGAGAAGCCCTTATGGGGGACGCTCGCTTTTGATTTTGGCCGCACCGAGGTGCAGAGCTTCCTCATTTCCAATGCGGTCTTCTGGATGGACGTCTTCCATGTGGACGGTCTGCGCGTGGACGCGGTCGCCAGCATGATCGATCTTCACCTGGATAAGCCTCCGGAGATGCGGACTTATAATAAACACGGCGGCTCGGAGAACACGGACGCCATCCAGTTTCTGAAGCATCTCAATGAAACGGTATTTCATTATTTCCCCGACGCGCTGATGATTGCGGAGGATTCCTCCTCCTGGCCGGCCGTCACATCACCCACCTACATGGGCGGTCTTGGATTCAACTTCAAGTGGAATATGGGCTGGATGAATGACATGCTCCGTTATATGGCGCTTGACCCCGGAGAGCGAATTCACCACCATAATCTGATTACCTTCTCACTGGTATACGCATTTTCCGAAAACTTCGTTTTGCCGCTTTCCCATGATGAGGTCGTGCACGGCAAAAAATCACTGCTGAACAAAATGCCCGGCACCTATGAGCAGAAATTTGCCCAGCTTCGGCTATTTTACGGTTTCTGGATGACGCATCCCGGCAAAAAACTGCTCTTTATGGGGAGCGAATGGGGCCAGTTCGATGAATGGAAGGATGCGGAATCGCTGGATTGGCAGCTGCTCGAGTATCAATCCCACCATCGTATGCACCATTATGTGAAGACGCTGAACCGTACATACGCCATGGAGCCCTCGCTGTGGGAGCGGGATTGTGATCCCGGCGGCTTCGAGTGGATCGATGTGCACAATGCTGCGCAAAGTGTCGTCGTCTTCATGCGCAGAGGCCATGCGGCCAACGAATTCTCGGTTTCCATATGCAATTTCTCCAACCAACAGCTTCAATCCTACGTTATTGGCGTCCCCGAACCGGGTCAATACCGGGTCGTTATAAATAGTGAGTCAAACGCATTTGGCGGTGCCTGGAAACATGTGCCGGATATCATTGAGAGCCGCGCTGCTGCCTGGCATGGAAGAGCGTGCAGCCTGACCGTGGATGTGGCTCCATTCAGCTTTCAATTACTCACTTATGTTCAAGGGGAAGGGCCGCAATCTTTCCAGAAATTTCATTAGCGTTTATGCAGGCGGACTTAATTACTGCGGTGGCGAGCTGCAGTAGAAAAGGAGAGAGTGTCCATGGGCAGAAAAAGAATGTTAGCGATGCTGCTTGCAGGCGGAGAAGGTAAGAGGCTGGGTGTGCTGACCAAAGATTTGGCGAAGCCGGCAGTTCACTTCGGCGGCAAATATCGGATTATTGATTTCACTTTAAGCAACTGCACCCATTCGGGCATCGACACAGTAGGCGTGCTGACGCAATATCAGCCGCTGGTGCTCAATACGTATCTGGGCATCGGCAGCCCCTGGGGACTTGACAGGCGGGACGGCGGGATGGCTATACTCCCTCCTTATATGAAACAAAAAGGCGGCATGTGGTATAAAGGCACGGCCAATGCAATTTATCAGAATATGGGCTTCATCGATCGTTTTGACCCTGAATATGTGTTGATTATTTCCGGCGATCATATTTATAAAATGGACTATGAGCTGATGCTTCAGCAGCATGAAGAGCGCGGGGCGGATGTTACCATTGCTTGTATTGAAGTGGGCTGGAAGGAAGCGAGCCGCTTCGGAATTATGAGCATCGACGATGATGGCGGCATCACCGCCTTCGAAGAGAAACCGAAGGTGCCGACCAGCAACCTTGCCTCCATGGGCGTCTATATTTTCTCCTGGCCGGTGCTGCAGCAGTATCTGATCCGCGACGAGGCCAACCGCTTGTCGGGCAATGATTTTGGCAAGGATATCATTCCGGCTATGCTCCAGGACGGAGTCAAGCTGAATTCCTATACCTTTGACGGCTACTGGAAAGATGTTGGTACACTGGAAAGCCTGTGGGAAGCGAATATGGATCTTCTCTCCGACGAGCCGGCTCTGGACCTGAACGACCGCAATTGGAGAATTTATTCCGTTAATCCCAACAGGCCTGCCCACTTCATCGCGCCTGGCGGTGAAGCCTCCCATTCGCTTATTACCGAAGGCTGCATAGTTGAAGGGCGTGTTCACCGTTCCGTCCTGTTCTATGGCGTGCAATGTGGTGTTGATAGTGTTATAGAGGAATCGGTAATCATGCCGAATGTCAAGATTGGCCGGAATGTGCGAATCTATCGCACGATAGTCGGAGAAGGCGCGGTTATTGCCGATGGCGTGACGATTGGCAATCCGGACAAGGGACCGGTTACGGTCATTGCAAGCGACGAGAATGTGACCCTTAGCAATACTCTGCAGGAGGTGGAGCAGCCATGAATTCCAACATACTTGGTGTGATCAATCTTATCCATGAATCGGATGAGATGGAGTCGCTCACGGCAGACCGCTGTCTGGCCACCGTGCCCTTCGGTGCGCGTTACCGTCTGATTGATTTTACATTATCCAGCCTGGTCAATTCGGGTATTTCCAAAGTGGCGATATTCGCCCATACCAAATACCGCTCCCTGATGGATCATCTGGGATCGGGCAAGCATTGGGATTTGCATCACCGGCAGAGCGGATTATTTATGCTTCCTCCGATTACGGATGATGTGAACGAAGTGCGGCGGGGCGATCTGTTCCACTTTTACCAGCATCGGGATTATTTTATGCGCAGCCAGCACGAATTCGTCGTCATTACACGCAGTCATATGATATGCAATATCAACTTCGAGCCCATTGTTGCCGAGCATAAAGCGAGCGGGGCGGATATCACCGTTGTCTGCAAGCGGCAAATGGATCTGATGGACGGGAAAGCGCGAAAAGTGCTGATTGATGAGAGCGGCAGAATTACGGGCATTCAGGACCATTACGGCCGCATGGAGAGCGACCTTGTCTCGATGGAAATGTACATCATGCGCAAGGATCTGCTGATGGAGCTGGTTGAGACTTCACTGGCCCAGGGACAGGATCATCTCGTACGCCACGCCATTATGTCGCGTGTGGATAAGCTTCATATCCAGAGCTATATGTACGAGGGTTATCTGGGAATTGTCAATACCGTTTCCAGCTACTATCAGAACAGCATGCAGCTGCTGCGTCCGGAAGTGTGGAAGAGTTTGTTCTTCGAGCCGGGTGTTGTTTATACAAAAGTCAAGGATGAGCCTCCTGCGCGTTATGCGGAAGGGGCGAAAATGAGCAATTCCCTGGTAGCTAACGGCTGCATTATCGAGGGGACGGTCATCAACAGCATCCTGTTCCGCGGCGTTCATGTTCATAAAGGCGCTGTCGTCCGCAACAGCATTGTTATGCAAAATGGAATCATTGGCGAGAATAGCAATGTCAATCATGTAATCCTGGATAAGGATGTAACGATCGAGCCAAGCCGCGACCTGCGCGGCGCGGAGTCCTCGCCGTTCCTGGCGATGAAACGCAAAGTCATCTAGCTTCTTGTCTATGGATTGGATAGGGCAGATAGAGAAATAGAGGTGGAATCATACGATGAATATCCTGTTTGCCGCTTCTGAAGCGGTACCGCTGATCAAAACCGGAGGCCTGGCCGATGTTGCCGGGTCTTTGCCTGCCGCTTTGAAGGAGAATGGCGCAGAAGTCCGTGTCATTCTCCCCAAATATGAAGCGATACCGGAAGCGCTGCTTGCCGGTTTCGAACGGATTGCTGAATTCCATGTACGGCTGGGCTGGCGCGAGCAGTACTGCGGCCTTTTAAAGGGAGAAATCGACGGAATCGTTTATTATTTGATTGACAACGAGTTTTACTTCAAGCGCGGCGGGCTTTACGGCTACGGCGACGATGCCGAACGCTTCGTATTTTTCTCATCTGCGGTGGCGGAATCCTTGTTTCATATGGATTATCGCCCTGATCTCGTTCACTGCCATGACTGGCAAACCGGGCTCGTTCCGTTCCTGCTCAAAACGCGGTACCGGTATGAACAGGTCACACGCAATATAGCAACTGTATACACCATACATAATTTGCGTTACCAGGGTGTGTTCGGACAGCAGCAATTGATGGACCTGCTCGGCAGCGGAGATGAGCTGTTTGGCTCGGAGGGCATTGAATTCTATGGCGGCGGGAGCTGCATGAAGGCCGGTCTTCTCTATGCGGACAAGCTGACAACCGTCAGTCCCACCTATGCGCAGGAAATACAGACGGAAGCCTACGGCGAGCTGCTGGATGGGCTGCTTCGTCAGCGCTCGGGCGATCTGACCGGTATCGTGAACGGCATCGATACGGTTTCCTTCGATCCCATGAATGATGCGGCTCTTCAGGTTCCTTACAGAGGATCATTGCCGCGCAAACGGAAAAACAAGCTGAACCTGCAGCGTGAGCTGGGACTTGCTGAATCCGAGAGCACGCCGCTGATTGGCGTGGTTTCCCGGCTTGTGGACCAGAAGGGTTTTGATCTGGTGGAAGCGGTGCTGGAGGAGATTCTGCAGGAGGATGTGCAGATTGCGGTTCTGGGGTCAGGGGACTGGCGGTACGAGCAGCTGTTCAACGATGCAGCGCGGAGACATTCCGGCAAGCTCGCCGTCTGGCTGGGCTTTAATGACGGCCTGGCAAGAAGGATCTATGCCGGAAGCGATATGTATCTGATGCCCTCGCAGTTCGAGCCCTGCGGCCTCAGCCAGCTGATTGCGCTGCGCTACCGCTCGGTTCCGATAGCCCGTGAGACCGGTGGTCTCAAGGACACGGTGATCTCGTATAATGAGTTTACGGGACAAGGAAACGGCTTCACCTTCACGCATTATAATGCGCATGATTTGCTCTTCACGGTGCGCAGAGCGCTCTCGTTCTATCGGGACGAGGTGGCGTGGCAGAAAATTGTCGCCAATGGAGCCAGGGACGACTGCAGCTGGACGAAGTCCGCGAAGTCTTATATGAATCTGTACGATGAAATTCTGTCGAATCGAAAGGAGAACTGAATATGGCTCGCCATCTTGTGATTGGCAATGGTAAAATCCTCGTTAATCTGGATCAGAATTGTTATATCCGCGACATTTATTATCCCTTTGTCGGTCAGCTGAATCATGTGGGGGGGCAATACTGCCGCTTCGGCATTTGGGTGGCCGGGCAATTCTCCTGGCTGGAAGAGTCCGATTGGACGTTCGAGCTTGGCTATGTTGAGGATTCGCTCGTCACGAACATTATCGCGCGGAATGATCGCCTTGCTGTGGAGCTGCATATTAATGACGGCATCCATCAGCGCGAATCCATTTACCTGAAGCGGGTCGTCATTAGAAATAAAGCGGATGATGAGCGGGAATTCCGCCTGTTCTTCCATCAGGATTTGATGATTGACGGCTCCGAGGTAGGAGATACGGCAGCGTATTATCCGGATAATCATACCTTGTTTCATTACAAAAGGTCCTCATACTTTATGTTTAACGGCTTCTCGGACGAAGGCGGGATGGTGCAGTATACGACCGGCATCAAGCGGTTCCACTCGGCCGAAGGCACATGGAGGGATGCAGAGGACGGCACCTTGATGGGCAATTCCATCTCGCAGGGCTCCGTTGACAGCACGATGAGCTTCCGGACGGTCGTGCCGGCTGGCGGAGAGAAAACCGTGTATTACTGGATGTCGATCGGCAAGGATCTCGAAGAAGTTAAAAGTCTCAACCAATATGTGCAGGACAGCCATCCGGAGAAACTGCTCAGCCGGATTGTGATTTACTGGAAGCATTGGCTCCACCGGGCGGAGATCGATCTGGGAGATCTTCCGCCGGAGGTTGCGAGAATGTTCAGGCTCAGCCTGCTGATCGTGCGCACGCAGACGGATGAACGCGGAGCCATCGTAGCTGCCAATGATACCGATATCCTGCAGTATAACCGCGATCATTACAGCTATATGTGGCCAAGGGACGGAGCCCTTATTGCCGATGCCATGTCGGCGGCAGGCTTCCAGAGTGTCATTGCGCCGTTCTTCCACTTTTGCGCGCAGACGCTCTCGCCTGAAGGTTATTTGTTCCATAAATACAATCCCGATGGAACGGTTGGCTCCAGCTGGCATCCTTATATCGTACAGGGAAGCCGCAGACTTCCGATCCAGGAGGATGAAACGGCGCTGGTCCTGTTTGCCTTGTGGAAGGATTACATCCGCAATCAGGTTATCGAGCTGCCGCAGTCGCTCTACAATAATCTGATCCGCAAGGGTGCGGCATTTTTAAGCGAGTATATTGAGCCGGCCTTGTCTCTGCCCAAGCCCAGCTATGATTTATGGGAGGAACGTTACGGGATATGGACGTACACCGTGGCTTCCGTATACGGCGGTCTGATGGCAGGGGCATTTTTTACGGAATTGTTTGGCGATTACGAGCGGAGCGATCATTTCCGCGATACCGCCAGGATGATTAAGGAAGGAATGCTGAAGCATTTATGGGATGAGGAAACCGGACGATTTGCGCGCGGACTGATCCAGAAAGATAATGTCTGGGTGAAGGATATGACGCTGGAAAGCAGCTTGTTCGGTATTTGGGACTTCGGCGTGCTGCCTGTCGATGACAGTAGAGTAGTCAGCACGATGAATGCGATCCGGGAAGGTCTGTCGATCCGCAACGGGATTGGCGGGGTCGCAAGATACACGAATGACTACTACTTCCAGCAATCGGGAGATATCGATAATGTGCCGGGTAATCCATGGATTATATGTACGCTGTGGATCGCCAACTTTGATATTGAATCCGCACAAGGCCTGGCTGACCTGGAAGGTCCGCGCAAGGCGCTGGAATGGGCTATCGAGCATGCCCTGTCCAGCGGTCTGCTGCCGGAGCAGGTTCACCCTGGAGACGGAACGCCGCTTTCCGTGGCGCCGCTTACCTGGTCGCATGCCACTTATGTGCAGACCGTCAGCCGCTACGCCGCCAAATATGCTGAACTGGCCAAAGTAAAATAGTGGGCCGTACAGTTCAGAAAAATCAAAGAAGAGCCTCTCGCGGAAAGCGGGGCTCTTCTTTGATTTATAGTGTCTGGATCATGTTTATATCATATTGTTGACAGGAAATCTCACCTTCCGGTCAAGAGCAGAGAGCTCATGCGGAAGCCTTCCACATGGTCCAGACATCGCGGATTGTTGATTCCGTATTGGCTGCTTAACTTAATATACACCGGCACGAAGAATAATGACCAATAGAATGAAGAGCACAAGGACTACGCCTGTACATCCCCATATGCCGCCGACTACTGGTCCGCAGCCTACGCCGCCAACCCCACCTGGGTATCCCATATTGCATACCTCCTGAGTGATTGATTAGTGATAGTTGTTATCACATTGTTAATGTATGACCAAATCCGCAAAATCGTTTGGACGTTTACACTGGATGCATTTGCAATTGGTTATATAACCTGTATGCAATTGATATAAAGGCGGGCTTGACAGAGCGGTGATATCAGGGCAGGGCTTCCGGCAGTCCAGGGGAAGGGAGGGGCTCGGCGAATTGACGAATATTCTTGATGCGGGACTCAGCGGTTTCAGTCAAGCCGTTGCCGATCAGAATGTTCGCAGCTGCGCTTATGGCGATAATCTGGATGCAGCCAACACGGATGGCAGGCTGTCTATGACAAGTTGTCATCTGCACATCATCGTCCTCTTCAGCCGAGCCCGGCTGTTCGGGAAAAACCTGCCTCGGCCGGTTGTAGATAGAGTAGGCTTCAAAGTAGACATCATTTCTCGCCTCATGGTCGCTTTCCCTTTGAACAGCCAATGCCCTCAAGGAAGCGTTCACTTCCGCCCGGTCTCCGAATTGTACGACGGAAGCGTCGCCAGCACTGATCAGATAAAGGTAGCCAAGCTCCGATACGCGGATGGGATAACAGAGGTTCGGATCGTTACCCGGATTCGGGGCTGTTTTCATGCTCATGACGAACTGCTCTCGGTATCGGGATTACTGGCGGAATCCTCAGCCTCCGCTTCCTGTGCGTCGGCAGGCGCGGATAGCGGCACGAGCGGACCCACAATAACCGATTCCGGCGGCGTATCGAACATGGAATAGAGATTGATTTGCCCGGTATCCCCGACCTGCAGGATGGAAGCACTGGCCACAGCGGTGAGCTGGATGCAGCCTACTGACAATGCATGATTCACAACATTCAAATTCATGGCAGCTTTTCTCCTATTCATTCTTGTTGGTTGTTTGGGACGCAAGGCTGGTTACATAGCTCTGAAGCGCCGCATCGATATCGCGGGTTGTCTTCTGGATGATATCCGACTTCAGCTCATCCGTAATCTGGGGCGGGTTTTGGTCATTTGTCTTTCCTTTGGGAAGTGCGACATTTATATAATATTGAATCCGGGGACTCATTTGCTTGCGGATATCCTCCACAATCAATTTGCGGTGGAAGGGGTCAAGCGTGATGCCATAACTTGCTTCAAGCTGCGAGAGAATGACTGGCGCCCGCGTATTCAGATAAAAATCAATATCGCGGCGGATTTCGGGATATGGTGGACCGGGCATGGTCGCATCCGGCGCGCCCGAGGCAAAGGCGGATGGGAACTGATTGGGGCCGCTAAGCGCCTGATCGTTCACATCCCCGATGGGTAAAGCACCGTTATCAGATGTAAAGGCAGAGGCTGGGGGTACGGCCGCAGGCGAAGGAGCGCCGGGAATGACAAGCTGGCCGATCTCCTTCATCTTCTCCTCGCTGGGAGGGGTCATGCCGATGTTCAGCGTTCCGTCCAGCTTCTCCACCTTCAACTGGTCAAAATGATATTCCATGCGGTCGATATGATACTGCGGCTTTGTCTCTGCGGATTTCAACCGTTCGTTTAAGCTTTCCACCTGTTTGCTGAGCGAATCGATTGCGGCTTGCTGTGCTTCCAGTCGGATGTGCAGCTGTTGAACCCTTTGGGACCATGCCATCCACACCTGTTGGGGGGAATAGGCGGGTTCGTTATAGGATTGCATGATACGCACCTCCTGAAGGACTTAATAGCTAAACCGGATTGGGCAGAGGAACAAAGGAAAGCGGATTTTCTTCGCCGAATTGCGGCGCAGGACCGGTAAAGCCCCCGGTATTGTAGAGCTGGGACAGGGAGCGCACAGATCCCGCTGTGCCGATCTGAAGGACAGATGAATTCGTAACGCTATCCACCCGCAGCTGGTGAATGGTGATGTTTTGATGAACAGTCCAATTCATGGAGATGACTCACCCCGCTTGGGATTGTATGCTGTCTGCAATATCCGGTTCAGAGGTATCCGCCGCGCTGACGGCATGATCGGCAATGGCCGGACTGCCTGTGAGGAACGATCCTGGGCCGGCATAGGTTATCGATATCCCCGAAGGCCTCGAGAAGGAATCGCCTGACGGGACGAATGGGCTTTAGCCCGCCCGTATGAAATTGACAAACCGATGACAGCAGGCATTGTTTCCCACTCCCTTTCTTATAGGCTGAAATTGCCATTGCTGCTTGAGGGCAGCTTCCTCGCATCCAAAGCTGATGTTACATCCTATGCGGCAAGCGCCCAGTGGTTCCTTTTGCGTGTCAACTGCAGATCTTTTTTTGGGTGATGGAGTGGCAGCGTATTTGATGCCGGCATATATTAAACAGGCGATTCTGGAGCGGAGGTGTCTATCGATATGGCAGAGGGGTTTGACGATCTGGAGAAATGGATGGAGAAGCAGCGGCTTCCCAAAGACTTTGATATGCTTAGCCAGCCTGACTGGATTGGCGACTATGTCCGGAGCATGATGGTCAAGGCGATTCCAGCTGCATCGTCGGTACTAAACGCATCCAGGGCGGAAATCACAGAGTCCAAACAATGTATGATCATTATATATCCGCTTGGCGGGAATGCCGACTTGACCCGGATCAGGCTGGTTGCACAGGAAGACCGCATCAGGCTGTCGGGTCACCGGGAGGGGGAAACGGAAGTCATCAAGCTGCCCAGGATGGTGATTCCCGACTCTTGTCAAGCCAGCTATGACGGCACTCAGCTGAAGGTCCGGCTGCGCAAACGTCCCCGCAATAAGCGATCTTTCGAAGCCAAAATCCATGGGAGCTGAAGGGGGAGGCGTTTGCCTTTTACAGGGACAAGCCCGGGTTGCGACAGGAGCTTTGGTGAAGCAGCATGTAAAATGTCAATAATTTGTCCCATCTTCAGGTTGGCGGCAGGTGGAAAAAAGCCGGATCAATCGCTTATAATAGATGCTAATGGTCGGAAAAAGCAAAAGGAGTGGTCGAATTGACAGTTGGAGATATCAGTGCCATATCCGGTGGTTTGTTTGCCACGGGAGCCATATTCATCCTGCTTATCTTTTCACTGCTGAGCTTCGGGATTCTGCGTATGTTTCAGCATAAAATCCGCACAGGCTGGTTCAGTTTTGCCGGAGCGGTGGTCAGCGCTGTTGCATTCGGGTTGATTCTGAACCAGTGGTTTGTATAGCGGATTTACTTCGGTACCTCTATAAAATAAGGCATATTCGTTTATCGCGAATATGCCTTATTTTTGTATATACAGAAAACCAAAGCTGTGATACCATAAAAACAAACACAAACAAAATAAAACAATCAAAAACAAAGGTGATGACAAAACATGGCTAAATCATTATGGGAATCTCAAAAAGCGTCTGCACTTGAAAGCGGCGTCGAAGAACTTGTTTACCGTTCCAATCTGATCGGCACTGACCGGACCGTATGCAACTGGGGCGGCGGCAATACATCAATGAAGACGGTTGTGAAGGATTTCCGCGGCCGCGATGTCGAAGTCATGTATGTCAAAGGAAGCGGCTCCGATCTGGCCTCTATGAAAGCGAAAAATTTCACGGCTCTGCGCATGGAGGATATCCGTCCATTATTCGAGCTTGAGAGCATGTCCGATGAAGACATGGTCGCTTATCTGGCGAATTGCATGATCGACAGCAAGCACCCGCGCGCATCCATAGAGACTCTGCTGCACGCCTTCCTTCCTTTCAAGCATGTGGATCATACTCATCCGGACTCTATCATCAGCCTGTGCTGTACCGACAATGGCCGCGAGCTGGCAGTAGAAATCTTCGGCGACCGTTTCGTCTGGGTCCCCTATGTCCGTCCCGGCTTTACCCTGTCGAAAATGATCGCGGAAGGGGTGCTTGCCAACCCCAAAGCCGAGCTTGTGCTGATGGAGAAGCATGGTCTGGTAACATGGGGGGAAACCTCTGAGGAAGCCTACAACAAAACGCTGCAAATCATTACCGAGGCGGAGGAATATATCGCAGGCCGCATCGATGAGAACGCCGTATTCGGAGGCGCGCGCTACAGCTCTCTGGAAGCTGGCAAAAGACGCGAGCTTGCTGCTGCCGTCATGCCGACGATCCGCGGCGCAGTCAGCGCGGAGAAGCCTATGCTGGCCGTCTTCGATGATGAGGCTGATGTGCTGGAGTTCGTCAATGGCCGCGATTCGGCAAAGCTCTCCCAGGTTGGCGCAGCCTGCCCCGATCATCTGGTTCATACCAAAATGACGCCGCTGTACATTGAATGGGATCCGGCATCAGGAACCCGGGAAACACTGATTCAAAGCGTAAAAGAAGGTATTGCCGCATTCAAAGCAGAATATACAGCTTACTTTGAACGCAACAAGAACGAAGGCGACGTCATGTTCGAAGCGGCTCCACGCGTGATTCTGATCCCGGGCATCGGCATGTTCAACACTGGCAAATCCCGCGCCAATGCTCAGGTCAGCGGTGCGCTTTATCACCGTGCCATTGCGGTTATGCGCGGCGCGACAGCACTTGGCTCCTTTGTTTCGCTCAGCGAAAATGAGTCGTATAATGTAGAGTACTGGCCCCTTGAGCTGTACAAGCTGACGCTTGCGCCTGCCGAAACCGAATTCTCCCGCAAAATCGCCTTCATTACCGGCGGAGCGGGCGGAATTGGCAGCGAAACGGCCCGCCGTCTGGTATCGGAAGGCGCGCATGTCGTGCTTGCCGACCTCAATCTTGAAGGCGCGCAGAAGGTTGCGGACGATATTAACGCCAAGCATGGCGAAGGCCGCGCTCTCGCCGTGAAGATGGATGTGACGAGCGAAGAGCAGGTAATAGCCGCTTTCGCTGAATCCGCCTTGTATTACGGCGGGGTGGACATTCTGGTGAACAACGCAGGGCTTGCCACCTCCAGCCCGTTCGAGGAAACATCGCTGAAAGAATGGAATCTGAACATGAACGTGCTGGGAACCGGCTATTTCCTTGTTGCGCGCGAAGCTTTCAAAACCATGAAAACTCAAAGCATTGGCGGCAGCATGGTATTTATCGGCTCCAAGAACTCGATCTTTGCAGGCAAAAGCGTTACGGCGTACAGCTCGGCCAAAGCGCTTGAAGCGCATCTTGCACGCTGCATCGCAGCGGAAGGCGGAGCGGACGGCATCCGAGTGAACACTATTCTTCCAGACGCCATTCTTCAGGGATCTGCAATCTGGAATTCCAACTGGCGCAATGAGCGCGCTGCGGCATACGGCATCGAGCCGGATCAGCTGGAAGCCCACTACCGCAACCGGACAACACTGCTTGTGAACATCTATCCTTCCGACATCGCCGAGGGCGTAGCTTTCTTCGCCTCATCGAAATCAGCCAAAACAACGGGCTGCATGCTGACGATCGATGGCGGAGTGCCGGCGGCATTCACACGCTAATTCAACTATCCGCTTTTCTTACAAGGAGGAAATCGCATTGGCTGCAAAAAAAGGCGAAACATTATGGGTGATCCCGGACGGTTACATTCCACCGCATAGCAGCGGGGAGCTTGAGAGCCACGAATCCATCTGTGTTCTGAATACCAATCATATGGACGCGCAATTGATCGTCAACGTTTATTTTGAAGACCGTGAACCGCTGGAAGGCATTACGGTGCTGGTTCCGGCCAAGCGGACGCTTCATCAGCGCACTGCGCTGCTCAGAAGCGGCTCTGAGAGCATCCCCAAGGGTGTTCCCTATGCAATGGAAGTCATGAGCGATATTCCCGTTTATGTCCAATACAGCAGACTTGATGCGACACAGCCGGCCAACGCCTTAATGTCGGTGATGGCTTATCCGGTAAGAGATAACCAATAGTCCGGGAATGAGAGGATGATACTTACCATGAATGATCGCGCCTATGCTTTATTCGAAGAGCAGCAGAAGAGTCGCGGCATCGACATAAACAAGGCCAAGGAAAAACTGAAATCCCTTCGTATTGAAACACCTTCTTGGGGCTACGGCGATTCAGGAACCCGCTTCAAAGTGTTCCAGAAGGTCGGCGTTCCCCGCAATCCGTTCGAGAAATTCGATGATGCTGCCGTAGTGCAGAAGCTGACAGGCCTTTGCCCGTCGGTAGCTATCCATATTCCTTGGGATAAAGTGGACGATTACGACAAGCTCCGCAGCCATGCGGAGGGTCTCGGTCTTCAAATCGGAGCCGTTAATCCCAATTTGTTTCAGGATGAGGATTATATGCTGGGCAGCGTAACCAACTCGGATGCCGCTATCCGCCGCAAAGCGACCGATCATCTTCTGGAGTGTGTAGAAATCGCCAAAGCCACAGGCTCCAGCGATCTCAGCCTCTGGTTTGCGGACGGCACGAACTATCCGGGTCAGGCCGATATTCGCAGGCGCAAAGCGTGGATGCATGAAGCGTTGGCCGAGATGTACAAGGCGTTGACGCCGGATATGCGGATGCTGATCGAATATAAATTTTTTGAACCGTCTTTCTATCATACGGATCTTGCCGATTGGGGCATGGCGTACAATCTGGCGGGCAAGCTCGGCGCACAGGCTTCTGTTCTCGTCGATACCGGCCACCATGCGCCTGGTACCAATGTGGAGCATATTGTCGCTTACCTGCTGGATGAGCAAAGACTGGGCGGCTTCCACTTCAACAGCCGCAAATATGCGGACGATGATCTGATTGTCGGTGCGATTAATCCTTATGAATTATTTCTTATTTTCTATCAGATTCTTGAAGCGGCGAATGACGCGAACAGCGGCATTCGCGGCTGTGCCGACGATATTGCCTATATGATCGATCAATGTCACAACATCGAACCGAAAATCCAGGCGATGATCCGTTCCGTATTAAATGTCCAGACCCAGTATGCCAAAGCTCTGCTGATCAATCTGGATGAGGTGCATGCGGCTCAGGAAGCGCAGGATGTCATGGCTGCCGAGGATGCAGTGCGCAGTGCGTTCGAGTTCGATGTAACGCCGCTCCTGCATGCGGTGCGCGAGGAGCAGAATCTGCCCCTTGATCCGATGAAGGCTTTTCGGGAAAGCGGTTATTATGAGTCCGTTGCCCATCGCGGCAAAGGCGGAGCGAGCTGGTGAAGGCGCTCGCGTTCGATCTTGGCGCAGGCAGCGGACGCGCAGTGCTGGGATGGATCGAGGAGGGCAGGATCGTCATCCGGGAAGTGCACCGGTTCACGAATGAGCCGGTACAGGTTGGCGGGCGTCTCTATTGGGACATCTTAAGGCTGTATCACGAAATCAAACAGGGTATCCGCAGTGCATGGCGTGCTGCGGACGGGCAAATCGGCAGCATAGGCATTGATTCCTGGGCCGTCGATTTTGGCTTGATCGGCAGCAATGGCGAGCTGCTGGCCAATCCCTATCATTACCGGGACGGCCATACTTCGACAGCCATCGAAGAGGTGCTGAAAATCGTGCCGGAAGCGGAGATATTCGCGCGCAGCGGGATTCAATTTCTCCCTTTTAATACGCTGTACCAGCTCCATGCCATGAAGCGGGACGGGAATCTGTCGCTTGCGCAGGCAAAGCATCTGCTTATGATCCCTGATCTGCTGCGCTACTTCCTATCCGGTGAAATGCACAGCGAATTCACGAATGCCTCGACTACGCAGGCGCTCAATCCCGCAACAGGGCTTTGGGATGAACGGCTGTTGACGGCGATCGGCATCGATCCGGCGATTATGCTGCCTCCGGTTCAGCCGGGCACGGCTGTCGGAGCTTTAAGCGAATCCGTTGCGCAGGAGCTTGGCACCGTCGCAATCCCTTTGATTGCGGTTGGCGAGCACGACACAGCATCAGCTGTCGCAGCGGTACCGGCACTCGAGCCGTCCTTTGCTTATCTGAGCTGTGGAACCTGGTCGCTGATGGGTACCGAAGTTCTTGAGCCGGTGCTGAGCGAGCATGCGCGTGCGCTGAATTTCACCAATGAAGGCGGTGTTTACGGGACGTACCGGCTGCTTAAGAACATCATGGGTCTATGGCTGCTGGAAGAGAGCAAGCGGGCATGGGAAAGAGAAGGCGGCAGCAAGCTGGCATACTCTGACCTGCTTGGACGCGCAGCTGCATCCGAGCCTTTCCGCTCTCTGATTGATCCGGATGACATGCGGTTTCTGAATCCGGCGCATATGCCTTCGGAAATTGCCGCGTATTGCCGGGGGACCGGTCAACCGGTTCCGGCATCGGATGGAGAGATTGTCCGCTGCGTATTGGAGAGCCTTGCCTTGAAATACCGTTATGTGCTGGAGAAAACGCAAGAACTGAGCGGGACGGTCTATGAAGGACTGCATATGGTTGGCGGCGGCATTCAGAATGAAATGCTCTGCCGCTTTACGGCGGGAGCGCTGGGTAAGCCCGTATGGGCAGGACCTGCGGAAGGCAGCGCGCTGGGCAATCTTGCCGTCCAGTTTATCGCTTCCGGTGAAGCTGCTGATATTGCCGAAGCGCGCAAGCTGATCGGAGAATCCTTTGCTGTCAACGTGTATGAACCGGATGACTCCGGTATCTGGGAAGAACAATACGGAACTTGGCGGGAGCTCACAGGTCTGCAATAATGGAAATAAAGCCCGTGGCTTTTACTATTCGGATTGGACTGAAGCTTATGTTGGTAGCCGAAAGATATGCAAAAATCATCCGCCTCGTCAATGAGCGGGGCAGTATCCGGGTGAGCGAGCTCAGCGAGCTGTGCGGCGTTACCGAAGAGACGATCCGGCGCGATCTGGACCGGCTCGAGCAAACCGGCAAGCTTGAGCGCAGTCACGGCGGCGCCATGAGCGTGAAGGATGCGCAGGCCGAGATTCCTTACTTTGAACGTGAGGTTATGAACGCAGCGGAGAAGAAACGGATTGCTGCCGAAGCGGTCGGTCAAATCGAGCCCTACAGCAAAATTGCGCTTGATGCAAGCACCACGGCATACTATATGGCGGCTGAGCTTCCGAATATCCCGTTGACTGTTCTGACCAATTCGATCAAGGTAGCGCTGGAGCTCGCCGGGAAGGAGAAGATTCAGGTCTTCTCCACCGGGGGAATCCTTTCACCCCGCTCCTTGTCCTATCAAGGGCCTCTCGCAGAGAGCAACCTGGAGCAGTACCACGTGAACAAGGCTTTTATTTCCGGCAAGGGCATTCATCCCGAGCGGGGAATAAGCGAATCCAGCGAGCTGCAAGCGGCGGTGAAACGGAAGATGATCGGTTTGGCTGATGAAGTATACCTGCTAGTCGATTACAGCAAATTTGGCGTTCGGGCGTTCTCCCACATCGCTGACTGTGAACAAATCGATCATCTGATTACAGATGACCGGGCCGACCCGGAGGTACTGCGTATTTTAACCGGGCAGGGCATTAAAGTGACGATCAGCCATTAGCAAGACGCAAGTTTGAACAGGCGGCCGCAACCTCATGCGAATGGGGCCGGGCGCCTGTCTTTAAAATTGGGGAAATCATGCAGGGTATCGAAATTTATTATTCAAATTTGCGGTACAAGTTTAAAAATAGTCAATAAACCAAGTTGCCATAACATAAGATGGAGTATAAGATAGTTATTAAGAAAGAATATTCAGAACATTTCGTCAACGGATCAACACTGGGGGGAGGAGTTGCCGATGAACAAGAGTCATGAAGTGGAGTACTGCAACCTGGAGCTGCGTTTTGACCGGCGGCAAATCCAGAATTTGATTCGGGATTTGATACAGGAGGGTTATTCGCTGTATTGGAGCGAGTCGGACGTTTACTTTCTCATATCGGTACGCAGCGGGCGCAAGCTTGTGAAGCTCCGGTTTCAGAGAGTGCGCAACCGTTACAAAATCATCGGCGATTATATCATTAAGGATGAGAAACTGTCGGAGCTGCTTGAGAAGCTGATTAACGATTCCCGTGGTCATGCGGTTGTTAAGCGCTTTAAGGACCGCCAAATCGTGATTGAAAGCATCATGTTCGGCGAAATCATTCGACTTGTGGAGGTGTCCGGGATGGAGCATCGGATTATTTACCAGAAGAAACCATTGGTCACTGTAGAAGAAATGATTCAGGCTTTTCAGTCTAAACGTGCGGAAGAACGGGCGGTTGTGCTGAGGTATGAGCTGGATTATGAGCTTTCGGTCCTGCATGAGGCGATCAAAGAGGAACGCGATGAAGATGCGGCGCTTTCCAAAGAGCGGCTGCAGTCGCTGAGGATTGAGATGATACAGCTTGAATTATAGAAAGAGGATTGGAGCTTTCCCATTCAAATAAGCCTTTTGGAGCTTACGCGCCAAAAGGCTTATTTTTGCATGCCGCCCGTTCCATTGTTTACACGGCTTGCCCGCATGTTTTACAATGTAACGATAGCAAAAAGTGCTTTTTGGCTTGCTGCGGGAGGAGAGACGGATGGTGAGGAATGCAACCGGTAAGATTATTATAGCCGTCGATATCGGGACGACGAGCACCAAGGTACTGGCGTTGAACGCGGACCGCTATAAAGGCGCGCAGGCATCGAAGGAAGGCGTCTCGATCCGCGCCAGGGCGGAAGAAGGATACCCTCTGCTCGAGCCCCATCCGGGACATTTCGAACAGGACCCCGGCCTGATCGCCGAGGCGGTGGAACGGTCAATCCGGGAGGTTATGCGCAAGGGCGGTATTCAGGCAGACGAGGTGGCTTGCCTTACATTCAGCTCGGCCATGCATGGATTAATCGCAGTTGATGGGGCTGGAGAGGCTTTGACGCCCTGTGTGACATGGGCTGACTTAAGAGCGGCCGGTTATGCGAAGAAGCTCAGAGACAGCGGGGAAGCCGGAAAACTGACGATGCGGACGGGCGTCCCCGTTCATGCGATGACCCCGCTTTGCAAGCTGCTGTGGCTCCGCGACAACGAACCGGAAATATTCGCTTCCGCCCGCTGCTTCATCGGAATCAAGGAATTTGTGCTGCACCGCTGGTTCGAAGGTCCTTATCTGATGGACGAGTCCGTAGCCGGGGGAACGGGCTTTTATCACCTGGAGGACCGCAAATGGGATGAGCAGGCTCTGCAGCTTGCCGGCGTAGGGCTCGACAGGCTGCCGCAGCTTGTTCCGTCGGAGCATGTGCTGCAGGGACTGCGTCAGACCGCCGCGGATGCCATGCTGCTGCCGGCAGACGTGCCGGTCATCGTGGGCGCCGCGGATGGCGTGCTCGCGAATCTGGGCGCGGGAGCGGTCGAGAGCGGGATTGCCGCTGTCACAATCGGCACGAGCGGCGCCGTGCGCATCGCGCTGGATACGCCGGCTGCAGATCGCGAAGGACGGCTGTTTTGCTATCCGCTGGCGGATTCCCTGTGGATCGCCGGCGGGCCTGTAAACAGCGGCGGCGTGGTGCTGCGCTGGCTGCGCGACAAGCTGTTCCCGGCCGAAAGGGCTGCGGCGGCCGGGCAGGGAATTGATCCATACGAGCAGCTGATTGCGCTCGCGATGGAAACGCCGCCAGGAGCGGAAGGGCTGCTCAGCCTTCCGCATCTGGCGGGAGAACGGGCGCCGCATTGGGACGAGAATGCGCGCGGGGTCTACATCGGCCTGTCGCTTCACCATGACAGGCGGCATATGATCCGCGCCACGCTGGAGGGTATCCTCTTCGGCCTGCGCGCCGTGGCCGAGCTGGTCGCCGCAAGCTCCGGCGGCGGACCGCTCCGGGAAATCCGCGCCTCGGGCGGCTTCGCCCGCTCGGGCGCGCTGCGGCAGATGATGGCCGATATATTCGGCTGTCCGGTTACCCTCACGGACACCGAGGACGCTTCGGCCATCGGCGCCGCAATGCTGGCGCAGTTCGCGCTCGGGCAGGCTCCGCACGGCCTGCGCGGGCTTGCAGCGGCGGTCGAGGTCGTTGACCGCCGCGATCCGGACCCTCAGGCGGCGGCCGTCTATGACCGCCTGTTCCCGGTCTATCGCTCGCTGTACAACGCACTCGCTCCCGCTTTTGCGGAAATCGCCGCCTACCAGCGCGGCGAATAATCCGGCGCGGGGCGGACCGGCGTTCTCTTGACGTATGCCGCTTCCGGCGTGCGTCTTCGTGCGGCCATGCCGGCTATCGGACCATATCACGCAGCGAAGCCAGTAAAGTCGGGCCCTGATAGAGCCCGTCTGGTCCATAAATCCGATTTTTTTTGGCGCCGGTTTTCATTCCCTTGCAAAAAGAGTAAAATAAAAGTACTGTGTGCGTAAGCGTTACAATCCAACCCTTTCGGGGACAGGCTGTAGCAGACGCATAGAAGCTCAACTATAAATGAGATAAGGGATGGGAAACCACAATGTCTAAACAACAAATTGGTGTAGTTGGTTTGGCCGTAATGGGCAAAAACCTTGCGCTCAACATTGAAAGCAAAGGATTTACTGTCTCGGTCTTCAACCGCTCACGCGAAAAAACGGACGATCTTCTCAAGGAAGCTGCCGGAAAAAATCTTGTGGGTACATTTACAATCGAGGAGTTTGTCGAATCACTGCAAAGCCCCCGCAAAATTCTGATCATGGTTCAAGCCGGCAAAGGTACGGACGCTACCATTGACGCGCTTGTCCCTCATCTGGACGAAGGCGATATTATCATCGACGGAGGCAATGCCTTTTTCCCTGATACCCAGCGCCGCAGCAAGGATCTGGAAGGACAAGGCATTCGGTTTATCGGCACAGGCGTTTCCGGCGGCGAAGAAGGCGCGCTGAAAGGACCGTCCATCATGCCGGGCGGCCAGGAATCTGCCTATAAACTGGTTGAACCCATCCTTACAGCAATTTCCGCGCATGTCAATGGCGACCCTTGCTGTACATACATCGGACCTGATGGCGCAGGACACTATGTCAAAATGGTTCACAACGGAATTGAATATGGCGATATGCAGCTGATTTGCGAAGCCTATGATCTGCTCAAAAATGTTTTGGGCGTTTCGACGGAGGAGCTGCAAAGCATCTTTACCGAATGGAATAAAGGCGAGCTTGACAGCTACCTGATTGAAATCACAGCTGATATTTTCTCCAAATACGATCCGGAAACGAAGCAGCCGATGGTGGATGTCATTCTGGATGAAGCCGGCCAGAAGGGTACTGGCAAATGGACTAGCCAAAGCTCGCTTGATCTTGGCGTCCCGCTGTCGATCATCACCCAATCCGTATTCTCGCGTTTCCTGTCTGCCCTCAAGGAAGAGCGCGTGGCTGCCAGCAAACGGCTGAAGGGCCCGCAAAGCGCTCCGTTCCAAGGCGACAAAACCGCGTTCATCGAAGCAATCCGCAAGGCGCTGTTTGCCAGCAAAATCTGCTCCTACGCACAAGGCTTCGCTCAAATGCGCGCCGCCTCCGAAGAGTTCGGCTGGGATCTGCGCTACGGCGACATCGCCATGATTTTCCGTGGCGGCTGCATTATCCGTGCCCGTTTCCTGCAGAACATCAAGGATGCATACGATCGTGAGCCGGGGCTCCGCAACCTGCTGCTGGATTCCTACTTTCAGGAAATTGTGGAATCGTATCAGGGCGCGTGGCGCGATGTCGTTGCCGCCGCGGTTCAGTATGGCGTTCCGGTTCCGGCGTTCTCCAGCGCGCTGGCCTATTACGACAGCTACCGTACCGCCCGTCTTCCGGCTAACCTGCTGCAGGCGCAGCGCGACTACTTTGGCGCTCACACCTTCAAGCGTGTGGACAAGGAAGGCTCCTTCCACTTTGACTGGCTTCACCTGCACGATTAATTGGTGCCTGCAGGATAGAGGCCAAGAACGCCTTCAATCAGGCAGCTCCGCAGTCTGTCCCCTTCCGGGCCGCAGCCGCTGCGCTGCTTGATCAGAATCATGGAGGCTTCGGAGAAGGATTGAAATATTTTTAATAGCTGTGGCTGGGGAAGGCTGAGTAATTCAGGCGCTTCGTCAGCCACTTTCTTTTTCATAAATTCCAAAATCCATACCACATCCTCACGGCAAAGCGGATAATCGGGATTGAACAAGTGCCCCATAGGTCCAAGCGAAAGATGCGGTTCCCGGTTGTATGCCATAGGCGTCCTCCTTTGCATAATTGGTAACAATAGCGGTATTATCATCTCTACGGCAGGATGAACTTTTTTATACCCGATCTGCGCTAATAATGATATGATAAGCAAACATGTGTAAAATCAATCTGCAGCAAATAAAGAAGGTGTGCTAACGAATGGCGGACAAGCAGCAAGGCCATATTGTACTGGTCGGATTTATGGGGACAGGCAAGTCAACGGTCAGCCAGCTGCTGGCCAGGCGTCTGGACTGTGAGACCATCGATGTGGACGCAGAGATTGAGCGCCGCGAAGGAAGAAGCATTCCGGAAATCTTCACGCATCGCGGCGAGGCGTCATTCCGGGAGGCGGAAACGGCTGCGCTGGCCGATGTGCTCAGCCATGAGGAGAGGAAGGTCATCGCAACAGGCGGAGGTGCGGTGCTGGCCCCCCGCAACTGTGACCTGATGCTTGATTCCGCTTTGGTGGTGGCGCTTACGGCGGACGCGGAACAGATCATTTCCCGTGTCAGCCAGGACGCTTCGCGTCCTCTCCTGCAGGGAGATCTGAGGCAGCGGGTCAACCAGCTTATGGAGGATCGCAAGCATGCTTACGATTTTGCCCATCTGACCATTGATACATCCAGGCTCAATGCGCATGAAGTGGTGGACAAGATCGTAGCCTTCCTGCAGCAATAGCAATAGACCACCCAACTTAAATAAAGGAGCATGATTTCAAAGATGGACGTTCTCGTAACCCCAACCCCTAAACTGCATGGAGAAATCCAGGCGCTCTCATCCAAAAACTACACCACCCGCTACCTGCTCGTTGCGGCGCTGGCGGAAGGAACGAGCACGGTTTACTATCCGGCCCACAGCGAGGACAGCGATGCCATGCGCCGCTGCATCCGGGATCTGGGCGCGGTCATCGAAGAAGACGACGAGAAGATGATTATTACGGGCTTCGGCCGCAGTCCGAAGGATGTCAAAGAGCTGGATGTGGGAAATGCGGGCGCTGTTCTACGCTTCCTGATGGCGGTTGCCGCCCTGTGCCCGGATGTTACCTTCATTAACCGTTATCCGGATTCGCTCGGCAAGCGTCCGCATGACGATCTGATTGATGCTCTGGGGCAGTTGGGCGTAGAGGTCCGGCATGATCAGGGACGTCTTCCCATCACAATTCGCGGAGGAGCGGCCAAGGGCGGGAAAATCCGTGTTTCCGGCAGTGTAAGCTCGCAATATTTAAGCGCGCTGCTGTTTCTGACGCCGCTGCTTGCGGAAGACAGCGAAATCGAGGTGCTGCATGATCTGAAATCCAAGGTCGTCGTGGGACAGACGCTGGAAGTGCTTGAGCAGGCGGGCATCGTCATTGAAGCGAGCGATGATCTGATGTATTACCGCATTCCCGGAGGACAAAGCTATGAAGCCAAGAAGTACGTCGTCCAGGGTGATTACCCCGGCTCTGCGGCTATTCTTGCAGCGGCTGCTGTAACCCAGTCCGATGTTACGCTGCACCGGCTGGAGGAGCACAGCAAGCAGGGAGAACGCGCCATCGTCGATGTGCTCCGCGCTATGGAGGTTCCTTTGACCCATGAGGGCGGGGTTGTCCGCGTTCAGGGCAACGGCAAGCTCAAGGCAGTTGAGTTTGACGGGGATAAAGCCACCGACGCGGTGCTCGCCATGGTGGCGGCCGCTGTGTTCGCGGAAGGAACCTCGCGTTTCTACGATGTGGAGAATCTGCGCTATAAGGAATGCGACAGAATTACGGATTATTTGAACGAGCTGCGCAAGGCCGGGGCGAATGTCGAGGAGCGTCAAAGCGAAATTATCGTGCATGGCCGTCCCGAGGGTGTCGAGGGCGGAGTTGAAATCAACGCTCATTATGACCATCGGGTTATTATGGCGCTCACTGTTGTCGGACTCCGCGCCAAGCAGCCCTTGCGCATCCGCGATGCTCATCATGTGGCCAAATCGTATCCGCAATATTTTGACCATTTGAAGATTCTGGGAGCCAATGTCGAATGGATCGAATAGACCATACGAAAAATTTATAAACCAATATAACCAAAGGATGTGTATCTCTTATGGCATTTGAAAACCCTTCACGCGAGGAAATCAAGGAAATTCTGGAACAAACGAATACAATCGCAGTGGTTGGCTTATCCGATAATCCCGAGCGCACATCCTATTTGGTGTCGCAGGCGATGCAGGCCAAAGGCTACCGGATCATTCCGGTCAACCCCAATGCCGATACCATTCTGGGCGAGAAATCCTATTCTTCCTTGCGGGATATCCCGGAGAAAGTGGATCTGGTCAATGTATTCCGGCGCAGCGAGCATACTCCGCCCATTGCGGCTGAGGCTGCAGCAATCGGGGCAGCAGTCATCTGGCTCCAGCTGGGCGTTTACCATGACGAGACAGCCGAAATCGCGGAACGCGCTGGACTGAAGGTCATTATGGACCGCTGTATCAAAGTGGAGGATTCCTTACTGTTGCCGCATGGAAAAACAAAGGCATAAGCAGATTTTGCTTCTGGTAATTTCCTGAAACCCGCCCATTATTTATACGGGCTGCATATTCATAATTCACGCCAGTCTCTCCCACAATAAGAAAGGCTTTTGGAAGGTGCAGCCTATAAGGCATCCGGAGGTCGACATTTTTTTATTCCAAGGAGGACAACACGTGAACTCGATGTCGCAGCAAGGCGGGTTTCAAAACAGTCAGTTCAGACAGCAGTTTAGCAACCAAGGCAGCCGGAACAGCTTCCAGCCACTTGGGTATGTTCAATCCCAATATCAAGGACAGCCAAAGCAGCAAAACCAAGGGATGTCTTCAGGCGCAGGCTTTTCCAAAATCAACAGCTTTGGAATGAATCAAAGCCGTAACCAAAATCAAAACCAGCCTGTGATCTCTCATGTAGGCTACACGGCTAACCAAGATTACCAACCGCAAAACCAATTTAGCACTGAGTTTTCCTCAATGGGATCTTCACACCAAGCCAACCAATCCCAACCGGTGATTTCCCATACTGGGGGCTACAGTGCCAATCAAAATTTCCGCTCCAATTCAAGCAACCAGTTCAATCAATCGAACCAAATGCAGCAGCAACCGGTGATCTCGCATGCCGGTTACACGGCAGGATCGAATCAATCGAACCAAAACCAGTTCAATCAATCGAACCAAATGCAGCAGCAACCAGTGATCTCGCATGTAGGCTACACGGCCGCAACGAATCAAATGAACCAAAACCAATTCAACCAGAATCAATTCAATCAACCGCAAAACCAATTTGGTTTCCGCTCCAACCTGCAAAGCCAAAACAACTTCTCGCAGGCGAATGCGCACACTTCTCAAAACCCAGTATACCAAGCCACCAACGCGGTCTCGAATTCGGGTCCGGTTCTCTCCAGGCTTGGTTATTCGTCTGGCTCGCAAGCAAGCTCCTTCCAGGGCGCACAAAATACCTTTGGCGGCTTTCAGCGTTAAACGGCAGGCCAATACCAAAGAAGCGGCGGACCAGCGGGTCCGCCGTTTTTTTTTGACAAAGCAGAGCCAAACGCTTACGATCAATAGAGAAAAATTCTATACGGCATAGGCGACAAAAAGGGGAGGGTTTCACGGATGAACATAATGGGGCACCTGCAGCAGCTTGGACGATCTTTAATGCTGCCGACCATCGTGCTCCCGGGAGCGGCTGTATTCCTCAGCCTCAGTGCATTGCCTTGGGACGCGTTGGGACTTCCAGGCATGCAGTCCCATTTACATATGGCGGGTGAAGCGTTATTCACTTTTCTGCCCTATTTATTTGCGTTCGGTGTGGCGATGGGCATGACCAGCAATGCAGGTGCTGCAGGCCTTGCAGCATTGGCAGGCATGTTTATTTATACGGGCATCATAAATGCCAGTCATTACGAGCTGGAGCCGACTGTATTTACCGGAGTCATTATTGGCGTGGTTACGAGCATCTTCAACGAACGGTTCAAATCGATCAAATTTCCGGAATACATCCAGTTTTTTGGCGGACCTCGATTTGTGCCGCTGGCTGTAAGCTTCTTCTCAGCGATACTGGCCATCGTCATGGTGCGTCTTGCGCCAAGTGTGCACGAAGGGTTAATGGTACTCGGTGATATCGTATCTTCTGGCGGGGGATTCGGCGTTTTTCTTTTCGGTTTTGTACTGCGGATTACGGTTGTTTTTGGCCTCCATCACCTGGTCAGTCATGTATTCTGGTTCCAAGTAGGGGGCTACCAGCAGAGCGACGGCTCCGTCCTGTTCGGCGATCTGCCGCGCTTTTTTGCCGGTGACCCGACCGCAGGAGCCTTTATGGCGGGGCTGTATCCCACGATGATGTTTGCGCTGCCTGCCATTGCCTTCGCGATCATTCACGAGGCGCGGGAGGATTTAAAGCCGAAGATCCGCAAAACCTTTATGATCGCGGCGCTTTCGTCTTTTCTGACCGGGGTAACCGAGCCGATCGAGTTTGCCTTTCTGTTCGTCGCGCCGTATTTATTTGTGGTGCATGCGCTGCTTTCCGGCCTGATGATGTGGTTCACCTACGAGCTGGGCATTTTACATGGATTCTCCTTCTCGGCAGGGGCCATTGATTTTCTGATTAATGAGCATCTTGCGACGAGAGGCTGGCTGCTTATCCCAATCGGCATCGTCTTTGGACTTCTATATTATTTTCTGTTCCGGTGGGCGATACGGCGCTTCCGTATTCCGACTCCCGGCCGCGAGGAAGGCTCCCAGCTCGATGAGTGGGCAGGCGATATCCCTTACCGGGCGCCGCTTATTCTGCAAGCGATCGGGGGCAAAGAAAATATACTGCAAATGGAAGCCTGCATTACCCGTCTTCGACTAAAGGTCGCCAGCGACCGGCTGGTGGACAATAACGCGCTGAAGCATTTAGGCGCTGCCGGCGTGATCCGGCTGGGCGGAGGCAATGTGCAAATCGTCTTCGGCACCTATTCCGAGCTTATCCGGGAAGAGATGGACAAGGTAATCCGCCGGGACATTACACGAGTGCTGTTCAGCTCGCCTCTGCAGGGGAGGATGATTCCCCTGACCGAGGTGCCCGATCCGATATTTGCGGGCAAGCTTGTCGGTGACGGGGTGGCTTTTATACCGGACAAAGGCGAGCTTGTTTCTCCGGTGAAGGGCAAGGTCATCCATGTTTACCCATCCATGCACGCAATCGGTATTCGAACGCCAGAGGGGCTGGATGTGCTGCTGCATATCGGCATTGACACCTCACAGCTCAAAGGCAAAGGATTCCATGCGATCGTCAAGGAAGGCGACCAGGTGAAGCCGGGCCAGCTGCTTATCACGTTTGATCTGCAGCAAATCCGCAAGGAAGGCAAATCCCTGGCGACACCGATGGTGATCACGAATTCCGATCGTGTTCGTTCATGGAGTTTTGCTCCGTTCAAGAGCGTTAAACGGGGGCAAGCATCTGTAATGTCAGTCGTTCTGAAAGAGAGAAGCAGTGGGGGGGATACGACATGATTCAAGGAATTGGCGCATCATCAGGCATTGCAATCGGCAAATCATTTGTTCTGCCGAACTGGGAGTGGGATTTGCCGGAGCAAAAAATCGACGTGGCGGATCTGGCTCGTGAGTTCGAGCGGCTATACGAGGGCATCCGTACCTCGAAAGTGGAAATCGAGCAAATGAAGGATGAGCTTCGCGAAGTTGTGGGTACGGAGGAAAGCTATATTTTCGACGCCCATCTGGCCATTCTGGAGGATCCCGTTTTTATGAACGAGATTCAGGGCATCATCCAGCGGCAGTACAAGGCGGCCGAAGTTGCGGTAAAAGAGGCGATTGACCACTTTGTCACAATGTTCGATCTGCTTGATGATGAATATATGAAGGAGCGGGCTTTGGATATCAAGGATGTCGGCAACCGGCTGCTCAAGCATCTGCTTGGCGCTCCGGAGATTACACTGCCGTCCGATACGCAACCCTTCATACTCGTGGCCAAAGAACTTTCGCCTTCACAGCTGGCTCATTTGAATCCCAACCATGTGCTCGGTATCGCTACGCTTGTTGGCAGCACGACCTCCCATTCCTCCATTATGGCCAGAGCGCTTGGCATCCCGCTGGTTGTCGGACTGGATACGAAGATTGAAGATGCCATTCAAACCGGAGATATGCTTATCATTGATGGAGACACCGGAGTTGTTCATCTGGACCCCGAGGCTCATCTGATCGACCGTTACGCCCAGCAGCAGAAGCAGCAGCAGGAAGCCAGCCAGCGGCTTAAAGGCATCGTCAGCTTTCAGCCGGTTACCCAGGATGGCAAGGAGATAGAGCTTGGTGCCAACATCAGCTCGCTCAAGGAGCTGGATATTGCGCTTGCCAGCGGTACGAGCGGCGTTGGGCTGTTCCGAACGGAATTTCTCTACATGGACAGGAGCCGGCTGCCTATGGAGGAAGAACAGTTTGAAGTTTACCGGAGCGTCGCGGAAAAGCTGGCCGGGCGGCCTTTGATTATTCGCACATTGGATATCGGCGGGGATAAGCAGCTTGATTATTTTGAGCTTCCGGAGGAGGAGAATCCGTTTCTGGGTTATCGGGCGATCCGGATATGCCTGGACAAACCGGAGCTATTCAAAACTCAGCTGAGGGCCATTTTGCGCGCAAGCGCCTTTGGTAAAGTGAAAATCATGTATCCGCTGATTTCATCGGTCGAAGAGGTTCAGACGGCGAATTCGCTGCTCTCGGATGCGAAGCGCGAGCTTGTGGAAGAAGGACATGCTTATGACGGGGATATTGAAGTGGGGATCATGATTGAGCTTCCGGCTGCCGTGATGATAGCCGATTTGCTTGCGAAAGAGGTGGATTTCTTCAGTATAGGAACCAACGATCTTGTTCAGTTTACGCTGGCCGTCGACCGGATGAACGATCAAATCTCGCATCTGTATGAGCCGTATCATCCAGCTGTGCTGAGGATGTTGAAATTCACTGTGGAGGCAGCCAAGCAAGCCGGTATTCATATCGGTGTGTGCGGAGAAATGGCGGGGGATTTGAAGGCACTTCCGATTTGGCTCGCCCTGGATGTGGATGAGCTCAGCATGTCGCCGCATGCCATACTGCCCATTAAAGAACGGCTGCTTTCCCTGACGCAGCAGGACAGCCGTTCATTGTTCAGTGAAATATTAACCTGCCGGACGAGTCGGAGCATCCATGAAATGCTGGCATCTTTCCAGAGCATGCAGCAAAGCGGCGGGAATCAGGGTTCGATGACCACCCGGTAGCAGTTATCACGGCTGCTGTTTAGCTGGAGGGGATGACCTTATCCCTTGAATGCATCCACGAAAGCCTTGGCATACGGAGGCAAATCTGGCGGTCTCCGCGAGGAAATCAGATTGCCGTCGACGACCACTGGCTCATCAATCCAGACAGCGCCGGCATTTTCCATATCATCGCGTATTCCAGGCGTAGATGTGACCTTGCGCCCGCTGAGTATCTTTGCGGAAATAAGCACCCAGCCGGCATGGCAGATCTGACCGATCGGTTTGGCCGCGGCATCCATATCCTTGACCAGCTGAAGCACCTGCGGATAGCGTCTCAGCTTGTCCGGCGCCCATCCGCCGGGAACGAGCAGGCCATCAATCTGCGAGCTGTCTACTTCGTCAAATGACAGATCGGCTTTAGCCGGCACGCCGTATTTGCCAATATGAGTGCGGTTCTTCTCCGGCCCGGCGAACAGAACGGCTGCCCCTTCTTCGCGTACGCGATAAACGGGATACCAGAGCTCCAAATCTTCGAATTCATCGTCCAATAAACAAATAATGGTTTTACCTTGCAGCGTCATTGTAATCCTCCTTAACGTCAACATTATGAAACTGTCAGGCTTGCTTCTTGCAGTCTATCAGCAATATTGTATCGAAGGTGATCCCATGAAGCAAACTCTTCATGCCAAAAAGCGGCGCAGTCTCCTGTATGCGATTCCGGCGCTTGCGGTCATGGCGGCTATATTTCTTCTTTCCTCCCGGACCGGTGACGAGATCAATCGTTTTCTGCCGTGGTTTCAAAAGCTGTTTCCGGCGATGTCCAGCTTTGATTGGGGGCATTTCATGGCATATTTCGTACTCGCGCTTGCATTTGATTACGGATTCGGAGCACGTGCGGACAGCTGGGGCATGAAGATCCTGATCGTGGCTCTTTGCGGCTTGTATGGATTGACCGATGAATATCATCAGTCTTTTGTCGGCGGACGCACACCCGATCTGCAGGACATCCGCAATGATTGTATCGGCGGCGCCCTTGCAATGGCGGTTACTGCCATACCCGCTGTTCGCAGGAGATGGCGGAAGATCACATCCTGAAGCAGGGCGGTTATGCAAAAATTACATCTGCCGTTTAAGCAGGACTTTCAGCAAAAGTAGTCGAATACTCTTATCGAAATGGCGGAAAATCATATGCCTGCTGTTTTGGCATATTCCGGTACTTTCGACGGGAAGAAATGTGCGCCGCCCAAAGGCAGGCTGTTTCTTCTTAAACGACGGCAAATGCCGTGAGAAGGAGTGGACGATTTTGCAGAAACGGTGTCCTTGCGGCGACGTCATGCTTATCAAGCTGCGCACTGTTATTTACTCTGGTAAAGTGGAAATTGACAATGTACCGATATACTCATGCCCTGCATGCAGCCGCAGCGAAGTATTTCCAGAGGTCAAACCGGACCTGACCGGGCTGATCGGGAAATTGGGAACTGAACCGGATAAACAAACCTACTTGTTTAACGAGTGGAATGAATGGGCAGATTTATTAGTAGAAGCCTATCATGACCGCAAGCTGTCCGATTCCGAGGCGATCAGGCAGCGTACGGAGAACCGGATCAATACGCTTCTTGATTTGTATGCCGTCGCCAAAGCGGCTGAAGATGAAGTCTGGATCGCGGATATACATAAACGGCTCACCCAGTTAAGCCGGAAAACCCCCACATTCTAAACATAGGTATTATTTATATTCATAATGATCTTAAGGTCAGATATAAGGGGGGGCTGCCTGCTGGAGCGAATCACATCTCTCAAAACCGTTCAGCAATGGAATGAAGTGCTGTCTGCCTCCAGGGTTAAGCCGCTGCTTGTTTTCAAGCACAGCAGCCGCTGCTCCGTAAGTACGGGTGCCTATGACGAATTAACCGCATGGCTGGAGGATGCAGGAGAGTTTTCTCCGCCCTGTTTTCTGGTTGAGGTTGTGGATCATCAGGAGCTTTCCGGGGCGATTGCCGAGCAGGCAGGGATCAAGCATGAATCCCCCCAAGCGCTTCTTATTGAGAACGGAATGGTTTCCTGGCATGCTTCCCATTGGGGCATAACCTATTCGACATTAGATGATCATCTTGGGAATCATTGCGAAAAGTAATATTTTGTCGTATCATTACGATAAAGTAAGACGGCGCGATATTTGAAGAAGAAACCGCATTTGCCAAGCTCAAGAACCTTGAGCCGGATAAGGGTTCAGTTGCGGCAGACGCCTCTTTGCGGGCAAAAGCAGGTTTCTTCCCTAGAACGATAGAGAAGATGTAAGGAAAACTATCGTTACAAAAATTTGAACTAATGGAGAGAAGGACCTTGACGGTAACCATTTATGATGTAGCACGAGAAGCAGGCGTATCCATGGCCACGGTTTCACGGGTCGTGAACAACAATCCCAATGTGAAGCCTCAAACACGCAAAAAGGTATTCGAAGCGATCGAGCGTCTGGGCTATCGTCCAAACGCAGTAGCCCGTGGTTTGGCCAGCAAAAAAACGACGACAGTCGGCGTTGTCATTCCTGACATTTCCAACGCAATTTTTGCAGAGGTCGCACGGGGTATAGAGGATATTGCGAATATGTACCACTATAATATTATTTTGTGCAACGCCGATAAGAAGAAGGACAAGGAGATCCGCGTTATCAACACGCTGCTGGAGAAGCAGGTTGACGGTCTTCTGTTTATGGGCGGCGCTGTGACGGACGAGCATCTGCAGGCTTTCAAAACCTCCAATGTGCCTGTCGTGCTCTGCGCCACAACGGATGAGAATGGCTCCATTCCTTCTGTTGATATCGATCATGAGTCTGCGGCTTATGACGCCGTGGATACTTTAATCAAACAGGGGCACACACGAATCGCGATGATCAGCGGGACTTTGCAGGATCCATCCAATGGCTATGCAAGGTTTCAAGGATACAAGCGTGCGCTGGAAGCGGCGGGAATTTCCTATGACGAGAATCTGGTGCGTACCGGAAATTACCGTTACGAATCCGGCGTTGAAGCAATGAAATATTTCCTGGAGCTCTCCGAGCTGCCAACAGCCGTATTCTCTGCAACTGACGAGATGGCTATCGGCGCTATCCACTGCATCCAGGATTCAGGGCTTAAAGTTCCGGATGATATATCCGTCATCAGTGTGGACAACAGCCGCATGGCTTCCATGGTTCGTCCGCAGCTGACGGCTGTCGCACAGCCTATGTATGATATCGGCGCTGTGTCGATGCGTCTGTTGACCAAGCTGATGAAGAAGGAATCGGTGGAGCAAGCCCGCGTCGTTCTTCCGCATGAAGTGATTACGCGTCAATCGGTGGGTAGCCGGAAATGACCAAGAAGGTTTTGAAGATCGGTATTATCGGGGCTATGGTGGAGGAAATCGAACTGCTGCACAAGCATGTCGAGAGAACCGGCTCCTTCGACAAAGCGGGCATCACCTATGTTGAAGGGAAGCTGCACGGACATGATGTTGTTTTTTGCAAATCGGGAGTCGGCAAGGTAAACGCCGCTGTTTGTACCCAGCTGCTCATTGACGCAGGTGTGGATTGTGTTTTATTTACCGGCGTAGCCGGCGCACTGGATCCCGGTCTGAATATCGGGGATATCGTCGTCTCGACCTCTTGCGTCCAGCATGATATGGACTGCAGACCACTTGGCTTCGCCCGCGGACAAATCCCGTTTCAGGAAACTTCGGAGTGGGTGGCGGATGCTTCACTTATCGAGCTGGCTGCCAGCGCCTGTGAAAGTCTCTTTCCGGGACGCAGCATGAAAGGCAAAGTGCTTTCAGGCGACCAGTTTATTGCATCCCGTGAAGCGGTTCGCGAGCTGCATGAGGAGCTTGGCGGTGCATGCACGGAGATGGAAGGGGCATCGCTTGCGCAGGTCTGCGGGATGAATGGCGTGCCATTCGTTGTGATTCGTTCCATGTCGGACAAGGCTGACGGATCGGCCCATGTTAATTTTGCGGACTTCACTGTGGAAGCTTCTGTTAACTCCCACCGGATCATAGATGAGATGCTCCGGAATATGTAAGAAGCAGTTCCGCTGTCCTGTGGGGGCTGAAGCATGGTTTCTCCACAGAACAAATTATAATTTTCAGGTATGAACAGATATACTCAATAAGTTTCAAAAAGGCAATTCGGCAGCCCGCCGCAGAAGCGGAGCTTGCCGGATTGCCTTTTATTGGTTTATGGTGGTGGATTGTTTTACGCAGCTATAAGTCCTGCACGACAATTTCACTGGTCCGGCGGTTGGAGGATTCGATTTCGGAACGGCGCGGCATCGGCGGCCAGCTCCTTGTATCATCCATCCAATGCGTCGGCAGCGGCTCCGGACTCTCCTTGGAATAACGGTTCAGCCAAGAGGCCGGGAGAGGTACGTCGCTGTGCTTCTCAGCGAGAGCAGCAGAGATGGGGTGATTAATCATCTCCAGCCATACAAGCGCCCAGGCACGCGGTACAACGCGCCAAATATCATATCCGCCCCCTCCGACAGCTACCCAGCGTCCTTCCGCATATTGATGGGCAAGCGCATGAATAATGGCAGGCATCTCCTGATAAATGCGCATGCTGCAGTGGGTATGCGACAGCGGATCAAAGGCATGTGCGTCGCAGCCGTGCTGGCTGACAATAATATCAGGCTTGAAGGCGGCCGCCACCTTGCGGATCGAGGCCGTGAAGCTCTCCAGCCAGGAATCGTCTTCCGTATACGGATCTACCGGGACATTGAAGTTGGCGCCATAGCCATGCTCCGCACCCCGTTCATGGACAAAACCCGTTCCGGGAAAAAGAAATTTGCCGGTCTCGTGAATAGAATACGTGCACACTTCGGATTCATTATAAAAGGTCCACTGAACACCGTCGCCATGATGGACATCAGTATCAATGTAGAGCACCCGTACGCCATAATGCTTTCTGATATGGGCTATCGCGATAGAAGCATCATTATAAACACAAAATCCGGACCCATGGTCGGGAAACGCATGATGCAGTCCGCCGGCCATGTGATACGCATGTAACGTTTGCCCGGACATCACGAGGTCGGCTGCGAGTACGGATCCGCCGACAATGGCCGAGGCTGCTTCATGCATGCCGGGGAAAAAAGGGGTGTCCTCGGTCTGCAGACCGTAAAGCTTTGCTTGCCGCACCCACTGCTCCGGCGGCGGATCAAGGCTGAGCTGCTTCACAGCTTCAATATAGTCGCTGCGGTGAACGAGCGCGAGAATATCTTCCGATGCCGGCGAGGCGGCGACGATATCCTGTGCCTGCAGCGCATTCACTTCCTGCAGCAGATCGATAGCCAGAGCAAGCCGCTGAGGATTAAAGGGATGCTGTTCATTGAACTTATACCGGGACGCGCCCGGATGATGGATAAATACGGCGTTGGCCGTCATCGGACTTCATCTCCTTTCTGTCTGACTAGTACATGAATCTCTGGCGAAAACGGACACGGTCGAATTGCTCGACCGAGGAGAGGGGAACTTCCCTGCCGATGCGAACCATCAGGCAATTGGCGGGGTGCGAGCAAATTTCCGGATCATCTGTCGCAAACCAGATCATCCCTACGGACTTCATCAGCCTTTCCATCATCGCACGATAATCCCATACGTTCAGACCCGTGTTTTCAAGATCCCAATGCCAATAATATTCGGTTGTATAGACTATAGCGTTCTCCAGCTGCTCTTCTGCAAAAGCTGTCTCGATCAATCGTTTCCCGAGGCCCAAGCCCCGATAACTGTTTGCCACTTCAATCGCTCCGAGCTCGATCAGATCGTCCATTCCGCCTTCCGACCAGCGCTCCAGCTCGTCCGGGAAATGAAAGGTGACATAGCCAACGATCGTTTCCGCGTCTCTGACGGCGATAATCCGCCCTTCCGTAAGTTCAGCAATTTCGACCAATGCCTTATGCTGCTCGATCGGCCTGCGAAAAGCATCCAAGTCGGGGTGGAGGACATATCCTGACAGAATATCTGCAGGGATCGGCCCTTCAATCACAAGCTCCCGGTCCTGGCAGGCCAGGCGCCGAACCTGCATTATTTTGCGATGTTCCAACAGTCATGCTCCTTTCGGGATCACCTTTACTTATAACAAATAATCAGTGTGATGAAAAGGATGGTTGAACCATTGGAGCCTATGTTATAATATGAAAGCGTATTCTGCTTCCGAGGCGGTTTTTGTATGTTTTTCACCCTAACTCAGCCGCAACAGGATGGCGTCAGCCGCTTCTTTTTGGCAGAATAGTTTTACAATGGGCAGGAGGATGATAATTATGTTAGATATGCATCAAGAACGGATACCCGCAACGGCTTCCGGCTCCAACATGACAAATTATGACGAAATGGCAAAGCAGTTCAGCTTCGATCAGATTGAAAAGCAATTTTCCTGGAATGAAACCGGCAAAGTGAACATGGCATTTGAAGCGATTGACCGTCATCTTGAACAAGGTCTCGGCGGGAAAACCGCCCTCTATTATAGCGATAACGCTCGGGACGAATCCTACACCTTTGAACAAATGTCCAAACAGTCGAACCGCTTTGCGAATGTGCTTCGCAGATTGGGCATCCAGAAGGGTGAGCGGGTATTTATTTTCATGCCGCGCACACCTGAGCTGTACTTCAGCCTGCTCGGCTCGCTTAAGGTAGGAGCTGTTGTTGGGCCGCTGTTTGAAGCCTTCATGGAGACCGCTGTCAAGGACCGGCTGCAGGACAGCAGCGCGACAGCTATCGTCACCACACCAGCGCTGCTCTCACGGATTCCTCGTGCAGAATTGCCGGATTTGAAGCATATTATCGTGTATGGCGAAGACGTGGAAGCAAGCGGGATCGTTGTTGATTACAAGAAAGAAATGGCTAAGGCATCCGACACAGTGGAGATTGAATGGCTCGATCGGGAAGACGGGCTTCTGATTCATTATACGTCAGGCTCCACAGGCAAGCCGAAGGGCGTATTTCATGCCCAAAACGCAATGATACAGCATTATTTCACCGGACGCGTGGTTCTGGATCTGCAGCCGGATGACATTTACTGGTGTACTGCCGATCCGGGATGGGTCACCGGAACCTCATACGGGATATTCGCGCCATGGCTGAACGGGGCAACCAATGTTATCCGCGGCGGACGGTTCAGCCCGCAGGACTGGTATAAAACAATCGAGAAATATAAAGTAACGGTATGGTACAGTGCGCCAACGGCTTTCCGTATGCTCATGGGCGCAGGCGACGATGTCGTGAAGGAATTCGATCTGTCGAGCCTCAGACATGTACTCAGCGTGGGCGAGCCCTTGAACCCTGAGGTGGTCCGATGGGGAGTGAAGGTCTATAATCAACGTATTCATGATACGTGGTGGATGACGGAGACAGGCGCGCAGCTGATTTGCAATTATCCAAGCATGGACATCAAGCCAGGCTCAATGGGGCGCCCGCTGCCAGGCGTACAGGCATCCATCATTGACGACAGCGGCAATGAGCTGCCGCCGTACCGGATGGGCAATCTTGCGATACGCACGCCTTGGCCATCCATGATGCGCAAGGTCTGGAATAATCCGGCCAAGTACGAAGAATACTTCCGAATTCCCGGCTGGTATATTTCCGGTGATTCCGCTTATAAAGACGAGGACGGGTACTTCTGGTTTCAGGGCCGAATCGATGATGTCATCAATACGGCGGGAGAGCGTGTTGGTCCCTTCGAGGTGGAGAGCAAGCTGGTTGAGCATCCGGCAGTTGCCGAAGCCGGCGTAATCGGCAAGCCTGATCCCATGCGCGGCGAAATAATCAAGGCGTTTGTGGCGCTCCGTGAGGGCTATGAGCCTTCGGAAGAGCTGAAGGCGGATATCTCCCGCTTCGTCAAGGAAGGACTCTCTGCGCATGCTGCACCGCGCGAAATCGAATTCAAAGACAAGCTGCCCAAGACCCGCAGCGGTAAAATCATGCGGCGTGTACTGAAGGCCTGGGAATTAAATCTGCCGACAGGCGATTTGTCGACCATCGAGGATTAACCGACATTTAGTAAGCAGCAAGCCATTATCCTTATAGTATTCATTGCTTCTACACAAAAAGCCCGCCCCTCTGCCGTTATGCAGAGGGGCGGGCTTTTTGCTGAGCGTTCACCAGGGCAACGTTGTGAAGCAACCAGGCTTCAACGCCAGAGGACGGCAAAGCCTGGTTTCCATTGTTATTTCAGCTGAACGGTGTACGAAGATGCGGATTCGCCTGATTCATTGACCGCAGTAACCCGGAAATAACCACTTGTGATTGTGGACAGATATTCGAACCTGGCTTCAGCGGTTGAACCGAGTCTGGTGAACTTTCCGCTCTGGTCGGTGCTGTAATAGACATTGTACGAAGTTACGTTCTCGGCAGCCGTATTCGTTTCCCATGTCAGCTTGATGCCGATATCGGTAACTTCCCCTTTAATGCCGGCAGGTGCGGATGGAGGCGTCACTAGATTTTGGCCCGTGTTCCCTTGGTCGATCGTGACGGCATCGCCCTGTGATGTTCCTTCAGATTGATTGACAGGCGTGCCTGCACCCTCATCCCCAGTGCCTGGTATTGACGGTGGTTGAATCGGCGGAACCATCGAATTATTGGAGCCCACAATTGCACTTGGTGCCGATTCATGTCCTCCTACGTCAACAGCAGTAATGTAATAACGGTAAGACAGACTTGGCGTAATCGAATTGGTAAATTCGGTGTCTGCGCCGGCCAACACAGGTGCTCCTGCAATTTTATAAGGCTCTTCATTGAGAGACCGGTACAGACGATAGCCGACGACGTCTGCTTCCGGCGATTTGCTGAACGATATTTGATTGGAGCTTTTCCCCGGAATAGGCTGCAGCCGGACATTAGCAGGCGGAGTTGGCGCGCGGCCGTCCTCAACCCGTGGATCCACCTTGGATGGGGCATCTTTACCCGCATCCGCCGGTAGATAAGAACTCATGGAACGTCTGCTGCTTGCCGGCAGCTTCGCCTGCGCCGCTGAAATCTCAGACATGAGCTCATCAAGCGGCTTCTGGCGTTTGATGACAAGCTGTTCGCTGACCATGTCCGAAGGCGTCGATGGCTGCGGTACATAGTTAACGCCATTGAATGTGATATAGGCCATATTAACCAGGGCATCATCCGATTCTTTTGGCAAATATTTTTGGTTGAAATAGTCGGTGACCAATTTTCCTGCCTGTCTGGTCAGATCGGTAGGCAGCTTTCCGCTTACGCTGGATACGGTCGCTTTAACAATGCCGGATGGCTTCTTGAATGCCTCCGTGGGGAACAGGTCAGGCCTGTCCTTGGTGACCGAATTCATGATCAGGGTCCAGATGGATCTGGCCCGTGCCCGCCCATCCTTGGACAGGGTATGGACCTGCTCCTCATATCCCGCCCAGACGCCAAGCGTGACATCAGGCGTGAAGCCCATAAACCAGACATCTCCGTAATCCTGGGTCGAGCCCGTTTTGCCGGCAACTGGAATTTTGCCATAGCCGGTAAAGTTGGAAGCAACGGAATGTCCCGTACCGCTGGGATCAGAGATAACAGTCCGCAGCATATCGGTCATCAGAAATGCAGTTTGCTCCGAGAACACGCGAGTGGGCTGATTCTTGTGCTCATAAATAATATTGCCCTTGTCATCGGTAATTTTACTGATCATGTATGCGTCATTGAACACCCCGTTATTCGGAATGCTGCCGTAAGCATTCGTCAATTCCTCTACGGATACGCCGACGCTTAGTCCGCCGATTACTCCTGTCTGCGCATAATCATCTTCAGGCTTAATGGAGGTTATGCCCAGCTTGCGCGTGAATTTCCACGCCTCCGGAATCGTCACCATCTCATTGAAAACTTTGAGCGCCGGCAGATTCATGGAGCGGTTCAGGGCTTCCCTGGCTGTAACCAGACCGGCAAACCGCTTGTTGGAGTCCATCGGGATATGAAAGCCTTTCTGCCCATCCTTCAGCACCATAGGAGCATCATCAATAATGCTGCCGGGCTGGACCAGCCCTTTTTCAATAGCTGGCAAGTAGGCAGAGATCGGTTTCATGGTGGAACCGGGCTGGCGGGTCATCTGTGTGGCATGATTCATCTGCTCCGTATAGAAATCGCGGCCCTCGATCATGCTCGTGATTGCCCCTGTTTTGTGATTGATCATGACGGCGGCGATTTGCTCCATGCCTTTTTCTTTGCTGTCCGGCGTGAAATTATCGGGATCATTGCTGATTTGGTGCATCAAATTGTATACTCGCTTGTCAATCGTCGTATAAATGCGGTAACCTCCGCGGAGCAGCTGGCTTCGAGACTCTTCCAGCGCCGGGGCATTTTCCTTCTTGCGGACATCGGTCTGTGTCAGGCTCGGGTCCTTCTGCATCAGCAGAACCTCTGCAGCCTGGCGTTCCGCTTCGAGCATCAAATAAGGGAACGTGGAGTAAGCCTTTTCTGTTGGCTTGGCAAGCGATGAACGCAAGTCGAAAGCCAATGCTTCATTATATTCATCCGAGGTGATGCGTCCGGTTTCCAGCATATATTTGAGCACATTATGCTGCCGCTCCACGGCAAGCTTGAAGCCGCCTTCGTCGAATTTTCCTTTGCTTGTGAAAGCCGCATATGCGGAGGGGCGCTGCGGCAATCCAGCCAGGTAGGCCGACTGTGCGATATTCAGCTGTTTCAAATCGACAATATTAAAAATACCTTTGGCCGCAGCCTGGATTCCATAAAGATTATAGCCGCTGTTGCCTGTGCCGAATTGAACCTTGTTCAAATAGGCGGTTAAAATTTCGTCCTTGGTCAGAAAGCGCTCGAGCCGCAGGGAGAGAAAGATTTCCTTCGCTTTTCGGCTATCCGTCTTATCCAGTGTAAGAAAGACTTGACGGGCCAGCTGCTGTGTCAATGTACTGCCGCCTGTTTGTGTGTCTTCATTTAGCAGCTTCTGCTTGACGGCGCGTCCCAGGCCGTTGACGTCGATACCGATATGATTGTAAAAATTATTATCCTCTGTTGCCAATACGGCATTAACCACCTGATCGGGTATTTCCGCCCGGGTTACAATTCGACGGTCTTCTTCGGTACGAAGCTGACCGACAGGTGTGCCGTCATTGAAGTATACGAAGCCTGTAGTAGCATTCTCGTCGATTTTCTCTTCTATTTCGGCGCGTGAACGGATCGGTTCGTCCTTGACGAACGATGCGACATAGCCGGAGGCGATGCCTCCTGCGAACAAGCCGATCAACAAGCCGAATATGAACAACCATTTGACGGTAATGAGGGTCACAATTCCGAATGTCCGCCATTTGCTGTGTCCATTCTTGTTCTGCCCTTGGTCTTGATTCATATGTACATAACTCCTCCTCCGATTAACAGAAATATTATAGCATAAATCCCCAGCAGCGTGCAGTTACAATGCTGTATTTTGTCAGCTCCCAGGCAAGTTTAGGATGAAAGCCCCCTTGAATACAGGAGTATGGTTACAAGCCGTCCGTTGACTATAGTCAATGTGTATGATATAACGGGAATCAAGAAGAAACGGCTTTCGCCATTCTTGGCGGCAAGGCTGGTTTCATTCCCTGGTTTTAAAAAAAAGATCATATCAGAACAGCATTGACAGGTTGCAGTAGGGCTGCGAATTGACGATAACCAGAGAGCCGGTGGCAGGTGTGAACCGGTACGCGCCGCAGCGTGAATTACCACCTCGAGCTGATCGGACGAACTTTCGTTCCTTTATGAAGGGGACATTCAGTAGTCTGCTTCCGGATGATATCCGTTATGAAATGAAGTGAGAGCTGTTTGAGCATGCATCCTGATTAAATACTTCGGATCATGCAGCTCTAATGAGGGTGGTACCGCGAGCAAATCCTTCTCGTCCCTTGCGACGAAAGGGTTTTTTTGTGTTCAAAATTTTTTGTAGGAGTGAATCGGCATGGTGAAATGGGATGAATTGACAGACGGGCAGAAGCAGGAAGTGGAGCGTCAAATGGACGTGATCCGGCGGGGAGTAGTTGAAATTGTACCCGAGGATGAATTAAAAGCAAAAGTGATTCATGCGGTAGCAACGGGAAAATCGCTGAAGGTGAAGCTCGGCCTTGATCCTTCCGCGCCTGATATTCATATCGGACACACCGTCGTGCTTCACAAGCTGCGTCAATTCCAGCAGCTGGGGCATGAGGTGCAGCTGATTATCGGCGATTTTACGGGGCGGATCGGAGATCCTACAGGCAAGTCGGAGACGCGCAAGCAGCTCAGCGAGGATGATGTCAAGCGAAACGCGGAAACCTACAAGAAGCAGATTTTCAAGCTTCTGGATCCTGAGCGCACCACGGTCTATTATAATTCGGAATGGCTGGGTCCCATGAATTTTGCAGAGGTGGTCTCACTCTCGGCGAAATTAACGGTAGCCCGCATGCTGGAACGCGACGACTTTACCAAGCGCTACCAGTCAGGCCAGCCGATCAGCATTCATGAATTTTTCTATCCTTTGATGCAGGGCTATGATTCCGTTGCCCTTGAGAGTGATGTCGAGCTAGGCGGAACCGATCAGAAATTCAATGTTCTGATGGGTCGCACACTGCAGAAGGAGTATGGCAAAGCGACACAAGCTACTATTATGATGCCGCTTCTGGAAGGTCTGGACGGCGTACAAAAAATGAGCAAGAGCCTCGGGAATTATATTGGAATCGATGAGGAGCCCAATGAAATTTACGGCAAATCGATGTCCATACCGGATGAGCGGATGGTAAAGTTCTATGAGCTTGCTACAGATATGAGCAATGAGGAGCTTGCAGAGCTGCGCATTGGCCTGGAGAACGGGTCCAGGCATCCGCGGGATGTGAAGATGCAGCTAGCCCGCACATTCGTGCGTATGTATCACGGTGAAGAAGCCGCAGAGGCAGCTCAGCAGCATTTTGTTACGGTATTCCAGCAGCGGGCTCTTCCGGAGGATATCGAAACGGCCGTTCTGCCGGCAGCTGAGCTCGAGGAAGGGCGCATCCGAATTGTAAAGCTGCTGACGACGCTCGGCCTTCAGCCATCGGGCAGTGAAGCCAAGCGCAGCGTTCAGCAGGGGGCAGTCCGGATAAACGAGCTGAAGATCGATGATCCGGGCGCAGAGGTGTTGGTATCCGAAGGTGATGTTATTCAAGTGGGCAAACGCAGATTCGCCAGAATTACGATCCAATAGCAGAGGCCTGACCTGGTGTAAACGCCGGGCAGGCTTTTTTTCAAAGTCATAAGCAAGTATAAATTTCCGAAGGGGAAGAAAACATGCTTATAAACATAAAGAAAAGAACGGCCCGGGAAGGACCGTTCTCATGTTGATTGGGATTAACGGCTGTAGAACTCGACGATTTGTTTCTCATCGATTTCTTGTGGAAGCTCAGCGCGTTCTGGAAGGCGAAGGTACTTGCCTTCTACAGCAGTATCATTGAACTCCAGGTAGTTAGGAAGGAAATTGCGTCCTTCCAAAGCTTCTTTAACGGATTTGATACCGCGGCTGCGTTCACGAAGTCCGATTACATCTCCGATGGAAACAGTGAAAGAAGCGATATCCACTTTCTTGCCGTTTACCGTGATGTGGCCATGTGATACCAGCTGGCGGGAACCGGAACGGGAATTAGCAAATCCAAGACGGTAAACGAGGTTGTCCAGACGGCTCTCAAGAAGGGCCATAAAGTTTTCCCCGGAAATACCTTTCATTTTGGAGGCTTTATCAAACAGGTTGCGGAACTGCTTTTCATTCATGCCATACATATGGCGCAGTTTTTGTTTTTCTTGCAATTGAATGCCATAACCGCTCATTTTTTTGCGTTGACCTGGACCGTGTTGTCCCGGTGGAAATGCGCGTTTCAATTCTTTACCAGTACCGCTTAAGGAAATGCCGAGGCGGCGGCTTAATTTAAACTTAGGGCCCGTATATCTTGACATGTGTCGTAAAACTCCTTCTTCAAATGGGATGTTTGAAAATGGGTGTTTCGCCGAGTACTGTCTGCGCTTAAACGACAATCGATCAAGTCCTGACAGGCATGTTCAGCCGCAGTCCTGCCAGAGACAGCCTCAATGAGGGTGACACAAAACCGTTCCCATATATTCAACTATAAATATTATATAAATGTAGGGGCTAAAGTCAAGTAAAATCAAGGAAATAATCAAATCTTACATACCATGGCAGAATATGAACCTAAAGTCCTATATCCTTATGACTAAAGTAGTGCATATTTTCAGAGATTGAAGTATGATAGATCATATCCATCCTGTTGTGATCCTTGCTACATAGAGAAGAGGCGATGCTGTTTGATGAAGAACTTTGTTCGTGCAGACAACCCGATTCTAAATGAACGCTTGTCCGGGAATGAACAAGCATTGCCGCTGCCGTCCCTCTGGTTTGCGAACGAGGATATTTATGAAGAGGACCAAACGCTTCTGACGGGCCTGCTTCGGAACAGCTTTCAGGACTGGTTAAACGAATCTGCGGGTTCTCCGCTTCTGGACGGTTTCCTTTTACTGACTGATCCACATGGACAAATAATCGCAGCATCGGATCAAGCGAATCCAGATCAATCCATCTCTCATGATCTTCGGCAATTGGCCGAAGAGGCTTCTATAAAAAGAAAGAATCTGATTAGAGGCGGAATTCTGGTTGTGCCGCTTTTGAAAAAAAAGAACGAGGACTGCCTTGCTGTTTTGCTCGCAAGCAATCTTTCCCCCGCCCAAAATTTTGCTGCGCTGCTCGAAACGGCGGCACTTCATTTTCGCGTGCTTTTCTACTCTCATCTCGAGAAGGTGTTTGTGCAGAATTTATTGATCCGGCAGCAATCAAGCGAGAAGGAAGCTTTTCGAAGGGATACGCTGTTTCAGACGGCCAAGCGGCTGCATGACCAGAATGAAGTCACCTCGGTGCTGAATGTCCTTCTTGTGGATGTGGAGAACCTGTACCCGCATGCCGAGGTCGATCTGTACTTATCGCAGGATCATGTTAATGGCGACCCTCGCGTAAAGCCGCTCATGCTAAGGCATTCCGCAGCCGATCTCTATGCACAGGCTTTTCTGGAGGGCAAGCCTGTCATGGAATATGAGGATGATGCTCTATTCAAGCTGGCGATACCGATGAGCGGCAAGCAGGCTGTCTACGGTGTTTTAAGTGTGACGATGAAGAAAAAATATTTGGAAGATTCTGATCTTGGGGCGCTTGTCATGCTTTGCGATACGGCTGGCTCGGCTTTTGAGAATGCCAAGCTGTTCGAGCAATCCAATCTGCTGATCGGGGAGCTTCAGCTTATCAACGAGCTGACGAAGCGGCTCAATCAGTCCCTGCATCTGAAAGAAATCTTTCAGTTTGCAATGAGCGAGCTTCTGCATATATTCAAAGCGGACTACTGCAATGTGCTGCAGTTGAATAACGAAACCAACGTCTTCAAAATGATGGCGAGCAATTTGCCTTCGGCTGTAAACGAAATATACTCCACATCACATGGTTTTTGCGGTATCGTATACGAGACCAAGGAGCCGCTTATTATTTCCGACTACCAAAGTACGCCGGTCGTGTCGTCCAAGCTGATGGACGGGACGGGGTCGCGCTCGCTGATTGCAGCTCCAATCATGGCCAATACGGAAGTGGTCGGGGTCATCATGGTCACTCACAAAAGTCCGAATTACTTTTCATATGATAACTATAAACTGCTGCAGGTGCTGTCCATCCATATCGGCCTGGCTGTTACCAACGCTTCGCTGCATGCGGAGGTGCGGCGGATGGTCATTACCGATAATTTGACAGGCTTGCGGGCAAGGCATTATTTGAACGAACAGATCCAGGCCAGGCAGCGCAAAGACAAGTGCGGTTCCCTTGTTCTGGTCGATATCGATTATTTCAAAAAAGTGAATGACACTTATGGACATCAGATCGGTGACCGGATTCTGATCAGTGTCAGCGAAGTGATCCGATCCTGCATCAGGGAAAGCGATATCGCAGCGAGATGGGGCGGCGAAGAACTGGCGGTCTACCTGCCTCAAATCCGTTCCGAGCAGGCTTACCGGATCGCCGAGAGAATCCGCAGCCGGGTGGAGATGCTCACGGACCCCTCCGTAACCGTGTCATGCGGGCTTTCGGAATGGGTCTTTGAGGATGATCTGGTCAGTGTGGAATCTCTTTTTTACCGGGCGGATATGGCGCTTTATGAAGCCAAAAACAATGGGCGCAACCGGGTGTTTGTCGGAGCTTGAACAAAGGATGAAACGTAGGGGTGAGCAAAGGGCTGCAAGAGCCCGAAGCTGACCCTTTTTTGCGTTATTCGCCGGCAGGCCGCATAAAGTGGGCGTTATCAACAGAGGATATTCTTGAAGAAGAATTTGTTGCATGAGGAGAGAAAAGGATGAAACAATCTTTTGCCATAATGGTTCTCTGCTTGACAGTGACAGCAGGCTGCGCTTCATCTGTAGAGGACAGATCGCCCAAGGAGCTGCTTGCTCTGACGGTATCGGGTTTGTCCGGCGTCGATCACTATACGTTCAAGGGCACCACGAATATTGCAACAGGGGACGGGATGGTCATAAAACCGTTGTCGTTTCAAGGCACAGTGAAGGATCATGAACGGCTGGAAGTCAAATCAAGCGATATCGGCGCATCGGAGGACGTCATCCATCCCCTGGAGCTGCTGAAACAGATTGAGGACACTGCAAGCGCTGCAGAACTCGTGCCGGCAGAATCGGGAAACACGACTGCTGTGCTGCTGGTGAAGACGGAGGAGAAGGCGGCTGCGGAGAAGTGGACTGCCAAGCTGCGCGGCGAATTCAAGGATCTGCAGAACAGTATGCCGCTTGCGGCGGGAAGCGGGATCCGGCAGCAAAGCACGAAGGAGGAGGCCCAAGCCAGTTTCCAAAAGGAATGGCAGGCCGAAATAACCCGATCGGGCCGGCTGCTCGAAGACATGCTGTCTACGCTGCAGGTCAGTTCCACCTATAAACTGATTGTGGATAAGAAACGCTTGCTGCCTTTGCGGCTTCAGGAACATACGATATTACGCTATAAGACGCAGGGCGAGCAGCGGCAGGAATCTAGAATTTCCGATATTACCTTTCAGGTATTGTCCGATGCCAAACAGAAATGAACCACTGCTCGTGCAGAGTCACTAAAAAAGTGGTAGGATTATAGAAAAAGAAACAGGAGGTAACTTACATGCGTGATCCGCGTCTGCAAGCGCTGGCTGCCAATCTGGCCGGCTATTCCGTCGATGTTCAGCCAGGAGAGAACATTCTGATCGACATGATAGGTTCGGAGCGCGAGCTCGCGATATGTTTAATTGAAGAGGTAGCCAAACGGGGCGGACGTCCTTTTGTCGAAACAAGCGACCGTTCTGTTCTGCGTGCGCTGCTCAAAAATGCGACCAAAGAGCAGATGGAGCTGTGGGCTTCATTCGATCTGAAGCGCATGGAAGCGATGGATGGTTATATCGCGGTTCGTGCCGGAGAAAATGTAAATGAACTAGCGGATGTTCCAAGCGCCAATATGCTCCTGTACGATCAATTGTACCGCCATCCGATACATCTTGAACGGCGTGTAAAACATACCAAATGGGTAGTATTGCGTTATCCGAACGCTTCGATGGCACAGCTTGCCAATATGCCCACGGAAGCGTTTGAGAATTTTTATTTTGACGTATGCAATCTGGATTATGCCAAAATGGACAGGGCGATGAATCCGCTGGAGAAGCTGATGACAGAGACGAGCCATGTCCGACTGGTGGCGCCTGGAACGGATTTATCGTTCTCCATTCAGGGAATCGGAGCGGTAAAATGCGCAGGTCTGCGCAATATTCCGGATGGTGAAGTCTACTCGGCACCCGTGCGCGATTCGGTGCAAGGAACGATTACATATAACACGCCATCCGTTTATTCCGGAGTGACTTTCGAGAACATTTCCTTCACTTTTGATAAGGGAAAGATTGTGAAAGCAACGAGCAGCGACACGGTGAAGCTGAATGAAATTCTGGATACCGACGAGGGAGCAAGATATATCGGGGAGTTTAGTCTGGGCTTTAATCCCTACATTTTACATCCGATGAAAGATACGTTGTTTGATGAGAAAATTGCCGGAAGCCTTCATTTCACACCCGGCCAGGCTTACGAGGAGACCGACAATGGCAACCGTTCTGCGGTTCATTGGGACCTGGTGCTCATTCAACGTCCCGAGTACGGTGGGGGAGAAGTATACTTCGATGACCGCCTTATTCGCAAGGATGGAAGGTTTGTCGTGCCTGAATTGGAACCGCTGAATCCCGAAAATTTGAAATAAAAGCCCCTTGTCTGTGATACGAAATCGGGTTATGATGAATGCAGCTACAGCAATTATAGCAAATGTAACTAAAAATGGAGGGATTCACATGTCCAACAATGCAGCAATCGTTGACATCTCACAGACGGCGAATAAATTCCGTTCGTCCATCGTACTACAAGCCGAAAATAAATATATTGACGTTAAAAGCATTCTCGGTCTATTCACTACGTTGGTTGGCGGACATTCCTATGAACTTCATGTTCACGGTCCGGATGCGGACGATGCCAAAGCAGCCATGGCAGAAGTGTTTGCAAAACACAGCCTGGACATCAAGATTCTATCCGAATAGCCAACCAAATCAAAAGAAAGCGCTTCGCCGAATAATTGGCGGAGCGCTTTTGTCGTTTTGACCTTGTACATTGTCCCGTTTTCGTCTAATATAAAGATAAACAAGGGCGATAGCTAGACGCACAAGGGGGAGTACGATGTCTTCATCCGATGTTCTCATTCATCTACATCAAAAAGCGATCAATCTCCTTCAGGAAGATGCTTATAAAATTGAGAAGCTGATCGAAGTGCAAATGGAAAACTTGGCCACGAGAAAATGTCCCCTCTACGAAGAGGTATTGGACACGCAAATATATGGCTTTTCCAGGGAAATCGATTTTGCTATTCGGGCAGGGCTTGTTGCCGAAGTGATTGGCAAAGAGATTATCAGCAAGCTTGAGCGCAATTTGGCACAGCTGTATGAAGCTATGAATAACAAGGTTTAGCCGCGGGCAACGCGGTTTTTTTTTGTTTTCAATCCAGCTGCCGGCGGTTTTCCGCTTATCAAGGCCATTTGTTTAAACGGATCACGAAGAAGACGCTCCGCAACATTGCGGAGCGTCTTCTTCGTGTGCGGCAAAGGGATTTGGCGCTAAACAAGATAAAAGGCAAACCCGAGTATGACATATACGATGATCAACAGAGATCCTTCATACCAGTTCGTCCGCCCGTCCTGGGCTATTGATTTGGCAATAAAGACGGCTACGGCAATAGCAGCCAATTCAATGGGGGTAAATACGATATCCATCGTATTGCCGAATAACAGGCTGATGAAAATAAGCACGGGAGCAACGAACAAGGCAATCTGCAGGCTGCTGCCCACGGCAATTTCCACTGCAGCGCCGATTTTGTTCTTCATCGCCAGCATGACGGCTGCGCTGTGTTCCGCGGCATTGCCGACAATGGCGATGACGAAGGCGCCGACAAACAGCTCCGACAAGCCGAATTTATGAGTAAGGCTGTCCAGCGTGTGGACCAGCCACTCGCTGACGAATGCGGTCATAACCGTAGCGATCACGAGGAAGAGAATAGAGGTCCGCTTGGACCAGGCGGGTTGTTCCCCATGGTCCGGCGTTGCTTCCTCCACGTCGGCCAGTACGTCCTTATGAGTGATCATTGAGAACACCAGCCACAGGATATAGGCCACAATCAGAAGTCCGGCGATGGAAAGACTGAGCGTCCGGCTATGCTCGATGGAGAAATGCTCGCTTGAAATAAAGATAGCCGGGATGGCAAGAGCGATAACAGCCAGTATCATCAACGATGAATTGTGGCTGGCCAATTGTACATTGAATCGCTGTTCCTTGAATTTCAATCCTCCGAGAAAGACGCTTGCACCCAGCACAAGCAGCAAATTGCCGATGATGGAGCCGGTGATGCTGGCTTTCACCATATCGAATAATCCTTCCTTGACCAGGAAGATCGCGATAATAAGTTCTGCCGCGTTTCCGAAGGTAGCGTTCAGAAATCCGCCTAATCGCTGGCCGGCGTAGTGGGCCACGCTTTCGGTCGCTTTTCCGAGAAATCCAGCCACGAACAAGATGGCAATCGCGGAAATGATAAATTCGGCAATTGTTCCGAAATGGGCGTAATGAGCGACGCCGCTAAGTACAAACAAACCAATCAATGCTGTGAAAAACAATTTCTGATTCAACGTTCCTGAACACCTCGTCTTTGGATGGGGTAAGTGGAAATCTGATAACACTATAGCGGAAAATACTGGACATGTAAACTGACATCTAAACTTAATCAACATGACGCATTATGATCTTGCTTCGCCAGTTCGCTTCATTTACAATGGAAGCATATTGGAAAAGAGGAGTGTGTGGCATGTCCGATGAAGTTCTTACCGGCATTATTCGAATTGCAGATGATGTAGTCGCCACCATCGCGGGGCTGGCTGCGCTTGAAACTCCAGGGATTGCCGCTATGTCGGGCGGAATATCAGAGGGTCTTGCCAAACGGCTGAGCGGTAAAAATGTTCAAAAGGGTGTAACCGTCGAAGTTGGACAGCTCGAAGCAGCTATCGATTTGCGTGTTATAGTGCAGTATGGCATTCCGATTCAAGAAGTATGCCGCAGGCTGCAGGATAATGTTCGCGAGGCTGTAGAGAACATGACCGGCCTGAATGTCGTGGAGGTTAACTTAAAGGTTGAGGGCGTTGCCTTCAAGGAAGACAACGAAGCGGAAGAAACTATGACCCGAATCAAATAATTCATGAGAAACCGTCCCATGTCCGGGCGGTTTTTTTTGTGCTGGCGGGAGGAAGGATCGGAGCTTTCCTGGCTGCACAAAAAAAGCCGACAAGGCTCATCGCTTGTCGGCTTTTGAGGATCCTAACCAATCCGGTGCAGAATGGTTCACCAGGTTAGCTGGCGAACCGGTTGCTGCTCTTCTCCGGCTTGTCATGCTCGCGGGATATGCTGAGCAGCACACCGATGCAGGCCAGAGAAACAAGCAGGGAGGAGCCGCCATGACTGATGAACGGCAGAGTAACGCCGGTAAGCGGCATGGCACCGGTGACACCGCCGATATTAATGATAGTCTGTACGGCGAGCAGGCCCACTATGCCTACACCTACAACGGTTCCATAGCTGTCAGGACACCGCAGGGCAATGATGAGCCCGCGCCAGAGGAAGACCAGATAAAACAGGAGAAACAGCACACTTCCGATAAAGCCGAATTCCTCAGCTATGACCGAGAAGATAAAATCGCTGTAAGCATAGGGCAGATACTTCAGCTTCTGCACGCTGTGGCCAAAGCCGGCGCCTGAGAAACCGCCGTGGCCCAAGGCTTGGAGAGATCGCGATAATTGATAGGTACTGCCAAGCTCATCGGCCTCAGGATTTGTAAAAGCCGTAAAGCGGTCGATCCGGTAGTTCCAGCCTGCAGGATCCTTCATCATGGAGATGCTTGCCCCTGCAACGACAATCAGCGAAATGACCACGCCGGCAAGGAAGAGCTGCTTCAGGTTGGCGCCGCCCGCTACAATGATGATAATCGAGCATGCCGCTATAACAATACAAGAGCCCAAATCCGGCTGAAGCATAATCAATCCGCAAATAAAGCCGATGACAATAAACACAGGGACAAGTCCTTTTTTGAAATCCCGGAACTTCTCGCCTTTCTTGGTGATCAGCGAGCCCAGGTAAAGAATGAGTCCGAGCTTGGCAAACTCCGTCGGCTGTATGCCGAGCGGTCCGATATTGAACCAGCTGCGCGCCCCGTTGATTTCTTCACTGACGAATGGAACAATCATAAGCATTATGATAACGGGTACAAAATAAAGAATGTAGGCCTTCTTGAAAACGGTGTAGGGAATGTTCATGATGATAAACATGATCCCGGTCCCGAGCACCGCCCAGATCAGCTGCCGTTTGGTGAAATAGAGCGCGTCATAGTGGTAGTTCTCGGATATGACAGCGGTGTTGGAGCTGGCGCTAAAAACCATCACAAGACCAAAACCGACAAGCACAAGAGTCAGGACGAGAAGTAAAAAATCCGGCCTGCCGCGCAGGCCGTTCGTCTTTTGTTTCATCCGAGGAACAAGCCTGTTAGGCGAGTAGTTTCTTTAATTCTTGCAGCCGTTGTGTAGCCGCATTCAAGATCGGCTGCGGAATGGCTGATTCATAATCAAGCCCGTGCGGAAAGGTAGCCCTGCCTATGTATACGGCTTCCACTTTCAGAACGGTGTGCGGCGACTCCAGCTTGCCCTCAATTGCGCGGACATTAAAACGCAAGAAGTAGTCTTCGCGGTTGGCGCTGTCTTCCAGTTTCAAATCATAGGTTGCGCGATAATATTCCCACTGCCAACGGACGAAGCCGAGCTTGTCCGCAGATTCATCGAGATGCGCAAGATCGCTTGTCATGCCGTTTAGGCCAGTATTCTCAATAATCATGGATGGATCCTCCTTCAAACGTAAGGGACGTATCTGTACTCACTTCTTATCCATGATAGTATTTTTCACTTACTAGTGCAAGCCTGACTCTGGCGCTGTCTGCAGGCCAAAAGTGACAGCTTTACGAAAAATGATCGCCGAAAGCGGCGAAACAACTTTCAGCACCTTCCATCCTTCTGGTACAATAAGCAGTAGAGAATAAGTCTGGTGTGAGCGAGGGAGGTTTGTGCGCATGGGAACAAATGAAGAAATTGACGCAATGCTGCAAACCGGATATCCGGATATGGTACAGTGGAGGCGATATCTGCACCGGCATCCGGAGCTGTCCTTTCATGAAAAAGAAACATCGGAATGGATCGCGGGTCAGCTGGCTGCATTCGGTTGTGAAGTGGCAAGAACCGAAGGCGGTTACGGCGTGGTTGCGACGATCAAAGGAGAACAACCGGGGCCGGTCATCGCGCTGCGCGCTGACATTGATGCCCTGCCGATTCAGGATGAGAAATCATGCGAATATGCATCGACGGTTCCCGGAGTCATGCATGCATGCGGACATGATGCGCATACAGCGACGATGCTTGGAATAGCGCGGTATTACAGTGCCAATCGCGCGCAGCTGCAGGGGGAGCGGCGGCTGCTGTTCCAACCGGCCGAGGAACTGACGCCAGGAGGCGCACTCGGCATGATCCGCAGCGGAGTGCTCGCGGATGTGGATGTCATATACGGCGTGCATTTGTGGACACCGCTGCCTTATGGTGTTGTGGCGACCCGCAGCGGGCCGCTGATGGCGTCTCCCGATGAAATCTATATTGATATTACAGGCCGCGGAGGTCACGGCGGAATGCCGCATGAGACAGTGGATGCGGTGCTGGTCGGTTCGGCGATGGTGCAGGCGCTGCAGACGATAGTAAGCCGCAATATAAACCCTCTGGAGCCGGCTGTGGTCTCAATAGGCTCCTTTCATGCAGGATCAACCGGAAATGTGGTTGCCGAGCGCTGCAGGCTGACCGGGACGGTCCGCACTTTCAATGAGGAAACGAGAAGCCGGATTAAAGCGCGGCTTGAACAGATTGTCAAGCAAACGGCAGAAATGCATGGCGCAACAGCCGAGCTTGACTACCGTTTCGGATATCCGACGGTAGTAAACGATTCCGAAGAGGCTGGGCGTTTCTTCGAGGTTGCCCGCCGCCGGCTGGGCGAGGAGGCAGTAAGGGAATCAACGCTGATTATGGCAGGGGAGGATTTCTCCTATTATCTGAAGGAGATTCCCGGCTGCTTCATGTTTGTCGGGGCCGGCAATGAGGAGTGCGGCGCTGTCTACCCGCATCACCATCCCAAATTCGACCTGGACGAGCGGTCGATGCTGGTCTCGGCGAAATTGATGATCGCGATGGCCGAGGATTATGCATCAGCTAACGTTTCAAAACAAGAATAATCACTTATAGCAAGCCACGTGATCCGGCGATGTTGTGCGCCGGGTCTTTTTGCGTTTACCTCTTAATAATTCTTAATTTTTTCGTAATACCTCCTTACGGATCATTTTCTATAATAAACAGACTAGTCAAGCAATCCGCTTATAGAAAAGGAGGCGCCAATGATGGTATTGCCGGTAGTGGACGTCAGAGACGTTAAAAAGGTATATGGGAAAAAAAATGAACATCCATTTCTGGCGTTGGATAATATTTCGTTTTTGATTCAGAAGGGAGAATTTGTGGCGGTTATGGGTCCCTCCGGATCAGGGAAAACAACGCTGCTTAATGTGATTTCGACGCTGGATTCCACTTCACAGGGGAGCATCAAAATTAACGGAACAGATATTGCGGGGATGAAAGAGGATCAGCTTGCGGATTTTCGCTCCCGGGAGCTGGGTTTTATTTTTCAGGATTTTAACTTGCTGGAGAACCTGAGCGTTTATGAGAATGTGGCGCTTCCGCTCTCGCTGCAGAACATGCCTTCCAAAGAAATCGGGATCAGAGTGAATAAGGTGCTCGGCACATTAGGCATTGAAGGAATTGCCGACAAATACCCTACGGAGATTTCAGGCGGGCAGAAGCAGCGGACTGCTGCCGCAAGAGCGGTTGTGCATGAGCCGGCGCTCCTTCTTGGCGATGAGCCCACAGGATCCCTCGATTCCAAAAATGCGATGAGCCTGCTTAAAGTTATGAAGAGTCTGAACGAGAACCAGGGAATCTCCATTATGATGGTGACCCATGATGCTTTCAGCGCCAGTTATTGCAGCCGGATTCTGTTTATACAGGATGGCCGGATGTACAAGGAATTACGCCGTACAACGACTCGGGAAATCTTTTACAGACAAATTCTTGATGTTCTGGCGGAATGGGGCACGGTGCAGGATGAATAAAAAGGAGGTGCCCGGGTGTTAATCAAACTCGCTTTAACCGGCATGACAAGCAAGTTCAAGAATTATGTTGTCTTATTGGCGGGTCTAATCATGGCGATAGCCATTTTCTATATGTTCCAGACTTTGGCCTGGAATAAGGAATTTATTAAAAGCAATTCGGTAATCAATCATATAGAGCTGGTTTATTTGATGGGTTCCTTTCTGCTGTCGGTTGTGACCTTTTTTTATATTATTTATGCCAGCTCGTTTCTCTTCTCGCTGCGTCAAAGGGAATTCGGCATGTATATGACGCTCGGAGCCAGGAAGAAAAAAATCAACACACTGTTGTTTATTGAAAATATGGTCATGGGCTGTATTTCTTTATTGCTTGGCATCGCTCTTGGAATCGGCCTTGCGGCCGTGGTCGGCCAGCTGATGGCGTCGCAGCTTGATGTGGATCTCGCAGGCTATCATCCGTTATTCGGACCCTCCATCGCCATTACGATTATTTTCTTCATCGCGTTGTTTTTGCTGTCCGCCTTGTGGAATTATGCCAAGCTATCCCGCATGCGGCTTCTGCAGCTGATACATGCGGACAAGCAGCCGGAGCGTATTCCGGTCATGAGCCGGATAAAATGGTTCATAAGCGTGTTAGGTATCTTGGCGCTTGGGATCGGTTATGTATGTCTGGTGTTTATGGAGCAGCTTAGGGAAATCGGGCTGCTGGTGGCCACCGTCATGACTACTCTTGGGACGTATTTGATCTTTATCTCGCTGGTGCCGCTCCTCATAAACCGCTTGAAGTCTGATAAGAGTCAGGCGAATAAAGGAATTCATGCCTTCACGTTCGGGCAGTTAAGCTTTCGGATCAATGGATTGACCAAAATGCTGGCGACAGTTGCGATGCTCATTGCTCTCTCGGCAGGGGCGATTTCCGGCGGAATGGCATTCCAGAACAATGCCTTTATCGCTGCCGAGAGCTATAAAATCTATGATGTCACCATCCATAACCCGACAGCGGAAGAGCAAAAGCTTCTAAGCGGCACAACGTTCACCGAAGAGCATGTCTATCATTACAAGGTGCACGACCAGACGGTATATTTTCTGCTTAAAGATATGGAGAAGGGCCGTCCGCTGACACATACCGGAAACACGCAGAAGGAGTGGGACCAATATACGAGGCTGGCCGACAAGATAGCGGCTGGTTCAATGGATGACGGCTCTTTGTCCCAAGAATGGATAAATTTCTTGTATGAGCTGCAGCCTCCTGCCGTAGAAATCCAGCAGATGCAGCTGGTGGATTCCAGCGCGTTCAATAAGATTGACGCAGCCAGTCAGGTTGCCATGATCGGCAAGACAGCGGGTTTCACCGCGAATAAACAGACATGGAAGCAGCTCGACCGGATGGAAGCGAAGAAATACGAAAATGTCGGTTATTATCCGCAGAGTAAAAATGAATATTATCAAAGCAAGCTCGGCTTAGCCAGCGGGACTGTATTCATGGGCTTCTTCCTGGGAATCGCCTTCCTGGCGATGATGGCCAGTTGTCTGATGTTCAAAATTCTTAGCGGCGCGAGCCGTGATGTCAATCGATACCGGATGCTGCACAAGATCGGTGTGCGGCGGAGCAGGTTGTCCGCTTCCATATATAAAGAACTGTTTCTGGTGTTTTTGATTCCCGGGGTCGTAGGATTGTCCCATGTGCTTGTCGGCATGAACTTGTTCTCGTTCATTCTGGTGAATCCGTATTACCGGATCTGGATTCCGCTTGTAATCTTTATGGTCATTTATACGATTTATTATTTTCTCACGGCCTATTTGTACAAACGGGCAGTTCTTCCTGGAAAACAAGTATAAAAACATCAAATTATCTCAAACTATAAGAACATGATGGTTTGCGTTCTGCCGGCAGTACCCAAGCGGCCTCGCAAGCGATGTTTTTAGGAGATGATGAGCTTGTTTATGCGCAAGGACCGGCCTTTGATTGTACAGGGCGATTTCACCGTGCTCCTTCATGATCTGCATCCGGACGCGGAGGAGGCGCGTGAGCAGCTGTCCTGTTTTGCCGATTTGACCAAGCGTCCGGGAGACATTCATACCTATCGGATCACGCCGTTGTCGCTGTGGAATGCAGCAGCGTCCGGGATGGGGGCCGATCAGATTCTGGAAGCTCTCGGCGCCCACAGCCGGTACGAGCTGCCCGTTAAAGTAACGAGCGGCATCCGCATGCTGACGGAACGCTACGGCAAGCTGACCCTTGACCGGACCGAGGAAGGCGATCTCATATTGTGCGGGGACGAGACGCTGCTTGGCACCCTGACGGAGGATGCCACAATCTCTGCATTGCTGACTGCAGGGGCGGAGACGGGCCAGCGTCATGCCAGTCCGGAAAACCGCGGGAGACTGAAACAGGAGCTGGTCCGCCTGGGTTACCCGGTCATAGATCTCGCAGGCTACCGGCATGGGGAGTCCCTGCCCGTCCAGCTGCGTCAACAGACACTGGGAGGACGCGGCTTCCAGCTTCGCGACTACCAGAAGCTTGCTGTGGATCTGTTCTACCGGGAAGGAAGAGAGGATGGCGGGAGCGGGGTGCTCGTTCTGCCGTGCGGGGCGGGCAAAACAGTTATCGGCATTGCCGCATTGGCCAGCCTGGGCTGTGATACTTTAATCCTTACCTCCAATGTCACCTCTGTCAGGCAGTGGAAAACGGAGCTGCTTGATAAAACAACGCTGGATGACAGCGATATCGGAGAGTATGCAGCCTCTTCGAAGCAGGTGCGTCCGGTTACGATCGCGACGTACCAAATTCTGACCGCCCGCCGCCAGAAAGACGACGAATTTACGCATATGAAGCTTTTTCAGGAGAGGAACTGGGGACTCATCATTTATGATGAAGTCCATTTGCTGCCTGCTCCGGTATTCCGGATGACTGCCGAGCTGCAGGCCACGCGGCGTCTGGGGCTTACGGCTACGCTTGTTCGTGAGGATGGACAGGAGAAGGATGTGTTTTCTCTTATCGGTCCGAAGCGTTTCGACATGCCCTGGAAGACGCTGGAGTCCCGTCAGTGGATTGCCACGGTCCACTGCGCTGAGATCCGCATTCCGCTCTCCACGCCGGAAAAACAGGAATATGAGGCGGCAGAGGCTAAATCCAAATTTCGGATTGCCGGAGAGAATGGAAGGAAAATCGATGCGGTCCGGACCTTGCTGACGAAGCACGAAGGCAAGCCGGCGCTTGTCATAGGCCAATATTTGCAGCAGCTCCATGCCATGGGAGAGGCCCTCCAGGCGCCTGTGCTTACAGGCGAGCTCCCCCATGCCGAGCGCGAGAAGCTTTACGATTTGTTCAAGGAAGGCGCCATTCCGGTATTGGTCGTCTCCAAAGTGGCGAATTTTGCAGTCGATCTGCCGGATGCGGCGGTGGCGATTCAAGTATCCGGAAGCTACGGGTCCCGCCAGGAAGAGGCCCAGCGGATCGGCCGTATTCTCCGGCCCAAGCCCGGCGACAACAATGCCTGGTTCTACACGCTGGTTTCCCAGGATACCAAGGAAGTGGATTTCGCGCATAAGCGCCAGTTGTTTCTGCTCGAACAGGGCTATCATTATGAAGTGAGCGACTGGCGGCTGGATAAGAACAAGTGGAAGCGTGAGAGCTACGTTCAGTGGGATGAGAGGCGGAAAATCAATGAATAGCCGCCAGGTTGCCAGCCGTCTGAATGAAGCGGAGCTGCAGCGGTACGCCTCGGCTCCCTTGTGGGCCTCTCCAGGAGTTGCGCTGCCCTGGCCGGAAGCGCTGCGCGACAAGCCGAGCCTGGCTGCCGCCTGGTCGTCTATGCCCCGGCCAGCTGCAGCGGCGCTCAACATTATCCTTGGGAGGTTTGGCGCATTGCCCTTCAAGGAGGAGCAGATGCTGGGCTTCAGCGAACCGGGAATCGCAGGAGCGGATTATCGGATCGGGCTTCTTATGCTGGCCGAATCAGGCATTATTTTCGCGGTACGCAAAGGTTGGGGCGAGAAGCTGTATTTTCTGCCGCGCGATACTTTTCTGCCCTGGCACCATACGCTGTTTGGATCCTTTATTCCCCCGGCAGAAGGCGCTGTCGGGGATGCGGATATTATTTTCGAAGAGAATGATGTTTATATCCCGGAGCTGGGACTTCAGCTGCTTCATGCATTGGCTGAGCTGGTGCGGTCGGGTATGCACAAGACGGTCAAAGGAATGCTGACCAAAAGGACAATTGAAAAATGCAGCAGCCAAATGGCCGTACAACCACGCGACCTGTCCCTGATAGGTTTAAAAACAGTTCCGTTTGCCGAATACCCGCTCCCGCTGGCATTTGTTCTTGAGATTGCATCCCGTAAAGGGTGGCTAAGCGAGGATGCAGATGCGTTCAGACTGCATTCCGGCCATCTGCAGGAGTGGTTTGAGCTAACAGGAGAGCAGAGGGAATCCGGGCTGCTGCAGCTCATGATCGAACAATATGCAGTTCTTGACAGCTCCGTTGCTGGCGCTGCTGCAGTCACAGCCGCTCTGGCAAGCGGGCAATGGTATAGGATTTCCGATGTGGAGAAGCAGGTGGATCAACACGCCTTCACGGGGGACAAGGAAGGTCTGACGCCCGTGCTGCGATGGGTCGGTCTGATGAAAGCCTGCGGTTATATGGAGCTGATGACAACAGCGAGCGGCGACGGATTCTTCAGATGGCTTATTTCGCTTGATTTAGTGCCGACTCAGAGTGCCAAGGAGCTTGCAGAGCCGATTGCGGTCTCTCCTGACGGGGATATTTACGTATCCGCCTATGTGCCCGCGGCAGTCAGATGGGAACTGGAGATGGTATGGGAACGCAAAGTCGTCGATGTGATTACGATCTATCGGGTAAATGAAAAAGCAGCCGTCAAAGCGATGGAACGAAGGTTTACCTGCGGGGATGTCATTGCCATGCTGGAGCGGGCGGCGGATCAGCCGCTGCCGGAGCCTCTCCGCTTTGCCATTGAAGGGTGGATGCAGCAGGATAACGTCACGGGGAATATGGAGACTAGAGCCTGCCAGCCGCTTGATGGAGTTCATCCGCCAGAGATCAAGCTTTATTTTCAGGATCCCTGTGCGCTTCATGCCTATGAGCTGCTCACTGAAGTGCCTTCAGTCAGGTCCTTGTTTGGCGGGCTTGAGGAGGTTTCGTCCATGTGGGTGAAGCAGTTAAGATCTTATCATGTCTCAACCCGCAGGGAACTTCTGGAGAAAGCGCTCAGCTGGAGAACGGCAGTCAAGCTGCAGCGCGAGGAAGGCCTGCAGCTGTTTGTGCCCCATGAAATCCAGGATTATGGCGGGCAGTGGGCCGTTATCGGCCATATTCATGGGGATGGTGCGGATATGCGTTCTCCGCTTCGTCTGAAACCGGATATGTGGGGGGAAATGATGCTGGTCATCCCGCTGGAAAGCGATTGAGGGCCAGGGCTTGGATCAGGCGACAAAAGCCCCCGTTTCTTCTTGAAACCTATTATGGTATGATAGCAAGTAGGCGAAAGCCTAACCTTCATACCAAAGGGGTGGGTACAGTGCAAGCGATACCAATGACTGAGCCTGCCGAGTTTGCGGGAAGCGGTGCGATTCTTGATTTCGTTCCCGATTCATCGCCCTCGCTTGATATGGCAGCATTGCTCATCAACGCTTATGAAATAGGCGACATGATTAATCAATCGGCGGAAGTTGCCGAATATGCATACTGGAAAACAGCAGTCGATCAGAGCCAGGAAGTCAAGGCGCTGATCCGGAAGTTCGAGAAAGCCAAGGAGCTCTTCGATGAATGCCAGCGGTTCGGACGGTTCCATCCCAACTTTCATGAGGCTAAGGATAAAGTGAAAGCCATCGAGAAAGAGCTTGCGGCGATTGAATGCGTGACCCGCTACAAAATCGCGGAGCAGGCGGTGGATGAGCTGCTTCATGACATTGCCAAACAGATCGCCGGCTCCGTGTCCGAAACGATCAAGGTACCAGGCAACGAATCTTCCGGCGGAGGCTGCGGCGGAGGCGGCTCCTGCGGATGCAGCACTGGCGGAGGCTGCGGATAAGGAAAAGGAGGACGATCGCGAGCTATGTTTTCAGAACGTACCGGCTATATTATTTGGGTCAATGATATCAAATCGGCCCGTTCATTGGAGAAATACGGCAATATCCATTATATTTCAAGGAAAATGCATTATGTCGTGATGTACATGAACAGCGATCGGGAAGAAGAGATTATCCGCAACATTCAACGGCTGCCCTTCGTGAAGAAGACGGAACGTTCTTACCGGAACGAAATCAAGACCGAGTATGAGCGCAATGTTCCAGACAAAACACGGTTTTACAGTTTGTGATCTCACAAGCTTCCGATACCGGTCAACGGAGCGGAAGCTGTTTTTTTAAACTTCTATATCCATAATGTACCAGTATTGGTGCAGCTTTATTTTTATTTTGTATTATTGGACATGCATGCTACAATGGATATAATTATAAATATAGTTAATAAGGCCTACTTCCTGGGGAGGGGTGGATCGTGCGATGAAAGACAAGACGACGGAGAGATGGAGCACCTACGAATCATTTCATGTCGTGTTAGGGGACAAGAAAGTAGCGGATATCGTCATCACGAACCATGCCAAAATTCGCTGGGCGGATCGCGTCGAAAGTGAAAAAACCGGATTTGAGGATATCGCCGATTTCATGTGGCAGTGTCTGAAGCAGGGACGTATTGAGCCTTATTATCGCAATGAGCAGGATGTTTATTTGATCGATGACGATCTGGTATTTGTAGCTGAATTCGCCACTTTGGATAAAGAAACCGATTTGGCCGGCAATCCGCTCCACAAGATGATCGTCGTCACGTTCCTCGGGCGGATGTCCGAGACCATTGAACTACGCGATTTGAAATCGTATTATTCCTGGCTGAGACATTCCCGGCGAATGACATTAATAAAAAACAGCAGAAAACGGAAATAATCGCCGCATATTTTGTTTAAATAATAAGCATGCGCTTCCAAAGAGCGTATGCTTTTTTCTGTGGAACCGCCTTTATTGCATGATTTGGCATTGGATACTCTTTGCATGGTTTGTTGTATAATGAATTTCAATGAGAGAAAGGATGAATGGGATGGCGCTTAATTTTCACCAGCTGCATATATTTTATACCGTGGCGGAGCGGGGGAGCTTCTCGGCTGCTGCACAAGCGCTTCATATGACGCAGCCTGCTGTAACGATGCAGATCCAGTCGCTGGAAGATTATTTTGGCACCAAGCTGCTTCAGCGCTCCACCAAGAGAATCGAGTTGACGGAAGCGGGCAGAGCCTTGATGCCGTTTGCCCAGCGCAGCATCGATCTGATCCGGGATACGGATGCCTCGATGTCGAAATTTACGAAACAGCTGAAGGGCCGGTTGCAGCTCGGCGCCAGTTTGACCATCGGCGAATATATTCTGCCCCGTTTGCTCGGACCGTTCGGCCAGGAATTTCCCCATATTTCAATCAGCATGAAGGTGATGAATACCGCACAAATCATGGAGGAAATTTTGAACCATCAGCTCAATTTCGGTCTTATTGAAGCGCCTGTCAATCATCCGGACATACATATGGAGGCGGTCATGAGCGATGAACTGAGGCTTATTGTAGGCAAATCCCATCCGCTGGCCGGTGCCCGGGAGCTGGTTCTGGCCGATGTGCTGGAGTATCCATTTGTGCTCAGGGAGCAGGGCTCGGGGACAAGGCTTGTAATGGAGGAACAGCTGAGGAACAAGGGTTTCGATCCCGCTGATCTGAAGATCGTTATGGAGCTGGGAAGCACCGGCGCCGTGAAATCGGCCGTCGAAGCAGGTCTTGGCGTTTCTTTCGTATCCGGATCATCCGTCAAGCATGAGGTTGCACTGGGTCTTATTCATACGATTCCGATTACGGACGCCAGCTTCAAACGCCAATTCTATTCGATTTATCTCAAATCCGCGCTGCTGCCTATTTCCGCGGTTACTTTTCTTACTTTTCTGCGTGAAAGGGATCTTCAGCAATGGCTATAGACCGTGTTGATCTCCACAGCCATACGACCGCTTCCGACGGACTGCAGCAGCCCCGGGAGAACGTGCGCATGGCCAAGGAGGCCGGACTTGCAGCAATCGCCATAACAGATCACGATACGGTCGATGGCATCGCGGAAGCGATCGAGGCGGGTAAAGAGCTCGGTGTGATCGTCGTTCCGGGCGTAGAAATCAGCACAGCCGCAAACGGCAGCGATATTCATATTCTGGGTTATTATACGGATTGGCAGAGCGAGTCCTGGCGCCTCAAGCTCGGCAGCCTGCTTCAGACGAGGGATCGCCGGAATCTGATGATTATCGAGAAGCTCCGCAATCTTGGGATTTCCATCACCTTGGACGAAGTGGTGGAGGAAGCCCGGAAGCAGGGCAAGGAGGGCGGAACGATCGGAAGGCCCCATATGGCCTCCTTATTGGTGGCCAAAGGGATTGTCGCTTCGATCCAGGAGGCATTCGACCGTTATCTCGCCTCCGACGGAGCAGCCTTCGCGAATCCGCCGCGGCTTCATCCCTTCGAGGCCATCGATTGGATTCGGGAGGCTGGGGGCACAAGCGTTATTGCTCATCCCGGATTGTATGGCGATGATGTGCTGGTGGAAGAAATTATCCGCTATGGCGCACAGGGAATTGAAGTCTATCACTCCGATCACGGGCCCGAGGATGAAATCAGGTACATTAGATTAGCTGAGAATTACAAGCTGATCATCACAGGCGGCTCCGATTATCACGGCAAGCGTGAGGAAGAAGTCTTCCACGGGCCGATCGGGAACCGCACGGTGCATGTGGATGTGCTGAAGCAGCTTGATCCGGCCAGGAGAGGCAGCCTCTAAATTGCTGCGGAATATCAAAAGCGCCGCGACTTGTCTTTTTAGTCGTGGCGCGATTGGCGGCAATCTAAGTTTTGATCTGCGATGGCAGAGCCTTTAAGCGTTGTTCATCCGGTGTGATGAAGAGCGTCTTTTGATGATCGTAAATAACAAATCCCGGCTTTGCTCCGCTGGGCTTCTTCACATGCCGGATCAGTGTGTAATCCACCGGAATTTGGCTCGATGACCGCGCCTGGCTGTAGTGAGCCGCCAGCATGGCCGCTTCCTCCAGCGTCTGTTCGTTAAATTCGGCTGCGCGGATAACGACATGAGAGCCCGGGATATCCTTGGTATGCAGCCAGGTCTCGTTCGCAGAGGCTGTTTTATTGGTCAAAAATTCATTCTGTGTATTGTTCTTGCCTACATAAATCGGAATTCCTTCCGAGGACGTATAACACAGCAGTGCGGGCCGGGTCGGCTTGCGCTTCTTCGTCCCCCGCTTGCTGCGGTCCCTCAAATATCCCTGTTCGACCAATTCCTCGCGTATTTCATCAATATCCGACAGCGTAGCGCTCTCCAGCTGCTGCAGCAGGGAAGCGATATATCGCATTTCCTCCTGCGCCTGATCCATCTGCTCGCCTACCACCGTCAGACTGTTCTTATGCTTGGTATATCTTTTGAAATATCGCTGCGCATTTTGCGACGGGGTGAGCTGCTTATCAAGCGGGATAGTGACCGTCCGCTGCTCCTCGTCATAATAGTCAACAACGTCAACCGACTCATCGCCCCGCTGAATCTGATGCATATAGGTGGTGATAAGCTCGCCGAGAATGCGGAATTTGTCTGCGTCCTGAGCATCGTTTAGCGTCTCCTGCAGCTTCTCCAATTTCTTCACGTTCTTGTTGTACTCATTTTGCAGAAAACGAATCAGATCCGACACGCGCTGTTTCACGGTGTCCCGGGTTGCTTTATCTCCATAAAAGGCTTCCAGGCAGAAGCTGATTGTATCGTAGCTCTCAGATATGCCTGTTAAATGAGTAAGCGCAGTCACGGAGAATGCCGATTTTCCGGTAGTCTCATCTGTAATGATTTGCGGATCGTATTGTTGGTCGCGAAACGTGGTCATCATTTGGTCAAAAGCAGGCCACAGGACCATAGGATCATCGCTCAGCTTGGCCTGGATCCCGCTGCGGTGAACGATTTCTTTGGCCAGCAGCGGACTGATTCCGCTGAAGGCTGCCACCAGCCATTTGTCCGCTGCCAGAACAGCGGGGGGAGCAGGCGGCTTATCACTGAATTCAGTATCTTCCGGCCGCTGAAGCGCTTTGGCAGCCTGGGCTTCGAAGATGAAGGCATACCCGCTTTCCGTTGTAACGGTAATCGGATCACGCTTATCCTGCTCCGGGGGCGCAGCGTACACTGCACCCGGCATCACGATCCTGAAGCTGCTGATTGCCGGCGTAACATGATGAATGCCGTCATGGATGATCCGGGTAGCGGCATCGATCAGAATGATATTGCTGTGTCTGCCCATGATTTCGATGATGATGGTTTTTAAGGAAATATCGCCGAGCTCATCCCGCTGGCGTATGTCAATATGAATAATGCGCTCATTGTCGATCTGGCGGACATCCTCGATCAGACCGCTTTCGCAATGCTTGCGGAGCAGCATGCAGAACATGGGCGCCTGGGTTGGATTAAGAAAGGATTGCTCCGTCCAATGGACCCTGGGATAAGTGGGATTCGCAGAAAGCAGCAGCTTGCTGTTTGAACCCCTGCCTTTAATCTGAAAAACCAGGTCATGGTCGGTGGGCTGATGTATTTTATGAATGCGCGAACCGATGCAGGATTGCAGGTCGTTTACGATCGCGCGGGTGACAATACCGTCTAAAGCCATGCGTGTTCAAATCTCCTTTGTAATGGTTCATCTCTCTATCATGCCATAGTTGGGACAAAAACTTAAGCCCCCGTTGGGATATTTTGCAGGTTGTCCGAATACATTTAGGCAATATAGGCTGTCCGCCGGGCGGCAAGTAACGGGAGGGAGACAGGGCATGGAACAAGGAAAGTGGCACCAGATGGGGACAGATGAGCTGGCACAGTCGTTTCAAGGATCCTTGGAGACCGGTCTTACGCCGGAAGAGGCAGCAGACAGACTCAGCCGTTTTGGGCGCAATGAGCTGACGGAGGGAAAGAAAGCTTCACCCTGGAAGCTGTTTTTTGGTCAATTCAAGGATTTCATGGTGCTTGTGCTCATAGGCGCAACGCTGATCTCAGGCTTGCTTGGCGAATATTTGGATGCGATCACGATTGTAGCCATTATTGTCATAAATGCGGTTCTCGGATTTGTACAGGAATACCGGGCGGAAAAATCGCTGCGCGCCTTAAAGGCGCTGTCGGCGCCGGCTGCAAAGGTCATGCGGGGATCCACGGTTATCGTTCTGCCTGCAAGCGAGCTTGTTCCAGGCGATATTGTATTGGTGGAGAGCGGGGACCGGATTCCGGCGGATATCCGGTTCATCGAAACCAACAGCTGTTACGCGGAGGAATCCGCTCTTACCGGAGAATCGGTTCCGGTCGGGAAGCACAGCCTGCCAATCAATGAAGCGGATCTGCCGCTGGGGGATCAGCGCAATATGGGCTTCATGGGAACCATGGTCACGCGGGGTACAGCCAGAGGCTTGGTCATTCGAACCGGCATGGATACCGAGATGGGCAAGATTGCCGATTTGATCCAGCAAACGGATTCCATGGAGACGCCGCTGCAGCATAGACTGGAGCAGTTGGGCAAAATTTTGATCGTTGTCGCGCTTGGCTTGACTGTTATTGTGGTGCTTGCGGGTATCCTGCACGGGCAGCCTGCTTACGAAATGTTCCTCGCGGGAGTCAGTCTGGCTGTCGCCGCAATTCCCGAGGGGCTGCCGGCCATCGTGACCATCGCGCTTGCCCTTGGTGTGCAGCGCATGATCAAACGGAGGGCGATTGTCCGCAAGCTGCCATCCGTTGAGACCTTGGGCTGCGCATCCGTGATCTGCTCGGATAAAACCGGTACATTGACACAAAACAAAATGACGGTCACCAATTTATGGATTGGCGGACGTCAGTTGCAGGTAACCGGCGAGGGTTATGAACCGGTTGGCGCTATTATGGAATCCGGGAATGCACTCGATACGAAGCATGATCTGTCGCTGCGCCGGCTGCTGCAAATCGCCGCTCTTTGCAACAATGCTGCTTTGTCGCAGGTCGAGGTGGATTCGGATATCAAGCGCAAGAAAGGCAAAGATACGGCTGTCAATGAAGAATGGGTGCTCAAGGGTGATCCTACCGAAGGGGCATTGACCGTACTTGCCGCGAAGCTGGGCATCACGATGAAATCAATGGAAGGTCTTTATAAACGGGTTAAGGAATATCCCTTCGATTCCGAACGCAAGCGCATGTCCGTGCTCGTCACCCATCAGGGAGGACGGTTGATCTGCACGAAGGGCGCACCGGACATGCTGATGGATCGCTGCGCTTATGTGCTGTGGGACGGCAAAGTTGTTCCGTTCACCTCAACGCTGAAGCAGAAGGTAACGGACGCAGGTGAAGCGATGGCGCTGTCCGCAATGCGGGTCCTCGGGTTCGCTTACCGCGATTTGCGGCCGCAGGACGCTACGGAGGTCGAAGATGACGTTGAATGCCAGCTGATTTTTGTCGGTCTGAGCGGAATGATTGATCCCCCGCGGCGCGAGGTGCGGGAGGCGATTGCAACCTGCCGCAGAGCGGGAATCAAGACGGTGATGATTACAGGAGACCACCAGCTTACGGCAGAAGCGATTGCCGGCCAGCTCGGCATCATGCCAAGGGGCGGCTTGTCCATCAGCGGCCAGCAGCTTGCAGCCATGAGCGAAGAACAGATGGATCGTCTCGTCGATAACATCTATGTCTATGCGCGTGTATCCCCCGAGCATAAGCTGCGGATCGTCAAAGCGCTCCAGCGCAAAGGCCATGTCGTCGCGATGACCGGCGACGGCGTCAATGACGCGCCGGCAATCAAAGCGGCGGATATCGGAATTGCGATGGGCATCACGGGAACGGATGTGTCGAAGGAAGCGGCTTCCCTTGTGCTCAGTGACGACAACTTCTCCACAATCGTAGCAGCTATTGAAGAAGGCAGGGGGATCTACGAGAATATTCGTAAATTTATCCGCTATCTGCTTGCCTCGAATGTAGGCGAAATTCTCACGATGTTCCTGGCGATGATGGCCGGTCTTCCGCTGCCGCTGGTGCCCATCCAGATTCTATGGGTGAATCTGGTTACCGATGGCCTGCCGGCGATGGCTCTGGGTGTGGATCAGGCCGAGAAGGATCTGATGCAGCATAAGCCGCGCTCTGCCAAAGAGAATATATTTGCCAGAAGGATGGGCTGGAAAATCATCAGCCGCGGTATTCTGATCGGCGTATGCACCCTGGCTGCCTTCTGGATTACCTTGAACAAGGACCCAGGCAGCGCGTCCAATTTAGTGGAGGCTCAGACGGTTGCTTTTGCCACCTTGGTTATGGCTCAGCTGATACACGTATTCGACTGCCGCAGCTCGCGGTCGATCTTTCACCGCAATATTTTTCAAAACAAATATCTGCTGCTTGCCGTCCTGTCGTCCGTGCTCCTGATGCTGGGAGTACTGTATATCGAAGCGCTGCAGCCGATATTCAAAACCGTTCCGCTCGGCTTCCGCGACTGGTGTCTGGTGCTTGTAGCAGCCGGCATTCCGACCTTCCTCATGGGCATCGGCAGCGTGCTTGGCACCACGGAGAAGAAGAACAAAAGCAACTGGCCGCTTAAAGGCTCCCGCACACTGACGAGATGATCCCGTAATATTTTGATTAAGCCGCACCCGGCGAGGGTGCGGTTTCTTTTTGTTTGGAGAAGCGCATATTTTCGGTTTGGGCGGGAGATTTGTTTCGTTCAAATTCCGTTCATAATCGGGGTGTATGCTTCAATCTAGAAGTGGTGAGATGTTAAATAAAACCAAACTATAGAGGATGAGATGCTATGGAAGCTATTCAAAATCAAGTGCAGAGCCTGCTGGATGAATGGACTGGCAGCGGGAGGGAAGACGGTGTTCAAGTGGCCGTCTATCATCATGGTGTGCTGATCGTCAATGCCTGTTCCGGAACAGCCGACCGCAAGACGGGCCAACCGGTGGACGAAAATACGCTCTTTGTTGCTATGTCCTGCTCGAAGGGAATCACCGCAACGGTTATTCATATGCTGGCCCAGCAAGGGAAACTGGATTACGATGACCGCATTGCAGACTATTGGCCCGCATTTGCAGTGAACGGCAAGCAGGATATTACAATTCGGCATGTACTTAGACATGAAGCGGGAATTCCCCAAATGCCCGAGAACAGCACCGTGGATATGATCTGCGATTGGGATGAAATAATCGGGGAAGTGGAGCGGCTTACGCCTGTTTGGGAGCCTGGAACCAAAACGGGTTATCACGGTTTTACCTTCGGCTGGATTCTGGGCGAGATTGCGCAGCGGGCCGATGGCCGCCCGTTTGCCCAAATTGTCTGCGAGGAAATTTGCAAGCCGCTCGGCATATCGGTGGAGCTTTACTTCGGTGCACCGGAAGCGGCGGAGCCGCGGATTGCCAAGCTGAGCGGAGAGCCGCTGCCGTGGGACGATATGCCGGATGAAATGCTGCTGAAAAGAATGCTGCCGCCATCCGTCTCGCCAAACAACAATTTGTCGGCCTGGAACGGACCGCGCGTCCATCAGGCTGTCATGCCGGCATCCAACGGCATCATGACGGCAAACGCGCTCGCGAGGATATATGCCTCCTTGATCGGAGACGGCGTTGATGGTGTAAGGCTGCTGACACCTGCACAGTCTTGGGCAGCTGCCAGGCTGCAGACCGATCAGCCGGATGAAATCTTCCTGGGCCTGCCCATCCCCAAGGCGCTCGGATACTGGCTTGGGGGAATCAAAGTGGGACTGACAGCAATGGGTTCCAGACAGTCCGCATTTGGCCACACCGGCAACGGGGGCATGATTGGATTCGCCGATCCCGAGCATAATCTCACGATCGCGATCCTCAAAAACCGAATGACCTATAACCGCGGCGAGCAGGAAACAGATATATTTCTAACTAATAAAATCAGACAATTACTAAATCTCCCAATCTAACACGGCTTCTCCTCAAAACCCTGCCCGGTTCCATTGGTCAAGCCCCAAATTTGTAGACAATGAAAAAAGCCCTAGGCTATGAGCTGGCGTCGGTACTCAACCGGCGTCAGTTTGTTTAATTTTAATTGAATCCGTTCTTCGTT
>NZ_JBWDNU010000009.1:0-283757 GCF_056269365.1 Paenibacillus sp. JT22N12 | reverse complement strand
AGATTTCCCAATTCGTAAGACCCCTGGTAGACGACCAGGTTGATAGGTTCGAGGTGGAAGCATCGCAAGATGTGCAGCTGACGAATACTAATCGGTCGAGGGCTTATCCTATAATGATTTATCCAACAACAGCTAAAGAATATACTTGTCCATTTCCTATCCAGTTTTCAGGGTGTAATGCTTATACAGAGTTAACTGAACTCACTATTGTGGGTTTTTTTGTTTTCATTGATAACAAATACAAAGACACCTCGGATGAATGAGTTTCATCCGAGGTGGGAATCTTGGTGTCTTAATAGATGGCGGAAAATGGTTTCGTTGTTGCAGCATCATCACCTCTTGGTGAAGGAGGTCTGGTGATATTCACGGACTTGGATATATAACCTGCTGTTAGGCTGTATAAACAAGGTTGGTTACCCGCCTTTTGGTCTTCGATTTCGTATAATCATTCCGACAACATTAAAACAGATGCCTACAATCATTAAAACTGCGCCTATTGATTTATAATCCTGAAGCATGAACAGGATTCCGGCGATAACAAACGCCATTGCAATCATTGGAAACATGAACTGTTTAATCATATGTATCTCCTCACTGCATGAATTAGGAATATTGTTTTAGAACAAAAAAGGGAGTCCGACAATAAGAAATACAATCAGAACGATAATGCTGCTGATTCTGCTCATTATTAGATAGGCATCGCTCGGCTCTGAATCACCCTTGACCATCCAGCCATATCTTAAATGCCAACCAAAGCTGGGATAAATAATATTCACGATGGCAACCGCAACAATGATAAACGCAAAAAAGATCATCGTATCAACCCCTGGTTCATATATACGCATGATTTCAATATATGTTTCATGGGAATAGCTCGGGGAACTGTGGAATGCGGCTTCAAAGTTTTTCTAACTTATTGATGCCGGGAAGATTGTCCATTTTATTTTTATATGTAGAAGGCGTATGATAGTGGAACAACACAACAACCTATGGTGGCAGATGGAGGGTAAGATGCAGCTCATTAATCAGATCAACGTCCAACAGAGGATAGATATTTTGAAGGATCAGGCGCTTTATGTTCATCTTGAAATGACATCGGGAGCGTATGCTGCTCATTTGGACAGCAACAAGCATCCGGCAGCCACCTTTATTTCGAACGCCAGCATTCAATATTCACAAGGCTCAATCGCCGGAGAAGGGCCCTATTACCGGGTTGGTTTGAAAACGGAGAACGGTTGGATCTATTCGGAAGGGCTCACGCATTGGGACGAGACAGATACAGAGAGGTTGATTCTTGCCGGGCATGATGGTCAAGGCAAGCTGATTGTGGCTCTGCAGCTCAGCAGAACGCCTTTCTAAGGAGAGAAAAGGAGGGGATTTAAATGGGACAGCATATTTTGATTATATTGCCGCATCCGGATGATGAGGCTTTCGGGGTTGCAGGAACCGCTGCCAAGTATTTGCAAGGCGGAGACAAGGTTACTTACGCTTGTCTGACCCTGGGAGAAATGGGCAGAAATATGGGGATACCGCCATTTGCTAACCGGGTGACACTGCCGGTTATCCGTAAGAAGGAGCTTGCGGCATCTTGTGCGGCAATCGGGATACAGGATCTGAGAATGCTGGGCTTTCACGATAAAATGATTGAGTTCGAGGATCAGGAGGAGCTGGACGGAAGTATCGGCAGTCTCCTGAAGGAGCTCCACCCCTCGCTGGTTATTACCTTTTATCCGGGCTACAGCGTTCATCCGGATCATGATGCATGCGGAGCGGCTGTGGTCCGTACGATTGCCAAGCTGCCCCCAAATGAGCGACCCGTTGTCCATGCCATGGCCTTTTCCAAAAATACCATAGAAGTACTGGGGCAGCCGGATGTTGTCCATAACGTTAAGCCGTTTTTGAAGCAAAAGATGGCATCCATTGAGGCTCATCGCTCACAGTTTCAAGCCGCGGAATTAGTGGGCAGCAAGAAACTGGGGGAAAAAGAAATAGAAGAGCGTTTTGGCATTGAACGCTTCTGGACCTATTCTTTTGAGTGATATTAATGCCTGTCCGCTTCAAAAGTGGACAGGCATTTGATGTGGATTAAATAAAAGGGTGCATTAGAAGGCTGCCGGGAAGTCGGGCAGCCTTTTTGAACCTAAAAGGATGTATAAGGTTCACTGCTAGAGTTCCGGGTAAAGAAACATGCTCCAGGCTGCAAAGGGTACCAATCCGAAGCTGCCCGCCAGTCAGTTTTATGCTTTCTGTATTTTAGCCGGATTGTTGATTTTATAGGGTACGGGGTGTTTTGTAAGCTTCTTCGCAACTATTTTTCCTTCAAAGGTGATTGTTTCTCCGACCTTCAAATCGTTTTTTTTCAACGTAGCGCTGTGGCTTGACCAAGCCATGCCGACTTCTTCCCCGGATTCTGCAAAGGATACAGCCTCATAGATGACAACCTCATCCTCGGTATCGGAGAAATGGTTCGGTACTGTAGTAAATTCCTGTACGGTCGCGACCATTTTGATCTTTTCTTCCGGGAGCTGAAGTTTAGGAGCTTTTTCTTTTTTGGTCTTCTCTTTAGGAGCTTTCTTGACCTCCGGCTCCGCCAGTATGTTTTCCACCGGCAGCGGGTCCGGAACAGGTCCAGCCTCATCCTGCGGGACTTCCAGCTCCGCAATCAAAGGATCCGGCGACTCCTCCACTGCGCCGGAAGGCTTCTGACCGTAGTTCGACGCCTGCATCTCCTTCAGGTACGCGGGATGGATGCAATGCTGCTGATCATTCTCGAATGCTATAACCGCGGTCATTTTATCGACATAGCCGATAATGCTGCAGGCCAGATTCATGCCATTGCTTTTATAGAAAAACACTTTTGATTTGGTGGCTTTCTCGGATAACAAGCCCCATTCTTTACACTTCTCAATTTGCTCGGCCTCGTCTTCGAAGGCGTTATACATATCGGGCCTGATGGTGAATGCATGTACCATTTGTTCTCCGCCTTTCTTTTCATTCATAAACATTTTAGCATTTTTTGCGCGTTTGATGAAATTCAAACTTTTTGAATTCTTGAATGAAGGTTAGATTCCGTCAAAATTCACTTTTTTTTGCAACAGAGAGCTGAATCTGCCTTGCCGCACAAATAGAAGACGTCAGCCGCTTTGATTCCAAGGGCCCGTAAAGTCCATAGATCTGCTCCTTAATATGGATAAAAATAGCCATACTGCATCTGGGCAATTCTGATATAGTTACAAGTAACAGGGTCTCTTGGGAGGTGTGCAGCTCATCCGGAACAGCATGACAAATCCGCTCACGAAAATAAGTGTCAAACAGCAGCTGCTCCTGTTATTGCTGGTTATGGTCAGTCCCATCCTGCTGCTGCACTGGTACGGGAATGTGCGGGCGGAGCAAATTTTGAAGCGTCACGTTACAAACGCTTACACTGAACTGAATAAGCAAAATTTTGCCCTCATTAACCGGGACATCGACTCGGTGAAAAATACGACCTATTCGATCATTCAAAACTCCATTACCCAAAAGTTTGCGCAAAAGCAGAACGAGTCCAGTTATGACCGGCTCAATAAATATACCGAAATGGAAAAGCTGCTCGCCGGCTATTCAACGGGTGTGAACGGCGGGGAAGCGATCTATTACAACTTTTATGTGTATGACCCCAATAATGATTTCTCTTTCGCAGCGCAGCTGCCTCTGGCGCAAAGCGGTGTGTATTTCCTGTCCGCATCAAACAAGCCCAACTGGTATGAAGAGGCCGTGCTGAACAAAGGAAGCGGCTCCCTGCAGGTCATCGACGCCTATGTGGGAATCAACAAGCAGAAGACGCTGGCTTATGTGAGGGCGGTCAACAGTATTTATCAGAGAAATGATCTGCTCGGCGTATTGGTGGTAACCAAGATGGATAAGAAGATCGGCGAATCGCTGAACTCGGTATCCCTGCCGGACGGGAAGATTTATTTTACCGATGACCATAATCAGGTGCTGACCTCAACGGAAAAAGGCCAGATCAACGAGGAAATCCTGCTGCCCCCCGAATATGCGAAATTAACGGATACGAGCGGAGTCACCAACTTCATCGATTCCGATCTGATCTATGTGGTCAATACGAATGAATCGCTTAAGCAGAAGCTGATTTATAAAATTCCGGTCCGCTCCCTGCTGCAGCAACAAAGCGAGCTCAAGCATGTCATCTTGTATATAACGGTTGTTTACACCGTTTTCGTATTGATGGGCATGGTTTATTTTTGGCGTTCCTTCATGACACCGCTTCAGAAACTCGCTACATTCGTCCGTTCCTACGAACCGGGGAAGCTGGTGCCGATGACACCTGGCAAGGGCAGAAACGATGAGGTGGGTGTGCTTATTTCCTCCATGTACGACATGGCGCGCCGCTTGAATACGTTCATCCATTACAAATACAAGATGGAGCTGAAGCAAAAGGAGACACAGCTGCAAATTCTCTATCAGCAGATCGATCCGCATCTGCTTTACAATACGCTGGAGAGCATTTACTGGAAGATATCGCTCGAGGGCAGCACCGAGTCGGCCGAGATGGTCAAGGAGCTCGCCAAGCTGATGAAAATCGGGCTCAGCCGCGGCAGGGAGCTTATCCGGCTGGAAGAGGAGCTGGAGCATGCGGCTGCCTATATTAAACTGCAGCAGCCGAGATATGAATATGAATTCCAGGTCATCTGGAACCTGGATGAGCGGATTCATGATGTACTCATTCCCAAGATTTCGCTTCAGCCTTTGATTGAGAACGCCATTATTCACGGCATCAAGAATATGGGAGAGGACGGGGAAATTATGATTTCAACATTCGACCGGGGAAACACAGTCATGATCCGGATTGAGGATAATGGCTACAAGGAAGTGAACTATGAGGCGATTGACCGGCTGCTCAATGAGGAAGAGGCACAGCCGTCCTTGGGATACGGCATACGTAATATTCACCAGCGCATTCAGCTTCATTTTGGGAGACCTTATGGACTGCACTATCAGCGAAGGGAGATTGAGGGAACAGCGGTGACCATCGTGTTTCCCAAAACTTACGAAGAAGGACAGCGGAACTAAGCGGCAGTGTAACCAATAAGGGGGCAAATGATGTACAACATATTAATCGTCGATGATGAACCATTGATCTGCAAGGGATTGACCAGCTTATTAGCCGCATCAGGCCTTAGCATCGACCACATCTATAATGCTTACAACGCATATGAAGCGCTTGACTATTTGCGGATGGAAGAAATTGATCTGCTGGTTACGGATATCCAGATGGGCGCGATGAACGGAATCGAGCTGATGCACGAGGCCAAGCTGATCAAGCCATGGGTGCAGACGATTATTGTATCCGCCCATGAAACGTTCCAATATGCCCAAAGGGCCATTAAGCTGGGGGCAAAGGACTATCTGATCAAGCCGCTGAACAGCGAGCAGTTTCTGGACTCCGTCCGCAATGTGCTGCTGAAGATGAACAAGCCCGCTGCAGCCTCGGAAGCCGTCATGTCCGAGCTTCGCGAGCAGTTCCGCATGGAGGAGCCGGCACCGGAGAAAGATGGACTGCTGGGGCAGCTGCTGGGGGGAGCCGGCGATCAGCAGGCGATCCTTGATGCGCTTGCGCAGCGTTACGGCATCTCCCTGTACGGGCCTCATTATTCAATCATTGTCGTTAACCTGAATCTGCCCTCCGGGATTAGAAAGCAGCAATTATTGCCTAAAGACAGCGAGCTGCTTCAGTATGCCGCGCTTAACATCATCTATGAGCTGATGGGAGAGGAATGGAATCATGTGATCTTCTCTTCGGACGATCAGGAAGTTACGGTGATGATTCAATGGGACGGGAAGAAAGCAGAAGAAATTAATGTCGATAAAATCAATCAGCTCGATATGATCGGACGAAGCCTGCATTTCAATCTTCACAAGTATTTGCGTCTTTCCTGTGTGGTCGGAATCAGTCAGATTCTCAAGGGAACGGAATTTTTGACTACGCTTAAGGAGCAGGCCCGCAGGGCGCTGCTGCGGCATGCGGATCATCCGGATCATTATGTGTTTTATTATGGGGATTTCGATTGGAGCCGGTATGCCGCGCAGGAACCGACAGCGGATGAGCTTAATGCCCAGAATAATGTCATCGTGGACCGGGCCAAGAGCTATATTGACCATAACTATGCACAGAAGGGGCTCACGCTGCATGAGGTGGCCCAGAGGAATCACGTCAGCCCCAATTATTTGAGCTATTTGTTCAAGAAGAAAACCGGATTCAATCTCTGGGAATATGTAATCAAGCTCCGGATGGAAGAAAGCCGCAGGCTGCTGACCACAACGGATTTGCGCCGCTATGAAATATCCGAGCAGGTGGGCTACGAATCGCCGGAGCATTTCAGCAAAATATTCAAGAAATATTTCGGCATGAGCCCAAGCGAGCTGAAGAAGTAAAATCGCCCATCATTCAGATAGAACTGCACATGTTCAGTCCTGCTCTCCTTCATTACAATTTAATTATCACGCATAGAGAAGGAATGAGGGAGACTAGGATGAGTCAAACAACGGTGCCCATACAGGCGGACGGCCCACAGGGTGTCCATAAATCCGGAATCTGCAAATTGCTGCGCAAAAATATGTGGGGCTACCTTTTTATTTTACCGGCGGCGCTTATATTCATCGCTTTTCTGTGGATGCCGATTATAAAAGGGTTCGTTTACAGCTTTCAGCATGTTGATTTTGTGAATGGCACGGAGTTTATCGGACTTGCAAACTATAAGACCGTCTTTCAAAATCCGGATGTAGGGAAGGCCGTCAAAAATACGCTTTACTATATGCTCCTGGGGCTTCTGATCGGCTACTGGATTCCGATCCTGTTTGCCATTGCGATATCGGAGCTGAAGAAGTTTCAGGGGTTTGCGCGCGTTGCGGCCTATCTGCCCAACGTTCTTCCTGTTGTCGTGCTCTATGGATTATGGCGCTGGTTCTATGATCCGGTTGGGCCGATCAATGCGACGCTTTCCCAGGCGGGGGCGGACCAGATCGCCTTCCTGACCGATACCAGATGGTCGATGATCTCTCTCGTTATTATGGAGTCGTGGCAGCAGTTCGGCTCAGCCATGCTGATTTATCTGGCGGCGGTGCTCAGCATTCCGCGCGACTGGTACGAAGCGGCTGAAATTGACGGCGCCGGGGTATGGAACCGGATTCGCTATATTACGCTGCCCTCCATCCGCAACCTGATCGTCCTGATGCTGATTCTGCAGCTGATCGCGACCTCGCAGGGGCTGCAATCCCAGCTTGCCATGCTGGACGGCGGACCTAACAACGCAACGCTCACCTATGCGCTGCTTATTGTAAAGTATGCCACAACCAGGCTGGATTACGGGGTGGCTGCCGCATTGGGCGTGCTCATGTTCCTTGCTCTTAGCAGCCTTGCGGTCGTTCAATACCGATTTCAGCGCAGGGAGGGCAACTAGCCATGAAGAGCTATGACCGCGGCATTCTATCCGTCTATGACTTGAAGAAAACATCGAACAAAATCTACTACGGTCTTATGATTCTCGTCATTCTCATAATGGTGTTCAGTATGCTGTACCCGATCGCCGTGACTTTCTTTAATGCGCTCAAGAGCAATGAAGAGGTCTATGCCTTTCCCCCGCATTTCCTGCCTGAGAAGTACAGCTGGGGCAATTTCCAGAAAGCCTGGGATTTTATCGATCTGCCGATATTCCTGCGGAATACAATGGCGATTTTCGCCGGAAATATGATTGTTACCGTGCTGGTTCTCGGCTTGGCGTCATTCAGCCTGTCGAGGCTGAACGTGCCCTATCAGCGCGGGATTACATTTTTCTTCCTGATTACCTTGTTCATTCCGCCGACGACTTATATCATCCCGAATTTTCTGAATCTGAAGGATTTGGGGCTGATTAATACCTTCTTCGCTTTCTGGCTGCCAGCGGGGGCCAATGCCTTCTATCTGCTGCTGCTCAAGAGCTTCTTCGACAGCATCTCGATGGAAATGTTCGAAGCGGCAAGGATAGACGGCGCATCGGAGGTCAAATGCTTCCTGCGGATCGCGCTGCCGCTGTCGGTTCCGATCTTCTCGACGCTGGCGATCTTCGTGTTCTCCAATGCCTGGAACGACTGGTTCTGGCCTTCGCTTGTCATGCACAGCGATCAGACGCGCCCGCTGGCGACGGCCATATACAAATATGTCATTAATGCGAAGAGACTGGATTTGAATATCAAATTCGCGATACTGGCGATGATTATGCTGCCGCCGATGGTTGTATTTCTTACTTTCCAGCGTTTTATAATGCGCGGCCTGCAGCTGGGCGGCATCAAGGGATAGGATGGCGAGAGCGTAAAGCTGCACACGATGAGAATAGGAATACACATCGTCAGTATGAAGCCGCCTCCATTAAGATTAAGAGGTAAGAAGAAACTAACTTCGCCGTTCTTTGGCGGCAAAGTTAGTTTCTTCCCTCAAGCCTTATAGGAAATTATAGGCGTGAAGCTTATAAATTCTATAAGGTCAAGGTGAAACGGCTGACGCCGTCCTTATGAAGGCGGGGCTCGTTTCATTCCGGTGAAATAGAAGCAGAGTATAGGCCACGGTATACTTTCTTCTATTTCAAATAAAATTTATGCGGAAGAAGGGGAGCTTCAATGCGCAAGTTAAGTCTTATCCTTGTATGTATGATGGTTTTCAGTGCGCTGCTGGCTGCCTGCGGCGGCACGGACAACAGCAAGAACAACGACACGGCCGCCAATGCGCCGGCTAACACACCGGCTGAGGACCCGCCGGCAGCTGCCAATGACAACGGCGCAGCAGCCAATAATACGCCGCCGGCGGAAGAGGACATCTCGACGAAGAAAATCACGATCAGCGTCTACTACCCGCTGCCTGACCAGGTGGAGAACCGGAAGCTTGAAGACGACAAGATCAAGCGTTTCACCGAGAAATATCCGAATGTAACCGTTGAGAAAAGCGACTGGCATTACAGCACCGATGAGATCGGCATCAAAATGGCGGCCAACGAAGCGCCTACCTTCTTCAATACCTTCGCGACGGAAGCCAAATTCCTCGTCGAGCGCGGCTGGGCTGCTGATATTACGGAGCTGTGGAATAATTATGAATTCAAGGATCAAATCAATCCGATCCTGCAAAATCAATTCCTGATTGACGGCAAAGTGTACGGCGTTACTCAAAAAGGGTATGTGACCAGCACCGTTATTAACAAAAAGCTGCTGGATGACAAGGGCGTGGCCGTTCCTTCCTATGACTGGACATGGGACGATATGCTCAGCACGGCCAAGGCGGCATCCGATACGAAGAAAGGCATCTCCGGCATCGCGCCGATGGGCAAAGGCAATGAGGCCGGCTGGAACTGGACGAATTTCCTGTTCGAGGCGGGCGGCGAGATCCAAACGATTGCAGACGGCAAAGTAACAGCGGCGTTTAACTCCGAAGCGGGCTTAAAAGCGCTGGAGTTCTATAACAAGCTCCGCTGGGAAGCCAATGCCATTCCGCAGGACTGGGCACTGGGCTGGGGCGATGCTGTAGGGGCTTTTGCACAAGGGCGCACGGCAATGGTTATTGCAGGAGCAGAAGGACCGATTGAGCAGGCCTTGAATCAAGGGAACATGAAGCAGGAGGATGTGCTCACTTATCCGATGCCGGCAGCAGAAGCGGGCGGCAAGCATTACGGGATTCTGGGCGGTGACTATCTGGTCATCAACCCGAATGCGACCAAAGACGAGCAGGAGATGGCGTTCCGCTATATTACCTTTGATTATTTCTCCGATGATTGGCTCAAATCGGTTGAAACCGACATTCAAGCGCGTAAAACAGAAGGCAAGTTCTTCATACCGCCGCAAATGAACTATTTTGGCGCCGACTCGGACTATGGCAAGAAGGTGCAAGCAATTTTCGACAAACACGACAATGTGTACAAATATAATGAGGAGTCAAATAAATTGCTTGATGGTCTGCCGGAAGCGCAGTACAATACGCAGGAATATTACGGAACGATGACCAATGTCATTCAAGAGGTATTCTCCAAGAAGGGCACAGACTTGAAGGCGCAGCTCGATGCCGCCGCCAAGGATGCGCAGACCAAATATTTCTATAAAATCAAAGCGCAATAAACGCCATACACAGCCTCCAGATCCATTTCTCATGTGGGTTTGGAGGTTTTTAACTGGAACAGAGCTGGAAAAAGGACTCATGAACGGCAAACCGCCGACACAATTCTGAAGCTGCCGATTACGCAGGCTTGGCAGAGGCGGCAATGCTCATCATGAAGAAGCTGCCTGTCATGAAATAATTTTATTTAGTAGAAACGGAAAATCCCCTGCAGCCCCCTGAACGTAACGGTTCAGGGGTTTTTTGTCGTATGAAAGCCTGGATGAATCCATTGAATATTACCTGGAGACTCATTGACATACACAATATATTGATATATATTCAATCTTACCAACTATATATAGATGAAGTTGCTGAAAAGAAAAATTGGAAATTCCTCAGGTCAGGAGTTGGCGCATTTGTTGATTGCTTATGATTCACGCACGGGCAATGTCGGCAGATTCATAGACAAGTTAGCGATGAGGGCGGTACGAATCGAAGGAAGCTCAGCGATACGGGAGCCGTTCGTGCTCGTAACCTATACAACAGGATTTGGTCAGGTACCGGATAGGGTACTGGAATTTTTGAAAAATAATTACAGTTATCTGAAAGGTGTTTCTGCGAGCGGCAACCGGAATTGGGGAGAAGGATTCGCCAAAAGCGCAGACCGGATCGCCCAGTTATTCGCTGTCCCGGTCATCAGCAAATTTGAGCTGTCAGGTACGTCAACGGATGTTGAATATTTTCGGAGAGCGGTGAGCATGTTTGCGGTACATTGAACTGAATAATCAATTGATGCAAAGAAATGAAGACGGCTTTTTCAAGCTGGAGAAGGATCATGAGGCTGTTGCCGAGTTTATGGACGATGTTCACAGCAGGAGCGAGACGTTCTCCGGCACGAAGCAAAAAATCGATTATATGATCGCCAACGATTATTACGAGAATGTCTATGACCGCTACACCTTGGAAGAAATCGAATCTGTCTATGAGACAGCGCAGCAGTACGGCTTTGAATTTCAATCCTATATGGCGGCGTCCAAATTCTATACGGATTATGCGCTCAAGACCAATGATCAATCCAAATATCTGGAGCATTACCCGGACCGGGTCAGTATTACGGCGCTCCATCTTGCGCAGGGAAACGCGGAAGTCGCCAGAATGCTCACCCGCTCCATGATGGAGCAGCGCCTTCAACCGGCTACGCCAACTTTCCTTAATGCGGGCAAAAGCCGCCGGGGCGAGCTGGTGTCCTGCTTCCTAATGGAGGTTGACGATTCTCTTAATTCGATCAACTACGGCCTTGGAACCTGCATGCAGCTGTCCAAAATCGGCGGCGGCGTTGCGGTCAACTTGTCCAAGCTTCGGGGACGCGGGGAGTCAATCAAAGGGGTTGAAGGCGCCGCCAAAGGGATTATGCCGATTCTGAAGCTGATGGAGGATGCATTCTCCTATGCGGATCAGATGGGTCAGCGCAAGGGCTCGGGAGCGGCCTATTATAATATTTTCGGCTGGGATGTGCTGGAGTTTCTGGATTGCAAGAAAATCAACGCCGATGAGAAGAACCGGATCAAGACCCTTTCCATTGGGCTGATTGTACCGAACCGCTTCTACACGCTGGCTGAGCAGAACCAGCCTCTTCATGTGTTCGCGCCCCACACCGTCTATCAGGCCTATGGCCAGCATCTGGACGATATCGATCTGGATGAGATGTACGATCAGCTGCTTGCGGACGACCGTGTGAAGAAAAAAGTGGTCATGAGCGCGCGCGACATGCTTGTCAAAATTGCGACAATCCAGCTGGAATCCGGCTATCCGTATATAATGAACAAATCCAATGCCAACAAGAATCATGCGCTGAAGGATATCGGCACTGTGAAAATGTCCAACCTGTGCACGGAGATTTTTCAGCTCCAGGAGGTATCGGAGATCGGCGACTACGGCCAGCCGGATCTGATCCGCCGCGATATCTGCTGCAATCTGGCTTCCCTTAACATCGTCAATGTGATGGAGCAGAAGAAAATCAGGGAATCCGTGTATGAAGGCATGACCGCCCTGACAGCAGTCAGCGATATGTCGCGTGTACCCAATGCGCCCGGCGTTGCCAAAGCCAATAACGAGCTTCATGCCGTCGGGCTCGGAGCGATGAATCTTCACGGCTATCTGGCCAAGAACCGGATCGCATACGACAGCGGCGAGGCGAAGGATTTTGCCCGGACCTTCTTTATGATGCTGAACTATTATTCCATCGAGAAGAGCATGCAGATTGCGAGAGACACGGGGACGGTCTTCCAGGACTTTGAACGCTCGGAGTATGCCAAAGGCACTTATTTCGCCAAATATGAAGATACCGATTACAGTCCGGCGACGGAAAAGGTGAAAGGGCTGTTCGAGGGAGTGGCGATTCCAACGCCTGCAGATTGGAGCAGCCTCAGGCAGCTGGTGAAGCAGCACGGTTTATATCATGCCTACCGGCTGGCCATCGCGCCTACGCAGAGCATTTCCTACATCCAGAACGCCACTTCAAGCGTTATGCCGATCGTGGAGCAAATTGAAACGCGCACTTATGCGAACTCAACGACCTACTACCCGATGCCTTACATGGCGGCGGACAATTACTTTTACTATAAATCAGCCTATCAAATGGATCAGTTCAAGGTGATGGACCTTATTGCCGAAATCAGCGAGCATGTGGATCAAGGCATTTCAACCATTCTTCATGTCAACAGCGATGTGAGCACAAGAGAACTCGCCAGGTATTATTTGTACGCGGCCAAGAAGGGCTTGAAGTCGCTGTATTACACCCGGACGAACCATCTTTCCGTGGAGGAATGCATTAGCTGCGCGGTTTAAACGGGGAAATCAGGTTAAACAACTGCTTCCTCGACAAGTGACAAGCGGCAAACTCACTTGTAGCACCTACGAATATCAGAGGAGGCTTTCCTCATGCACGCCAGTTTTTTTGCCTCACTTCCGGTACCGCCTGAAATCATCATGGAAGGGAAATGAAGTTATGAATGTAAAATTAGCCGAGCAGCCGGTCAAGAAGCCGGCGGTAACCTTTAAGGCTGTGAACTGGAACCGGCCTGATGACGATTATACAAGCACGTTCTGGAACCAGAACATCATGCAGTTCTGGACGGATGAAGAGATTCCGCTTTCCGATGACAAAATGTCCTGGATGAGATTAAGCAGCCCGGAACGGGATTTATATATGAAGGTGCTTGGCGGTTTGACTTTGCTGGATACGATTCAGGGCGGAGTCGGCATGCCGAAGCTGCTGGAGCATATCGATGGCCTGCAGCGCAAGGCGGTGCTTGGCTTCATGGGGATGATGGAGCAGATTCACGCCAAATCGTACAGCAGTATTTTTACAACGCTGGCGACTACCGAGGAAATAGACAAGCTGTTCAAATGGGTAGAGCAAAATCCGCTGCTGCAGTCGAAAGCGGAATGGATCTCGGAATGCTACCAGAACATCGATTCGGCGAAAAGCTTGTATCTGGCGATGGCAGCCTCCGTGCTGCTGGAAAGTTATCTGTTCTACAGCGGCTTTTTCTACCCCTTATACCTTGCCGGACAAGGGAAAATGACCAGCAGCGGCGAGGTTATCGACCTCATTCTGCGCGATGAGAGCATTCACGGCCTCTATGTCGGGGTGCTGGCGCAGGAGGTGTTCCGCGAGCTGGATGCGGCTGAGCAGTCCGAAGTCACGGCAGAGCTCTATGATCTCTTAAACCGTCTGCACGCCAATGAGGAGGCTTATACCGACGAGCTGTACAGCGTGCTTGGCCTGCAGGAGGAAGTGAGGCGATTCGTGCGGTACAATGCGAATAAGGCGCTGATGAATTTGGCGCTGGAGCCGGTTTTTCCCGAAGAAGAGGTGAATCCGATCGTGTTCAATGGGATCAGCACCCGGACGAAGCAGCATGATTTCTTCTCGAAAAAAGGCAACGGCTATGTACGGACAGTCCATGTAGAGACATTAAAGGATGAGGATTTTCTGTTCGATTAACGGCCGCTATCCGTTTGTTCACAACAGAATGGCCATTGTTCTCATAAAAACCGCTGAACGTTTGGTAACCAAGCGTTCAGCGGTTTTTTTAAACCTTATAGAATTTATAAGTTTCACTCCTGTAAATTTCTACAAGGTCTAAGGGAAGAAACTTGCTGTGCCACCAAAAGGACGGCGACAGCCGTTTCTTCTTGATTCATGAGATTAAATGGTGAAGCGAGTGGGAAAAGTCTGGAGAAACGGCATCAGCGGCCAAAGAGACGTTTCTGCATGGCAGCCATGGCAGCCTAACTTATTTACCGGATTTCTAACTGATATCAGTAAGGTTCGGGCTCTGACTGCTGTCCTTTATTTTCTCCCTTCCGCAAGAATGGCCCGGTAGGCGCTGGGGCTTACGCCTTCCTTGTTCTTGAAGGCTCTGCTGAAGCCGTGAATACTCGGGTAGCCAAGCGAATCCGCAATCTGCTGCATCGTCATCCTGGTGTGGCGCAGCAGGTTTTTGGCCCGGTCCAGACGCATCTGCTGATGGTATTGCATCGGTGTGATCTGGAAAGCCTGCTTGAACAACCCGATCAAATAATGCTTGTTCATATGAAACTGCTCGGAGAGCTCCATCAGCGTCAGCTCACGGCCTGCGTGAAGGTTCAGGTAATGCTGGATCTCCAGCAGGAGTGGGAGATGGCCGGGCTCTCGCAGCTTCTCCTCGAGCTGCGTTTCGCGAAGCAGGCACGCGAGCAGCTCAAGCATAAGCCCCTTCAGGCGGAATTGGTGGAATGGCATCTTCATTTCAAACTCCCGGATGATCGCGAACAGCAGCTCCTCGAACTTCAGCAAATCCGGCATACGGATGCGGCTTGGCAGCTTCCAGTCCGGTCCGGAGAGCAGATCCGGACGGAACCAGCTATTCTCCGTGCGGCTCATATGCCGCAGTGGCTTGAAGGACACCCAAACATCGGGGCTGTCGGCGGTTTCGGTTAAATCAAAATGGACATGAGGCTGCCTCGCCGCCTGCCCGCCCATGACCCGAATGGAGTGGGGCTGCTTCGGCTTGAAGAGAAACACGTCTCCGGCTTCCCCGGCGTATACGGCACCGTCAACCGTTATCTCCAGGCGTCCTTCTTTGAGAAGCAGCAGCTCATAATCCCAGATCACCCGTTCCTCGATGAAAGCACCGGAATCTAACCAGGAATCCATAGCTACCCGTATGTAAGGCGATAATTGCTCCAGCACGGAAAACCCTCATTTTCATTAAAGTATGAATGTTCTGAATGATTGATAAAAAGAACTAACCAATTGCTAAATCCAGCTGCGTAATGCCCGGCTTATAATGTCCTTGAACGCCATTATTCAAACGCACAGGAGGCTTATATAATGACAGCAGCATTCAATGGAATCGGCATGGGGCTTGGCAATTTGTCACGTTTGTCAAACGCGGTTACCCGATCGGTCAGTCCGGAGAACTTTACCGGCGGGAAAGGCAAGGGAGCCATGGCCACGGAAGGCACCGGGGCGGCCTGCGCCCGCGATTTGGGACAAGGCTGGAAAATATCGCCCTCTGTCATGGTGCCGGCGAATTCCTCGTTCACCATGGCCGACATTCAGGGGCCGGGCGTGATTCAGAATTTCTGGCTCACCTGTCCGGTAGAATCATGGCGGCATTTGATCCTGAACATTTATTGGGATGACGAAACGGAGCCCTCGGTGCGCGTTCCGGTCGGCGATTTTTTCTGCAACGGCTGGTGCGAGCGCAGTCTTGTGAATTCGCTTCCAATTGCCGTTAACCCGGCAAACGGCTTCAACAGCTATTGGGAAATGCCGTTTCGGGGCAAAGCCCGGTTCGTTATGGAGAATCTGGAAGACAAGGACACGGTGCTGTATTACCAAATTAATTATACGCTAACCGACGTACCGGCCGATATGGCTTATTTTCATGCCCAGTGGCGCCGCAGCAATCCCCTTGCCTACAAGGATGTGCATACGATTGTCGATGGCATCAAGGGCAAAGGGCATTTTGTCGGAACCTATCTGGCGTGGCAGGTGAACAGCAACAACTGGTGGGGCGAAGGCGAAGTGAAATTTTACATGGACGGGGACCGCGAGTTCCCGACAATCTGCTCGACAGGGCTGGAGGATTATTTTGGCGGAGCCTGGAACTGGGATATGGAGGGCAAGTATGTACCTTACAGCACGCCTTATCTGGGCATGCACCAGGCGATCAAGCCGGACGGCCTGTACAAGGCCAACCAGCGCTTCGGAATGTACCGCTGGCATATCATGGATCCTATCCGCTTCGAGGACGATCTTCATGTGACGGTGCAGGCTCTGGGGTGGCGGTCGAAAGGCAGATACCTGCCCTTGCAGGACGATATCTCATCCGTTGCATTCTGGTATCAGACAGAGCCGCATGCGGCGCACCCGCAGCTGCCGGACAAGGATGGCCTGGAGGTCATTTAACCGAATTTCATATAAAAAGAAGCGCTCCCGTCATTCTTGGCGGGGGCGCTTCCGATAGTTAAGGCATTTTCTTGCCGCGCGTGCTTTCATAAAGCGTGTACCATTCCTCGCGGGTCAGGCGAAGTGTGGCGGCATCCTTGCAAGCCAGGATGCGCTTCGGATTCACGGTGCCGATTACAGGCTGAATGGCAGCGGGATGCGTCATCAGCCAAGCCAGAACAATCGCTTCCGGCGTCGTGTTCTTTTCTTCTGCCAGCCGGCTGACAAGCTTGGCGGTTTGAACCACTGTATCCGGCTTGCCGTCGAGCGATGCGCCGGAGTATAACCCCTGCGCCAGCGGACCCCAGGATTGCAGCTGGATATTCTCCATACGGCAAAATTCCATCGTTCCTTCCGGGAAAATGCTGTCCTTCGCCGCATCCTGGTTAATGTGGATGCCGGTTTCTACGAAGCCTGTCCGCAGAAGGCTCATCTCCAGCTGGTTGGCGACGAAAGGCTCATCGCAATACGCCTGGAGCATCTTGATTTGTCCCTGGCTCATGTTGGAAACGCCGAAATGGCGGACCTTGCCGGAGGCGGTGAGCTTGCGGAATGCGCTTGCCACCTCTTCCGGATCAATGAGCGGGTCCGGACGATGGAGCAGCAAGATATCGAGGTATTCGGTTCCAAGCCGTTCAAGAATCCCGTCTACGCTTTTGAGAATATGAGCCTCGGTGAAGTCAAAGCGCTGTGGACCAACCCCGTCAGGAAAGCGGATGCCGCATTTGGATTGGATAATAATTTCCTTGCGGAGGCCCGGCATTTCCTTCAATACATGGGCAAATACCCGCTCCGCCTTGCCGAAGGCATAGACATCGGCATGGTCAAACATGTTGATGCCGATTTCCAGCGCGGCATTGACAGCTTCCATGCCCTGATTGTAATGCTCGCTTGTGATCGGATTATCGTTCCAGCCGCCTCCAAGCCTCATACATCCGAGGACGAGCTGGCTTGCCTCTATTCCGCGCTGCTTTAAGGGAATGGGTTTCATTCATTTACCTCCATCATCATGATTGTCACACGGTACAATCCCTATTATATAGGTCAAGCTATCGATAAAGAAAGTAGTGAATTGTCCGTTATGTAATGCTAAACGGTATACCTAGTGATGCCAAGTATAGTGCCGCAAGCAGGAAGCTCCATGACGCATGGATGCCGGATTCATGGTTCGAGGCGCGGATAATCGGGGAAGCAGGAGGGGGAACGTCAAGATTTTGCCATAAACCAAAAAGATTATGATCGGAATTTATTAAACGGCGCCATTAACAGATGCGTTTCTTTTTTTTCCTGTTATAATGGTAGGTAAAGGTGTTCACGACGGATGGCAAAGGAGAATTGCGATGAATGAGTCTCAGCTGGTAATGGCTTCCAGACAGGGCGATCAGCTTGCCTTCAACAAGCTTGTGGAAATGTACACGGACAAGATTTACAACATGGCGCATCGGATCCTCCGCAGCAAGACAGAGTGCGAGGATGTGGTTCAGGAAACCTTTCTCAAGGTATACCTCAATTTGAACCGCTTTGATGAGAACAAACGATTTTCCACCTGGATCTTTCACATCGGCAAGAACATTTGCCTGGATTTGCTTCGTCGTCGCAAGGCACCGTCACTTCCTCTGGATCAACCGGTTATGGCCCATTCCGATCAGCCTCTCTCGCTTCATGATGTCATTGCAAATACAGAACCGACACCTGAAGGCGAGGTTATCGAGCGCGAGCTGTCCGACAAGATGGCGGAGCTCATCGACAAGCTTCCGGTCAAGTACAAAAGCGTCGTTTATCAGCGCTATGTATTGGAAATGTCGCTTGAGGCGATCAGTCAGGCCAATAATATACCGGTTAATACCGTGAAGTCACGGATTCACCGCGGCAAGGATTTTATGAAAAAAAGATGGGGCAAGGCGCTCTTGATATATTCTCTGCTCATGCTGATTTTAAGTCCTTAAGCTGTACGGACAACGGCATGAATCCTGCATCCACTCTCACTCCCATAAGCGGATATCGCTCAGGGGCGGGAGTGGTTTTTTTGTGATGGCGGCAGCAGAACTAATTTTGCAGCAAAGGTAAAGGACGATGCCGGCTCTTCCTTCATACAATATTAATGCCATCGTTTGAAAAAGCGGGCGCAGAGCTTTACAATGAACATAATCATGATCATAAAGGAGATTGACATGCTCACTATAAAAACAAAAGATCAAATTCATAAAATGAAGCAGGCCGGAGAGGTGCTGGCCGCCTGTCATAGAGAAATCAGAAAGCTGATCAGCCCCGGCATCACAACGATCGAAATTGACGGGTTTGCCGAGAAGTTTATGAGAGATCACGGGGCAACGCCGGAGCAAAAAGGGTATAAAGGTTATCCATTCGCCACCTGCGCTTCCGTCAATGACGTGATTTGCCATGGCTTCCCGGGCCAGTACCGTCTGAAGGACGGAGATATTGTGACCATCGATATGGTTGTCAATCTGGAGGGATGGCTTGCGGATTCGGCCTGGTCCTATGCGGTCGGCAGTATTTCGGAAGAAGCCGCCCGTCTGCTGGATATAACGGAACAATCGCTCTACAAGGGGATCGAAATGGCGGTTCCGGGCAATCGGATCGGCGATGTGTCCCATGCGATCCAGGTATTCGCGGAAGCGCAAAATTTCTCGGTCGTGCGGCAGTTTATCGGCCACGGAATCGGGCAAATTATGCATGAGGAGCCTCAGGTTCCCCATTACGGGCCTGCAGGCCGCGGCACGCGCATCAAGGAAGGCATGGTATTCACCATTGAGCCGATGCTGAATGTGGGCGGGCCGAACTGCAAGATCGATGAAGACGGATGGACAGCAAGGACATTTGACGGCAGCCTGTCTGCCCAATACGAGCATACGATCGCGATAACAGAAGACGGACCGATTATTCTGACTCAGCAGTAAATGCTTGAACAAAGCAGTCCGGCACCTGCAAGCGAGGGGTTCGGGCTGTTTTGTTGAAACTACTTAAGAATGCGCTAATGATCACAGCTAAGGAGATATCCAGCATGAATTCCGGCAACCGATTGCGTCAGGCTTGGTCGAAAGTAAGCGATATGCGGATGGAGCGCAAGCTGCTGCTGGTGTTTCTGCTGCTCGTCATACTGCCGCTTACGTTTATTGGCTTTGTTTCCTACCGGAACTATTCCCATTCCATCGAGCATAATACGATCGTATACTCCACGAACATGCTCAGCAACATGATGGACCGGGTTGACGATTATATTGAAGATATGGTCCGGATCTCTTCCATTCCCGCTTATCAGGATGATATCCGGCAGAACCTGATCCGCTCCAACCGTTATTATGAGCAGCGCGCACAATCCTCCGGGGGCGGCGAAGGCAATTCGGTGCCGACCGATTTTGATCTGCTCCTGTCGATCCAGCGGGGAATTGAGGGCAATATTTCATATATCAATAACATCAAGCGAGGCGCGAATTCGGTCTATATTTTCGATCAATATGGAAACGGTTACTATTCGGCCAAATCCGGCATCCGCACCAATATAAAGGAAAGCTATGAGCTGTGGGAGCAAAGGATGCGGGATACGGCAGGCGAGGCTGTCCTGTTCAGCACGCAAAAATACACCAGCAATCTCAAAAGCGTGAAATATGCGTTTACCGTCGTCCGGAAAATCATTGATAAGTCCTTGAAGGATGTCGGGATGATTGCCGTTGACGCCAATATCAGCGTTATTGAGGATCAGGTGGTCAAGCTGGATCGGGTGACTCACGGTAAATCGCTTATTGTCGATGCGGATGGCAATGTCGTTTACGATTCCGGGAGGAAGCTGCTGACCGCCAATATTGCGGATCAGCCGATGCTGAAGCAGGCGACCGGGCAGAATGGAAGCTTTTATCTGAACGAGGGCGGAGAACGCCATCTGTACATCTATGCCACCTCTTCCCATAATGCCTGGAAAATGATTATTTCCATTCCCGCCAAGGAGCTGACCCGGGATTCGGTGGTGATCCGCAACGTGACGTGGATTGCAACTTTTCTGACCATCGGCATCGCGCTGCTTATCTCGATCTTCTTCTCCTTCGCATTGACCAGGCCGCTGCGCACGATGATTCGCCTGATGCGGCGTGTGCAGGGCGGGGACTTCAATGTCCAGTTCCAGGTCAGGCGCCGCGATGAAATCGGGCAGCTCGGCAGTCAGTTCAACCTGATGATTCTGCAGATCGATCAGCTGATTGCAGATATTTATGTGATGGAGACGAAGAAGAAGGAAGCGGAGCTGCATGCGCTGCAAAGCCAGATTAATCCGCATTTCATGTATAATACGTTGGAATCGATCCGCATGGCGGCCGAGCTCAATGACGACCGCGATGCGGCCAATATGCTGGCGATCCTCGGCAGGCTGCTGCGCTACAGCATCAGCGATTTGCATGAGGAAGTGACGCTGGCAAGCGAGCTGGATCATGTACGCCACTATGTGGAGCTGCTGAATTACCGCTATCCCGGCCGTTTTGAGCTGAGGATTGACGCTCCGCAGCAGCTCACCGGCTATTCCATCATCAAGCTTGTGCTTCAGCCGATAGTGGAGAATGCGATCTATCACGGCATGGACGACGATAAGCCGCTCATGCATATTAATGTTGCAGCGGAGATAGCGAAGGAGCATGTTATTCTGCGGATCAGCGATGACGGGCTGGGGATGACCTGGGAGACGCTGGAGCGGTTGAACCGTAATTTGTCGGGACAAGCCGTGGCGCTCGAGCGGGCTGGCGGGAATCCGACGGGCTCAAGCGGGAGCGGGATAGGGCTTGCGAATGTGAATGAAAGAATCAGGCTTCACTATGGAAGCGGCTTTGGCGTGAAGGTGTTCAGTGAATCCGGAAGAGGCACAGTGGTGGAGCTGCTGCTGCCGTTTGCCGGTGAAGGGGGAGGGGAATAGGATGAGCAGGCTCAGTTGGAAACTCGTAATCACAGCCATGACGATTCTGATTCTGTGTACCGGTCTGGCTGCGGGGTGCAAGCCGGAGGAAGGCGCGGTATCTGAACCCTCTCCCTCAAATCCGGATCAACCGCAGGCCGAGGGCAAGCAGACGCTTGTCGTTCTGACGAATCGGGTCGATCTGGTGGAGAATGGCGTCTTTCAGAAATACGCCGATCAGTTTCAGAAGTCCCATCCGGAAGCGGTTGTGGAATTTGATGCTCCTGCCAATTATACAAGCGATGTTCTCGTTCGCCTGTCCACCCGGACGATGGGAGATGTGCTGCTGCTGCCCAATAATATAACCAATGAAGAGCTCGCCAATTACTTTGAGCCGCTTGATGCGGAGATGTTCGAGGGAATGCGGTTCGCCGGTTACAAGGCCTATAATGGCGTTCGTTACGGTTTGACGACAGGGATTTCCACAGAAGGCATCGTCTATAACAAGAAGGCATTTGAGAAGGCGGGCATAACGGATATTCCCACGACGCTGGACGAGTTCTATATGGCTTGTCAGCAGCTGAAGCAGGCGGGAATCCTACCGATTTATTTGAATTACGGGGCCCAGTGGCCAATGCTGGAGTGGGGTGAGAATCTGGTTGGCAGTATGGCCGGCGATGCGGGCTATTTGAATAATATGGTTTATACCGATGCTCCGTGGCAGCTTGATAATCCCTGGGGCAAAGCGATCGGGATCGTCAAGACGCTGATTGGACGCGGCTATACCGAGAAGGACCTGATCGCGAACAACTGGGAAATGTCCAAAAGCCAAATTGCGGGCGGTCAGGCAGCGATGTATTTTCTGGGGAACTGGGTCATCAAGCAGGTCAACGATGCAGGAGCGGAATCATCCGAGATCGGTTTCTTTCCGTTTCCTTACGACAATAAAGCGGATAAACGATATGTGGCGCTCAGTCCGGACTGGTTTGTCGGCGTCAGCAAGTTCAGCGAGAACAAGGAGCTGGCCAAGGAATGGATTGAATTCTTCGTCAAGGAATCCGGCTACGTGAATGATTCCGGATTTCTGCCGGTCGAGCAGACCAAGACCTCGGAGCTTCCTCAGCTCAAGCAGTTTCAGACCTTCAATCCCATCTATCTCGAGCGGCAGTCGCCGAGCGACAATTTCCTGAAGCTTGGCGATAAAGCGCAGATCGCTTTCTGGTCAGGCGATTACATTCAGGAGTTTATCGCGGCAGCCGATTTGAAGCAGGCTTTTCGGAGCTACAACGAGAAATGGGCCGAAGCGAGAAAACTTGTTGCCCCCTAAATCCCCCGGAGGGGGACCCCAGAGGTTTCCGACCCTCTGGACACCCGGATGGGATAACGTTGGCGATGCAGAGGAGCGGATTAGCTGCTGCCAGCTGATAGCCGTTTTTCGTCCCCTGTGGGACCCGCTTTTACTTATACTGCGTTCTGGTCACCAGGGATTTTTTGGCGGATCAGGAACAACGATAAGGCAGTTGAGGTGTTTAGCCCGATCGATGGCGTGACATTAGTGGGCAATCACGCCGCTGCCGAGCTGATGGGAGGCGTGGTCTCGTTCGACGGTCAGACCAAAATAGTTTACCTGTATGATGAGGGGGGATGTGGTTTCGTAGCAGTCAAACAATAAGCGGATGATTATTTTCCAGATTATAGGGTATCCTTTTCTTATCGAAGAGAAGGGAGCTTTCAAATAATGACCAAAGAGCAACAAGACATTCTTGAACATATGAGACAATCTTATAAGGCAACTACGAGCGAGGGCCTGGAATATTGGAGAAACTTCTCAAGCGCAAGTACATGGCAATTCTGGTTTTGCCTTGCCATGCTCATAATTCCCTTGGTTATATTGTTTTTCTGTATAGATAAAAGAAAAGCCCTTCAAATCGGATTTTTTGGATTTAATATCCATATATGGTTTTCATACATCGACCAGTTTGCGGTCCTTCATGGTTTATGGGAATTTCCATACAAGATAATACCATTCTCACCTGTGGGATTTCTTTTAGATGTTTCTTTACTCCCTGTTTCATATATGTTGGTCTATCAATGGACAGTCAACAGTCAACGTAACCGATATCTATATTTAATTCTCCTCGGTGCCGTTATTGCTTTCATTTTCAAACCAATCTTGTCATGGCTTGATTTATTTAAAATGGAAGAATGGATGAATTTTGGTTATGTATTTATTGCAAATCTGATAGTAATTTTAATTTCGATATGGATCACAGCTTTCTTTTTACACATGCAAAAGTCAGTCGATATTCATCAAAAAAGAAAAATTTAAAACAAGTAAAACGAAACCCCGCTGGCCTTGTGGCTGGCGGGATTATTAATTATATATTAACTTTTTTTATGAACATGACATGAATGATGACATGGTTTGATATTTCCATCATCATTAAGTGTAAGGACTTAATGGAGAGGAGGTGTGCCATGTTGAATTTTTATTGTCTTGCCTGCGATGAAATTCATATTATGGAACTTGCTGGTGAGATTTATAAAACTGGACATATGACATTAGAAAATGGAACGGTTATTAAAATTGGGATATGCAAAGAAAAGATGAGTACCGAATAATGTTCCCCACTTCTCGCCTGGCTTATGGCTGGCGAGGTTTTTTGTCTTTACATAGAATTGCCAACCATATTCAATACATTTGTCCAAATAATTGCCTGACCAATCGGACAACCCAGGCTGCAAAATAGCGGGGAGTGGGTAATTTCCATCAAAGAAGCGAAGCTATGCGGCTTGGACCGTGCAGCTTCATTTTTAAAGGATGGGCAGTCATTCCTGTAATTGAAACTGACCTTACTACCGTTTATGATGCGGTCCTGATACATTATGTCCTATCCCGGGATTCTCAGGGAAATGCACAGGTTCACACGCTGCAGCCAGCAGGGTAAACGTCCGCTCAGTTTTCAAGGGGTCCCCATTACATAAAGTGCTCGTTGTCGCCTATATAAAATTCTTGATGTTGTTGAACCATATCAACCCTTATATATTTGACAATTCTCATTATTCTAATTACCATGGTTATACGCTTTATTTCCGGTTGCAATGTCCGGAAAACGGGGGAACCAGTCTTTTGGGGCGAATCATTCCGATCCGGAATGTAGGGTACCATCTTACCCGAGTCCGTCAGCTAACCTCGTCAGCAGTGGATGGGTCTTTATTTTTGCTTTTGTTTTCTTACGAAGCTAAGACCCTTTGAGAGGGTCTATTTGTGTTTCTGAGACCCAACTGCCTATGCTGTCCGACTGGTTCAATAAGAAGAGAGGAGGTGCAATCACATTGCCGATTTACATTATCCCCAGTAGAAAACGAAAAGGAGACAGGTAAATGGCAAACGCAAAATACCTAACCGATATTTGCAAGATTGCAATGAACTCGGAGCGCGAAGGTGAAGGATTACATATGAGTGAAAACCCCTGGAAAAAGGTCTGTGAAGCGGTTCTCGTCAAAGACATGATAAGTGCGAAAGAATCGACAAACAATATGACTGAGGCGACATTATGAGGTATGAACAAAAGCCTCATATCCTTATATCAGCTCCAAATCGCGAAGGCAGATTCTTTGCCAAACAGTTACTCAAACGTCAAATAGCCGTCGCTCTGATGACAAATAATAACAAAGAGCTTGAGAGGCTGCACCGATTCAAGGATAATCCCATCCATTTGCTAAATACGCTCAATCCGGAAACATGGGCCGCTCCCGCTTTTCAAGTAAGTCTTGTTGTTATCTTTGAGAACAGTCTGGCACTCACGTGGAGATATGTACAATATTGCCGGACGTGGACCGATAATCCGATACACCTTTTCTCAGAACGCTTCCATTCAATAGCTAAACGGCGTGAGCTTAATATAGTCCCTCATCATGGCATCAAAGAGTGTGACTCTGACAGGGTGGATAAGTACATCACCGATTTATTAAAGTCCGTAAACATCAAGCCTTTTTAAGGTCAGTATTAAATAGTCAAGATAGCAAAAATCGGAGGAGTCTGCCAAAGTAGACTCCTTTTTGTCAGCTATGGATATAATCAGGGAGATGGCTGATACTCAAAACATGTGGCGGCTTAGGAGGTCGCTGGAACTATCCGTTGCAAGAAAAATAATTGCAGCCGTGATCTCTTCAGGTGAAGCGACACGTCCAGCGGGGGCCTGAGCTGCTGATTGGTCAAGAAAATCACCCATTCGAGATGCACCCTCGGTACGCGCTGGTCCCGGACTGACTGTATTGACTCGAACCCCATGAGGGCCGAATTCTGCAGCCCATGATAGAAAACCTACGAACTTATTGGTCATCAAGTGGTCGCAATATTAAATGTTCCAGTTAGGAGAATTGCTGGTTTTGAATCTGAGGTGTTGGTGTTGGTGTTGGTAATTGGAGGAGTTCCAGAAGCTTCTGGAAGGGCTGTGCGAACAGCTTCACGCGCGCTTGAAGATTGTGACGTCTCCAAGACACGGCAACTCGCTGCGTTGCAGCCGAAGGCATTACAGCTTTAGCGAATTATCATGACCGCCGTGCTGCGAACGGCTGCGCTGCCGGAAGGCGCTCGGCGTGATTCCGTAATGTCGGGTAAACGAGCGCGAGAACGTAAACAGATCTGAATAACCCAGCGTCAAAGCGGCTTGTGTGATGTTGATTCCGTCTTCGGACAAAAGGCGAGCCGCTTTTTCCATGACGCATCGACGTTTGTATTCGGAAGGGGACACGCCGTATCGGCGAGTGAACATGCGCGTGAAGTGGCTGCGGTGAACGCCCGCCCAAGCGGATAAATCGTCTACTGTCAGATTCTCCGTGTAGTGAAGACGAATGTACTCCTGTACAGAGTCCAGCCAATGAGTGGATGGAGCGAGGGTATCCTGATCCTGAGGATCAATGCTCTGTAGCAGCCGATAGGCGAGAGACATCAGCGGGAAGCTGCGGTCGATTCGAGACGGCCTCAGCTTGTCCAGCGCCTCCTGTACAATATCGAGTGAAGAACGGCTGAACGCTCCGCAGCGATAGGGGCGATAGGGGGCGAGGCTGACGCGCGCCAAGATGTCCGGCATCTGATCGCCCTTGAAGGCCATCCACATGAGCTTGACGGGCGGGCTATCACCCTCTTCGACATACGTATAGACGGATCCGGGAAAGAGGCAGAAGAGATCGCCTTCCGATAGGATGACGGAGTTGCCGTCCCAACCGAATCTCACTTTTCCGAACGCAACAAAATGAATACTGTAGAATTCGACGGAACGGGGTCCGACCTGCTGGGCAAAATCGCATTGATAACCGGCTTTGAGCATCCACAAGCCCATCTTCTTCTCGAACGGTGCCGGATAGTTATAATATTCCTCTCTGTACTGATGTCGGTTCATGGCCGCGGATTCACCCCTTTCACTTCGTAATATCCTCCGATTATACGTCATTCGCGCAACAAATTGTATAAAAATTGCAAGATGCGGACATTCCCGATCGCTTCTGCGCAAGGTAACCTAAGAACGGGTGAACCGAAACCGAAAGGGGAATGGAAGATGCAAGAGAACAATCGGCAAAAGCCGAACATCCTGATCATTTACTGCGACGATTTGGGCTACGGGGATCTGGGCTGCTACGGCTCGGAGAAAGCCAAGACGCCCCATCTGGATCATTTGGCATCTGAAGGAATCCGATTTACGAATTGGTATTCCAATTCGCCGGTCTGCTCGCCGTCCCGTGCCGCTTTGTTGACGGGCCGTCATCCGGCGCGGGCCGGGGTGGATGAAATTTTGGGGGCAAAACGAGGGCTGCACGGGCTGCCGGCAACGGAGGTGACGCTGGCGAAGGCGCTTCAGACCGAAGGATACCGCACTGCCGTGCACGGGAAGTGGCACTTGGGCGTATCCGAGGAGACCGGACCCAACGCGCACGGGTTCGACGAATTTTTCGGCTTCAAGGCCGGCTGCATCGATTTCTACTCGCATATTTTCTACTGGGGTCAAGGAGCGGGATTGAATCCTCTTCACGACCTGTGGGAGGACGAGACGGAGGTATGGGAGAACGGTCGCTACATGACCGAGCTCATCACGGAGCGCTCCATCGAGTTCATCCGGCGTCAAGCGGAACGGGAGGAGCCTTTTCTCCTGTATGCCGCCTACAATGCCCCTCATTATCCGATGCATGCGCCGAAGGAATATATGGATCGGTTCGCACAGCTCCCATGGGACCGTCAGGTCATGAACGCGATGATCGCCGCCGTGGACGACGGAGTGGGAGCTATAGTAAAGGAATTGAAACGAACGGGCAGCTACGAAAACACGATCATCTTCTTCTCCAGCGATAACGGACCGTCTCCCGAGAGCCGGAATTGGCTGGACGGCACGGAGGACGCATACTACGGCGGCAGCGCGGGCATCTTCCGCGGGCACAAGTTCAGCCTGTTCGACGGCGGCATTCGCGAACCCGCCATACTCAGTTGGCCGGCAGGACTGACGGGCGGACGGGTGAGCGACGAGATGACGGCGATGATCGACATTTTGCCGACGTTCCTCGACCTGTCCGGAGTCGACGCCGCGGCCGGACCGCTGAAGGATGTCCGCATCGACGGCCGCAGCCTGAAGCCGATGCTGCTGGAAGGCGAGCCGTCACCGCACCGGCAGTTATTCTGGGAATATCAGGGGCAACTGGCCGTGAGGGAAGGCGGCTGGAAGCTCGTACTGGACGGAAAGCTGGACGGCAGCCTTCCTCAGCCGGATCGTGTGCATCTGTCGGACCTGTCGAAGGATCCGGGGGAGCGGGTCAATGAGGCCGGCAGGCTTCCAGAGCTGACGGAACGATTGACACGGGCGGCGCAGGATTGGCTCGCCTCCTTGCGGGCGGATTCGCAAGGCCGTTCCCGCGACTAGAGGGAATCGGCTAGATCGTCGATCGGTAGAACCCTTATATTCCGCCTCTATCTCAAAAATTAAAGAAGCTCGCCGTCCATTCTGCCTTTTTGGCCTGGTGAACGACGCGGCTAGCCGCCCTTTCACCAGGCTGGGCTTGCAAAAATGCAGGCTTTTCATTCGGCTAACTTGCCGTGAATGGGTCCAGCGGATCCAGCAGCTGCGGATTGCTCGAGGTGAACTGCCTTGCGTTCGCGCAGGTTGTCCCGATCTTAGCCGCCGATATTGCATTCATATTCTGGAGCGATTTCGAATACGCTTCACCGAATTCACTCCTCATCTCGTTCGTGATCCGTTAGCCGAACTGGTCCGTGACGCCGTTCAGCACGGAGAGCTCCTTCGCGAAGCGGCTCTCGCCGCAGAGGACGAACAGATTAAAGAAGATGAACAGGAGCGTCGGACACGATGACTAACGGCTAAGCAGCATGAAGAGCTGACCCTTCGGCGAATCGGGATGGAACTCCTCCTCCTTCACTATCTGCCGACGCAGGTGCAAAGTTACATTCGAAGAGTCACAGGGGGTTTGATTATCTTGTTCACCTCTATAATATAGTTACAAGCTATATTTTTAAAAAACTCAGATGAAACAACGACCTCCAGTTATAAGGTTTATATAGCGCAATCAACAACAGCCTTTTGATCAGGTCTTTTTTGTAATTGGCTTTTTTATGAACGATCGCACGCTTTATCCGGTTATGGATGAAGGGAATTTTGCTGTCCTGCGTAGGAATCCTCGCGATATTTGGCCGGTGTTGTGTTCATTAGCGCGCGGAAGGTTCGTGTATAGTAATGAACAGATCCGAAGCCGGTCATTTCTGCTATCACTTTGATGGACAGATCGGAATGAAGCAATAAATCAGCCGACTGCCGGACGCGCTGCAGACGGACGTATTGCGAATAGGATTCATGAATATTGGAAGAGAATATACGGGACAAATGGCGCGGTGACACATTCAGATGCGCAGCGACCTTCCCAAGAGAAAGGTCATCATCGGACAGGTTATCGCGGATGTACAGCTTGGCCTGCTTCAGAAGCAGCGCGGAGCTTCGATGGAGCGGGGTCCGCTCTCCCGAAGCTTTTAACACGAACAGCGGAACAAAGGAAAACAGCAGCGCGCGGGCCAGATCCGGCAGGGAGGATTCCGGAATGGCGGACTGTTGGTCCTCTCTTGTCAGAAGTGACCGCCAAAGCAGCGCGGAGGGCAGATTGTCCCCGTTATGTTTGCAGACGTCGGTGGTTTCGGCAAGTGTCTGAAACGCCACACGAACTTCCTCCGAGCATTCACTTTCATTCAGCTCGAAGGCAATAAAGATCAGCTGCATGCCTGCAGAAGACATAATTTGATGATTAATTTCCGGCCGGGAACAGAACAAGCTTCCCTTGCTCAACGGATAAAGAGTGCCATCATCCAAATAAGCGCCTTCGCCGCCCAGGACATAGCAGATTTCAAAATAGGAATGCTTGTGAAGAGAGTTGCTGAAATGCCGGGGCTCAAGCCCCCAGTAGTGGACGGTAAAGGAGGCGTCGGGCGACTTGATGCGGACTGCCTGCCGGTTCAGTCTGGTTTCGCTTTCAATCCAATGATACAAGGAGCTTCCTCCTAATCCAAGTTGGCGTAAAAAGACAAAAATATGACCCCATCGGCTAAAGATGCTAACGCGCTTGTAAGGCATAATGAGGGTATGAAAACGAGTTCATAGCAAACAGGAGGATCTAACATGATTAAAGCACAGGATGTCGATTTTTACAACGAACAGGGCTACTTGCTGGTTAAAGGTGTATTCAATAAATCTGAAGTTGAAGAGATGCGTGCGGCCGTCGGTAAAATCATCGATCGCGCAGCTCAGGCCCGCAAAGACGTGAACCATGCCTGGCAGGGGGACTATTTGCCCCCGGACGAGCTGAAGAAGCTTGTGCTTAAGGGCTTCCATGACGTGCAGTATCACGATGCTTCGTTCATGCGCGCTATTGTTCATCCCAACATGACATCGGTTCTGTCCCAGATTATCGGCCCCAATGTCCAGCTTCATCATTCCAAAATGCTGGTCAAGCCGCCCGAGAACGGCGCCGCATTCCCGATGCATCAGGATCATCCATATTTTCCGCATGAGCAGCATACGATGCTGGCGGCGAGCGTCCATCTGGACGATGCCAATGTTGAGAACGGCTGTCTGCATGTCATCCCGGGCTCGCATAAAGAAGGCACTCTGCCGCATGTGGGCAAGCATTATCTGAATGCCAAGGAATATCCGATTTCCATGGGAACGCCATGTCCGGCGGAGGCAGGGGATGTATTGTTCTTCAATTATCTGACCATTCATGGATCTCCAGCGAATCTTAGCGAACGGACACGCCGGAACGTGCTGTTCCAATACCGCAGCGCGACAGATTTCCCGGTAGAGAATACACACATCAATTGGGGCCAAGGCTTGATGGTCTGCGGAGAAAACCCGAACTTCGACCGGGTGAGCCCGAAATTCAAGGTCGAAGAATAAGCGGTTGGTTCAGAAATAAGCACAATATGGTTTGTTCAAAGAAGAGGGCGATGTCTGCTCTCTTCTTTTTTGTGACCGTATAAACATTTGTAGGTGCCACTCTTGCAAATGTCTGCAAGGTCTGGAGGGAAGAAATGAACTTGGCCGGAAGAGGACGGGGGAGCGGTTCTGCCTGTGTCTGGACCAGCCGAAATTTGCCGGATAGCAAAATGTTCCTGCTTCATTTTAAATTCATCTAGGAATGCTATTCTACCCGTGGAAGATTGAGAGAATGTTCATAGAGAGATGGGAGCAACGCATTATGGAAAATTGGAAAATAAAGCTTGCTGTTGGAACGCTGCTGCTGACTTTGCTGCTGACAGGCTGCGGCGCGGCAAACAATACGGCTGCCGGAGAAAATGCGTTGACCGGCAATGCGGCAGGTGTACAGTCAACCGGCACGGCATCCGCTCCGAACGGCCAGCAAGGAGAGGATGCGGCGAACATGCCGGATATGATTGCGAAGGTGGCTGCGGCCAGTGCCGATTCCATTGTTGTCATGAAATCGACTACACAGCCTTCGCAAATGCCGGGCAGCGGCGTGCGCGGCAGACAGGGAGCGGGTGGGCGAGCTCCCGCAGGTGATGGTCAATCTGCTCCCGGTGATGGAACGTCCGGAAGCGAGCAAACTCCTTCTGAGGTAGCAACGCCTGAAAATGGTCAAGCTGCATCTGGCGGTGCTCAGCGAGGTGACACCACAGGAGCCCAAGGGGACAGGCTTGGCAGCGGCAAGGGAGTCAGGCCTGCCGGCGGCTTTCAGATGGAATTTGCCGCAGACCAAACAACGATACCGTTAAATGCCGACACGACAATAAATGAAATGACAAGGAGAGAGGGCGGCCCAAGTGAAAGTCAGCTGCAGGCTTCCGATTTGAAGGAAGGCGATATCGTCATGATTTGGCTCGCAGACGACGGCAAGACGGCGCTGACAATCCGAAAGCAGCAGTTTGGTCAGGGGAATAGGGGAAAGGCGGGTAGCGATCAATGAGAAAGTGGTGGATATTAGGTATCGGAGTGCTGTTAGTTGCAGCGGCGGGTGTTGCTTATTTCAAGTGGGACAAGAAAGAAGTGGTCGTAGCTGCTCCAGTTGCGACTGCACAGGTTGTTAAAGGCACAATCGAAGTGAACGTCAGCGGGACAGGAAGCATTGCTCCTGCCGAGAAGGAGACCGTGAAGTCCGGCAAGCAGGGCGTCATTGGCGAAGTGAAGGTGAAGCAGGGCGACAAGGTGAAGAAAGGCGACGTGCTGGCAACGCTGGAAGGCGAAGACAACACGGATAAAATCAAGACCGAGGAGGTTAATCTGGAGAAGAAGCTGCTTCAGCTGGAAAGTACTCAGGACCAGTACAAGATGGAGACGGATGATAAAAACATCAGCAGCCTGAAGCTCAGCATGAAGCAGCAGCAGCTGGATATCGATCAATCCAGAGAGACGATAGCCGATCTGAAGGATGCAGTGGCGGAAGAGACGATTGTTGCGCCGGTGAGCGGGACGGTCACGACATTGTCCGTGGCTGACGGGGATACGCTTAACGGCTCTACAGAACTGATGGAGATTGCAGATTATGATCATTATGAAATTATCGTAGGCATCGATGAGCTTGATATTTCCAAGGTGAAGGTCGGTCAAAGCGCGAAAGTGACGGTAGAAGCGCTGGCTGATCAAACGTTCACAGGGAAGGTTTCAGAAATAGCCAATGAGGGAACGGCAAACAACGGCGTGGCCTCGTTCGACGTAACAGTGGCGCTGGATACGGCTGCAGGTCTGAAATCCGGCATGTCCGCGGAAGCGAGCATCCAGGTGGAGAAGAAGGAAAATACGTTGATGCTGCCTATCGATGCCGTCCAATCGCTTGGCGGAAGGTATATGGTAATTCTTCCTGCCTCGGCGCAAGCTGCGGGTGCTCAAGGAGCAGCAGGCGGCAGAGGAAGAACTGCTGAAGGCAGAGGATACTCAGGCGGCAAAGCTGGAGCCGGAACAGGTGGAACGGCTGGCGGCCAAGCTGGTACCGGAGCGAGTGGAGCGGCAGGAGGCCAAGGCGGTGCCGGAGCGAGTGGAGCGGCAGGAGGCCAAGGCGGTGCCGGAGCGAGTGGAGCGGCAGGAGGCCAAGCTGGCGCCGGAGCGAGTGGAGCGGCAGGAGGCCAGGCTGGCGCCGGAGCGAATGGAGCGGCAGGAGGCCAAGGCGCCGCCGGAGCGAGTGGAGCGGCAGGAGGCCAAGACGGTACCGGAGCGAGTGGAGCGGCAGGAGGCCAAGGCGGTGCTGGAGCGAGTGGAGCGGGAGGAGGCCAGGCCGGAGGATATGGCGGTCAGTTCCGGGGCACGGGAGGCGGTCAAGGCAGTAGAGGGCAGGCTGCTGCCGGAAGAAACGGTCAGAACGGCGCAGCCAGCCGATTGGGAGGAACCCCGCAGATGATCGAGGTGGGGATTCATAATGAAGATTATATTGAAGTTCTTTCCGGATTGACGGAAGGGGAGCGGGTCGTGTTACCGACAGTCATTACCCCATCGACTGGAGCTAACCAGCAGCAGGCGGCAATAGGCGCCTTGGGCGGTTTAGGCGGACTCGGCGGGGGAGGAGGCGCTACCCGATTCGGAGCAGGCGGAGGCGGTGGATTCCAGGGCGGAGGACAGCGTAGTGCCGGCGCTTCGGCCACCCGCGGCGGAGGGGCTGGATAATGGAAGCGAAACGTGAACCGCTCATTCGCATCGAGACCTTATCCAAACAGTACAAAATGGGCGGAGAAACCGTTCATGCACTCAGCGATATTTCGCTTCGCGTCGATTATGGTGATTTTATTGCCATTATCGGTCCGTCCGGCTCCGGCAAATCGACGCTGATGAATGTGATCGGCTGTCTGGATGCCCCCACCTCCGGAGCCTATTGGCTGGACGGGGAGGAAGTGAGCCGGCTTCGCGAAAGCCGGCTTGCGGAAATCCGCAATAAAAAAATCGGTTTTATTTTTCAGGGCTTCAACCTGCTTAATAAGCTGTCCGCGCTCGAGAATGTCGAGCTTCCGCTGATCTATAGGGGAGTTCCCGGCAAGCAGCGCAAGGAGCAGGCGATCGAAGCGCTGCGCAAGGTGGGTCTCGAGGGGCGCGTCGGGCACCGGCCAAGCGAGCTGTCGGGCGGTCAGCAGCAAAGGGTGGCGATCGCGAGGGCGCTTGCAGGCAACCCTCCTATCCTGCTTGCCGATGAGCCGACCGGCGCGCTGGATACGCGCACGGGCGTTGAGGTCATGTCGCTGATGAAGGAGCTTAATAAGGAAGGTCATACGATTGTCCTGATCACGCATGACCTGAAAATCTCCGAACAGGCAAGACGGGTGGTCCGCATACAGGACGGCCAAATCAGCGAGGAAGGCGGTGATTCGAGAAGTGAACGTCAGCCAAGCCTTCAAAATGGCAATTAAAAGTATATTATCCAACAAAATGCGATCGCTGCTTACCATGCTCGGCATTATTATTGGGGTTGCAGCCGTTATTGCGCTTGTCGGAGTCGGCCAGGGTACGACCAAATCGGTTACCGACCAGGTGGAGAGTCTGGGAACCAACCTTCTGACTGTTAATATAACGGGCCGCGGCTCACAAACCACAATAGATTATAAAGAAGCGGAAGAAATAACCGATCAGGATAACATCGAATTTGCCGCACCCCTTAATCAGTCCACGGGGAACGGCAAGAACGGGTCGGAGTCCGTCTCTGTCAGCGTGGTGGGGACGACGGCGGATTATCTGGATTTGAAGGATTACGGACTGGCGGCGGGGAGGTTCGTATCCCAAATCGATCTCGATTACTACCAGAAGATCGCGATTCTCGGGGCAACGACGGCAACGGACCTGTTTGGTTCGGACAATGCGGTCGGGCAGTCCTTTCTCCTCAATGGCGTGCGCTATAAAGTCGTCGGCGTGCTGGCTGCCAAGGGAAGCTCGCTCACCGGCTCCAATGACGAGGTGATCATCATTCCGATTACAACCTCCGAGCGCCTGTTCAAATCCAAGGGTGTGAAAACCATTAATGTCCAGGTCGCAGCCTCGGACCAGATGGACGCGGTTACGGCTGAGCTTGAGGCGGCGCTGACGAAGAAGTTCCGCGGCGATACGAACAGCTTCCGCGTCTTCAATCAGCAGGATCTGCTGGACTCGTTCAGCAGCATCTCGGGTACGCTCTCGCTCGCGCTGGGCGGGGTGGCGGCCATATCACTCTTGGTCGGCGGGATCGGAATCATGAATATTATGCTCGTATCGGTGACGGAGAGGACCCGGGAGATCGGCATCCGCAAAGCGATCGGCGCCAAGAAGAAGGATATTCTGATCCAGTTTCTGATCGAAGCCATCGCGCTCAGCGGCTTGGGTGGACTGCTCGGGGTGGGAATCGGTGTCGGCGTTGCCCAGATTTTGTCCAGGACGATGAGCATGACGGTGGTGATCTCCATGCCTGTGATCGGACTGGCGTTCGGCTTCTCGGTCTTCATCGGAGTCCTGTTCGGGCTGTTTCCGGCGAATAAGGCCTCCGGTCTGCGACCGATCGAGGCGCTGCGTTTTGAATAAGGCGGATTCTTCCAGGGGAGCATACCCATATCCGGTATGCTCTCTTTTTTCTATTCCTTTTTTCGATATTCCCTGCCTGATTATTGCATTTACTTGTACCGTCAAGATTCGCTAAAGTGAGGTTAAGCGTTTAATCTGCACAGAAGAGGTGTAAAGGTGAAAAAGAAATTCGTATACAGCCCTCCTGCCAACGGTTACCCGGAGTGGAACAACAATCCCGAAATCTTTCAACTAAACCGGATGAAGGCGCACACGGCGCTTATTCCTTTCGAAACGGTAGAAGATGCGCTTAAAGGCGACAGCCTGTCATCGCCAAATGTGAAGCTTCTAAACGGACAATGGAAGTTTGCCTGGGCGCCAACGCCTGATAAACGGATCGCAAATTTCTACGAACAAGGCTTCGACAGCAGCGCATGGGATGAAATTACGGTTCCCGCCCATTGGCAGCTGCAGGGCTATGATTATCCGCAGTATACGAATATCCGCTATCCATGGGAGGAAACAGAGGAGCTGATGCCTCCTTTTGCCCCGACAAAATATAATCCGGTAGGCTCGTATGTGCGAACCTTTACGGTTCCAAGCGACTGGCAGGGCCAGCCCGTTTACATCAGCTTTCAAGGGGTGGAATCGGCTTTTTATGTATGGGTGAACGGCGATCTTGTCGGTTACAGCGAGGATACGTTTACTCCGGCCGAATTTGATCTGACGCCTTATCTGATTGAAGGAGAGAACAAGCTGGCGGTTGAAGTGTACCGCTGGTGCGATGCAAGCTGGCTGGAGGATCAGGATTTCTGGCGGATGAGCGGCATTTTCCGCGATGTATATTTGTATACCACGCCTAAAGCGCATCTGTATGATTGCTATGTTACGACAGAGCTGGATGGGAATTACAAGGACGCCAAGCTTAACATCAGGGCGACCATAGGGAATGCTTTTGAGGAGAATCTGGGTGTGCTGACTGTCGAAGCGCAGCTGTATGATTCCAAGGGACAAACGGTTCTGGCCGAGCCGCTGACCCTATCCGCCGCGCTGAACGCAGCGCCGTCCATCGATATTGAGGCGGCTCAGGATATTATGGATCCGCTCAAATGGAGCGCTGAGCATCCTAATCTGTATTCGCTTGTGCTCAGCTTGAAGGACGAGGCGGGCCATCTGCTGGAGGCTGTAAGCTTCCGTATCGGCTTCCGCACGTTCGAGCTGAAGGATGGTTTGATGCTCATTAACGGCAAAAGGATCGTGTTCAAAGGCGTCAACCGCCATGAATTCTCCTGTCTTACGGGCAGAGCGATCAGCTATGAAGAAATGGTCACGGATGTGAAGCTGATGAAGGCTTATAATATTAATGCCGTCCGGACTTCTCATTATCCGAATCATCCAAAGTGGTATGATCTGTGCGATGAATACGGCTTGTACGTCATAGACGAAACCAATCTGGAGACGCATGGCAGCTGGACCTACCTGCAGGATGAATTCAGCGCTTCAACCGTTCCTGCGAGCCGTCCGGAATGGACAGCCAATGTGCTTGACCGTGCCAATTCCATGCTGCAGCGCGACAAGAATCACCCTTCGATCATCATCTGGTCCCTGGGAAATGAATCGCATGGCGGCGATAATTTTGTGAAAATGCATGATTTCCTGCGTGAGGCGGATCCTACACGACTGGTTCATTATGAAGGCGTCTTTCAGTGGCGCGCGTCAGAGGCGGCCTCCGACATGGAGAGCCAGATGTATACTAGACCAGCCAAAATCGAGGAATATGCGCTGAACAAGCCCAAGAAGCCTTTTATTCTCTGCGAGTACAGCCATGCGATGGGCAATTCATGCGGAGGCCTGCATCACTATACGGAGCTGTTCGACCGCTATCCTGTGCTGCAGGGCGGATTTATCTGGGATTGGGTCGATCAGGCGATATGGACCAGGAATGCGGATGGCGTCGAATTTATGGCGTACGGCGGGGACTTCGGCGAGAATCCGCATGACGGCAACTTCTGCGGCAACGGAATTATTTTCGCGGACCGTACGGTCTCTCCCAAGCTCTATGAGGTCAAGAAGTGCTATGAGAACATCCGCATAACCGCGGTTGATATGGAAAAAGGCGTTCTCAAGGTCGAGAATAAATTTCTCTTCACCAATCTGGGCGAATATACACTGCAGTGGGTTGTGACGGTGGACGGACATACTGAGAACCAAGGTACCGGACATGCTGCGATAGCGCCGGGTGAGGCTCAGGAAATAACAATCCCTCTGGAGGGGATTGCCTTCAAGAATGGCGAAGCCGTATTGACCGTAAGCTTCCTGACGAAGCAGGCTGCGGAATGGGCCGAGGCCGGACATGAAGTTGCCTTCCAGCAGTTCGTCCTTCCTGCACCGCGCATAGCTTCTGTGACTGGCGTCAAGAATCCGGGCTTATCGGCTGCACTCTCGACTGAGGAAAGTGCAGATTCCCTGACCGTTGCCGGTCAAGGCTTCTCTGCTAGCTTCGATAAAGCGACAGGAAGTCTCTCTTCCTTCATTGTGAAGGGCAATGAGCTGCTGAGCAGCGCCTTGATACCGAATTTCTGGCGTGCTTACACAGACAATGACCGCGGTAACAAACAGCATGAACGCAGCGCTACCTGGCGTTCTGCAGGAGAAGAGCGGATTTTGCGCGAGCTGACCTGGGAGGTGCTGCAGGACCGGGTTATCGTGCGTGGAAGCTGCTTCCTGCCGACCACAACAGCATCGGAATGCGAGCTGGTCTATACCGTGAAGGCAGCAGGTGAGATTGAAGTGTATGAACAGCTCACTCCAGGAGAAAATCTTCCGGAAATTCCGGAGATAGGCGTTATGCTCGTCATGGATGGCTCATACGAAAATCTCGAATGGTACGGCAAGGGACCGCATGAATCGTATTGGGACCGCCAATCGGGAGCGAAGCTTGGCCTATACAGGGGCAAAGTGGCTGATCAATTCGTACCTTATCTCCGTCCGCAGGAATGCGGGAATAAAATGGGCGTGAGGCATGCTTCCGTCACGAATGGTCAAGGATCGGGGCTTGCAGTCATTGGATCACCGGCAATCGAGCTGAACGTGCTGCCGTATACGCCATCGGAGCTGGAGAATCACGATCATGTCTATAAGCTGCCGCGCAGCAACAAGACGGTTGTACGCATCAATCACAAGCAGATGGGTGTCGGCGGAGATGACAGCTGGGGTGCTCAGGCACATCCCGAATATGTGCTGCATGCCAATAAAACCTATGCTTTCTCCTTTACCTTAAAAGGAATTTAAACACATGGATCGGGCCTGTCCAGCAGCCGGTGGATAAGATTCATCATATAAATGAACAGCCCCCGGACAAAGTTTCATGTGCGGGGGCTGCTCATTTTCAGGAAGATTGATATATAATAGGGACAGAAGTCTTCATCCAAACCATATAATGGAGGTTTACCAAGCATGTATGAGCATCTGGTTTCATTTAAATTCAAGGACTCCATCTCCGGAGAACAGGAGAAGCTGCTGCTGGACACCCTATACGCCTTCAAGGGGCAAATACCGGGACTTATTGAACTGACGGCCGGCTTGAATGTGACGGAGGAGACGGGGAATATTCACGGATATACGCTGGGTCTCCGCGTGACCTTTGACAGCCGCGAGGCGCTGCAGCAGTATGGTCCCCACCCGCTTCATCAACAGTTTGTAAAGCTGCTTGACGGTATATTGGACAATGTGGTTGTAATCGATTATCCGATACGATAGCGCCATAACGAACCAGGCAGGCGTCCGGTTAATTAATTGATAATGACTTTCTGTCCTTCTTCAAGACCTTTGACGATTTCCACCTCGGCAGAGGTCATAAGTCCGGTCTGGACGTCCAGCTCCTTGACGCGCTCGCCATCGATCACCTGCACAGTCGAACGGCCCAGGAAGGTCCGCAGACCTGAACGCGGAATGATAAGGACATTATCCTTCTTCTCAATAAACAGCTTGATACCGACATATTCGCCAATTTTTATTACGGGCTTGGGCGCGTTGAAGGCGATGATCAGAGCCTTGGCATTGCGTTTCTGAATATTGGGGTCACTGGACTTGGGCGCAGTGGATGGGATTTGTACGACTTTTCCCTGATAGGTCTTCCCGCTGTAGGTAATCGCAACCGGCGTATCCTTTTTGATTCCGGTAATGCTTTTGATGTCGGTGGCTTCATAAATCAGATCGATGGAATCCGGATTGGAAATGGTGGCGACGGTCTGGAAGGCCGTCACTCCCTCGCCTGGATCGGGAACCGACAGATACGTGATTTTACCGCTTACGGGAGCAAGCAGCAAAGATTTTTGATATTCGCTCTCAAGCGATTCCAGAATCAGCTTCTCCCGGTCAAGATCAATCTGGGTGAGGCGGGAATCCTTCTTGTCAGCTTCAGACTTTACCGTTGTGGAGAATACGATCTGCTTCTGCTCCACGCTCAGCTTCTGCAGCTTGATGCGCGTCTGCAAATCTCCTGTGTCCAGCTCCGCGATCGGTGAGCCGGCCGAGATGAGGTCGCCAGACTGAACAAACATCTGTTTGATTCGTCCGCCGGATTCGGGGAAGGAAACGGAAGTATTGCTGCTGGACAACGCCGTTGCGGTAGAATCCAGATACCGCTCGATACTCCCTTTTTTCACCAGGGCAGTTTCCTGATCGGTCTGTCTTTTCTGCTGAATCGGAGGCTGCAGCGCCTCTTCTTCCTCAGGCAGCAAAGAGCAGCCGGAGAGCAGTGCGGCGATGAGGCATGCAGCTGCAGCGAGGCGAAGCCCGCCAAAAATCTTATATTTATGAAGTCGAATACCCGGCATCATATTTCCCCCTTTGATATGGGCTTATCCTAATCAAAGTGTAACGACGATGGAGAATAGTGTCAACGTTTTCATTTCCAGAAATTAGCGGGATTGTTCTGCGATTGCCCGGGAAATATGTCGAGACTGTTCCAGGAATGGGCAGCAGCAGGTGTAGAAGAAAGATAATCGTTTGGAAATATAACAATAAAAAGATCCGGGAACGGCGGCAGCTGTTTCTTCTTAAGTTGCCAGCGGAAATGGGAATTTCTGTGCAACTGTGAAAGGCGGTAATGAATTGTCCACAGCAACGCAAATGCGCTCGACCACGGTTCAAACGGGAACCCTGTACGCCATTTTATTTGCCATCAGCTCTGTTCACATGCTTAATGATACGATGCAAGCCGTCGTGTCCGCCCTGTTTCCTATTTTGCAAAAATCGCTTCTGCTGTCATATGGCCAAATCGGCTGGATTGCTTTCACGCTTAACATGACCTCATCGGTGATGCAGCCGCTCGTCGGCTTCTTCTCGGATAAGCGTCCTTCTCCCTGGATGCTCCCGGTTGGAATGGGCATGAGTCTGCTGGGGATGGCTGGTCTGGCATATGCGCCGAGCTTCTGGCTCGTGCTGCTTGCCGTTGTTTTTGTCGGGATAGGCTCAGCCGTCTTTCATCCCGAAGGTTCGAGGGTTGTATTCTTCGCTGCCGGCGGCCGCCGCGCTCTGGCGCAATCGATCTATCAGGTTGGCGGGAACACGGGCAGCTCGCTGGCTCCGCTGATGACGATCTTCATATTCGTGCCGCTTGGCCAGAAGGGCGCTGTATGGGGAACGCTGCTTGCGGCAGCGGCAATCCTCGTTCTGCTGCGTGTTGTGCCATGGTACAAACAGCAGCTTGCGCTGTACGGCAAACCGGTCAAACGGGCGGTAAGCAAGGTCATGAACGAGGATGCCAAACGGGAGCGGTCAGTCATTGTTATGGCGCTTTCGATTCTGGTTCTGCTGGTGTTTGCACGATCCTGGTATGTCAGCGGCATTTCGACATTTTATCAGTTTTATGTAGAAACAAGTTACGGGCTTTCCGTTAAAGCCGCGCAGGTGCCGATTTTTCTGTTTATGGCTGCAGGTGTTCTCGGAACCTTCTTTGGTGGCGTAATGGCGGACAAAATCGGCCGTAAGAAAATGATTTTATTTTCCATAGGCGGCTCTGCCCCGTTTGCTTTATTGCTCCCGCATATGCCGCTAGGCTGGGTGTATCCCATTATATTTATATTGGGTTTTATTATTATGTCCGGCTTCTCGGTAAGCGTCGTCTATGCGCAGGAGCTGCTGCCGGGGAAGGTCGGCATGGCGTCGGGCCTGATTACCGGCTTTGCTTTTGGCATGGGCGCTCTTGGAGCGGTGGTGCTCGGCAAACTGGCTGAAGTATGGGGACTGGCGGATGTTATGACATACTCCAGCATCCTGCCGCTGATCGGCCTTCTGTCCATCCTGCTGCCGCCGGACCGGCGGGAGTGATGGGCGAAACAGGCGTCCGGGATGATCGGCGCTGTGCAGAGCTTCGTCTGGCACTGCCAGACGGCGCACCGGCCATTGTTGAGGATTGGTAGATGGATCGGGTTGGGAGAAACAGCAATAACCAAGCAGATCAATAAGGGGGAAGTACGATGAGCGATTCGGAACAACTGGACGGGAGTCGTCCATTCAAGGTTGTCATTGCTCCTGATTCATTCAAGGGAAGCCTGAGCAGCGCCGAGGTTGCCGCAGCAATGGGCGAGGGGGTTAAACGCGCCGCTCCTCATGCCGAGATAGTTTCTATTCCTGTAGCTGATGGAGGGGAAGGAACCATTGACGCTCTGCTGGCTTCCATAGAAGGAGAACGCTATAACGTAACCGTTACCGGTCCGCTGGGCAAACCTGTGGATGCCGCGTATGCGCTGCTGGCAAACGGCATGGCCGTCATCGAGATGGCAGCGGCATCGGGACTGCCGCTCATCACCTCTGATGAGCGGGACTCGCTTGGGGCTACGACCTACGGAACAGGTGAGTTGGTCCGCCACGCTCTTGATCAGGGCAGCCGGAAGATGATGATCACGCTTGGCGGCAGCGCCACGACCGATGGCGGCATGGGGATGGGACAAGCGCTTGGTTTCCGCTTTCTGGATGACGAAGGCCGCGAGCTCGGCTTCGGCGGGGGAGAGCTGGAGCGGCTGGCCGCCATTGACGCATCCGCAGCGGATCCCCGGCTGGCGGAAACGGAGGTAACGGTATGCTGCGACGTTACCAATCCTCTTTATGGTAAGCAGGGCGCGGCCTTTATATTCGCGCCGCAGAAAGGTGCCGACGAGGCCGCGGTTCTTCGGCTCGACCGCGGCCTGCGGCGTTATGCCGCCGTGCTGTACAGCTCGCTCGGCGTGCAGGTGGACAGCCTGCCGGGAGCCGGCGCGGCAGGCGGCATGGGCGCGGGCAGCGCGGCCTTGCTGCGCGCTGCGCTGCGCCCGGGTTTCACCCTCATTGCCGGGATTACCCGGCTGGAGGATGTGATTGCGGGAGCGGCCCTCGTCCTGACAGGCGAGGGCCGGACCGACGGGCAAACCGCCGGCGGCAAAGCGCCCGCCGGCGTTGCGGGCCTCGCCCGCAAGCATGGCGTGCCCGCCGTCTGCATCTCCGGCGGGCTTGGCCCCGGGGTTGACGCCTTGTATGCGCAAGGCGTCACGGCCATGATGAGCATCGTCGATGGCCCGATGGGCCTGGACGATGCAATAGCCGGCGCCCGGCCGCTGCTGGCGCGGGCCGCCGAGAATGCGGCGCGGATCTTTCTGGCTGGCGCACGATCGCGCGGCTAGCGCGGCATAAACGCGGGATGCCATGGTTAACAGGCATCCTGCGGACGATTACTATAACCAGAAAGCCCCTTCCGTAATCCGAAGGGGCTTTCTGGTTTTTATCTGTAATCCCTAACAGCCTGCTGCAAAGTTGATTTTTATTTGTGGACCGACCATGTCGAGGCAATTATAAGTGAGCTGTAAGACGCCATTTCCTCACTGCATTCGCGCAAGTGCTGCGGCGAGAAGCTGCAGTGAGGTTTTTCCTTACTGGAAGCTGTATTAGCCGTTGAAACACCAACACGAGAGGCTGTAAGACGTTTTTTCCTCGCTGCATGCGCGCAAGTGGTGCGGCGCGAGGCCGGAGTAAGGTTTTTCCTTACTGGAAGCTGTATAGCTGTCGGTTCCAACACGAAACATTCCCAAAACAAGGTGCGGCTTCGCGGTTAGTTAATCCGCAATAAGGCCGCGCTTGACCAGTGCCTGCTCAATCGGCATATGGCGTATGAGCTTCTCCATGGCATCCCCGGTCGCGATCAACTCCTCTTCCGTATAGAGCTGCCGGAACTGCTCATACATTCCGATTTCAATATGCTGGACAGACCCGGCAAGGGTCGTGCCTTTGGCTGTCAGTCTCAATAATACGTATCTCGAATCATTAGGATCACTCATTTTATCGATCAATCCGTCTGTGACCATCCGGTCGATTAGTCTCGAGGGGCTGCCCGTTTCACAAACTAACAAGCTTCCCAACTCCTTGAGCGAGATGGGCTGCCGCTCTTCGAGAACACGTATGACCTCCGCCTGTGAAGCCGTCAGATCATGCACTTTGAGCTGATCATTCAGCATGCGGACGCCTTGACGCTGTGCGGCAAGAATCAAATAACGAAACCGTTCCGCTTCATAATAAAGTTTGGACATAGACTCCTCCTGAATTTGTAGGCTGAAGCTTGCGCTCCCTAACGGCGGATTGCAGCTAAGATTGGCCGTGCAGATAGCCTATTCTAACCGATAACACGGGGTATGACATTCCCATCATGATTGGCGAGAACGGCGCAGCAGTCCGCTCTTTGCGCGAATTCGGCTATCCAGCGCAGGGGTTGTGCCGCTTCATTCTTGCTCGTTGTCAGGCATGGCAGGATGTGCTGCTTCCAGGACTTCTCGGCATAGCCGGCATCGCTTGCCAAGAGAACCCAGCCTTCCCCGGCTAGGACAAGAAAGGAAATATGGCCTTTGGAATGCCCGGGTGTATGGACTAAGTATAAGGAACCGTCATGGAATAGATCAAGTCCAAGCTTGAAAGGCCCATAAGGAACCATAATGCGCCCGGCACCGCTAAGGCTGCCTCAGGCCGCTCACATGATCGGAATGAAGATGGGCCAGAATCACATAATCCGATCCTTATCTCCCAGCCGCAGACTTGCGAGCCATTCGCGCACGGACTGAGCTTCAGGCAGTCTGCCTTGATAAATACTGTGGGCAAGACGCCCCAATTGCTTCTTTTGATCCAGACGCATATATCCTCAAGCCAGCCGATGTCCACCAGTATCCGGCCTTTCGGGTGCTCGATCAGATAGGCGGAAACCAGGACCCACATCTTCCTGGAGCGCGGGCGCAGCCAGCTGGTGAAGGGTGCGGGATGCCAAGTTTTTTCTTTAAAAGCAAGCGCCTGATCGATGAAGACCTCGCCGGTATGCTAAACATGAAGATTAACAGTCTTCATTCCTCTCACTCCATTAGCTTCATGGATGATATGTCATCTAATTACATGGTAGATGATATGTCACATATCCGCAACAACTATCGGAAGAAAAGTTACGTGAAGACAATGCATCAATTGTTTATCAATCAGTTTGCGTAAATAGAAATCCTCCAATCGATTCTGTTATGAAAATAATCTCTTCATGGTATACCCGCTTGAACAAAAGCGAGGAATAATCGTATACTACTCATAGCAACATACAATCAAATAACAGGAGTTGGGAAAAATTATGGCTAAAAGCGCTGCGCGAAAGAAAAGGGAGAAGCGGCTGCGGCGGGGTGAGATGGATCCGAGATTGCTGCGGGGGAATTGGAACGGAGTCATGCCGGTGACGAAGGTTAAACCGGACAAACGGAAATATGCATATGCGAAAAGTGACGATGATCGAGTCTTTAAGATTGCTTAAAGAATGGATCATCGTCACTTTTTTCTTTAATGGCCATTTTCCACAGAGAGGAGGAGTGGAATTGAAAAAGAATGTCCGTGCGAAACAGATTCCTGCGAGGAGGTATGAGCCTGACTACATCCATCCCGTACCTGTGCTTGAACATGGGGACCAAATGGATATGAACGGTGCGCGCGAGGCTTTTCTCTTTCAACATGAGGGTCTTTTCTATCTGCATTATGACGGCAATGGTGAGAACGGCTGGGGCTGCTGTCAGGCTGTTTCCAGGGATTTGATCCATTGGGACAAGCGCGGCGAGCAGCTGCAGGCCGGACTGGCCGGAGAACTGGACCATGGAGGAGCATGTTATGGACCGACGTTCTTCTTTGAAGGCAAATGGCATCTCTATTATGTATCGGTTGAAAATACTTCCGGCGCTCCTTTCTACATACCGGCCCTTCCTTATCGTACAGGTCTGGCCACAGCGGATCATCCGGATGGGCCCTGGACCAAGGTGTCGACCAATTTGTTTGCCCTTGGAGAGAAGGGCAGCTGGAACGAAGGCTGTATCTGTGCGCCTTATGTCCTTCAACTGGACGGCAGATATTTTGCTTTTTACAGCGCCAGCACGACAGGACCTGACTATTACCGGACAATCGGGCTGGCAGTATCGGATTCGCCGGGCGGGCCATGGGAGCTGTCTCCTGGGCCCTTGCTGCCTCCCGGGGAGCAGCTGGAAAATGCGAGTTTGTATTATGAGCCCGCATGCAGCCTCTGGTTCATGTTTGTCAATCATGTGGGACGCGATGAAGACGACAATGAATTTACCGAGGCGGTATGGGTCTATTGGAGCCGCAGCGTAACGGAGTGGGATCCGGAGGATAAAGCCATCGTTCTGGATGCGTCCAATATACCCTGGGTCAAACAGGCAGTTGGACTTCCGGCATGTTTGGTCGTGGGCAGTAAGCTGTGGATTGGCTTTGACGCCTGCAAGGAACCTGTGAATTCCGTTAATATCGGCAACGCGCACCGGGATATAGGGATGTGCAGCTTTGATCTGCCTCTGCGTGCGCCTGTATTGGAGTGATTGTCCTCATCGGCATGCAAATTCAATTTCACGTCGAAACAAAGAAATAACCTTGCTGCGTCGTTTTGGACGCTTGGCAAGGTTATTTTTTTGCAGCCATCAGCCGTACTGTTCTACAAATAAAAAGGCTGGACGCACACAGGCTTGGACACCTCGATGCTGTTGCCTGTGTAATGCAATTTGCCCGATTCACGGTCGACCTGGAAGGTTACGATATTGTTCGTGTCCCGGTTGGCGGCAATGAGATAGCGCCCTCCAGGAATCAGGGCAAAATGCCGCGGGTGGGCGCCCTGCACATCGGCATGCTCCACAAGCGTCAGCCTGCCAGATTCTTCATCAATGGCATAAACAACGATGCTGTCATGCCCGCGGTTGGAGCCGTAAAGAAACCGTCCGTCCTCCGAAACGGCGATTTCGGCGCATGTATTTTCTCCTTGAAAGCCATCCGGCAAAGTGGGGACCGTTTCAATGGAGGTTAACCGCCCTTTTTCCGCATCATAGGCAAAGCCAGTTATCGTTGAATCCACCTCATTGATGACATAGGCATATTTTCCGTCAGGGCGGAAAGCAAAATGCCTCGGACCCGCGCCCGGATGGAGGCTAGTCTCCTCATGGAGCACCAGCCGGCCTGCGTCTTCCTCAAGGACATAGCTGCTGATGCGGTCAAGACCCAGATCCTGCACAAACAGGAACCTGCCGTCCGGGCTGAAGATGGCGGAGTGGGGATGGGGCTGATTCTGACGTTCCGGATGCAGCCCATGGCCTTCATACTGCTTGACATCGGCAAGCTTTCCGACGTGCCCTTCAGCTGTTAATTCGACCAAACCAATCATGCCTCCATGATAGCTCGCCACGATCAGATATTTACCGCTGGGATCTCTCTGGATATGGCAGGTTGGCGCTTCAACGGTAGCCGCTTTGTTCAATAAGTTCAAAGCTCCGGTCGCGGCATCGATGGCAAAAGCGGCCGCTTCCCCGATTTTTTTGCCCGAGGCATCGGTACCCTCCGAGATTGCGTACAATCTGTGTTTGGCAGCATCGACATTCAGAAAAGTCGGATTCCTAAGTCCCTGGTATTCATAGGCAAGCGTCAGCGATCCCGTATTTTCCGCAAAGCGGTAAACATAGACCCCGCTGCTCTCCGGTTCCGCATAGGAACCTGCAAATATGTACAATGATTGACTCATCCGATAAATTCCTCCTCTTGCTCGATATTCACTTCCACGCTTCCATTATAAAGTGTGATGGGGATACAAACAATTCTCTTTCCCCTGCACCGCTTCATCCGGGAGGCCCAGCCGCCTGGATCCCAAGACGCGTGAGGGAGAGGCATATCTGTTTGCATATTGATATAAACCAAACATAATGATAATATATCTATAAATAAGACAAACAACATGTGGAGATGTTTAATATGAATGTGTCGGAGTATTTTTACAGCGCATCACTGCAGGATTTGAAAAATGGTTATGTGTTCGATCCGGCTGCGGCAAGCTATTATTGCCTGATCTGCGGAGAAGCCTTCGCAGACGGCGATGTATACCCTGCCGGGAACCGCTTCATGGAAGCGCGCAAATATGTCCTTTACCATATCGGGCAGGCGCATAGTTCCATGCTGGAATATTTGCTCGGACTGGATAAGAAAGCAACGGGCCTGACCGATTTGCAAAAGCAGCTGATCGGCGCCTTCGCTTCAGGTCAGACGGACGCGGAGACGGTCAAGCTGACAGGAGCAGGCAGCGCTTCGACGATCCGGAATCACCGATTCGCCCTTAAGGAGAAGGCCAGGCAGGCCAAATTATTTCTGGCCACGATGGAGCTGATGGAAGCTGCGCTCCCCGGCGGGGCGAAGTTCATGCCGGTTCACCGCGCTGCGCCGCAGGTCGATGAGCGGTATGCCTTGACCCAGGAGGAGTATACGAAGCTTTTGGCCAAGTATTTGCCGGATGGACTGAATGGGCCGCTCACGGGGATGCCGCGCAAAGAGAAGCAAAGAGCCGCACTGCTGCGTCATATTTCCACAAGCTTCAAGAAAGGCAGCAAGTATTCGGAGGCGGCGGTTAATGACATTTTACGGCGCTTTCTAAGCAAAGACTACGCCACGCTCCGCAGACAGCTCATCGATTATCGTTTTCTGAGCCGTGAGAGCGATGGCAGCGCATATTGGCTGACGGTTTAATATAGGAATCATTCAGGAGGATTTCAGACATGGATCGAAGAAAAGAATTGCAAAATGAATTTGCCATGAAGAAGAGAACGATGGGTGTTTTTCAAATCAGGAATCTCGGCAGTGGAAAACGCTATATCGCCTCGACATCGACGCTCGATTCGGCCTGGCATCGTGAACGCTTTATGCTGAATATGGGTTCGCATATCAATTCCCTGCTGCAGGCGGACTGGAAGCAGGATGGTGAAAAACAATTTGAGTTCGAGGTGCTGGAGTCGCTCAAGCTGGGCGATGAGGTCAGAAACGATTATAAGGATATCAAAGTTCCCGGCGGGGGCGTTCAGCGGAATGTCGTCATGGCTTACAGGGATGAACTGAAGAAGTTGGAGAAGAAATGGATGGATCAGCTTATGCCCTACGATCCGCAGGGCTATCACAAACCGCCTAAAGGAGGATCATGATGAAACGGATGCCACTTGAACGTCCAACCGAGCATTATGATGAACGAATTTTTAATATCGATGAGCAAATTTGCGTACTGCTAAAGCAGCGAAAGGAATCTTCGGACCATAATCCAGGTTTTCCGCCATTTGAGCATATCTCTGGATGGGCAAATTCTTTTGAACTTTACGAAGATTTCTTGAAAGCGGTATTTAGCGTTTTGAGGAATGAAGAATATTTTAAACCTATAGTAGATCCATCTGGATTCCGAAAGCATATCCCGATTCTGAAATCGATTGAACAGGGAGAGCTTTTTTATTCGTTAACTTCCATACGGCAATATAACAATGCAAGTGTAATAACGTTTAGTATAGATCAGGACATTATAATTGACCTTCCGGAAAACCAATACAAACACAGTTATTTTGAGCTCTATTTAGGAGAAGAATACGACAGTCGAATGACTAATGGTGGACATTCATCAGGGCATTCTTCCTATAGCTACGTAATAACTCCGCCTTTACCGGACGATCTTTCAGGAATTGAATTCAAGTTCAGGGAATATGGTGCCCCTTTTAACAACAAACCGACAGGTATAGAGGTAGTTTTTCAGGTGGAATGACTTTTCAAGACAATACCATGCCGGCAATCGGTCCCGATTGCCGGTTCTTTCTGTTTTTATCTCCGCAGATATTTCTTTCATTGTATAATCGTGGAAATAGATAGGGAACCATTTTCCTTTCCGATTCGTCTACTTTTGCGAGGTGAACACAGTTGCAGTTCGATTACTTGAAACATGTTAAAGGCGGCTTGGACCGTCATGCCGTGCTCGACGAACTGATGCAGGCTTACGGCAAAGACGTCTGGAACTTCGCCTTCTTCATGACGCATCGAAGAGAGCTGGCCGACGATATTACCCAGGATGTATTCATCAAGGTGTTCGAGCATCTGTATAATTTCCGGGGTCAATCGTCGGTGAAAACATGGCTGCTGGCCATTACCCGCAATACGGCGCGCGACGTGCTGCGGTCGGCCTGGATTCGCCGTGTGACGCTCATGCCCAGCCGTCATGCGCAGCAGCAGACTCATGCTTCAGCGGAACAGGAGACAATCGACAAGCTCATGACCGAGCAGGTCTGGGGTGTCGTATTGAAGCTGCCTGCCAAGCTGCGTGAGGTAATGCTGCTGAGCAGTCATTACGGATTGTCGATGAATGAAATGGCGGACATGCTTGGAGTATCGACGGGCACCGTGAAATCAAGACTTCACCGGGGAAGGGCGGCGGTTAACCGCAAGCTGTCCGAGGATGCCATGCTGACCGGGGAGGAAAAGTGGACATGAAGGATCCGGGAAATCAATGGGAGCGCCGGCTGGCGGAGAAGCCTCCAATCCGAAATGGGTTCACCTCAGATCTTGAACGCAAAGTGAGGGAACGCATCCGCATGAGAGAGAAGAAACGAAAATCGCCGTTTCGGGCTGCAGCGGCTCTGATGAGCGTGGTTGTGCTGCTTGGCTGCGGCTGGTGGTTCCGCGACGATTTGATGCAAATTCTACAGCCAGGCCATGCCGAAGACGGCATGTCTGCGCTTTTGAACGACTCCCTGGAGGATGAAGGGGATCTTATCCTTAAAGTCCAGGACTCCAAATACAGCAATTTCATGAATGATATCGGACGGCCGTTTGTTCTGCGCCATCCATCGGTGGAATTCCGTTTGTCATTGCCTTCGGACGCTTCAATGAAGAATCTTGCGCAATGGGTTGATCAGGAAATGCCTGATGTGCTCCGCTTGACGCCGGCTCAGTTCCAGGACCTTGCGGGACAAGGGAAATTGAAGTCTCTCGATATTCTGGCGGACAAGGATGGTGTAAAGCTGGATTCTATGTACGATCCGGTAGTCAAGACTATCCGTCAGCTTGGCGGAGGGGAACTGTATGGTTTTGCGCCAATCTTCAGCACGGAAGCCGTATATGTCAACAAGCAATTATTTGAGAAATACAAAATTGAGCAGCCAAAAGACGGAGTAACGACCGATGAGCTGCTGCAGATTGCCATGAAATTCAATGGCACCGGAGCTGCCGGACTATCCACCTCAACAGGCAGAAACGGATTCAGTTTGTTCAGCCAGTTAGGGAGCATCTCGGGACTGCGTTCGCTAAGTCCCGACGGCAGCCAATTGACGCTGGATACTCCGGCATGGAACAGCCTTTGGAGCAAAGTGACGGAGGGGCTGAAGGCTGGCTGGATCTTAGACAATGTGATTAATTGGGCAGAACATCCGGGCGGACTATCGATGGAGCAATTGAGAAAGCTTGATGCCTTCGCCAATGGCAAGGCGGCGATGTCCATTAATACCTATTCTTACGGGAATCAGCTGGCCCAGTATAAGGTAAAGCCGTCGGATGTCGAGTGGATGGCGGTTGCCCCGGCTGCGGCTGATGCATCGGCTGGTTTTTATCTGGATATGATCTATGCGGTCAATGCGCAGACGACCCAAGAGAAAGCGGCATGGGAGCTGGTGAAATTCGCAGGAGGGCCGGATTATGCCAAAAAACTGCTCACTCAGACAGGCTCCTTGCCCGTTTATATGGATTCCAGGCAGTTAGCCTCGCTGCCCGCCGAGCAGTGGAAAGCCTTTTACCCGCCTGGGCTGGATCCGGAGCAAATTACGGCTTCCATCAAGCGCTCCGGCAATGAGGAGCAGGCAAAGGCGCAGGGGCAAATCTATCAGATCGGCTCTGAGACGATGAAGATGGTGCTGGACGGCAAGCTGCAGGCAGACAAAGCGCTGGCCAGCATGGAGGAGAAGCTGCAGAGCGCGAATCCCGATCTTCGAAAGGGGACTTCTCCATGATTAGCAGCTGCTTGATTACCATATTCGCAGCCCGCCGGAACAAGCGATTCCTGATGAATATGACGGGCAGCTGGCTGCCCGTCTTTGCAGGCTTGATCCTTCTCTTGCTGATATCGGGCTGTACGGATAGTTCCTCTGCGCAGAAGCCTGCAAGTGTGCTCAAGGTGGCCGGGATAGACGAAACGACATTTGAATTCTATTATCAGGATTATTTTGATCTGGTTTACCCTGACCTTCCGGTTGAATTGGTTGCCATGGGAGATATTTATCAGGATAAAGACCCCATAAAGGCCTACAGGCGGCTGATTGAAAAGGAGAAGCCGGACATTGTTATTTTGCCGTCGGCTTATTACAGCCCGCTCGCAGATCAAGGCCTATTGGAGGATTTGACCGGCTGGATGAGCCGCTCGGACATGGCGGAGACGGATTATCAGCCGGGAGTTATAGCCATGCTGAAGGATAATGAAGAGAACAAAATATATGGCCTGGCTCCCTCATACGATTCTTCGCTGCTGTATTATAACGCCGATTTGTTCAAGCAGTACGGTATTGATCCCCCGACAAGCGGGATGACCTGGAAAGAGGTGCTTCAGCTGTCTTACCGCTTCAAGCAAGCGGGAGGCGGCATTGTCGGCTATCATGATCCATGGATGCAGGACCTGAATGCCCTTATATTCGATACGCTGAATGGCACCGAAGGCCTGCAGCTTGTAGATTGGAAGCGCGGCCAGCATCTGATGGATACGCCCGCCTGGCATGATCTGCTGCAGACAGCCGTTGAAGCGGTTCGCAACGGGTCCATCGCCATTAAGGGTGTGGAGGTTCGCGTGGAGGACGGCGGCAGCTGGATCGACGAGGGGGCGATAGAGAAGCAGGATCTCTTCGCCAAGGGAAAAGCTGCGATGACCATCGATATGTATGGCAACAGGAGCCGATTTGATCAATCCAAGTTTGCCTGGAGCGCAGTCCTGCCTCCGGTGAACAGCGCTACCCGGGAGTCGGGCGGCTTCATGCGGATGGATGGGGTTTTCAGCATATCCGCAAGCTCCGCGTTCAAGGAGGAGGCCTGGAAAATAATCCAGTTCATTGGCGGCGAGCGTGCTGCCAAGGTGATTTCCAAAACCGATGGCGGATTGTCGATCCGCCGCTCAGGACTTCAATTCAACGCCAATCCGCTTGCGGCTATTGCCTTCGAGCAGAAGCCGACTCTTAATGCGATTGACTTCACTGTCCGAAGAGATTTCTATTTGAATGAGAATGCCATGGTTCAGAAGGAGCTGCAGATTGTGCTTCAGGGTAAGCAAAGCCTGGACGCCGCGATTCAAAGCATGCAGAAGCAGGGACAGGCGTTTGTTGATGCCTTCGTGAAGAAGAACAAAGCGGATGAGGAGAAAACGGAACCGTGAGCGGGAGTGGGAAAAGAGATCATCGGATGCGCTGTGCCGCGGCTTTTCCGGCCGTTGAGGACATGAAGGCTGCTGACAATGCCGGAGAACAGGGTGACTGGCGGATTCCCCGCCGGAAGTGGAGCGGGGCCGCCATCATAGCCCTGCTGATGATTGGCTTGTCATTGATGGGAGGGTGCATGGATGGGCCCTCAAACGAAAAGACGGCTAACTCTCTAGTGATTGCTGTCAATTCCGAGATTGCTTACGATTCGGATTATCGGGATTATCTGGAGGCAGCTTTTCCGGATTTGAAATTCCGGCTGGTTGAGATGAAGATTGAGCCTGCCAAGGAGATGACCGGGCAATTAAAGCAGTTTATGCAGCGGGAGCAGCCGGATTTAATTATCGGCGTATTTGGTTATTACGTGTCGCTAGCCAACAGCGGATTGCTTGAGAATCTGTCGGTACGTCTGAAGGGCAGCGGAATATCAGCGGATGATTTTCAGCCTGGCGTTATCGAACGGCTTAAGCAGACGGCGGATGGGGAGCTGTACGGCTTGGCAGGGGAGTTTGACGCTCCTGTGCTTGTTTATAATGAGGATTTGTTTGCAAAATATGCCGTCGAGCTTCCCCATAATGATATGACGCTCCCGGAAATCTTCGAACTGGCCAATTCATTCGCCCAGGCGGGCAGCGCTGGGGACGGGGTGGTCGGATTTCATCAATCGTTAAGCAGTATGCCGGCAGATCAGCTGAATAATTTGGCCCTGAGTGAAGGCATTCAGGCCTACAATCTGGACAAAGGCAAGATGACAATCGATACGCCGTCCTGGAAAATAGTCTTTCAAACGGTTGTCGATATGTATCGGGCCGGAACGCTTATGATGCAGGATGTTAAGACCGACAGGATAGGCGCGATGGAGGTATATGGACCGGAAGCGGTGGCTGAAGCAGATTTGTTCAAGCAGGCCAAGTCGGCCATGACGCTGGCGGATCATGGCCAGTATGCGCAGACCGGATTCAGGACCGGAGAGGCGACGCCGCCCGTTACCTCCTCCGATCGAAGCCGTACGTATTATATCTACGTGCCCAATATTATGAGCATTCGCTCAGGATCACCAAACGCGGATGAGGCCTGGGAGGTTATCCGGTTTATGAACAGTGACCATATGGCGAAAGTTCGGGCCAATCTGAAGGATGATGGCTTCTCAAGCCTTAAAACCTATCAGCAGTATGATCGCGAGCCGGTCGTGGACGAGCTCTATGAGCTCCATTCCGTTCCACTGCCGACAGATGTTCCTCCTATGTCTCTCGATGTGGAAATGAAATTTTTTAATCAGCTCGCGGAGCTGGAAAACCGGGAAATCACGGCTGTAGTCAAGAAAGAGAAAACACTGGATGCAGCCATTCAAGTCATGCAGAAAGAAGGCCAGTTCCTGCTGAACGCTGCGATGCGCGCCGAGTGATAAAGAAGCGAATGAAGCGGACGAAAGAAAAAACAGAACGATGTTTATTCTTGGTATTGAAAAAATATTAATTCCTCATATTAGACTAAAAAATAATCTGATAGAATAGGAGGGGGATATAAAAAAAGGTATAAATTGGAGGAAAAACATGAAGAACAAGACGATCAGGATGTTTGCTCTTTCCTTGGTTTCTGTATGTTTGTTATTTTCATCGTTTGGCGTGGCATTCGGCGACACTGCATCAGCAGCATCGGATATTAAAGGGCATTGGGCGGAAAGCCAAATCAGCGGCTGGATCGATAAAGGCTATATTAAAGGTTACGAGGATGGGAGCTTCAAACCCAATAAGACAATAACCAGAGCAGAATTTAGTACACTGATTAACCATTCTTTTGGATTTTCGGAAACAGCAGCAATTTCATTTGGAGACGTGGCCTCAAGCTACTGGGCCTACTCCGAAGCGGCAAAAGCTGTCAAAGCAGGATACATAAAAGGTTATGAGGATGGAACATTCGGGGTCAGCAAGCCGATAAGCAGACAGGAGGTTGCTGTTATTATTGGCAGATTGCTAAACCTGCCTGCTGTTAGTGCAGGAGCGTCATTTCAGGATGCAAGCCTGATCGCTGAATGGGCCAAAGATGCAGTGGGCCGGGCTGCTGCCAGTAATATTTTAGTAGGATATAAAGAAGACGGCAGCTTTAAGCCAACCAGCCCAATTACTCGTGCAGAAGCGGTCGTAACATTGGATCGCATTATTTCATACAAAGCGCCAACTGGATCAGCTGGATCAGTTGGGCCGGCTGGACCCGCAGGACCCGAAGGATCAACCGGACCCGCAGGACCAGCAGGACCAGCAGGGCCGTCAGGAGCAACGGGACCCGCAGGATCAACGGGACCAGCGGGGCCAGCAGGACCGGCAGGAACTGATGGGGTAAATGGGGCAGATGGGATAAATGGAGCAGTAGGACCGGCAGGACCGGCAGGAGCAGTAGGACCGGCAGGAGCAGTAGGGCCGGCGGGATCGACGGGGCCGGCAGGAGCTGTAGGACCGGTGGGGCCGGCAGGAGCAGATGGAGCAGCAGGAGCCGACGGAGCAGATGGAGCAGCAGGGCCAGCAGGAGCAGATGGAGCCGACGGAGCAGCAGGGCCACCAGGACCGGCAGGTGTGGTAAGCTTTGCAGACTTTTTTGCCTTGATGCCTCCTGATAATGTAGCAACAGTTGCTCCGGGTACAGACGTAAATTTTCCGCAAGACGGACCTAGTAACGGAACTATTATCCGTACTGGTCCCAGTATGTTCAACTTGCCCGCAATTGGCACATATCAGGTCTTGTTTCAGGTGAGCGTGACCGAAGCGGGACAATTGATGTTAACGCTCAACGGCGCTGATTTGGCTTATACGGCAGTTGGGCGGGCTACAGGTACTTCTGAAATAGCAGGAATGGCTCTTGTGCAGACGACGGTCATCAATTCGGTACTCACTGTACGAAATCCAGCGGGCAATTCCACGGCACTAACCCTTACTCCTCTGGCAGGAGGAGCAAGGCCTGTATCAGCACATCTTATTATTACGCAAGTTGCATAGATGGAGATAGAGCGGCAAATCTATGGTGTCCTCACCTTATTACAAGGTGGGGATTTTCCATGTCTGGATCGGTGCATAGGCGCGATTTGGAGGAAAAAATAGTGGAACAGCTTCTTTAGCCAGGACAAATATATGCTATACTAGCTGGAAACTAAACTAGAATAAGAGGTGGGCAAATGGCGATAGCGTACAAGATTAATGCTCCGCTTCTCTCAGGGGACGTTTCCGATGTATTCAAAAGCTCGGGCATCAAACGTCCGGCAGATGACCTTGACCGTATCCAGCGGATGATTGACAACGCCGACATTAATGTATCAGCCTGGGATGGGGACAAGCTCATCGGATTGGCCAGAGCGATTACCGATTTCTCTTACTGCTGCTATTTGTCCGATCTGGCAGTAAGTCAGGAGTATCAGAAGAGCGGAATTGGAACAGAGCTTGTCAGGCAGCTGCGTGAGCATCTGGGGGATAAGGTCTCTTTATTATTAATCTCCGCGCCGACCGCGATGGATTATTACCCGCGTATCGGGTTTGAGAAAAATGACCGGGCATTTATAATACCAAGATCGAAGTAACGAGCGTTTGCAGGGCCTGTTAATCACCGGTAATTTAAACGTGAATGCTGTTGTACCAATCCGGCAGCATGCCGTTTCGGAGGACTTCCACATGCATGATATAAGATGGGCACGGCTAGAGGATGCCGGGGATTTGGGACGGGTGCACGCCGCATCCTATCGGGATGCTTATAAAGAGATCATGCCGGCTGATTATTTGGTCAAGGTTGCGGCTGAGGAACGGGCCAGGCACTTTGAACATTCCCTGTCTCAAGGCATGGAACGGACTGCAATCATGCTGCTCAATGAAACAGCAATAGGCTGTCTTATAATCACCCCCTCCATTGAAGGCTTCGAAAGCACCGCTGAAATTTCGGCAATTTACCTGTTGAAGGAATATCAAGGCTCAGGGTATGGGACCCGTCTGCTTGATTGGGCACTGGAGCGATTGAAGGAACTGGGTTACATAAAAGTGATTCTGTGGGTGCTCCAGGAGAACAAGGCCGCAATCGGCTTCTATGAGCGTCAAAGCTTTGAATTCGACGGCACGGAGCGGGAGATCTACCGGGGCAGGAATTTGCGCCAAATGCGATTTCGAAAGGCGTTATGACAAGGCCTGATCGAGATCGATTACGATGGAAAATAGGATAGAACCGTTCACAAGGCTGCCAATCCATTGGCAGCCTTGCTGCGTTTTAAATGCTTGTAAGGCAGCGTGAGCATATATCCGTCAGAACCTATATTCCCGGCAGGCAGAACGCAAGAACTGTCTATAGGCTATCGTTTTTGTTTTTGATAAAATGGAGAAAGTTCGGTCAAGAGCGGCCGGAAGAATGTATAAATATGGGCGGGAAAAGTGATTCCCGGTATAGCCGGGGGTGAATCTGAGATGAGCTAAATGAGAGCGTTTACAGTTCTGATGAATGACTGCAAATAAGAGATGTGCCGGGCTGTACCCAAAGGAACCGACTTCTACTTGGGGTACGGCCTTCTATATTTCAAGGGCTGGGTCCGGCTATCGCTCATAATCGCAATGTCGCTAATCTCATATTAGGAGGGGGACAATGAGATGGAACTGGAAAGAGAAACCGTTTGTTAGCATGAAATCGACTTTATTGCGAAGAATGATTTTGTTGATGCTGGCTGCCGCCGTTCTGCCTACCCTGATTGTAGGCGTGAGCAGTTATTCATTCTCCGCCGCGGCGCTGCAAAATGAAGTGAACCGGGCAAATATCCAGCTTTTAGAGAATTCTTCCGCAACCATTGAAAATGAGCTGCAAAATATTCAAGACAGTACGCTGCAAATGCTGTTTCTTCCCCTTTTTTGGGATGGGGCCTTGCAGAAGGTCAAGAATAATGAACTTGAATATAATATGCAGGTTTCCCAGTTTTTCTTGTCCTTTCAAACCAATCACAAGCTGATACTGGATATCTCGATGTATGTCAAAGACAACTATCTGCTTTCTTCATCCTCCGGTCTATTCAAAGTGACGCCAATTTACGATATTAACAAGCTGAACGAGGCAATCGGGTTTCCGAAATCGTTCCAATGGGTAAACGAGATATTCCATATCCGCCCCAATGATACGGCAAACGGAATTACATTTGTCTGCAAGCTGCCTTTGCAGGATAGCAATCCGTTTGGACTGATGCTTGTCAGGATTGATAAGAAGCTGTTCCAGGATGCTATCCAGCGCTCCGTTGTTTATCCCGGACAGATGATCGCTGTTGTAGATAACGAGGATAAAACGGTTGTTAATTCTTCCGAATCCGTATTGCCATCAGAATTAATTGACACGATTCGAGAAAAAACCGGATCCAACCACAAGCTTCACTATACATGGAATAACCAGGACTATTTAGTGACAACTCTTACATCGCCTTATACCGGATGGCAGTACATTGATCTGATTCCGGCAAGGCAATTGAATGCGAAATCGGCAGGGATCGGAATCATTACGGCGGCTGTTCTGGCTGCCGTTCTGCTGCTTGCTTTTGTCTTTACTTTTCTCGGGACCCGATGGGTCTACCGGCCGGTTGCCAATCTTTTGTCCCGTATGAGGCGTGATTCCACTGAAAGTGATACAGATGGAGATGAAATCGGTTATTTGGAGCAACATTGGCTGGAGTTAAAGGATAAAACCAGAGAGCTGCAGCATCAACTATCACGCCAGTTACCCATTATTCAGGAATCTTTTGTTATGCAGGCGCTTCATGGTCATCTTATCCACTATTCGCAGAGCGAACTCGAGAACTTATTCCACCGTTACGGTCTTCCGCAGCGTGCCATTTTCTCCGTTTTTATTCTGACTTACGATAGGAGCTCGACACTCGAAGGGAGGTTCTCGGATCAGGACCGTGATCGTGATCTTATTGCATTTGCAATGAAGAATATAATAAGCGATATGATCAGCAATTATGAGCGTTCCTTCCTTGGCATTACCGTTAATCTGTTGAATGACCAGGTCGCCGTACTCCTTTGGAATCGAACGGACACGAAAATCAAGATGGAAGCGGTGGCTGCATGGAACGCTTCGGTTAAAGCATTTTTGGAAGAGGTTAGGATTGTTCTGGCGAACTATTTGCGGCTGCCGATAACGGTTGGACTTGGGACTGCAACCCATGAAATTCGCGATCTGGCGCAGGTGTACCGGCAAGCCGCTTCTGCATTATCCTCCCGGTTGGTCGTAGGGGGAGAACAGGTCATTGACCAGGATAATGCCTTCTTGAAGACAAGCGGGAGCTATCGTTATCCAATTGAGCTGGAGCAGCACTATGAGGAATCATTGAGGCAAGGGGACCTGGCGGAGTCGCAGCGCATGCTTCACGAGTTCTCCTTGTATGTGGTGAGTGCCACCCATGTCCCTAAAGTGATTCATATGTCGTATACACAGCTTCTGGGTACTACAATGCGTACCGTTTATCTGCTGGGCATGGATATGGACGCCATTTTTAAGGACGAGGAACCTTATGAACATCTGCGCAAAATGCAAAATATGGACGATTTAAACCGTTGGTTTCTTCAGGAATTAATTACTCCTATTGTCCGGTTTGTGCAAAATAAAACCTATATGGAGCACGAGCAGATTATTGAGAATGTAGTCGCCTTTATACAAGAAAATTATCATCAGGAGATTTCCCAGGATCAATGTGCGCGCGATGCCGGAATTAGCCGGACACATCTCAGCAAGCTGTTTAAACGGTTCAAGCAAATCTCGTTCACCGATTATTTAACCCAAATCCGTATTGAACGGGCAAAGCAAATGCTGCGGGAAACCACGATCCCCGTTAGTGATATTTCCGAAAAGGTTGGTTATTTGCATACGCAAAACTTTATTCGTGTTTTTAAAAAAAATGTAGGAAGCACTCCGGGGCAGTTTCGCGAACAAGAATAACATGATCGAGATAACGGCTATCCACAAGTCTGTTAAGACGGAGGGTAGCCGTTTTTGTATGAGTGCTCCTTTTGTGAATTCGAATAAAAGCGGCACATAAAGAGCATTCACAATTGGCTCATTGTTAAACGAATAGGGCTTACTTACAATACGAGTTAGCAATCCACAATCGAATAAGGAAAGGATGAGCGCATTGCCGAATCAGCGAAAAACCGTATTCTCTCCAGGGAAGCAAATCGAACTGCCTTACCAGACCGCTTCTCCCCATCGACTGCTGCTTTGGCTGAAGGGCTGGAGAAAATCGTTCAAACAAGAAAAATATTTGTACATGCTCGCACTGCCTGGCCTGTTATTTTTCCTTATCTTTAAATATGTGCCCATGTGGGGGTTAACGTTAGCCTTCACAGAATACTCTCCTTATCTCGGTCTTCTAAAAAGCGAATGGGTCGGGTTCAAAAACTTTGAGAGCTTTTTCTTGAATCCGGACTTCTGGCTGCTGTTCCGAAATACATTGGCAATCAGTTTTTTAAACATTGTTTTCTTCTTTCCCACACCGATCATTCTGGCGCTTCTATTGAATGAATTAAAAAACGTAACCTTTAAAAGATGGATTCAAACCGCGGTTTACTTCCCGCACTTCCTGTCCTGGGTCGTTATCGTGGGGATTTGCTTCCTGACCTTGAGCGGCAGCGGAATTGTCAATAAACTGATCGCGGATTCAGGAGGCAGCAGCATAGACTTCCTCACCAACTCCAATAACTTCTGGTTTATGCTGACGATGCAATCGATTTGGAAGGATGCCGGATGGGGCACAATTATTTTTCTGGCCGCCTTGGCCGGCATTAATCCGGAATTATATGAAGCGGCGCGGATGGACGGTGCGAACCGCTGGAAACAGGTTTTATTTGTGACGCTTCCCGGCATTAAAGGAACGATTATCATTCTTTTGATTCTTCGATTAGGTCAAGTTCTGGATATCGGATTCGAACAAATTTATTTGATGTCCAGCTCTGCTGTGACGGAGGTGGCTGATGTATTTGATACCTATGCCTATCGGATGGGAATTCAAAACGGGCGTTTCAGCTTCGCAACGACTGTCGGAATATTCAAATCGGTGGTAGGCCTAATTCTCGTTATTTCTGCCAATCGGTTAGCCAAGAAGCTCGGAGAGGAGGGGGTTTACTGATGAAGCACCGACCCGCATCCCGGGTGTTTGATACCTTCAATTATATCTTTCTCATTCTGTTCTCCCTGACGACGTTACTGCCTTTTCTCTATGTAATTCTCGTGTCCTTTACAGATCCGATCGAATATGCCACAAGTCCGATCGTGCTTATTCCGAAGCAGTGGAGCCTGGCTTCTTATCAGTTTATTTTATCAACCTCAACCTTTCTTCACTCCATGGGCGTGAGTGCTTTCCTGGCGATTGTCGGCACGGCCTGCAGCCTCATCCTGACAAGCGGGCTCGCTTATGCCTTGTCCCGCAAGAAGTTCAGGCCCAAACGCATTCTCATGATGGGTATTTTATTCACGATGATGTTTAATCCAGGTATGATTCCCAATTATCTGCTTGTGAAGGAGCTCGGATTGATCAATACGGTATGGTCGCTTATTCTCCCTGTAATCACCAGCGCCTGGTATGTCATTTTGATGAGAAGCTTCTATCAGGAAATTCCCGATGAGCTGGAGGAGTCGGCAAAAATAGACGGCTGCACAGACATTGGCGTGTTTTTCCGAATTGTTCTGCCTGTTTCATTATCGGCCATCGCTGCTTTCGGTTTATTCTTCGCAGTTGCTTATTGGAACACCTATTTCAATGCTGTACTTTATATCAATTCGAATACATTCCGCCCCATGCAGGTAGTCCTGCAATTACTGCTTATTCAATCGTCCACTCAGGTAGGGGATCCCTCGGTAGCGCAAATGCTGCAGAGCGATCAAATGCTGCCGCCCGAAACCATAAAAATGTCAGCTGTCGTCCTGACCTCGCTGCCTATTATTATGGTTTACCCGTTCCTGCAGAAGTATTTTGTCAAAGGGATGATGGTTGGCTCGGTGAAAGGCTGATGAGGCATTCCTGCTAAGGGGGTGATGGAGTTAGAAGGAATGCGTTCAAGCAGCTTGAAAACGAATGAAGGCGTTCTAAAATTGAAGGAGGTTCGAATATGAGAAGATGGTTGAAAGGTATAAGCTTTGGCGCTTTGGCTGCCGTAATACTGGTGGCGGGCTGCAGTTCAGCACAGACTCCGTCAACAACTCAGCAAGCATCTTCAACTGCTGCTGCCGGGGGTAAAGCTTCCAAACCTACAGAAATTAATATACTAACCACGACTTACAATTCGGTGCCAGGCAATGATCTGGATAGTCTCAAACAACTGAACGAGAAATTTAATGTCAAAATTAACGTTACCTATGTTCCTGCGAACAACTATACGGACAAATTAAATGTGATGCTCGCTGCCGGCGACCTTCCCGACGTGACTTTAGTATGGGATATCAATACGCAAGCGTTCGCCAATGCAACGAACCAGGGAGCTTTCTGGGACTTGACACCGTATATTCAAAACTACTCTAATTTGGCCAGCTACCCTGAGCAAATTTACAAGAATGTCGCCTTCAAAGGGAAAACAATGGGGATTCCCCGTGTCCGGCCGATTGATGGTCACCAATCCCTGTTGATCCGGCAGGACTGGCTGGACAAATTAGGACTGAAGGCTCCAACGACCATGGATGAATTCTATAACGTGATGGAGGCCTTCACCAAAGACGACCCGGACGGCAACGGCAAGGATGATACGTACGGTTTTGTAGGTCAAGGAACGCCTTCGTTATCCAGCTATTATATATCAATGTTCGGAAATGGCCTGCAAACGTATGTGGACCCGGACGGTCAATTGCTGCCGAGTTTCTTTAATCCAAAAATGAAGGATGCATTGGCATTCTGGAACAAAGTGAATACAGCCGGCATCATGGTCCCGGACTTGCCGCTGTTGCAGACCAGTCAGACCAGAGATTTCATGACCCAGGGGAAAGCGGGAATGGGCTTTACCAATGTGTATGACGGCCACTTGTATACCGATGACTTAACCAAGGTTAATCCGAAAGGCATGATCAAGCCTTACTTATTTCCCGCTGCACCGGACGGAAATATCTACATGGAGGCAGCGCCGGGCTCATTTGGAATTTTTATGGTGAATAAAAAAGTAAGCGAGGAAAAATTGAAAAAAATTCTTGAAATTTACGACTATACGGCGACCAGAGAGGTATATAATCTAGTTGCGTACGGAATAAAAGGTACGGATTATACCGAGAGCGAAACGGGCGATATCACCCAGACGGAAGCAGGCAAGAAGAAAGGCTATGCCTTTGATACATCCGCACAGTGGGTTTCCAGCTACTACGACAAATATGTGAAAGCGGATTTGCCGGGCATGACGCCGGAAACCAAAGCATACAATCATGAGGTTGTCGATAAGATCACCACCCTGTCCAAGCCCAATCCCGGACTTGGCCTTGTAACACCAACCGCTTTGGAAAAAAGCGCGGATTGGAATAAGAAAATTAATGATATGGAGACAAATGTCATCATAGGGAAGAGCACCATGAGCGATTGGGAGCAGTTTGTCAAGAGCTTCAAGGATGATCCGAGCTATCAGCAGCACCTGAAAGAGTTGAACGAGTTATATCAGGAAAAGCTGAAAAATTAAAAAAATGCAAGGAGGAGAAGAACGTGGGAACAAGACTGAAAGACAAGGTGGCCGTTATTACAGGTTCATCTTCCGGGATTGGAAGAGCATGCGCGGAGTTGTTTGCGGAAGAGGGCGCCTACGTGATTGTCAACGACGATGGCGGACGGCAAGGCCTGGGTCAGCAGGTCGCCGATAACATTGTTGCCGCTGGGGGCAAGGCCAGTTATTGCTCCGCTGACGTGTTTAAACCGAATGATTTGAAGAAACTTATCCAACATGCCAATGAATCATGCGGGAGGCTGGATATTCTGATGAATAATGCCTATAAAGGCCGAACGGCTTCTGTCGTTGAACAGGAGGAGGCTGAATGGGACGAAGTATTCGCCTCTACGGTCAAGGCAGCCTTTCTGGGAAGTAAGTATGCGCTTCCAGGAATGATGAAAGCAGGGAAGGGCTCGATTATCAATACTGCGTCGGTCCATGGACTCTTGGGTGGAAGAAGGCATTCATCCTATGCTGCTGCCAAAGCGGCCATCATTAATTTGAGCCGTCAGATGGCGCTGGATTATGGAAAATATGGAGTCCGGGTCAATTCCATTTGCCCAGGGAGAATCGTGACGGAAGGCAAAGTGGATTTTCTGGAAAAGTATCCCGAGGAGGTTCGCCGTCAGAAAGCGACCTATCCATTGGGAAGGCCTGGAACGATGCGCGAAGCGGCTATGGCTGCCCTTTTTCTGGCATCGGATGAATCCTCTTTCGTTACCGGTCATGCCCTGGTAGTAGATGGGGGCTTAACCGCCCAGCTTGCGGATGGGGTAGCGGAGTCGGTTGAAGAAGGATTGGGAGTTTGGAATCCGTAAAGAAAGATTGGAGAAACGGTTATGAATTCAAATTCAGCGATATTGGCTTATATAGGAACGTACACGGAAGGTGAAAGCGAGGGTATTTATGTCCTCCGTCTGGATGCGGCTACCGGAGAGCTGGCTTATGCCGGCAAGGTCTCCGGTGTTGTGAACCCTACCTATCTGGCGATAGATTCGCAGCAGCGTTATCTGTACGCGGTGAACACCATTGAAGGGGAGGGAATGGTGAGCGCATTCGAAATCGATTCTGGCACCGGGCTTCCCCGATATTTAAATCAGCAGTCCTCGGGCGGCTCCAAGCCCATTCATCTGGTTGTGGAGCAGGATAACCAATTCTTGTTGACCGCTAATTTCGGCAGCGGCAGCGTAAGCGTTCTGCCTATACGCGAAGACGGAAGTCTGGGAGAACTATCGGATTTTATTCAACATGAGGGCGCGAGTGTACATCCGGTTCGGCAGCAAGGACCGCATGTCCACTCTATAACCCTGGATAACTCCAGCCGTTATGCCGTTGCTGCCGAGTATGGGGCTGATCAATTAATTGTCTACCGTTTCGAGCCGGTGAACGGGAGGTTAAATTCCGGTTCCATTCCACCGGTGCAGATGGAATCCGGAGCCGGCCCCAGGCATTTCGCTTTTCATCCCCATAAACGTTGGGCTTATGTGATTAATGAGCTGAGCAACACCATTGCGAGCTATGACTATAACCCGGACGAAGGCATACTCACGCATAAAGAATCGGTTTCGGCTCTGCCGGTCGATTTTACGGGCCGCAGCAATTGTGCGGATGTACAGGTAAACGCTGCGGGGACGTTTGTTTATGGTTCGAATCGCGGGCATGACAGCATCGTGATCTATGCTGTCAATCCTGCTACGGGCGGTCTTGAATACGTAGGACACGAGCCGACGCTGGGAAAGGAGCCCAGAAGCTTCATTATCGATCCCACGGGCAATTATATGCTCGTTGCACATCAGGCTACTGACAATATCGTCGTATTCGGCATCGACCGTCAGACCGGCAGACTGCATCCGACAGGACATAGCATCGAGATTCCGATGCCGGTTTGCATCAAGATGATTTCGCTGCCCCTGTCATCGAATAAGTTTTCAAATTGATACCCGAGGAGTGTTTCTCTTTGTCAAATGAAACGCCAAAGCTGCTGTCAGAAGTGATCATCTTCCGCGATGATCAGAATCCGCTCGCATCGCAAGCCCAGGTAATCTGGGCAGAGGGACTCTTGTCGGATGCGCTGAAACAACGCCATATTCCCGTAAGCCATACCGGGAAGTATCTGAACGGGTCCGGTACCGAGCTGCAGATCGTTATTGCGGGGACGGATTCGCCGCTTGTACATTCGGCTTTTGAGCAAGCCAATCTTCCTTTGCCTGCCGAAACGGAAGCTTTTGCCGTTGCAGCGCTCCCGGGGCTGATTGTACTATCAGCCACGGACACTCGCGGCATCGTCTACGCCGTGCTTGAGCTTGCAGACCGCATCCAGTTGGCTGCAAACGTTATGGAAGAGCTGCTTGCTACAGCATCGTTTGCCGAGAAGCCCGCCAATCTTATCCGGAGCGTAACCCGTTTATTTGCCTGCGAGCCCGAGGATAAGCCATGGTTTTACGACAAATCATTCTGGGATGAATATTTGACTGAATTGATGACACAGCGGTTCAACAGATTCAGTCTTGCGCTCGGCATGGGCTATGATTACGGTCATGATCCCGATGTCCATGACAATTACTTCTGTTTCAGCTATCCCTTTCTATTCGAGGTACCCGGATATGAAGTGCAGGTCGCAGAGCTTCCTGCCGACGAAAGGCAGCGCAATTGGGACATGCTCCGCTATATCGGAGAAGAATGCCAACGCAGAGGCCTTCATTTTCAATTGGGATTATGGAATCATTCCTATAGGTTCACCGAAAGTCCGAATATGAACTATACGATTGAAGGAATAACCCCGCAGAACCATGCCGAATATTGCCGTGATGCCATCCGGCTGCTGCTGAGGGATTTTCCAACCATTGACGGTCTTACATTTCGCGTCCATTATGAGGGAGGCATTCCCGAGCCTGCCTATGAATTCTGGCGTGTCGTTATGGAAGGTACGAAGGATGCCGGACGTAGAGTAGAAATTGATATGCATGCCAAGGGGATAAACGATGAATTGTTGAAGGTTGCCTTAAGCACGCAGCAGCCTGTTTACTTGTCTCCCAAATATTGGGCTGAGCATATGGGGCCTTCTTATCATCAGGCAGCCATTCGGGAAAACGAATTTTCGCCGCCTGACAGTCCTGCAATGAAAATGCAGGAAATTACGGCTTTATCCCGCAGATTTACACGGTATGGCTACGCCGATTACTTGCGGCATGATCGCGCGTTTGGCATCTTGTTCAGAGTTTGGCCGGGAACGCAGAAGCTGCTGCTTTGGGGCGATCCGGCTATCGCTTCAGGGTACGGGCGCTTTGCAAGCTTCAGCGGCACTCAAGGGGTGGAATTATGTGAGCCTTTAACATTCAAAGGCCGCAAAGGCTCAGGATCGCCCGGGGGCCGCGAGCCTTACCTGGATACAGCGCTGCAGCTGCCTAATCGGGATTGGGTTAAATATAAGTATTATTACCGGCTGTGGGGGCGGCTGCTGTATAATCCGGATGCGGATCCGGCCTCCTGGCGTCGTTACCTGAATAGCGAATTCGGTGCTGCGGCTTATTACTGCGAGCAGTCGCTCGCACATGCCAGCAGAATACTCCCGCTTGTAACCGCTGCCCATCTTCCTTCTGCTGCGAATGTTATATATTGGCCCGAGATGTACTCCAACCAGCCCATTATGAATAGGGGGGAGGCCTCCTATTATGAATTCGACACACCGAAGCCCGGAACATTCGGCACATCAAGTCCGCTGGATACGGCTTTGTTTTATCGGGTTGACGATTTTGCCGACGACATTGTTCAAGGGTTCCGCGCAGGGAAATATTCCCCTTTGGAAACCGCCGGCCGTCTGGAGCAGTTTGCCGATACGGCAGAAATGAATTTGTCTCAAGCCTTTCGCGATGCAGGTGACCAGAATACGCCTTCCTTCCGCCGGTTCACTATCGACGTAACCATTCTGATCGATCTGGGACGCTTCTTTGCCAATAAGTTCCGTGCTGCATTAGCCTACGCATTGTTCGAGCGCAGTCAGAATTTTGCACAATTGGAACTGGCGTTGGCACATTACCGGACAGCAAGAGATTCATGGAAGCATCTGGTTATGGTCTCGAAGGACATATATAAGCCGGATATTACCTTTGGTTATACCCCTCATGTCAGGGGACATTGGAGCGACCGTTTGCAAGCCATAGAAGACGATATCATGGCTATGGAGCAGAAGGCCGGCGAAGCACCAGCAAAACCCGGGATAACGGACATACTGGCAGCCGCTGCTCCGTTTCTTCAAGCCCGCAGCCCGAATAAGTGTGAGGAATACAGGCATGAATCTCCAGTCCGTCTGCATAAAGGGGAAGAATTGGATTTGAGCATCGCGGTGCCGGATGCAGAGGACGGGTTTGGAATCGATCTGCACTACCGTCATGCCAATCAGGGGGAACGCTATGTGACCGTGGAGATGTCCCGGAAAGGAGACCTGTTCTCCGCTTGCGTGCCTGCGGAATATACGGACTCAACTTTTGATTTCATTTATTTTTTTGAAATGAAGGACACCAAGGGCGATGCCTGGATTTACCCGGGTTTGAATGAGGAGCTTTCCAACCAGCCCTATTATGTCATTCCAGGCTGCTGATACTGACGCCTAACTTATAACACGGTAAGAGGCTCCGGAGATATATCCGGAGCTTCTTTGCGTGTAAGGTAAAGGTTATTCTTATGCCGGCCCGATCATAAAAAAGTGTAACGTATATTAAATTCGTTACAAATTATCAAAAATAGCCGGTGATACAATATAAAGAGCACGATTAACCGAAGAATGTCCGGGAAGGAGATTGATATGATAGCGGCAATTAGCTATTCCGGCGATTTTATTCCGGACGTTGGGCAGCTGCAAAGGATGAAGCGGCAGTTTCCCCAGGTGACGTTTATGGATAAAAAGCGGGATGAATGGGAGCTCGGCGGCCTCGAGAATGCCGAAATTCTGATTGGATTCCCATCTGACGGGATGCTTCAAACGATGAGAGCGCTAAAATGGCTGCAGCTGCCAAGCGCCGGAGCGGACAGCTATGTGAAGAGGCTTGCGCTGCCGGAGCATGTGGTCGTGACCTCCTCCAGCGGAGTATTCAGCGTCCCCGGCGCCGAGCATGCACTGGCGCTGATGCTGGCACTGACGAGGCAGCTTCACGTTCATTTCCACCAGCAATCGGAACGGATCTGGAAGCATAATCCACGTTGTCTGGAAATTCAGGATTCGAACGTGACGATCATCGGCATGGGGGATATTGGAACGGAGTTGGCCCGGAAAGCGAAAGGGCTGGGAGCCCGTGTCATCGGGGTCAAACGGAGCGTGTCAAAACGTCCGTCTTTTGTCGATGAGCTGGTTGTGACCGCCGATCTGGACAGCGCCCTGGCCAAATCGGATTTTATCGTCTCCACACTTCCGCTGACGGCCGATACCGAGGGTATAATCAGCGCTGAACGAATCGGGAGGATGAAGCGCGGAGCTGTTTTCATTAATATTGGACGCGGGCGCACCGTCGACGAGGAGGCGCTGATCGAGGCGCTGCAGAGCGGGCATCTTCATGGAGCGGGACTGGATGTTACGGCGGTGGAACCGCCCCAGGCAAGCAGCCCCTTGTGGGATATGCCGAACGTCATTCTGACGGCTCACGCGGCAGGCGTAAGTCCCAAAAAAGCGGAGAGAAGAACCGAACTATTCACAGCCAATATTCAAAGATATTTGCAGGGCGAGCCGCTGCTTAATGTCATCGAACGGGGCAGAGGGTATTAAACGTTTATTGATCTTGGGTATGGCTGGTGATAAGATCGCATTACGGTAAAACCCAAGTATGACGCCTTAGGAAAGGAGCATGGATGAATGAAAATAATCCGTTATAACACGCTTCTCGACGAACTCATTCCCGAAGGGCGGGAAATTCATAGGCTTGCTTCCGGATATTCGTTCGCGGAAGGACCTGTCTGGTGTTCACGGACCAACCAGCTTTATTTCACAGACTTTCCCAACCATCATATTCATACCTGGAGCGAGTCGGACGGCGCACGGCTCTACATAGAACAGAGCGGCAGGGCGATCGGTCTTGCATTGGACGCGGAGGGCCGGTTGATTCAGTGCGAATCGCTGGCACGGCGGATTTCCCGCATTGAAGCGGATGGAACCGTTACCGCTCTGGCAACGCATTATCAGGGAAAGCGGTTGAATAATACGAACGATGTCATCGTGAAAAAGGACGGGACGATTTACTTCTCCGATCCCTACAGCGCGATGCTGGGAGATTCCAGAGATCTGGATTACAACGGCGTATTCAGGTACCACCCGGCAACAGGCGCTGTCGATTTGCTGGTCGGCGACTTTGAGCGGCCTAACGGCCTGGCCTTTTCGCCCGATGAATCTCTGCTCTATATTAACGATACCAACAAACAGCATATTAAGGTGTATGATACTGCGCCGGACGGAACCGTAAACCCTGACGGGCGGATCTTCGCAGAGATGGATACGGCAATGGGGCCGGGGGCCGCGGATGGAATGAAAACCGATGAGCGGGGCAATGTGTATGTCACCGGTCCGGGCGGCATCTGGATATACGCGCCGTCAGGGGAGCATTTGGGCAGAATCGAGCTGCCCGAGGTCGCAGCCAATTTATGCTTCGGCAGCGGTGCCGGCTCTTCGCGGAACGATATATTGTATATTACCGCCACCACTTCTTTATACAGTGTGAGGCTTGATGTTTGCGGAGCTGTGTAGAACGGGAGCTTGCCACAACCTTATGCCATTTATAAGTTTTACGCTTATAAATGTCCATAAGATTTGAGGGAAGAAACGAACTGCTCCGCCAAAGGACGGCGATAGCCGTTTCTTCTTTTATAAACGGGGAGGGATACAGGATGAAGTTTGGTTATTTGGGACGATCCGGCATGAGAGTAAGCCGGTTATGCCTGGGTACGGCTGCTTTCGGCAGCGAGAAGAAGAAGCCGGGGGATTACGGCAGCGTGACGGAGCAGGAAGCGCATAACATCATGGATGCCGCTCTGGATGTTGGAATTAATTTTTTTGATACAGCCAATGTATACGGCGATCTCGGACAGCGCGGCATCACGGAGGAAATCATTGGCCGCTGGTTCGCCAAGGGCGGCAGCCGCCGCGAGCGGGTCGTGCTCGGCACGAAGGTCGGACGCATGTTTGACGATGACATCATCGACGGTCCGAATCAGCCGCAGGGACTGTCCTTATATAAAATCCGCCGCCATTTCGAAGCTTCGCTGAAACGATTGCAGACTGACCATATCGAGCTTTACCAGATGCACCACGTCGACCGCAACGTACTGTGGGAGGAGCTGTGGGAGGCCTTCGAGGGATTGGTGCGGCAGGGCAAGGTGGATTATATCGGCTCCTCGAATTTCGCAGGCCGGGATTTATTGAAAGCGCAATCAAGCGCCAAAGAGAGACATTTTATGGGCTTGATCTCCGAGCAGCATGGCTACAGTCTGGTCAACCGTTATGCCGAATTGGATACGCTTCCCACAGCAAGAGATCTGGGAATTGGCGTTACGATCTTCAGCCCCCTGGCCAGAGGGCTCCTGGCTCTCGACATCACGCGCCCCATCCCGCAGACGCTTAGCGGTCATGCGCGCAAGCTGCTTGAATCGCACCGTCCACAGCTTGAGCAGTACTCCGCCCTCTGCCGTGAGCTCGGGGAGAAGGAGGCTCACGTCGCCTTGGCCTGGTTGTTGTCGAAACCGGCAATCTCCGCGCCGATCATCGGCCCCTGTACGGTAGCGGAGCTCGAGGATTCGCTGAGGGCTGTCGAGATCGAGCTGGATGAGCCGACTCTAAGGCGCCTGGATGAGATTTTCCCGGCTCCGCGCGAGTTGAATATTTTTCAATAAAGAGGGTGGGGATCGCCATGTCGAATAACTCGCCGTGTACAATAGATGAAACTGCTGTTTCCAATATAAAAATGCTGGTTTTGGAGAACAGCCTGCTCAAAATCAGCATTTTGACCGGAAAAGGCGCCGATCTGTACGAATTCATCTATAAACCCCTGGATATGGACGTCCTTCTGAAGACTGGCGCGGGACTCGAAGGCTTCCGCGGCAGGAATCTAGCCGAACAGCGGCTTGGGATGTATTCGGAGCTCTATGCGGGAGGCTGGCAGGACTGCCTGCCCCATAGAGCCAGATACGGCAGCATCGAGATTACGCAGGATACGGGCGGGATCGCCGCGACGCTTCCATGGGAGTATGAAATAATCGTGAATACGGCCGATAAGGCGGCTGTCCGCTGCTATGTCCAGCTGCCGGAAATCCCCATGTATGTTGAGAAAACCTTCATGATCAGGCAGAACGATCCCGTCTTGTATATCGGGGAGCGAATCCGGAATACGGGAAACTCCGCTATCGCGTTTACCTGGACGCAGCATCCTGCGTTCGGGGGACAGTTTCTGGACGAACACGTGACCGTTGAGGTGCCGGATTGCATCGCATTCCATCCCCGTCAGTATGCGGCTGCTCCCGGCAGCGGTCTAAGCAGTTATGAGGAGCCGATAGACCGGATCACGCTGCCAAGCGGCGCAGCCAGGAATATTCGGGAAGTGCTTCCACGGGAGGCGCATGAACAATTATTTCTCGTGCTAAAGAACATTCGCGAGCCCTGGGCGAGGCTGGTCAACCGGAAGAAGGGAGTCGGCGTTTCGCTCCGCTGGAAGCTGGACGCTTTTCCGTACATCCGCTATTGGAGCAGCATCAGCGATGACATCTATACCGTTGCCATCGAGCCGTCCAATGATGCCTTTGCCTCATTGGACGATTCCCTCGCTCATGGCACCTTCCGGGAGCTGCAGCCGGATGAGGAATATGTCACCGATTTTAGCTGCGGAATTTTTGAAACAATGGTCTGAATTCTTTGGGAAAGAGGGGCTGCTCCATGACAGTGGCGATAACGGTTCGGGATGATTCTGCCCGATTGAAGCTGGCGCTTGGTCACTTGACCGAAGCGCTCGAGGAGATCGGGGAAACCTGGAGTTACGGAGCGCCGGACAGTCCGGCGTCCATAAATATTATGATAACGGCAAGCGTTGAGGAAGCAGCCTCGCACGGGCTGGACATGGATGCCGGCGTTCGAAGCGAGGGTTTTGAAATCCGCAAAGGCGTTTATAAGGGCAGGCAGACGGTATACGTGCTGGCTGCCGAGGAAACGGGAGGGATGTACGGCATATTCGAGCTTGCCGAGCGGCTGCAGTCGAAGGGTAAGCTGCTGGATGTCAAGGAGTGCGTGATGAACGCCAAATTTCCCTTCCGCGCGCTGAAGTTTAATTTGCCCTGGTCCAGCTACAGGACGAATGAATGCTTCGACCTTCAGCACGACGCCGTCCGCGATCTGGACTTCTGGGTCCAGTTTCTCGATATGATGGCCAGGAACCGTTATAATACGCTGACCCTGTGGAATCTTCATCCCTTTCCCTATATGATCAGACCGGTGAATTTTCCGGAAGCCTGCCCCTTTACAGAGCAGGAATTATCGGAGTGGAGGCAGTATTGGACCTCACTGTTCCAGATGGCGAAGGACCGTGGAATCGAGACTTATATGGTGAACTGGAATATTTTCGTATCGGAGTCGTTCAAAGCGAACTATGACGGAAATGCTGTCAGCGATCTGCAGCATTATTACGGCGATTCCTATTCCACGGAGCAGATCAGGCAGTATACCCGGGAGTGCGTGACGCAGCTGATCGACGAATACCCCGATTTGACCGGCCTTGGCACATCGCTGGGGGAAAGAATGCATGATATGACTCCACAGGACAGACAGACATGGATCGAGGATGTCTATTACGAAGGGATGAAGCGGGCAAGCCGGCCTGTCAAATTCATTCACCGCGCACCGTTCTCCGTCGATCCGCAAATTACGAGAGACTCCATTGAGAACAACGGCTTTCTGCCCGAGCCGGTCTGGGTCGAAGTGAAGTTCAACTGGTCCCATGCCTATTCCTCTCCGAGACTTCTGCTCACGCATGGCGGTTCGGCAGGAATGGAGGGGTATTGGGATCGGCCGCCGGCCAATTACAAAATCACCTGGATGGTGCGCAATGAGGATTTCTTCACGCTCCGCTGGGCGCAGCCTGATTTCATCCGGACGCATATCTCGGCCAATGCTCATGACTATGTCGGCGGATATTATATCGGCTCCGAGTGCTTTATCCCTGCCGACGATTACTCTCATGCCGCGGGACATCCCCATATGGACTGGACCTATGCTTTCGAGAAAATGTGGCTGTATTACATGCTGTGGGGCCGGCTGCTGTACGATTCCGGGACGCCTGATACCGTCTTCGAGGAGGCAATCGGCCGGCGCTTCGGCAAATCCGCAGGGAGTCCGTTATTAAGCGCATATTCCGCCGTCTGCAAAATGCCGATGGCGCTGGCCTCGTACTTTTCGTTCACATGGGACTTTACCTTATATGCGGAAGGCTTCATCGCAAGCGACAATACCAAATGCGACTCACCCGGCGATGCCTTCATTTCATTGCAGGATCTGCTGGAAAGCACGCCGTTCGATCCCGAATATTTGTCGCTCAGGAATTATACGGACCTGCTGCTGGGCGGCGGTTCCATGGAAGGGCGGACAACGCCCCTCCAGCTCGCGGATACGCTGGAAGCGGACGCCGGCCGCGGGTTGGCTTTGCTCGGGGCGATCCGCTCGGAGCGTCCGGCTCTTGACTGCGAGAAGGCGGATATTGAGGCGTGGGCGTATCTCGGTCTTTATTTTGCCGCCAAGCTGCGGGCCGGGGTGCATGCTGCGCTGTTTGAGAGAACCGGCGAAGAAGCGGAGCGGCAGAACGCTGTGAAATGGCTGAGTCCGCCGCATGCCGCCAGCCACTGGGAGGCGCTGATTGCGGTGACGAACGCCCATTACCGCGAGCAGCCTCTGATGCACCTGGGGGAAACGCCGTTCAGGTGGGATTTGTTCCGGCCGCAAATTGCGGCGGATATCGCATTTGCAAGCGGAAAAGAGGCGATAGAGCATGCTGAAGGTCATGATCGTAGAGGATGAGGATATCGTCAGAGATGAAATCAAGCATCTGATCGATTGGGAATATCACGGCTTCGCGCTCATCGCCGAAGCGAGGAACGGCCGCGAGGGCTTGCGGCTATTCGAGGAGCAGAATCCCGACATCATCATCTCGGACATCAAGATGCCCGTGCTCGGCGGTCTGGAAATGACGGCGGGCATTCTCGGCAGGCAGAAAAACAAAAAAATTATCCTGCTGACGGCCTTCGGAGATTTCGATTTTGCGCGCGAAGCGATCAAGCTGGGCATTCATTCCTATGTGCTGAAGCATGAGCTGGACAGCGAAATATTAGTGGAAGAGCTCAATAAAGCGAAGCAGCAGATCGAACAGGAAGAGAGCGCGGGCTACCTGGCCAGAAAAGAGCATCTCCGGTTGTTCCTCAAGCGCGCAGCATCGCAAACGGGTGAAGCGGAGACGGCAGGTCTCGCGAGTCCATTCCCCTGGCAGGGCAGGACGGGAATATTCATCGTGGGGCTTGACCGCAAGCCCCAGGAGCGGGAACCGCTGCAGCCTGTTGATGAAGGGATAGAGCGGGGCGAGTTTATCGACCTTCTGTATACCCGGCTGTTCAAAGGATTCGAAGCCGAGGCGGCCGATTTGTCCAACCGCGAATATGCGGTTTTTGTCCGGATTCCCCAGCCGTTCAGCGAGAGTAAAATGTACGAGTTCAACTGGGCGTTCGCCCGGCATCTTCAGCATCAAATTGCCCTGGCCAGCGACCATACCGTGTCCATCGCCATCGGGCCGATTTTCGAGAACCTTCGCGTCATGAAGGAATCCTTGAAGAAAACAAGGGAAATCTACGCACTCAAAATTTTCAATAAAAGCAGCTGCATTCTGACCGGTGCCGGGAAGGCTCTATCACAGGATATTCCCTATCCTGTGATAGAGCAGAAGCTGAAGGATATTCAGGATGACCTCAGTTTGAGTGAGTATGCTGACGTGAACGGGAAGATCAGAGATCTGTTTACACGCCAGCTGGTGTCGCTGCAGGATACGGGCTTGCTGCGCAAATGCTTGTTTGAGCTGGTTCGGATCATCAATCTTCACAAATCGCCGCAGCAGGGCGCTCCGATTATCGACCCTATTGAAAAGCTGGGGGAAATTCAGGATCTGGACAATGTATTTCAAATGTCCGACTGGTTTGAGCGCATTGTCGAGCAGATCTCGGAGGAGTCCAAATCGAAGCACAGCAGGAAGATCAGGGATGTGCTTCAATATATTCATGCCAATTATCAGAAGGATATTTCGCTGAATGAGGTTGCCGACAGGCTGGGGCTAAGTCTGATTTATACCAGTCAGCTGTTCAAGAAGGAGGTAGGCATTTCATTCGTCGTCTATCTCGCCAGATACCGGATTGAACGCGCCCAGGAGCTTCTGGAGACGGGGAATTATAAAATCTACGAGGTGGGCTCGATGGTCGGCTATCAAACGGTGCAGTATTTTTGCAAAACCTATAAACGGATAACGGGAAGAAATCCCGGCAGCCGCTAACGCTATACGGCAGGAAGAGGGATCTTATGACAAGTCGGTTCAGCTTATGAGAATCAAGACAAAAATCGTCACGCTGACTTTTCTCGCTATATTGCTTTCCGTCGGACTAATGGGCGTTTCTATGTACATTTACGTCAATCCCATTCTCAGCAGACAGACCATCAGAGACAACCAGACCATCGTCGGGAAAATAACGCAGCAGGTCTCGTACACGCTGGAGGATACGGTGACCTACGCCAAGGGCATTATCGTCAACGACCAGCTGCAGGCTTTGTTGAAGAAAACGATGGTAACGGACGGTTACGACTATTTCTCGACGGTCTGGAAAATCAATACGCTGCTCAAGGAATACAATTTCCTTAGGGACAATATTATCGTGGATATGAGCATCGTCGATACGCATGGCAAGGCGCTCGAGCTGAGCGGCATTTACTACAGCGACCTGAGCGAGGGCTGGTACGACGATTTCAGAAACAGCCATACCTATAACGGGGTCTCCAGGCCCCATATCGTGGTCGCACCTTCGAATACATCCCGTTTGAATGTGGTGACGTATGTGACCAATATCTATGATAAACAAAACCCCTCCCGGAGCGTTTATTTGGGCAAGCTGCTGATCAACCTGAACTATGCCGCACTGGTAAAGCCGATGCTCGTGGATCCCTCTCTCGGGATCAAGATTATCGCTTTCGACAAGTCGGAGCATACGATTTACTCCCCCGACCCATCCTCCGCCGCCATTCCAGACGAATTGCTGAAAGGGCCGTCACAGACGCAGAACGTCTTGTTCAGGGCGGGCCAGTATTATATCTTTGATTCGATTCCATCCAGCAACTGGACGATTACCGGAACGATATCCAAAAGCAAAATAAACGCGAATATGAAATATTTCAATTACGCGATTGTGTATATTTTTTTGATCTGCCTGCTGTTCATGTGGATCATCATTTATCCGGTAGCCGCCAATGTGGCAAAGCCCCTGCTCAAGCTGGTTCGCGGCATGAGGCAGGTGGCGAAGGGGGAATTCCACACCAATATCGTGGTGACAAGCGGAGACGAGATCGAGGAAGCGGCCAGAGTGTTCAACCGCATGGTCAAGGATATCAAGAAATTATTGGACGAGTCTGTCCTCATGGAGAAAAAGGAAAGAGAACTGGAGCTCAAAATGTTCATGCTGCAGATCAATCCGCATTTTATCTCCAACACCCTGAACGCCATTATTTACCTGGCGCGCAAGGCGAACGCCCCGGATATCGTCACGCTGACGAAGGCGTTCATCTCTTTCCTGCAGACAACGATCAGGAATCACCCCAAGATGCTCTCCAGCATCGGCGACGAGATGAACTATATCGACGACTACAATATGATCCTCAAATACAGGTATAACGATGCGGTGGAAGTCATCTGGCAGGTTGACGAGTCGTGCAAGGCATATAAAATTCCGAAAATGATCCTGTATCCGCTTGTCGAGAACAGCATCTTTCACGGGATTCTGCCTGCCCTGAGGAAGGGCTGGATACGGATCCATGTCTCATCCGACTCCAATGCGCTGAAGGTCAGCGTGGAGGACAACGGAGTCGGAATCAGCCCAGGCATTCTGGACAAGCTCCGGGGGCAGATGGCCTCGCCTGCGCTGGAGGAGGATCTGGATCACATCGGGCTGCTTAATGTAAACAACCGTCTGAAGCTGCTGTTCGGCCATACCAGTATTCTGAATATTGAAAGCACGGAAAACGAAGGTACGCTGATCTGGTTTTCGCTGCCGCTTATTTTCCTGACGCACGACCCTAAAAATGTATAACAGATCATAATTTTGAGCTATATTTTGCGATTCCCGCAGATGATAAATTCAAGATGCAGGAAAAAGATAAACAGGAGGAGGCAGTTGAATGAAATCACGCATTTGGAGGGGTATACCGTTATTTCTTGTCAGCATCCTTATAGGTACGCTGCTTGTGTCATGCAGCAGCGGCGGCGGTAACAACCAGACGGCCGCGAATAATGAAGAATCGCAGCAGAGCTCAGACACAGGCGGGAAGACGGCGGAAAAAAAGACAGACATCAACATCTGGACATGGGATGTCTCGGACAGCCGCAAGAAGCTGTATGAGGAATTTACCAAGCTGAATCCGCAGTACAATATTGTGCTGACCTCGGTTCTGGCCAAGGATATGGCGCAAAAGCTGCAAACTGCGCTTGCCTCGGGAGCCGATCTGCCCGATATCGCCTGGCTTGAACAGACGTTCCGCGGCAAGCTGCTGTCGCTGGACATATGGGAGGATCTCTCCAAGGAGCCTTACAGTCTCGACACCTCCCAGCTGCTGGACTACCTGATTCCCCTGGAAACGACAGATTCCGGCGTATATGTCGGGCCAGAGGCTCCTTCCGTAGCCGGCATGGCGTACAAGCGGGCTTTGGCCAAGGAATACTTCGGCACTGATGATCCTGCGGAGCTGGAGAAAATTTTTACCGATTGGGATGTATTTATCGAAAAGGGCAAGGAAGTTAAACAGAAATCAAATGGAAGCGTATTCATGTTTGCCAGTCTGGGCGATGCCTATGCGTTCCTGAAGGGCCAATCGAGCACGCCGTTCATCCAGGGCGATACGCTTAACTTCGATCAGGGCGTCAAGCCGATTCTGCAGAAGCTTGTGGAAATGAAGCAGGCGGGAATCGTCGATACGCTGGATGTTTCATCGCCGGCCGAAGGCACGTCATATACGGACGAGATTCATATCTTCTACCCGTGCGCCAACTGGTCCGTCGACTTCACGATCAAGGCCAATGACAAGGACGGGATTGGCCGCTGGGGCTTCATGATCCCGCCGGGCGGCCCTTTCCCTTTCGGCGGAACAGTTCAGGGGGTTCCGGCGAAGGCCAAGAACAAGGTGGGTGCAGCGGAACTGATCAAGTTCTTCTTCATGACCGAGAAGGGCTCGGAAATTATGCGTGACCAGAAAGGGAATTTCTCCCCATACAAGCCTGTCTATGATATTCCGAATTTTTATTCCCATAAGGATGAGCATTTTGCAGGGCAGGATGTCATGGCCGTGTTCGATACGGATATTTTTCCCAAAATCAAATCGGTGCGTCTGCCGAGCAAATATGATCAGGATATCGATGATGCGATGAATGTTGCGATGCAGACGATCAACGCGTCCGAGGGCGGCAGTGTGTCCGTCGACGAGCTGGTCCAGAAAATGCAGGACGACATCATGACCAAACAGCCGGACATCAAGGCATAGTTCCGTTGAAGAAGCGGGGTTCGGGTTAACGCCCAGCCCCCTTCATACACAGTCAGATGTTTTAACTCCATTCGGTAGAGGGTGAAGGATTTGCAATGGAATGGAAGAAAGCTGGTTCCCTATTTTCTCATTACTCCGTATTTTCTGCTGTATGCGCTGTTTAGTCTCTTCCCGATTGTGTACTCGCTTGTTCTCAGCTTTACAAGCTGGGACGGGATTTCCGCCAAGACGTTTGTCGGGTTAAAGAATTATATCCGTATCTTCACGGACGATCCGCTGTTCTATAAATCCATTTTCAACACGCTGCTGATCGTCGTGGTCACCATTCCGGTGGAGATTGTGCTGGGGCTGGCGCTTGCGGTATTCCTCAAGGATTTCTTCAGCAGATCCCGGACGACGTTCCAGTTAATCAATTTTTTCCCGTATATTACGACGCCCGTCGCGATCGGGATTATCTTCCAGATCATGTTCGACTGGAAGACCGGCACGGTGAACATTCTTCTGGAGAAGATCGGAGTGGACTCCGTCAACTGGCTCGGCACCTCCACGCCTGCGAGAATAGTGGTCATGATAATTGTAGGCTGGGTCGGATACGGCTATAAAATGGTGCTGTTTCTCTCGGGCTTGTCGACGATTCCCGAGGAGCTCTATGAATCGGCCAAAATCGACGGCGCGAAATGGATCAACTCCTTCTACTCTATTACGCTTCCGATGCTGAAGCCGATCATGCTGTTCGTAGTCATTACGAGCATTATTAACGGGTTCAAGCTGTTCGATGAGCCCCAGCTTCTGTTCCAGTCGGCCTCACAGCCGATCGGCGGTCCCGATCATGCCGCAATGACCGTCGTGATGCGCTATTACGAAGTGGCGTTCAAGGATTTTCAATTCGGCTACGGCTCGGCGATTGCCTACAGCCTGTTTATCATCATTTCGATTTTTTCCTTTTTGACCTTGAAGATTATGAACCGCGGGGAGGAGACCTGACACTTGAGTATATCAATCGCAAAATGGCCGGTGTATTTCTTTGTGGCGGTCTTGTCCCTGCTTGCCCTGATTCCTTTCTATATGATGATTGTAATGGGCACCTATGTCAGCGAGGATCTGTACACGGGTCTAAAGCTGCTGCCGGGCAATTATTTTATCGAGAATTTCAAATCGATTATGGAGCAGAATTTTTTCAAATTTTATCTGAACAGCATCTATGTCTCGGTGCTGAACACGGTCGGAGCCGTGCTGATCAGCGCCCTGACGGGCTTTGCTTTTGCCAAATACAATTTCAAGGCGAAGAAGTCGCTTTATTATTTTATTCTGGGCACGCTGATGATCCCTTCGCAGCTTGGACTGATCGGTTTCGTGGTGGAGATGCGGACGCTCGGACTTGCCAATACGCTGTATCCGCTCATTATCGGCGGCCTGGCCAACGCTTTCGGCGTTTTCTGGATGACGCAGTATATCGCAAGCTCCGTTCCCAATGAAATTATTGAGAGCGGTAGGCTGGACGGCTGCAGCGACCTCGGTATTTTCGCCAGGATTGTGCTGCCCGTCATACGGCCGGCCATGATTACGCTTTTCCTGCTGTTCTTCTTATGGTCCTGGAACAATTATCTGACGCCGCTGGTTCTCATCAACAAGGAATCGTTATATACGATACCGCTTGCCATATCCACATTGGGGAGCGAATACCGGACGGATTATTCCGCCAGAATTCTGGCTCTTGCCATTGCGACGCTGCCGATTCTCGTCATATTCGGCTTCGGGTCCAAGCATCTTATCCGGGGACTTGTAGGCGGGAGCATCAAGGGATAGATAAGGAGTGCGATGATGAAACAGATTGTGGAGCTGAACGGGGACTGGGAGCTTAAGAGCTTCGAGCCGTTCGCTAAAATAAACGCCGATGACAAGGAATGGGAGACGGCGGAGAACTGGATCAAGACTTCTGTGCCGGCGCAGGTACATGAGATATTGCTGCGGGAAGGCATTATCGAGGACCCTGCGCTGTGGGGGAAAACCGAAGCATGCCTGTGGGTGGCCGAGCAGGACTGGATTTATCAATGTGAATTCGCCTGCGGAGAGCCTGCTGTATCCGGGGGAAAAGCCTTTCTGCATTTCAAAGGTCTGGATACGCTGGCGGATATTTATTTGAACGGAAAGCATCTGGCCAGCCATAACGATATGTATCTGCCGCTCAGGGTGGATGTGACCGGCCGGCTGGAGCCGAATAACACCTTGATGATCCATTTTCACTCCGTGCATGAATATATCAAGCATCTGGAGCTGCCGGAGGAATGGATCGGCAAAATCAGACCGAGCCGGTTATTGCGGAAAAACGAGCATGATTTCACCATGTATCTGGGCGCCAAGCCTTATCTTACCCGCGTGGGCATTTACGATAAGGTACTGCTGGAAGTGATAGACGAGGCGGAAATTATCGGGACGGATCTTCGGGTCAGGCTGCTGGACGGCTACGGACAAGGGACGATCAAGGTAACAGCCGATGGTTGGGGCAGCGTGGGAGAATGCGGGCTGAAGGTTGAAGTCCGAGATCCGGACCGGCGCCTTGTTGCGCAGTACAGCGGCAGGGCAGACCGCAATCATAAAGGCCGATGGGGGCATTCCTGCGAATTGACCATCGACAGCCCCCGGTTATGGTGGCCGCGCGGCTACGGAGGGCAGCCGCTGTATGAGGTTGCCGTGGAGGTGCTGGTAAACGGCGAGGTCAGGGACCGTGAAGTGAAACAGATCGGATTCAGGGATGTTGTCATGGCGAAGCCGCTGGACTTTGTCATCAACGGGCGGCCCGTCAAATTATGGGGAGCCTTGTCTGCTCCGATTCAGGGCATTACGCATTGCTGGGACAATGAGAAATCCAATCTGCTGCTGGATATGCTGGAGAACTGCAATATGAACGCGCAGCGGGTATGGGGCGGATGCGACCGGTACGACGACGCGTTCTACCGGGAAGCGGACAAGAGGGGCATCCTCGTCTGGCAGGAATTTTTTCATGATTACGGCATGTTTCCCGATACGCCGGATTACCGCGAATTATGCAGGAAGGAAGCCGAATATCAGGTCAAGCGGCTGAAGCACCACCCTTCCATCCTGCTGTGGTGCGGCGGGAACGAATGCTTCATGGGAGCGGAATTCGAGCTGCCCGGCGAGTCTTATATTGGCGGCGAAATATTTCTCGAGGATTACAGAAACGTCTGCGGGACACTCGATCCGGACCGGTATTATCATATCAATTCGCCTTCGGGAGGCAGCTATTCCAATGATCCTCTGGAGGGGGACACGCACAGCTATACCAATACCTGGTATGTGCCTGGAGCCGATTATCCGGTCTTCATCGCGGAGGAAATCCGGACGTCACCGCCAGCGGTGAAGAGCTTCGTCCGGTATATGGGAGGAGAGAGAGCGTGGCCCGCAGGGTACTCGGGAATGATCACCAGGAAGGACCAATACCCCTGGCCGGATACGTGGACGGAGCGCACGACTACATTCGGGTGGAGAAAAATCCCGCCGATCGAACAGTTCTACGATTCGGATGATCTCGAATCGGCGGTCTATAAATTCGGAGCGGCCCATGGACTCTACTTGAGGAAAATTATTGAGAACAACCGCAGAGGAAAACCGTCCGCAAGTCCGGGGGGCGAGCGGATTACCAAAGGGCATTTCGTCTGCAGATGGAATGATCCCTGGCCGGTCATCTACGGCTCGATGATCGACTATTATTTTGAACCCTATATTCCCTATTATGCTGTCAAAAGAGCGTACGAACCAGTTCTGCTCTCCTTTGACGCGAGCAATTTCATTCATCTATGGGTAGTCAATGACAGCCCGGAGGATGTGGAGGGAACCTTGTTTATCAGGCTGTTCAACCCTTCCGCCAACGCTTTTGCAGGTGAGATGACGAGGAAGGCTCTCGTCGCTCCGGGTGAATCGAAGCTCATTGCCGATCTGAAAGAGTTCAACCAGTTTTCGAGAGAGTATATCCTCTACGCCTGCCTCGTAGACGGCACAGGCAAAGTCATAGCCAGAACGAATGATTTCGTGGATATTGAAAAACATTTGAAATTTCCCGAAGCCAGGCTTAACATGGAAATAAACGGAAATGAGTTGATGGTGACTACGGACCGGTTCGCCAGAAGCATTGAGCTTGGCGGCAGCGAGGAGGGGGATGAGTTTGGCTGGCTGTTCGAGGACAATTACTTTGATCTGCTTCCGGGTGAAGAGAAACGCATCCGAATATGGGGCAGGCACACGAAGGGAATCATTTCGGCCAAACCGTATTATTCGCCGTTCGTCAGCAAGGTTTCTTTCAACCTGTAACTGTCATTCCGGCCCGGTTAAGAGAGGAGGAAACGGATGAAGATTACCGATGTTGAAGTCTGGAAATTGACCGGAGCAATCGATACCGTGTGGGCGCATGACGAACGCTCCGCAGCGCCGCTGGACAGCTATTCCGACTACGCACTGCGCAGCCAGCCGGTCAGTCTTGCGGATGGCAGGCTTCCCGTGGTCCGTCATTATGTGATCATTCATACGGACGAGGGAATTGACGGTCTATACGGGCCGATTGTGTACGAGGAGCAGGCGAATATTATCGTTAAAAGGATCAAACCGTTCCTGATCGGCCAGAATCCGCTTGATATCGAGCGGCTGTGGGATCAAATAAGAGTTGACCGGCATGGACGTTCCGGATATTTCATGATGGCGCTCAGCGCGATTGACTGCGCTCTCTGGGATTTACGCGGCAAATATTACAACGCGCCGGTTTACCGGCTGCTTGGAGGGCCGACACGCACACAGATTCCCGTATATGCCAGTACGCTTGGATTCCCGATTGAGGCCGGAGCAGCCGGGAAGCAGGCGAAGGCTTTGGCCGAGGAGGGATTCACCGCGCAAAAATGGTTTTTCCGCCACGGTCCCTCGGGCGGCAGGGAGGGCAAGGCGATCAACCTGCGGATGGCGCAGGAGATCCGGGATGCGCTTGGCGGCGGGAGCGACTTCATGCTGGATTGCTGGATGGGCTGGGATGTGCCCTATGCGCTCGATATGATGGAGCAGCTGCGCGAATTGCGGCCGCTCTGGCTGGAGGAGCCGCTGCAGCCCAATCAATTGGACGGCTACCGGGTGCTTCAGGGCCGGGGAGCGATACCGCTTGCGGCCGGCGAGCATCTGTATACGCGCAAGGAATTCAAGCCGTTCCTGGACCGGGGACTGCTGGATTACGCGCAGCCGGATCCCGACTGGACCGGAGGCATTACGGAGCTGCGCAAAATCGCCATTCTTGCGGAAACCTTTGACGTCAAGTTCATTCCCCACGGCTGTACGGTAATGGCGAACCTTCATGTCATTGCGTCGCTGCCGCCTTCCGTCTGTCCTTATCTGGAATATTTAATCCGGTATCAGCGGCAGCAGAATCACTTTCATATCAATAAACTCGTACCGGTTGACGGTTTTCTGCCGCTGCCCGATCAGCCGGGTCTCGGAATTGAGCTGGACGAGAGCGCGATCCTGAGCAAAATGGTTTACAGTTAATAATACTAGAAGTCTGATGATTAACAGGTGGAGAAGGCGGAAGACGTTTCCGCATGTGCAGCCAGATTATCACCAGACTTCTGCAGGAGGCCAAGAATGAAAATAACAAGCATCGAGACCTTTACGACCCGCCAGCTGTCGATCGTCCGCGTCACCTCGGAGGACGGATTGCAAGGCTACGGTCAGATTGCTCCCTATCATGCCAATATATCGGCGCTCGTACTCCACCAGCAGGTCGCGCTACGCGCATTGGGCGCAGACTCGAATGAGCCGGGAGCGCTAGCCGAGCTTATTATCCGGGAAGAGCATAAATTTCCCGGCTCATATATTTGCCGGGCGGTGGGCGGATTGGATACGGCATTATGGGATTTGAAGGGGAAGCGTGCCGGAAAGAGCGTATGCGAGCTTCTGGGCGGACAGCCGCGTAGACTGGATATTTACGGCTCCAGCATGAAGCGCAATATATCGCCGGCGGACGAAGCGGAACGGATCAAGCGGCTGCAGGAAACGAGCGGAATCCGTGCCTTTAAAATCCGCATCGCCAATAATTTCGGCAATGATGTGGACGTCTATCCCGGCCGTTCGGAGCAGGTTGTTCGTGCGGTAAGGGAGGCTGTCGGTGACGACACGCTGCTGTTTGTCGATGCGAACAGCGGCTTGACGCCGGGCAAAGCGATCGAGACGGGCCGTATGCTGGAGCAGTATGGAGTGTCCCACTTCGAGGAGCCTTGTCCCTATACGGAGCTGGAATGGACGAAGCAGGTAGCGGATGCGCTTGATATACCGGTTACCGGTGGCGAGCAGGATACGGACCTGGCCCAGTTCCGGCGGATGATCGCGATGCGGGCGGTTGATATCGTCCAGCCGGATATCTGTTATGTCGGCGGCTTGAGCCGTGCCCTTGAAGCGGCGAAGATGGCGGAGTCGGCCGGGATGGTCTGCATGCCGCATGCCGCCAACCTGTCCATGGTCACGATATTCACGCTGCATATGGCCTCAGCAATCCCGAATGCCGGTGCCTTCATGGAGTATACCATCGAACAGGATGAATGGACGAAAGGTCTGCTTGCGACGCCCCTGGAGGTGGTCGGAGGTCAAGTGCAGGTTCCGGAAGGCCCGGGCTGGGGAGTAACGATCCAGCAGGAATGGCTGGATCGGGGAGACTATCAGATCAGCCGATAAAGAAGATTAACGCCTGCCTGAAGATATTCTTCGGGCGGGCGTTTTTTTGAGATAGAAGAAAGTATAACGGTGGCCTATACTCTGCTTCTATTTCACCGGAATGAAACGAGCCCCGCCTGCATGAGGACGGCGACAGCCGTTTCACCTTGAAATATAGGAAAGTATATCATTTCGCCATACTTTCTCTATATTTCACCGGAATGAAACGAGCCACCGCCATGAGGACGGCAACAGCCGTTTCACCTTGTGCGCCCATATCAAGAAACAAACCGCTTTTCCCCACAGCAGCTGCTCAAAGACCCCCTACAAGGACGAACCCCGGCTTTATTTACCTGCAATAAATATCGTATAATGAAAGCGCTATATAATGGGTATGAGGATGGATGCCGTGTTCAATTTATATATAAAGTCCAAAGTGTCTCAACGTTATGTCTTCTCGTATCTGATTATTTTTTTCGTCCCGTTTATCGTCATGATCCTGTTTATTTACCATCAAACCGACGAAACATGGAATAATGAAATTGAAGAGGCCAACAGGAATAAATTGCTGCAGGCCAGTGAGCTGACCTATGATCGGATAAAGGAAATGAACCAAATTGCCGCCCGAATTACGTATGACTCGGATCTGACGCCCTACATGGTCAGTCATCCGTACAGCAGCCGGGAAGCGATCAAGAAATTGGGTATTTATAAGTCTTCAACCGCCATTATCGATGAAATTTTTCTATTTTACCGAGATTCGCAGAATATGTACTCAGACCGCGGCTATTACTCTGTCGACACGCTGCTGAAGCGGATACTGGGGGCAAACGATATAGAGAAGGAACGTTTTTTAAATCTGATCAAAGGGCTCAAAACGCCGACTGTACTTCCTGCGGACTATTTCGGATCAGTGGATAATAAGAGGAAGGGTACGATGCTGTTTCTATGCCCCATCCCGCCGCATGAGACGAATAAGCACGGGACCGTCATCTATTTTGTCCAGGACGATGTGTTTCAGAACATGATGCACAGTGCCCTGGGCGACTTCGAAGGCCATGTTTATATTCTGAACGACAACAACGATATAATAACTTCTCAGAACCATGGCGGGGAGCTCCAATTCAAAGACTTGGAATCCGTCGATTTGTCGGCAGAAGGCATCTCCCAGGCAACTATTCATCATACGAAATATTCAGTGGTCACGGTCCGCTCGGCGGAGACCGGCTGGACGTTCGTCATGGCGATGCCGACCGCACAATTCTTCAATAAGGCGTTCCATCTTCCCATGCTCTTGCTGTTCATTGCTGCGTGGCTGATTCTTGCAGGATTGGCCCTGGCCCTGTTCTTCGCAGCGCATCAATACCGGCCGGTTAATCGTATGCAGGAACGGATGTCCGTTCAGGAGCCTTACGTCCGGGATCAATGTTTGTTAAAGCTGCTGGGCGGGAGTTGGGAGGATCCGGACAATATTCGCGAGGTTTGCGCCATGTCCGGCATTGTTTTTCCATACCCTAATTTTTTCGTAGTTTATGTCTCTTTTGACGATTTGTTCTCGCATGAAGCGAAGGTCCGGAGTACGCTGCTAAAGAAACTGGAAGGCTGGCATTTGCAGGATGCGATTGGCTTTGGTGTGGAGCTTATTCATGATCATGCCATTGCGGTCTTGATAAATTGCTTGAATGACAAGTCCATGGAAAATGCGGTTCGCGACCTGGAACAGCAAAAGGCAGATTCGGGCCGAGGCGCGACGATGGGGGTCGGGGGAATATACGATGACATCACCCGCGTACATAATTCATACATCGAGGCCTCGGCGGCGACGGATTACAAGTTTGCCAGCGGAACCGATACCGTCGTTTATTTCAAGCCGTCAGGAGCCCGGACAGGGACGAGCGGCTGGTATCAGTCCGATATTCATCTCAAGCTTACGCAAAGCTTAAAAAAGGGCAATAAACAGGCGGCTGCGGAAACACTCGGCATAATGCTGAATCAGCTCAAGACGTTCCGCGTGCCGGTCTATTTGCTTCGCTGCTATTGCTTCGATGTCATCAATATTGTCTTCCGGGCGGCGGCAAGCATGGAATATGCGGATGCAGCGCTGGAAGAGAAGATCGTCAATTTTACCTCTATTGAAGATTTGGAGACTCTGCTGTACCAATTCAATGAAGGAATCTGCCGGCAAGCGGCCCAGAATAAGGAGATGGAGAGGCTGCTGTTAAGCGAACAGGTCATGCTCTATATCCAAAAGCATTTCAGGGAGAGCGATTTCAGTCTCGAGGGAACGGCAGCCCACTTCAAATTGTCCGAATCTTATCTCAGCCGGTTTATTAAAGAGAAAGCGGATATTACGTTCATGCAGTACTTGTGGGAGCTTCGGTTAAACGCGGTCAAGAGGGAGCTTGAACATACCGTCAAGCCAATCAGAACCATCGTTCAGGAGGTTGGTTACCTCGACACGCCAAATTTCATCCGCAAATTCAAAAAGACGGAGGGATTGACGCCGGGCGAATACCGCAAGCGAAGAGCAGACATGCTTTGAAACAGGAGAGCACTTTCCATGGCGGATGTGCTCTTTTTTATCATTTCAAACGCGTTGTCATTTGGCGAATCGGTCCATTTGAAGTTCAAAAACTACATATCACTTATCAAGCTATGCGTCTGTTGCCGCCAAGTATTCGGCTTTGCGCATTGTCATTTGCAAAAATGACATGTTTACGGAGATGCTGAGTCAGACATACACTGAAAGCGCATCCAAAAACCGGTATTTCTGGGCATGCACATCATCTTGCAAGGGGAGGAGATCTATTTGTTCAAAGCGGAGGAAGCCCTGGATCAAACCAGGAGAGGCATGGATAGAAAGCCGCAATCAGCGACAGGTATGGTTCTGAGAAACCTGAGTAAAACCTGGCAGCTGTATATACTGCTTCTTCCCTCTTTGCTCTACTTTTTCATTCTGCATTATATTCCGCTTTATGGCGTGCAGATTGCTTTCAAGGAATACATTGCCACCAGAGGGATATGGGGCAGTCCATGGGTCGGCTTCGATCACTTTCAGCGATTCTTTAACTCCTACTACTTCAAGGACCTCATTCGGAACACGCTTGTACTCAATGTGTATGGATTGCTGCTGTTCCCATTGCCGATTATACTGGCGCTTTCATTTAACGAGGTCAAGCATGCAGCGTTCAAGAAATGGGCGCAGACGATTACTTATGCTCCCCATTTTATATCGACGGTTGTAATGGCAGGCATGATTATTGCCTTTCTCGACCCCGAGACTGGCTTGATCAACAATATCATAAAAGCGTTCGGAGGCGATTCGACTCCCTTCCTGATTATTCCGCACTGGTTCAAGCACATCTTCGTATGGTCGGGTCAATGGCAAGGTCTTGGATGGGGAGCGATCATTTACTTGGCGGCACTGGCAGGCGTGAATCCCGATCTGCACGATGCCGCGTCTGTCGATGGGGCTTCAAGAATGCGCCGGATATGGCATATCAACATTCCTGCCATTATGCCGACGATCATTATTCTGTTTATATTGACAATGGGCAGCTTCATGTCAATCGGCTTCGAGAAGGTATTGCTGCTTCAGAATGCCTTGAATATGTCGTCATCCGACGTCATTCAGACCTTCGTGTACCGCAGCGGTCTGCTGCAATCGCAGTACAGCTTCTCTGCGGCAGTAGGGCTGTTCGATTCGCTTATTAATGTCGTCCTGCTGGTCACAGCCAACCAGATTGCCCGAAAAACAACGGAAAACAGCTTATGGTAAAGGGAGGGGAACGTTAATCATGAACCGGAGTCTGTCCGACCGAACATTTGATACGATCAATAATGGACTGCTGCTGATTGTCATCGGGATTATTCTTTTTCCCCTCCTGTTCGTCTTGTCTGCATCCATTAGCGATCCTATGCTTGTGAACAGCGGGAAGGTGTGGATTTGGCCGCGCGGCATAACCTTCGAAGGCTACCAGCGCATCCTGCATAACAACGAAATATGGATGGGGTACCTGTACAGCATTGTATACACGGTTCTTGGAACATTGCTGCACCTGGCCGTGCTGCTGCCATGCGCCTATGCGCTGTCGAGAAAAGAATTGATGGGTAAAAAGCTGATACTGTGGTACTTTCTCTTGACCATGATGATCGGTGGAGGACTGATTCCGACGTATTTGCTGGTCAAGCAATTAGGCATGCTTAACACGGTATGGGCAATGGTCATTCCCGGCGTGGTGGGGGCGTGGGACATTCTTGTGGCAAAGACATTCTTTCAGCAAAATGTGCCTGATCCGCTCGTTGAGGCGGCCAAGGTGGACGGAGCATCCTACTTCTATATTTTTCTGCGTATCGCACTGCCCCTCTCCCTGCCCATAATTGCGGTCATGTCGCTCTTCCATGGGGTCGGCTTGTGGAATCAGTATTTCAATGCGCTGATCTATTTGAACGATGACAGTATGTATCCGCTGCAAATGGTGCTGCGCAAGATTCTCGTCGCTCAGGAGATGAGTTCCGAGAATATGTCGGGCAGTGCCATTCAGGCGGAAGCCATGGCTTCGCAAGCCCGTATCGCATCTATCTTAAAATATGGCGTCATCATCGTGTCCACACTGCCGCTGCTTATTGCCTATCCTTTCTTGCAGCGCTTCTTTCTGAAGGGCGTTCTGGTCGGTTCTATTAAAGAATGATAATAATCAGTTAAAGGAGATTTGAACAAGGATGAGGAAAAAATGGCTAACTATCTGTTTGTCATCTATAATGGCCGGATCCATGCTGCTGAGCGCATGCTCGAACGGCGGGGGCAATGAATCCGGGGCTGCGCTTGAAAACCGGGAACCAGGCGATAATTTCAACGAAACAGGATTCCCCATTGTAAAGGAGCCGATTAAAGTATCCATGATGGGCGCCAGGCACGCGCTTGTTGGCGAATGGAAGAATCTGCAGTTTTTCAAAGAAATGCAGGAAAAAACCAACATTCAATTTGAATTCAACACGCCTCCGCAGGCGGATTATGACGAGAAGAAGAATCTGTCCTTCGCCAGCGGTGAAATTCCAGACGTCTTCTTCGGAGGTCAGTTAACCCCGGATGATGAATTTACGTACGGCAAGCAGGGAGTTCTCATTCCATTGGAAGGTCTGGTCGAAAAATTTGCGCCGAATATTCAAAAAATGTTCGACGAGCATCCCGAAATTAAGAAATCGGTCACAACGCCGGACGGTCATATATACGCACTGCCATCTGTTAACATGGCCTCCATAGCCAAATTGCCGGCCACGTGGATCAACGGGAATTGGCTGAAAAAACTGGGTATATCAGAGCTTCCCCATACAACGGATGAACTGTATGAGCTGCTGACCGCGTTTAAAGACAAGGACCCTAACGGCAACGGCAAGCCGGATGAAATCCCCCTTACTTCGATTAATCTGGGTGATGTCCGCAACATCCTGCTGCCTGCCTTCGGAATTGTTGGAAGAGCGCATATCGTAAAGGATGGCAAAGTCATCTATGGGGCCGTACAACCTGAATATAAAGAGTACGTGACGTTTATGAATAAACTGTGGAAAGAGAAGCTGCTGGATCCCGGGACGTTCTCTCAGACGGTCGAACAGAAATCTGCCAAGGGAAATGCGGGGCAAATCGGCATGTTCACAGACTCGCTCCCTTATCTTACTTTGGGCGGAGACGCTGAGAGCTCCACCATACATCCGATTCTTCCGGCTCTTACCAGTTCTGCCGATCGTAAGCCGATGATTACCCAGTGGTCTGGAATGACAAGAGGAACGTTCGCCATTACGAACAAGAGCAAAGATCCGGAAGCGATGATCCGATGGGTCGATTACTTGTACAGCTCAGAAGGGGAAATATTGGTCCACTACGGCAAAGAAGGCGATCTGTGGGAATGGGCTGATCCGGAGAAAAAGCTGCGCAAATACAGGAACCCGCCCGAAGGTATGAACCTTGAAGAATACCGCGGCGGCAGCATTACACCTGCAGTCGGCGTGGCGGTTCCTATGTTCACTCCCAATGAGGTAGAAGCCAACTGGAAAGATACCATGCATCAATACCGAATTAAAGAGGTAGACGAGAAGCTGGCGCCGTATGGAGAGCCCGTCTTCCCCGAAATCTATCTGCTGCCGGAAGAGAGGCAGCAAATTCAGGGCATTGAAACCGACCTCAATACGTACCTGGAGAGCATGGAAGCCAAGCTGGTGGCAGGAGAAGCTCCCCTGGAGAATTGGGATGCCTTCCAGAAGACGATTGAGGATATGCGAGTAGACAAGCTGCTCGAAGTGTATCAGACTGCCTATGACCGCTGGGCCGGAACGAACTAATAGAATAGAGCCGGCGGACAGCGCCGGACAGCGCCGGACAGGTCCACGAAGAAACGTCATAACCTATCCAAATTCGCAAGCCTGCTGCGCATATACCTTGGACCGGCTCCAGTAAAGGAACCGGTCCGAGGTTTACTTTTTATGATCGGAAAAACACAGGAAGACACCCTGGGAAGGAGTAGCTAACAGGCTTACAAGGGAACTATTTTAATTGACAGCCGGAGTAAAATGAATTATTCTATTTTTGACTGAACAGATCAATCTAAAAACAGGATCGGAAACCCTCCTTCTCGTTTATTAAGGGACTATCTTGGAGGGGAATTTTTTTTAACTCATTATTGACTGAATTAATCAATCAAAAAAAGGAGAGATTCACATGAACAGCACACAAAGGCAGGGAAAAGCGATTGTTATCGGAGGCAGCATGGCCGGTTTATTGGCAGGGAGGGTCTTGGCGGATTATTACGAAGAGGTGCTCATCATCGACAAGGATGAATTCCCCGGGCAGCAGCCCGAGGACCGTCTTGGCGTTCCGCATGGTTTTCATCCCCACCGGTTCACGAACCGCGGCAAGGAGATTACCGAGAAGCTTTTTCCTGGCTATGAGGAAGAATTGGTGGCGCTCGGTTCCCCGTCTTCACTGAATAAGACCGCACATATGATGAGTCAATACGGCACGGTATCCAACCCTTACCCGCGCAACGATATCAAGTTCAGCCGGGCGGCGCTGGAGTGGGTCATCCGCGGTCGCGTAAAGCAAATTCCACAGATAAGGCTGCTTCCGAAGCATGATGTGCTGCAGCTCGTGACGACTTCGGACCGGACTGCCGTTACAGGGGTTCAAATCAAGGAACGCGGAGCGTCCGGCCGGGAGAGTGAGCTTGCGGCGGATCTTGTGGTGGACGCCAGCGGCCGCGCCTCGAAGCTTACGCAATGGCTGACCGATCTGGGTTACGAGGTGCGTCAAGAAGACAAGATGAAAGCCGCAATCGGATACAGCACACGGCGTTACAGTGTGCCTGCCCATATGGCCCATCTGCCCGAGGAATGGGATGTTATTAATATTATGGGCCAGCCGGCAAACGGAACGTTCACAGGCGTCTTCTCCTTTATCGAGAATCAGGTGGCCGAAATGGTGCTTTATCGCCCGGGAGGACAATACCCGCCAACGAATGCGGATGAATTCGAACAGGCTGTTGCCCAGCTTCCCAGCCCGATAATTGCGGAGATCCTGAAGGAGCTTGAACCGGTCACTCCGCCCCGCGGCTTTCGCGTACCGGAATTGTACCGCCGTCACTATGAGCTGATGGAAAGTTGGCCTGCGGGATTGCTGGTGCTGGGCGATGCAATCTGCATCTATGATCCTATCTTTGGTCAAGGCATCACGGTGGCGGCGATCGAAGCGGATATGCTGAGTGCCTGCTTGCAGGAGCAAAGGAGAAATCCTCAATCCGGCTTCGAGCAGAGCGTGCTGCGGAAAATGCAGGATGAGGCGATTACGCCTGCCTGGTGGCTCAACTGCGCGGCGGATTTGCAGTGGGAAGGCGTCGAATACGAAGCGGGGGGCGAGCCGCTCAAGGGGATTGCTTTTGCCCGGAGGTTCATGGATTTGATGCTGAAGGAGGGGACGGGAAATCATAATTTCCAATTATTCGGCATGTACTGGGCAGTGAATACACTATCGGTGCCGCTGCGCGAGCTGTTTAATCCGCAAATGGTCACAATGGCTCTTGAAACATCCGACGAGGGCCGCCAGCTGCTTGCGGAGCTGCTGGAGGAGCATGGGCTGCCGCTTGCGGAAGCACTGGAAGAGATTATGCCTTGTTAAATGGACGCTTTATCCAGTATCCAAGGAGAGGCACTTTGAGGTCAAGATGATCTACGATTACGAACGAATGATACAGTAAGAGAGAGGCTTATTTACAGCAATAAAGATTAGGGGGGCCTTACGGTCGGCTCCCCTGTTTGTTATACAGCCATACGGGACTGCTGAAGAAGCAGCAACCGAGAAACTAGTATTTTGGGCCTGGTACAGCCGCAATTGTAGACTTTCCTGCACGGGCTGCGCCTCTATTATCTTCAGCGGCAAAACGCTCAATAACATCTAACGGCAGGTGATCCGTTATCAGCCGGCCGTAGTGTACCATCTGGATAATGCCCTTCTCATCGATAAGGAATTCGGCCGGAATACGGTGAAAATTGGCGCCTTCCTCCGGAGTCAAAGCGAAGCCAGCCGCCGCTGCCTCCTTGACGAACGTCTCTGTATTCGGATCTGCTATCGTCGCCTGCGTCTTCTCTTCGGATACCTCAACAGCATACAGGTCATAAAGCTTCGCTTCAGGATCGGCGATTATCGGAAATGGCGCTTCCTGTTGGCCGACATGGCGGGTGATGCTGGTCTCGGGCGACTCGAACACCGCGATGATTTCGAGCCCCTGCCGGTTCCACTGGTCATAGCTGCGGATGTAGTGCCGCACCCGCAGATTGCACATGGCGCAGGCTGCGTTGCGGAAGAACGCAAGCAGCACCCTGCGGCCGCGCAGGCTGGACAATTGCAGTGGCGGGGCTCCGTCAACATGGGCAAATATGAAATCCGGTGCGGTCATCCCCTTGATTAATGGAATTCTCATGATAAATAGCCTCCTGGTTATATGATAGGGTAACCCTCAGTCTGAACCGACTGACTTTACCCTACCACGCGAAGCCTCAGCCTTCTGTGACCTGGTCACCAACAAGCTCCTTTAAAGCTTCCCGCTGCTGAATCGATACGCAGCCCCTTCCCGTTGTGATCCAGCCCTTCAACTGCATACGGTTCAGCTGGCGGCTGACGACTTCACGTACGGAACCAAGCTCGGCAGCCAGCTGTTTATGTGTAATATGGAGGGTTGGCTGCTCCGCTGTCAGCTTCAACAGGACTTCTGCGAGACGCGCTTCCAGCGTCTTTGACAATTTGGCCGAGAGGCTGCCACCCATTCGGATCAGTCCATCCAGAATATTGCCGAACACCGCGTTCCGAATAGGGGCATGCCTCTGAATCCAGAGCAGAAACGAGCTCTTCGTGACGAAGAGGGCCGTAACCTCGGTCTCAGCCGTCATAGCCCCGGGATATTCGCGTTCGCTCAATCCGCTCAGCACCATCATGGCGCATATATCGCCGGCAGACAGCCGGCTTGCAACGGCTTCACGGCCGTGTTCGGTTATATTCGAGATTTGTACGGTTCCTGCTAGGAGGAACACGGCATATTCAGCGGCATCCTCGCTGCGGAACAGGGTCGAATGTGCAGGAAAAACCCGGAGCACGGGCTGCGCATCGGCCCACTCCTCAGGCGAGAGCGCTTGAAAACAGGGAAAAACCTCGGACAGAGTGTGCAGCTCTGGGGAAAGTCGGGTCATGAGGATATTCTCCGATCGGACAGAATGATAGCCTTATTGTACAGGATCGGTGCGCGGAGCAGCAACCAGCAGGCTCATGGCATCGATGAGTTTGTGAAGTTTCACGCCTGTCATGTCTATGAGGGTAAGTAATTAGAATAAAATGTACTATAATGGAAGGTGAGGAAATTGGGGAAGCGCGAAGATATTTTGAATGCACTTCTCGGAGGAACAAGCCTTCATCGAGAACGATTGCCAATCGCCTGGGGAAATATCCGCTTGATGAAACTCGCATTCAGGAAACGATTGAAGCCTGCAGGAGAGCCATCAGGGCCTGATGCCGGCATTGGAGAATCATGGCAGCTGATAGAGCAGCAGGCATGTGTAAGCGGCACCCGAGAGGGTATACTATCAGCAATACTAATCAGAAGGGAAGAGTGAATATAATGGCGGAAGAGAAAACAAGAATCGAACCGTGCTGGAGCTTTGACAATAGTTATGCGCGGCTGCCGGGAGCCTTCTTCTCCACGCTCGATGCAATCCCCGTACGGTCACCGGAATTAGTGATATTCAATGAGCGGCTGGCGGTCTCTCTCGGGCTGGATAGCCAGGCGCTGCAAAGCAAGGACGGCGTAGCGGAGCTTGCCGGGAACCGGGTTCCTGAGGGCGCCCTGCCGCTCGCTCAAGCTTATGCAGGGCATCAATTCGGCCATTTTACGATGCTGGGGGACGGACGGGCGCTGCTGCTGGGCGAACAGATTACGCCTGCGGGCGAACGGGTGGACATACAGCTTAAGGGCTCCGGCCGTACGCCATATTCCCGCGGCGGCGATGGCCGGGCTGCGCTCGCGCCGATGCTGCGCGAATATATCATTAGCGAAGCGATGCATGCGCTTGGTATTCCGACCACCCGCAGCTTGGCGGTGGTGGCGACAGGGCAATCGGTGATTCGCGAGGAGGAGCTGCCTGGCGCTATTTTGACCCGCGTAGCTGCCAGTCATTTGAGATTCGGCACTTTTCAATATGCGGCGGCACGGGATGCGATCGACGACCTCCGGGCTCTGGCGGATTATACATGGGATAGACACTTTAAAGACAGCAACGCTGGTGAGAACCGTTACCTTTCCCTGCTTCGGAATGTAATACAGCGTCAGGCTTCACTGATTGCCAAATGGCAGCAAGCGGGATTCATTCACGGGGTGATGAACACCGACAACATGACACTTAGCGGTGAGACGATCGATTATGGTCCCTGCGCCTTCATGGATGCCTATGACCCGGAAACGGTCTTCAGCTCGATTGATAGCCAAGGCCGCTATGCCTATGGCAATCAGCCGCGCATCGCCAAGTGGAATCTCGCGAGACTTGCCGAAGCTTTATTGCCGCTGCTGCATGACGACGAAGAGCAGGCGGTCAGGCTGGCCGAAGAGGCGATCTCGCAATTTAGCGAGCTTTACAGCAGCAATTGGCTGGCAGGCATGAGGGCGAAGCTGGGAGTTTTCAATGAAGAGCCGGAGGATGAAGCTCTGATTGATGATCTCCTCAAGATGATGCAGAAGCATGGCGCGGACTACACGAATACCTTCCGCGCTCTTACTTGGGATCGAACGGAAGAGACAGTACTGCATGGCACCGCCGAATTTGTCCAATGGCATGACCGGTGGCAGGCGAGACGAAGCAGGCAGGAGCAAGCGAAGCCAGCCTCGCAGCAGTTGATGCGGGACAGCAATCCTGCGGTTATCCCGCGCAACCACCGGGTCGAAGCCGCTCTCGAGGCCGCCGTGAAAGGGGACCTCAGCATCATGCAGCGGCTGCTGGCTGCGCTGTCGAAGCCTTACGCGCACTCCCCCGAACAGGAGGAGTATACTTCGCTGCCTGAACATTCCTCCCAGCCTTATCGAACCTATTGCGGCACCTGAGTCTTCCGGTCTTAAATGCTTCAAATTATTCGTATTTGCACACGAAAGAGAATACACACGAAAGAGAATGAGGCCGATACAATTGTATCGGCCTCATCAGCATGAAGATTTTATTTTGTTCGACGTTGTTTACGGAATAGACTTTCGGCAGTATGGCATAATATCCCTGGACGCGATATGACAATTTGATCCAAACGGATTATACTTTAATGGTATGGATCAGTGAGAGTTTCGAAGGAGAGGGCGCATATAGCCACCGACGGCATTAAAATGAAAACGCTGGGTGAATTCCTGAAATCACGCAGGGAGCGGCTCCAGCCGGAACAAGCCGGCATCAACTTTTCCTACGGCAGACGAAGAACGCCAGGGCTTAGACGGGAGGAAGCTGCCCTTCTGGCAGGAGTCAGCGTGACTTATTATACATGGCTGGAACAAGGGCGGGATGTGGCGGTATCCAGGGAAGTCATTGAGAGTATCGCAAAAGCGCTGCAGTTGACCGAAGATGAGCGCCTGCATCTCATTCAGCTGTCGAGTCCCCATTCATCCGGTCCCTCTGTCTCGATGGATGCGCAAATCAATTCGGAGTGGCAGATTATTATCAATCAATTAACGTATCCAGCCTTCATAACGAATGATCGATCGGAAGTGCTTGCCTGGAATCAGGCGGCCAATGAAATTATTGCGGACTTCGCAGCCTTGCCCGCTCAGGAGCGTGTCTTGATCCGGTTATTGTTCGTTGATCCGGAATTGCGGCGGCGTCTGATCAATTGGGAAGAGTTTGCACGCTACTCGGTCGGGGTTTACCGGACTTATTACGATAATTATGCGGCAGACCCCTGGTATCGCGAGACGGTTGAGCAATTAATCATGGACAGCGCTGAGTTCGCCGCCATGTGGGAACTGCATGATATCCAGCTCAAAAGAGTAAGCCGGGTGCTATACCAGGTCCCCGGAGCCGGAGAGCGCATGTATGACATCAATTCTTTTGACAGTCTCAATGGCAATATGAACTTGCACTGCTGCGTCTACATTCCGGTTGCGTCAGAGGAAGCATAGCCATAAAGGATGTGAGGCTTCCGCAATGCAGACGCTGTACACCAATCAGGCTGCCGGATCAATCGGTAGCCTGTCGATTGTTATTGCTTGGGTGACTTGACCCACCATAAATTGTTGAAAGGATCAACAAAGCCGCCCATTATGCCATTTTCGTCTACCATCATGGATGTTACGGAAGTGCCGCCTGCCAGTTCTGCTCTCCGCACGGCCTCTGCTGCGTCATCAACATAGACATACATGTGAATATTCGATGGTTCCTTCGCTTTAAGTTCGGTATCGTACTTCTGTTCGCCCTTGCTGCAATCATCATCGCAATTGACGGCTTCCTCCGTACCATCAGCGAAGTAGAGCAGGCTTTCCCCGATCTTTAATTCACCATGCGTTATTTTTTTTCCATTCGTACTCTTGACGATCAATCCGGCTTGAGCGCCAAAAGTGCTCTCTAAAAATTGGATCAAGACCTGCCCGTCAGTAACCATGATATAAGGAACAACATTCTGCTGCCCAGCTGGCGCACCCATTTTTTAACCACCTTTTCATTAAGAATTTTGCGTACATCCTTATCGTACAACATTCGTGCAAATGCCAATGTTTGCTTTCATTTATCCCTTTTTACGGCATATGAATTATAAGGACTTTGTCATAGGGTTGAATTATTTGGATAGGGCTGGAAAAGGAATTTCGATGGTGGATTGAAGCAGCCGGGAAAATAGAAATATGAACTTGAAGTGGTCAGATATGTAAGGAGGAGTGTAATGACGCTATATGCATCAACTCATGCGAATAACAACAATGTTAAAATCCATTACTACGATTCACTGGAGAAATCGAAATCAGATGGAAATAGCATTCCGTTAGTGGTTTGTCCAGGATTATCGGAGACAGCAGAGGAATATATTGACCTGCTTGAAGCTGTTTCACCGAGAAGATGTATACTTCTATCATTCCGAGGAAGAGGAGGGAGTGATACACCGGTTAATGGCTACAATCTTGACGATCATGTTTCCGATCTAGAGGCGGTTGTTCGACATGCTGGAGTGGAGTTGTTTCATTTGTTCGGCTATTCGCGTGGGGCATCATACGCGCTTGGCTATGCCCAAAAACATAAAGGGCAAATAAAATCTTTAATTCTTGGTGATTATCCTCCAGAACATCGGGCTATGTCCGAGGACTGGGTGAAAGATTATATCCATAACTATTTGATACCGCACAGTCGGACGAATTATATTCGTCCGGAAGCTGTTCTGGGTATTCAAAGTGAATCCTCCCAGTCGAGTCTTGAGAACGTCCTCTCAATGAATGTTTTAGTAGCCAGAGGTAAACTTCAGGGATCATTAATCACGGATAGCGATCTTCTGCGTTACAAGGAAATGTGCAGCAGATTATCTATAAAGGAATATCGTCGATCCGGACATGATATAAAAGAAAAGGAAAAGGAGCTTTTTTACAGCGATGTAGTGAGCTTTCTGGCTGGAATAAATAGCTCGCAATAGTTAAGAAAATTATGGTACTATTGATAGAATTATAGAAAATGAAGTTAATGGGCGACTAACTAATAAAGTCTTTATTTCGGCGCCAATGGAATAGAATAATGAAGGAGCTTGCTACCTGGCAGCTCCTCTTTTCAATTTGTACCTATTTATATCCGAACGAAATGAGGGAGAAAATTTGAAAATTGTGAAAACGAATAAGCGGCTGGACAGCGTCCGCGTGGCCGTTCAAGAAATGATCATGTCTATCGTTAGCAGAGCCCGGCAGCAGGAAGCATGTGTCCATCTGTACGGAGTGTCCGCTTTTGCTTCGATGCTCGCAATGAAAAGAGGGCTTAATCAGGAACTGGCGGAGATCGCAGGATTGCTTCATGGTTATTATTTGTATAAAACCGGAATCCATGACTTTCCCGGTCCGAACAGCGCCGAGGCGGTAAGACCTATTTTAAGAGATATGAACATTTTTACCAAAGAGGAGCAGCTCATCATCCAACAGGCGATTTTCTATCAGGGAGATAGAACCGGAACCCATGGTCCCTATGATGAAATGATCAAGGATGCTTATGCTATGCAGTCGTACTTTCAGAATAGGGGCCGAAGCGTATCGCAGCAGGATACCCCAAGGCTTCAAAATGTGCTTCGTGAATTGGGGATTCCTCATGAAATGCCGGAAAATATGCACAGTGAGAGTAGGGTATCCAGCAGCTTCTCCGCTGCCGGCAAACGGGGCAAGCTGGCCGACATAGCGGAAGCGCTTGCCGGAGAAGACATAATTGGCGTTCCGGGAGATGAACGATATCGGGAAATCTGCCAGTATTGGCCGGATAGAAACGTCTATAAAGAATTGCAAAACAGCTGGTGTGCCGCATTCGTCTATCATTGCTGCCGGCAAGCCGGATTTCTGCTGCCGATTCGGTACCCGAACTCGATCTGCCGGTTTGCAGGCGTAGGCGCTTGGCTAGAGTGGGCTGGGCTGCCGGAAACCGGATTTTTTTATGAAGACGATCAGAAAGGGTTCACGCCGCAGCGCGGTGATATCGTGATCTATGAGAAGCTGCTGTCTGACGACCCGCATGATCATATCGGGATTCTACTGGCTTGTGAGGAGGAAAAAATAGTAGTCGCGGAGGGCAATAGAGATAATCAGAATTTCTCCTGCGTCTTCTATAGGAACAGAAGGCATTGCATACGGGGCTATATCCGAATTGATGAGAGCTACCGGTATCATTTTGACGGCAGCTATAGTCCGATTCTTTAGGGATAACAGATTTGTGACTGGATTCATAGTATTTTGAACAGCGTTTCGCTTTATTTATTTTTGCTATAAAATTGTATGTTTATGGTAAATAACCCAGCGATAGAAGGCGGAAAGGGTGCCTTCAAGAGCTTTTATTGTCATGCACCGGACTGAATCCGTATAATGCGCGGTGGCTGAACCAGCGTTGTTAATAGCCCCTATATACACAGGCAAAGCTAGCAAATACAAGGGAAATCTGAATGTCGCATATGCAGGCTTAAGACGAATCTATCAATTTTTTCGTTAACATTATATACATAATTTGAAAACATTCTGTTAATGTAAGTGCTTTAATATGAGGGGGTACACATACCTTAGGAGGGAATATATGAAATCACAGAAAAAGAATGGATTTAAGGCAGCAATGGTAGCAACTGCGGCAACCGCCCTTCTCGTAACAAGTGTAGTCAGCGCTCAAGCGCCTAATCGTGCAGAAGCTGCTTCTTCGCAAACGAAAAACGTGATTTTGTTCGTCGGTGACGGCATGGGCACAGCCCAGCGTGACGCGATCCGTCTTGCCACTGTAGGTGAAAACGGTAAACTGGCTATGGATGCTATGCCATACGTTGGTTTAATTCATACAAGATCCACTATCCCCGTTACGGATTCGGCTGCTTCAGCTACGGCTTATGCCAGCGGTGTAAAAACGTATAATGGCGCAATCGGCGTGGATGCCAACAAAAAATCGGTAAAAACAATCATGGAATACGCGAAAGATGCCGGAAAAGCCACTGGCGTAGTTACAACCAGCCAAGTTACGGATGCTACCGGCGCTGCATTCGGCGCGCATGTTGAAGACCGTGCCAAGCAAAGCGACATCGCCCTGCAGTACCTGACCAAAAGCAAAATTGACGTGCTTCTCGGCGGCGGCGAGGATTTCTGGTACCCTGCGGGCGATGCTGGCAAATTCAAAGACGAGCCGGCTGAAGATCCAGCAGAAAAAAGCAAGGGAACTCAAGGAAATCTGATCAATAAGGCTAAAGCATTGGGATACAGCTATGTTGCGAACAAAACCGATATGCAAAAAGCAAAAGGCGGCAAGCTGCTTGGACTGTTTGCCAATGAGGAGATGTTCCAGCAAAAACCGGAAGGCGAAGGGGATATTTACAACCCGATTGTCTCTCTTCCGGACATGACCAAAAAAGCCATTGACACGCTTGCGTCAAACAAAAAAGGCTTCTTCCTGATGGTTGAAGAAGAAGGTACAGATGAATTCGCTCACCAAAACAATGCCAAAATGACCATTAAAGCAGGTCAACAGCTGGACAAAGCGGTTCAAGTTGCCAAAGATTTTGCCAAGAAAAACCCGGATACGCTTGTTCTCGTACTTGCCGATCATGAAACAGGCGGGTTCTCGATTGAAGAAGTTGACGCCGGAGACGAGTCAGGCGACGCTATTTCCAAAGAAGACGGTCCTTTCGCCATTGTGAACTCCAAACATAACTTTGTTGTTGACTGGACAACCTCAGGTCATACGGCGGTCGATATCCCTTTAACGGCAATTGGCAAAAACGCCGAAATGTTCTCTGGTATTTATGAAAATACCGAAGTATTTACCAAGCTCATGCAGTCCCTGGGACTTAAAGTGAAAAAATAATGCAGTAAAGAGTGAAACAAGGCTAGCCAGTAATTCTGGCTAGCCTTGTTTGTGTCTCTGGAGGCACATATTCTCGCAGTTGAGTGTCCGACACGTATGTTATTCCAGATTAGGAATCAATCGATTGTAAGAACAATCTTCCCGCGGCCATGTCCGGTTTCTACTTCCCGATGGGCATCGGCTGCGTCGGACAGCGTAAACGTTTTCCGTATATGAACCTGCAGCTTTCCCTGGGTATGAAGGTCGACGAGTTCGGCAAGCCGGGCTGCGGACCGCTGGCTGCGGATCGGACGAACTCCAAGCTCCTGCACAATGTCAAAGGCGGCGATTGTGCCGATGCGAGCCTTGTTCGCAACGAGCTGTACCGAAGCGCGCAGAGCATCGCCTCCCGCCGCATCCAGCGCCGCGTCCACGCCATCCGGTGCGAGGCCCCGGACTCTTTCGACCAGACCGTCCCCATAGCTGACCGGAATCGCTCCGAGCGATCGAAGATAACCGTGATTTTGCTCGCTGGCTGTGCCAATGACGGTAGCCCCCCAGGACAAGGCTAACTGGACCGCGATCGTACCGACCCCGCCAGCGGCGGCATGAATTAATACGGTGTCGCCTTTGCCGACGCCCAATTCCTTCAGCGCAGTATGGGCAGTCTGCCCGGAGGCGGACAGTGCCCCTGCGACCTCCCATGCCATAGTCCGGGGCTTGGTCACGATCTGACTGCTGCTCACCACTACATAATCGGCATAGCATCCCAGCACCCGAAAGCCCAGAACCTCATTGCCGGCAGTGAAGCCGGTGACGCCTTCCCCGACCTGATCAATAATCCCCGCGAACTCGTTGCCAAGAATCTGAGGGAAATGCACTGCTGCCCCGGGTGGAGTCCAACCGCTGCGTACGGCCAAGTCGGCGGGCTGGACTCCGGCAGCCTGGACGCGGACCCGCACTTCGCCCGCGCCTGCTTGAGGAGCCTCAACCTCGATTAGCTGCAAAACCTCCGGAGGGCCAAAGGAGACAATTCCCGCTGCTCTCATGCTGCTTCCCCTCCCTGTCTGGGATAACGATTGTCCATCTAAGCTCACCCTTTCTAAAAGTATTTGAATGTATAAAATGTATCTTTTCAGTATTTCAATTGTTTGCCGGCATCATTTATTTTATAATAAAATGTAAATAAACAAAAATATATCTAAACACATATAATACATATACTTGAGTATATAAGGAGGAGGGACAAGGATGGAATTGCTGCAGCTGCAGTACTTTCGCAAGGTAGCCAAACTGGAGCATATGACGAAGGCTGCCGAGGAGCTGCGTATTGCGCAGCCCGCTCTCAGCAAGACGATTTCCCGGTTGGAGGAGAGCGTAGGCGTGCCTTTGTTTGACCGTTATGGAAGACATATCCGGCTTAATACATTTGGACAAATATTTTTGAAAAAGGTTGAAGCGGCCCTCAGCGCGCTGGAAGAGGGGCAGAAGGAAATTACCGAGCTTGCGGGATTGGAGCATGGAGTCATTCATTTGGCGACATCCGCCCTGGACCGTTTAACAGAGCCGCTGGGGGCGTTCCTCTCCCTCTACCCAGGAGTCAATATCCGGCTCACACAGGTTTCAAAAGAGGAAGAAATAGCTCTTCTGCTTGGAGCAGGCGAAGCCGATATTTGTTTTACGGCTCTGCCCGTCGAACACCCGGAATTCAGTGCAACGACTGTGTTCAGCGAAGATGTTTTCTTGGCCGTTCCTCCCGGGCACCGGTTAGCGGACCGTGACAGTATTCGTTTGGAAGAGGTCGCGGATGAGCCGTTTATCGGCTACAAAGAGGGCATTCTTTTCCAGCCGATGAATGACGGCTTCTTCCGCAAAGCGGGGATATCGCCAAAATACGTCTGCCAGGTAGACGAACCTGCCAGCATTTCAAATCTTGTCCGTGCCGGATTGGGAATTGCCCTTATCGGCGGGTGCGGAAGAAGTCCGGGTGTCCCGCTTCATCTGCTGCGTATTGAATATCCTGTGTGTCAGCGCAATTTTCAAATCATATGGCACGAGAAACGCTATCTCTCTTTGGCAGCCCGCAAGTTCAGGGATTTTTTCGTACAATACTTTGCCGAACAGTAAGGGGGGCTTGAATCTTATGAGTAGACTGGCATGGGCAGCTCTTGTTTTATTGTCTGCTATTGTAATGAGTTCTTGCAGCGCAGTATCGCCCTCTTCGAGTGCAGATTGGGCATATGGCTTTGTGGTCTGGAACGGCGATATTTATGAAGACATCAAAGAAGAGGTCGCTAAGGATGCAATTGAACAAAGTATCGGGGAAGTTAAAAAGTATTCCGATCACGAAGGAACATATGGCAATGGATACTCCAATCAATTTAAAAAGGGTACAAAGTTTTATCAAATTCAGGGAATAGACACGGAACAATTCATAGCAGCGGAATCAGACGGAAAGTATTTCAAGCTCAAGGATAACGGCAAGTATGGAAAATAACGAATCCGCCAGCTCCAGCGTGAGAGCCGTTAAAACGGCTGAGCTTATATCCCATTCAAGAAATCTGAGAATCGAGCCCAACGATTCCTTAAGAGAAATTTTTCTGGGAAGCTGGGAGGGTCAGAACAACATTGAACAATCTCAGCCGGAAGCTTATTATGCTTTTTGGAATACTCCGCATCTCTACAGCCCCCAGAACGGGGGAGAGTCTTTTCAAGACGTTTCCGATCGGGTCATTCCAGTGATTGAAGAGATCATTGCTGCCCACAAGGGAAAAGAGATTCTAGTCGTAACGCATTCCGTCACATTGAAACTGATTATGAGTTATTTTGAAGGCAGGCCCTTGGAAAAGCTGTGGGAACCACCATATCTGCATCCTACAAGTCTCAGTAAGGTTGTTATTCAGAACAATAATCCGACAATAGAGCTCCATGCAGATGTATTAAAGGAAAATTCAGGCTTTACATTTTTTCGGGGATGTATTATATTTGTATGTGCAAACAATATTATTTTGTGACAGTGTCCATTCAAGAAATGAGGTACCATCCATGCTGGAAAATTATTTGAAGGAATGCCTGTATTTCACTGCGAATCGGCTCGGCAGGGTTATTACCAAGATGGCTGAGGATGAGTTTGCCGTAAGCGGATTATCGCCGACATATGGTTTTTTGCTGATGGCCGTGTACGAGAAAGAAGGGATTTCACAGAAGGAGTTAGGCGGAATTCTCCATCTTCAGCCTTCAACGGTGACCCGCCTTGTCGAGAAGCTTGTCAATAAAGGATTGATCTACAACCGTGTGGAAGGGCGATTATCGCTCATATATGCAACGGATAAAGGCAAGGCATTGGAAGATGTGATCAATCAATGCTGGAATAACCTTCGTGCCCGCTATTCCGGCATATTGGGGGAACAAGAAGGCGATGAACTAACCCTTCATTTATATAAAGTGAGCGATCAATTAGAAAATATCGAATGATTCAACTCCATTTTTTTAGAAAAATATTTGCTTGTACAAACAATTTATGATGATGATCGTTGTTTCCCCAGGTGGACAGAGGCCTAACGCCTTGCCTATAAACTACTTATATACAAGGAGGATTCATTATGAACGAAAATGCGCAAAAAAACGTCAACCAGGAGAGTGCTCAAGAAAGGAAGCCGATCCTGATTCTTGGCGGAACAGGCAAGACAGGCAGCCGTGTGGCGATGCGGCTTACGGAGCTCGGCCTGCCGATACGGATTGGCTCCCGCTCTGGTAAGCTGCCTTTTGATTGGGAGGATCAAGCAACCTGGGCAGCAGTGCTGCAGGATGTGTCAGCGGTGTATATCACTTATTATCCCGACCTTGCACTGCCGGGGGCAGCAGCAGCCATCGGAGCATTCGCTAAGCTTGCGGTGAGCAGGGGAGTCAGGCGGCTGGTGCTGCTGTCCGGCAGAGGCGAGGAAGAGGCTCAGCTCAGCGAGCAGGCGCTGCGGAATTCTGGCGCAGATTGGACGATTCTGCGGGCGAGCTGGTTCTGCCAAAATTTCAGCGAAAGCTTCCTGATCGGGCCGGTCATGAGCGGTACGGTAGCTCTCCCGGCAGCGGATGTGGCAGAGCCGTTCATCGATGCCGAGGACATCGCGGACGTCGCAGTCGCCGCCCTGACCAGGAACGGCCATGTGGGCCAGCTCTACGAATTGACCGGCCCGCGCGCGCTCACCTTTGCTGAAGCGACCAAGGAAATCGCCCAGGCCAGCGGACGGGAGGTCCGTTATGTGCAGGTCTCCGGGGAACAGTTCAAGTCGATGATGGCGGAAGAGCATGTGCCTGACGAAATCGTGCTGCTGCTGACCGATCTGTTCACCAAAGTATTGGACGGCCGCAACTCCCATCTGACGGATGGCGTTAAGCGTGCTCTGGGCAGAGAACCGCGGGATTTTGCTGAATATGCACGAAACACTGCCGCAGCCGGCGTCTGGAGGGTTTAGTATTATGGAGCGCTTGCTTGGCACATTAACCTTCGTCTCGGCACTTGGAACCGGATTGGTTGCCGGACTGTTCTTTGCCTTCTCGGCATTCGTGATGACAGCTCTCTCCCGTCTCCCGGCGGAGCAGGGCATTGCCGCTATGCAGTCCATTAACGTAACCGTCCTCAATCCATGGTTCAATACTGTGTTTTTCGGATCGGCCTTGACATCTGTTGTCCTGATCATCGTTTCATTCTTCAGATGGGGGGAAGCTGGCGTGATCTATCTGCTCGCCGGCAGTCTGCTCTATCTCGTAGGCTCCTTCCTGGTGACAGCCGTGTTCAACGTGCCGTTGAACGACACGCTTGCCGCTGTGGATCCCGCAAGCACCGAAGGCGCGGAACTATGGACACGTTACATCGCCGATTGGACGGCGTGGAATACGGTACGAACCGTCGCGAGCCTTGCTGCGCTGGCATCGTTCATCGCCGCATTCCGCATGGGGGAATGAGAGGAATCTTCTATAAGTATGGAATGGGTCAACCGGTATAGCGGTTGGCCTTTTGTTCATATCTGATCCCATGGTAGGATTAGGTTATAATGCTGTTTGGTGAAGCGGAAAGAGCTTAAATAACCGGAGGATGGAGACTTTAATTTGAAAAGAATCGTCAACGGACATTTTCAAGACCTCAATATCTACGTACAAAACATTCAAAAAGAGACAGGAGCAACAGCTGCTGCTGTCTGCATCATCCATAAAGACACCGTGGTAAACGAATGGTACGCTGGCACCCACGATTCCTCTCCAGAGTCGCGGAAGGTCGACGAAGCTACCCGGTTTAATGTAGGTTCCATACGTAAAACATATCTTGGGCTTGCGGTAAGCCTGCTCATAGAGCAGGGCAGGATCAACAGTGTTGATGACGAAATTGCGGGATACCTGAATGAGCTCGGGGAGGCCGCTAAGGGAGTAACTTTACGGCAGCTGCTCACGCATACTCACGGTTTAATGGAAGCAGACGGCGCGATCGTAAGAGAATTTCCGGCGGGTGAGAGCTGGGCGTACAGAAATACCGGCATTACCCTGTTAACCCGGCTGGTTAAGCATTTATCTGCACAAAATGTAAGCGAATTTGTGCAAAACAGCATCCTTGCACCGTATCATTTGAATAAAACCGGTTGGAGAACTTCGTACGATGAGCACCTGATTTACAACTACTACAAGGACAAGCATACCTGGGTTGGCCCTAATGACAGCGATGCGGGTGATCAAGGCAATTTATTTATCAGTGCTGAAGATATGGCGGCGTGGGGTTATATTCATCTTAGAAAAGGCTGTGTGAATGGCAAGCAAGTCCTGCCACAAACTGTTTTTGAACGGGTAACCGAATTACACACACCCTCCACAGTACCTGAGCATCTGCCCCGTAATGGATTTGTTTGGTGGCTTCAAGGCAGCAGTCCATTAAACCAGATCGGTGAGCATGTACCCAATGGGGCGTATCAAATTCTCGGCATCACCGGATGTGTTTGTTTGGTCATCCCACATTATGATGCAGTAGTGGTAAGAATGTATAATCAATTAAACAATCCGGTTGGGTTTGATTATTTAAGCGAAATAAGGATGTTTGGAAATATCGCTGCCGGCCTGCTGGACAGCTATAAAGCCGCTCAACCCTCTTGACCTTCACATCATGTGATGGTTTAGTATGACATATATCAATCAAAGCGGGGAGGGCTCGTTATTCATATCAGTGAGCTGTCAGGGAGGACAGGGGTGAGTCTGCGTTCTCTGAGATACTATGAAGAAAAGAAGTTACTGAACCCCGTTCGCCTGAAGAACGGATATCGGGATTATGCGGAATCGGATGTTGAAAGGATTGCATTGATCCAGCTTTATTTTAGTCTTGGGCTCACAGCCAAGGAAATAATGGATTTCTTTGACTGTTTATTTCAAAATGGTACAAGACGGGAATGCCTGCCGAACGCCATAGAAGTGGCTGAAAGAAAGCTGGGCGACATCAAAAAACAAATCGGGATTCTTCGCAAAGCCGAGTCCCAGCTGGAAGAGCATTTGTACGAGTGGAGAAATGCGATCAATCAAACAGTGGAATTAAATGAGAATGGCGACAGGGAGGTCATGTGACAGATGGGCAGGCATTCTCCAGATCGTTTTTTGCGAGGCATTGAGCTTGAGAGGGATGTGATCCCTTCCTTTGATCATTATCCATTTCATCTCGGGGTAATTCGGAGTCTCGGCAAGCTGGACTTTCATCCCAAAGTGAGCTACATCGTGGGTGAGAACGGGATGGGGAAATCGACGCTAATGGAATCGATTGCCGTGGCCTGGGGATTTAATCCGGAAGGCGGCACCCGGAACTTCTCATTCTCCACGCAATCCACCCATTCCGATTTGCATAAATATATACGTTTGGTGCGCGGAGCGCATAAGCCGCGGGATGGATTCTTTTTCCGGGCGGAGAGTTATTATAACCTGGCGACGAATATCGAGGAGCTGGATAGGGAAGGCTCTGCCGGCCCACGCATTATAGATTCTTACGGAGGCAAGTCGCTGCATGAGCAATCCCACGGCGAGTCGTTTTTTGCTGCTTTCCTTCACCGGTTCGGAGGGCAGGGCTTATACATCCTGGATGAGCCTGAGGCCGCCTTGTCTCCTCTCCGGCAGATGGCCATGCTTTCGCGCATTCATGAGCTGGTCCAAAAAAACTCCCAGTTCATTATCTCCACCCATTCCCCCATTCTTATGGCATATCCGGATTCGATCATTTATAACCTGACTCCTGACGGGATTGAAACCACAACATTGGAAGCAACCGACCATTATATAATCATGAAGCAGTTCCTTAATAATAAAGAAAAAATGCTACATGAGCTTTTTGACAATTTGTAAGGTGACTATTGCACCCGCTTCACATCCTCCGTTCTTTGGAACCGTAAAAATCAATCAAATCCAATCAAATGATAGAGTTATGATTAATATGGATCACTTTTACAAATAAAATGATTGACTGGAAGCAACCATGTATCTATCCTTTAAATGAAGGCCAAGTTTCAAGCGTTTGAATATCGGAACGATAGAGAGAGAACCAGCACCGTCAGGTGCTGGGTCTGTTTGGTTATGGAAAGAAATGGTCGGCATTTGATAAGTAATTGTTAAACCAGGAGCAAGCGGGATTATTCAGGAGGGTATTGGACTTTCCGTGTAGAACTAACGAAGATAGACCCTGTCGTTCAATGATGAACATGCTCTCGAGCAAATACGCGGTATAAACCTGTTTGCGAGGTGTAATGGAGATGAACACGCTTCTCATTGTAGAGGACAACGATTTTGAAAGAAATGCGCTGCAGCATTATGTCGATTGGGACTTATTGGGGGTCCGTGTCGTGGATACCGCTCATAATGGCAAGGATGGGCTGGAGAAAGCCAGGCTGCATCAGCCTGATATTATTATCAGTGATGTCAAAATGCCTGTTATGGATGGAATTGAGATGGCCAAAGCCATCGCTCATTTCAACCCGAACATAAAGTTTATTTTTTCAAGCGGACATGATGACGCGGAGACATTGAAGGAAGCGCTCGAAGTCAGGGCATACAGTTATCTGATCAAACCTGTAAGACAAGAAGAATTGATTGCGGTTCTGAGAAGGATTGCATCGGTTTCCATGGACGAGAAGCTGTCGCATCGGGCAAGCAGGAAAATCATGGAGCAATTCCATCATAATCTGCCCCATCTTCAGACCAAATTTCTGGAGGAGCTGATGAACGGCCGGCACAGTCCGGATGAAGCGAACCTGATCTACACCCGGGCTAATGATTTGAAGCTGCAAATGACGGGTTCATACAAGCTGGCCTTGATTGAATTCGATTATGCGGCCAATACCGATATTTTCCAAAAATCCGGGTATCTGGGCAGCATTCTCACTGAGCTGCAAGCTGCGTGCGAGCCCAAGGACGTATTATTCATCAAGGATGGGGACAGCAGAATCATTGCGGTTCTCCATTCCCTGAAGGAAGATTCCGACAAAGAAAAGCAGCTTCTTCAGACAGTCGGGAACAAAATTGCCCTTCTCATGGAGGTGCAGCCCTTCAGGTATGTAATCGGCGTAAGCACCGGCGCTCCTAATTTGACCGATCTTGGAATGCTGTATAGACAGTGCTGCTCCACAATCAATGGAAAAGTCGGATTCGGGTATGGCAGCGTAATCACGTTCGAACAGGTGCATGCCCGTACATCTGCGCTGTCCGACCCGGACACCGGCCTTGTGAAACAGATTATCGACGAGATTGTGTCAGGGGCATGCGGGGGCAAGGACTGCGAAGAGAGCATCCAGAAGCTGATGCATCTCATGACAACGGAGCATGATATGAAGCTGGAGCGCATTCAGAGTATAATGATCAGCTTATTCAGCAGCCTTTCCAGGAGCATGGCGAATATTGGAGAAAAGATCGACATGGTCGCAAAAGACGAATCGGAGCTTTTTCATGGTGTAGTCACGGCCAAGACGCTTCCGGATATTGTGCATTACGTCCGTCAGGTTATGAATGAGGTTTCCTCGTATATGGGCCGCAAAAACCTGAATAAAGAAGATTATATGATCCAGGAAATTTTGAACATCCTGAATAAGGACTTTTGCAAATCGATCACGCTCTCTTATATTTCCGACCGGGTGTTTTTGAGTCCCAATTATTTGAGGGTCCTGTTCAAGGATAAAATGAACATCAGCATACAGGATTATTTGACCCAGCTGAGGATCAACAAGGCCAAGGAGCTGCTGAGGCAAAACCGCTACAAGGTGCATGAAATCGGAGAAATGGTGGGGTATGAGAACAGCACGTATTTTAATCTTGTGTTTAAAAACAGTGTCCATATGACGCCCAAAGAGTACCGGAGCAAGTATATGACCCAGGTAAGCGGGGCCTGACCCGTGAACGATGCCGGCAGCAAAAGGAGCAGGACTTATGAATACCGCATATAAAGTGAAATTTTTCTATGTTGTATTCGCCTTTACGATTGCAATCGTCCTGGTCAGCTCTGTCACCATCAGCTTGATTATTTATTACAGGTTTAATTCAGCCATCGCGAAGCAGAACGACGATTTCATTCAAAATACGAGCGCGCAGCTGAAAAGCAATGTGCTGACATTGGTCAATAATTGTGAAACCATTGCAGGCAATATCTATGCCGATACGGCTCTGCAGACTTTTCTGGAGGGCTACCATAATCAAAAAATCGATTACGATATGTTTGAGAAGTTCAATTCGATTACGGACAATCTCCAGAGCATTCTGAGCAATAATACGGAGATCAGCAGCATCAGCATTTACAAAAGGGATGCCGGGCTGGTCAGCAACGGAAAGGAAATCAGGATCTGGGGTCAATTCGGCCGAGTCGACCTGCTCCAGAAAGCAATGGATGCAGGGGGCAAGGATGTATGGGCCAGTTACCGGGATGAAGCAAGCGGCGCGTATAAAATCGTCCTGATGAAGTATTTGAATGTCTATGCGCCCGGAGGCGTGCTGGTCATCGAATTGAACGAAGAGAGCTTCTATGATCTTTACAAATCCGGAATGGCGAGCAATTATCTGTTCCTCATGGATAACCAGAATCAGGTGATCAGCTCCAACAGCAGAGGATCGATCGGGAAGGAAATCAATGCGCCCGTCAAGCGCTTTGTCAGCGAAGGAGAGGCGACAGGCAAGCTGGTTTATGACAATACCCGCTATTATCTGTTCAGCGAGCAGGTGAACGACAGCTGGTCGCTTGCCGTACTGTATGATTCCAACGAGATCGAGAAGGAAAAGAGAAACATAACCTACTATATTATCTTCTATACAGCCATTCTGATCCTTGTATCGATGCTTCTGGCCTTCCTTTTCTCGAAAAGATTTGCCGGGCAGGTAGACAAGCTGGTCGCCAAGATCAAGGAAATCGATAAGGGCAATCTGAATATCCAGCCGACAATCAGCCAGGTGAACGAGTTTTATTTGCTGGATCAGGCGCTTTATACGATGGCCCGGAATATTAACAGCCTGAACAGCGATATATTAAAAGTCCAGAAGCAAAAGGAAGAAAGCGAAATTAAATATTTGCAGATGCAGATGAACCCGCATTTTCTGTACAATCTGCTCTCTGCCATCCGCTGGATAGCTTTTAGAGAGAAGCAGCAGCAGATTATGCACATCATCGATCATTTAAGCGATTTTTATAAAATTGCCCTGAGCAAAGGAAACGAAATCATCGGCATCCAGGATGAAATCAAACTGGTCCGAAGCTATGTCGAGCTGCAGAATTTGAGCTACAGCGGTCTCATTCGTTTAACAATCCGGATGGACGAGAGCCTGAACGACTTGCAGGTATGCAAAATGACCCTGCAGCCCTTTGTCGAGAACAGCATCGTGCATGGAATCGTGCGTGAGCAGCCCTTGAACATATCGGTCGAAATCATCCGTTTCGATGAAACGGGAGCGCGGATCCGCATCATGGACGATGGGTCCGGGATTGAGGAAGACTTTGTCCGGTTGATTGAGGATATGAACGGATTGAATACGATGACAAGCAGCGCAAGCTACGGGATTACCAATACGATTGTACGGTTGAAATATTTGTACGGGGACCAGATACGGATTCGCGCAGCACGGAGAACCCCTGGCACATTAATCGAAATCACCATTAAAAACGCCAGCTGAGCCATGTCGGTTCAACGGCGTTTTCATTTTATGCAGAATCTATCAAAAATGCATATATCCATCACAATTTGCCTGATCCAACTGCCATATTTACTATAAGCATTCGATGGATATTTGAATTGAAGGCACGGCCTGCCGGCACTAAAATTTAAGTAGAGAGAGAAACCAAAACATCAGGTGAAAGGAAGTTATCCATTTGACCGGGATTCAGAATCTTCTTTCGAAACTGAAGAAGCAGAAAGTGTTGATGCTCATGCTGATCCCTTTCCTGGCCCATCTGCTTTTATTTAAATATTATCCGATGTACGGCAATCTGATTGCATTCAAGGATTATTCCTTCTCCAAAGGAATTATCGGAAGTCCCTGGGCGGGCTTCAAGTGGTTCGAGTATTTCTTCAATTCGTCGGATTTCTGGATCGTTATGAGAAATACGGTTGTCATCAGCGTGCTTTCGTTGATTTTTACAACGGCGGCTTCCATCGTGTTTGCGATACTGGTATGCGAGCTCCGGAACCTGTACATGAAGAAGTTCGTACAGACGGTTTCGTATCTGCCTCATTTTATATCGTGGGTTGTCGTTGCGGGCATGGCTTTCACGCTGTTTTCTATTGACGGAGGCTCCATTAACAAGTTCCTGGTCGATATTCATGTTATCGATAAGCCTGTAAACTTCCTGGGCGACGAGCAATTGTACTGGCCTGTCATCACCTTTCTGAACGTATGGAAAAGCGCCGGATACAACTCCATTCTCTATATAGCCGCCATTACAGCCATAGACAGGCAGATGTACGAATCGGCAATTATCGACGGGGCCAACAAGTGGAAGCAAATTATCTATATTACGCTCCCTTGCATAAAACCGACCATTGTCATTCTGCTGGTACTAAGCTTGGGTTACGTGCTGAACGCGGGGCTCGATCAGCAGTTCTTCATGGGTAATCCCTTGAATATGGAGCACTCGCAGGTGCTTGATACGTATATCGTCCGATATGGGCTGCAGCAGCTCGAATATTCATACGGTACGGCTGTAGGCTTGTTCAGGAGTGTCATCAGTCTGGTGCTGGTCATCATTGCCAATATGATTTCGAGAAGGCTGTTTAAGATGGGCGTGTTTTAGTGAAAAAGTGCCCGTACGAACCGAAGGCCATTTTTGCACCATACTTTAAGATGATTTTTCGATGAGGTGGATTTGTGCTGATTTCAAGAGGCGAGAAGACGTTCCATGTACTTAATGCCATTATTCTGCTGCTTTTGTCGTTCACGGTCATATACCCCTTTATCAATATCTTCGCGATCTCGTTTAACGACGGGCAGGACGCCATGATAAAAGGCATATACCTGTGGCCGAGGAAATTCTCGGTTGCGGCCTACGAGCTCATTTTCAAGGAGCCTTTATTGGCGCACAGCGCTTATGTCAGCGTGCTGAGGACGGTTCTCGGGACGATCGTCAATCTCGCAAGCACGGCGGTCATTGCCTATGTGCTGTCTAACAGACAGCTGTTATTCAGAAGAACGTTCATCTTTCTGTATGTGTTCACGATGTATTTTAACGGCGGCATCATACCCGAATTTCTGCTCATACGAAGTCTCGGTCTCTATGATAATTTCGCTGTGTATATTCTCCCCGGCCTTGTGGCTGCAATGCCGATTATGATCATGCGCCAGTTCTTCGAGGACCTGCCGCAGGCGCTGCTCGAATCGGCAAGGATTGATGGAGCTTCCGAGATACGGATCTTGATGCGGATCGTAATCCCGATGGCTGCGCCGGTTATGGCGACGGTTGCCCTGATGTATGCAGTCGGGCATTGGACCTCGTGGAATGATACGTATTTCTACACCAAGAACGATGGAAAACTGGCAACGCTGCAGGGCATCCTGGTCAAAATTCTGATGGAGTCGCAAGCCCAGAGCATGAGCTCCAACTACAGCGCGCTGATGGATTCCATGAGAGGCGATAACAAGCCGACGTCCGAGGTGATCAAGATGGCTACCATCGTCGTTACAACCGTTCCGGTTCTGTGCGTCTATCCTTTTCTGCAAAAATATTTTGTAAGCGGGATGACCATGGGAGCAGTCAAGGAATGAGGATTTCAATGATTGCCGGGGTCAGATGACGATTTGATCTCACGGCCGTTGCTGAAACTTTCAGATAGATAAACTATATAACGAAGGGAAATGGGAGAAATGAGACGTTGGACCAGAATGGCAAGTGTAGGATTAGTCGTATTTCTGCTTGCCGCCGTGTTTGCGGGCTGCAGCCAGCCGGAACCGGCTAAAAATAACGCACCGGCAGCTGATGCGGCCGAAAATACGGGGACAGCGGATGCTGGTTCCGAAACGGACGCTGCGGCACCGGATGCGAAAGAACCTCCAGTGGAATTGACCGTGCTGAATGCGGCTGGCGGTTCCCCGACCTTTGGTACAGGCGATCCTGTGTACGATGACAATCCGATCGCCAAGTACCTGCTCGACAATCTGAATATCAAGCTGAAATGGGAGGTTATCTCCGGCGACGGCGCCCAGGCGATGGGACTCAAGCTTGCGTCGGGTGATTACCCGGATATCATTACGAATTTGCAGCCGGAGACGTATCAGAAGATGCTGGACGACAACCGGCTGGTTGACATGGCTCCCCTTATTGAAGCCAATGGACCCAATATCCAGAAGGCGTATGGAGAAAAAACGCTTAATTTCCTTAAAACGGACGACAATCATTTGTATAGTCTGACTCAGCAATACGGCAATATCCCGGAAGGCTCTACACCGGCTGGCTATGGCTTCGGCTTTCAGATCAGAAAGGATATCTATGAAGCCATCGGCTCGCCCAAGATTGAGACAACCGACGACATCTATGCAGTCTTGAAAAAAATCAAGGACGATCCGAAGGTGAATAAAACCGGCAGCGGCGAAAGCGTGTGGCCAATCGGAACGTTCAAACGTTCCTGGAACAACTTCCTGCAGGGCCTTGAGGCTATGGGAGGCTCCGGAACGGCCAAGTGGACCGTCAAAGACGGGAAAGTCCAATATTGGTTCAGAGAGCCTTGGGCGGAAACGGCCATGCAATTTTACAATAAGCTTTACAGGGAAGGGCTGCTTGATCCCGATTCATTTGTCGTGGAGCCGGATGCCTGGCAGAAAGAAAAGGTCAATACGGGAAGAATCGCAACTACGATCGGAGCCTGGAATATGGTTGCTGATGCCTGGGGCGAATTCAAGGCGGCGAATGTGCCGAATGCGGAAAATATGTACTTCCTGAATTTTGCCGTCAGCATACCCGGCGGCGAAACGCCGCAGCTCGTAAACATAAGCAGTGTAGGCAATGGCTATACGGTCATAACCGATAAGACGGAGGATAAGGAAGCGGCGATCAAGCTGCTGGATTTACTGGCATCGCCGGAAGGCAATTTCATGGCGCATAACGGGCCGGAAGGCACGCAGTGGGAAATGAAGGACGGCGTTCCTACGCTGAAGCCCGAATATCTGGAGAGATGGAAAGACGGGGAAGGCGATGACAGCTTTGCCAAAGAAACGGGGATTGGCCTATACAGGCACTTCGTGGGCACGGACGTTCCCAAATCCCCTGCAGGCACCTATATGGTGCTGAAGGATGACCCTAAAGTGACAGGCCGGGTCGACTTTGCGCAGCGGGATGAGGCGCTTGGCAAGTATTACTTCGACAGCGCGCCTTTCGTAGGTATTGAGACAGGACTGCCGCAGGATATCACGATGATGTACAGCACGATCGACAGCAAGCTCGGCGATGCCGTCTATAAGCCTGTTCTGGCCAATTCCGCAGAAGCCTCGCACGAGGAATGGCTTAAGTTCATCAAGGCAATGGATGATGCGGGAGCGGCCAAAGTCGAGGCTGCGGTCACCGAGAATTACCAGAAGAACCTCACGAAGCTGGGATTGAAATAATCGTAATAAAGCTGCGGGTGGATAAGGCCGGATGGCCTTATCCACTTTATTGAGAAAATTCACAGGACAGAAGGTGATGCCGATTATGAAATTGACCTTAATCAGACATGGAGAAATGTGCGGGGATCCGTTCATTTGCCCGGAAAGACCGGTACAGGGCTGCCTTACCGAAGAGTCAGGCATTCCGCAAGCAGAGGCGGCGGCGCAGGCGTTAAAGGATGTGCGTTTCGACCATGCTTTCTCTTCTCCGTACGGCAGGGCTCTGCAGACGGCTGAAATTATTATGGCTGGAAGAGAGACAGACATTGAAGTGCTGCATTTTCTGCATGAATGGATGCCAAGCCCAGAGCTTGCGAGCCTTCCAAGCACGGTATATGAACAAATCCAGCAGCAGGCGGAGGATGTGTATGCCGAAGAAAGCTGGAAGACGGATATGGGTGAAGGACATTTTGAAATGAGCGCCAGGATCATTCCGCCTTTTCTGAAGGAGTTGGACCGGTTGGGCATTCACAGCCGCATGGGCGGGTTTGTCCCTGAAGATCACGCCCGGAATCTGTCTATAGCGGTATTCGCTCATGGGGGTTCTCTGGGGACACTGCTGAATTTTCTGCTTGGAGTCAGGGCCTTTCCGATAGGCGGCTTCCGCTTCGAGCTAACGGGTGTGGCGACGATAGATTTTAAGGAACGAAAAGGGATTTATTATCCCCAGCTGCGCATTTCGTCCATCCATGCCATTCAATAAGCGCTATGACAGCAATTCCAATTGTTTTGGAGGGACAGCATGGGAATCAGGATTAAGGTATATGATGCCAATGAACAATTAACGCCCTGCAGAATTGTGATCCGAAAATCCGGTAACGGGCCGGTTGAGGATAACGGGAACGCTGGCGAAATTATATATTGCAGCGGGGAGCATGACTTTGAAGCGGTCAACGGCGAATACATGATCGAGGTGTTCAAGGGCAAGCTGTATGCTCCGGTCCGCCACACTGCGGCTGTGCATAACGGGAATGTCGAGATCCGTGTGCAGATCAAGCCTCTGGTGGATACAAGGAAGCTTGGCCTCTATTCATTCGATGCGCATTCCCATGTTTCCAGGAACGAGAACCTGGTGACCGGAAACCTCGGATGGGCATCTACGGTTATGATGGCAGAGGATTTCAATTTCTTCTATGCCGGCTCGCCTTATGATCACGAAACGCATCTGGAGTATTTAAATAAAGAGTATAGGAGCGAAGCTCCTTACCGTGAGCAGTTCGCTTCCGATATCAGGCAGATCAATCAGATCAATCAGGAAGGCTTCATCATCGATATCGGGAACGAGTTTGTCAAATGCAGGTATGGACATATATGCCTGTTCAATTTTGTGCAGAAGCCCCCCTTCAGCAAATATTACGACGAGGCGTGGGATCCCTGGAATGACAGCAACCGGCAGGGAGACGAGCCACGATATGGAATCTCCTATCCGTACGAAGCCGTTCTTGCGGAAAAGCAGGAGCACTCCTTCGCGTTCGCCGCTCATCCGACGAGCTGGTGGTGGGGAATGCATGACGTATTCATTACGAATATCGCATCCACGCTGGCGTTTGATCTGTTGACGGGTGCCGCTGACGGCATGGTCATCATGGGCTATGGCAGCGACAAGAAAGCGTATCAGGACTTGTGGTTCGAGGCGTTGCGGAATGGCTATTTTCTTCCCGGAGTGGCGGAAACGGACGTTTCCTTCGACGCAGTTCCGAAGCAGCGGTTTCTACAATACAAGACGTATGCTTTTCTGGAAGAGTTCAGCATGGAGGCTTTGGGAACCGCAATGAAGAACGGCAGGAATATCGTCAGCTCCGGTCCCATTCTGGTTATGAGGATAAACGGGCAACTGCCGGGCGCCGTGTTCTCCTACGAAAACGGTGAGGCGTTCGAGATTATTATAGAAGCTTTCAGCTGTTTTGAGGCTTCACTTTCAACCGTACAGCTGATCGTCAATGGCGATATTGCAGCCGAGTATGCCGTGAGCGACATGCAGTATGATTGCACGCACCGGATAGAAGTGAAAGAAGACAGCTTCGTCATTGCCAAGTGTTATGATTTTGCAGGAAATGTTGCAATAACCAGCCCGGTATATATTCGGAATCAACCGTTTGTGAATAAAGGCTATCTGTCGGACGTCAATGTTCATGTGCGTAAAGCGGGGAAACCCGCAGGCGGTGTGTACTGGTTGGATGATGAGCCGGGAAGAAACGCTTTCGAGGGCAAGGTGCTGGTGCAGATGAATCCGGCATCCAGCCTGCATATCTCCGTAGACGGAGAAGTCCGGACCGTCAAATTGTTCGAACTGGATGAGCTGCAAAGGATATTCAAACATCTTTATCTGGGCGAATTTAACCGGGACAAGCGTTATCAGTCGGGGGAAGTGCCTGCTGACGCGTTCAAGATCGCGCGCGTGAAGGAAATACTCGACCATGTTGAGCTGAATGTGGAGTTCTAAGTTGAAGATGAGAGAAGCGTATAAGAGGTTCCAGATGAATCACCGCCCAGTCTGCCGCTATCGAGCGGGAGGTTGGGCTTTTTTTCATACTAGGATATAATGGATTAAAATTGACGGTTGAGGCCGGTATTGCCGGGTGAAGAAACAGCAAATCGCGCAGGGAGGCAAATGATGAAACCACGGATTACGGTAATCACATTGGGCGTGGATGATTTGGAAAGATCGCTGGCATTCTACCGCGAGGGACTGGGACTGCCTACGCAAGGCATCATTGGCAAAGAGTTCGAGCATGGCGCCGTTGCTTTTTTTGAGCTGCAGGCAGGCTTGAAGCTTGCTATCTGGAACCGGAGGGATCTCGCCCATGAGGCGAAGGTCCATCAGACCGCATCAAGTTCTACCGAATTTACGATTGGCCACAATGTAGGCAGCAAGGAAGAAGTGGATCAGGTCATGGAGCAGGCCCGGAATGCTGGTGCCGTTATTACGGACCCGGCGCATGATGCTTTCTGGGGCGGATACTCCGGACACTTCCAGGACCCCGATGGCCATCTGTGGGAAGTCGTCTGGAATCCGCAGTGGGAGATCACGGAGTAGCGGGAATTCATCGTCTATATGCTCCACCAAGCAGGCCGCCAACCGGTTGTTACCGATGGCGGCTGTTTTGTTGTTCGCCAGCCTTCAAGCTGTCGCAAACCATGACAAAGGACTGCCAATCCTTGTTTTTACCCCGATTTTCACAGGCAGTACAAGATCTGTCACTTACATGCAGTCCGGGATGCCGTTAAGATAAATGATGAAAACGTTGCCAAACGATGCGGATTCGTCCAATAATCCGGCAGCGGGTTAAAAATAATTTGGGAGGTCTATATGAACATTTTCTCTGGCAAGGCTCTAGGCTTGACCATGGTGCTGGCACTTTCCCTGGGCGTTGTCGCAGGATGCGGCGGCACCGGACAGAATGGGAACAAGGAGGCGCAAACGGGTGAGGCTGCGAAGAATTTGAGCGTTCAATTTATGGTTCCGTCATACGCCGATGTTCCGGATATGAACGATGAATACTGGACGGAATTTCAGAAGAGCAGCCAAACCGAACTGGATGTGGAATGGGTTCCCTCCGGCGACTACAACACCAAATTTGATCTGGTGCTGGCTTCCGGCAATATTCCGGAGGTGATCGTAGCCACCAGCACGACCCGCCCGACGCTGCAGAATGCCATCAATCAGGGAGCGTTCTGGGACTTGACGCCATTCCTGGACGACTTCAGCAAGTACCCGAATTTGAAAAACAACAGCTATGAGGAAATATGGAATTATATGAAGACAGGCGGCGGCATTTTCGGGATACCGCGAAACCGTCCGCAAATCGACATCAGCATCAAAATGCGGAAGGACTGGCTGGACAAGTTTAAGTTGCCGGTTCCGACCACTCTGGAAGAATACGAGACCGCTTTGAAAACAATCGTAAACGGCGATCCCGACGGCAACGGGAAGAAGGATACGGTCGGACTCATCGGGCAGGGCTTCCTGCTGGCTGATGGCGACGGGAGCTTCCTGTCCGCCTTCGGAGGATTGGATCCCGTATATGACCAGGAAGGCGGGCTGATCAATAAACTGCTGACGCCCAATTATACGGACATGGTGGGCTATTTCCGTCAATTGTATGCGGACGGCATTCTGGCAAAGGATTTCTCGGCGATCAAGCAGACGCAGGCGGAAGAAATGTACACCACCGGCCGCGCCGCATCCTATGCCCGGAATATTTGGCGGGATTATACCTTCGAGCAGGAGGTCAAGAAGGTTCAGCCGCAGGCTGAAATCATCTCTCTGCCACCGATGAAAGGACCGGGCGGTACAAGCGTGCAGCTGTCTACGCCATTCTCCGGAGCCTTCTATATTTCCAAGAAAGTGCCTGAAGAGAAAGTGAAGCAGATACTGGACTTTTTCGAGAAGACGACCACGATGGAGCAAACCGACTACAATTACTACGGCATTGAGGGCGTGGATTATACGATGGTAGACGGCCAGCAGCAGCTTACCGAGCTTGGGACCAGGCAGGTAACGGCGAACGGCACAGGCGCCATCTTCCCGCTTGCGTACAACAACAAGATGAAGGTTGTGAACCCGGCGGCCCCCAAAGCGTATAACGACGCAAAGATGAAATCGGTCGAGGAATACGCCAATGTCGGCAAGGTCGATCCGTTCTCGATCATCAATTCCGATACCTGGACATCCGTCTGGACGAAATATGAGTCCGAATGGCAGTCGATGGTTATTAAAGCCATCGTCGGACAAGTGTCCATGGATGAATACAAAGCTTACGTGGACAAGCTGAACGGCAGTCCGGATTTCAAGAAGTCATACCAGGAATTCGCGGCGGAGTACAAAGAGAAATTCGGCAAATAAAGCGCAAAGTGATCCTTGAACGTAAAGCTTGTAATTTCACGCTCTGCTCCCTATGATAATGAAAATAGAAATGGATTGGGAAAATGGGAGGATTTATGGCTAACTGGAGCAAATCTCTATTGAACTATTCAGGTATCGGTCGTCTGGCGAATCCGCGGAAATATTTATACAAGCTGATCTGGCTGGGCTGCGTTTCCGTATGCATTCCCGTTATCTTGATCAGCATCGCCTACTATCAGTTCTCGATGAACCGAATGAACAGCTATATCCAGACCGAAAGCGGTTCGTCCCTGACGATCCTGAAGGACCGCGCCGAGAGAGTCCTGCAGGAAATCGAACAGGAGTCGCTCCAGTTAGCCAAGGATCCCGTCATTCAGACCGCCTTTGCAGGCCCGTCCGATGAGAATGGACTTCTGAATATCGAGATTTTGAAGAAAATCGCTTTGGCCAAAAATTCTAACAGCTTTATTAATGAAATCTTCCTGTACGACAGTGCGGGAGAACGGATTCTTTCCAATGAATATGGTCCCATCGCCAAGTCGGAATACAAATATAAAGATAATATAGACCGGCTGCTGGAAACCAGGCATCCTGCCCAGTGGTCGCAGTTCAGCAGCAGACAGGGCTATATTACGTTTGCCAGAATGCTCCCGCTCATTGGAAACGGAGGACCTGCGGGGGTCCTGGGCTTCGAGATCGAGACCTCTGTTCTCAGCAAGTTTCTGGAAGCGGATACGGCTATTCTTACAGACGGCCAGGAGCTGATCGTCGTGAAGCTGCACGATCCGTTTGCCATCGATGGCCAGCCGGACGCCAGCAGGCTTCGCGAGACGGCCGGTTTAAAAGGCATTGACATCATCAAGGCATCGGATAAAAACGACGGTTATTTTACAGCGGAGGGCATGGACGGCAAATCCGCGCAGTACCGGTATGTGAAAAATGTGTTCGGCAGAACTTATGTATCGGTCATCCCGGAACATATCATTACCGATCAATTGAACTGGATCCGCAAAATGACGGTGCTTATTCTTGTCGTATTCGTAGGGATGGGAATCCTGTTGACCTATATCACCTCGAGGAGAGCCTACACGCCGATCGAACAGCTGATCAATCACAGCCGCTCTCTCAGCGCAGGCGGTATGAAGCATAAGGAGAACGAGCTGGATATCATCCGGGAGTCGCTGGATTATTTGAGCAAAGAAACCGGGAAGCTGGAATCGTATATGGAAACGATTGAGCCGTCCTTGCGGGAGAAGTTTCTCTATCAGCTGCTGGGCGGTGATTATACGAGAAATGAGACGCTTATACAGGATTGCGGCATGTATGGCATTGAGGTTGAATTCACGAATGCTGTCCTCATTGTCGAGGCTGAAAATATATACAAGGAAAAACGGTTTCTGCCGGAGGATCGGGGAATTATCGCCTTCTCCCTGGCCAATGTGATGCAGGAGGTTCTCCGCGATTTGGGCCATCAAGGCTATGCGGTTCCTTATCAGGGAAGAGGGGCGGCGCTCCTTCAATTCAAGCCGGATATGCCGCAGGATACGATGCTGGAGAGGACCAAGGAGTATGCCGCCGCTATAACAGAGGCGTTTACGAATTTTCTGTCCTTTGAGGTCACCGTCGGGATCGGGCGGTTCTATGCGCATGTGGCGGACGTTCCGGTTTCGTGCAAGGAAGCGGAAAATGCGCTTAATTACCGGATTTTTCAGGATTCGGAATCCATTCTGTTCATCGAAGATGTGGAGCATGTCAAGAAACAGACTCATCTCAGTTATCCCAGAGAGCTGGAAGCGTCCATTGTGGAATCGCTGGACCAGGAGGATATCCCGGCTTCGATCAGGCATTTCCGGGCATTCACGGAAATTATGCAGAATTCCCAGTCATACGTGTTCACGTATCAGAGCTATCACGTTCTGCTATCGTCATTGATCGTGGCCTTGGAGAATCAGGGGGCGAACGCAGTCGACATGATGGAGCATAATTTGTTCGGACAGCTCAGAAGCAAGGCAACCTCCCAGGAAATTTGCGACTGGTTCGAAGAGACGCTCTTTCCCCTTTATATATGGTTAACCCGCAACGACAGGGAAACAGCGGGAGAGACGGCCATTCAGACAGTCTGCAGTTATATCAGGGAAAATTGCGGAAGAGACCTGTCCCTGGTGAATTGCGCCGAAATCGTAGGCGTCAGCCCATCCTATTTAAGCCGTCTGTTCAAGAAGAAAATGGGCAAAAACTTCCTGGAATATGTCGCGGAGAACAAGATCAACGAAGCCAAGCGGCTGTTAAAGGATACGGACCGGAGCATCAGCGAGGTCGCGTTGGCAGTCGGATATTCCGAACGGAATTTTATCCGCATTTTTCAGCGTTATGTCCAGCTGACACCCGGCAATTTCAGAGCGCAGCACCGATAGCTTGCGGAAGAAGTGCGGATATGGGCGGGACATGGCTGGACGCGGACGCGGCTACGGCTGCGGCTGCGAAATTAGAAGACGGACAGGAGGAGCAGCAATGAAGATTAAAAGTATCGAGACCTTTACGACAAGACAGCTGTCTGTCGTCCGGGTTACTTCGCAGGATGGCCTTCAGGGATACGGGCAGATTGCCCCTTATCATGCCAATATATCGGCCCTTGTGCTGCACCAGCAGGTTGCGCCTCACGCACTCAGAGCGGATTGCAGCGAGATAGAAGCTTTGTCCGCGGCCATCATCCGCGAGGAGCATAAATTTCCCGGCTCCCACTTATGCCGGGCAGTAGGCGGATTGGACACGGCATTATGGGATCTGAAGGGCAAGCGGGAGGGGAAAAGCGTATGCGAGCTGCTGGGCGGCAGACCTCGCAAGGTGGAGGTATACGGCTCGAGCATGAGGAGGGACATCTCGCCTGGGGAGGAGGCGGAACGGCTCAGGCGGCTTCAGGAAACAGAGGGCTTCCGCGCCTTCAAAATCCGCATCGCAAGCAATTTCGGTCACGACAAGGATGTATATCCGGGCCGTTCGGAGCAGGTCGTGCGCGCGGCGCGGGCGGCAGTCGGTGACGACACCTCGCTGTTTGTTGATGCGAACAGCGGGTTTACGCCGGGCAAGGCCATCGAGACAGGGGATATGCTGGCGCAGTATGGGGTATGTCACTTCGAGGAGCCATGTCCCTATACGGAGCTGGAGTGGACGAAGCAGGTGGCGGACGCTCTTGATATAGCGGTTACCGGCGGCGAACAGGATACCGATCTGGCTCAGTTCCGGCGGATGATCGCCATGCGGGCGGTGGACGTCGTCCAGCCGGACATCTGTTATGTCGGCGGCCTCAGCCGGGCGCTTGAAGTGGCCCGGATGGCGGAGTCCGCGGGCATGATCTGCATGCCGCATGCGGCTAATTTATCCATGCTTGCCGTGTTCACGCTTCATATGGTGGCAGCCATCCCCAATGCCGGAGATTATATGGAATATACGATCGAGCAGGATGCCTGGACGAAGGGCCTGATTACGGAGCCGCTGGCCGTGTCGGACGGCAGGGTGCAGGTTCCAGAGGGACCGGGCTGGGGGATAACCGTTAATCCGCAGTGGCTGGAGAAGGCGGAATACCGGATCAGTTCAAGCGGGGTGCTTTGATGCAAACTGCCCTCAAGAGTCAGCCTCGTCAGCCGCTTCTATCCAGACTATGGGCCAGCCTGCTGCAGCACAAATGGATGTATGTGCTGGCGCTGCCGGGAATCCTGTATTTTATTCTGTTCAAATTCGTGCCTTTCTGGGGGCTGCTGATCGCCTTCAAGGAGTACAACCCTTATAAGGGATTGTGGGGAAGTCCGTGGATCGGCTTCACGAATTTTACCGAGCTGTTCGCCAGCCAGATTTTCTACGATATGCTGCGGAACACATTTGCGATTAATATTTTCGGAATCATCTTTATGTTCCCGGTTCCTATCATACTGGCTATCATGCTGAATGAGGTCAGGCATGAGGTGTTCAAAAGGATCAATCAATCGATCGTTTACCTGCCTCATTTTCTGTCCTGGGTCGTAGTGGCCAGCATGACCTTCTTCATGCTCTCGACGGATGTGGGGATTGTGAACAAGATCATCTCCGGTATGGGCTTTGAAACGGTATCGTTTCTGTCCAATTCAAACTATTTCTGGGGGCTGATCACGCTTCAGAGCATGTGGAAGGAAGTAGGATGGGGCACCATTATCTTCCTGGCCGCCATTGCCGGGGTGGATCCCGGGCAATACGAGGCAGCCGTTATGGACGGCGCCTCGCGCATGAAGCAAATCTGGCATATCACCATCCCGGCGATTCGTCCGACGATCATCATTTTGCTTATTTTACGACTCGGCCACATGGCGGATGTCGGATTCGAGCAGGTGCTGCTCATGAACAACCCGCTCGTCACCTCCGTATCCCAGGTATTCGACACCTATGCGTATACGATCGGAATTCTCGGAGGGAAGATCAGCGTAGGCGTTACCGTAGGGATGTTTAAAGGCGTTGTAGGCCTGATCCTTGTCCTGCTGTCAAATTATACGGTGAAGAAGCTGGGCCAAGAGGGCATTTATTAAGGGGGGACCACCTTTGAGTTTCGTAGCTTCCAAGAGATTGACTCTGTTCGATTATGTGAATTACTCGCTGCTCGCGATCATGTCGATCGTTTGCGTCTTTCCGTTCATTTATGTGTTCAGCGTTTCCTTCACCGATCCGAAGGTCTATGTGCCGCTGCAATTTTACTTGTTCCCGGAAAAATGGTCCTTGTCGGCGTACCGGTACATTCTGTCGACCAACAGCTTTATGAATGCTTTGAAAAGCACCGTGTTCGTGACGGGTATCGGAACTGTGCTGAGTGTTATCGTGTCGTTCACATTTGCCTATGTTCTGACCAAGAAAGCCGTGCCCGGCCGGAATGTGATGCTCGGAGGCGTTATTTTTACGCTGGTATTCAATGCCGGGATTTTGCCCAACTATTTGCTGATCAAGGATCTTGGACTGCTCAATTCGCACTGGTCCCTGATCTTGTCCGGCCTGACCAACGCCTGGAGCCTGATCGTGATTAAAAGCTTTCTGGATACGCTCCCCTCGGAGCTTGAGGATGCTGCCCGCATCGACGGCTGCTCCGATATCGGCGTCTTCTGGCGGATTATTGTCCCGCTGTCCATGCCGGCTGTCGCCGCTTTCACCTTATTCTTCGCAGTCGCGTACTGGAATACGTACTTCAATGCGCTGATCTATTTGACCGACGCCAAGAAATGGACGCTGCAGGTGCTGATCAAATCGCTTGTTATCGATTCGGATTCCAACGGCGTAGGAGGATCCGGAGGGTCCGACGATCGGGTTATTCCGCAGGAAACGATCCGTATGGCGTCCATTGTGCTGGCCATGGTGCCTATTCTGCTGGTCTATCCGTTCCTGCAGAAGCATTTTGCCAAAGGCGTTATGCTGGGGTCCGTGAAGGGCTAGGATAATTGATTAACCGAATAAGAGAAGTTAAATAAGCCGGGACCCCTCCATTGGGAGCTTCCCGGCTTATAACTGTTTCTGATCAGGCTTGAAGGCTGCCGGAGACTTTATTGCGTGTCTTTTGATTGACCATATCCGCTGCCTTTATTATCGCCTTGGCTGTTTCCTTGATTTTGATCCTGACTTTGTTTGTCACCATGCCCATGGCTGCCTTCTCCGCCTTGGCCATAATCCTTGCTTTTGGTATCTTCTTTGGTTTTTTCTTCTACTTGACCCTTGTCTTCCTGAATATTGTCATCTTGAATTTTGTTGTCTTTTTCCTTGGCTTTCTCTTCAATTTTTTGGCCTTGATCTTCTTGTTTGATTTCTATTTTTTCTTGGCCCCGATCTTGTCCCCGACCTGAGTCTTGACCTCGATCACCGCCAATGCCGCCGCCTTGACCTTGACCACCGCCAGTGCCGCCACCTTGACCTTGGCCACCGCCAATACCGCCGCCATGGCCTTGTCCACCGCCAGTGCCGCCGCCTTGACCTTGGCCACCGCCAATACCGCCGCCATGGCCTTGACCACCGCCCATGCCGCCGCCGTGGCCTTGTCCACCGCCAGTGCCGCCATGGCCTTGTCCACCGCCAGTGCCGCCGCCGTGGCCTTGACCACCGCCAGTGCCGCCGCCATGGCCTTGACCACCGCCAGTGCCGCCGCCATGGCCTTGACCACCGCCCATGCCGCCATTTTTGCCGCCGCGGGTACCTTGCTCGCGTATTTTTCCATTACCTTTACTTTGCGTGTGCATTTGGGTTCCGGTCTTCTTGCTTGCGTACACATAGACCAACGACTTGAGCGTCCTTTTGTCCACTGAGCCAGTCGCCGGGAGTCCATGTTTCTTCTGATAATATTTGACGCCGATGACAGTCAGAGCATTGTAATTCCCATCAATTGGGCCAGCGTAACTGCCAAGTGATTTCAGCATTCCTTGAATGACGTATACATCCGGACCTTTCGCCCCTTTACCGATCGCCGAGCTGACATCCGGAAAGCCAGCCATCAGCGCTATTACTAATAGGGCGGATCCGAGAAACTTTGCTGCCGATTTGAGGAGCTTTCCCCTTAAGCGGGGATATTGATTGTCCACCATTTTAATGAGACACCGTCCTTTGAATATAAGTTTATTTTGCCACGCCCTTACTATCCCATTATTTCATCCACATTATGCTTTATCTGGGCTGGTCAGATTTCCGGTTTATACTCAAAAACAATCCTTCCCAACCCTGCTGGTGCATGGAATTGAACAAATAATCTGTTGAAATTATAAGGATTCCAAATTTTACTTAAATCAGGCTTGGAATTAATTGTACGAATCATTCGAATTCAGGAAAGCATTGAATAGATCCAGGAAATTACTTATATTGAAAAGGGATAAATGGAATTGAAGGAGATCTTGAATGAGCAGGAGGTTTTATCGTGTATCCGAAGCTTGTAAATCCGAGGTCACACAAGGACTGGTTAATGCCTCATTCGCATGCATGGTATGCTCAGCTTGCGCGTTTAACAGGGGAGTATGCTTTTCCATGGAATTCGACGGTCGCGGAGCCGAATGGCGAGAGTAAGTTTAGAGATGAGGTCTCGCTGATGGTTCAGAATAAGAAGGTGCTGGATATTGGCTGCGGTCACGGCGACTTCACCATCCAATGGAGCCCGGTTGTGAAGCAAATTGTAGGTTTGGATATCACACGCGACTTTATTGAAACGGGCAGAAGCCGCAATCTGGCTAACGTATCTTTTGTTACGGCCAATACGAAGCATAAGCTTCCGTTTGAAACGGAAGCGTTTGATTGTGCTTACAATCGCAAAGGTCCGACCTCGGCCTATGCAGACTTAAAAAGGATCTTAAAAAAAAGCGGGCATATCCTTGGTCTGCATCCCGGGGATCGCATGTCTCCAGAACTGCCGCGGCTTTTCCCCAATCTTTTTGAACCGCTTCCTCCTGGAACACCCGTATGGGATAAAATCAAGAATATGCTTGAAGAAGGGGGAATTACTCAAGCTGAAATCGAAACAGTCACGGCTATCCAATATTTGCAGGAGCCTATGGACATTATTAAAATGTGCTGCTTTGGTCAGCTGCCATCCCTGCAAGAGATGGTCATCAATGAAAGCATGTCTGAAGTAGAACGGATTTTTTCCGGGCACGCGGTTGAAAGAGGGCTGCCAACAACGGTGGATCACTTCATCGTTCGCGCTGCCGTTTAATTGATGGACACGCGGCTCGGTTTATTATGCAGCAAGGCAAAAAGAAGAGAGCACCTGCTGCCAGGCGCCCTCTTCGTTCAAAGATTCCAGTACTCAACCACCCTTACATACTCAACTGCCTCCGCCGAATCATGCATATGGCGGCTCCCACATTTTCTTCCTCCACCCGATCGTGTCCCCGATCACCTGCAGCCGTTCATCCAACATGACATCCATACCGAAGGGAAGATCATGTCCGTGCCGGAAACGGACATCGCGCAGCTCAACCTTGTATCCGTCCTGAAGCTTCTGGCAGGAGATATGAACGCGATGCGTGAACCGGAGAAATGTTCGAACCCCGTCGCTGCCCATGACCGCTTGAATGATATCGTTTTGCTCCCCTTTTTCGAAGACCGCTTCTTCCTTCAAAGTCAATCCGCGGATCGAGCCCGTGATATAGGCCTGCCCGGTTTCATGAACATACTTCCACTCGTGGGGAAGCCCCCGTGGAATCAGGAAGGAATAGCCGGCAGTTCCGTAACGCCGGCGGACCAGCTGCAGCATGAAGCGGCCAATCAGGAGGCGGCAGCCGACGAAGAGAAAGGTTAAAGCATAGACAAGCGGAAAGACAGCCGTTGCCCCGAAGACGTCGAACACCCACAGGAGCAGCCCAATTGCATGAAGAGAGAACAGAATCGGATCAAAGATCGGGATGATATCCGCATGGAACCATCTCCGCGAAACCGGTCTGAAGCACTGCACGCCGTAGGCATTAAATAAATCGAGGAAGACATGAAACATTACTCCGGCCATTGTCCATAGAAATATCGGGAGCAGATAGGCCCAGGCGTGGAAAGCGAGGGCAATCAGTGGGGCGAGGACAAGCGGCCACCCCGCAAGCATGGGAAGCGAATGGCTGAAGCCCCGATGATGCTGCAGGTATGATTTGTACCCGCGAATACGGATGACGGTATCGAAATCCGGAGCGTTCGAGCCGATGATTGTTGCCGCGAATAACCCGTAGACGGCGGTCGAATGACTGATGAGAGCGGGATCGGCAAGAGAGATTGCAAGTCCTCCCAACGTGGCGCCAATCAGAAGATGAGTTCCGGTATCCATTTCCCATAACCTCCTACTGAATCTTGGATGTGATCATGCGTCGTGCCGATGTGTGTCAGCTTCAGGCAATTTCGTCTTCTTCCGTGATAGCCGTCAGGATTTGACTTGCGGCTGCCAGTTGATTATTCTCCGTTTCGGCGATCTGCAGGCAGCGCGTATAGATGGCCTCCATCGCCTGGTCCCAGGTGCGCGTTAACGCGTAGGCCCTGGCTCTTGCCCCGAACTCCCGCCATTTGTCCGGATGCTCGAACCAGTCGGTCAAGGCCGCGAGGAAGCTCTCCGCATTTCTGGCTTGTGCATGCATTCCGGTCTTCCCGTGCTGTACAATCTCGGTCACACCTCCGCTATTGGCGACAATAGCGGGTAGCCCGGACGCCGCAGCCTCCAGCACGACGTTGCCGAATGTTTCGGTCGAAGACGGGAACACGAACAAATCCGAGGATGCGTACAGTTCCGCCAGGGCCTCTCCGCTCTGATAGCCGGCGAACGTTACATTCTGCGGCACTTCCTGCTGGGCCTGCTCCATCATCGGGCCGTCTCCGACAATCAGCAGATGGACTTGATTGCGGATCGGATCCGGCAGCCGGTGCATTAGCTGGAAGAGGATATCCATATCCTTCTCCGGCGCCAGACGGCCGACGAACAGCAGCAGATACCGCTCCTTGATCCCGTAAATTTCCCGGATACGCTGCGAACGCTTCGCGGGTGTGAACAATTTGCAGTCGACTCCCCGAGTCCACAAGGCGAGATTGCTTAACCCTTTTGCTTCCAGCAGGCTTATCGTTTCCAGCGAAGGCGCGAAGATGGTGCGGCAGGAACGGTGGAACCATTTGATATACGGCCAATAGCATGAACGGGCAAAAGGAAAGCGGTAGGATTCGAGGTAGCGGTCGAAATGGGTATGGTAAGAGGCTACGACAGGGATGTGCAGCTTTTGGGCGGCAGACAGACCGGCGAGTCCGACATTGAACGGGGTTGCGATATGGACAAGATCAGGCTTGAACCGGGAAAGCTGCTGCCGGATGCGCAGCAAATTGGGAATGGCGAACCGGTATTCGGGATAGAGCAGGAGAGGGAGGCTGGCGAGCCTGCACACCTGATCTTCATAAGAGGGATCCGGTTCAGTCGGCACAAACAGCTTGCACTCGACTCCCTGGTCAGATAAATAATCGGTCCAGCGTTTCAAAGTAAGAGCAACGCCATTGATCTGCGGAATAAAAGTGTCTGAAAACACGGCAATTCGCATAGGGCCCACTCCTCCTTACGGATGATATCTTCACAGTAGTTCATGATTATTAGCGCTGATGCATGGTTGGGTAAAGAAATCATGAAGTTATGAAGGAGGAATCAGCCGGCGCGGCCGCAGCTTTTCAAATCCGTCATATTATGAAATAAATCGCCAGATCCTTGATGCTGCGCAGGGCAGCTTTTCTTTATAGTGGAAGAGACGGCAGGCTGAGCTGAGGCTGCTCCAAGACTAATGGGAGAAAGAAGGAGAAAGTATGAGTTCGGATAAAATCATATATGTGAAGGATTACACCTCGCCATCCGAGTGTGATAGCGCGGAAGGAATTCGGGAAGCGATTCGGGCAGCACTGGAGGCTGAAGCAGGGTTAATCGTATTTGAGGCGGGGACATACAGGCTCACCTCGGTGGAGGTTGTCCAGACCGAAGGGATGGTGCATGATGCGGGGAGCGGCCATCAGCTGTGGAAGGATACCCATATTGCGATAAGCGGTACGAAAGGCTTGACGCTGCAGGGAGCGATTGGCGATAATGGCGAGCCGGCCACCGTTCTGGCGGGATACAATGACGGGAGTGTCAACGGTTATCTGCCTTCGATCCTGTGGTGCGAAGACAATGAAGCCCTTGGCCTGCGTCATTTGGCCTTTACGCGGGAGCCTGAATTTGCTTCTGCGGGAATCGTCACAAGCCGTTCGGAATCCTCCATTACGGTTGAGGTGTTCGCAGGGAATCCCTGCCATGAGGGGATGGGCACCTACTGCATGAACCGCCTGGATCCTTTGACCGGCGCGTTGACCGGCGAGAGCGTCACCTATGGCGGTGGGGCCGACGCGGATTGGGAGCAGGTCGGCGAGCGGAGTTTTGTCTTGAACAGCCAATCGGTTGCCTCCAAAGTGCAGCTGGGCGAGCATTTGTCATGGCATCAAGGCGCCCGGACGGATTTCCAGATTTACTTCGCCCGGTGCGACAATTTGGAGCTCAGCCGGCTTCGCATTAAGAATGCGAACGGCTTCGCCATGTTGACGGAAAGCTGCCGGCATATACGTGCCGACGGTGTCGTCTTCAAGCCTGACGGGAACCTTTTGTTCACGGCACCGCGCGATGCCTGGAAGCTGTTCAAGTGCAGCGGCCATATCGGGATTAACCGGATGTATGTGGAAGGCGTCAGGATGGACGGGCAGAATATTCAGAGCAACTGGCTGTTTCTGGAGCGCAAGCTGTCTCCGCTTCAAGCTGTTTTCTTCTGCAAGTACACGTATGCGCCGCTGCAGATTGGCAGCCATATTGAATTTTATGACGGGGCGCATATGGAACGAAGGTTGATTGAGGAATGGTCGCTGGAGGAGAAGACCGAAGGGGGCCATCAATATCGTATACGATTGCAGGAGGAGATTCCCGCATTCGCGCTCGAAGGCACGCTGTGCGCGGCAGACTGCTGGGAGGCTGACAGCTACACATGCACAGACTCGGAATTTGTCAACATCGCCGGGGCAGGCCATCTGGTGAGGAACGACCATGTTACGATCCAGCGCTGTACATACCGCAATACAATGAACCCGGGTATTCTTCTGGGGGCGGAGCTTCCAACCCATGCCGAGGGAGGCCATGCGACGCATATCCGTATAGAGGATTGCATATTCGACCACTGCGGCTTCTATCCGCGATATGGCGCAGAAGGGTGCATCGGCATCAAATCCTCCGGCTTCGATGGACCGTACAACCGGCATATTGCGATTAACGGCAATGTATTCAGAAATTCGGCGATTGGCGTTCACGCGATCGATGCGGATGAAGTTTCGGTGAGCCGCAACCTCTTCGAGGGTGTGGAGAGGCCGCTGGTGACCCAACCGGGAGTTACGGGAAAGGTAGAATTTGACGGCTAGACAACAGATGTACGATGCTGCTCACAGCTTTTGCAGCCACAGAGTCAGGCTTCTTATCAACTGAAGAACCAACTGGCCAGGCGGCGCTTGAGGTGATGTTTTCCATGCCTCGCGAGCAGCTTTTTCCACATCGTCTCTGATTTGATTCATTCTCGTTTCGTATTCATACAGGTTGTTCATTTGTCACATCCCCTTTGTTTTTTATTATAGCTGGATAAAGATGAATAAAAATTGTAAAGTATTAATTATATATTTCATCTTTTATTCAGGGCAGGTGACCGGCATGATTCTGCAGCAGCAGTATTTGAAAATAAGGCAATTGCATCTGAACGAAATGCGGGGAACGAGCTTCGAAATCACCCTGCAGGAGCTGACAGATTTATTGGAATGCTCCGGGCGCAACGTGAATTTGATTCTGCGTAAAATGGAAGAGCAGCAGTGGATTGAGTGGGTTGCAGGAAGGGGACGAGGTAATCGCTCGCAAATGACCTTCCTCGTCTCCCAAGAGTCGATCGTTCTGCAAATCGCACAGCAGTATGTGGAAAAAGGGGATCTTAAACAGGCGTTTGCTTTTCTGGATGAATACGCGCACTTGCCCTTTGTTAAAGAGCAGTTCATGTACTGGCTCGATACCCATTTTGGCTACCGGACGGAAACGAAGAATATGGATGTTATGGAAACACTGCGGATTCCATATGATAGAACGATTCAGTATATCGACCCGATTTTTATGCTCTATGCGGTGGAGTCGCATCTGGTCAAGCATGTCTTTGATTGTCTGGTCCGGTACGATTCGCTTCACGACCGCATTGAGCCTCATATCGCGCATTATTGGAGGAAGAATGAACAAGGTACGGAATGGATATTTTATATCCGCAAAGGGATTTATTTTCATCATGGCCGGGAGCTTACTGCCCATGACGTGAAGTTTACAATGGAACGGTTGAATGACGATGAGATCAAGGCCCCCTTCCGCTGGCTGGTCTCCGATATTTCCCGGGTTGAAGTGGTCAATAACTATGTCCTGCGGATATTTCTGACCAAAACCAATCACTTGTTCCTGCGGAATTTAAGCTTTGACCCCACCTCCATTGTTCCGCGGGATGCCGTACTGGACCTGGGAAGACAATTCACGAGATTGCCAGTAGGTACGGGGCCTTTCAAGCTGGTGAAAAATGACGATAATATGATTGTGCTTGAGGCCTACCAGCAATATTTTGACAAGCGCGCCCATCTGGACCGGGTAGAGATATGGCGGACGCCGGAGCGGAATATGAGCAGCGGGAAGCGCGATACCGATTCCTATCAAATGCGCAATTATCTTTGCGGCGAGCTGGGGATGCAGGCCCCGTCCGCTTGGCTGGAGGTTGAGACCAGCGCTGTTTCCTGTCATTATATTTCCTTTAATTTATCCAAGGAGGGTCCGCAGCAGAATCCGTTATTCCGCAGGGCTTTGTTTCATGGATTGAACCGCAGGAGGCTGCTGGAAATCATGGTTTCAACAGATGCCAAAGCCGTGGAAAGCTTCTTTCCCGATCCTGAGATTACCGGTTATGAAGCTGCTTATGACCCTGAGTTAGCCCGGAAGCTGTTGGCGGATAGCGGCTACAAGGAAGAAAAAGTAACGGTATATGCAGCATTATCCAATGAAAGCACACAATGGTTTATAGAGGAATGCGGGATTCTGGGTGTCGAGCTGGATGTTATTGAACCACCCAAGAATAGTATGGTGAAGGATGCTGGAATCAAGCAGGAGGATTTGGCCATCGGTTCTATCGTAACGGAGGATGAATCGGCATTTTCGATGATTGAGTTATTTCTGTCCGGGAACAGCTGCTTCCATAAAAACCTGCGTCCGGGGAACTTGCAGCAGATCGAGGGTATCGTCCAGCGAGTGTACGAGGAATCTTCACCTGCCAAACGTTACGAGATCTCCAAAGAGCTGGAGCAGATGCTCAAGCTGGATGATGCCGTACTCTATTTGTATCATCGTCCGCTCAAAACACAGGTACATCCATCCCTGAAAGGGGTTCATCTCAACTCGATAGGCTGGGTGGACTTCAGAAGAGTGTGGTTTGAGACTAAGGACAAATGAGTGAATATAGCAATTCAGAAGAAATCCGGCTTATCCGCTTATGCTAATATGGGTTTATCCAGAATTTGAGAAGGTGGGATAAATCATGACTACCAGCATTTCAAAAGGACGGCTTTGGACGGCGCGAATCATGAGCGGGGTAACGATTATATTTATGCTGTTCGACAGTATCCTTAAATTGTTCAAGCCTGCCCAGGTTGTGGAAGGCACAGTCACGCTGGGATATGCCGAGCATCATATTATGGTTATTGGAATACTCGGACTCCTTTCTACTATTTTGTATGCCGTTCCACGCACGTCATTCCTGGGCGCGCTGCTGCTGACCGGATATTATGGCGGAGTGCTTGCTACGCAGATTCGGATGGACGCCCCGCTTTTTAGTACGATTCTCTTTCCGGTCTACCTTGCTGTTTTGACTTGGGGAGGAGTTTGGTTGAGCAATGATAAAGTGCGCCAGCTCATGCCGTTTACGGACAGAGGGCTGGATAGATAGGTAGTTCATCGTATCCGATAACATGATAGTCGATGCACGCAAGGACCGTCCGGGCAGCCGGACGGTTTTTTCTGCGCGGATTCATGTTCTGATGAAAGACCGGAGGAATCGCGGCGTGAGACATTCATCTAATTTGCTCACATGCACAGACTATTCTTATCGATGCGGAATATGCTAAAACGACAAAGCTCTCAATACAATAGGAGGTTTTAGTATGATGTATACTATTGATCTGGCTCTCTGGAACATCACTACTGGACTACCATCTAAGCCTTACGTGACGGCTGACTACAACCGAGCGAATAACAATGTGAATGGATTCACAAATGCTATCGCATGGGCAGCGGATCAGGGATATAGCTACATTATCGTTCCTAAGGGCGAGTATGCGTTATGTTATCCCAATTCCATCAAGATCACCGACAGCTATATTACGGTCGATCTCAACGGTTCTACCTTCAAGGAAATATACGATTCCGAAGCGCAGTCTCCCTATGACACTGCAGATCGAAGTGTGCTGCGTGATTACTATGCCTTCCCAAGCAATCAAGTACCTGGCGTTGCTTTTAAAATCGAAGAGTGTACACATACGAGTCTCATTAAGGGGATTATTATTGGAGACAAAGCCGACCGTTCATTTGCTGTTCCTAACGAAGAACGGAAAAATGAATGGACAAACGGCATACAGATCGGTAAAGGAGCCAATTACATTACCGTAAGTAAAAATACGGTCAGTTATTTTATGGCCGACGGGATATCGTTCATTAATTCCGGCGCAGCAGAGATGGTAGAATTTGGACTAGGCTTGTCTGTAAGCGATATCAACCCCAATACCGGCGCACTTATGGCTTCAACTACAAACATGGTCAGCAAGCTGCTTACTATACCTGCACATATACCGCCACATCAGGCTTTTCTTATTGCAGGATTTGGATATACCCGTGCAACTGCGATCAATGCAAAAGAGGTTGGTATCTATTACTACAATGCTGCTGGTGCCTTCATCCGAGGTTTCAGCAACCAAAAGATATACAAACCGATCACAATCGTACCAGGTGCTGCGATGTTTCGTTTCGTATTCTACAACGAAACGAATATAACCAAGGATATGCAGATTCATCTGAAATTCGGCTTGACGCCGCATCATTGTACGGTTGAGGACAATGAAATCTTTGGCTGCCATAGAGGAGGCATTACGCCGGGCGGCAACGATCTGATTATTCAAAACAACATCCTTCACGATATCGGCGTCGAGTATCTGGACGGCAAGCCTATATTTAACGATCCAACCAGGTACTGCATCAATCAGGAGGATTCGTTTGGCGACAATACGCTCATCCGCAATAACATTATGTATAACTGCTTTCATGGCATCTTGTGCGGCGCCTACTTTCCAACGATAGAAAACAACCGGCTCTATAACTGCCTGGGTACAGCTATCAATCTGTACATCCTGAAAAAAGGAGTCGTAACCGGCAATTTCATTTACAAATGCGGCACTTCCCTTGGGCTTATGACTGCGGTTTTCCAAAACGCGCATGTAACATACAGAGACAATACAATCGTCGGCGGCAATCTGCTGCTGAACAATGGCGTGGGTTACCATATCACAGCCGAGGGCAATACATTCGAGGACGTAGTCAACCTCGCTTACCCTGACGATGACAGATGCGTATTCAGGGGCAACCACTTCCGGTGGAGCGATACTTTCTCCGGCGCACCCATGATCACAATTAACCATATCGAAGATTGCACGATGGAAGTAAAAGGCGCCAGAAAACTGATTACGCTCAAAGCCTATGAAATAAATCGTCTGGACGCCAAAAATACAACGATTCGGGTAAATACCCGCAACCAACAGACCGTTAATGAAAATGTGAATTTCTATAACAGTACGTTTGAATCCTGCCAGATTGACAATCTTCTGTACGCAATGAAAGAACGGAAAGTAAATATTTTCAAAAGCAAGCTTACCGATACGATTGTGTTTATCGGAAATACCAATACAAATGGTCAGTACCCATACACCGGCCTGAAGGACTGTACGGTCATTCTAAATACGCTGACCTGGCTTGTACAAACCAATTTCAATACTTCGAAAGGCACCGTACAAATTGAAGACAGCCAGCTTACGATCAATAATACCGCCTTCCTGTATCTGATCAAGAACGATTTGACCGCCGGGCTGCCGCCGCTCTTCACCTTTGCTTTGAAAAGAAGCCGCATCATCTATACCGGTCCTTCTAAATTGACGCTTGGTTTCTACAACAGCAAGGGTATAATTAAATCCTTCATCTCTGCACGAAATATATTCAGCAATATCACTTTGCCTGCAAGAGAGAATGTGTATGTTGGATACGATCCGGATAAGGAAAGAGATACCGTACCGACGTATGGCATTTTCTTTACGGGTCAAGTCATCCGAAATGCCTATCCGGCTGCCGGTGAACCTGAATATTGGCTGTGCTTATCCAGAGCGGGTACGCCGGATGATTTGCCAAGGACCGCTAATAATATTCTATGGACTGCTGCCACAGTCAAAGCGCTTGGCGATCAAGTAAATGCAGGAGGCCGAGTTTATACGGTTACGACTGCAGGTACGACCGGCGCTGCGGCTCCAGCCTGGCCAACAGTTGAAGGAAACACAGTTGCTGATGGGACTGTGGTTTGGACTGACAGCGGCTACCTGGCAGCTTTTGCTGCTGTGGGAAAAATTTAAAATAATATTTGACGGATACATCAATGAAAAAAACGCAACGAGCGACAGAAAAATGGCTTCAGTCGTCTCATTGCGCTCATTTAAAGAAGCTCCAGATTCATGTAAGGCCTGGAGAATCAGGGGCTGCATGCCGGGCTCATTTCCTCAAATGCCCGCTTTCGTCAAACGCCAGTTCATAGCCCTCCGTTAAAATCTCAATATCCGGATGGTTCCGCGCTTCTTCCAGCAGCGTTTCGGATATCTCGATTTCCCCCAGATGCAGCGTATCTTGAATGCGCACCATTCTGCAGGCGGTATAATCCAAAATATTGCATGTCTTGACAGCCGCTTTGATAGCGTCCCTGTCATTAGGCAGGGTGGTCGCTATCTTCGTTGGGGCGCATACGGTTGAAGTCAGGCCATTCGCATAGGTGACTGGCCAGTCGGCTTGCTCGACCAGGCGCGAAGTTGTAAAGTCCGCTGTCCCGACACCGTTCGCGTTCCCTTTCGTTTCGGGCGTCAAATCAAGGACGACCATCTTGCTTACCTCAGGCCCGCCATGCGCATAGGGCGTAGGGTATCTGCCTGTAATATTAGGATCCATGCCGTCTCCGCTTATATTTTTGCCGATATAATCAATGACGAGCACATCCAGCCGCGAGAACAAGATCTTTGGAAGCCTTTGCTTCGCCTCAATAAGGAGAGCTGGCTCCAACGCTTCAATCTGATCCGCCGCAAGCACCTCGATCCGGCATGTTTCATCATAGGCATTCTCGATCAGGGCCACTCCGAACAAAATCGGCAATTTGTCCATCATAAGCTTCGCCATTTTCGGAACATTCTCCGCCATATACGCAAAGCCCAGCTGGTGGCAGGCTTCCGCCCCCTTCTGCTTCCCTAAACCGATGGAGATCATCTTCATGATTCCGCTTTCAAATGGTCCGCGAAAAGCGGTATGCGGTTTCACTCTGTTCATCACCACAATGGCATCCGCTTCGGACGCGATTTTATCTACATAAACAGGCAATCCATTCTCCAGTTCATCCAGCTGAACGACCTCCATCGAAGAAAGGATCGGCGCTCCGACGGATAATTCTGTGATGCCGAGGTATTTCAAAACGTCCTTCTGCCCTTCAGCTGTGGCTCCGCCATGACTGCCCATGCAAGGTACGATAAAAGGATGCGCATGCCGTGCTTTTATCGCTTCTACCAATGTTTTGGTGAACGCGGCGATATTTGCAACTCCTCTGCTTCCAACAGCGACGGCCACTCTTTGTCCGGGTAGAATCTGACTCATTGCAGGACAGGCATCAAGCTTTCGGAGCAGTTCCCCGGCAGGATCATCGAGCTTCATCCCGTCGAATCTCTGCCGTATTCGAACCATCTTCGGAATCGGGATCGGCTCAAGCAGTTGACTGAGTATATTCATTCTGAAGTCTCCTTTTCTTTATTGCGTCTATACTCCAGTTTATCCGCTTTGTCATTCCGGGGCAATCGGAATAAACAAATTTAGAGTGGCTGCTGCACTCGGCATCATGTGATTGTTTGTTGGATAGAAACAGGAAATCAAGGATTTTGCAAGAATTCAATAGCATAAATAGTTTTTTTTGATCAAATGAAGGAGGGTTACAATGATTCTCGAAACCAGGAGATTGATTATAAGAGAATTTAGGCTCGAGGATTTGGAAGATATACATGTCTATGCATCGAACCCATTAGTAGTCAAGCATATGATATGGGGACCCAACTCAAAAGAAGATACACAAGACTATCTAAATACGGTAATTGAAATGCAAGAGCAAATGCCCCGCCTTGACTATGAAGTCGCGGCAGTCTTGAAAGAAACAAGGCAGCTGATCGGCGGCTGCGGCATCCACCTGTCCAGCCCATCACAAGGGGAGATAGGATATTGTTTTAATCCGCTTTTCTGGGGAAACGGCTTCGCAACTGAAGCTGCTGATGCTCTGCTTGGATTTGGTTTCCGCGAGCTTGGTCTCCATCGAATATTCGCGACTTGCCGCCCGGATAACATTGGGTCAGCCAAAGTGATGCAAAAAATAGGGATGACATACGAAGGACATATCAGGGAGCATATGCGGCATAAAGGGAAATGGCATGACTCCCATCAATATTCTATTTTAGAAAATGAATATGTTGGTGGAGGGGATTGTTGAACATATTGAAGCTGAGAATTTTCCGTTCGATTGCAATGGGGACTTTTCTTGCCGCAATTATCCTGTTTCTAGTGGATGGATTGTTTATAGATTATCATCAGCGCTATGACGGTTTGGGAATATTGTCAACGTTCATATTCCCGCCAATCGGGATTGTTTGTGCGGGGCTTGCTTATAAAAAAACAGGTTCTACCCTGGATATGACTTTGATTGGGCTTAATGGTATTGCTTTGCTGAGCTTCTTTTTGATGATGTTTTTTGGCACGTTATTCTTCGGTCCGTAGGATCGCCCGATCATTGTATGGTGCTCAGCTGCCAAAGTCCCTGATAAGAGCCACGCCTCGCAGTTAAGGCGTGGCTCTGGCAGCTTACTTCGTCGTTTTCAGATCGTATCGTTCTCCGGGCTCGAGTATATGGAATCTGCTCTCCGAACGGGTAATGCCGCAAGACAGCTTGGCCGGATCGCCGTTGAACGGCAGCGATTCAGGCGCGTCATATGTACCGTAGTGATGCGCGATAAGATCAGCATCGCCAAGATGGTTGGCCAATTTAACGGCATTCTCAATTCCGAAGTGATACGGATCATTTGATACATCCAGCAGCAGGAGGTCGACTCCGCTCATCTCCAGATGCTCGGGCAGAAGACGGCTATCTCCCGTGTACCAGATAATTCCATCCGGGCTGCTGATCAAAAAGCCGCAGCAGTCCTCCGGCCCGTACGGCGGACCGAGTTTTTCCGGATCGGAAATTTGCCAGGCATGGTCGGCCCGCGTGAGGGTGATTTCAACATTTCCGACCCGGAAGGTCTCGCCGATACGGAAAGCCCGGGCTTGATCGGCCGGTACTCCCAGCCGCGCAAGCTCCCGTACAACGATGGCGGGACCTCCGTACATGCCGCCCGCCCGAATCAGAGCCGCGGCTGTATCCGGCGCCAGGTGATCATTATCCATATGCGAATAGAGCACAGCATCCAGATGCGGAACATCCGCCGCCACAATCGGCAGAGGCACCAGCATCCGGTGGCCAAGCTCATTTACGACAGGGGAGCCGTCCTTCATCATAATGACGGGATCAATCATAATGAGCGTTCCGCGGGCGTTGATCAGAAACCCGGCTCCGGACAGCCACCAAATTGAGGTGCGGTTGGATGCGGTAAAGTCCTCAGCCGTGATCATCCTGGTATAGGGTGCAATGACTTGGGAGGCGGACGGTTCCGGCGGCATTTCCTGGGACATGCAGAATCATCTCCTTATAAAATTCAAATGTGGGATCAACTTTATAGTCTGGACCGGATGGATGGTTATCCTGGCAAGCAGACAAGATTCGCTGTTCTCCTTATATTCCCATACGGTTCCCGGGACGGCAATCACTTAGCGGAAAATGTTGAAAACCATGTGACCTCATTTTAAACTATTATAGAGGTTGAACTGCGGGCCATAAAAAATCTTGTTCTCTCCCTTATCTGACCAAGCATTGAAGAGGAGTGGTATTGCCATGACCAAAGTATATGGTTGTCCGGTAGAAGTGACATTAGATGTATTGGGTGGCAAATGGAAGACAGTCATCCTGCGGTATCTTTCCAACCGGGCTTTACGCTACAGTCAGCTTCAACAGCGGATGCCGAATATTACACAGCGGATGCTGACCCTTCAATTGAAGGAGCTGGAGGAGGACGGCTTGATTCAGAGGGTCGTATTTGAGGAGCGGATTAAAAGGGTCGAGTATTCTCTCACCGAGTACGGCAAGAGTGTTGAGCCGATTCTTGAGCTTATGTGCGAATGGGGCAAACAGCGTATGCATGAATTCAACCTGCAAGTGAGGACAATGGGGACGTCCGGAGGATAGTCCGCAGCTCAGGCAGCATTCAACGAACAAAAATGTGCCGTATTGTATGTTTGGGACCTGCTCTTTTATAATTCTGGATGTGGATATGCACTTTTCTGATCTGCGACAGGCCATACAGATCATTAAACGCAGCCAGAATAAATTATATGAAGGTGGGATACCCATGGTAGTGGAAATCATCCGGTATGACATAGCGCCAGAATCAGCTCAGCATTTCATAACAGCTTATACAGAGGCCGGGACGTATTTAAACCGCTCTCCGCATTGTTTGTCCTATGAAATAATAAACGGCGTTGAAGAACCTAATCATTTCATTGTCCGAATCGAATGGGAATCGATGGAGGGACATATGCAAGGATTTCGCAGGAGTCCGGAATTTCAGCATTTTTTTGCATTAGTTAAACCCTTCTTCAACGCGATCCTGGAGATGAAGCATTATAGCGTTATCGCAGCAAGCGACCGATGACCAAGACCCGGCTTGAGGCTCTGAGCGACGGCGTCATAGCCATCGTGATGACCATTCTTATCCTTGAATTTAAAGTTCCCAAGCTCGAATCCTCCGAGGGAGATTGGGTGCTCGCAAAGGATTTTATCCATGATCTGCCCGTTGTTCTCAGCTATATAATCAGTTTTCTGGTTCTCATTGTTTGGTGGATGTCTCATCATCAGTTGTTTCATAGAGCCGAATACATGGATCGCAAGACGATTATTCTGAACGGCATTTTTCTGATGTTTATCGCTTTCATCCCATACCCGACAGCGCTCATGGGTGAATACCCGAGCCTTCGTTTTCCTTCTATTTTGTATGGGATAATCGGCCTGCTCTGCGGAGGGAGTTATTATGGCCTGTATCACCATATACTAAACAAGAATGCCGGTCATCCGTTCAATGCTAGCGGGAACGCGCTTTCTTTCAAGAATACTTGGCTGCATTTGACTGTTTACATTGCCGCAATAGGTATCGCTTTCGTCTCTCCATATATTTCGATTGCCGTATACGCGGCAGTCCCGATCTATTTTATTGGTAAGAAAAATGGATAAAACAACCCCTGCCCATTCTTGTCAATCTATCGCATAGGATGCGGCACCTCTTGAGAACTGACACCGTGCTTCAGCCGGTTTCATAAGTTGAAGAGTGGAACGAAAAGGGTGATAATTTGGGCAGAGCAAGCGTGTCAGGTGGCGTTTCCATTATTACATGCATCCGAGGCAAAACCCAAGGCCTATGACTATGCCTCGGTGTTTAAGGTGCCTGAGAGAATATCGTTAGGCAGTGTTTGAACTGTGGGATCATCAAAACAGGATTGCCGTTAATAGCAAATTTGAGGATGACGATTATTACTCTCCGTATTACTTAAAGGTACAGGTTAATGATATATACGTATCCGACAGTCGAAGAACAAGAACATACATCGTAAGGGAACCGCGTAAAACGCGGTTTTTTATTTTTTATCCAAGGGGATGCCTTGACCGTGGGGATATGTATGGACAATGAGAGAATCAATGAAGATATTAAACTGTTCAACCAAGCTCTGAGTGATGACGATGAGATGATCAGTGAACGTCTGCGCACGTTATCAAATATCGTAAAGGATATGGGTTATTAACTTCTCCCGAGGGAACCAGACCAACGTCACTAAACAATGAAATTCTTGAATTTGCTTGGTCATATCGAAACGGTAAATGAACGCAAGAAGCCGTTTCGTTTCGATACAAACAAAGAAAAAGTACTGTTTGCCTATCTGGCTTTTACATGCTGCCAGCCGAGTCCCCCCCAGGCTTATCGATACGCTTTGACTGAATGAAGATCCGCATAGGAGATGGAGAAATAGTTATAGGCTTTTAAGCCCATATTGGGCAAGACAATACATAAAAAGGAGTTAAAAGCCCTGCATTGCCTGCCGATATATATAAAAAAGGGGGGAGAACTTGGCTTACGCAATTATTATATCAAATCCGATCGTAGCGTCAGTGCGTTTTGCAGGACGAAGGGTAGCATATACGTCCGAGAAGATCCGGCGCGGCGGCGTCTTTCTGGACGTATTTACCGGAAAGGAAGTGAGGTATGAAATATAGTTTGCGGTGGGCGGTGCGGAGTTTGTGGAAAAGAGGGACATATGGAGCAATCTGCCTGATGCTCTTCTTCGGACTCTTGTCCGCAGTCGGCAGCCAGCCGGCGTATGCAGATGCGACAGTGGCGACATGGGAGGAATTGACGAATGCGTTCGCTACCGAAGCCAGCGGCAGCATCGTCAAGCTGGGCGACAATATTGAACAATTATCCGGTACGCTCTCCGTCATGTCGAAAAGCTTGATCCTCGACTTGGCCGGGCACAGTCTGTCCGTTAAATCCACTGATTTGTCCGCCGCGGCCATTCAGGTTCGTGTCGGAGCTTCTCTGACAATTAGGGATTCCGTTGGCAACGGAACGTTGACGGCCGACTCTACCGCCGGTGTTGGCGCCGCAATCGGGGGGGATTTTAAATCTTCCGCGGGGACAATCGTTATTGATAGCGGTACAGTGAGGGCTTACGGGGGCTTTGATGCAGCGGCTATTGGCGGGGGACAGCAAAGCCCCGGCGGTGGTACGGTAACGATCAACGGCGGGACTGTGACGGCTGTCGCCAGTGGGGCCGGAGCCGGTATCGGTGGCAACAGCGGCGGCACTACCGGCACGGTAACGATCAACGGCGGGAACGTGACCGCAACCGGCGGCCCCTTAGGCGCGGGTATAGGTAGCGGTCGTAATGGCAGAGCTGGTGGAACAGTAACGATCAACGGCGGGAACGTGACCGCAACCGGAAATAACGGAGGCGCGGGCATCGGGGGTGGATATCAGGCCCCGGGTGCTAACGTGACGATTACGGGAGGAATCGTAACCGTATCCGGCAATGGACAAGGTCCGTCAATCGGCGGCACTCCTTTCGGTTCATTAGTCAACTCCGGAACGATTAAAGTTGCAAGCGGAAGTCAATTATCGATTCCGGAGGGCGTTACGGTTACGAACACCGGAACGATCAACGGGGCGATTACCGGAGTCATTGACGGAAATAATTTTACCGTCAATTTCGACTGGAACGGCGTACCGCAAACGAATCCGACCCCCGTACATATTTATACGGCATCATTGGCAGCGGCCGGCACAACCTTGCCGACTTTGTCACGTACAGGTTATATTCTGGACGGATGGTATACGCAGCCTACCGGCGGAGTGCGGTTTACGGAAACGAGCGAAATCAGCGGCAGCATGACGCTTTTTGCGCATTACACTGAGGATTTGATTTTGCCGACGGTTGAACTGACTGCTTCGGTGGGAAGCAGTACCAATCAACCGTTTACGGTGACGGCGACATTCAGCGAAGCGGTAAGCGGCTTCGCGGATGGCGAGGTGTCGGTAACGAACGGGACCGCGGGCACAATTGAAGGCAGCGAAGATACGTACACGTTCCTGGTTACGCCGGCAGCAGGTGGACCGGTGACGGTAAAGATAGTGGGCGGCGTGGCTTTGGACGCCTATGGCAACGGCAATGCGCCTTCGGCGGACCTGACGATCACTTACGACCATACAGCGCCGACGGTTGAACTGACTACGACGGCGGGGAGCATAACCAACCAGCCCTTTATGGTGACGGCAACATTCAGTGAAGCGGTAAGCGGCTTCGCGGACGGCGACGTGAAGCTGATGAACGGAATCGCAGGAACGATCGGAGGCAGTGGAAGTATTTACTCGTTTCAGGTCGAGCCAGATGGTGAAGGCCCGGTCACGATAAAAGTGGCAGGCAGCGTGTCCACCGATGCCGCGGGCAACGGAAATGCAGCAGCGGCGGATCTGACGCTTATGTACGATGAGACGCAGCCAACGGTCACGCTCGCTGCGCCGGAGAGCATAACCAATCAGTCGTTTACGGTGACCGCGAAGTTCAGCGAAGCTGTAAACGGCTTCGAGACCGGTGACGTGACGGTAATGAACGGGACCGCGGGAACGATCGGAGGCAGCGAAGACACGTACACGTTTCAGGTCACACCGGCGGTTGAAGGGTCGGTGACGGTGAAAGTGGTTGGCGGCGCAGCTTTAGACGCCGCGGGCAACGGGAATACGGCCGCGACGGACTTGGTGGTTGCGTATGACCATACGCCGCCGACGGCAGCGCTGAGTACGACTGCTGGGAGCAGCACTAACCGACCGTTTACGGTGACGGCGAAGTTCAGCGATGCGGTAAACGGCTTCGCAGACGGCGACGTGACGGTAATGAACGGGACAGCGGGACCGGTCGGAGGCAGCGAGGATACGTACACGTTTCAGGTCACACCGGCAGCTGAAGGACCGGTAAAGGTTCAGCTGGCGGACGGCGTGGCACTCGATGACGCGGGCAACAGGAATACGGCCGCGACGGACTTGGTGGTTGCGTATGACCATACGCCTCCGACGGCGGCGCTGAGTACGACTGCTGGAAGCAGCACCAACCAGCCGTTTACGGTGACGGCAAAATTTAGCGAATCGGTAAATGGCTTCGCGGACGGCGATGTGACGGTAACGAACGGCACAGCAGGCACGATTGAAGGAAGCGGAGACACATACACGTTTCAAGTAACGCCGGCGGCGGATGGACCGGTAACGGTGCAGTTGGCGGGCGGCGTGGCACTCGATGACGCAGGCAACGGGAACACGGCGGCAGCGGACCTGGTACGCACGTACGATCATACGAAACCGGCGGTCACGCTCACGTCGCTGGCGGCGAGCATAACCAATCAGCCGTTTACGGTGACGGTAAAATTTAGCGAATCGGTAAACGGTTTCGCGGACGGCGATGTGACGGTAACGAACGGCACAGCGGGCACGATTGAAGGAAGCGGAGACACGTACACGTTCCAAGTGACGCCGGCGGCGGATGGACCGGTAACGGTGCAGTTGGCGGGCGGCGTGGCACTCGATGACGCTGGCAACGGGAACACGGCTGCGTCAGACCTGGTACGCACGTACGATCGTACGAAACCGGCGGTCACGCTCACTACGATGGCGGCGAGCATAACCAATCAGCCGTTCACGGTGACGGCGAAGTTCAGCGAGCCGGTAAGCGGGTTCGCGGACGGCGAAGTGACGGTGACGAACGGCACAGCGGGAACGATTGAAGGAAGCGGGGACACGTACACGTTTCTTATATCGCCAACCGCGGACGGACCGGTGACGGTACAACTGGCGGGGGGCGTAGCACTCGATGACGCTGGCAACGGGAACACGACGGCGGCAGACCTGGTACGCACGTACGATCATACGAAACCGGTGGTCACGCTCACTACGATGGTGGCGAGCATAACCAATCAGCCGTTCACGGTGACGGCGAAGTTCAGCGAGCCGGTAAGCGGGTTCGCGGACGGCGACGTGACGGTGACGAACGGCACCGCGGGAACGATTGAAGGAAGCGGGGACATGTACACGATTCTGGTATCGCCAACTGCGGATGGACCGGTGACGGTACAACTGGCGGGGGGCGTGGCACTGGACGATGCGGGCAACGGGAACACGGCAGCGGCAGATCTGGTGCGCACGTACGATCATACGTCGCCGACGGTGACGATAGATACGATGGCGGCGAGCATAACCAATCAGCCGTTTATCGTAACGGCGAAGTTCAGCGAGCCGGTAAGCGGGTTCGCGGACGGCGACGTGACAGTGACGAACGGGACCGCGAGGACGATCGAAGGAAGCGAAGATACGTACACGTTCCTGGTCACGCCGTCCGCGGATGGACCAGTGACGTTGCAGCTGGCGGGAGGCGTGGCTATGGACGTCGCGGGCAACGGGAATATTGCCGCGGCGGATCTGGAGTTCACGTACGATGCGACCTCACCGGCTGTGACACTGACAACGCCAGCGGAGAGCACCAGTCATCCGTTTACGGTGACGGCAAAGTTCAACGAACCGGTAAGCGGGTTCGCGGACGGCGACGTGACGATAACGAACGGAACTGCCGGAAGCATTGTCGGGAGCGAAGATGTGTACTTGTTCGAAGTGACCCCGATCGCGGAAGGGCCGGTTACGGTGGCCGTGTATGGCGGCGTGGCCGCTGACGCTGCAGGCAACGGGAATACGGCCGGGGAAGTATTGAGTCTGATTTATGACAGGACGGCAGCGTCTGTCGCATTCAGCCCGAACGGCAACCCCGATCCGGCAACAACCGCAGAAACAACAGTGTCGGTGACGGATGCGGCAAGCTCCGGCTTGACGTCTCTGAAATATATGTGGACGCAAAGCGCGGCGGTGCCTGACGAAAACGACGAAGACTGGACCGATTTCGCAACCGGCGGCATTCTTAGGCAAACCGGCGGGGAAGGCGAATGGTATTTGCATATTCACGCCGTCGATGAAGCCGGCAATGTCAGCGACCGGGTATCGGAACCTTTTGTTCTGGATAATACGGCTCCGATCATTGAATTGAGCGGCGATAATCCATTCTATGTCCCGCAAGGAGAAACCTACTCGGAGCCCGGTGCGACGGCGACGGACAACCTTGACGGGGAGTTGCCGGCCTCTTCCATCGCCACCACTGGCGACGTTAATTCTGACGTGCTAGGCCAATACGAGCTTCAATATACCGCGAACGATCGGGCGGGAAATGCAGCCACGGTGACGCGGAACGTATATGTCTATGATGGCGATGTGCCGGTCATTCGCCTAAACGGGCCGAATCCGCTGACCGTCGCGGTAGGAAGCGTGTTTGCAGATCCCGGCGCGACGGCGCTGGATAAGCAGGAAGGCGACCTGTCCGGGGCTATTACAGTGACGGGAGCGGTCTATACAGACGAGGTAAGATTTTATTACCTCGACTACAACGTAACGGACAGTACCGGCAATGCGGCGCCGACCGTGACAAGAGCGGTGTACGTAATCGCTCCGCCGGTCGTTACGCTGCTTGGCCCGTCGGCGATTACGCTGACGGCAAGTGGGATTTTCGTCGATCCGGGTGCCAAGGCGACGGACGCCTACTACGGCGATTTGAGCGGGACGATTGCGGTAACGGGAACGGTCGATGTTGATCGGCCGGGACAATATACGCTGCAATATAACGTACAAAATCCGATCGGCCAACAGGCATCGGCGACTCGGACCGTAACTGTGGCGAGCGCAGACGACCCGGGAGGGCCGGACGACTCTGGCGGTCCCGGCAACACGGGTAACTCCGGCGACGATCCAGATCATCCGACCGGCCCCGCTTATATCGATGATGGGCAGGACGATGCTTCAGGCACGGCGGACATTATAATCAACGGCGTCCGTACCGCGGTGCGCCTGAAGACGGAAACGTCCACGGACGGCCAGACTGTAGCATGGCTTCTGCTGACTGCGGAGCAAACGGCTCAGGCGTTTGTGTCCGATTATGGGGAAGCGGTGCTGGATATCGAAGGGCTCGGCTCGGTGGTCAAAGTCAGCATGCCGGCGGCAGCGCTGCTGGATGCGCTAAAGGCGTGGCCGAATACCTCTATTCGGGTGGTCGTGGATGAAAGCAGCTTGCTTCTGCAGCTTGGCGCGATCGAGAGCTTGCCGGAAACAGCGATCGTAACGGTGACGATCGCACAAGCGTCGGACGCGGAAAGCGCTGCGCTGAAGGAAGCGTTGGGCAGGCAAGGGGCTCTCCCGCTGCTTGATCATCCGATTGCTTTTGCATTGGATGCGGACGGTCGGGCGATTGACGGCGGCAGCCGCCGCTATGTTGAGCGTTCAATCGCCTTGTCCGCGGCGGCCGACCCGGACAGGGCGACGGCGGTCTGGATCGATGTGAAGGGCGGGCTGCATTTTGCGCCTTCCGTTCTTGCAGGCGCCGCGAAAGGCGAAATGCCGACGGTTACGATCGAATCGCCGCAGAACGGCCTTTATACGGTCATACAGTCGGACAAGTCTTTCGCGGACATGCCGGGACATTGGGCGCGGCAAGAGATTGAACTGCTGGCGAACAAACGGATCGTCGAAGGACGGCCGGGGGGCCAATTTGCTCCCGACGACAAAATTACCCGCGCCGAATTTGCAGAACTGCTCGTGCGGGCGCTGGGATTGCCGGAGCAAATCGAGAATCGGCCGTTCTCTGATGTGTATTCAGCCAGCTGGTACTCCGGCGCTGTCGGAGCGGCGCGGCAAGCGGGTCTGATCGACGGCTATGAGGACGGTACTTTCCGGCCTAACGCAAGCATCACGCGCGAGCAAATGGCGATAATGATCAGCAGAGCGCTGACGTTTGCCGGAAAATCGCCTGAGGCGGATAACGCCGCGCTGCAGCCGTTCGCCGACGGTGCGGACATCGCGGGTTGGGCTGCAAATGCGGCGGCGGAATTGGCTGAGACGGGCATCGTTCGAGGGATGGCCGGTACGGCGTTTGCGCCGGAAGCGGAAGCTTCCCGCGCGCAAAGCGCCGTTATGCTGCAGCGGATGCTGGCATACTTGCAATTTATCAATAAATAACCGAATGGATAGAGACAAGATTTGAACCGAACAAGCTTTGCCGCCTGCGGTGGCGAAGCTTGTTTTATTTGGGCCGGGCAAGGGGGAGATGAGGAGCCGAGGGAACCCAGAGATCGGATACCCCTTCATTTCGAGAAAGGCGCTAGCCACTTAGCGGGGGCCTAAAAGATTACCGACGGCCACCGGTCGCGTCCCGATTCTGCCGAATTGCGAGGTTGCCGATCTTGCCGTCCGCCAATATCAAAACCCAGAGACCACAAGCATCTAAAGTGTTTTATATATATATATGTATGTTGCTGGCCTTGAAGGAGATTACAAGCTCAATATCACGGCTAAGACTATTTGAACGGCAGTACCCCATTAGCGGTGACAGGCGATTATCGAGCTATTGCAGATCGAAAAATATAAGGGACCCTGTTCGGTTTATTAAAGGAATACGAAATCTCAACCCGAAGGGCTGCCGCGTGGCAGCCCTTCGCGTGCGAACGGGTTGACTAATATAAGGCTGAACGCCTGGGGGCCATCTCTCTCTGCTGGTTATTATTTCAATGCCTCCGCAACGGAGGAATCCTGGGTCATGGTTGTATACCAATTCGGGTAGAGCGGTGCAGGGCGGGTCAATTGCTCCAGCCGAGCGATTTCTTCTGATGTCAAATTCAGATCGGCCGCATTCAAATTTTCCTCCAGCTGCGCGGCTTTGCTTGAGCCTATCAGCACGCTGCTCACATGAGACTGTGCCAGCAGCCAAGCGAGCGACACTTGTGCCGGTGTTGCGTCATGAGCACGAGCGATGTCAACGACCGTATCAAGAATGCTGAACCCCCATTCTTTGTCAAGCGGGATAAAATCAAAGCCGCTCAGTCTGTTATTCGGATCCTTCAGATTGTCGCGGGTATATTTGCCGCTGAGGAAACCGCTGGCCAGAGGACTCCATACCGTTAATCCGACCCCGGCGCTCTTCATGAAAGGAACCGTATCGTGCTCGATATCTCTGCCGACTAAGGAATAGTACATTTGCCCGTTAATAAAGGTGGCTCATCCGCGTTCACGCTGCATCTGAACCGCCTGTGCAGCCAGCCAGGCCGGCCAGTTGGAATAGCCGATGTACCTGATCTTGCCCTGCCGGACAAGATCGTTAAGCGCCTCCAATGTTTCTTCCAAGGGAGTGAATGGATCTGTCTTATGAACGATATACAGATCGATATAATCGGTGTTTAAACGGGCCAGGCTCGCCTCGCACGCAGCGAACAAATGCTTGCGGGACAGACCTGCCTGAACAAGGCCCGGGCCTGATCGAAATCCGGCTTTCGTGGCGATGACCGTCTCCTTGCGGCGTGCTCCCAGCAGCCTTCCCAGCATTTCCTCGCTTTGCCCATCTGCATAACCGTCCGCCGTATCGAAGAAATTGATGCCAGCGGCGAGTGCCTGATCTATTAACCCCTGCGCATGATCTTGTCCTACCTTGTACACGCTTGGAATATTTCCCGTGCCAAATGTCATTGCCCCGAATGCCAGCCTGGATACGATTAATCCGGAATTGCCCAATTGAACGTATTTCATATTTTCCCAGTCTCCCGTTTTGTATGGCTTGAACTTCGCTTGAATCAAATTATACCTGGCGGAACCCAGGTTCATCTTGAACAAAACAACCGCATTATTGTACAAAATTCTCATGCCACGCCTGTAACCCGTTGGTTATCACGGGAAGGATACGGTAAAATGATAGAGAACTAGGTATTTTTTCGAGACTCTACTATGAAAAGGGGATGGTTCCTTGCCAGATTCACCTGTTGCTACGAATGATGCTTCGGGGTGGTCCGAATTGAAAATTTCGGCCTGGGAGGGCGTCTCCCCGCAGGAAGCGTTCGAGCCGGCTCTGGACAGCCATCTGATTGTTATTCATAAAACGCCGCAGCCGGTGCGAGTGTTTGAACGGGCTGACGGATATCATGGAGAAGGCATTGCAATGCCTGGCCACATTAATTTGTTCTCGGCAGGTGATATGTCGTACTGCAGGTGGGATGAAGAACTTTCCTTTCTGAGGCTGGACTTGTCTCCGCTATTAACCGCGAAAGTCGCCGCCGAGCTGGAGCTTCCTCTTGGAGGCGGCACGGCCATTGATTTTGGAAGACAAATCCGGCTGCAGGACGATCGGGTTGTGCAGGTAGCCCAGTGGCTGTACGAAGATATGAAGAATGGCGGGCCGGGAGGCAAGCTGTATACCGATTCCCTTATTCGGCTCTTGTCCATGCACTTGCTGCATCGGTTTGGTACGGCTTCCTCACGTCAAGCGGCTTCCCCCAGACAGCTGGCCCGAAAGCAATTGGACGGAGCCCTGCAGTATATTCATGATTATTTGGAACAGGATATTTCCCTGGATGATATTGCAGCAGCGGCGCATGTAAGCCCATCCCATTTTATGAGGCTGTTCAAAGAGGCTACAGGGCTGCCGCCTCACCGGTATGTCATTCAAGAGCGAATCCGCAAAGCCCAGCATCTGCTGCTCGGCGGGCGTCCCATCCATGAGGTTGCCGCATCGCTGGGGTTCAGCGATCAGAGCCATTTTCACCGCCATTTCAAACGTATCCTCGGGGTCACTCCCCGTGAGTTTGTCCTTAATTTTCGTTAGCGGTTTGATCCCCATTAAAAAACGAATTAGTAATGCTATCCTTACAGACCGAATCGTCCCAATATGTTAAAAGTAAAGCAAAAAAGCATTCTTAAGTCACACCAATTGCTGTAAGTGCGGATAATTTACCATCGTAAAATGAAAAGAACGCGGGACCTGCTTCCCGCGTTCTGGTTTTGTAATGCCGGATTAACTTATCCAAACCTCTTTCCACCACCCGGTCTCAATATCCCATTGATATTCCCAGTAGGCAGTGTCCTTAATTTCCAGCGACTCCAGGGTAGGCGGCTTCCACTCTTTTTTCTTGACTGCGGCATCGTCTGCATCATTCACTTTTGTCCCATCTCCTTTGATTTAAAAACTTCCGGAGCCCGAAAATTGACCAGTCACAAAATTCATTGAGTTCTGTTGGCCTGGTATATCAGAGAGACTTGTACTGTAATAACGTACATAATGTACCTGGCCGGCCATTATCGCAATCGGACCCGTATATGTGATCCGGGGTCCCTCGTTGATCCAATAGAAGGTGTCCTTCACTCCTGATCCGCTGGGGTCACCAAAGGCTTTGAGAGTAAGAGTGAACCCGCTGATGTACTGGTTCCCGGCACTATTTACTGCAAAAATCGGATCAAGATGATATTTCGTGATGGGGGCTGTTTTATTTTCAATGTTTACAGTCATTTGATTCCTGGCCTCGACATGCCCCGCCCGGTCAATACTCCAGAACTCAAGAATATGGGCTCCGGGACCACCGTCAATGACGGCGTAGTGGACGTCTCCCCGATACGTCTTTTTGACAGGACCGCCATCAACGGTATAATACGTCCACTCCTCTACACCCGAAACCGTATCACTCGCTGCAAAATGAACGTAAGCGTAAGGTTGATAGGGCTCGTAGGTAATCTCACTTACAGCTGTAACAGGCGGGCTCTTGTCGACCGAGATGAAAATATCAGCTTCCCCCGTATTGCCGGCGGTGTCTGTGGCAAACCCATGGATGTAATGCCCGCCTTCTGCAGATACAATCTGAGGCGGGGAAATCGTAGCAACCGGCGTCTCATCATTATCTTCTGCTATAAAGGAAACCGTTACATCGTCCGTATACCACGAACCGAGATACCCCCCATCGACATCGGGAGGCCGACTGGCCACAGCCGTCACCGCAGGAGGCATATCAACAAGATTTAATGCAATGTCAAGCGGCGCTGAAGAAGCGGCAGCTTGGATTGACGAGCTTCGGTACCCTTCGGCTGATACTGTAATCTTATAATTGCTGTCAGGTTTGTTAAAAAAGACGAAAGCACCGATATTGCTCGTATAAGCTACAGAGCCATCGCTCAATTCTACCGTTGCGGCGTTTAGTCCGTAATACGCGGATGCGAAATATCCAGTTACGGTACCATAGATGGTATGAGGAGGGGCTGGAATTTCAATAGATGCGTGATTGCCGATTCTTACATCGGATAATGAGCTGAAGCTCGAGTCTGTATTGACTGCTATTTCCAATGCTGTATGCGGTGTTGCGTTATATTCAATTTCATAGTGACCGTTGGAATCGGTCATGTCCGAGCCCAATTCAATCCACCAGCTTGAGCGGACCCGGAATCCCACGCTTACCGTGTGATCGGGAACGGCAATACCATTCAAAGTAATCGTGCCCTCGATCTTCTCGATCATGGCCGGGTCATACTGGAAATCGAAAGTGGTTGCCCCAATTCCGATGTCTTTCATTACCGGGTGGCCTTTAACGGTAAGCACAACAAGATTCGTGAAGTCACTCCGGTGAAATTCCGGAATTTCATAATGTCCGTTTTGATCAGTAGTCGCACTGGCGGTCTCCGGTCCAGGAAAATGACTATTGGCATAGGCGGCAAAGACCTTTAGACTGGCCCCTTGAATGGGCAGACCATTCTCATCGGTAATGGTTCCCTGCAAGGGGGCATAGGTTACGGGATCCGCAGCAGCAAAGCCGGCATTGAAATTGAGCAGTTGAATGGCGAACACTACTAAAACGACCAACTTCACAATATACACTCTGGGTAAAACTGTTTTCATCTCAATCCTCCTTTTCGTTATAAAGGTAAGTTTCATTCTTTATAAAGAATACCACAAATTGGTGTTGAAAAGTGGGAGCTATTAACAATTTAGTGAGCTGTACAATTTCATGAAAAAGTTGCTGAAAAGTGATAATTGGCAGCTTATCCAGCACTTTTCAAAATTCTGTAATGGATGATTAGAATGCCTGTTTCAGCATCCGTTCGAACATCGCAGCCGTACCCCGTTGAGATCCTCCACTTCGAGTCCGGTCAGGCTTGACCTTCACATGATGTGATGGATTAGAGTATCAGATACGGAATATGATTTATCGAAGAAAGATTTTACGTGAAGGAGACGGACAAATGATCAGTAAAATGAATCAGGAAATCCCCCGAATTGCCCTGGTTACAGGAGGCAACCGCGGTATAGGGAGGGAAATCGCCAGGCAGCTGGCTTTGAGAGGGCTGCAAGTATTGATCGGCTGCCGGGATGAAGACAAGGGACGGCATGCAGTTGAAGAGATGCGTCAGGAAGGACTGGCAGTTGAGCTGCAGGTCGTCGATGTGAATGATCCGGTAAGCGTCAGCAGGATGACAGAGAGAGTAAAGCAACAATATGGACGTCTGGATGTATTGGTAAATAATGCTGGAATCATACGGGATTACGGCGTTTCTGTGTTGGATGTGAAAGAGTCCGTAATAAAGGAGACATTCGAGACTAATTATTTTGGCGTATTGCGAATGATTCAAGCTGTTGTTCCTTTGATGAAAGAACATCAGTATGGACGCATCGTCAATCTGTCATCTGGCCTGGGAGCTTTTGAGATTCTGGAGGGATTGTTGGGTCTTAAGGGATCTTCGTCAGCCTACCGCATCTCCAAAACCATGGTCAATGCCTTGACGTGTTTAGCCGCACAGGATGTGGCCGGAACAGGTATCAAAGTCAACGCCGTTTGTCCTGGAAGGGTACAAACGGATATGGGAAGAGAGGCTGCTTCCCAGGCAGCCGCAGAAGGCCTGCCTGCTCCCTTGACGGTTGCAGAAGGAGCAGATACGGCCGTCTGGCTGGCAACTCTGGATGAAGAAGGTCCAAGCGGCGGATTTTTTCGCGAGCGCAAGCCTGTCGCTTGGTAGAGATTTATTTTATATTGAAGCATCGGGGATCTGTCGTTTGGCCAGCCCTGCCTGAATAAACAGGAGGACTATTGCTGCTGCCAGACAGGAAGTGGAGAATACTGCCATATCCAACAGGCCGCCGCTTTCTTCATTGAAGAATAAGAGCAGCCCCAGATTAATAAGTGCATGAAACGTTGTCGCGATCAGAAGATTATTCCCTCCCGCGTCACGCAGCAGCTCTCCCAGGATAACTGAAATGGAGACCGTGCTTATGATGAACAGGATGGCATACAACCATCCTTCGGAGAAGACGCCAATATGCCATATCCCCCAGAACAGTCCGACTATGATGGATGAGAGGAGTACACTGAATCTGGTCTGCAGCATGGGCTGCATGAAACAGCGCCAACCCAACTCTTCACCGGCAGCGCCAATAAATTGGGCAATGACAATCAGCCAGAACGGCTGCGGCAATGCGGATGGGGAGATGTAGTCAAGCGGATGCCCGGATAGCTTACACCAGATAATTGCTGCTGCGAATATAAAGACGACTATCATAATCACAGCCATTAAACGGCGCAGGACGATGGGGTTTAGGCTAAGTCCGGTAGAGAAAGAAGGGCGTTGTCCGCCGGAAAAAAGCAGCAGGGCAGCCAGGACGCCAAGTGCCGGTCCAAACTGGGTCAATTCAATGACGACCTCAGGGATGCCCGTGCCAGGCTGTATGATCCCCAGAACCAGTGAGGCAATTGAAGTGATTGCATAGTAGATGAAGACCATTAGAGCCAATTTAGATCCGGACATGTGTTTATTTTCCATGGTTTGCTTCCTCCAGGTGCTTATCTTCAAATAATTCATCATGACGTCGTGATAGCGCACTTGTTGCAAGTAGCCGGCTCTGCTTGATCTACTCCGTAAATAAACTATAAGCTGTAATCCGCCTGATTCTGAACGATACCAGCATCGAAACGAGGTAGGCCAGAACGGCAAGTCCAATGCAAAGCGCGACTGCAAGGGGAATGTTGACTACGAACTGAACGTTATGAATACCGGCGCCGACCAGCAGCAGCGACAGGACCTTATTGGTGTACAGCCCTCCCAGCACGCCTCCGGTAATCACACCGGCTATCACTACCGGAACGTAACCCAGTGCAATCTGCGTCATCAACTGGAACGCCGTATACCCTGTCGCCTTCATAATGCCGAATTCCCTTTTTCGTTTGTAAATCATGGCCTTGATCACGAGATAGAGAATCAGAGTTACGACCAGTACCGTTATGGCAAGTATCATAATCATGATGGCAAATACGGCGGATATATAAATGCCGCTCTGGCTGCCGAGCATTTCATCGACATCGGTAATATCCTCTGTCTGATTGACATACCGGGCTTTGAGGCTTTGCATAAAACGCTCGTTATCTATACCCTTCAAATAGACATTGATCGTCTTAATGGCATAATCAGGGATTAAATGCTGTATGCCAGTCAAGGTTAAAGAGGCGATTTGTCCTAAATTGTTAATGGATTGGCTTAACCCGGTAACCAGAAATGAATACGATTTGCCGTCCGCTTCCACATTGACGGTATCGCCGATATTTTTGTGAAGCCGCTTGACCACCATCCAGGATAAGGCGATTTCGTTATCGAACTGCGGATACCGCCCTTCATAAACGTTGTTGTTATTCAGCTTGCTGTAATCATCCGAAATATTCGTATAAAAAGGTTGATCGTCAATTCTCACGGTGATCATGTCCAGTAGAGAAGTCTTCGAAACACCGTCCATTTGATCGATATTCGCAGTCAGCATTTTGCTGTCCGTACCGGATTTGGCCATAACCATGACATTGGACGTCTCCGCCCCGACAAGATGGAGGAAAGCCGTCTTATCTGCCGCAATGTTGTAATACAGCACGACGGAGAAGACAGACGCAAAGGTGACGGCTGCAAAAATCGCGGCAATCATCAGATTCTGTCTGCGACTGGCCATCATGGTTTTGCAGGCAAGCATGAAGTGAAGGCCGCCTCCGGTTTTCTCAAGCGGAAAAAAGTTCTTCTTAAAGCTGTGCGTCATAATGCCGCCCCGCAGCGCCGCGACAGGGTGAAGCCTTCTGATCCGCAGAGTGGAGAGCAGCGTCACCGTGAGCACCGACAGGGCAAGGATCAGCACGCTGGCCAGATTAAGGGAAGCGGCAAAGCTGTAAGACCACAGCAGTCCTGTTAAAGAAGAGACAATACCGCCGAATACGGGCATTATGGCATAAGAGCCCGCGGCACCTGCAATGCCGGCCGCAAGGGTGATCAGCACAAATTGCAGCGTGATAGAGGTGAGAATCTGTCCGTTTGTATACCCTGTCGCCTGAAGGACGCCAATATTCACGATACCGTCATTGATGCTGTTCGTTACGCGGAATTTGATTACAATAAGCGAGACGAGCACGATGACAGCCGCAAAAGCAACCAAAATCATGGCGATAATATTGATCGTCATCATTGCGCTTTGCATCATTTCCAGATCAGCCGCCCAAAAGAAGGGAACGGATGTCCCCACGGCCGGATGAGGAAACTGCTTGTTGTAGTCGTCCAGCAGCCGGGACGATATCGCACTGTCAGCAAAGATCGCGGATATCAAGGTGCCGCCGGCCTTCTCTCCCAGCTCGCCGGACAATCGGAGATAAGCGGATTCCGGCAAAAAGAATTTCATCATGCTCATGTTGTTTGTTCCCATCATCGTTGCCTCAAAAAATCCCGCGACCCGGTAATGATATTCCTTGTCCAGATACGTAATGGTAATGGAATCGCCCAGCTTGTAGCCGCCGCTCGACTTAAAGCTGTACGAGATATAAATATCGTCGCCCTTGGCAGGCTCCAGCTTCTCAATCAGCTTCATCGGCGCAATTGTCCGGTTGGCATCCGCATTGAGCAGGGCCGTACCAATGCTCAGGTCGCTGTCGCCATAACGGAACTTGGCCGTGCTCATCAGCAGGAAGTTTTCTGTTTCGGCTTCCTTCACGCCCGGATAAGCGTGGAGAAAACTTCCCTGGTCTTCTGTATAGTCCGCGCGTTCTCTGACGATACTCAAGTGCGCATCGTGCAGCTCCTCCACCTTATCCTCATAAAAGGTATTGATTTTGAAAATAACCGTCAGTCCTATGTTCAGAAGCAGCCCGGCAATAAAAATCAAAATGAACAGAGAGATTGCCGCACCTTTGCCTCTTCTGATATTGGCCAGGGCAAGATTACCGATATTCATCGTTACCACCCCATGCCGGCAAGGAAAGCATTTAGCTTCTCATGCCTCGTCTGATTATGCTCCGCGAGAAAAGCGCCCAGGCTCAGGTCTCCGCAAATGACACCGTCACGCAGGTAGAGTACTCTGTTCCCCCGCAATGCTGTTTTGAGGTCATGGGTGACCATCACAATGCTCTGTCCATTGAGGTTGACTCCGGTCAACACATCCAGTACACTGTCGCTTGCGGCAGAATTGAGCGCGCCCGTCGGCTCGTCTGCAAACACGATTCGCGGGCTGTTGATGAGCGCGCGGACGATCCCTGCCCGCTGCGCCTCGCCACCGGACAGCTGAGAGGGAAATTTTCCCCACGATGCCTGGTCGAGCCCCACCTGGGTCAGCAGCTGTTTGGCTCTGGATACGACTTCGCGCTTGTTTTTATTGACCAGCAGGCCGCTCGCAAGCGCGTTATCCAATACGCTCATGTTGTCCAGCAGATGGACCTGCTGGAACACAAACCCGCAATGATTTCGTCTAAATACCGCGAGCTGATCATGATTAAGCCTGGAAATATCACGATCTCCAAAATGGATGGTGCCCAAAGTGGGTTTATCCATACCGGAAAGCGCATAGAGCAGAGTCGATTTTCCCGAACCCGAGCTGCCCATAATGACAGTAAAGTCACCTTCCATCAGACTGATATCAAGATTTTTCAGTACATGCTGCTGTATGCCGCCGTTGGAAAAGGTTTTACATAATTTCTCGGTTCTCAATATTGTGCGTTGCACGGGGCAGCTCTCCTTTATCGACGCTTAAATTCAATTTCATCCGATTCCATACAAAATAAGACTGTAAAGTAGCTTACAGTCTCATTATACAAAGCAATTCTTAGTCAAGCTTTGCCGAATCCTTAACCGTTTCTTAATTCGTCCCCGCCAGTTTAATTCTAAGTGTAACCGTAAAGCCGTCATCCCGGTTATGGCAGACAATATCGCCCTGCATGCTTTGCATCAGATATTTGGAAATGAATAGTCCAAGCCCTGATCCGTTTTGCCCTCCTACATTGCTTCCCCGGAAGAATTTGTTGAACAATAGAGGCAGCTCGTCTTCATGAATGCCGTTTCCGTAATCCATGATATGAAGCTCCAAATGGGGATGGCTGAGAACGGAGGCAATCTTGACAGAGGCGCCGGCATACTTATAGGCATTGCTTAAAATATTGTCAAATACTTGCTGCAGGCGGGCTGCGTCCATTAAGAGAATACAGTCGGGAATCGGGTCGTATTGGATTTGATCGTCAAAATTTACATTGGCTATGATAGAGTCAAGGACCTGGCTAAGCTCCTCGGTGACGGACACCTTTAATTCCTGCAATTCTTCTAACGTCGCATGGAACATGTCGTTCACCAGCAGATTAATCTGCTCAGCTTTGGAATAGATCGTGTTTAACTGCTTGATCGTTTTCTCGTCGGCAGCGCGCATCAGCATTAATTCGCTTACCGCCTTAATGGATGCCACCGGCGTTATGATGTCATGGCTTAAGCTGGCTACAAGCTCCTTCTTGCTGCGGTTGGCCTCGTATTCGCTCTGCCGGGCTGCCGCCAATTCCTCGCGCATCAGATCAAAGCTTTCCGTAAACGCGCCGAACCGATTATTTTTGTCCATTTTCAAAGGGATGTCCAAGTTGCCCCGCGCCACATTGAGGGCGAAGCTCTTCAGCCTTTTGAAGGGTTTAAACACCGTTTGATTCATGTAGATCAGATATAATATACACAGCAGGATGATCATCGAGAATGTTGATATAATGACAAATATAAGTTTCTTCTTGTCATACTGTACCTTCGCTTCGTAATCATTGTGAATCATCAGCTTCCCGACAAGGTCGCCATTCAGCTTCACATCCACGATCGTATTCCTGTTTTTGAGCGCTTCATTCAGGGTCAGGGAAAGACCGCTGGCTGTCTGATAAAGGATGCTGCCGTCGTTGTCAATAACGACGAATTGCTCCTGCACGGCACTGTAGTTTCCCTGCCCGAGATGTCCCCAATAGCGTTCAACCGTTTTTACCGCCTCATTCACGGCCACAACGTCCACATCCGTATTCAGGTTCGTATTGATCATTTGAAAAGATAGAGCCAAGCCAGCGGCAAAAACAATAAAAATCGTCGCGATCAGCCCTTTGGCTCTCATTGCCCGCGATCCTCCAGCACATACCCGGTTCCCCATACGGTTTTAATATATTGCGGTTCATTGGGGTTGTCTTCTATTTTCTCGCGCAGATGCCGGATATGAACATTAAGCGTTCCATCACCTGCGAACGAATCGCCCCACACCTTTTGGAACAGCTCCTCTTTGGTTATTACCCTGTTTTTATTTCCCGCCAGGTAGCAGATCAGCTTATATTCCAGCGTCTTAAGCCTGATCTCCACACCCTTTACATGGACACGGTGCAGCAAGCAGTCGATCTTGACCTGGCCAAATTCCAGCATTTCAATGGGGCTGGCATTGCCGTATCTTTTAAGCACAGCTTTAACTTTGGCAAGCAGTATGCTGAGTGTGTAGGGCTTGGGGATGTAATCGTCGCCGCCAATATTGAGCCCGATCAGGATATCGTCATCGCTGGTGCGGGCGCTGATAAACAGAATGGGAATCTGTGTCGTTTGCCTCAGCCTTTTGCATAACTCAAAGCCGGAGGAGTCCCCGAGATTAATATCCAGAAGGATAAGCGAGGTTTCATTTTCCTGCAAAAAATCCAGGCAAGCCCCCGCGCTTGTCACATAAGCGGATCGGACATCGAACATATCAAAGTACTCGCAGGTTGCCTCTGCGAGTACCGTCTCGTCATCTACAATTAAACAATCATATTTCATAGCGGGAATCAGCCTTTTTTCCGCTGCTGCTGAAGCTGGAGCTTCAGGGCTTTGTATTTGTTCACTCCGACTCCCACCAGGACTAAGCCGATGGCGAGCAGGATAATGCCCATCGGCTTGTTGACGTAGATCATGTCGACAATGCCGAAGATGACGAGCATCACGCCGAACACTGCAATGAGGAGCGGATTGGCTGGTTTGGATTTCATGGGACAAGCACCTCGTCTGTGAGTTTATATTTATCCACTCCAGTATAGCCCAAATGGCGGTTGTCCGCAGAAAAAACGAAGCGGGGATCAAGGATATGAAACATTAAGGGGGATCTGGGTTATAATCACGTTAGACATAGCGGGATTAAGAAGGGTGATGGCGATGAGCGTAATTCGTATGGAGAATGTAACCAAAAAATATGAAGATACATTGATTTTTCGCGATATCTATTTTCGTGTGGGCAAAGGAGAGCGCATCGGTCTTATTGGACGCAATGGCGCCGGTAAATCTACTGTGTTCAAGCTGATCCTGGGCAAAGAGGAGCCTACGTCCGGAAAAGTGGAAATAGATCCCCAGGTCAAAATCGGCTATTTCTCTCAATTCTCGGAAATGCAGGGAAGCATGTCTGTGCAGCAGGAGCTGGAAATGTGCTTCGAGGAGGTTGCGCTGATCGAACGGGAGCTGCAGGAAGTAGGAGAGAAGCTGGGCCTTGTTACGGATGATGGCGAGATGGAGGGGCTGCTGGAGCGGCAGGCGAAGCTTTTTGAACAGATGGAGCATTTGGACGGTTGGAATGTGTCCGTGGAAATCAATACGGTTCTAACCAAGCTGGGATTCGATGACAGGTCCCGCAATCAGCCCGTCAATGAGCTGTCAGGCGGATGGAGGAACCGCGCCGCGCTCGCCAAAATCCTGATTGAGCTTCCCGATGTCGTACTGCTCGACGAGCCGACGAACTTCCTGGATCTGGATGGTCTGGTGTGGCTGGAGCAGTGGCTGCACCGCTACAATGGCGCAATGATTCTGGTATCTCATGACCGGCAGTTCATCGATAGAGTGGTTACGCGTACGATTGAGATTGAGAACTATCATTTTCAGGAATACGAAGGGAATTATACCGATTTCATCCGAAAAAAGAAGCTGCGCAAAAAAGAATTGATCCGCCAGTTCGAGTGGGAGGAAGAGCTGCTCATCATGGAGTCTGAGGCGATCGACAGCCGCGCGAACAAAAAAACCTCAAAAGACAGGCTGTCGCGTCAGCTGGCTGACCGGAAGAAGCGGATTGAGCCTCATCCGGTTAACGTGCTCATTACCGACATTTATGAGAAATTGCGGTTCCCGGACAAGCTGTGCGAGCTGAAGCAGGTAGGGCAGACATATGGAGACCGGCGGATATTCCAGAACGTAAGCTTCGATATCCAGAAGGAGGACCGCCTGGTTATCGTGGGTCCCAATGGAAGCGGAAAGTCCACACTGATCAAGGTGCTTACGGGACAGGAACAGCCCGACTCCGGCGAAGTGATCTGGGAGAAAGGCGTCAGCTACGCTTATTTCAACCGGATGTGGGATGAGCTTGATCTTAAGGATACCGTCAGTCATGCGGTGAATATTTACGGCCTTGGACTGGATGCTCCCCGGAAAAAAGTGAACAAGTTTCTATCCATGCTGCAGTTCTCGGAGCTGGATCTGGGCAAAGTCATTGGCACCCTTTCCGGCGGCCAGATGGCCCGGGTGGCTCTGGCGAAATGCCTTCTCTCGGGAGCAGCGGTCATCATACTGGATGAGCCAACCAACCATCTCGATCTGACCAGCATACAGGTCATGGAGCAGGCCTTGATTCATTTTCCCGGAGCTGTAGTTACGGTCAGCCATGACCGGTTTTTCATCGATAAAATAGCGACAAAAATGCTCGCGTTTGATCCTGAATCCGGAATAAGCGAGCAGAATGTATAGATTGTAAGCGAATGAGCGGGGGACATTGGCTTTAGTGCTTCACGGCCAGCCGGCGGCATTCATGGTCATGGCAGCAGGGACATCTGTCGGGGAGATTATGGTCCAGCGCAGAATCGGTTTGTTGTTCTATCCTTTTTCCAAACAGCTCCTGTTCATGGTGCCGGGAGATGATCTCATGGTATATATCACTGAGCGGTGGTGGATGAGTTTCATGAATGGGAGGATCGTGGGGAATCCTCAGCTCCCGGTTGCTTGTTCTGCGAATAGGCAGATTGCTTGAACAAAATTTCACGATAATTAGCAGCAGCAGAGCCAGGCTTAGCATTACTATTCCTGATTTCCATGATGATGTTAAGACCAGGACAAGGACAGAGAAAATAATGGCAGGATAAATAAAAAGGCAAGTAAAAAGAAGGATCAGAGGTTTTAATAAAAAATTCATGCGCCCCTCCTTTTATTCGTTGGTTAGTTTATTAGTATGCTGTCAGGGGTTATCCCTATTTTGGCGAATTATTTTTCATTTTGAGGGGAGTGGTGTGGTATGAACAATATCCAATCTGTGGTGGCCGTATCAAGAGGAGTATTGTTTTAGAGACAGAGGAGCCAGTCCGATTCCTCTGTGAAGTCAACCTCGGGAGGAAATGTCCATGGGAATTATTCTAAAGCCGGTGTCTGCCGGGAACTGGTATGATTGTACGAAGCTTAAAGTCAAGACAGAGCAGCTCGGTGTTTTTCCGGCACCTGTTGTTTACTGGATTGCCGAATCCAAATATATAGATGAATATGAACTGCAAGCCGTATATCGGGATGAAGAATTAATCGGGTTTATTGTATTCTGCAATAAGCCGGATAACGACGGAAACTACTGGATACCTGCCTTCATGATCGATGAAAAGCATCAAGGCAAGGGCTACGGGAAAGCGGCAATGAAAAAACTAATCGAACTCATGAGCCTGATGAAATGTAAAAAATTAATGATTGGACATAGACCCAATAACGGGATTGCCGGGAGCCTCTATGAATCCTTGGGGTTTAATAAGGTCAGTGAAGAAGTAATAGACGGTGAAATCATCCGTTTGCTTCAAATTCCCTAAAGGCAGGACATCGCGATACAAAAATATCTTTACTCTACTTCGATTAATTGTTATTCTTTTTCCAATACTTAAAATGCGATGATGAGAAAAGTAAATGAAGCATTCTTCCACAGAGAGCTCCGGCAGCTGAAAAGGAGTGAGGAATCCTTTATTGAAGAAAGCCTCTGAGCTGTACATCGGAACCTGTGAGGGGATGGTGTAACAGGAGCTCCTGTTATAGAGCTAGAGTATAAGCATCCTCGATAGAGATGCCGTACTCGAAGAGGCGGATATGGCGACATATTTGCGAATCCGGGTGGTACCACGAGCATATTAATCTCGTCCCTGAGACTTTTTACAGTCTTGGGGGTGAGATTTTTTTTGTTTTCATAATCGGCATGCGGAAAGTTTATTCATACTAAACAAGGAGTGACTCAAATGTCCAGATTAAGAGCGGCAATCGTTGGAGCAACGGGAATGGCCGGGCAGCAGTTCGTGCAGGCATTGTCCGATCATCCGAATTTTGAAGTAGTTACTATGGTTACATCAAGAACGTTGAAATCGTATGACGAGGCATTGCTGGAAGCAGACGGATCATCGAGATGGACACAGAATACGCCGGTTCCCGGAGATATGTCGGGAGTTCCGGTAGTCTCTTCCAGGGAATTCCGTCCAGACTCTGTCGATGTTATTTTCACGGCGATTGAATCCGATCTTGCCAAAGAGCTGGAGCCCTGGTTTGCCCAAACGACCCCGACCTTCTCGACGGCATCCGCATTTCGTTACTTCGATGATACTCCCCTTCTCATTACCGGAGTCAATGATGATCATGCGGAGTTAATCCGCAAACAGCAGCAGGAACGCAGCTGGAAAGGCTTCGTTCTGCCTGTTCCCAACTGTACGGTGACTGGACTTGCGGTGACGTTAAAACCGCTGCACGAGCATTTTGGAATTCAAAATGTACTGATGGTCTCCATGCAATCCGTAAGCGGCGCCGGAAGAAGTCCCGGGGTTCGTACTCTGGATATTCTGGATAATATCATCCCGTACATCCCGAACGAAGAGGGGAAAGTCAGGAAAGAGCTTTTGAAAATACTCGGCGGATATTCCAGTGAGGGCATTACTCCGGCGGAGATTAGCATCAATTGTATATGTACGAGAGCGAACGTACTCGATGGGCACACGGAATCCGTGTTTGTCGGTCTGAAGAAACAGGCGGATTTAACTGAAATTAAAGAAGCCATCAATCGCTATAATCCCTTCGACAGCTGCAAATTACATTCGGCTCCCGAGCGGATGATTCATCTATTTGATGACCCTTTTCGCCCTCAACCCCGCTTGGATCGCGAGCTGGGAGGCGGAATGACAACAAGTATGGGGAGACTGGAAGAGGAGCCGGTGCTGGGTGGCGTGAAATTTGTCCTGGTCTCCCACAATACGAAGATGGGTGCGGGAAAAGGCGCAGTTCTGCTCGCTGAATCGATGCTGGCGCGTGGTTTGCTGAACGTGTAGTGCCTGGATATCAACGGAACGATACGGCAGCGCAAATAATAGCAGCGGCAGTTCTCAGACTTTATTTTATGAGTCCGAGTCTGCCGCTGCTTCTTTAATGGAAATACCTGTTACGGTCAATTGGAACGGAAGCTTTTATCTGTGACCATGATCCCTGGGCATAAGGCAAAATAGAGGATAAATCAACGTGGATGACAGCGCTGCGAATGTGATCAGCGCGCCTGCCAGATCCAGCGTCATCAAGACGAATACGAGATACAATATCGGTGTGAACAGCAGGATGCCCGGCAACGCGAACAGCGTGGATACCCAGCTCCTGGCCCCTTCGCCCACCAGGTAAGATGCATTCAGCCCGATCAGGCTGAACAGAAGCGGCCATGTGAACAGGTAGCTCCCACCCGGCAGATACAGGGTCGTCGCTGCGCAGAGGAGTACCCACAGCAGCAGCGTGCCGACCCACAGGTTCTCAGCCTTCACATAGCGCGAGCACCAGCGGATTAGCAGAACCGTTATCAGCAGCATGAACAGCAGCAGGCCGATGAAATAGTACGTACTGACACTGGGGTCTTTCACGATTGATACATAATACGGATGCGGCACGTTAGCTCGGAGAATATTCCATACCAAGCTGACTGCCCCGAATACCACCGCCAAACTAAGCAGGGACACGAGGAAGCCGCCTGTAAGTCCCTTCAGGCTCAAGCGGCGCCGATACAAGCCGTGCCATACGGTAAGGGTGAATAACAGAACGCCGATCAGCATGAAACCGAACGCCCAAGATTCCGGATAGCTGACCATGCTCCAGCCGAGGACATTAAAATAAACCCGGTTTTCCTGCTTCACGTCGTTCAAATCCAACTGGCCAAAATGCTTTGTCAGGCTAAGCATGTAGTTTCCTTGATGCTGGAGGCTGGAACGATCGAGGTTCCCCGGCGTATCAATCTCCTCATGGTACGCATTCAAGCCCATGCCGAAGGCGAAATTCAGACCGGGCAGCCCGCCTTCGCGGAATTCCGTCAGATCGGTATCGTTGGGCATTAATTTATAGACGTTATAGATCAGGGAGTAAGCTACCGGTTGAGGAGCCGCCTTTATAAATTCCTGGATCATCCATCCGTTCTGCTCGCTCGTCTCGAACATGAAGGAAGGCCCTTTATTCCCCCGCGCTTCAAAATTGAGCACCATTCCGACATCCTTGGCTGAGGGATGCTCTTTCATAAATGCTTTTGCTCCCAGCATGCCGAGCTCTTCGCCGTCTGTCAAAAGCAGCAGAAGATCATTCTTAAGCGGCCCCGATGCTTGAAGCGCGCGTACCGTCTCCAGCATTGCCGCAATTGCCGAGCCGTCATCGGCAGCTCCCGGACCTTCCGGAACAGAATCATAATGCGCCGCGAGCATAACAGCCTTGCTGTTGTCCGTACCTGGAACACGCGCCAAAATGTTCTCGATGGTTATGGTCTGCACGTCTGTCTGGAGATTGGGCCGATCCGGCCCGCTTGTCAGCCCGGACTCCAAACCCGGTGTGACCTCCACTCGCTGCACCTCCGGCTTCAAGCCCAAGCCTTCGAGCTCCGCCAACAAATAATTCCGGACCTGGTTATGCGCAGGAGAGCCCACTGGATGCGGTTCCTTCGCAATGACGTTTAGCTTCTCTATCGCGCGGGATGCAGAAAATGTGTCTTCAGGAGCATCGGGCCCGGCGGGCTGCGGGGCCCGAATTTGAAGCAGTCCAATGAGCATTGCACCGAACAGTAGAGCCAGGATACAAATTCGCTTCAGCCACCTGGCTGCACCCGAGCCGGCTGCTGGTTTTGTAGTGGTCGATATCGGATGATGGGGGGACACAAGATCACTCCTGATTTATAAATTTTAGAAAATTTGCAAACGATTTCATTAGCAGGTGCGCTGCCTATGATTGGCGGCGTTCCGAAGCTGCATCAGGCTTCTTCCATGAATTCGACCTCCTGAGCTGAATTATACGGGGGGGGGAGGGGACAGGAATGACCCTGAGAATGAGTTCGCTCCCGTACTTTGGTCGAGGGCAGACCAGCGGGAAACAGCATTTGCCGGGCAGGGGCAGCTTTAAAAAGTTGATTGAACAAACGGGCAGGAGACTTCGAAGGCTGTGGTAAAATAGGTTGTAAAAGCCTTATACTTGTGGAGAAGGGAATGAAGGCTGGAGGAGGTAATACATGAATTTTTCCAAAAAAGATGTTTTGTTAGATCAGCTTGCCGCATGTCATAATGACCTGAGCTGGTTTCCTACGTTTCTTGATTCCGTACAGGGGCTGACAGCAGAGCAGGCGGGCTGGCGTAGTGATGGTTCCAGTCATTCCATTTGGCAGCTTACCGGCCATCTGACCTATTGGAATGAAAAATGGCTGAGCTACTTTACCGGTAAGGAAACCTTCATAACAATTGGTAATAATAACGATAGCACCTTCGAAATAAAGGAAGAAATGAATGAAGAAAACTGGAAATCCGCGGTAGATAAACTGGATGCGGCATTCTTGGAATTTCGTAAAGTGATCGCGGACTCGCCTGAGTCAAAGCTGGACACCCACATCCCCAATTACCCGGATGAATGCCCCTGGTGGGCGGCCATCTCCAATCTTTGTACCCATAATGCGTATCATATTGGTCAGATTGTATTAATGCGCAAACAACAAGGCTGGACAAATAAATAATCTATACTTAGACAAACCTTCAATCGACGCGATTGTCCAGATCAGCTTCGATTCCGAGGAAGAGATGAGGAAGGCGCTGCAGGCCGACAGCTACAAGAAAGCGCACAAGATGCGCGAGGAATACATGAGGGAAACCTCGGTAGGTATTCACTCCGCTGTCGTCGACAAAATGCTGAAGCTGGTTTAGATGAAGAAGATCATTGAGGAGGAGCTTGCTATGGCGGCTCCTCTTTTTTTTGTGACTATAATCGCCTTATTTGTAACTAATTTCATTCGGCAGCGTCTAATCATAAGGAATTATATTCCCATGACTTGCTTAGTCTTACACTCGAGAGGAGAAACCGTTAAATGAAAAAATGGCTGATTCGTTTTAGTATGATTCTGTGTCTGGTTCTCTTGCCCTTCAATGCCCTGGCTGGAGCAGCATCATCCAATGTCGAGAATTTCGATGCTTCATCGCTAATCAAATCCGACGGAACGTTATGGGTCTGGGGCAACCAACTATCCGTTCCTGCCCAGATACCAGGGATCGCGGATGTTCAAAGGGTATTTTCTGAGCAGTTCATTATGAAGAAAGACGGTTCTATCTGGCATTGGGAGCGGAATTTTTCAACTTCCGGGATACAAATATCCCCTGTTGAGACACTAAAAAATCTCACTCATGTATATTCCAATGGAAGCGAATCCCTGGCCATTGATGCAGACGGCAAAACCTATTTAATTCCTAAAGTCCAAGGCAAGCTCCAATTGGGGGAGATCACAGCGCTGCCGGATATTGAAGATGTCGCGGACGTTAACTTTTACTATGAAATTCAGGATCAGCGCTGGATCCCGACATGGGTATTCCTGAAGCGTGACGGCACGGTATGGAGAAGCTCAGATTCGCTCAAGTCGTTTGAAGCCATCCAATCGCTTTCGGATATTGTGCAAATCGCACAGAACATAGCCGTCAAAAAAGACGGAACAGTGTGGTCCTGGCCATCGAAGTTCTCAGAAGATCAATTGCCGGCCGGCCCCTTGTCTGCAGTCCAAATGACTTCACTGACGCATATCAAACAGATCATAACCAATGGCTCCACTGATTCTTATGCCGCTTTTGCCGTAATTGACGATAAGGGCAGCGTATGGTTTTGGGGAGCGACCACCACTGGCATGTCAGATGGAACGACCTCCCATCAATCGCCTGTACCGCTGCAGCTGACCAGCATCAAGGATGCCCGGTCCGTCTTTTTCGTTGAACAGTCCTTAATTGTGCTTACACATGATGGAAGCATATATGAGACCTCGGTCCATCGTGAAGCCATGCCTGCTAACCCCGATTTTACATTATTGGCGTCTGATGTGAGTCAAGTCAAGGCCGGAGATCGTCATGTGATCCTGCAAAAGTCCAATGGCGGACTTTGGGGATGGGGCGTAAACAAGAATGGCGAGCTGGGAAGCGGGGATTACGAGTTCATGCATACAACACCCGTTCAAATGCAAAAGCCGGTTTCCATTCAACTCAATGGAGAATCTGTGACAATGACGAGCGGCGTCATTATCCGGAATGGGCAAGCATTCATTCCGCTCCGTTCCCTGTTCGAGAAACTGGGAGCTAAAGTAACATGGGACGTATATAAGAAAATTGCCACTGTCAGCCGCGCGGCCGTTCAAATTTCCGTTGATTTTAATGGCGATACGAAATTGAACAATGTAGCGGTAAAGCTTGAGAACGATCCGTTTATACTAAGCGGCGCCTCGTATCTGCCGCTGCGTTTTATCAGTGAATCGCTGGGGGCAAAAGTCGAATGGGTGCAAGCTGAGGACAAGATTACCATCTCGATGAAATAGTATCCCGAACAAGGGAAATTTGCAGACGATTACCATTATGCCGAGAGGCAGCCTGATTGGAGGCAACCGGCAGATGAAGGAGGACACTACACGGGTAGGATCAACAGACGCTGCGCTTGAAAAGGCAATGGAATGGTTAGATTGATAGTTTTAAAGATTCAAGGGCTGTCCTGTGGCAGCCCTTGATTCCGTTTTACAGACAGATAAGCGCATTTGCCGGAATACGAACAGGAACCTTCACAAACTATCATTGATATTTATTGCCATATTCGCTACAATACACCTTGTATACTAGTACGATCAGTTGATGTTATTATTCATTTTTTTATCTAATTGGAGGTGCAAGCTATGATTCGAGTGGCTGTTATCGGTACGGGAGGTATTTCGGAAGCGCATTTGAAAGCGTATACCTCTCTTGGGGACCGCTGCAAAGTGGTGGCTTTATGCGATATTTCTCCGGAAAAGGCTGAAGCGCTGAAGCAAAAATACAATCTGGATTGCGAGATTTTTACCAATACGGAAGAAGTTGCGTCCCACAATGAGGTGGATTTGGTATCGGTCTGCACGCCTCCCTACATGCATGCTGAGCTTGCGATTGCCTGCTTGAATGGAGGTAAGCATGTATTGGTGGAAAAGCCGATGGCCTCCTCGCTTGAGGAATGCGACCGGATGCTGGAGGCGGCTGAGCGCTCTCAGCGGATTCTTTCCGTTGTGAGCCAGAACCGGTTCTATAATCCCATCATGAAATTGAAGCATGTGCTGGATTCCGGTCTCCTGGGCAAGGTCGTCCATGCGCAGGCGGATTCGTTCTGGTGGCGCGGTCATGTTTATTATGATTTATGGTGGAGAGGGACATGGGAGAAGGAAGGCGGCGGCTGCACGCTGAATCATGCCGTGCATCATATCGATATGCTGCAGTGGCTGATGGGCATGCCGGACCGGCTCCAGGCTGTTACGAGCAATACTTCGCACGATAATGCGGAAGTGGAGGACTTGTCGATTGCCGTCTTGTCCTACGGAAACGGAGCGCTCGCCCAGATTACAAGCTCGGTCGTTCATCACGGCGAAGAGCAGCAGATGGTGTTTCAGACGGAGAAGGCCAAGGTATCCGCTCCCTGGGACGTATATGCTTCGGTATCCCGAAGCAATGGTTTCCCCGAAAGGGACCCCGGGATGGAGCAGCGGATTGAGGAGATTTATCGTGAATATCCCGAAATCCCCTATACCGGGCATACAGGCCAAATCGACGATGTGCTGAAGGCTATCGAGAATCAGTCGTTAACTGTTCTTGCCGACGGGCATGAAGGGCGCAAAACGCTGGAGCTGATTACCGCAATTTACGAGGCAGCCCTGACCGGGCGGCAGGTCCAGCTGCCGCTGCAGCCGGACAGCTTGTTTTATACCCGGGAAGGCATTCTGGCGAACGCGCCTCATTTCTATGAAAAGAAAAATTCAGTGGCGGGATTCACGAATAACGAGATTACGCTTGGCGGCAATTATCAGGTCAAATAGCACTTATCATTCTGGGAATGAGAAAGGTTGGCGGCTATGTTATCGGTGGACAAAGCGGCAGTAATAGGAGGCATTGGCAGGGGCATCTGGGCTGCCAACGCTGTGTTTCCGGGATCCTCAGAGCCCGATTATGTCTCAGGAATTATTTTGAAAGCGAAAGGGGGATGGCTTGCTAATGGCTATGTATAAGCAATCTGGAGCCGCCACCTTCGGCATTATCGGCGGAGCCGGCTTCCGGGCGCAGTATTACCTGAGGATCGCGCAGGCGCTTCCCGACCGGTTCCACGTTGGCGGCCTGGTGGTGCGGGATGCGGACAAGGGCAAGGCGATGGAGAAGCAGTGGAATATTCCTTCGTATCGTACGCTGGAGGAGATGCTGCAGGCGCAGCGGCTGGATTTTGTCGTCGTATCTGTGGGCTGGGCAGCCTGCTTCGATTATTTGTTTCAGCTGGCGGAGCGGGGAGTTCCGGCACTCGCGGAAACGCCTCCGGCTCCCGATCTGGACGGCCTGATCATGCTGCACGACAGGCTTACCCGCCAGGGCGCACGGATTCAGGTGGCTGAGCAGTATCAATATCATCCGCTGCAGATGGCGCGTTTGGCCGTTATAGAAGCGGGGCGGCTGGGGAGAGTGACGGAAACAACGGTATCGGTCTCTCATCTGTATCATGCCGTCAGCCTGATCCGCAAAATGCTGGGCATCCGCTTCGAAGATGCGACGATCAAGGGAATGAGGTTCGAGTCCAGCTGGCTTGCGGGACCGACCCGAAGCGGTCCTCCTGCTGAAGAACGGATGATCCCTATGCAGCGGGATTTGGCGTGGCTGAATTTCGGCGAGAAGCTGGGCATCTATGATTTTACAAAGGACCAGCATCGCTCGTGGACCCGTTCCAACCACCTGTCTGTAAGAGGCGAGCGCGGTGAGATCTTCGACAGCCGCCTGACGGCGCTGGCCGACTTCTCCACGCCGCTCCATCTGGATTTCAAACGCATCAACAAGGGCGAGGTTGAAAATCAGGAGGGGTATTTCCTGCAGGGAATTATGGCGGGAGAACAGTGGGCGTACGAGAATCCTTTCGCGCCTGCAAGACTATATGACGACGAGATCGGGATCGCAGCCTGTCTGGCGCAGATGTCCGATTACGCCGCAGGCGGTGCAGAATTCTACGGGCTTCCCGAAGCGTCGCAGGATCATTATCTCGGCATGCTGCTGGAGCAGGCGGTATTGACCGGCGAAACGGTAACGTCAACCAGACAGCCCTGGGCCGAAGAAGTCTGAAGAAGGCATTAACAGGGACGAATGCGGCGGGTGGTGACAACAAGGCAAGAAGGATCGCGGTCCGTTGGCAGGAATCCGGCATCGGACAAGGGCGGTGCCGCCGCTTTCGTATAGGATAGGTGCATTAGCAGATTTTCCGGAGGAGTAGATGGGATGAAAGCAAGTATGGAAGCTTCGCGTTATGAAAAGGGATCTATGCGGGACTATGTGCACGATACGCTGAAAAAAAACATCATGGAGCTTAAGCTGGAGCCGGGGCGTTTTATCTCGGAGAAGGAAGTCGTTGAGGCCCTTCAGGTCAGCCGTACCCCGGTTCGCGAAGCTTTCGTCAAGCTGTCCCAGGAGGAATTAATCGAGACCATTCCCCAGAAAGGGTCGTTCATCTCCCTGATTGATATGAAGCAGGTCGAAGAATCCCGTTTCATCCGGGAGAAGCTGGAGATGGCGATCGTCCGCCAGGCGTGTGAAATGCTGAGTGCCGAGCAGCTTCTGAGCCTGCAAAATCTAGTCGGCCTGCAGAAGCTTTGCGCCAGCGAGAATAACTATGAGCGGCTGTTTGAGCTTGATGAAGAATTTCATAAGCTGATCATAATCGGCTGCGGGAAAACGCGCACATGGACGCTGCTTCAGCAGCTCAATACGCATTATAACCGTATCAGGCTGCTTCGGTTAGCGGTCAATTATGACTGGGCTAATATCATCGTACAGCATGAGGAGATCATAGAAGCCATACGCGGCAATAATCCGGATCTGGCGGAGCAAACGATGCTGGTGCATTTAAGCCAGGTGAATTTTGAAAAAGAGGAATTAAAGGAAAAATATCCGTCCTACTTCAAATAATAGATATGCAGGGAGAGATGAGGTTTTGACGCAGGAAACAGCTGAAAACGGTTATGCGTGTTGGCTCGGTTATGCGGGAATTGCCGATGAAGCGCTTAGGAGCCAATACGAATCCTGGTGCTCTGAAATTGTGGCAGCCGCGGCAAAGACGGACATCCTGCAGACTGCAGCAGGGGAGCTGTCCGAGGGTATTGCTTCCTTGCTCGGAGTGCGGCCTGTGCAGACAGAATCGGCGCAGCGGAAGCGGTATATCCGGCTGGAAACGTTTGGCCGTCCAGGGGATGCCGGCGGCGTTATCGGCCCGGCTCATGCAGCCGGCTTGTCGGATGAAGGGTATGTGATCCGCACGGAAGAGGATGCCGGCAGCCAATATATCGTACTGGCAGGGAAAACGGATAAAGGCGTGCTCTATGCCGTCTTTCATCTGCTTCGTCTGATGCAGGACGGGGCGAGTCTGGAGGGGTTGTCCATTGCGGAAAACCCGAAAAACGGGCTGCGGATGATCGATCATTGGGATAATATGGATGGCAGCATTGAACGGGGGTATGCGGGAAAATCAATCTTTTACCGGGACAGCGATATCGCAGCTGATATGGCCCGTATCCGCGATTATGCCCGGCTGCTTGCCTCGGTCGGCCTCAATGCGGTTTCGATCAACAATGTCAATGTCCACCGCGTCGAGACCCTGCTTATTACGGAAGCGTTTCTGCCGAAAGTGGCGCAGATCGCAGGAGTATTCCGCACCTATGGCATCAAGCTGTTTCTCAGCATCAACTACGCTAGTCCGATCCAGATCGGCGGCCTCACGACGGCAGACCCGGTCGATCCGGATGTGAAGCGCTGGTGGGCGGAGAAGGCGGCGGAGATTTACCGGTATGTTCCGGATTTTGGAGGATTTCTGGTCAAAGCCGATTCCGAATTCCGTCCTGGTCCGTTCACCTACGGGCGCGATCATGTGGACGGAGCGAATGTGCTGGCGGAAGCGCTGGAGCCGCATGGCGGTCTTGTCATCTGGCGCTGCTTCGTGTACAACTGCCTTCAGGACTGGCGTGACCGCAGCACCGACAGAGCCAAAGCGGCTTACGACCATTTCAAACCGCTGGACGGCAAGTTCCTGGATAATGTAATTTTGCAAATCAAGAACGGCCCGATGGATTTTCAGGTCCGCGAGCCGGTGTCGCCGCTCTTCGGCGCCCTGCCGCATACCAACCAGGTGCTGGAGCTGCAAATCACGCAGGAATATACGGGGCAGCAAAAGCATCTGTGCTACCTGGTTCCCCAGTGGAAGGAAGTTCTCGACTTTGATACTTATGCCAAAGGCGAAGGCTCAACCATTGCAGAGCTTGCAAGCGGCAGCCTGTTCGACAGACCGCTTGGCGGGATGGCAGCCGTATCCAATATTGGCGACGACGCCAACTGGACCGGCCATACTTTGGCGCAGGCCAATCTGTACGGCTTCGGCCGGCTTGCCTGGAACCCGGCATTATCATCCGATCAGATTACACGGGAATGGATCATCCAGACCTTCGGCAGCGATCCTTCCGCCCTGGATACCATATCCCGCATGCTGCTTGACTCATGGGGCATTTATGAGAATTATACAGCGCCGCTCGGCGTAGGCTGGATGGTGAATACGGGCCATCACTACGGTCCTGATGTGGATGGTTATGAATATTCCAAGTGGGGGACGTACCATTTTGCGGATAACTTGGGAATCGGAGTGGATCGGACCTTAAGTACGGGCACGGGTTATACCGCCCAGTACCATCCGCCTCATGCGGAACAATACGAATCTCTTGAGGATTGTCCCGATGAGCTGCTGTTGTTCTTCCATCACGTTCCCTACACGCACAAGCTCAAATCCGGTAAAACCGTGATCCAGCATATTTACGACACACATTTCGAGGGTGTGGAGCAAGCTGAGGGACTCGTGAATGCGTGGGCAACGCTCGAAAACAAAGTGGACAGCGGCCGTTACACGCAGGTGCTGGCACGGTTGACCGACCAAGCTGAGCATGCCAAGGAGTGGCGCGATATTATCAATACGTACTTCCTCCGCAAGTCAGGAATTCCAGACTCAAATAACCGCAAAATCTATTAAAACAAAAAGGCCGGGCATCCAGATGCCCGGTCTTTTTGCTATAAGCCTTTTTGAGAGATTAACTAAAGCTCTCAAGAAACGAAAAAGATTTACGCTGGAAGCGCCAAAATCGCATCTCTGTCCCGTCAACATTACGCTGGAATCAGCAATAATCGTATCTCTGCCCCGTCAACATTGCGCTGGAAGCGCCAAAATCGCATCTCTGCTGGAATCAGCAATAAACGCATCTCTGCCCCGCCAACGTTAGTAAGGGACGAAGTCCACCAGGCATCATGCGAGCGCGCAAGGAAGTGTGTCCCGCAAGGGACGTAAACGCTCCTACATCAAAAGCCACAAAACCCCGTTCCTCTGCCTCTCCAACGTTATTCACCCGGGAGTCCAGAGGGCCGGCGCTCTCTGGGGTCCCCCTCAGGGGGATTTAGGGGGAAGTACGCGAGCGGCGCAAGGAAGTGTGTCCCGCAAGGGACGTAAACGCTCCTACATCAAAAGCCACAAAACCCCGTTCCTCTGCCTCGCCAACGTTATTCACCCGGGAGTCCAGAGGGCCGGCGCCTTCTGGGGTCCCCCTCAGGGGGATTTAGGGGGAAGTAGTCCTCAGGGGGATTTAGGGGGAAATGTAAGCACCCTCTGAAAGCTAACAACACCCGCCCTCGGAACGCTAACCTCATGCAGCCCTTTATGCAGATCAAGCTCATAGGATTGGACGATCTGGCCGCGACAATCTCTGGTCACCGCATGGTAAAGCACATGGTCAAGACCGCTTCTGACCGCAAGCCGGTCATGATAGGTTCCGTTCACAATAATCAGCCGATCCCATTCGTCATTGACCTCGACCACCATATCGGCGTATACGGCAGTGATCTGACGGCTGCGATCCCGCGCGCTGATAAGCGGATACATGAGCTCGGGCCCTTGGGGCAGCAGCTCGCCCTTCAACAGCAGATCGCGGTGCTCCTTGCAGAATGACAGCCAGAACCGGAGCATATCCAGATGACCGGGTCCGATTTCATCCAGACGGACGGATATTTGCGGAACCGAGAACAGCACGTTGATCAGCTGCATGGCCGCGCTTGCGACGGGTTCATTGGCATGGAACATAATCATATCGGAATGAACGGCCGTATTTCCCGACAACAAGCGGATATCCATTGTGCGGATACGGTTCTGGATCGAATCATTCGGGCAGTCGTTGGCCCGGAGCATGTTGCCGTATTTTCGCATCAGCGGGCCAATGTAGGTCTGCCGGAATTCGATCAAAATGTCGGGTTTGATCTCTTTCAGCCTGGCCATGACATCCGTGAGCAGCCTGTCCACCGCTTCCGGAACCGAATGATAGTCGCGGCCGTTCCCAAGCTCATCCTTCATATCCGGATTTAATTGAAAGCTGTCGACAAAATCGAGCTTCAAGCCGTCGATATTCCATTCCTTCACAGCCTGTTCATAGATATTGATCAGATATTCCCGGACCTCGGGAAAACGCGGATCCAGCACGCTGGCATTCAGCTTTTCATTAATCCCCAGATATTTTCCCTCAAAACGGCTCCACGTCCTGCTGTTTATCCCAACGAACGGCACCGAATACCACAGCATATAGTTCATGCCTTGTCCGTGAACGGCATCGACATGCTTCCTCATGTCCGGAATTTTCTCCGCACAAACCTCCCAATCGCCGGTATAGGCATAGCCGCGGTTATTATCGTCCGTTTGCCAGCCATCATCCACGATAATACTCTCACAGCCAATCGATCGGGCAAGCTCGGATTGACGTTCCAATTCGGAAGCGCTCAGCTCCTGATGGAAGGAATACCAGGTGGAGTACATAGGCTGCAGAGCGGCCTCGGGCACATCCGCGGGCAGGAATTCAGGGAAAGTCTCCCACCATTTCGATACATCGCGCAGCGTTACATAGTAAGGCAAATCTCTCCGGTCTATCCGAAGCACAGCTTCATAATGGTCGATCTCCGGCATAGGTTCTTCAAATAAAGTAATCGAACATAGGAAAGTGGCATCCTCTTCATGAATGCCCGCTTTGATGGCCAGATGGTTGAGCGCATCAGAGAAAGCAAAGGTCAGCCTGCTCCTGCCTTCCAGGTTATACAGACAGGCAGCCGGGGCAAGCGAAGTGTTTTTGGACTGAAATCCCTCACCCCAGTCCACCTGGAACGCTTTATTGCGATCAGTGCCCGGATGCCACAACGAGTGAATATCGATGGCTGGATGGGACCAGCGGATATGATGGATGGGGGGAACCTGCTTCCGGCCGGCAGTCAGCCGGATATGAATCTCGAACACATCTTCTTCTATGGTTTTAACCTCTACAAAGCTTTTGAACGAGCTGATTTCGCTGCTGACGGTTACGACAGGATCATGCTTGTTGATTAAAGATTTCATAATTCCTCCTACTTGTGGGTAAAATCATTCCTGTGCGATGGTGCATTATGATTATAATGTTTACGAAACATATAGTAAACAATATTTTTTTTGGTGCATAAACCAGAAAGTTGTTTCAAATATAGCTGTTAAAAATTAAAATGAAAGCGTCGACATGATGGTATTGCCAAATAAACATCCGTTTGTTATAGTGAATTCATTCGATAGTTCGCTAATGTTTAGTAAACAAATAATTAATCGTTGGCAGCTGTTTGCAAGAACATTACAATAAGCATGGGGGGATGTTTCCCAAATACTTTATTGAAAAGGTGATCTGTTTTGGCAACTATTCGTGATATTGCCCGTGAGGCAGGCGTCTCTCCATCTACAGTTTCGCGCGTACTCAGCGGAGATTCGTCATTATCGGTCCTTGAAGAGACCCGGAGAAAAATTATTTCAACCGCAGAACAATTACAATATAAAAGCGTTCAACGCCGTCAAACGACAAAAGCGGCACAGCTGAAGGATTACAAAATCGGATTGGTTACATTCTGTTCGGAGCAGCTTGAATCGGAGGATCCGTATTATCTGTCCATCCGGCTTCATATCGAGAAGGAATTCAATCAGCAGGGACTTCATATCACTAGAACCATCCGGTGGGTCAACCAAGAATCCTATGAGAGCCTGTCGGGACTGGACGGCCTTATCGTGATCGGGAAATTCGAGTTTGATCCTTACAACCTGTTCTTCAGCCGGATTCAAAACGTGGTTTTCGTCGACTATTCTCCGGATGAGAACCGCTTTGATTCTGTCATCGTTGATTTCGAGAAAGTGACGACGACGGCGTTGGATCATTTGATCGGACTCGGGTACACCAAAATCGGCTTGATCAGCTCCAGGGATTTCATTAACCGTTTTGGCTCGAACACGGGCTTCGAATCGGTTGATCAACGGCAGAGCGGGTTCGAAAGCTATATGAAGCAAAAGAAATTATACATGCCCGAACACGTCCATATCGGACATAACTTCTCGATGTCCACCGGCTATCAGTTGATGAAGCAGGCGATAGAGAAGAAGAATTTGCCGCAGGCTTTTCTGATGGGGTCGGATCCTATGGCGATAGCGGCCAGCAGGGCGCTTAAGGAAGCGGGACTGAGGGTGCCTCAGGATATTGCCATTGTCGGCATTGACGATATTGAAATGGCCTCCTACTCGAATCCGCCTCTCACCACGGTCAAAATCTACACCGAACAAATGGGACAGACGGCTGTCAGAATGCTGTTGGAGCGTATCGGAGGAAGGGAAGTGCCGCTTAAGGTCGTGCTGCCGGCAAGACTGATCGTCAGAAGCAGCTGCGGGGCAAACAGAAGCCAATTTTCAGAAACGGTCGGTTAAGGCATTGGCAAAGGGCACCAATGATTCATGCAAGCAACCGGAGATATTATCATTACTAGGGGGAAATACAGATGAAAAAAGGGTTCGCCATCGTTTTGGCACTATGTATCGTAATCAGCTTATCCGCTTGTGGAAGCGGTAACGGAAACAACACCGCAAACGGCAATGCTCCGGCAGGAGAAAATACCGGCAATACCCCATCGGACGCCAATGCGGGAGGCGCCAAGGGCAGTATCACCTTCGCTTTCTGGGGGGCGCAGTCCGAAGCCGATGCCATCAATAATGTCGTCAGCAATTTCGAAGAGAAGAACCCCGACATTAAGGTCGAGAAGCAGTGGATTCAGCGGGATTATCTCACCAAGCTGCAAACGATGATTGCCGGAGGAACGGCGCCTGACGTCATTCTGATCTCCGGTGGCGACCTGCCGGGATTCGCAAACGCTTTCCAGGAAATGCAGGTGGATACTTCCGTATTCAGTTCTCCTTCCCTCGTGGAGTCCATGACTTACGAAGGCAAGGTCTATGCAGCTCCGTTCATTATCAAGCCCAAAGTAATGGCGGTTAATGTGGATCTTTTTGAGAAGAACAACATTCCGCTGCCAAGCAAGACAGAGCCCATGACGACGGAGCAGTTCGAAGAGATTTCCCAGAAATTAACCTCCGGCGATGGAAAAGCCAAGATATTCGGTTCCGAACCGTTAGGACTGGGGAACTGGATCTATTCGTTCGGCGGCAGCTATTACAATGAGGATAATACCAAATCGACGATTGATTCGCCGGAATCGATTGCGGCGGCGGAATACATCGTTCATACGAAACAATCCGGTACTGTGCCTAATAACACTGAGAAACAGGGACAAGACATGATGAACTGGTTCCTGGGAGGAAGAATCGGTATGTATACCGATTTTGGCCCTTGGTTCTTGCCCCAGATGGCCGGAGTTGAAGGATTCAATTGGGACATATTTCCAATTCCAGGTGATGGAGGAGCCAAAGAAGTTAACGGACTGGCTATTGGCAAGACCAGCAAAAACACCGAAGCGGCCCAGATCTTCGTCAACTATTTGACGCAGAACGAGGCAGCGCAGAAGATTATCGGGGGCAACAAGGACGCATACGGGATTCCGGTCATTGCAAGCGCAAAGGATTCCTTCAAATCGATCTATCCGGATAAAAATCTGAATGCCTTCATACTGGCGGCAGAGAAGCAGCACAATCAGGAAGCACAGAAACGTACAAGCGAAATCAATAATGAAATGAAAATGATCGACGACCTGACGCCTATCGGAATCGGCAAGCAGGATGTGAAGGAAGTATTCCCGAAACTGGCTGAGAATATAAACAAGATTTTACAACAAAACTAGCGGGAGCAGGCTATGAATGGAATAATCGAACGGATTTACAACTTCTATGAAACATTGGGGCTGCCGGCAGCTTTGCTGCCGCTTCTCCCTTTTCTTACGATTATTGCGGTTTTGTACGCCGTGATCATTATTATCGCCAGAATTCTGGTCAGGAAAAAAGTCATCCATAATAAAACAGCGAGCTTCTATTTGTTTGTCTCGATTTGGATTATCGGATTTTTGCTGTTTACATTAGGCCCTATGATATTCTCGTTCTATATCAGCTTCACCAAATGGGAAGTCGTCAGCTCGCCCCAGTGGACCGGCCTTGACAACTACCGAATGCTGTTTAAAGACACGATGTTCTACAAGGCGCTGAGCGTTACGTTTTACTACACGCTGGTAAGCGTACCTCTTCAGGTAGCGTTATCCTTTGCCATTGCCATGCTGATGAATTTGAAGCTGCGCGGCATTTATCTTTTCCGCACCATCTATTATCTGCCTACCTTGATTCAGGGTGTCGCGCAGATGGTGCTGTTTATCTGGATATTCAATCCGAACGTCGGTTTGATGAACTCCATACTTGGTTTATTCGGCATTACAGGCCCCGGTTGGTTCTCCAGTCCGAATTGGTCAATGCCTGCGGTCATCATCATGAGCCTGTGGACGGTCGGCGGCAACATGATCATCTATTTGGCCGGATTATCGGATATCCCCAAATCCCTGTACGAGCAGGCGGAGATCGACGGCGCCACGACCATGCGTAAGGTATGGCATGTGACGCTGCCGCAAATTTCCCCGATTCTGTTCTTCAACACGGTGACCAGCATGATCGGAGCTTTCCAGACCTTTACGCAGGGCTTCATGATCAGCGGAGGACCGGATAACTCCTTGTTGTTCTATGCCTATTACCTCTATCAGAATGCCTTTATGTGGTTCAAAATGGGTTACGGCTCTGCGCTCGCCTGGGTGCTTTTTGTCATTATTCTGCTGTTTACCGCACTTGTTTTCCGGAGCAGCGCGATATGGGTCTATTACGAGACGGAGCAAAATGGAGGGAGGAAGCGTCGTGTCCGCAGAAAAACGTCATAAATCAGCCGGGAAGCCAATCAAATGGTTAGCGTATCTGGTTCTCATCATTGGCAGTGTTGCCTTCCTGTATCCCTTCGTCTGGATGATTGGCGCATCCTTGCGGAGTCTGGAAGAGATCGCTTCCTCCGGCATGAATGTATGGCCCGAAAGCTGGCGCTGGGATAATTATGCGAAGGCGCTGACGGCTTTTCCATTCGGCCGTTACTTATTCAATACGCTGCTTACGACGGTCTTTCCTATTATCGGAACCGTGCTTTCCTGTTCCATTGTCGGCTATGCCTTCGCACGGCTGAAGGTGAGAGGAAGCGGGATCCTGTTCATTCTGGTCCTGTCCACCATGCTGCTGCCGGGCGAAGTAACCATGATTCCGCAATTTATTTTATTCAAACAGCTTGGCATGCTGGATACGCTGTATCCGTTAATCGTGCCATCATTTTTTGGGTCCGCCTTCTTTATTTTCCTGTTCCGCCAGTTTTATTCCCGGCTGCCTGTCGGCCTGGAGGAAGCGGCCATCATCGACGGGTGCGGCTATTTCAAAATTTGGCGGACGATCTTCCTGCCCCTGTCCAAACCGGCGCTCATCGGCGTAGCTGTTATGGTATTCATGGGGTCCTGGAACAACTTTATGGGGCCGCTTATCTATATCAACAGCGACAAATGGAAGACACTTACCCTCGGTTTGGCAGGATTCCAGGGAACCTATGCCACCGATACGAATTTACTGATGGCTGCGGCGATCGTCATTACGCTGCCGTGCATTATTTTGTTCTTTGCCGCCCAGAAGGCGTTTATGGAAGGACTCACATTTTCAGGATCAAAAGAAAGCTAAAGAGACAGTATTGGAGTGGTGAAATTGACAAACTGGAATCAAATTCAATCCAAAGCTGGTGCTGTTACCTTCCAGTCATCAGATTCGCATCTGAATGACGGATTTAAATGGGCCAGGCAGCAGGCCATGGCATACACCCATTCCGGCGGAGATCCGGTAGGCTTGTGGTATGAGGCGGCTCTGCCGAACAGGCAGGCATTTTGCATGCGCGATGTGGCGCATCACAGCATTGGAGCTGCTGTACTTGGCTTAAATCTGCATACGAAAAACATGTTTATGCGCTTTGCCGAGAATATAGCGGAGTCCCGGGACTGGTGCACCTACTGGGAGATAACCAAGGATAATCTGCCCGCTGAAGTAGATTATGAGAATGACCAGGACTTCTGGTATAATCTTCCTGCCAATTTCGACATTATCGAAGCAAGCTACCGTCAGTATTTGTGGACAGGCGATCAGGATTACCGGAATGATGCCATCATGCTTGATTTTTATCGCTTAACGGTAGAGAACTTTGTTCAGACATGGGACAAAGACGGAGACGGGATATTGGAGTACTATCCCGAGTACGGCCGCAGAGGCCTGGCAACCTACAATGAAGCTGGATTACAGCCTTTGGCCGGCGGCGACATGATCGCCTTGCAGGCTGCCGGGTACCGCGCTTATGCCCGTCTGCTCGAACTTGAAGGCCAGCTTGAGGAATCCGCAGCCTATGCCGGAAAAGCCGGGGAGCTGGAGCAGCGCTATGACCAGGAATGGTGGAATGAAGACAAGGGACGTTTCTTCGGCGCCATGCTGCAGAATCGGACCTTCCTGGAAGCGTATAATGCTGAAGGCAATTTTCTGCCGCTATATTTTGGAGTCATCAAGGACAAGAGCAAATTGGAGAAAGCGCTTGAGGATTTGAAAAGAAACCGTGTGGCAAATGTGGAAGGAAAGACGTATCTCCCTGACATTTTTTACCGGTATGGCTTTAACGAAGAGGCCTTGCAAGAATTGAAGGAGCTGGTTGATCCGTTGTTGGAGCGCAGGGATTATCCTGAAATATCCTACTGCGTGGTCGGTTCCATGGCGAGCGGACTCATGGGAATTTCGGCAGACGGCCAGTCGGCCATTACCACAATGTCCAGGCTGAGCAGTGGGCTAGAATGGGCGGAGATGGGGAGCATTCCTATTCTGAACCGCACCCTTACGGTCCGGCATAACGGCATCGAAGAAACCACTGTCACCCTGCAGGAAGGGGAGCCTCTCCTCTGGAAGGCAGTTTTCCATACAAATTCCGGGACCATCCTGCATAACGGCAGCCCGGTAGAAGCGTCAACAGAACGGTCTGACGGCGGAGACGAGTACCGCTATCTTATGATTCAGGTGGCAGAAGGCGAGACTCACCGGGTCTCGTTGGGGTAAAAACATCCAGCTGATTTCTCCTTCATGATGGAAGAACCCGGTGGTTGAAAAAAACGCAGGGGCCAAGAGAGCTGCAGTAAACAATTGACGCGGACAGTAGATTAATATGAACACGAACAAAGAAGGCAGCCGATTCCCGGCTGCCTTCTTTGTTATGCCCCATAATGCTTGTGCAGCGCGCTTTTCTACCCGTTTCTGTCTCTTTTACGAAAACAGTATCCTGCCGGAAATTTGTATGTTTGCCCGATTATCCTCCTTTTATGAAATGTGTATCTGATCGGAAACATGTCTGTAGATGCAAGCAGGCCAAAGCCGATACAATGACGAGGTGAAAATGACAGTCGACAAGAGGTGATCGTTTGGAGAAGGGACTTGCAATAAGAAAGGGCGGGACGCCAATTGGCAGCCGGTCTTCCATGTCCATCAGAATGTGGAAGGCCAGATGGTTTTATCTGTTTATGCTGCCGGGAATTATTTATTTTCTCATCTTTAAGATTTGGCCGATGTGGGGCGTCTTGATGGCCTTTCAGAACTATCAGCCGTCCCTGGGGATGTTCAGCAGCGACTGGGTGGGATTCAAGCATTTTGACCGGCTGTTTCATACACCGGAATTCTGGACGCTGTTCAGAAATACCTTCATGCTCGCCTTCTACAGTCTGGTGATCTACTTTCCGATCACGATCGTGCTGGCGGTTCTCTTGAATGAGGTACGCCATGAAATGTTCAAGCGTTATGTGCAGACGCTGGTCTATGTTCCCCACTTCCTGTCCTGGGTAGTCGTCGCGGGGATTACCTTCCTGCTGCTCGGTTCCGAAGGCTTGATCAACAAATGGAATGAGGCCATCGGCTCAGGGCGCGTCGATTTCTTGTACAGTCCGGATTGGTTCCGTCCGCTCATTATGCTTCAAATTATATGGAAAGACGCCGGATGGGGCACGATTATTTTTCTTGCCGCACTGGCGGGGGTCAATGTGCAGCTGTATGAAGCGGCACGGATCGACGGAGCTTCCAGGCTGCGGATGATCTGGCATATTACGCTGCCGTCGATCCGAAGCGTAATCGTTATTCTATTGATCCTGCGGCTGGGCCACTTTCTCGACCTCGGGTTCGAGCAGATCTACCTGATGTTGAATGCCATCAACCGGGGAGTGGGCGAGGTATTCGATACGTATGTCTACCGCGTCGGTATTCAGCAGGGGCAGTTCAGCTACAGCGCTGCTGTGGGATTGTTCAAATCGGTGATCGGCCTGGTGCTGGTTTGGCTCGCGAATCGCTTGGCCAAGAAATTCGGCGAAGAAGGAATCTATTAAATAAGGAGGTGCGGGCATGGTTTACGACAGGACGCTTGCGAATCGCCTGGCTGATATTCTGATCTACGTTTTCCTTGGCGCCGTATCAGTGCTGACCGTCCTCCCGTTCTTGTATGTACTGAGCAACTCTTTCTCTACAACGGAGGATATTTTCCCGCGGGAATGGACGCTGGATGCGTACCGGTACATATTCTCAACGGACAAATTCGTGCGCAGCCTCGGGGTCAGCGTCTACATTACGGCGCTCGGCTCCCTGCTCAGCCTGCTGTTCACATCCCTGATGGCCTACGGCCTTTCGGGCAAGAACATACCGGGTAAAAAAGCGGTGCTCATGATGGTGCTGTTCACGATTCTGTTCAGCGGCGGCATGATCCCGACCTATTTCGTCGTCCGCAATCTCGGGATGATCGACACGTATTGGGCGCTTATGATTCCGGGGCTGATGAGCGGATTTTATCTGCTCGTGATGAAGGAGTTTTTCCAGAATGTGCCTGAGGAGATGAAGGAAGCGGCGCAAATTGACGGCTGTCACGAGCTGTCCGTGTTCTTCCGGATCATCCTGCCGTTGTCCCTGCCTGCTATGGCGGCGTTCGGGATGTTCTACGCAGTCGGTCTATGGAATCAATACTTCAGCGCCATTCTTTATATCAACGACAATGAGAAATGGCCGGTGCAGGTGCTGCTACAGCAGATTGTCGTGCAGGCATCGGGAAGCATCGGCGATTCCTCCCAAATGGGGGAGAACATGACCTTCTACGGACAATCGGTCCGGATGGCGGTTGTTATCGTGTCCACGATTCCGATCCTGCTTGTGTATCCGTTTTTGCAAAAGCATTTTGCCAAAGGCGTTCTTCTGGGCTCGGTGAAAGGCTGACCGGCCTTGAATTCTCCATAAAAAAATCAGCATTAACAGGAGGTCGTAAAGATGGTTAACAGAAGAAGATGGGCAGCGGGGGCATTATCCGTACTGCTCGCAGTCATGCTTGTCGTGACCGGATGCAGTTCGAATTCAGGGGGCAGCAATAATCCCGCACCGCAGCAGCCGGCAGACACGGCGAACAATGAAACGGCAAACAATGAACCGGCGGCGGAGCCGGAGCCCGCTGATACCGAGCCTTTTGCAATCAAGATGGCGGTGAATTTCGACGGAAAAGACGTTCCGCAGGCCGGAAATCCCGTGCAGCAGGCCATCGAAAGCTATACTCATACCAAATTGGAGATCGATCATTTCCCCGGGAATTCCTACCAGGATAAGCTCTCTGTCATGATCGCATCAGGCGACCTGCCCCAGGTCATTGCAAGCTACGGCGCGCCGAAGCAATCGTACCTGCTCTCCGCGTTTCAAAATGATGTGTTTTGGGATATTTCTCCCTTCATCAAGGATTTTCCTAATCTATCCAGTCTGAATCAGGCCATCTACGATAATGTCGCATTCCAGGGAAAAGTATTCGGGCTTCCGAGGGAACGTCCGCTGGCCCGCGACGCTTTCATCTATAGGGTGGACTGGTTGAAGAATGTCGGCCTGCAGGAGCCGCAAACTGTTGAAGAGTTTCATCAGATGCTAAAGGCGTTCAAGGATCAGGACCCGGACAAAAACGGGAAAAACGACACTTACGGCATGACGATGGGCGCATTGGGCGGCTCGGGACCTGCTCCATCCACATTCGGGGTATTCTTCGGAGCGCCGAACGTATGGGATGTTCAGGAAGGCAAATTTAGCCGTGATGTATTTACACCGGAATATTTGGAAGGTCTGAAATTCCAGAAGCAGTTATTCGATGAAGGTCTGATCCATCCCGATTTCGCCATCATGGACCGTCCCAAAGTGGAAGGTGAATTCGAGAACAGCAAGGCCGGCGTCATCGCCAATTCCACTAATGTGGCGCTGTCTTATGAAGCCCGTATTCAACAGCACATTCCCGATGCGACAGTCGACTTCTTCAGCATTCTGAGCACGGACAAAGGCAAACGGATTGCGGCGGCTCTTGGCTCGAACGGCATTCTGATGTTCCCGAAATCTAGCGTGAAGACGGAAGATGATTTGAAGAAAATTCTGAAATTCTTCGACCAGCTGGCCGATCAGGAAATGGCGGATCTGCTGGAATGGGGAATTGAAGGAACGCATTATACCATGAAGGACGGCAAACCGGAAATTATCGACCAGGAGAAGTTTGACAACGAAGTCGGCTTCCCTTACAAATGGCCGCTTCGCGCCGTCTCGCTGGACGCGATCAAAATGCAGGGCAATGTGAATCCGCTGGTTACCAAAGAGCTTCAGGTTACAACGGAGAACCAGAATCATCTGGTGAACAATCCGGCTAATCCGTTTATTTCCCAAACGCAGGTGGAGCGCGGAGCTGAGCTTGAGCTGATCATCACGGATGCAAATACCAAATTCATCATGGGTGTAATGGACGAAGCGAAATGGAAAAGCGAGATGGACCGCTGGCTTTCAAGCGGCGGGGATCAAATAGCGAAGGAATATGAAGAGCAGTGGGCTGCCGCCCAATAGAAGCCAGAGGGAGTGACGTTCTTCATGATAACGAGGAATGCGGTCAAATTCTTAAGTTTATGCCTTTGTCTTTCTTTGGTCGTCAGCGGATGGGTGCTGCCGGAAGTAAAAGCGGCGGCCCCTGTCAGCAAGGTAACCTGGAACACGGAGCTGCAAAAGGTTGACGGCTTTGGCGGCTCCGGGGCCTTCCACAAGGCCGGCTCGATCATGCGGCTTCAGGAGCCTCTGCGGACGCAAATACTGGATATGATATTCTCCCGCGAAAGCGGCATCGGCATCAGCATCGTCCGCAACATGATGGGGGACGGCGGCATATGGGGCAGCAAAGAGTACGATGGGCCGACAGAAACGATCGAACCGGAGAAGGGCGTATTTGTCTGGGACGATCCCCAGTGGGCAACGAAAAAGGCTGACTTCGACAAGTATCAAATCTGGTTCATGAATGAAGCCAAGAAGCGTGGCGTCACGACGTTTATGACCTCTTCCTGGAGCCCGCCAGCCTGGATGAAAACGAACAACAGCGTCCTGGGTACGGGCAACGGCAAATTGAAGAAGGAGAATTATCAGGACTATGCCGATTATTTGGCCGAATATGTTCTGGGCTACAAGAAGCATTTCGATCTGGATATCGCTTATATATCGCTGGCCAACGAGCCGAATATAGGCCCTGCCTATTCCGGCACGGTTTGGACGGCAGATGAAATGAATGTCTTTATCCGCGATAATTTGGGACCGACCTTCGCTGCCAGAAAAGTGCCGGCCAAGATCGTTATGCCCGAGCATGTGAACTTCACCGAAGCTTATGCGCTTCCTGCGCTTAACGATCCCGTGACGGTCAATTATGTGGATGTCGTAGCTACACATGCTTACGGAATCGGCACGAATGTTCCCGAATTTCCGGTGTCCAGGGAGAAAGGCAAGCCGATTTGGCAGACCGAGTATATGAATCAGGGAACGGGTCTGCAAACCTTCGAGAACAACACGATTACCGATGCGCTGCGGTACGCGAACCTGATCGGCAATATGTTCCACAATACCGGTATCAGCGCCTACTTCTGGTGGTGGCCGGCCGCCAACAACGGAGCCGACGGCTCCGATCTGATCCGTCTGAGCAATGACGGCAGCAATCAGGCGCTCGCGCCGACGGAGAACGGCCAGTACCGGGTGTTCAAGCGGTATTATTCTTTCGGCAACTACAGCCGGTTCATCCGTCCGGGCTATGTAATGATTGGCGCCGACAAGAATCCTGTGGACGAGGTTATGGTTACGGCCTATAAGGATCCGCAGACGGGGAATTTCTCTATCGTTGCGGTCAATAACGATTCCAGGCCGCAAACCATTACCTTTGATCTGCAGGACTTCCCGGGGGGAGTGGACGCAGTTGTTCCGTACCGCACCTCTCCCAATGAGAATTTGAAGAAGCTGGGCGATATCGCGGTTTCCGGCCAATCGTTCACGATGGAGCTCAAGGGCTCCAGTGTGACAACCTTTATACCAAAGAAATACGAGCTTCCTGCGCTTCCCGAACAGAAGGATGTCTTCTCGACTTATGAGGCAGAGGAAAATGACGGCCAGTCTCCGGGCGTGAAGGCGACCGGCGGCAGCGGCGGCGGTCAGGCAGTGACCGGTCTCAGCAATAGCGATTACATCAAATACGCGAATGTCAATTTTGCAGACGGCTCCGCAAATGGCGAAGCGAACAAGCGGTATGTGCTGAGCATGAATGCCCGTGTAGCCGCCCAGGGCGGGGGCAAAATCGAGATCAGGCTCGATGATCCGGCTTCCGGCAAGGTAGTTGGCACCATGAATGTTCCTCCGCTGAACGATCCCGGCCGATGGCTGACGGTCTCTACGATGATCGATACCAATTCGGCCGATGGCGCCTACGGCTTCCATGATATGTATGTGGTGTTCACCGGCGGGCGGGACGGCAAGATGTTCAACGTCGATTCCTTTGCCTTCAACGATGGCAATCTGGCGCCGGCGATCGGGGACAATCTGCTGGCCAATCCGGGCTTCGAGAGCGGCTCCTCAGCCTCTCCCTGGATCAGAAGCCATGGCGGAAACAGCGATGGGACGGTCAATACGGTAACGACTTCCGTTTACAGCGGCTCGCGCGCAGGCCGGCTGCTGAACCGGCAGTCCGCAGACCCGACAGTGGGCATCGGACAGTCTATTCTGAACAAGCTTTATGATCAATCGAAATATGAGGTTACGGGATATTTCTATCCGTACAACAGCGGCTTCGAGCATGATACGGCGAGCATCTATCTGCGTGTGACCAGCGCCAGCAAAGGAATCTATACCGTTCCAGTCGCTCAGCAGGAATTGACAGCTTCAGCCTGGACGGCAGTCAAGGGACAGTTCACCTTCGAGGATCCGGGTGATGTGAGCGCGCTTCAGCTGGTGTATACGACAACGAGCTCCACAACTAATTTCTACCTGGATGATACCGGGCTGAAGGAGCTTGCAAGTCAGGCGAACGCGGTTGCGCTTAATGGTGCCGATGCGGTTTCGGCTGGCGAATCCTTCGATTTGACTTATGCTCTGGATGGTTCCCAGGGGGAAATAGCAGCTCAGGATATTACCGTGTCCTACGATCCGCAGAAGCTGGAGCTTATTGATAATCCTGTAACATCGGCAAATGATGAATTTATTGTGGCGGATTACAAGCAGATTCCGGGCCAAATCCGCATCCTCGCCATCCATCTGGGCGGGCTGCAGGCCAATCCTGACGGCGATCTCCTGAAGCTCCACTTCAAATCGCGGTCGGACGCGCAGGCGGGAACCACCGATGTCACCATCTCCAACCTGGTCGTTGCGAGCAGCGCGGGTGTCGAGAAGCAGCTTGAAGGCACGTCGCACAGCGTGCAGATCAATGTTATCGACAAGCAGGCTCTGACCGTGCAGATCGCGGCGGCGCAGGAAGCGTACGATGCGGCAGTGGAAGGCAGCCAAGTCGGACAATATCCGGCTGGCTCCAGAGCAGTACTGCTTGCTGCGATCAACAGCGCACAGGCCGTACACGACAGCCAGTCCTCCACGCAGGCGCAAATCGAGCAAGCTGCAGCGGAGCTTCATACGGCGCTGCAGACCTTCCTTGCCTCTGTAATCGTGCCGGTGGGCGGCGATTACAACCATGACAACAAAGTAAGCGTCGGCGACCTGGCGCTTATGGTCAAAGCGTACGGATCAGTCTCTACCGATCCGGATTGGAATGATCTGAAGCAGTTCGACCTGAACAACGACAATGTTATCGATATTCAGGATCTTGTAACCGTTGCAAGACTTATTATCAACTGGCAATAGATACTGGAATGAACCGATTGCTTTGGGAGGAAGACATGGGATTCACGTCTTCCTCCCCCCCATTGATGGGAAGGGATGGATATGCATGTTGAGACGCAAATTTACCGCACTGGGCTTATGCTTGCTGCTTGGCCTTTCATTATTCCCTTATGCTGCAATGGGAGCGGACACGCCGCATTTTTCATTATCGGCAAACAATGAGGCTCCCGCTGTAGGTCAGGACATCCGCGTGACGGTCCAAGGGGAACAGCTGACTGATTTATATGGCTATGAATTGCGTATGAGCTATGATGCGGAGCATCTGCGCTTCAAGAGCGCTTCATCACACTGGACTGGACTTACCGTACCCGCGATGGACAAGGACGGGGAGATCGTCTTTGCGCATACGAAGCTTGGCAAGACTGCGGGGGAGAATGGCAAGGCTGCGATTGCGACCTTGTCCTTTGAGAGCATTGCCGCAGGTGAGACGGCTGTTGTGCTGACGAGGGTCAAGCTCGTCGACAGCCAGGTTGAGGCGGTGACGCTGAGCCCGGATGTTGAGCTGAAGCTTGATATCGCTTCGGCGGAGAATGCCGTCTCATACAGCGATCTGGATGGTCACTGGGCGAAGGCGGCCGTCGAGCGGGCGGCAGCACTCGGTATTGTGAAGGGCTATGAGGACGGCACCTTCCGTCCGAATGGCAAGGTTACCCGCGCCGAATTTGCCGCGATGCTGGTGCGTGCGGTTCAGCTGCCCGCGTCGGGAGACGGCGTGACGCTGAACTTCTCCGATCTGGACCGAATTCCCGAGTGGGCGAGGCCGTTTGTGTCGGAAGCGGCAGGGTCGGGCATCATCGTCGGTTATGCGGACCACACCTTCCGTTCCGCCAATTCCATTACCCGTGCTGAAATGGCGGTCATGATCGCCCGGGCTGCAGGGCTGAATATGGAAGCGGAGGGGAAATCCAAATTTGCCGATGCCGGCACCATTCCATCCTGGGCACATCCTGCCATCGCGGCAGCGGCGGAAGCCGGACTTGTAAACGGGAAGGGAAACAACCGTTTTGATCCTGCTGGTACGGCAACCCGTGCGGAAGCCGTGACCCTGATTATGGCGTTGCTGGACTACCGGGTGGATTAACGCGTGAAGCTGCACCTGCAGGAAAGGAGAATGGTAAAGCCTATGAGATTGGGAGCGGGCGTGAGAAGATTGCTGGCGGCACTACTGCTGGGTATGACAGCAAGCCTCGGAGGATTGCCGGCTGCGCAGGCTGATAAAGCGGAGAGTCCTTCTTCCGGGAGCATCCAGCTGCTTCCTGCCGTCGAGGGGGATTTAAACCAAGACGGCAACCGATCGGTCGGGGACTTGGCTATTGCAGCTTCGTCTATCGGCAGAACATCCGCCGATCCCGACTGGGGCAGCCATGCCGGTGCGGATGTGAGCGGGGACGGGCAGGTGGATATAGCCGACGTGTCCGAGATTGCCCGCTGGATACTGTCGGGCGTGCCGGAGGAGACACCAACCATCGTATTAACCGGACCGGGTACCGCAAGAGCGGGTGATAGCTTTGACTTGATATACGGATTAAGCGGGCGGAAGAGCGCCATAACCGCTGAGGATCTGACCTTGACGTATAATCCGGATCAACTGGAACTGATCGGCACAGAGGCTTTGGATGCGGAACGCTACGCGATCCTGGATCATGTCCAGTCACCGGGCGGAATTCGGTTCATAGCGGTCCGATTCGGAGAGCTGCAGTCCAGTCCAAGCGGTGACTTCGTCAAATTGCAGTTTAAAGTGAAGCCGGAAGCGGCATCGGGAGCATCGGCGATTACCGTCACCAGGTTGATTGTCAGTGACGATCAAGGCATAGAAACTTCAGTGGGCAGCGGAGCCCATCAAGTGACGATAAGCACCTCGCCGCCTGGTGATTACAACCACGACGGGAAAGTGAGCGTAGGCGATCTGGCGGTTACCGCAAGATTCTACGGCCGGACGCCCGAGCAGCCGGATTGGATGGAAGCCAAGGATTATGACCTGAACGGAGATGGCATAGTCAATATACAAGACTTGGCGGAAATAGCAGCAGCGATTTTTGCCGGATAAGGAATAAAAAACTGCCACAAAGCATGCATGATATGGTGGAAGGAAGATTCTTTCTGGAATAATGTTAAGGCTCGGAAACAAGTATATGGACGTTTCCAGCCCACGCCTGCTACAATGATATTACTTCCAAAAGCTGGTGAAATAAGAGAAGGCGAGGCTGACAGATCCATGGTTATATGGAAGCGATTCCGGGTACTTAATGCCGCTAGTTCCTTAATGATTTTCTCCATGCTGCTGACGTTGACTTCCTGCAACCCGGCAGCAGAATCTTCCGCCCCGCCCCTTGCAGCAGAAAAGCCTCAAATTACCGTCGGCATTTATGATCGTGGAAGCGTTCCCACCGCGGAAGGCACGGTAGACAATAACCGCTGGACCCGGTGGATTAACGAGCATGGTCCTGTGAATGTCAAATTTGTTCCGATCTCACGCGGCGATTCCGTGCAGAAGTACAAGATGCTGCTGGCATCGGGAAAAGCGCCGGATTTGATCCTGGACTACGAATGGTCCTTTCTTAATGAGTTGATTGCCAATCAGCAGGTGCTTCCCATCGATGATCTGGTAGACCGCTACAGCAAGGATTACAAGCAGCTGCTTGATGAGTATCCTTCGGTGCGCAAGCTGGCCACGGAAGAGGACGGCAATATGTATCTGATCGCCCAGATAACAGGGATCAAGACCAATCATTCCCTGCTCATCCGCAGCGATTGGCTCGATGCGCTCCATCTGGAGCAGCCGCGTACGGCAGAAGAATTATATGAAGTATCGAAAGCGTTTACATATCAGGATCCTGACGGAAACGGCATCAAGGATACGCTGGGAATTAACTTTGCGGGATTGGGCTCGCTGCTGAACGGTCAAACGGCAGGCGGCATACGGCCTATCGATATGATGTTCCAGAACGTCGGTTATATCCTTGAAGACGGGAAGGTTATCCGGGCATGGGACCGCGTGAAGGCTGCCCTGGACTATGAGAAACAATTGTTCGAGGACGGACTTATCGACCATAATTTCCTGGCGGACAGCAGCGGGGAGAAGGCCAAGCTCGATTTTGTGAACGGCAAGCTCGGCATTTTCTGGGTAAGCAGCGGCATTGAGGATGCCTATCCCATTATCCAATCGCTCATTGATAAAGTCCCGTCGGCCAAAGTGAAGGCAATGCCGCTCCCGGAGGGGCCATTCGGTCAATTCAATCCGTTCGCCAAAGCCCCGGTTCAGCTCGTCGGAGCGATCAACAAGCAGGCGGAAAGCCCCAGGGATGTAATGAAATTCATCGACTTTATCGTGTCGGAGGAAGCCTTGACGGCGCTCCGGTTCGGGATAGAAGGCGAGCATTATTTCATCAATAAGGAAGGCTGTTATCAATATACCAGCCGGGAGAAGTATAATCGCGAGATGGCCTGGACCCTGGATCTGTACATGCCGGCTTCACGCATCATATTGGGCAAATGCAATTCGCTGGCGGCCTCGCTTAATCCGGAGGATCCGATCGACAAGGATTACATCATGATTGAGAAGCAGGGGGAGAAATTCTCTCTGAATCCCGCCCTGCAATTCGCTTATCCCATCGGGAATTGGCCGACACTGCCCCAGACGCTGCAATTATCCATCAATGACGGCACCAAGGCGCTTACCGACATCTATAATAAAGCGATTGTGAACCCGTCGTATTCGGTTGAGCAGGCCGTGGCGGACGCACGGAATGCCTGGGAGCAGTCCGGAGGGCTTGCGGTGGATGAATATTACGGAAAATGGTTCACGGAGAAAAAGGATAGAGTGCTGTTCACCAAAGACTATTATTCTATCCGGTAGGGTGCCGGTTAACCTTGCAAAATAGCGGTCTTAAGTCAAGCTTGCTGCGCTGCTGCAAACGCTTGTTGTTGTGTCAATTGGGATACAAATTGTATCAGTTGGTGAATACAATGCTCATTTAAGAATTGAGGCGCCCCCGTGAACCGGAAATGGTTATATCGACAGCTCATTCCCTATGTCTCCTTTTTCGTGATGGTGCTTATCACTTTGGCCTGCATTACCTTCATCTCCCTGAACGACATGTCCAAGAAAGCCTCGCAGCAGGTCAATGCTTTAGCGACCGAACGTCTGCTGAGGCTGGTCGATTACTCGCTGCAGGAGATTGATAAGCTGGTAATAAAGGAATTGTCCGATAATTCCAGGCTGATTCGCTTCTTCTACGACAGCAAGGGCCTCGTCCTGGAGGAAGGCGCAGCCTCGGAGACGATCAGAGGCTGGAAGGTCATTAATCCGCTGATCGACTCGGTCTATCTGTACCGGAGAAGCGACAATACGGTTCTGACTAATCTGATGCGGATCCCCCTGTCCGCATTCCCGGATGCCGCCTTTCTGATTCCGCAGCTGAAGGAGCAGCCCTCCAAGCCGTGGAGCGATCCAAGAAGCTATCAGGAGCCGATATTTCAAGGCAGGACGGAACAGGTCGTCTCCCTGGTGAAGGATATTCCGTTCGCGAACGGAGAGCTCGGAGCCCTGGTGGTTAATGTCAAAACCTCCTCCATTAAGGCGCTGCTGAATCCGGATTCCCAAATAAACGACGGCTATATTGAGCTGTTTAACCGGTCCGGCCATTCCTTCAGTGGCTCCGGCTCGGAGGAGGACGGGAAAATTCTGGCGGAGCTGCGCTCCGAATATACAGGATGGACGCTTCGCAGCGGTCTTAGCCGTTTTGCCGTGAAGCAGTTTCCCGAAGCCTCCATTATCATTCCTGCCGCTGCGGCATTATTTTTCACGATTATTGGCATTTTGTGGTTTATATTTATCGCCAGAATCAACTACAAGCCAATCGGTACGATTATGGACCGGCTGCAGTCATTTACACAGCGGAAGGACAATATCATCGATTTTGAAGGCAATCATGAATTGATCATTATCGACTCCGCCATCGACCGTTTGATCCGCCAATCCATCGATTACGAGAAAACGCATGAGGAGGATTTGGTCTATAAGAAAAAGGTATTTTATCATGATGTGCTCATGGGCAACCGTGTCGTCGGGTCTGAGGAATGGCGGCGCGAGATGGCTGGCTTGCAGCTTCCTTACGATTCGCAGCAGTTTCGCGTCATTGTGGCCGAGATCGACAAGTATCCGCAATTTTGCGTGGAATACAACCAGCGGGATCAGAATCTGATCAAATTCGCGATGGTCAACGTTGCGAAGGAAGTGGCCCTGTCCGTGAAATGCACCATTTGGCTGGAATGGCTGGAGAGCAACAAACTGGTTATGCTGCTTCTCGGCGACCCTCATAATGAAGTTCAAAAAAAGCCGGGTGTCACGGATCTGCTCGAACCCTTCCGCAGATGGGTCCAGGAGCATTTGAAATATACGGTAACGATTGGAGTAGGCAGTATCGTCGATTCGCCGGACAATATCTCGCTTTCGTTCGAGCAGGCGTCGGATACATTGAAGCAAAAGATTTTTTCGGGAACGAACAAGGTCATTTTTATGGAAAGTACCATTGAGGATACGTACTACCTGTCGATTCATGAATTTTTGCCGGAAATCCGCCGAATACCGGTCATGTACCGGATGGGAGAGCCCAATTGGCAGGAAGCGTTCAATGAGCTGTTCGATTCGTTCCGCTCAGGAAGCATGAACCGGGATGACGCCGTTGCGCTGATCAACGTGCTTCTCAATACATTCCACAGAGAGATCAAAGAGCTTCCGGTGGATTATCAGAAAGTGTGGGAGAGTCTGGCGCTGCCGATGCTTAGCCAGACCTTCTCCACATTTGAAAGCCTGGAGGAGGTGCAGCAATCGTTTCTTGGTCCCTTGCTGACCTTCGAAGCACAGATGAAGCATTTGCGGGACAGCAAGCAGTATGCCTCCACAGTTGAGGAGGTACGACGCTATATTGATGAGCATTATACGAATCCCGATCTCTCTCTGATTCATCTTGCCGATGTATTCAAAATCAATCCGAAATATATAAGCTACCTGTTCAAGGAACAATTAGGCATCAATTTCATCGATTATCTGTCTGTCGTCAGAATGGAGAATGCCAAGCAGATTCTATTGTCCACCGATCATTCGATTCCCGATATTGCCGTCCAAGTGGGTTATATTCATGCCGTTTCCTTCCACAGAGCCTTCAAGAAAATTGTTGGTGTGACGCCTGGGATTTACAGGAAGAAGAAAGAGCTCAATACGGGGGAGCGTTCATATGGGCATTAAACGATTTCAAAACCATATTCCCAGAGTCGTTTATTTTGTGGATCGGCGCTGCTTCCCCGAGTGGGAAATAGAGAAGCAAACGATCCACTTTCATGATCTTACTTTCGTCGTCGAAGGCCAGGCGGTTTATAATGTGGACGGTCGGCAGCATGCGGTAGAAGCCGGTGACGTCATCTATATTCCGGCGGGCTGCGTCCGGGAGGCCAAGACGGTCAAGGAATCCCCGATGCACTCGTTCGCCTTCAATTTTGTATGGATGGACGCCTATCACAACAATCCTCTGCCATTTGAGAGGGTGAACAAGAATTTCAATACCAATGAGATATTCATTCATATCAGAGAGTTCAACGATGTCTGGATGAACAAGCAGCCGGGATATGTGATGCGGGCACGGGGGCTATTTCAATTGATCCTTCATCGTCTGCTGTCGATTTATTACGATCAATCCCTCGACACTCCCTATGATCCCAGAGTGAACAAAGTCAAGGCGTATATTATGGAGCACTTCGCGGAAGAGGTGGATATCGCGGAGATCGCCGCCATGCTTCAACTGCATCCTTTTTATTTAGGCAAGCTTTTCAAGAAAAATACGAATTATTCCGTCAAGGAATATATCAACAAAATACGCGTCAATCATGCGGAGATGATGCTGCATACAGGGGGATTTACCGTGAGCGAGGTAGCGGACCGGTGCGGGTTTAACGATATTTCGTATTTTAGCAAAGTATTCAAAGCGAGCAAAGGTTATTCTCCTTCTATGGCTGCAAAACTATAGTTAGTTTGAGAATTTCAAAAAAATTAACGATTTTTATATGGGATATATTATTATAAATATTTGATAATTACCAATTATTTTTGGTTTATCCATGGATTACAGATTATCGAATTCATATAATACAACGTAAGAGGAGGCTGCAGTGAAGGGAGGAAAAGGTAGAGCATAATGCAGCCGCTATTTTCAACCTTATGAGGGAAGAAACTAACTTTGCCGCCAAAGGACGGCGAAGCCGTTTCTTCTTATCTGGGCAATCTTCTTCGGGGATAAAATAATCGAAAAGAGGTGCCTTGGCGTCCAGGCAGCTTAATTCAAAGGAGAGATTAGGATTATGGGGAAAAGACTTTTATCCTGCATGCTGGCGATTGCTATGGTTTTCATAATGGCTAATACGCATGCCATGGCCGCAGACAAAGCCAGCGTCTTCGTCATGTTCTGGAATAATGATGATGCCAAAACCGTGAGCATGTTTGAAACAAAGCACGAAGGCGACACAGTGGAAGATATAGCCCCGGTAGACTTGATACGCGAAGGCTATACGTTTGACGGGTGGTACCTGGATAATGAGACCTTCGTTAACAAATGGGATTTGAAAACGCCAGTAACCGGAACTAATCTGTTTCTATTCGCAAAATGGATAAAATCGGGCAGCAGCGGCGGGAGCGTTCTGACCGGACCCGGAACTGTTTCAGCCGGAGAAGCATTTGACATTACTTATAGTTTGAAGGATTACAGCGGCGAGGGGCTTGCGCAGGATATCACCGTTTCCTTCGATGCCGGCAAGCTGGAATTTGTCGGTTCGTCATCGCTGGACGAGGACTTTATCATCGTTGATCATAAAGAATCGGCACCGGGGGTTATTCGCTTCCTTAGCATTTTCCTCGGCGATTTACAGACCGGTCCGGACGGCAGCCTGATGAAGCTGAGCTTCAAGGCGAAAGCGGACGCTGCGAGCGGGCAAGCGGATGTCAAAATCACGAATGCGGTGGTCGCTGACGGTGCAGGAGCAGAACATGAAGTCTCGGGAGCTTCGCATTCAATCGAGATTATCGGCGTCGAGAAGCTGACATTGGCCGAGTTGATTGAACAAGCGGGGACCTTGCATGACAACGCAGTCGAAGGAAAACAGGTCGGTCAATATCCGGCAGGCTCGAAAGCGGTGCTGAATGCGGCGATCGTGGCGGCACAGCAGGTGCTGAACAATCCGTCCTCCACATTGACGGATATCGAACAGGCTGCAAATCAATTGAGGCAAGCGGTAAAAGTATTCAGCGATTCAGTCATTGTATACATTCCTGGAGATTACAACGACGATGATCAATTGAGTGTGGGCGATTTGGCAGTTATGGCAAAATCGTACGGCAAAACATCAGCTGATCCGGACTGGGATCTGGTGAAGAGCGGTGACATGAACGGCGACAACAAGATCGATATCGAGGATCTGGTGCTGGTAGCCCGAATGATCATTGAATGGTAGGCCAATAGATAACAAGGAGGATGCACAATGTCCAGAGCGAAGAAACTATTATTCCTGCTGCTTTGTCTATTAATGATTTCAGAGACGGTTTCTACAGCAAACGCCGCCACAACGCCAACGGCCTTCCCGACCTTTCCGAATGTCGGAAGCCTTCAGCCTATTTATGAATTGCCTAATCTGTTTAAGTTTAATGACGGATCTATGGTTGAAACCGCTGCGGATTGGACGTCGCGCCGTGCGGAAATTGCCAATATGCTTCAATATTATGAATACGGCTACACTCAAAGGCCGGATACGCTGGTGGCAACACGTACCGGCAATACGCTGAATGTGACCATGACCAAAGAATATCCAAATCCTGACGACCAGGCAGCACCGATTGTTAAAACAACGACCTTTAGTGTTGCTTTCACGCTTCCAACCAAGGAGAATCTTGATGCCATTGGCCAAAGCTTCCCGGTTCCGGCGTTTATCGGCGGCGGTCCGACTGGCTATCTAGCCAAGGGATATGCCTCTATCCCATGGCCAGGCAACACCAATGTCGGCAATAACGCCAATTACACCGGGACGTATTACGACTTGTTCCCTTATGATCCTGACAGTGTCGAGTTCAACACGGGCAAGCTGATTGCCAGCGCATGGGCCGCATCACGGGTTATAGATGCTCTGGAATGGCGTGATCCGGTTACTGGCAAGGGACTTTTCCCTGAAATTGACGAAACCCAAATGATTTCTGCCGGATTTTCGCAAAATGGCAAGAGAGCGCTGTTGGCGGGCGCCTTTGATGAGCGCATGGGTATGGCGTATGTGCAGCATTCCGGCCAGTGGGGCGCTTCCAGTCTGCGTTTTACCCATGACTCCAAAAAATATCCCGCAGGCAACAACAACACCTATACGAACTATACAGCAGACGAAATGGATCCGAGCAGCTTGTACAGCGCCCGCACAGGCCTGCGCAAAGAACAGATGAGTCAGAATCAGGGCAGCTATGTTGCATGGTTTTCGTCTCGTGTGCAGCAGTTCACCAACGCCAACAAGTATGATTATCCGCTGGATCACCATGCTTTGATTGCGCTGATGGCGCCGCGCCCTGTGATGATAACAGAAGGTATGGACGATTTCTGGAACGGTCCTGAAAGTGTGGCTATCTCCACAGCCGGCGCAAAACCCGTATTTGAATTGCTGGGTGCGTCCCAGAACCTTGGGCTTGTCATCTCCCCCAAGACAAGACACGCGCAAACCAATCTTGAAACAGCCTCGGCTTTTGCCATGGCGGACATGAACTTCCGGGGGAGTGCACCAACATTCACGGATTACCGCGGGAATGACATTGCAACCCAATCCGTTGTCCCAAGAGACTTCACGTTCCACCCGTTTGAAATCGACCCGACGGCAATACCATGGTCGGTCCCGGGGCAGTATGGCGTTGCTACCGTTAATAAACGAGATTTTGTAGAGGGGCTTCCTGTAACGATACCGGTTGTGTCCGATGCTTCTGCGGTTACGATCAAGGACCCTGACGGCAACGTATTGAGCACCCGGAATGTCGTAAACGGAAAAGCGTCATTTGAGCTTGCGCCCAATCAAACCAAGGCCGGATATTATACCATTACCGCTTCCGGCGCAGAGAAGCGCAGCCGCGACATCAAGATTGAATGTATGACATTGGAATACATGTTCCGTCCGGAAATTCTGCTTGAATCCGAAGAGAATACATGGCATTGGGCTTTTCCCGAAAAAATCAACCCCGACACCATCCGCGTTTCCTTCGACAGCCGCAGCTATGAAGAGCTAAAAAAGGATATTCATAACGCTTCCGCAAATGTAAACGCACCAAGCACGGAGTACTCTCTTGAAATCCAAAACTATGGCGTCATGATACGCCGGTTTGGCAGGGATTACAAAGCCGGTCAAGCCCGCTACTTCGACGAGGCGCAGGGCAAAATGGTCACAGCCAAATTCGACCCTGTCAAAGTTATTCATATTGATGGCATTGAATTCCCGGATGTGCTTCCTGGCTATACCTTCTCGTTGACCATGGATATACCGGACGATTTGAATAATTGATGAACGAGCCTGTCTAAAATCAAGCCCAAAAGCTGCGGACAAAAATATGCCGCAGCTTTTGGGTTTCTTCATGCGCCGCATGATGTACGTCGGCGGAAAGCTTGGCTCGAAAAGGTAGCAGATATGATAAGTAAAGCGTAATATTGAAATTGAAGAGTAGTCTGAATCAAGTGAATGACTGAAGATATGTAAGTAAAAATCAATTTACATATTTGTAATTGATCAATCAATAATATTGATATTGCAAATCCACAGATCATGATTTATAAACCTGTTGGGAACTGGTCGTTTTTATTTTCCGCGCATGGTGGTCGAGTTTTTCATTCGTTTATTTTGCACATGTACCAAGGAGGGCGAACGGGTAATCGAGCTTCCTATACTGGCGGCATTCCTTGAATGTGGCTAGCAAAGGAATTCATAACAATAACCTATCCAATATGGAATCTTATGGAACGACTGAGCATTCGCTGCCGTAATATTATTACACTCAAACAGTCAATTGTCCCGCTTAAATCTCCAGTTGACAAAAATTACCCCTTTGATTTACTATATCCTTAATAGATATATCCATAATGGATGTATCGATAAGTGATATTCAATCGATAGGGTTATCATGCGTGGATGATCCAATGACCTGACGGAGGTGATTTCTTGCCATAGCGATAGAATTGTGGATTTCGGAAACAGTCATCTATATAAAACAACAATCCATGGAAAAAATAAACGGTTAAGAGGAGTGAGCGGATAATTGAAACGGTTATTTTGGAAGTCGATGTCCTATGCAGGAGTTAAATCGTTAGTTATTGCGGCCTTGTCCATATCACTCATAACACCAACAGCGCTTGCAGCAGAGGTTAGCAGCAGCGATTTACAGCAGCCGAAGGACCTGACGGCAAGCAGCGCGGAAGTATTTCTGGATGACTTCTTTTCGTCGGATGTTGTGAAACCCAATTATGTCGGAGCTTCCGTCGTCATCGTCAAAGACGGCCAGATCATCGCCGAAAAAGGCTATGGTTATGCAGACGCATCGAAGCAGAAAGCGGTAGACCCGGCCCAGACCGTGTTCCGCATCGCTTCCGTATCCAAAACCTTTACCGCTGCGGCCATTATGCAGCTTGTGGAGCAGGGGAAAATCGATTTGAAAGAAGATTTCCGCAGCTATGTCAGCGGTCTTGATTTCGACAATCCGTTTGATACGCCTGTCACTGTGGAGCAGCTGCTTACGCACACAACCGGATTTGAAATCCGCGATCCGCAGGCAGAGGATATCCATCAGGACTTCGACAGGTTCGTGGAGATCGAAGACTATGTTCGCGGGCATATGCCGCCGGTAGTCCGCGAGCCCGGGACTTCATACATGTATGATAATTTCGCCTATCTGCTGCTGGGTCTTATTGTCCAGGAGGTCAGTGGAGAGCCCTACCAGACTTATATGGACGATCATATATTCGGTCCGCTCGGTATGGAGAACAGCGGTTTTCTGCTTGAAGGAAAGCTGAAAGAGAATCTGGCGATTGGTTATGATGCAGCCGATAAACCGCTTGAGCTGTATACGGTTACACCAACCGTTATGCCGCATGGGGGGATGCTGTCGACCGCTGAGGATGTCGGCAAATTTATGACGGCATTCCTGAATGGGGGAACAAGCGGCTCAGGCCATATTTTGTCAGAGGAATCCGTAGCGTCGATGGAACAATACCGTTCCTTTATTCATCCTCTTCTGCCCGATACCACCTATGGTTTTGAGGCGCCCTTCCAGCTTCCCGGAGCCGGCAGCAGTCCGCAAATCATTACCAAAGCCGGTGATTTAAACGGCTTCAGCTCTTATCTATTCCTGATTCCCGAACAGAATACAGGTGTTTTCCTGACTTACAACAAAGCGGGAGCACTGCGGAATCTATTCTACCCCCAGTTCATATCAACGTTCTTCCCGCAGTACGCCAAGCCGGCTGAGCTGGACGAATATACACCGCAGTCCCCGCAAGAGCTGGATAAGTTCAAAGGGCTTTATGCCGATCTCCGGCTGAATGTTTTTGTGTCATCGCTTGGTGCGGATGAGCAGGGGGCGCTGTCGATTTCCGATACGTTTCTCGGTCCCCGCAGCCTGCGGCAAGTAGACGATAATTTGTTTGTTGATAATATTACCAATCAATTTACAGCGTTCAAGCTGGACGAAAGCGGACAAGTCGCGTATATGAAGGAGCCCTATATTAATCCGCTGGGATACAGCGGCAAGGGTAAGGAGGCAGTCGGGTTCACCGATGTGAAGGAGAGCCACCCGTATGCCAAATATATATTCGCGCTGCAGTCTCTGGGTTATTATCCTAATGATGCCGGAGAAGCATTCAATCCGGAGGAAAACGTAACAAGAGCGGAGTTTGTACAGAGAATATTGGAAGCAAGTCTTATCAAGGGCAGTAAAACAACCGAGCTTGCCTTCAAGGATATTGAAGGTCATCCGGCTGCGCCTTTCATTCAGATGGCCTATGAAATTGGTATGGTCACGGGAAACAGCGCCGGCCAGTTCGAGCCGGATCGGGCTATTACTCGCGAGGAGTATGCAGTCACGCTGTGGAGGCTTCTCAAAGCCCAGTACCCGCCGGAGATTTTTGAAGATGTGAAGCTGTCGGGGAAAACGAAGGAATGGGCCGTTCAAGCCGTGCAAATGACGGTTGCACTGGGCTTGCATGGTCCTGAGGTTCAGATTGAGCCCGGCGGCGCTGCCGACTTCCATTCGATGAAGCCGGTGACACGTCAAGAGGAAGCGGCTGTCTTGTTCGCCATCCTTACCCAGCCAACCGATCAAATCGTGGCCGCGAAGAAGGCGGCTGCAGAGCAGCAGGCCAAGCCCGATGCAGAAACGGCTGCAAAAGCATCATAAGATTCAGCGCGTTTCACCGATACTCCCGCTATTTCAGAGGAGGGTAAGCCCATTTCAGGAATGAAACGGGCTTACCCTCCGTCTTTTATTTTCACGAAAAACCGGCTGATTGCATAATACGCGGCTCCTCTTACCGCAGACTGCTCACTCAGCTCCGCAAACAGGATCTGCAGCTTCTCCCGGTGATAAGAGAGCGTACGTCTGCTTACGGCATCGCGCACAGCATCGCCGATCCACTCGCGGGCCCGGCTCATCCGGTTGCCGATAATGACGACCTCGGGATTAAACACGTTGACAATATTGGCGATGCCAATCCCCAAGCATTCTCCGATCCTCCGCAGAAGCTCGATTACCTTTTCATCCCCTCTGCCGGCAGCTGCCAAAAGAGCCTCCAGATCGCCATAGCCCAAGGGCTCGGCCTGCTCAAGCAGCGCATTCTCGGAAGCGTACAACTCCCAGCAGCCTTTATTGCCGCAGCGGCAGGGCTTGCCATTCATCTCGATCGACAAATGTCCGAGCTCGCCGGAGAAACCGGAAGCGCCCTTGTATAATTCTTTCCCGAGAATAATCCCGGTTCCGATCCCGATTCCCACACTGACATAGATTTGATCGGCAATTCCGCGCCCGGCGCCGTACTTCTGCTCGCCTTGGGCTCCGGCATTCGCTTCATTGTCGATGGTAACCGGCACGCCGAAGCGCTCTCTCATGATGGCTTCCATCGGCACATGCGACCAGGCCAGATTCGGCGCAAACAGGATGTCGCCCTGATCATTGACGATTCCCGGGACGCCAATGCCGATCCCCACAAGACCGTAAGGACTCTCGGGCATGGCTGCGATCAAGGATTCGATGCAGTCATTCAGCTTCGGCAGCACATCTTCAATCTCATGGGCCTTGAGCGTCAGCTCGCGTCCGGATATGACCGCTCCCTCCAGATCCGTAAGAACACCGCGGATGTAATTCACCCCCAGATCGATGCCAATGGCGTAACCTGCGCTGCCCCTGAATACCAGCATAACCGGCTTGCGTCCACCGCTTGACTCGCCCGGACCGGTCTCAATAACCAGATGAGCATCAATTAGATCCTGAACCAGACTGGATACGGTTGCTTTGTTAAGTCCGGTTTGCTCGGATATTTGGGCCCTGGATAGAGGAGCGTTCTTCAAAACGGCATCCAGCACAATCGCTGTATTGATTTTTTTGACAAGGGCCAAATCTCCGGTCGTTTTCATCGCTCAGGTTTCCTTTCTTCCAGTTTCCTGGTCCACTATCATGGATATGGGAACGATTTTACCACGATCAGGACGAAGGTTGCATCTTTTGTTTGTTTGCTCAGGATAATAAGAGCGGGAGGAAGCAGCCAGAAGCAGAAGGGCAAATTTATTTTTTGAAAATTTGACTTAGTTTAATGGACAAACCAAGTTCGGGAATGCTAATATAACAATAAGAACGTTTTCAAGAATCAAACAGCTCGTCACAAACCATTTTAGGAGGCCCAAATTTATGAGTTATTTTAAATCAGTCGGCAAGATTGCGTTTGAAGGCAAAGGTTCGGACAATCCCCTTGCATTCAAGCATTACAACCCTCAGGAAATCGTACTTGGCAAACCGATGGAAGAGCATCTTCGTTTTGCTGTAGCGTACTGGCATACATTTACCGCATCCGGAGCAGATCCGTTTGGTGTAGGCACAGCGGTTCGCGGCTGGGATTCCGCCAACGCCATGGATCAGGCGAAAGCCCGCGTAGACGCCAATTTCGAATTCCTGGAGAAAATCGGCATTCCTTATTACTGCTTCCATGACCGCGATATCGCGCCTGAGGGCGAAACGCTGCAGGAAACCAACAAAAACCTCGATACCATTGTAGATCTGCTGGAGTCGAACATGAAGTCAACCGGAACAAAGCTGCTGTGGAATACAGCTAACATGTTCACGCATCCGCGTTTCGTTCATGGCGCAGGCACAACCTCCAATGCGGATGTTTATGCCTATGCCGGAGCGCAGTTGAAGAAAAGCCTTGAAGTGGGCAAGCGTCTGGGCGCTTCCAACTATGTATTCTGGGGCGGCCGCGAAGGCTACGACACGCTGCTTAACACGGATATGGCGCTGGAGCTCGACAATTTGGCGCGTCTGTTCCATATGGCAATCGCCTATGCGAATGAAATCGGTTTTGATGCCCAATTCCTGATCGAGCCGAAGCCGAAAGAGCCGACGAAGCATCAGTATGATTTTGACGCTGCGACGACGATTGCCTTCCTGCAAAAATATGATTTGAAAAATAAATTCAAGCTGAACCTTGAAGCGAATCACGCGACGCTTGCCGGCCATACGTTCGAGCACGAAATCCGCGTAGCCGCCATTAACGGCATGCTGGGATCGCTTGACGCCAATCAGGGCGATTTGCTGATCGGCTGGGATACCGACGAGTTCCCGACAGATCTGTATGCGACAACGCTGACTTTGTACGAAGTGCTCAAAGCCGGGGGACTTGGCGACGGCGGAATCAACTTCGACGCCAAAGTGCGCCGCGGATCGTTCGAGGACGAGGATCTGTTCCTGGCTCACATCGCCGGTATGGACAGCTATGCATGGGGACTGAAAGCGGCCGCCAAGCTGATTGAAAACAAAGTGCTCGACAATGTGCTCGACAACCGCTACAGCAGCTTCCGCGAAGGCATCGGCGCAGACATCGTTGCCGGCAAAGCCACGCTGCACACGCTGGAGCAGTATGCCCTGCAGAACAACCCGATCGTCAACATCTCGGGCCGCCAGGAGCGGATTAAACTGATGTTGAACGAAGCTATTTTCAACGTATAAGTTCGAGTGTGAATTTTAATATCTATTAAGAGGGAGGCTCTGAGCTTATATGCCTTATGTTATCGGGATCGATCTTGGCACAAGCGCGGTGAAGGCGCTGCTGCTTGACAACAGCGGTGCGGTCGCCGGCGAAGCTACCCGGGAATATCCGCTGTTCCATGAGCATTCCGGCTGGAGCGAGCAGCGTCCGGATGATTGGGTGGAAGGAACGCTCGGCGCAATAGCCGAGCTGCTCCGCTCATCGGCAGTTGCGCCGGAAGCGGTAGAAGGCATCAGCTTCTCCGGTCAAATGCATGGACTTGTACTGCTGGATGGGGAAGGCAATCCTGTGCGCAACGCCATTCTATGGAATGATACACGCACAACGGCAGAGTGCCGCGAAATTGAACAGACGCTGGGAGCAGGTCTGCTCAACATTACGCGCAACCCTGCGCTGGAAGGCTTCACGCTGCCGAAGATTTTGTGGGTGCGCAAGCATGAGCCGGAGCTGTTCGCGCAGGCGGAGCTGTTCCTGCTGCCCAAGGACTACGTCCGTTACCGGCTGACAGGCACGCTGAATATGGATTACTCCGATGCGGCGGGAACGCTGCTGCTGGACGTTGCGGGCAAAAAATGGAGCCGCGATGTGCTGGCATCCTTCGGCCTTGGCGAATCCTTCTGCCCGCCGCTGGTTGAATCGCATGCACGGGTTGGAACGCTGCTGCCTGAGGCGGCTGAGCGCTCAGGTCTGCCCGCTGCGACTCAAGTATTCGCTGGCGGTGCGGACAATGCATGCGGCGCGATTGGAGCAGGCATCCTGCAGGAGGGACTTACGATGTGCAGCATCGGAACCTCCGGGGTTATTCTCTCCTACGAGGGCGGCAGCGGCAATGATTATGCCGGCAAGGTTCATTTCTTCAACCACGGCAAGGAGGATGCCTTCTATGCCATGGGCGTGACGCTTGCGGCCGGATACTCCTTGAGCTGGTTCAAGAATACGTTCGCCAAGGGCGAGTCCTTCGATGAACTGCTCTTCGGCATTGACGGGATTGCTCCGGGTGCGAATGGCCTGTTGTTTACACCTTATCTGGTGGGAGAACGTACGCCTCATGCTGATTCGGTCATCCGCGGAAGCTTCATCGGCATAGACGGCTCGCATGAACGGAAGCATTTTGCCAGGGCGGTTATGGAGGGCATTACCTTCTCGCTCAACGAGTCTGTTGACCTGTTCCGTCAGGCCGGCAAGACGGTCGATACCATCGTATCCATCGGCGGGGGTGCGCAGAATCCGGTCTGGCTGCAAATGCAGGCCGATATTTTCAATGCCGACGTCGTTGCGCTTGAGAATGAGCAGGGACCGGGCCTTGGAGCAGCTATGCTGGCCGCCTATGGCTGCGGTTGGTTCGAAAGTCTGGATGCATGCGCGGAACGTTTCGTGAAGCGGGCATCTGTCTATAAGCCGCAGCAGGCGGCGGTAGACGCTTACGCGGGCCTGTTCCGTATTTATCAGAAGGTATATGGCCAGACGCGTGGTTTGAACGAGGCGTTGAAGTCTTTCCGAAACTAGTTATCCGTATTACCGTTTAGCGCACTGGCTTATTGAGCCGCTTTCTTCGGGGTGCCCGAAGGGAGCGGCTATTTTTCGTGCCTCTATATTCGTGCCTTTATATTAGAAGACAGCGGATGAGATACGGAGCTATCCGCCCAGTTTGAACCGGGTTAAATGGTCCTGGAGATTCTCTTTCATCAATATTTCCTGCTGCTTCTCCCCCATGAGATCGAAATGGGGAAAAGGGGGACGGTCATGAATATATTTGGTATTCAATCCATGCTTCACACACCATATCCTGAGCTGCTTCAGGTTGGCATTGCCGACTTTGGTGACGGAGGTGATATCGGGAAAACGCGGATCGTACCAGTAGTGGGTCAAATAGGCGGTTTCTCCGCTTAAGACGGTTTTCTTCCAAAGGTTCAGTTCTGCTCTCGTTATGCCGAAGGCCAATGCTCCTCATCCTTTGCTTTGAGTGGTAGTAAAGAGTATATCACGGCCGGGACCGCTGTTGTATGCATGAATGCCTCCTCATTCTAAAGATGGTTATACGTGATTGACGGAGTACGATATACTATAATGAAGTGAAATAGGCTTGCCACGGTGAAGATAAAGGAGTGAGCACGTAAACGATGAACGTATTAACGGTAGACATCCGAAATGCCGGCTATGAAGAGAGCAAGCCGATTATCCGCGACGTTTCCTTTTCCGTAGAGGCAGGCGAGCTGGTTGGATTGATTGGTCCCAACGGTGCGGGCAAAAGCACCACGATCAAGTCGCTGCTGGGACTTCTCCGCCATGTGGACGGGACGATCGTCTTCTCAGGCGAGAGCAAACGCTACGCCTATGTGCCGGAGCAGCCGGTGCTGTATGAATATATGACGCTCTGGGAGCATCTGCAGCTGGCGGCGGCAGCCTATGGACTGGATGAGACGACTTTTATGAAAAGAGCCGGATTGATGCTGGACAGGTTTCGCATGACCGATGATCGTCACCGTCTGCCTACTGGCTTCTCCAAAGGGATGCAGCAGAAGATGATGCTTATTATCGGCTTTATGCTGCAGCCTGATGTATATGTGGTGGATGAGCCTTTCGTAGGCCTGGACCCTCGCGCGACCCGCGATTTCCTGGAGCTGCTGGAGGCGGAACGACGCCGCGGGGCCGGAGTCCTGATGTGCACGCATGTGCTGGATACGGCCGAGAGAATCTGCAACCGGATCCTGCTTATTAATGGCGGCTCCGTTGTCGCCCAGGGGACGCTGGACGCCGTCAGGGAGCAGGCAGGCTGCGCTGCGGATGCGCCGCTTACGGATTGTTTCTATGCGCTTACTTGATCCGGGAAAACAGGCATCACCTGCCGGAAGAGGCGCAGAACGCGGCCATCATGTTTTTTAATTAGAAGTAAGTCTAATATCCGGTCTATACATTCAACATATATTTCTGAGATGAAGAAGCCTGCTGCGCCGTCAAAGAAAGACGGGCAGCCGTTTCTTCTTGGGAGGTTCTAAGGTGGAGTCAATACCAGCAGCACCGCTTGATGTGAAAGAGGACAAGCCCGGGAGCTGGACGGCAAGAAAGCTGTTCCGCCGCAGGGCGGTCCGTTATATCCGGGAGCAGTGGGGCGTTTGGCGTACGGCTCTGGATTGGTCGGTGTGGCTTTATATCGTGATCCCCGGACTCTGGATCGGGGGCGGGCTTTATGTGGAGCTGTGGCGCGACCCTCCGGTCTGGCTTGCCGACATGCCCTTGTGGGTTGGTGAGCGGGTTGCTTTGATTGCCGTATTGGTTGGACGTTTGCGGACGTTCGCGGAAGACGCCGACGTGCTCTTTCTCCTGCAGAGAAAAGAATGGGGACGCAGCCTGACGCTGCGCGGCATGGGCTACACGGCTGTCATACTGTCCATTCTGACTGTTCTGATCTACGCGTTCCTGCTTCCTTTTCTCATTACCCTGCATGGCCTCACGATGAGCTCGGTCGTGTCATTGGCTGTTTTTACCCTTGTGTGGTCAATGATCGGAGCAATCTGGCGCAACCTGATCGAAGGGCGCTACCGCGGCTGGCGCAAATGGCTGTGGAAGCTGTTGTCCACCATTATATTGGGCGCCACCTATATTATACCGGTTATCATATTCGGAGCGGATTGGCTTCAGCTGCTGCTGCCGATTGCGCTTGGAGCCGTCGTTCTCCTGGCTCTGATGCGCCTGAAACTGCGGGCGCGCGATACATTCGACTCGGACGTCCAGCAGGAGCATAAGGCCCGTCTGGCCGTCACAGGGCTGCTTCTGCGGGGCGTCATCACCCGCAAGCCGCGTATCCAGTTGAACCGGCCGTTGATTTTCCGCCAGTCGAACCGGATTTTCAAGTCATTTGATGCGGAGGCCATCTTGGCGGAGGCCGTCCTGAAATCTTTCCTGAGGCGCTTCTCGCTGCTGCGGATCTGGCTGAGCTTTGCCGCGCTTTCGGTGCTTGCCGTCAGCTTGTCGCCAGGGGGATTGAAGCTGCTCATAATCGCCGTTTTCCCTATTCTGCTGTCGCTTTGGGTCCAGTCTCATTGGCGGAATGTGATTGCTGAGGCTTTTATTGCTCAGTTCCAGTGGCCGGACGACGTTCTCATGCAGTCCGGGGAACGTATCCGCTTCTGGATCGTGGTGCCTGCCGTTGGGTTTATGGGCCTGGTGGGGGGATTGCAAATGTACGGGCTTGGGGGGCTCCTGCTTATCGTACCGGCTGTATTCATATGGATGGTCATCAATAAATTCCTGTCCACCTTCATGATGCTCAGATTCAAGCAGGAGAAGGGCTGAATCTCTGATGGATTCAGTCGGCGTTGAACGGCAGGTCTGCATGGCGCAGCATTAAAAAGGGCACACTGTTGACAATAGGGTCGACATTCCAAGTAGGAAGGGAAAGTGTGCGCGATGCGAAATTATATGGACCTGCTGTTTGAATTTGCTGATGAGAACGACGCGGCGCTGGCATCCAATACGCTGGATGAGCTTGGTTATGCTCCAGTGCTTTTGGATGGAAAACCTAATGTTCATATTCAGCTGGACGGGGGGGATCTGACCTCCGCAATCGAGATCGCGCAGGCGCATGGCGGCAAGCTGGCTGTGCAGGAAATTCCCATTCCGGCGCATATGGTCAATGAGGACTGGATCGCCAAAGAGGAGCAAAGCGAGCCTGGGCAAACGGAATTAAATGTGCCCGATGCCGAGGATTCCCTGCACAACCGCGATGAGGATACCCGGCAGGAAGATCTCACTGGCTGCGATAGCGGCACTTACGATCATTTTTCCGGCGATGTGCATAATTGAGTAACGCGACAACTCAAAACCTGGAATAGACGGCTTTACAGGCATGCAGCGTCCGTCGTTCCTTCCTGCAAAGCTGACAGCGCCATAATGGCTGTCAGCTTTGTTCATGCCGAAGGGACTTATTGCTGCAGCGCAGCGGCGCTCATTCCCGCCGTGTAGCCGGTTGTGAAGGCAGCCGTGATGTTATAACCCCCGGTGTACCCATGGATATCCAAAATTTCGCCGCAGAAGAACAGCCCCGGCATCAGCCTGGATTGCATCGTTCCGGGATCGACTTCCTTCAGGTTTACGCCGCCTCCGGTAACGAAAGCCTCTTCGATTGTCAAGGTTCCGTTTACGTTGACCGGAATCCGCTTCATCAGCCGCATAAGCTCCATCCAGGGTCCTTTCGCCACATTGTCAAAGGTCAAATCCCCCGAAATTCCGCTGCGGCGCAGCAGCCATTCCAGCAGCCGCTCCTGCACGATCGAGCGAAGAACGTTTTTGATTGCCTTCTTGGGCTCCGCCTTGATGAGCGACATCGTGCCCGTGTATAATTCGTCGGCCGATTGCTCCGGGAACAAATCAATACTGACCACTACCTCACCCTTGGGATCCTTCCTGAGCGCCTTTACGACAAACTGGCTGCAGCGGAGTGCGGCAGGACCCGACAGGCCGAAATGGGTGAAAATCATATCCCCTTCATGCTCAACAAGCTTCTTTCCCTTCGCATTCCATACCGTGAGCGTGATGCTCTGCAGGGATATGCCCTGAAGCTCGCGGTTCTGGATCCAGGGCTCGGCCGAGGTAAGCGGCACCTCCGTGGGGTACAGCTCCGTAATCGTATGACCGGCCTGCTCCGCCCAGGGATAGCCATCACCGGTCGAGCCGGTATGCGGCACAGATTTCCCTCCGGTCGCAATGATAACGGCTGCGCTTCTGATCTCTTCTCCTGAGCGCAGTTTCACGCCAAGCAGCTCTCCGTCCTTAATCAGTAGACCGGCCACCGGCTCGTTGACCCGCATCTCGACACCTTCCGAGCTCGCTTTGCGGATAAGAGTTTCCACGACCGATTTGGCTTTATCCGATACAGGAAACATTCGTCCGCGATCCTCTTCCTTCAAAGGAATGCCAAGCTGCTCGAAAAAAACCATAATGTCGCGGTTGCTGAACTGGGCAAGAGCGCTGTAGAGAAACCGCCCATTGCCGGGGATATGACGGATCAGCTCCTCGAGCTCCTTGGCATTGGTCACGTTGCACCGGCCGCCTCCTGAAATGCCAAGCTTTCTTCCCAGTTTATTGCCTTTATCAATAAGCAGGGTCCGGGCTCCTCTTTCTGCTGCAGCAATGGAAGCCATTAGTCCGGAAGGCCCTCCTCCCACAATGACGACATCGTAATTCATATATTCTCCTCGCTCATAAACAGTTATTTGGACAATGCTGCTGTGCAGCCAGATTCGTCCCCACTATCATACTACCTTTGTTCTTTTTGCGTCCATATTTGCTCCACTGCGTAGCGTCTATTCGACAACATCAGATTTTATGGCATTTTTCTTGAGTGAGTCAATGGATCGATGATTGTAAATTTGATAGACCTATGTTTTAATCGGAGAGAATGGGAATAAACAGCTGGTAAAATAAGGGATGGATTGGGGGGAGATCGGATATTTGTGGAAGCAAACGCTATTGCAACTCATTGTCGCTTTGATACCCGTGTTTGTCTTTCAGACGTGGACTGAGCATCTCAAACAAAACAAGGGATTTTCCATTTGTATTGCCTTGACCTGCAGCGTATCCATCTTGTTTGGATCCGTCACCACGATAAGCTTCCATGGGTTCGATCTTGATTTTCGGGCCATTCCATTACTGATCGGTTCTCTATATGGGGGAAGCTTTACAGCAGTCGCATTGGCATTCATGTTTGCGCTCTCACAGTTTCTGAGGAACGGATGGGGGATCGGAATCGATCTGGTCGGGCTTGTTATTGTTCTTATCCCAATGCTGTTTGTATCCATAAAACGATTTCAACAATCTTCGCTCAAAGAAAAACAGTTTATCGCCTTTTTTATGATCACCATTATGGCTTTGGTTATGGGAGATTCCTTATTCAGTCATCTTGTATCTTCCAGGCATTTCTATGATCCAGCCGCTGTCCGGTATTATTTATTGTATGGACTGATCAGCATGATTGCAGTGGTTTTTTGCATCAGCCTGATGGAAAAAATATTAAAAAGCCAAAAAAATATCGATGAGTTTCAAAATGTATCAAACGAGCTGCGAAGTGAGGCTCACACGCTCCACCAAATGCTTGAGGAAAGCCAAGTTGGCGTCTTATTCGTGGACAGGAGCGGTATTGTTTCCCACATTAACAAACGGGCCATGTGTATTCTGAACCATAAACTCTCATCGGGGGACCCGGAGGATTTGCTCGGCAAGTCCTATACCAGCCTTTACGAGAATGTGAAGCAGGACGAATTGGGACAGTTGATTGCAGAGGCGTTAAGCGGCAATAATATGTCCAGCGACAGCGTGCAGGAGCAGGGCAAGATTTATTTGAAGCAGGGATTCAGCGTCCGTGACCAGCAAAACAACACCGTTATCGGTGCGGCTCTTATGCTTTACGACAAGACGGAGGTAAGCCGTCTGCGCGATGAAGTCGGGCGGATGGAAAGGCTTAGCCTCGTCGGGCAGATGGCTGCCAGCATCACGCATGAAATCCGCAATCCAATGGCCGTAATTCGCGGCTTCGTACAATTGATGCGGGAGCGCAGTCCCGATCATCAACAGGAATATTTTCGTATCGTCATGGACGAGCTTGATCGGGCCAACAGCATTATCAACGACTTTCTTTCTCTTGCCCAGAACCAGATGATTGAGAAGGAAAGCTGTTCGCTGCATGATCTGATCAATGAAATGCTGCCGCTGCTCTGGGCTGACGCCAATATGCGGGGGCAATCCATTGAACTGGAGCTGGCTGATCAAATGCCGCGCCTTCTGCTCAATGTAAAAGAAATGAAACAGCTTATATTGAATCTGGCCCGCAACGGGATGGAGGCCATGGATCAGAAGGGTGTGCTTACTCTTGGGACGGTCGTTCATGCCCAGCAGGTGGAGCTTCGGGTTGGCGACAACGGCTGCGGGATTTCCGCAGAGCAGCAGGAGAAGCTGTTCGAACCCTTTTATACAACAAAATTACGCGGTACAGGCCTTGGCCTTCCGCTTTGCCTTAGTATCGTAGAACGTCACGGGGGTCAAATCAAGGTTGAATCGACAGAAGGCGAAGGTACGCTGTTTATCGTAGCCTTCAGCATGCAGCAGCGAATACATGAGGCCGCAGCAGCGGCGGAATATGGAGAATAGGATGCCGGAACTGGTTTCAATTGGATCAGCCCGCCTGGATGGCTTGCTGCTGACTTTTATTTTATCGGCCGCAGCCGGGCTTGGCGCATTGTGGCTGTGGCAGAGGAGAAGTCCGGATAGCCCGGACAGGGTCCTGCAGGATCTGTTGTTCAACGCGGTTGTAATTGCATTGCTGGGATGGAAGCTGGCTTTTATAATAAGAGATCCCGAGTCAGTCTGGAATTCGCCGCAATCGCTGCTGCTTGTACGAGGAAGCGATACAGATGCGTTGATCGGCCTGTTCTTGGCCCTGGTGTATCTGATGATTGCAGTCCGCGTCCGCAAGCTTTCCTGGCTGCGTCTGCTGGATACCGCGGCTTTGGCTGTCCTTCCGGGCAGTGCGGTTTGGAACGGGCTGACGGATTATCCCTATCGGATTATCTATTCGCTGTTATTTCTTATTGTATACATATATCTTCTACGGTCGGTCCAGGCGAGTGAGCCTGTAAGCGGAGAATACGGGAGAGCGGGGCTGCTGGGCGCGGGGATAGGAGGGCTGGTGGTCAGCCTGTTCGCTCCGTACCCGCCAGGCGATTTTCCGGAGTTGACAGCGGGCCTGAGCGCTTTGCAGTGGTGCTTCATCCTGCTCGCGGCTGGAGGAGCGCTGCTGCAGGTAAAAAAGGGATAACCCGACAGAATTGCGCACATACTAGCACCGGAAGGAGGTGCTCGCAGTGAACAACAGTCAAGACGGACAAACGAAGCAGCATCCTGCAGATGCGCAGGATAGCGCTGAGCAGAAGCAGCAGCGCAGACAGCAATCGGGGGGCAAGGCACCGGAATCGGCAGGTTTTGATAAGAAATTGGACGGCCCGAACCGGCCTTCTGTATAGCATCTGCGGCGGAAGCCGGCAATAGGGTCAGCAATCGGTCAGTGCCGGTTGCTTTTTCTTTTGCTTTCAAATTCCGTCGGCGTTATAATAGTAGAAAATGATCTCATATTAGGAGTGATTACACATGTCAATGTCTTTTGAACGATATATGCTCGATATGGTGCAACCGATGCGCGATGATCTTACACGCCTTGGAATCGAGGAGCTTCGCACGCCCGAAGAAGTGGAAGCGAAGATTCCGGATGCCAAAGGAACCGCGCTTGTTGTTGTCAACTCCGTTTGTGGTTGCGCAGCAGGTCAATGCCGTCCAGGGGTAGCCGAGGCGCTCCGGAACGAATTGAAGCCCGACCACCTGTACACCGTGTTTGCCGGACAGGATAAAGAAGCGACAGCCAAAGCTCGTGAATATTTTGCTCCATACCCTCCTTCATCTCCGTCGATTGCCATAATGAAAGACGGCGAACTGGTTTACTTTATCGAACGTCATCAAATCGAGAACCGTTCGGCAGCCGACATCGCGGCAGATCTGACTTCCGCTTTCGAACGTTTTTGCAGCTAAGAGGTGATGGGATGAGCTTACAGCAGGAAATTATTGCGAAGCTTGGCGTAAAATCGGAAATCGATCCGAAGGATGAAATACGCAAGCGGGTTGACTTTCTGAAGGAATACGTTGTGAAATCAGGGACGACCGGGCTGCTCATCGCAATAAGCGGCGGGATCGACAGCGCCGTTGCCGCCGGCCTGTGCAAGCAAGCGACTGATGAACTGTCTGCGGAGACAGGCAAGGATTATATGACGCTTGGCGTCTTCCAGCCCTACGGGGAGCAAAGCGATATTGCCCATAGCTACGAGGTGGCGGAGGCTTTTAACCTGAAGCACCGCATTGAAACCAACATTGAGGAAGCGGTTGATGAGGTCGCCCTTGAGGTGGAGCATGGCTTGAAGTCGATCGGCATGTCCCGGCATATCAGCCGCGGCGGCAAAGGCAATGTGAAGGCGCGTACCCGGATGGTTACGCAGTACGCATTGGCCTTTGAGCTTAATCTGCTGGTCGTTGGCACGGATCATGCCTCGGAAGCCATTACCGGCTTCTACACCAAATGGGGAGACGGGGCAGTTGATATTACCCCCCTCTCCACGCTGAACAAACGCCAGGTCCGCCAGTTGGCAGCCGTTCTCGGCGTTCCCGCAAGCGTACAGGGCAAAGCTCCTACCGCGGGACTTTGGGAAGGTCAGACGGACGAGGAAGAGCTGGGTATCACCTATGATGAGAACAGCGCTTATCTCGAAGGCAAAACGGTAAGTGATGCAGCCCGCGAGAAGCTGGAACGCCAGTACATCAAGACTGCACATAAACGCGAGCCGATTCCCGGCATATAAGCAGTATGTCCAATAAGCTCTTCACCCTATCAGGTGGGGAGCTTATTGCCGTTTGCAGTCATTACGCTTCGGTGGAGAATCCGGCATTCTGAACTACACAGCAAGCAAGGGAGAGAAATCTGAATGATTGTCGGGATCGGGCATGATTTGACATCGCTGGAACGAATGAAGAGGGTGCTGGAAGGAACTGCAGGGGCCCGTTTCCAGGAAAGGATATTAACGCCTCTTGAGCTGAGGAGGGCGGCTGAGTTGAGCGGCCTGCGGCTTATTGAGTTCACAGCAGGTCGCTTCGCCGCCAAGGAAGCAGTATCCAAAGCCTTCGGCTGCGGAATCGGCCGTACGCTGTCCTTTCACGATATCGAGATTGGCCGCGATGATTGCGGCAAGCCGCTCTGCAGACTGGCTGACAAGGCTTGGGAGAGGCTCAGGATGTCTCCGGCATCAACGGTCATCCATGTCACGATAACGCATGATCACTCGCTGGCTTCAGCTTTTGTGATCGTTGAGCGAATGGCATAAGAGAAGCAGTCGGATTTCTCGTCAAAGGGAGCCCGGATTCACAGTCCGCGGATCAGCATAATTTAGCAATAATAGGAAGGCAGTCCTGGTCGGAAACGGTCCGGGACTGCCTTTTTGCCGTTCTAATTTTTGAATTTACCTTCCATTTATTCGTACTGTTAGGTAAGTATATAATGCTCTACAGACAGTATTGAATTGTTTTTCCTTGAATTTTCTTATTGACAATAAAGGTTGACTGCCTTATATTTACCTAACGGTACATATATATGTTGTGCCATAAAAAATGAGTTCGGAATAACTGCTATTACAGCTTAAAGAGACAAAGAATATAAACTGTAAAAGCTTAGATATCTCCATCTCAGAAATTCAGGAGGAGTACAAAATGAGCAAGTCTTTGCCGTCAATTCGAACTTGGCTGGGAGTGATTTCTCTCGCGCTGGGGGCAGCCGTTATCGTGACGACCGAATTCATCCCTGTCGGCTTCCTGCCGAACGTTGCCGACGATCTGAATGTAACGCTTGGAGCTGCGGGATTGATGGTGCTCGTCCCTGGCCTGAGCGCGGCTGTCGCGGCGCCGCTGGTTATCGTCGGAGCCGGCCGTCTCGACCGCCGCCTTCTGATTGTTATACTGGGCATTCTCGTCGTACTGTCGAATGCGATTGCGTTCGTGGCGCCTAACTTCGGCATCTTGCTTCTGGCGAGAGTGTTCCTCGGGGTCGCGATTGGCGGGTTTTGGGCCGTGGTCCCTTCGCTGGGCTTTCGCCTGGCAGGCCTGGAGGCGGGCACGCGTGCAACGTCGGTTATTTTGGCAGGCTTATCGGCGGGTACCGTAATCGGACTCCCCGCAGGACAGTTCTTCGGGAACCTCATTGGATGGCGGTTGACTTTTGCCGGAGCGGCGGCTCTGGCGGTCCTGATCGTCGTCATTCAGCTTGCGGTTCTGCCGAAGATTCCGGCGATAGGCAGGATGAGGTTCTCTCACCTCATAAAGGTGTTCCGCGTTCCGATCGGCCGGACCGTGCTTATCGCGGGAGGAATGGTCACTGTGGGGCAGTTCGCGGCATCCACCTTTGTGACGCCGTTTCTCCTGCAGAATGCTCATATGGAGTCTGGGCTGGCTACTGTGCTGTTCCTCGGTTACGGGCTCGCCGGCATCGTCGGCACGCTGCTTGGCAGTGCACTTGTGGCACGAAGCCGCATTTGGACCTTCGTGGGTGCCGCCGCCGCGTTCGGGGTCATCCTGGCCGTCCTGCCCGCACTGAGCAATGCTCCGATCATCGTCAGCATTCTTTTTGTAGCATGGGGCATCATATGGGGACTTGTACCTCTGGCGCTTCAGACCCTGATGCTGACAGCAACTCCGGATGCCCCGGAAGCATCGTCCGCCATGCTGATCACCGTGATGCAGCTGGCCATTGCGGTCGGCTCCGCACTGGGGGGCCTGCTTGTTGACTCGGCCGGGCTGGCTGCTGTGTTCATCGTCAGCGGAATCATTGCCATCGCTTCGTCGCTCTTTGGCCTTATCGCCCGCCGCGGTGTGTGACTGATTTCCAGTCGTTGAGAAACGGCGAAGCGTCGTGAGAAGGATGGGGCGGCAGCGTACTGCATTGAAGATGTATAAATAGGCGATAATAACAGAAATTAAGGGCAGATGATTTATAATGATCCGGCCAGGAGGCCAGATTGACCGGCACATCGGCGAGATGGTTCCGCTTGCTGCCTGACGCTTCCGAAATGCAATTTACTGTGTCTCTACGATTCAACGGTTGACATTGGAGAGCGCAGGAATTAATATACCTTTAGGTACAAAATAATGTTCAACAATTTTTGCAAGGAATTTACCAGTGGCTCTACTGGGAAATAAGGCCTTGTTTTAATGGCTTGACGAATTTATTAGTTCCATCATAGGGGGAGTTCAAAAATGGAAACAAGCATATTCAAAGAGACTGATTTTTTCACCGTTATTCGCGATCGGCACGCGGTGCGCAAATATGATCCCAACGTGAAGATTCCCGTACAGGAGCTGAAAGAGATGCTGTCGCAGGCTACTCTTGCCCCTTCCGGAGCCAATGTGCAGCCATGGAGATTTCTGGTCATTGACGACCCGGCTTTGAAAGAGAAGCTGCTGCCGGTTGCGTTCAATCAGGAGCAGACGTTGACCTCTTCCGCGGTGATTGTCGTATTGGCGGACCTTGAGGCCTATAAAGAAGCGGATAAAATTTATACTCAAGCGGTCGAGGCCGGATACATGACGAACGAGACGAAAGACCAGCTCGTCACAAACCTGACAAACCATTACACGAAATCCAGCCCCGACAAGACTAAAAACGCTTTTCTCATTGATTCGGGCCTTGTCTCTATGCAGATTATGCTTGTGGCAAAAGCGCATGGATACGATACCTCACCAATGGGCGGTTATAACGCCCAGCAGCTCAAAGAATTGTTCGATATACCGGACCGCTATGCCGACGTTATGCTGATTGCGGTCGGCAAAGCGCTTGAACCCGCTCATCCGACTGTCCGTCTGCCTGTCGAAGACGTGACGTTCTGGAATGGTATCAGCAAATAATATCTCATCACCAGCTTGAAACTGTACTCAATTGAAGGGCATGTTTGAAATATAAAAATCCGAAAACAGGCACCGGCGTTATCGCGCGCTGCCTGTTTTTCTTTTGTTTCGGGCGCTTTTCCGCATTTTCCCAAAACGCCTGTCTCAGCTTGACTTCCTGAAGTCTGAAGCGTATGTTTATAATTCACGCCAAAATATAAAAAAAGAACCCTATCATCCGGTTGAAAGCGGATAGGGGTACTGTTGATCCTTTCGGATAGGTCAGTATGAAGAGCCTGCGCCAGTTGAGCGGGTTCTTTTTATATTAGAGGATAAATTGTCATTTCTGGCCGCTGAGCCAGCTTGCCAGCCCTTCGATCTCTTCGGCCGTCAGCCGCGACTCGAATGCAGGCATGCTCTCGCCGCCTTTTTTAATTTGCCGGGCGATTTGTTCCTTGGATAACCGCTTGCCTACATGCTGAAGATTCGTTTCAGGGCCCATTTTACCCTGGAGCTCCGAGCCATGACAGGATATACAGGCGGAGCGGGCGATTTGCACAACCTCGGCCGGGCCTTCCAGCGCGTTTGACGGACTTCCGCAGGCGCTTAGCAGCAAAATAGCCAGAATGGACAGAAGCAGGGATAGCTGCGGGCGCAAAGATGCCTGCCGATAGGATGGTATGATCACAAGTCCTCCATTGTTCACCTTATAGAATCGTACTATGCCGCCAAAGGACAGTGCAGCCGTGTCTCCTGACTTTAGAACTAATCTTTCAGGGTATTTTCTCCAGTATAGGACGTTTGGGCAAACCTTTGCAAACCTGACATGCCCGGTCGTATCCTTTTAACCCTTTTGTACGTATAATGTTAGTTGGAGTGAATGAAAGTTTTCATTATTATGATGATTGGAGCAGAAAATGAAGCCTACCTACATGACGATCATCCGAAACTATTTTCACCATTTCCATGCTGATGTGGCAATGGCATCATTCTCATATACAAGACCGGGCTTGAGGGTGCAGAGCCTTCCCGAGTTTTATCGCTTATGGTACATAAAAGAAGGACAAGGGGTCCTTTATATGAACGGGCACCGCTATGAAGTACAAACAGGGCAGCTGTATCTGCTGCCGCCGGGATCCCAGATCGTTTTTGGCAGCGAGACTTTGCCGGCCATCGGCATCTACTGGTGCCACTTTCGCGCATCAATGGGAGATATGCAGCTGTTTGAGCTGCTCCAGCTCCCATTTTGCGTTAAACCCGTACATGGAGATCATATCATCGATTGCTTCGAAAGCCTCATCCATGCTTTTCACTCGACATCTTTGTCCAGTGATTTGAGGGTGAAGGCGGGCATGCTTGAGGTTATTGCTTATTATCTCGATTATTGCGGACAGCAGGAGGAGATTATGCAGCGAATCGATTCGCTCGAAGTGATCGATCGTGTGTTAGAATATATTGATGAGCACCTGGATGGCAATATTGGTGTGGACGAGCTGGCGAAGCTGGCTTTTCTGCACCCGAACTACTTTATCAGTTTTTTCAAAAGTGCAGTCGGTTTTTCGCCTATTCAGTATGTCAACAGAAGACGCCTGGAGGAAGCCAGACGGCTTCTGGAACAAACGGACCGCGCTGTGAATGAGGTTGCCGGGCAGGTGGGGCTGCAAAATCATTATTTGTCCCGACTGTTCAAGCAGCATATCGGATTGTCTCCGACACAGTACAGGCGCGTTCACCGCGAATCGCATCTCTTGCTCGAGGAAGGTGACCACTAAGATGGATAGGGAAGCAGCAGATTATTTCAGCCGCGAGTTGCTCGGCTGGTACCGTGAGAATAAACGTGTCCTGCCATGGAGGATCAATCGTGATCCCTACAGGATATGGGTATCCGAAGTGATGCTGCAGCAGACCCGGGTGGATACGGTCATTCCTTATTATGAACGTTTCATGGAAAAATTCCCTACGGCGGCTGCGCTTGCGCAAGCCCCCGAGGAGGAAGTGCTGAAGTGCTGGGAAGGGCTTGGCTATTATTCGCGTGCCCGCAACCTGCAGGCCGGAGCAAGCGAGGTGCTCACCCGGCACGGAGGCATAGTTCCGGATAACAAGGATGCCGTTTCGTCGCTGCGTGGAGTAGGTCCTTACACGGCTGGCGCCATAATGAGCATTGCCTTCAACCGGCCGGAGCCGGCTGTGGACGGCAACGTCATGCGTGTGCTGTCGCGGTATTTCTGCCAGGAGGACGATATTGCCAAGCCCTCGACGAGGATCAAAATCGAGAAGCTTGCTAAGTCGCTCATTCCTGAGGGAGCGGCCGGCGATTTCAATCAGGCGCTCATGGAGCTTGGAGCGCTTGTCTGTACTCCCAAGTCACCGGGCTGTCTGACCTGCCCGGTGATGGCGCACTGCGAGGGAAGGATGGCAGGGAAGGAGCATACGCTGCCGATCAAGACGAAGGCCAAGCCGCCGCGGCCGGAAATGCGGCTTGCAGCACTTGTTGTTGGCAGCGGCGAGCATGCCGGCAAGATACTGGTGCGTCAGCGACAGGGCAGCGGCCTGCTGGCCCGGATGTGGGAGCTGCCGCATGTATTGGGGCCCCAGCAGCCGCCAGGCGGCGAAGCGAGGCCCAGAGGCCGCGGGCGGAAAGCCGCCGCGGCTGGAGGCACTGCAGTTATCGGCAGCAGTGAAGCGCTGCTGATGCAGAGCGCAGCCGCAGCCGGAACAGATGGCGGCCTGCTTTCCCTGAAGAGCGCTGCGGAGCCGGATCTTATTCCGGACTCCGGGGTCGGACTTCGCGGCCTCGCTGCCAGCAGCGGCCTAGCAGGCAGGGCCAATACACACGCAATCCACGCGGATATGCTGTGCCGTGAGCTGTTCGCCCAGGATGGGCTGCTTGTCCGCCCGGCCGGCTGGTGGGGCGAGGCGGAGCATGTGTTCAGCCATATCGTTTGGGATGTGCAGGTGTACCGCGCGGAATTCGGGTATTGGCTTGCCAATGAAGCGGCGCTTGAAAAACCGGATCATTCGGGAGGAACGTTATTCGGGAGCGGAGGCGGTCAGAATTTCCTCGCGGCTGAGTCGGGCGCAACTTACACGACAAAGGGGAAGCCGCGGAAGGAACCAAACGGCGGACTGCCTCCACACTACCGCTGGATCGGGCCGGAAGATATGCGCGAGCTGGCTTTTCCCAATGTTTTTCTGCGCTTGCTTCGAGATTATTGGGAAACCACCGATTGAATCTTGTACAGGATATCTTTTACAATAGAATAAAGCGCCAAAACAGCTATTAATGGAAATGGGGAATGTTGAATGAGCCAAATGTTGGATGTGCTGATCCGGGAGAAAATTGTGGCGATCTTCCGCAACATTGAGGACAAGTATGCCGACCAGGCAGCTGAGGCGCTGCTGGACGGCGGGATAACCCTGATGGAAATAACGATGAATACGCAGGGCGCTGCTGGGATGATCAGCCGATGGCGCGATAAATACGGGAACAGGGCGGGAATTGGCGCAGGAACGGTGCTTGATCTGACGATGGCGAAGGAAGCCGTCGCTGCAGGCGCCCAGTTTCTGATTTCTCCTAATCTGGATGAAGCGGTTGTCGATTACGGAACGAAGAACGGCATTTCCGTATGGCCAGGCGTTATGACGCCAACTGAGATTGTAAGGGCATGGAAAGCGGGAGCGGAAGCGGTGAAGATCTTCCCGATGGGAACGCTTGGCTGGAAGTATTTGGCGGAAATCAAAGCGCCTCTGGATAAAATACCGATGATGGCCACCGGCGGCGTCGATCTGGACAATATTCAGGACTACTTCAAAGCAGGCGCCTGCTCCGTGGGAATGGGCAGCAAGCTGGTCAATATGGAATGGGTGAGAGAAGGACGTTTTGATTTGCTGACCGAGCGGGCCCGCAAATTTGCGGATGCGGTCAAATCGCTGTAGGCGGTGTGAAGATGAGGATAGCTTTGATTATAAGCGCGGCGCTTGTCGCGCTTCTTTTGTGGTTGATCTGGATTATCGCAGCCAAAGCCCAGCAGCCGAGGAGAATGGCCAATCCTGCTGTTCCGGTCGGGCGCTACCGGTCATTAACATTCAACAGCGGAGGAATTGCGCTTCAGGCATGGCTCTTGTTTCCGGACAATGAGATGCAGTTTCGGGATTCCAGCCTGCTGCCGCTGGTTATTGTGGCGCATGGCTGGGGCTCTAATCGTTCACGTGTGTTGAGATATACGCAGCCGCTGCTCGATGAGGGGCTCGCCGTTCTGCTGTATGATGCGCGAAGCCATGGGGACAGCGAAGCCATCAAAGCCCCTTCGGCGCTGATGTTTCGGGACGATATTCAAGCCGCGGTATTGGCTGCCCGCAAGCTGCCGGAGATTGATCCGCAGCGGATAGCCGTTCTGGGCCATTCGCTCGGCGGCTTCGGCACGCTGCTCGCGCTGGGTGCGGGACTTCCTGTACGGGCGGTTGTTACCGATTCGATGCCTACCCGCTTCGAGACCATGCTGAAGGCGGATTTGAAGCGGAAGAAGCTGCCGTTCTTCCCGCTTGGCTACTTCATTCCGGCGATTTGGCTGCTGCGTGCCGGGATCTCTCGTGCCGAATACAGGGCGGCACAAATTCCTTATGCGCTGGCGGCGAACGAAGCTGGTGCTGCGGTGCCGGTATTGATGATTCATGCGAAGGGAGACAGCTTCATCCCGGCGGATGATCTGCGGATACTTGCGGAGCAGTGGCCGGTTGATGCCTTTTATGTGGAGGGAAGCGGGCACAGTCAGTCCGAGCAGGACCCGCGGTTTTGGAGCAAAGTGATTCCATTTCTTAAGGAGAATCTCTTATAGCAAAAAAAGAGGCCTGCGGCAATATCCGCAGGCGCAAGAGAGAATATATAATAAAGGGGGGTCATGTCTCTATTATAGGCAAATAAGATGAAAAGAACATGAAGGAAACATTACAATTATATTACAAAAACATCCGGGTTCTGGAGCGGATAGAAAGCGACAGGTTCCGGATTACAAAAACATCCGGGTTCTGGAGCGGATAGAAAGCGACAGGTTCCGGATTAAAAAAACATCCGGGTTCTGGAGCAGATAGAGAGCGACAGGTTCCGGATTAAAAAACATCCGGGTTCTGGAGCAGATAGAAAGCGACAGGTTCCGGATTACAAAAACATCCGAGTTCTGGAGCGGATAGAAAGCGATGATGAGGTAGAAAATAAAGCAGTTCTGCGAGAAATAAGGTTCTTTAATGAGAGGCAGTATACAGACAATTCGAGGAGAGACTCGCCTCTATCCCACCCGATCGATTCTCCCATATTTCAGCGGGTTCAAGTCATATCATTCTTTTGCCCCATCAGGGTACCCCTGAAGAAGTTCGGGCAAGCGTCTCCGCTTACAACATAACCTGTAGATTCAGAGCCAGTGGACATAAAAAAATGATGACCCTTGATGAATTCAAGGGTCATCTCCTGGCAGCTAAACTCCGTGGTAGTTTGTTTTAACTATCCACAATCCGGTTCAGTATCCAGCTCTGCTGGAGGGCGAAAAAAATAAATTGAACAACAAATAGCGCTATGATATAATCGATAGCGCTATAGACAAATTAAATTATATGATGTGTCCAATATTATTCCTACTTTAATTGTACATCTGGAACTTTGATTTGTCAATGCTCTTTTTATCCCAAAAAACGGAAAAAGGAGTGTGTTCAAGGAGAGATGGAAGCGAATAATTGGCGGCAGGAACAGGAGCGACTGGAATGGGTCAGGAACAAGCTGCAGGCGAGAATCGCCGAACTGGAGCCGGAGGTTGCCGGACTGAGCGATCAGGCAGCGGACATCCGCAAGCGGTTTTGGGAAGAAGTTACGATCAACACAAGCACGCACGAAGACTTCGAAGAGACCTTCTACACGATTACCCAGCAGTCCGCGGTATTGGCCGAACGGGAGCGCGGCCACAAGTTGTTGACGCAGCAATGGAAAAGCATGAATCGTCTGCTCCCGTCTCCTTATTTCGGACGCATCGACTTTCAGGAGGATGGCCTGAACCTCAGCGAGCAGATCTATATCGGCGTATCTTCCTTTGTCGACGAAGACGGGTTGAGCTTTCTGATCTATGACTGGCGTACGCCAATCGCGAGCCTGTACTATGACTACTCCCCCGGCACGGCGTCTTATGTCACGCCGGCCGGACGAATCGAAGGGACGATGGAGCTCAAACGGCAGTTTCAGATTCAAAACGGGCAAATCCGCAACATGTTTGACGCGAGTGAAACGATCGGAGACGAATTGCTGCAGCAAGTGCTCGGCAAAGATGCGGACTCGAAAATGAAGAGTATCGTGGCAACCATCCAGAAGGAACAAAACGCCATCATCCGCAATGACAAAAGCCGCATGCTTATCGTACAAGGGGCGGCCGGCAGTGGTAAGACTTCTGCGGCACTGCAGCGGGTGGCATACTTGCTGTACAAACACCGCCAGACGATCAGGGCCGATCAGATCGTTCTTTTCTCACCGAATCCGATGTTTACCAGTTATATCTCCACCGTCCTGCCGGAGCTCGGTGAAGAGAATATGCAGCAGACGACTTTTCAAGAATATCTCGACTATTGGCTGGGTTCCTCGTTAAGGCCGGAGGATGCCTTTGATCAGATCGAATATGTACTGACCGCACAAGGAGCGCCGGGATATGAGGCTCGTCTTCAGGGGATCGAGTATAAAGCTTCTGAGGCTTTCCTGCAAGCCCTGCAGAACTATGGAATGTGGTTGGGACGGGAAGGAATGCGATTCAACGGTATCCGGATTCGGGACCGCGATTTGATTACTGCCGAGCGAATGAGAGCGAAATTTTACGGTTATGACCGTTCCCTGCCGTTGACCAATCGTGTCGTTCTCTTGCAGGAATGGCTGCTGAATGAACTGGCTTCGCTGGAACGCATGGAACGGGAAGCGCCTTGGGTACAGGAAGAGTTGAATTATCTCGATACCGAGCAGTACATGGAAGTCTTCGGAACGCTGCATAAAGAAAAGGAATTATTCGACCTTGCGGAAAATTACGCCACAGTTCGCGAGAAAATGAACAACAAGCGCCGGGAAGATGAAGGCGACTTTGATTTCGCCCGCAAGGAGGAAGATCTGCTCCGCCGAAGGATCGTGAAAGAAATCTTTAAACCGCTAAGGAAAAGTGTGAAGAAATTTTCGTTTGTAGATGTCAAAGGCATATATGGGCAATTGTTTGAGGGCGGAGCCGCTTATCGGGAGAAAATAAATGGGGCCGCCATCCCCCCGCTGTGGCCTGAAATATGCAGGCAAACCAAGGAAACGCTGCTTCGCAGCGAGTTGTTGCATGAGGATGCGACTCCGTATTTGTATGTAAAAGAACTGATTGAAGGCGTCCGGACGAACACGGAAATCCGGTATGTCTTCGTTGATGAGGGTCAGGATTATTCCCCGTTTCAATATGAATATCTAAAAAAGCTGTTTCCCCGTGCCCGGATGACGGTGCTCGGCGATTTCGGGCAAGCGATCTTCATGCAGGCTACAAGTTTGGCCGCCTCCGACTCGCCGCTTGTCCGCCTTTTCGGCGAAGCCGAAACAAGTCTTGTCTGTCTTGTACGCAGTTATCGTTCAACCAGGGAGATTGTTGAATTCACGAAATTGATGCTCCCAGACGGGGAAGAAATTGCACCGTTTGAAAGGGGAGGCCAAAAACCCCTTCTGAGGAAACTGGACGGCGGGGAGAAGCGTGATGCGCAAATTCTGGCAGACATCGCGGCGCTCAGGGCCGAGGGCTTCGATTCCATTGCCGTCATTACGAAGACCGCAGCCGAAAGCCGGGAGGTTCATGAATCGTTACGGATTCAAGGAGGCGAAGCTCTGCAGCTCATTACGAAGGAGACGCTGGTCTTTGAAAAAGGAGTGATGGTCATTCCCGTTTATCTCGCCAAGGGTGTCGAGTTCGATGCAGTCTTGGTCTATGACGCTTCGTCCGAAGCTTACGGTCGGGACAACGAACGCAAGCTTCTTTATACGGCGTGTACGCGGGCCATGCACCGGCTTCATCTTTACACAACGGGCGACTGGTCGCCGTTCGTGCAGGCACTGCCTGCGAATTTGTACGAGAAAGCGCCATATTGACGGATCGGTGGCGACGCAGACTACTTCGACACCGATCTGAAGACGATCCAATGGACCGTCACCGGTTATACGCTGGCCTTATCCGCCGTTATCCCGCTTGCTGGCTGGATGAATGATAATTCGGCTCCGATTCGCTCGTATGCAAACAGCCTTGGCCGTTAGTCGGCCAAGGCTGTTTTTTGCTGATTATGCTAGTACAAGGACTGTTCCGCGCCGGCTCGGTACTGTGGGGCTTCCCGCTGGACATGACACAACTTATCGTCCTCCGCGCCATCCAGGGGATCGGGCTTCTTGATGGGGATTGGCATATTCGGCGCAATCACCTGCATTCCGCTGTTCTCGCAAGCCGTTTTGGGTTCTGGAGGTTCTTTATCACTTCTAATTAGTGGTATATTTATTTAGAAGCGGATTAATAGACTTAAATCCGGGAGCAAGCTGCAAATAACCCATTTGGAGTTGGTGGAAGGAGGAGTAAAAATGAACTTTTCGAAACTGGAGGATTATCTGAATCGTTTTTACATGGAGAAAAACATTCCCGGCGTGGGTTTTGCAATGTATTACAAGCACAAGCCTGTCTTTGAGTACTATGCAGGATTTTCCGATGTAGAGAATCAAATCAAATTCGGAGCCGATACGATTTTCAGGCTCTATTCAGCGACCAAAGTCATAACCTGTACGGCGCTCCTGCAATTGTTCGAGGCTGGAAGGTTTAAGCTCAGCGATCCGCTGCACGCGTATATTCCCGAGTACAGGAACATGACCGTCCGGCACATTCTGAAGGATGGGTCGGAGGAGGTGCGTCCCGCGCAGAACAACATCACTATTGAGCATCTGTTTAGCATGACGGCGGGGCTTGACCAACGGGATACCGGGGAGACCCGAAAAGTTATCGAGGAATCAAAAGGCGAGGGCAAAACGCTGGATGTTATCAAGGCGCTTGCCAAAGAACCGCTGATCTTCGAGCCGGGTACACATTTCAAATACAGTGCCTGCCATGATGTATTGGGTGCGCTTATCGAGGTGCTGTCGGGCAAGACCTTCGGAGCCTATCTCAAGGAGAATATTTTTGACAGGATCGGTATGAGCGAGACTTCTTTTGCTCTGAAGGACGAGAAGCGCTTCTGTAAGCTTTACAATAAATTCAATGGAAAGACGCATACTGCCGAGAGCATAGGGGAGACATTTGTCCTCCAACCAGGCAGGGCTTATGAGAGCGGCGGCGGCGGACTCTACTCTACCGTAACCGATTACATCTTGTTTGCCGAGGCGTTATGCAATTATGGCCTGGCGTCAAACGGCGAGCGCATCCTAAAAAAAGAGACAGTCAATGAGATGAGGACAAAGCGCTTGTGCCAAGAGGCGCAGCAGGATTTCGCCAAATTCGGCGGAGTGAGCAAGAACGGCTACAGTTATGGTCTTGGCGTACGGACGCTGGTGGATAGGGAGGAAAACAACTCTTTGAGCCAAAATGGCGAATTCGGCTGGGATGGCGCCCGCGGATGCTATGTTGTCATTGATCCGGAGGCAGAAGTGGCATTGTTCTATGCACAGCAAGAGGGAGGCTCGCCATGGTATCGCTGGCACGGGACGATACGAAATTACGCCTATGCCAGCGTCTGGGGAGATTAACCACTATAATATTGGTTATGAAAGCGGTTAACCAGTGCAGCAAGATGAGCAAAAGATCCCGTCAAACACAATATTACATAAAACAGGTTGGTTCCCTTGACCGGGAGCCTAAGCTGCCTGTTGAAGCCATTAGGCAAATCTATCAAGGGATCAACAAAACAGGAAAAAACATGAAAGAGGGCGTATCCAGGGATACGCTCTTTTTTAGCGCAGTTTAATAAAAGATATGGAATTTATTTGCATTCATATCAACCTCTCGTCTACTTCCATTTTATATAGTTTTGGAGCTTACACCAATGATTTTACATACGCATTTCTATCTTTCCAGGCAGAGGAGCTCTAACAGGGGGCTGTGTTTTTCGGTAACTTATGGCTTAATAAGGGAGGGAATATTTTAGTATTAAGGAAGGAGATGGCCTTTGAAGATAGTCGGTTTTTGGCGAAGATCGATATTTATACGGCTTGTTCTTACCTTTCTGATCGTTATGGTACCGCTGTACGGAATCGGCATCAGTATGTACAAATGGGGCGTTACCGCGATCAAAAGGGAAATACTCAATACAAAGGCAGCCCAGATGTCCTACTATCTGGATAAACTCGAAAAGGAGATTCAGGGACTCAAGCTGGTACAGTCTGATACGCTTTACAATGACGATATTAACCGGCTGGCCAATAGTGTTCCGTTCATGGACAATTACGAACGCGGCTATTATTTAAACAAGCTGCAGCAGAGGCTGAGTGCGATTAAAAACGGCAGTAATTACATTGAAAATGTAATCGCCTACATTCCATCCATAGGGCGGACAATTCCTGCAGAAGGCAGTATAGAAGATTTGCAGGAATCGGATTTGAAATGGATGACGTTCTTCGACAATTCGACTCCTTCGCAGTTGATTTATAGTGATGAGCAGCTGCTTCTTAACGCTTTTTTTCCGCCCAACTACATCAAGAAAAGCCCTCAGCCTTTATATGCTGTGCAGATCAAGCTATCCCTCCCCCGGCTCAAGGAGTCTCTGCAGCAATTCAACCTGAACGAGAATAGCGGTTCATTCCTTGTGGATGCCCGCAAGCATTTGCTGATTTCAGACAACAGAGCAGCGCCAACTCAGGAACGTATCCGCGTGCTGATAGGCATTTCCGACAGCGGCAGCGGTTCAATTACGATTAAAGGAGAGCGTTACCTTTATATTTACCGCACTTCATCCTATATGGGTCTTACACTGGTCAGCTATATTCCGGAAAGCTCTCTGTTTGCCGGGCTGGGAAAATACGAATTCTCGTTCTGGCTGCTTTCTGTTGGGGTACTATTGATCATCATTCTTTTTTCGCTGACGATTCTCCGCTTTATCAGGATGCCGCTGCATACTCTGATCAGAGGGTTTAAACGGCTTGAAAAAGGAGACATGGATTTCTCGATCGGTCATCGCTATGAAGACGAGTTTGGTTTTCTCTATGACAGATTCAATTCTATGCTCGGACGGTTGCGATCGCTGATCGACCAGAATTATAAGCAGACCATCATGGTGCAGCGGGCGGAGCTGAAGCAGCTGCAAGCCCAGATAAACCCGCATTTTCTCTATAACAGTTTTTTTATCCTTTACACGATGACCAGGCGGGGCGAATATGAGCAATTAATGAAATTTCAGCTTCAGCTGGGGGAATATTTCCAATTTGTAACCAGAAATGCTTCGGATGAGGTAACCCTTGAGCAGGAAGTAAACCACGCACGAACCTATTGCGACATACAGTCGATGCGATTCTCCAACAGAATCCGGGTGGAGTTCGGCGAGCTGCCGCCGGCCTATGCAAACGTAGTTGTGCCGCGGTTAATTCTGCAGCCCATTATTGAGAACGCTTTCGAGCATGGTCTGGAGAATCTGGAAGAGAACGGTCTGCTGAACGTCCGGTTCCTTCCGGAGAAAGACGGATTGCTCATTGAAGCGGCGAATAACGGGGCACCGATGACAGACGAACAGCTCCGCAAATTCGAGTCCGATATAGAATCGAACGAACACGCGGAAGTCACAGGCTTGATCAATATACACCGGCGGATCAGGCTGCTTCTCGGGAACGGGTGCGGTCTCAGCATTGCAAGCGGCAAGTTCGGTGTTGTGGTAACGATCCGGCTGGCAACAATCTGAACAAGAAGGGGGATTCCGATGTATACGCTTTTGATAGTCGATGATGAACCGATTATCGCCGACGGCTTGTATGAAGATTTCAAGGATTGCGGTGAATGGGAAATGGATGTGCATCGCGTCTATTCCGGGAAGGGAGCGCTCGAGCTGTTGGGCCGGATGAAAGTCGATATTATCATTTCGGATATTCGTATGCCTGGCCTGGATGGAATCGGCTTGCTTCATCATGTTAGAAGCAATTGGCCATCCTGCCGTGTGATCTTTTTAACCGGTTTTAAGGAGTTTGACTACGCGCATCACGCCATGGAGAACGGTGCAGTCCGATATATTCTGAAAACGGAAGGGTATGGCAAGGTAAGGGAGGCCGCTCGGCAGACCATAGCGGAGATTGAGCGGTCGCTTCGTGCCGAAGCGTTGATTGCCGAGGCGGAAAAAAGGCTTCAGGTATTGAACGAGATGATGCTGCAGGACATGCTGGCAGCCGCGCTATGCAAAGAGATGGAGGCTGGTCCCGCCATTGCCGAAGAGCTGATGCGGATCGGCCTGCCTCTCAATCCCTTCAAGCCGGTCTGGATGGCCGTCTGCCGATTCGACACGCCATTCCCGCCGGTTCCGTCAGGATATATGGCCAGGAAGGCATCGGTCGAAACGATCCGTCTGATTGCCGAGCAGTATTTTTCGCCACTTGTGGAGAGTGTCATGACCGCTTCCGGTTCGAATCTGATGGCATGGCTCCTGCAGGCGAAAAATACAAGCAACGGGTCTGAATTCTCCGGCCATCGGGATGAGCAAATCGGACTGTTCATCCGTGAAACGCTCGAAACCATCCAGAGGGCAGCAAAGGAAACGACGGAGCGGACGGTTTCGTTTGCGGTCTGCACGGAGACTATTGAATGGGAGCGGATTGCGGAAGCGTATCAATCGCTCGCTCTCCTTCTTGATTACCGATTGGGTGCAGGTACGGAGATGCTTCGTACCGATAAGCAGGAGTCACGGTCCCAGGATATTGTCACTAAGGTCAAAGTCTATATTGACGCGCATCTTCACGAGGATATTTCTCTTGTGAGGCTTGCGGAGCTTGTTCATTTCAATCCAACCTATCTGTCCCGCTTCTTTAAACAACAAACCGGTCTTAACCTTTCCGAATTCATCCAGACTGTCCGGCTGGACCGGGCCAAGCAGCTGCTGGCTGATTCTGAGAACCGCATCCACGACATTGCAGCATCGCTCGGATATGGTTCTGCTTCGAACTTTGCCCGTTCCTTCAAGAAGTTGACGGGTCTCGCCCCACAGGATTACAGAGATGCATTTTGCAGGTAAACAAATGAATGGGGCGTAAAGAAATGATGATATGAAAACGCTTTAATCTTTTCTATAATGAAAACACGGTGGCCACTGTAAATAATGATTAAAGGGGAACGTGCATGAAGAAGAAAGTTTCATACACCAAAATTTTCCTTATTGCTGTCCTGACGGCTGCAATTCTGGTTCTTACGGCCTGCGGAGATAACGCGACAACGAACAAAGAAAGCGATGATTCATCGCAAGCAAGCAATACATCGAACGACAACACGGGGGAAGCAGCCGTCACTAATGGCGAAGACGCGAAGGGAATATACGAACCTCCGATTACCGTTACATCGGTTATGGGCTTAAGCGATCAGGTCCAGAAAGCCGTCGCCATCAAGCCCGATGTTGCGAGCGACAATATATGGACCCGAGGCTATGAGAAGGAATTGGGAATCAAGGTCAACTATCTCTGGACGGTACCCGGGGCACAAATGGAACAAAAAATGAACGTGGCGATTTCTGCAAACGATTTGCCGGACATCATCCCTGCCAACTCACGTCAATTCAAGATGCTGGTTGATACGGGTGTGGCCATGGATATCACGAAACTGTTTGATCAGTACGCCTCCGATTTTACAAAGGAAATGATGGAAGCCGACAAGCAAATCGGTTTAAATCAGGCTACTGTGGAAGGCAAACTGATGGGTCTCCCGCAGCTGAATGGGGCTATTGATGCAGCATCGATGATTTGGATCCGGACGGATTGGCTGAAAATTCTCGGTCTGGAGCCTCCAAAGACAATGGACGATGTAATGAAAATCGCGGAGGCGTTCACTAAAAACGATCCGGACCAGAACGGAGTCAATGATACCTACGGACTTGGGCTCGTGAAGGACTTGATGGGCGGTTTTGCCGGGCTTGACGGTTTCTTCGAGGGCTATCACGGTTACATTAACGGGTGGATAGATGACGGATCGGGCAATCTTGTCTTTGGGGGGATACAGCCGCAAATCAAGAGCGCACTCGCCAAGGTGGCGGAACTGTACAAGAACGGATATATCGACAAGGAATTTTCCGTCAAAGACACCGCGAAGGTCGCCGAGTCGGTAACGGCTGGCAAAGTCGGAATGCAATTCGGCCAGCATTTCAACCCGTTCTACCCGCTGCAGGATGCGAAGAACAAGGACCCGAAAGCGGATTGGCAGGCGTTCCCGGTCGTTTCAGCAGACAGTGTACCCGCCAAGCCGATGATTAACGGCTCTGCAGGCACGTTCTACGTCGTCAACAAGAATATGAAAAATCCGGAAGCAGCGATCAAGCTTTACAATTATTTCTATGCCAAAGACCCGGCGATCAGCCCGGAATTCGATCCCGCTTATCACGGCAAGAACGGCGAGCTCGAAAAAGCGCCGGATCAAAGCTTTCAATTGGCCACTATGTCGACGTTCTACCCGCAGCAGAACCTGTTCATCCATCAGAGCGTGAACAAGTATTTCAAGGAAAAGGATCAATCGGTCTTGGAGAATTACTGGGTCAAGGATAACGTGGAACAGATCGAGAAGTACAAGGCTGGCGATAATAAGCTCTGGAGCGCCTACGCTTGGGCGGGTCACGACAACAGCGCATTCAACGTGATCGACTACTACGACAAGAATAATCTTTTTTTGCAAAACGGCTATATCAAAACCGATACGGACTCGACTACTCAAAAGGGAGCGACGCTTAAGCAGATGCGCGACGAGACGTTCACGAAAATCATTATGGGAACGGCGCCCGTCGATGAGTTCGACGCTTACGTGACGAAATGGAAGAAGCTCGGCGGGGACGACATTACCAAAGAAGTCAATGCAGCCAAGTAAGGTCAACGAAGCCGGTTGGATGGATGAAATCGCTCCTTCAACCGGCTATAAATAGAACGGGGAGTGTAAAGGGAATGGCGATTAGACAAACCGCGGCTCAAACCGGTAGTTATACCAAACGTGCGCGTGCCGCAGCGAAATTCAGGCAGCAGTTTCCAATGCATCTCATGCTGCTCCCGTGTATTCTGCTGGTCGCGGTCTTCAGCTACTATCCGATGGTTGGCATACTGATCGCATTTCAGAACTACAATCCGACGAAAGGGTTCTTTAACTCGAAATTCGTCGGCCTCGAGAACTTTGACTATGTTTATGCGATGCCGGAGACGATGCAGGTGCTCTGGAATACGATCTTTATCGCGCTGCTGAAGATCATTTTCGGGCTGCTCGTACCCGTCATATTTGCGATATTGCTTGATATGGTACGCCGCAGCTTCGTCAAGCGATCCATTCAGACGCTGATTTATATTCCGCACTTTTTGTCCTGGGTCATTCTGTCGGGCATCCTGGTTGATATTTTGTCCCCGACTGACGGCATCATCAGCTTCATGCTGAAAGGAATGGGAATCGAACCTGTTTTTTTCCTGGCAAACGAGAGAATATTCCCTTATATCCTGGTCGTTACCGATGTTTGGAAGGAGTTCGGCTACGGGACGATTATTTATCTGGCGGCGATCACATCCATTAACACCTCGCTCTACGAGGCTGCCGTCATGGACGGCGCCAGCCGTTTCCGTCAAGTGCTGCATGTCACCATTCCGGGTATTATGCCCATTGTTGTGCTGATGGCGACGCTCAGTCTCGGCAACGTGCTGAACGCAGGCTTCGAGCAAGTGTTCAATCTGTACAGCCCCGTCGTATACAAGACCGGCGACATCCTGGATACATTCGTTTACCGGATCGGATTGCTGAACAGCCAATATGGCGTTGCTACCGCGGTCGGGCTGTTCAAATCAGTCGTTTCGTTTGTTTTCATCGTCGCGGGCTACAAGCTTGCCTCCAAATTCGCAGGCTATCGCATTTTCTGACAAAGGAGCGTGCAGCATGCATCACCAAACGTTCGGCGGCAAAGTATTCGAAGGCATAAATTATCTACTCCTTGCTGCCAGTGCGCTGCTATGTATTTTTCCGATTATCCACGTGTTGGCCGTGTCCTTCAGCAGCAGTACCGCAGCTGCTGCCGGAGAGGTGACGCTATGGCCTGTCGACATTAACCTAAGCTCTTATAAATATGCACTTAATAATCCGCAGTTTCTCACCTCCTTCCTTGTAACGCTGGAGCGTGTGGCACTCGGCGTTTCTGTCAATATGCTGTTGACTATTTTCGCGGCCTATCCTTTGTCAAAGGAACGCGGTGATCTGTATGGGCGGAATGTTTATTCGTGGTACCTGTTTATCACGATCATTTTCAGCGGCGGACTCATTCCCTGGTATATGACAGTTAAGCAGCTTGGCCTGCTGGACTCGGTGTGGGCGCTGATTCTGCCGGGTGCGGTCCCTGTATTCAACGTCATCATTTTGCTTAACTTTTTCCGTCAGCTCCCGAAGGAGATCGGCGAATCGGCCTTCATCGACGGCGCGGGTCATTGGACCATTCTAAGTCGAATTTATTTGCCGCTTTCGAAGCCGGCTCTTGCGACATTAGTGCTCTTTACCTGTGTAGGGCACTGGAACTCCTGGTTTGACGGGCTGATACTGATGAGCTCGCCGGATCATTATCCACTGCAATCCTATCTGCAGACGATCATCGTCAACCGCGATATGTCCCTGTTTACGACCGCCTCGCAGGAGGAACTCAAGACGTTGTCCCAGGTGTCCGACCGCACATTGAAATCGGCGCAGATTTTTATCGCGGCAGCTCCGATTCTGGCCGTGTATCCGTTTCTTCAGAAGTATTTTATGAAAGGTATTGTACTCGGCAGCGTGAAGGGTTGATGCCAGTTTGGAAACTATTGCTTTTCATACGTTTATATCAGGAGGGCTTCGCATGAAGAACATGAAGAACATGAATAACTATGATGTAGCCGCTTATGTCTGGCCGGCTTATACGGGGGACGAACCCAGAACCAGGATGTTCTGGCCGGAAGGAATCGGAGAGTGGCAGTCCGTCAAAAATGCCGTGAGAAAATTTCCGGAACACGATTGGCCGAGGAAACCTTTATGGGGATATGTTAATGAAGCGGATCCTTATGTGATGGAAATGCAAATTAATGCTGCGGCAGACCACGGAGTCAATGTGTTTATCTATGACTGGTATTGGTATGACAAGCGGCCTTTCCTGGAGCAGTGTTTAAATAACGGCTACTTGAAAGCGCGAAACAATGACAGGGTTAAATTTTACTTGATGTGGGCGAATCACGACGTCAATCATACATGGGATATCCGGCTTTCTCATATGCAGGATACGGTCATCTGGGAGGCGTCGGTTGATCGGCCCGAGTTCGAACGAATTGCCAACCGGTTGATCGCCGAATACTTCAAACACCCGTCATACTACACCATCGACGGCAAGCCTGTATTTATGATTTACGATCTGGCAAATTTAATGAAGGGCTTGGGAGGAGCAAGCGCAACCAAAGACGCGTTCGAATGGTTCCGAAACCGGGCGGTAGAGGAAGGGCTTCCGGGACTTCATCTTCAATTGACCCTATGGAGCGAGATGAGTTTCAATCTTAGCGGCGTCGATGGCGGCAAAGAGGCAACGACAAGCGAAGTTGTCACTCTGCTGGGATTTGACAGCTTGTCCCACTATCAGTTTGTGCATTTTGCAAATATCGACAGAGACTATGGTGACATTATGAAGGATGTCGTTCAGGAATGGCAGCGGATTGACCAAGCCTCTGACATTCCTTATTTCCCGCATATTTCAATCGGATGGGACAACAATCCGCGATTTCAGGAATTCCGTCCCGGCATTGTGAAGCAGAACACGCCGGACAATGTGCAAAAGGCGCTTCAGCTGGCCAAGCAATATGCCGACAGTCATCCAGGGCAGCCTCCGCTGATCACCATTAACAGCTGGAACGAATGGACGGAAACCAGTTATCTTCAACCGGATGACCTATATGGGTACGGCTATCTTGAGGCAGTGAAGCAAACCTTCAAGAAGTAACAGGGCCAACTTCTGTTATATAGAAGAGACGTGGCCGAGAGAGTAGTAAACTTCCTTTATATGGTAATTTTTGATGGTTTCACACCTGCTTTTTTCGTATTTTTCAAGCGATGCGTCGGACTCCATTAATTCAACAAAGCAGCCGGTTCCAGACTTTTTTATCACGTGACAGAGGCAGCCGGGTTCAACCGGCTGCCTTTTTGGCGCGCGCGATCGGGCAGCATTCCCGGGGAATGGTTTTGGCTATCGAGATGGGATAGGCCTTGGACTTACGATGGCCTGCAGGCAAGTTTTTACAGCAACGAAGTTTACGACCGGTATGGGCCGGGGCTGCATAGAGCTCCTGACGGGCACCGGGAAATGATTGTCGAATGTGCTGATGTTTTGATATACTGACCATAACTTTCTTGAAGGACGTCTCTCGTGGGCTGCACAATCAGCCTCGCGGCTAAGAAGAGACGTCTTTTTTTCCACCTTATAGGAATCTATTTAATTAATTCATAGAGTTTTGGAGGCGCATTCATTGAACCGCAGCTTATTGACCAGGCTATCCCTGAAGAAGCGGCTTCTCATCATTATTCTGACCAGCTCGCTTATCCCGTTGGCCTTAATTGGAACTCTTTCGTACTATAAAATGTATTCCATGCTGGACAACAAAATCGAGTCAGGCGTGCAAAATAACTTGCAGCAGGTTGAACTTTCGCTGGAGAACACGTTATCCAACCTGAATCATGTTACACAGCAGCTAGCATTTAACGGAAGTATTGGACAAGATTTACAAAACTATCTGGATACAGCGGATGTATATGAAAAATCGCGATTGGAGAAGGAGCTCGTCAACGAGCTCAATATTATTAACTTTGCCAATCCGTCGATCGGGCTGACCTTCTATTATTTTAAGAACGACCATCGCTTTTTATTTGAGAACTTCCCGATCAAAAAAGATTTCGATTTGGACAGCTTGCCCATTCTGCAGCAGTATGACAGCATCACTTATTATGGTCCGCACAAAGCCAGCAACCGGTTTGACGACAATAACGTCATCTCCGTCTTCCGGCAGGCCAATATCCCGGATCGGGACGATGTGTACGTATATATTGAAACCGGATTCAAATTTGCCGAGAAAATATTGGAGAGCAGCCAGGATGGCATGCAGGTCGACCATCTGATCGTCAATGATCAGGGTTTGGTCAGCTACAGCGAGAATCCGGCTGATTTTCCTGTCGGCACGATGTATCCGGACGAGAATGTACCGGGCAAATCCTTGAAGCATAAGGGATATTATTTATTTCGGAATGTCAGCAATCAGGGCTGGAGCGTTGTTTCCGTCATCCCGCAGTCGGAGTACAGCAAGGAAATATCGGAATGGATCAGGCAGTTTGCCGGCTTCTCCCTATTGTCGATTGCCGTCAGTCTGCTGCTTGGCTGGCTGCTCTGGCGGATGGTGTACGTGCCTCTTACGAAATTCAATAAAGAGATCATGCAGCTGACAAACAAAAACTTTCATTCTGAGATTAAGACTTCGCAAATTCCCGAGTTCGATCATCTGCTGCATCAATTTTGGAATATGCGCAGGCGGATCTGGGAGCTGCTTGCCGAAGTGGAGCAGAAGGAGAAACGAAAAGCCGACCTTGAGGTCGAAAAGCTGATGTACCAGATCAATCCGCATTTTCTCTATAATACTCTCGATACGGTTTGCTGGCTTGCGCGCCTGAACGGCCAGGACGAGATCGACGGTCTTGTTACGTCACTCAACAAGCTGCTCCATTACAATCTGGACAAGCAGGGACAAGAAACGACGATCCGGCAGGAGATCGGCGCACTGAAGGAATATTTGAATTTGCAGCAGATACGCTATGATTTTCGCTTTGGCGTGGAAATTGATGCTGACGCAACCATCGAAAATCTGGACATTCCCAAGTTTATTCTGCAGCCTCTTGTGGAGAACGCCTTATATCACGGATTGGGAGACGATGGGGTGATACAGGTGCGGGTCAACCTGGAAGGATCGTCCCATGTCGTCCTCTCGGTAACCGATAACGGAATCGGGTTATCCGGGGAAACCATTCATAAGCTGCTTCATAATGAGCGCGGCGAGAACAAGAAGATGGGGTTTGGCATCGGTATCAATTACGTCAAGCGCGTGCTGTCATCGCGATATGGATCGGAAGCCGTAATACAAATGAAAAGCAACGAGAGCGGAGGTACCACCGTTCTGCTTCGCATTCCTTTACAAAAGGCTGGTGTTTGAGATGAACGTATTGATCGTGGATGATGATAAATTGGTCCGCAAAGGGCTGATGGTTCTGATGCCCTGGGGGCAATTCGGGCTGCAGGTTATCGGAGAAGCGGCTAATGGCGAGGCAGCCCTTCAATTTCTGCAGAATAATGATGTCCATATGCTCGTTACCGATTTGGCCATGCCGGTCATGTCGGGCATCGAATTAATGCGCACCGTCCGCATCCGCTTCCCGGATATTTGGTTGATCGTCCTGACGTTCCATCAGGATTTCGAATATATTCAAGAATCGCTCCGGCTCGGCGCAATCGACTATATCGTGAAGACGCAGCTGGAAAAAGAGAAAATGGAGGATGTGCTTGCGCGCATTATGGGGAGGATTGCCGAAGAAACCGGGAAACGTCCGCCAGCGGGCCGGTTCCTGCCGGAGGAGAACGAGAAGCTTCAATTTCAGAGCGGGACCGGTCTTGTCTTATTATCCCTGACTCCCCGGCAGGACAGCGAATGGACTAAACGGCTGCCGGTTAGGCCGGGAGACTTTATGACGGAAGTGGAACAGGATATATGGCTGTGGGTCCAAGGCGATAGCGATGCCTTGTCGCTGCAGGGTGAGGATTTGCCGGAACGGCTGCAGGTCGAGCCCGATATTGTCCTGATACGACTGCCCGATATTGAGGGCTTCGACAGAGGAGAGGCCGTCAAATGGCTGAGGGAATTCCGCAGCCGGGGATTGCTGTACGAATTGGAGGCAGGTAAGCGGCTGTACGATATCTCTATTGTATCGGAGCAGGAGAACTGGCCGATCGTGTTCGAAGACGATGTGCGTGAAATGCATAAACGGTGGTCATCGCTCAGCTGGGTAAACAATGATCTGGTATTCAACGAGTGGTTGACTGATCTGAAGCTGATGCGGCTGCCGAAGGAGAGGCTGGAGAGTATCTTCTACTCCGCTGTACGGGAATGGGAACGGACGCTCTCCGCCGATACGATATCCGGAAGCTACCGGATCGGCAGCTTATTGTATTGGTACGAGTGGGAGGAATGGCTCCGCGAGACGCGGCGGAGCATGATCGCCTTAACGAATAAATCAATGTACTCCGGGTCGATCGTGGACAGCATTCTCAAGGCGGCCGACCTGATTGCACAGGATATTACGCTGCAGACCGGTCTTGTCGAAATGGCCAGCACGGTTCACATGAGCCGCAGCTATTTCAGCCAATGCTTCAAGGATATTATCGGGAAGCCCTTCAATGAATATGTCCGCGACCGGCGGATTGCCAAAGCGGAGGAGCTGCTCGCACAGACGGGAATCCCGATCGTGATGATCGCGGAGAGAACCGGTTACCCGAATGAAAAATATTTCAGCCGGTTATTCCGCGAGCAGACGGGTCTGACGCCAAGCGAATACCGCCAGAAGCAGCGGGGTGCACTATCATCCAAAAAATAGCCATAAATCATCTTTTAGATAGGGATAGAGGACGTATATATAAGTACGATCGTATACGAGATTATGGACGCTTGAGCTCCCGACGGGAGTTTTTTTCTTTTATAATGAAAACGCTAGCAAAATATTCAATCCAAAAAAGGGTGGGAGAATATGAAAGTTGTGAAAATGCTCGGCCTTGTGTTGGCCGCCTCTCTTGTTTTTGCGGGATGCAGCAGCAATAACGCCTCTGATACAAACACGGGTGGGCAGCAAGCATCCGACAATACGCCTGTGGATCCGTTTCGTTTGCCTGAGCCGGTAGAGATTCAGATCATCAAGTCCGTCCTTCCGGACCTGACCATGAAGGAAGGCGAGACGATCGAGGACAATGAGTATACCCGGTACGTTTATGAAAAAACGAACATTAAAACCAAGGTCATGTGGTACGCTTCTTCGACCGATTATGATCAAAAGATGCAGCTTGCCGTCGCAAGCAACGACATGCCCGACATGATGGTAGTGGATGAGAAGACATTCCGCGCCATGGCGGCATCGGATCAGCTTGAAGATTTGACGGATGTGTACGAGAAATACGTGACGCCGGAAATCCGGAAGTTCTACCAGGCTACCGACAACAAGGTGATAGACGCCGCGACCTACGGCGGGAAATTGCTGGCGCTGCCAAGCGTGGGCATTCAAGCCGATGCCCCTTCTATGCTCTGGGTCCGTCAGGATTGGCTGGACAAGCTGGGCCTTCAGCCGCCTAAGAACATTGAGGAATTGAGGGCCGTGCTCAAAGCGTTCGTGGAGAAGGATCCTGACGGAAACGGCGCCGCCGACACGATCGGCTTAACCGGCAACAACGTAACGCTCTCCGCCCAGGGCGGCGGCCTGCATGATTTCAAAGGGATCTTCAATGCATTCAATTCGTATCCCTTGACCTGGGTAAAGGATGAAGCAGGCAATATCGTATACGGCTCGACGATGCCTGGAGCCAAGGAAGCGCTGAGCGTTATCCGCGATATGTACAAGGAAGGTCTTATCGATAAGGAATTCGCGCTGAGGAAAAGTCCGGATGAGCTTGTAGCCAGCGGCAAAGGAGGCGCGTTCTTCGGTCCCTGGTGGACGCCCTGGGCGCTGACCGCCTCAGTAAAGAATGACCCGAAGGCGGATTGGCGGGCTTACATGATTGGGGATAAGGATGGCAAGTACAATATCTCGTCACTGCCTGCAGCCCAGTCTTACCTCGTCGTCAAGAAGGGCTTCAAGCATCCGGAAGCGGCTGTCGTCTATGCCAATATGTATGATCAGGTGTCGCATACACCGGATGAGAAGGCCAAAAATCTGATCGTCGGACATTCCCTTTGGCCGCTTACGATGATTACGGATTACCCTGATGCCGCAACGAAGAAACACGAGCTGCTTCTCGATGCATTGGCAGGCAAGGTGAAGCCGGAAGAATTGGACGGGGAAATGCAATTGGTATACGAGCAGGCGCTCAAGGATAAGGCAAATCCAAAAGCGAATGCCGACGATTGGGCAGCGCCTCAGGCTTATTTGGTAGGAGCGGGCGTGCTGGAGCTGGAAATGAATGCGATCGATCCCGTATTCAGCGCTTCAACCAAAACGATGGAGCGGCGGTGGGCCAACCTGCAGAAGCTGGAAAACGAAACGTTCTATAAAATCGTGCTGGGAAGCCTGGATTTGGATGCGTTCGATAAGTTCGTGGAGGACTGGAAAGCCGAAGGCGGCGATACGATTATTAAAGAGATTGAGGAAGAAATACAGAAATAATCCAATGGATTGCATAAAGCGCCAAGGATGGACCGGCGCTTTATGTCCCTCTGCTGTTTCTTCAGGAAATGAGGCGTTAATAGGATGAAGCATAATACTTTTCAGAAGCACTACCACATGATGTTATTGCCGGGAATGATTCTGCTTATTATTTTTAGTGTCATTCCGATGGTCGGCATTGTGCTCGCCTTTAAGGATTTCAAAATGGGGCTGGGCTTTACGAAATCGCCCTGGGTTGGATTGGAAAACTTTAACTATTTATTTGATATGCGCGACAGCAAAACGATCTTTTTCAACACCATTAATATCGCTTTTTGGAAGATTATCGCCAATAGCGTCCTGCCGTTGATTTTCGCCATTCTATTGAACGAAGTAAGGAAAGTAGCCTTCAAACGCTGGGTGCAGACGATCGTCTATTTGCCGCACTTCTTGTCCTGGGTTATTTTATCCGGCATTATAATCGATCTTCTCTCGCTCGACGGGGTGGTTAATAATGCGCTGCAAGCTTTTGGCATGGAGCCTATTATGTTCCTTGGAAGCAATACCCTGTTTCCGTGGATTATCATATCAAGCGATGTTTGGAAGGAATTCGGTTTTAATGCGATTATCTACCTGGCGGCTCTGACCGGAATCAGCCTGACCTTATACGAAGCGGCTGAAATCGATGGTGCCTCATGGCTGCAAAAATTAAGACATGTTACGCTGCCGGGCATTGCACCGACCATCGTGCTTCTCGGAACGTTGAGCATCGGAAACATCTTGAATGCCGGATTCGATCAGATCTTCAATTTGTACAATCCGCTCGTGTATGACTCTGGCGATATTATCGATACGTACGTGTATCGCGTTGGTATTGTACAAGCCCAATTTGGTTTGGCGACTGCGGTTGGATTAATGAAATCGGTAATCGCATTGATCTTGATTTTCATCTCGTACCGGTTGGCCAGCAGATTTGCCAATTATCGCATCTTTTAACCAGAAAGGGGTGGCAAGCTCATGGTTCGTAACAAAACAGGGACGGCGCGTCTGTCACGAGGCACTTTATACCTCCTTATGACCGTTATAGCTGTTCTCTCATTGGCTCCGATTTTGTATACGGTCGCAGTATCCTTTAGTGATAAAGCGGCAGCGGCAGCGGGTAAAGTGACCTTGTGGCCCGTCGGTTTCAACACCTTTGCGTATGACACGATATTGAACGACAAAAATTTTCTCGGTTCTTTTTTCATATCCGTGAAGCGGGTGCTGGTAGGCGGCATCATCAATTTTGTGATAACAGTATCAATGGCATACCCGCTATCCCGTCAGGTCGCGGAATTTCGTTCCCGTGATCTGTACATGTGGTTCATCATTGTGACAATGCTGTTCAGCGGCGGGATCATTCCTCTCTATATTTTGATGAAATACTTGGGAATGTTCGACACCATTTGGGCTCTGGTGCTCCCGACTGCGGTACCGGTATTCAACGTTATTCTGCTGATGAATTTCTTCCGGAGCATTCCCAAGGAATTATCGGAAGCGGGCTATATCGATGGAGCAGGTCCATGGTACATGCTGATGAAGGTATTCATACCTCTGTCCACGCCGGCGTTGGCCACAGTCACATTGTTCAGCATTGTCAGCCATTGGAATTCCTTTTTTGACGGTCTCGTATTTATGCGGAGTATGGATAAATATCCGCTTCAAACGTATATTCAACAGTTTGTCGTTCAAACGAATCTGCAAAATGTATCCTCGGCAGAAAAGATTGAAATGTTCAAAAGGCTGTCCAATCAAACGTTGAATGCGGCGAAAATCGTGATCGGCATGCTTCCGATTCTTCTTATTTATCCATTCCTGCAAAGATATTTTATTCACGGCATCATGCTCGGCTCAGTCAAGGAATAGAACGCCCAGGGAGGACAGGTATGAACGGACAAATTCAACTGACAGGGGAAGAACTCGCGTTCTATCGGGAGAACGGATACTGGATAAGCGGCCGGATCTTCAATGACGAACAGCTGGAACGGTTGCAGAGAGCCCATGACCGTATTTGGGACGGTGATTATGACGGGGACGGCTTTCCACTGTCAGACTGGCATTCGAACGGCAATCCGCTTCAGCTTCGGAAGATGGACAATGCCTGGTGGATTAACGATGAAGTGAGAGAAGCGGTTACCAGCCCGCAGCTTGGGCAGATCGCGGCGCAGTTAATGGGCACTGGCGAAGCGAGGCTGTGGTACGACCAGGTCATTTATAAACCGGGAACCGGGCAGCAGGCCGCGGAGAAATCCGGGAATGTGGGCTGGCATCAGGATTATGCCTATTGGCAATGCACGGATACCGCTAATCTGGTGACGGCTTGGGTGGCGCTGCAGGATACGGAGGTACAGAACGGCTGCATGCTTGTCGTTCCGGGTTCGCACAAGTGGGGACTGATCCCCGCCAGTGATTCGTTCTTCGATCAGGATCTGGATTCCTTGAAGGAGCGGTTCGCCAAGGAGGGGCGGGTGTGGAGCGAGGTGCCGATGATCCTGAAGGCGGGAGAAGTGAGCTTTCATCATGCGTATACGCTGCACGCTTCGGGCCCTAATCTGTCCGATCATCCGCGTCTGTCAGTCGTTGCGCATCTGATGCCGGGGAATACGGTTTACCGGAACAAAGGGCAGAATGTCGATAACATCCGCCTGCTTGGACCGCGGCCCAAAGAAGGGCAGCCTTTCGATAATGCCTACTTCCCGAAATTGTGAATGATATTAAATCGAATAAATGGAGGAATTCAAATGAAAATTCAACTGACGGAACAAGAACGTTCGACCAGACAATTAAATCCGGAGACATTGGAAATTGCGGTTGAGCAGGTAAATACCAATGGGTATATTCTATTCGAAAAAGTGCTGAGCGATGAGAAAATCGCCCATATCCGCAAATCGTTCGATCCGCTTTTCGATGAATTTATTGAACGTAAAGGCTTCAATACGGGGACGAATCGCGCGCAAATGTTTCTCCCATTCATGCAGCCTTTCATCGACGAGGAGATTATTTGCAATCCGATTGCCACAGCCGTGCTAGACAGCATTCTCGGCGCTGACAACCGCTGTACGTATTTGGCTTCGGACACGCCGATGCCGGGCTCCGACTACCAGCATGTACATTGTGACATCATGCCTCTCTTCCCGGATTTGTCGATTCCGCTGCCGACCTTCAGCCTGGTTGTAAATATTCCGCTGGTCGATGTTACGGAAGAGAACGGGCCTCTTGAGGTTTGGCCTGGCGGTACACATCTGAATCCGGACCGGGCAAACCACGACACGCTGGACGGAAGCGTGAATCCGCATCTGCATATCGTGCGTGCGGCTGAACATATGCTTTCCGAGAAGGTGCTCATGTCCGCCGGTTCGATTGTGATTCGCGATATCCGGATGTGGCATCGCGGAACCCCGAACATCTCCAACGACCGCCGTACGAATCTGGCCATGATTTTTAACAAGAGCTGGTATGGCGGAGGCTCTTATATTCCGATCCCGCAAGAAACATATGATCAGCTGCCGCAGAAAGCCAAGGAAGCGTTCCGCATGGAGAAAATCGGTTTCCCGGCCAAGATGCCCTGGGAGTAATGGAGGATATAATGAGAATTTATCTTATTGGCGCAGGTGTAATCGGCCGGTATCACGCGGAGGCCATACGCAAGCTTCCCGCTGGCGAGCCTGTGGAGCTGAAGGTTGCAGATCCGAACGCGCAGGCGCTTGCGGGGTTCACAGAAATGTTTCCCGAGGCGAAAAGCTATTCTGATGCGCGTACGATGCTTGCTGAGCCGGCGAGAGAGGACGATATCGTCATAGTCGGCACGCCTCCGTTCACGCACTTTGAATTATCGCGGATGGCGCTGGAATCCGGCCGTCATGTATTATGCGAGAAACCGCTGGTGATGAACGGCCAGGAAGCCAAGGTGCTGCTAGAGACCGCAAAACGGCATAACCGCATGCTGGGATGCTGCAGCGACCGCTTCCTGGGCCTTTCCAAGACCGAAGAAATCAAATCGATGCTCCACTCGCAAACATTGGGCGAGGTTTATAAGGTGACATTCGTATACCGGAACCAGCGCGCCCGGGCGGGCGTGGAATACCAGAAGGAGAGCAAATGGTTTCTGGACCGCGCCAAGAGCGCGGGCGGGATTCTGATGGACTGGGGTCCTTATGATTTCACAGTGCTCAATGATCTGCTGCAGCCTGAGTCGATTGAAGTTGCTGCAGCCTGGACAAGCAAGCCTGTAACGCAAGCCGATCCGGCGGATACGAAATACGATGTCGAGGGTCATGTCGGCGCGATGCTGAAGTATTGTCTTGCCGGCGGCAAATCCGTATGGGTTCAATATGAGCGGGCATCCTGCACGCACGGCGAACCGTATCATCATGTTGAGCTGGAAGGCACGCTGGGTGCGGTGAAGTGGTCGCCGTATTTTGAAACTGATCAGATTGATTACAAACGGGATAAAGAAGGGCAAGTGGAAACGACGGAGAACCAAATGGCCCATAACGGCCCCTTTACCGTTATGGACCATCCGATCTATTACTTTTATCTGAAAGTCAAAGGACTGGACTCGCAAGCAACCATTAATGAGCAAGCGGTTTTTAATTTTCAATGCCTGCAGGCCATCTATGATTGCGCAGAATCAGGAACGCCGCAGACGGTGCCCCATTCCGTGTTATAGGAGGTTATCAAATGCGCCTGTCACCGGAAGGTAAAAGGAGAGTTGAGGGATGATCATAAAAGGATTTTCGACCGCGATGTACGGTTGGCATGAACGATACCGGTTCGACCGAAGAGAGGCCTCCTGGGATGAAATATTCCGGGAGTGTGTGGCAGCCGGGATGAACGCCGTTGAAATTGATCCGGAGCCGGAGCTCGTAAGTCTGGCCCGGATGTACGGTTTATCCGTCTCCGGTGCCTATATCGGGCTTAATCTTCATGAACCGGCGATTCCTTTCGAGGAGAGCATCATGCCCTTGGCCCGAAGGCTGGCGGAGGCCGGAGGGACGGATCTGATTGTAAATGCGGATCCCAAAGGCGGGTGGGGAGCTGCGCTCCCAAAAACAGAGGACGAATTTAAACGGCAAGGCGAGCATTTGTCGCGCATATCCGCTGCCGCAGAAGAATGGGGGCTGAAGGTCAGCCTGCATAATCATGCGGATGAGAAGCATAATGCGGAAGGCGACCTGCGCAGCGTTATTGAGTACGCCAGAGCAGATGTGGGACTATGCGTGGACACGGGATGGGCGCATGCTGCGGGATACGACCCGATTGAATGGATTCGGACCTACCCGGAAAGAATCGATGCCTTCCATTTAAGAAATCAACGGGGGCAGACTCCAACGGAAGATCTCCTTGAAGGGGACATCGATATGGAGAAGCTGCTTCAAGCACTGTTGGATATCGGATATAACGGCTGGCTGGCCTTTGAGCTGCTGCATAACGAAGAGAACCGGCCTGTGCGGACAATGGCCGAAGATGTCAGAAGATCGGTTGAATTTTTGAAGCGGTTCATCCAGTAGGAGACAGACAAGCGAGAGGGGCATTTGCTTAAACGGCAAATGTCCCTTTTTTATCAATATCGGAAGGGGACCGGAAGCGGGAATAACCACACAGTGAAATCTTTTCGCACAAGTTAAAAGCATTCATAAATATTTGCCCAAGAGCCGGCTGTTGCAGCCGGCTCTTTTTGCTGAACTGGGGCTGTGCCCGGTCCGGAATCAGTCCCTTTGTGTATGCGGAAGATGTAGGGCGTCCATATGTGTGCCCATTAACCTACCGCTACAATGGGGCTGGGAATACTTGCCAAGCTATATTAGTTGTATGAGAATAAAGTAGACAGACTATAGGACTCCTTAACGAATATATAGGGATATTGGAGATGACTGCCCATGCAACCAAAATCGTGAAGTAAAAATAGTACACCAAATCCAAAAATATGCACATTATATAAATCCTTTCGCTTCTGTAAAATGGGTCACAACGGCAGAGGGATGGGGGAAGGGGGGATATGACGGAAACGGAAGCGACATACCAAAGATATCGATAGATTAAGGAGGACACTTGAATGTTTAAACTCATAATTGTGGATGATGAGCTTTGGATCCGGGAAGGTTTGAAACAAACCATAGACTGGGGGGCATACGGTATCCAACTTATTGGAGAAGCCGAAGATGGACGGAAGGCACTCATGCTGATCGATGACAATATCCCGGATATCGTTATTTCCGATATTAAAATGCCCTCCATGAATGGGTTGGAATTAATTGAAGAGCTAAAATTACGCGGCACAGATATTAAGGTGATCTTTATTAGCGGATTCAGCGACTTCGCATATGCCCAAAAAGCTGTCAAACTCGGTGCGTTCGATTATATTCTCAAGCCGATTGAGGAGAAGGTGATGCTTGAGATCATTGAACGGTGTGTCTGCGAAATCATGAAAAAGAAGGAGGATTCATACCGCTTGGAAGAATTGTCAAGCCGGATTAGAGAGAGTTTACCACTCGCAAAACAGAAGCATTTGGAAATGTGTCTAACCCAACCTATGCCGGACAACGAATTACAGATCAAATGGAAAACGTTCCAGATTGAACTGGATCCGAATCGCCTCGTTATTTTGGCTGCCGTAGTGCACGAATGGGGTGAACGAGACATGAATGAGAAGGAATGCTCGCTTATTCGATACGCTCTTGGCAATCTGATGGAGGAGATGATTTCAGGCGATGGCATGCGATGCATCGCATGTCCTTTACATGAGAACGAGTTTCTTGATTTGGCGCTGATTGTTTCTCCACAAGAACATGACAAGCCGACAATGTATGAGCAATTATTCAGATGTGCTTATCGTGTCATCGAAGGAGCACAAAAATATCTGGGCATCCGAATTACCATTGGGATCAGCGATATTTCGGATAGAAAGAATCTTTATTCCGCATTTAAGGAAGCGCTTACAAACAGTACGGGTTATTTATTTGAAGAATCCGGTCATGTCTACGGCCCGGCAATCATGGAAAACAGTTATATGGATGTCAATGCGCCTCCACAATATCCATTGCCGGCAGCGTATGCTGCATTCCAAATGCCGGGGGCGCGACAGTCAGTATCCTTTGCAGGGAGCATACCCGTCGCAACGATTAAACCAGAAGCGCTGGATGCTGCACGCTCTAATCGTCTGCTGCACGCCCTGAAGCTGATGGATGAACATAAATGTTCCGAGCTGCTTGACGATCAGACTGAGCATCTAAGAGAGCTGATCAAACAAACTTCCGCCATTGCGGTTCGATGCGAGATGAACTTGTATATCGGTATTCTTCTTTCCAAATGGCGAGAACTATGCGCCGCTAAGTATACCTCAGAACCCTTCAGCGTTACTCATCAACAGAAGCTTCAGCTTTATCGGTGTCCCCTTAATGAATGGAAATCCACGATCATGAGTGTCTTTTTAACAAAGAATACCACTGTGTCTGTGTCTGGACAGAAACGCATCATCGAAACAGCACTACGTTACATTCATGACAATTATCACCTTGGCATTAGCCTCAATAGTGTAGCGGAACATATATATTTGAACCCCTCTTATTTCAGCAGGCTGTTTCACGCAGAGGTTGGGGAAACGCTTAGCCGTTATCTCATTCGGATTCGGATAGCAAAAGCAAAGGAGCTGCTCGAGCAGACGCTGCTTAAGATTTATGAGATAGCAGATCGCGTAGGTTATAAGGACTTTCGGCATTTTGTCAAAATATTCAAAGAATATGAAGGGATGACACCAGCTCAGTTCCGCAACCACGGTATGTAGAAGAGGAGGAATCAGGACTGTGGCATTCATTAGGAGAATAAAGCTTACCAACGTAGGCATGAGGGTCTTTGGGTTGTATGTCGCCAGTATGCTTATCATTATTACGGTGATGGGCTATCTCTCTTATGTCAAATCCACCGAGATGATGGAGAACAAGATTGGCGGAATGGCTCTTCAGAATGTCCAGCAAATGAGTAAACGGATTGAGAAAATCATCGAAGGATACGAGGATCGCTCGCTGCTGGTCGTAGGCAACAAGGAAATTCAGAAGCAGCTGGATGGAGAGCTGTCTGACGAAATGGAACGAATCGAGAACAACAATAGCAATACGGCCTTTCTATCTAATCTGGTCAATTCAAGAAACGATGTGGATAGCGTTTACTTGTTTGGCGAGAAAGGCTTCTCCTATCATTACTCGCCTAGAGATTCAACCCCTGCCTATAATCCCTATATTTACGATCATTCCCTCGAGCTCTGGTACAAACAAATTCGCGAAGCAGACGGACAAGCGGTTTACTTCGGTATCCGTAAGTCGTTTATTACGCCATGGAAGGCGGAATCCGGGCCCGTGTTCTGCTTCGGGCGGGCGGAGAAGGATTTTAATAGCCGCGGAGAAATTATCGGTGTTACGTTATATGAGATAGATCCCAAAGAGATTATGGATATTCTATCGGAAATCGACTACGACGGATCGGGCATGAATGTCATTATCGACGGAACCGGTCAGATTGTCGGCGACAAGGACGGCATACGCTTATCCAGTATGCTTAGCGTTCAATTGGAACAAAAGCATCAGGGTATATTCAGCAAACGAATCGATGGAGAAAAGGTGCTCGTTGTTTACAACAAGTTGGAAACAGCCCCCTGGACTCTAGTAGGTATGCTCCGCGGCTCTGAGTTGATGAAGGAAGCGAACGATATCCGCTTCTACATGTTATCGCTCGGAGTCCTGTTTTCCGCAATCGGTATCCTGTTGGCCTTAATTATTGCTTCGACGGTTCACCGGCCGCTGCAGAAGATGATTCGGGCAATGCATAAAGCGAAAAACGGCGATTTCGATGTACGTCTCGAGGACAAGCGGGAAGATGAATTCGGTTACTTGTTTATTCATTTTAACGAGATGGTCGCTCATATCAAGGAATTAATCAATGAACTATATGTGCAGAAGTTGTTGGAGCAGGATCTTCAGCTCAAGATGCTCGGCTCTCAGATTAACGCTCATTTTCTATACAATACGCTGGATTCGGTACACTGGATTGCACGGATTAACAAGGTGGACGATATCAGCACTATGGTCTTTGGGTTATCCAGGTATTTGCGGTTGAGTCTCAGCGAAGGCAGGGATGAGGTGTACGTCAGTGAGGTCGTACAGTTGATCGATAGCTATATCATGATTCAGAAGGTTCGCTATCAGGATAAGTTCACTCTTCTCTTGAAAGCAGACACATCGCTTGCGGATTTTAAGGCGCTTAAATTTATATTTCAACCTATCGTAGAGAACGCGATTTATCATGGGCTGGAGAAAAAGACTGGCAAAGGCAGGCTTGATGTAGCATTTATTCGGGAATGCAATTGCTTGAAGTTCATTGTAGCTGACGATGGGGCCGGGATATCGGACGATAAGTTGTCCGAGCTGCAGCTTTTATTAAAAGGTGGGGAACCGCAGGATAATCGGAATTTTGCGCTGCGAAACATTAATTCACAGATTAAAATCGCATACGGGCCTCAGTACGGGATTGAGATCCACAGCCGGTACGGGGAAGGTACTACGGTTACGATGACGATACCGCTCACGAAGAGGGATCAGGTTAAGCATGCCAGCTGAACTCGTTCCATGCAGAAGATGCCGCAACATGCAACGTATTCCATTAATTGTAAGGGGGATTTATGTAAAGATGAGAGAGCTTTTACTTGGTGAGAAAAGCCGTGTATCTTCCATTCTTATCCTCATGATAGCCGTAATCATGTTATTGGCCGCTTGCAGCAGCAAAGAATTTTCATATTCGGAAGCGGACACGGGGACGGCCAATGACAATGGAGATTCGAGTGATGTAAAGAAGAGCAGCGAACCTGTAACGATAAGCTTCTGGTTTCCATGGGGAGGAGGATTTCAGAAAGAATTTTACGATACAGTCGTGAAACCGTTCGAAGTGGTTAATCCGGATATCAAAGTCCAAATGACTTTTGTTGAAAACTCTGATAATACCCAGGCTTCGGATAAATTGCAGACCGCGATTGCAGGAGGCCAGGCACCGGATGTAGCAATGTTTGACCGGTTTATGGTCGGACAATGGGCTGAAATGGATTCTTTGGAGGATTTAACCCGGTATGCCGTCCAGGATGATATGGCAAGCCTCTATTACCCCAATGTATGGTCGGAAACTCAATATAAGGGCAGAACGTACGCCCTCCCTTGGAATATGGACAGCCGTGCTATGTTTTACAACAAATCCATGATGCAGGAAGCGGGCCTTGACCCGGACAAACCGCCGACAACGATAGCAGAGCTGGATGCAATGGCTGAAAAAATGTTCAAAAAAAACAGCAATGGAAGTTACGATCAGGTTGGTATTATACCTTGGATGGCCCAGGGGTTCTTATATACGCATGGTTGGAACTTTGGCGGCCAATGGGAGAAGAACGGAGAACTTATGCCAAACGATCCGCAAATTGTCAAGGCGCTGGAGTGGATTCAAAGCTATGCCAGGAAATATGACAACAAGAAAATGACGAATTTCTCGAATAGTTTGAGGCAAAGCGGACAAAATCCGTTCATGTCCGGCAAAGTAGGTTTTATTTTTGAAGGCAACTGGCTGCTTAACGATATCGATAAGGCGAATTTTGAGTGGGGTGTAGCGCCGATGCCTTCAGAAGAGGGTAACAAATCGGTTACTTGGGCGGGAGGCTGGTCTTTCGTTATGCCCAAAGGAGCCAGGAACCAAGATCAGGCGTGGAGGTTTATTAAATTCATTGCTGGTAAAGAGGGGGCGCTTCTTTGGTCAGGCCGACCGGCTAGCAATTATGATCTGACCTGTATTCCGGAAGTGAACGCACAGCTTGGATTGGATAAGAAGGAAAAAATGAACGTATTCATCAAGCTGCTGGAGCATGCATATATTCGTCCGGTAACGCCTGTGGGCGGATTCATGTGGGATGAGATGTATCGCGTACAAAAGCTGGCAGTCAATCTGCAGGGTGAACCAAAAGCCCTCCTGGGCGAAATGAAAAAGAATCTCGATGCTGAGCTTGCAAAAGTGAAGGCATTGGAAGGGTCGAAGATTGAGCGTACCCATAAAACAAAAATACTACACTAAATACAAACATAGGCACATTACCGAATTGAATTAAAGCGTTTACACTAAGGTGGTGTCAAAGATATCCATTGAGATGATTAAAGAGGAGGCTGGAAAGTGAGGAAAAAGAGTGTTGAAACTCTACAATTTAAAAGCAAAATGATTATGTTTGTTGTGGCTGCACTATTAGTTTCCATTGCATTAACAGGCTGCGGGGGCACGAATGAAGCAAGCGGAACGAATACATCAAATGGAAATAGTAAAAAAACCGGAGACAGTACAGCAAATGGAGATGATGCAAACAGCGGGGCCGATAACGGGAATAGCAAAGACAGCAGCAAGCAAGTAACGCTCGATTTTTGGTCATGGGGCGGCAAGTTCCAGCAGGATTATACGAAGATTGTTATTAGTGAATTCGAGAAAACGCATCCTAACATCAAAGTGAAATACATTACCGAACAAGGGACCGAGAAATTGACGACTCTGATTGCCGGAGGAACGCCTCCGGACGTGGCCTTACTCGATCGCTTTATGGCGGGAGCGTGGGCAGCCAAGGGGTCTCTCGAGAGCTTAACTCCTTATCTCGCAGACGGCACGGTTACCGCTGATGATTATTACCCCAGCGTTTGGGCAGAAGGGAATTACAAGAATGAATTATATGCTATGCCGTTCGGCACGGATAACCGGGCGATGTATTTCAACAAAACATTAATGAAAGAAGCCGGTCTTGACCCGGAGAAGCCACCGACTACTATTAGCGAGCTTGACGCGGCGGCTGAGAAGATATTCAAGAAAACAAGCAGCGGGTATGAGCAGGTCGGGTTAATTCCCTGGATGAATCAGGGCTTCTTATATACCCAGGGATGGAACTTTGGCGGGGAATGGGCAAAAGACGAGGAATTAACGCCGAACGACCCTCAAATCGTGAAAGCGCTTGAATGGATGACTGGTTATGCGAAGAAGTATGACATGGCCAAAATTAACAATTTCAACGACGTAATGGGGAAAACCGGAATCAATCCATTCTGGACGGGGAAAGTCGGATTTGTGTTTGACGGAAACTGGATATTGAACGATTTGATCAATAACGCAAAGGTGAAACCGAAATTTGAATGGGGCGTCGCTCCGATGCCTGCAGAGGATGGACAAGCTCAATCCACCTGGGCAGGAGGCTGGTCTTGGGTTATGCCAAAAGGAGCCAAGCATCCTAAAGAAGCATGGGAGCTGCTCAAATATATCGGCGGTTATGAAGGTACGCTGCTCTGGGGAAAACGTGCGGATGCCGGAAATGATATTACAGCGATGCCGAAAGTGAATGAGGAGCTAAAAATAGCGGATAATCCAAAATTGAAAGTGTTCCTGGATTTGATGCCAACCGCGCATACTCGCCCTGTTACCCCGGCAGGTCAAAAAATGTGGGATGAAACATTCCGTGTGACGGATTTAGCACTGAACGGGAAAGGCGAGCCCAAGAAACTGCTTGATGAAGCAAAAAAGAATGTGGATAACGAATTGAAAAAACTAGAAGCTGCCAAATAAATGATCAGATCGGTAAAGGGGTAGATACGAAGCTGCCCCTTTCCTTTACCGATTTACCTGTAATGACAAATAAGACAACTGCCTGGATGAATTGAACGACAATGAGGTGACGGTTCTTGAAACGAAGTTGGAACAAAGCATTGAACTGGAAGAAATTCATGCTGTTATCGCTTGCCTTTCTTGTTTGTTCTGTAACCTTTGGTGGAAATTTTCAATCTTATGCCAGCGAGCGTTTAAGGGATCGGAATCAAAATCAAGGTATTCCGCAATCGGATAAAGATCATTTGTCGATAGACGATATTTTACAGCCGACCTACGGGAAGACATTGGCTGCTTATAACAAAGAAGGCTATGTACCTGCAGCGGGAGCGGAAATAGTCATCCCGGCAAATGAATTTTCGGCATTCGGCGGTTCTAGGCCTGCTTCGGAAGCTGTCGAAGGTCATTCAACCGCTCTGGTATGGGATAAAGGTACGACATGGCTGGAGTGGACGGTAGATATACCCTCGAGTGGACTTTACAACATAACGACAAATTATTATCCAATGCCGGGGAAACGGCTGCCTATACAACGTGAGCTGCTAATAGACGGACAGAGTCCATTTCGTGAAGCACAGCGGATCTATTTCTATCGCAACTGGATAGATCGAGGCGATCCCGTTCAGAACAATCAGGGAGATGATGTTCGCCCCAAGCAAGTGGAGGAGCCGGAATGGATGAGTTTGCCGGTTATGGACGGTAACGGGTTATATCCGGGACCCTTTCAATTTTACTTCAGTACGGGCAAACATGCCATACGGATGAATTATTTAGTAGAACCCATGGCATTGGATCAAATTCGGATAACAGCACCGGAACAATTACCAAGCTATGACGCTATTAAACAATCCTATGGGGCGGAAGGATATGAATCCGTTTCGAATATAAACGTGAAGGTACAAGCGGAAAGCAATCCTGCAAAATCCGATCCGACCATTCGTAGAGAATCCAATGGCGATCCGCTAATGGAGCCGGCAGGGGATGGAAGAATACGGCTGAATGCATTCGGCGACTGGCGCTGGAGAAAAGGTGGTCAGAAAGCCACATGGGCATTTACAGTCCCGAAGGATGGATTATATAAGATTGGCCTGAAATTTGGACAATGGTGGGGCGATGGGCTTCCGTCCTATCGTCAAATTCTCATAGATGGGAAGGTACCTTTCAAAGAATTGGAATTATACCCGTTCACCTATTCGCGAAGCTGGCGAATCGAAACACTGCATGAACGAGGCAGCAAATCTGATCCTATGCTTATGCATTTATCGAAGGGGGAGCATACGCTCACCATGGTTGCCGAGGTCGGGCCTTACCAGCCGATTATCGAGGACTTAACGGCGGATACGCAGAAGCTGTCCGACCTGTATAGGCGCATCATTATGGTAACGGGACCTACTCCGGATCCAAACTTCGAATATGAACTGGGCAAGAAAGTGCCAAAACTCATTGAGGATTTAAAGGTAATCGCGGACGACCTGATCGTTCAAATGAATGCATTGAAGGCTTTATCGGAGGAAGAGCCAAGCACGGTGAACAGTCTTCGTATGATGAATCATACATTCGAAAAAATGATCAAGAATCCGGATTCGATTCCAAGACAGTTATCGGAGCTAAGCAATAGCCAAACGAGCTTGAGCACGCTGCTGATGGGTTTGCAGAATGTACCGCTTATACTCGACTACCTTGCAATCAGTTCACCGGATACCGAATATCCCAAAGTGAAGTCCAGCTTCCTGCAGAAGTCCATCAGTACGTTCCAAAACTTCATAGCCTCTTTCACGAAGGATTATACGGGCGTTGGCAGTGTCTACGCTACAGGCGAGCCTGCTAAAGAAACCGGTCCGGTCATTGAGGTCTGGGTATCGCGAGGCAAAGAATGGGCGGAAATCATGAAGGATATGGCGGAAGAAGATTTTACTCCGAAAACCGGTATCCGGATTAATGTCAATACGCTTCCAGCGGGACAATTAAACGCAGGCTCGGTCAATACGCTGCTGCTTGCGGCGAGTTCGGGCAAAGCGCCTGATGTCGCGACAGGTGTCGATGCACATTTACCTGTCGAATTTGCAATTCGGGATGCCTCGGTCGATTTATCACAATTCCCGGATTATGCGGAGGTCAGTAAACGATTCTTGCCAGGATCGCTAATTCCGTTTCAATACAACGGGGGCAACTACGCACTCCCGGAGACACAGGATTTCAACGTACTTGTTTATCGTAAGGATATATTGAAGGAGCTCGGTGTGAGCATCCCGCAAACATGGGAAGACACGTACGCCATGCTTCCGATCCTGCAGCAAAATGGGATGCAGATGTTCTACCCGATCTCGTCACTTGGATTTATGCCTTTCCTTTACCAGAATGGCGGCGATTTCTATCATGCGAATGGGATGAAATCCGGACTTGATACTCCTGAAGCCTTTCAAGCCTTTACGGAGTGGACAGAACTATACACCAATTATAAATTTCCGGTTACAGCCAATTTCTTCAACCGTTTCCGGACGGGGGAAATGCCGATCGGCGTTGCCGACTATCTGACATACGTTCTACTCTCCACTGCAGCACCGGAACTAATTGGACGATGGGGCGTTGCACCATCGCCTGGCCATAAGAAAGCCGACGGTACGATTGACCGAACGAGCGGCGGTGCCGTTCAATCCGTTGCAATCTTCAAACAATCGAAGCATCAAAAGGAAGCGTGGGAATTTCTCAAATGGTGGACCGGTACGGAGAGCCAGGTTCAATTCGGTCAGGAACTCGAGGCTCTGCTCGGCGTAGAAGCGCGCTGGAATACAGCAAATATGGAAGCCTTCTCTCAGCTGCCTTGGCCTGAGGATGACTTGAAGGCTTTAACCGATCAGTGGAAGTATTACAAGGAACAGCCGTATGTGCTTGGCGGATACTTTACTGCGCGGAACATTGACAATGCGTGGAACCGCGTTGTTCTTGGGGGAATGAACATCAGAGAGTCGCTGGAACAGGGAATCAAGGATATTAATAAAGAGCTTGAAGCCAAACAAAAAGAGTTCGGGTTTACTCCGGATTAGAGCGGCGGAAGGAGGAACGAGATGCAAAGCAGTGTCGAAGTCAAAAGCCCGTTTCAGCTGGCATCACAGAAGGTAAGCCGATTCAAATTATCCCATGCAGGGAAGAGAGTTGCACTTGGTTACTTATTTCTCAGCCCGTTTCTGATCCTCTTCATCGTGTTTACCGTTATCCCTGTCGTTCAATCCGTCTACCTCAGCTTTACCTACTACAACATGCTTCAGCCTGCCAAATGGGTTGGCCTATCGAATTATAGCGTCTTATTTCTTGAAGATGATATTTTCATCAAATCGCTCAAAAACACCTTCATCTTTGCTGTTATCGCTGGACCGCTCAGCTATTGTTTATCGTTTCTGCTTGCCTGGGTCATTAATACGCTTCGGGCTAAAATGTTATTTTCATTGGCCTTTTATGTGCCTTCCATTACAAGCGGTATCGCATTATCCATCGTCTGGCTCTACATTTTCTCTGGCGACCGTTACGGCCTGTTAAACAATTGGATGTTGAACTGGGGAATGATCAGCGAACCCATTCTATGGACGACCGACCCGGATACGATCATGCCTGTCATCATTATTGTTTCCTTATGGATGAGCATGGGGACGGGGTTCCTGGTCTTTCTTGCCGGGCTTCAGAATGTTTCGCCTGAGTTGTATGAAGCGGGGGCAATCGATGGCGTATCAAGCCGTTTCCAGGAACTCTGGTTTATTACGCTGCCGCTTATGAAGCCGCAGCTGTTGTTTGGGGCAGTGAACTCCATCGTGGCTGCCTTCGGTGTGTTCGATATTGCCGTTGCCATGGCCGGCATGCCAAGCCCCAACTATGCAGGACATACGATTATTTCCCATCTCTTCGATTATGCGTTTATTCGGTTTGAGCTGGGGTACGCTTCTGCCATCGCCGTATTCCTGTTTTTTGTTACGCTTGGTTTGGGACGGATAGTCATGAAATTATTATCGTCCAAAGAACAATAAGGGGGCAAAGGACGTGTCGATGAACTATGCGAAATTTGTTACCCGCTTCAACAGGGGACTATTGTATGTCTTTATGATTGTTTTGGTCGGGTTCACGGCAATGCCGATCATCTATATGGTTTCGACGGCATTCAAGCCACTCGATGAGCTGTTCCTTTACCCGCCGAGATTCTTTGTACAAAAGCCGACGCTGCGCAGCTTTTATGACTTGCTTACCGCTACGGACAGCTCTATCGTTCCTTTCTCGCGATACATCTTCAACAGTGTGTTCGTTTCAGGATCGATCGTTGTTGCCAGCTTGATTGTGTGCAGCTTGGGTGCTTATGTGCTATCCAAATTCAGGCCGCCTGGCGCCGGGTTTATCTTTGCGGTGATTCTATCGGCTCTGATGTTCTCGCCGCAGGTCACGCAAATTCCGACCTATATGATTGTTTCCAGTCTGGGTTTGGTCAACACATATTGGGCATTAATCCTGCCGAAAATCGCGGTGGCCTTTAATATTTTCTTAATGAAGCAGTTCTTTGATCAAATTCCGGATGCGCTTATTGAGGCAGCACATATTGACGGCGCTTCGGAGTGGACCATTTTCTGGAGGGTCATCATGGCGGTAAGCAAGCCCGCTTGGTCGACACTGATCATTTTCTCTTTCATCGGGAACTGGAATGATTATTTCTCTGCCCTTGTTTTCACTACAAGTGAAACCATGAAGACTCTGCCGCTTGCGATTCAGACGCTTGCCGGGGGTCCGGGTGTGGTAGCGCGATCGGGTGCACTTGCTGCCGGTACCTTCCTGATTACGCTGCCCCCCATATTAATCTTTCTTTTGTTTCAGAAAATGGTTATGAATACGATGGTTCATTCCGGCATCAAATCCTAGGGGGCGGACACAATGGTCAAACGAATATCAGCGGTCCTGCTCGGCTGTCTGCTGTTTCTTATTTGCAATTTGCCAGCCTATGCTCTCCCGCAAATGTCCTACACACTTGACCCGATGCATGGTTATAAGATTCCGATCCCGCTCACGTATACCGTCGATAAGGTCATCCTGGATGTGGGCAGTCCGGGATTGAATAAGCCCAGGGACCTGTTTATCGATGAGAAGGGTCTATTGTATATAGCAGACACAGATAATAACCGGATTGTGAAAATGAACACCGATGGGAAGGTGCTTGGCATCTACGGCAAGGAACAAGGAGTTGTGCTCGATCAACCGAGCGGCATCTTCGTAGATGGGCTGGGCGATATGTTCGTTGCGGATACGGGGAGCGGCAAGGTGATCCATCTGGCTCCTGATGGCAAGCTGGTGGAGGAATTCGTAAAGCCGGAATCCACGTTGATTAGTCCGGAAATGGAATTCGCTCCCGATAAAGTCATTATAGACCGTCGCGGCTACTTGTACGTACTGAATAAGACGGATTACAGCGGGTTTATGATGATCGATGCCATGAATCGGTTTCGCGGTTATATTGGAGCAAACCGTGTTCCATTTGATTGGAAGAATCTCCTCATCCGGTTATTGGCAACGCCTGAGCAGAGAGAGCAGTTAAACAACGCCGTGCCTCAACAGAACGCTAATTTGACGATGGACAGTAAAGGATTTATCTATACGCCTACCGTTCTGATCGATACCGATCAGATTAAAAAGTTTAATGCGATGGGTGAGAACATCTATAAAAAAGCTTTCTTCGGCGAGTCCTCGATTGATAGCGGAACGTTGGAGGTTCCGTATTTCGTCGATTTGGCGGTAGATCAATACGGGATTATTAATGCCTTGGATGCCATGTCGCGTAAGATTTATCAATACGATCAGGAAGGGAATTTGCTTGCTGTATTCGGCGGTCAAGGGGATGTAAAGAGCCGATTCGAATATCCAACCAGCATCGTAATCGATAAAAGCGGTACGATCTACGTCCTTGACCGTGATCGGAATAATATTCAAATCTTCAAGCCGACGCGGTTTGCGGAATTGATTCATCAAGCGAGTCAATTACATTTTAATGGGCGTTACCAGGAAGCCCTGCAGCCGTGGAAGGAAGTATTGAACATCGATGAAAATTATCCGTTAGCCCACCGGGGCGTAGCCAAGGCCCTGATGAAGGAAGAGAAATGGAAAGAGGCTATGAAGGAATTCAAGCTGGGTGAAGATCAGGATGGTTATTCGCTTGCTTTTGCCGAGTATCGTCATGACTTCATGCGTCAATACCTCGGCTGGATCCTACTGGTGGCTGTTCTCATCATTTATGTGGTGTACCTTATTGTGAAGGTCATGATTCGCGTAACGAATTCCGTCATAAGGAGGTATGGCTATTGAACAGAGCAGCATCAATGAAACAGTCCTCCATGCGGTCCTTTCGGCTCGGGATCGCGATACTGTTTCATCCTGTGGACGGATTTGAAGAGCTGCAGAAGAACAAGCACCTGATCTCAGCTTTTGTGCTGATCCTTCTGACCTTGTGCGTCAGAATCGTGACGATATATATGACGAGCTTTCATATCACTTCTCTTCAGCCCAGGGACGCCGATTTGAATTTGGAATTAGTCCGATTCGTACTGCCGTTATTATCAGGGGTCATCGCTTGTTATTTGATTACGGCAATTATGGACGGTGAAGCTTATTTCAGCCAAATTCTCACGGCCATGTCCTATGCGCTGATTCCGTATATCGTGTTTGCGATTCCCTTGGCAGCGCTCTCCATCGTCATATCGAAAGGCGAGATTGGACTCTATAACAGTATCAGTCTCTTGATCTGGCTGTGGGTAGCCTTGCTCATCTTTATACAGCTCAAGGTGCTTAATGATTATTCCTTTAAGAAGTCGATTGGCGTCGTCCTGTTATCCATTTTTGCTTTCCTTACTTTCTGGGGGACGATTGGCCTCGTCTTTGCCCTTACGAACCATGTCATCCAATTTATCAACGAAATTGCCGTAGAAATTCGATACTTGCTGGATAATTAAGGGGGTACCATGATTACGGGAAAATCCAAAAAGTGGATACACAATGTCGCGGTCATCCTGATCCTTGCAGCGCTCGTGCTCTTGGCCTTACCCTCTCTGCAAAGAGCCATTGACCGGGCACATCAGGAAATAAAACCGAAAAACGGGGTCGTGGAGGCTTCTGCGGAACCATCTGCCTCGGATGCTCAGCCGGCGCATGAACAAAGCGAATTTGAGAAGGTGGGGGAAACGGACCGCCTTGAGTTAATGTTCCGCTCCTCTGATTCCGCCATTGTGGTGAAGGATAAGAAGAACGGATATAAGTGGGAATCTGCAGTACCGCTCGAGGACGTGGAGACAGATGGGAATGAGCTGTGGACGGCGAGCAGTCAGTCGGCCTTTCAGCTGACGTTCACGGATCCAAGCTTGCCTGCCCTGGAGACCCAGGAAACAAACTCGGTCATGGAGCAGCCGAAGATGAAGGCCGTTTCTCTGGAAAACGGGATATCCGTACACTACGATTTGCCCAGATTGCAAATTAGTTTTGATATGAGCTTTCAATTGAAGGAGAACTCGCTTGAGGTCACGGTACCGGGAAAGTCTATCAAGGAATCCAGCGATAATTGGGTCATGGCGATTGCTCCGCTTCCTTTTTTCGGAGCGGCATCGGATCATAAGGAAGGGTATTCCATTTATCCTGACGGTCCCGGTGCGCTGTCTACGTTTAAAACCAATCATCCCAACTATTTGAATCCTTATCGGGCGAGTGTCTACGGCCCGGATACCATATCATTCAATAATTATCAAAGGCAGCAGAATGCGCTGCTTCCCATATTCGGTCTGAAGGTCGGTAATAACGCATTCCTTGGGATGATTACGGATGGCGCTTATGACGCGAATATTCTCTACTCGCCAAGCGGCTATCTGATTAATTTAAACCGGGTTTCCTCCGAGCTCGTCTATAGACGGGAGTATGAAGCTGTCAAGAAGGACGGGAATTTGACCAAGAAACCGGAGAAAAACTTGATACGGGAAGATCATACGATCCGCTATGTTTTCTTCAGCGGGGAGGAAGCCGACTACAGTCACATGGCTTCGGCATACCGGGAATACCTGGTCAACGAACAAGGGCTGACTTCAAAAATCAGGAAAGAGGATCCTATTCCGTATGGTCTTGATTTGCTGATGGGGATCAAGAAGCACCAGATCCTGTTCGATGATTTCATTGCTTCCACTACATTCCCGCAGGCGCAGGAAATGATGGAAGACTTGAAGAAACGGGGTGTGGAATCCATTTCCGCAAATTTACTTGGATGGACGAGAAAAGGTTATCTGGAATATCCTTCCGGAAGCGTTCCCTCCGGTCAATTGGGCGGTTTGAGCGGCTTGAATAAATTGAGCGATTATACTAAAAATAACAAATTTCAGTTATTTCTTCAGGATAATTACGTCGACGCCTGGAAGGGAAGCGGAGGATTCTCGACACGCAGCGACGTCGTTGTCGGAGCCAACCATTTTGCCGTGACGGATCGTTACAGTGAAATGTTTAATCTTAATGCAGGTAAGCAAAATTTGAAATTTCAAGGAGATGTGCTTGATCCGCTAAGTAAACTGGGGATTACCGGCATTAACTTTGATGGCATCGGTTATCAGGACTACTACGACTTTAACAAGGATTACCCCCTGACACGAGAAGGAACGGCCATGCAATGGATGGAGATGATGGAAAAGTCGAGCAAGCAATTTGGTGGTGCCGCTGCTGTAGGCGGGAATGGGTACAGCATTCTGAAAGCGTCCCGCTTATTCGATATTCCAATGGAGGACAGCGGTTATTTCTTCACCGATGAAACCATTCCATTCTACCAAATGGTCGTACACGGACTCATTCCCTACTCGGGATATCCGCAAAATTTGTTTTATGATCCCCAGCTGCAGTTCCTTAAAATGGTAGAATATGGTTATATGCCTTACTATCAATTGACGAAGAATTTCTCGGAAGAGCTAAAAGACACCTACTATAGCGATTTATTCAGTTCCTCGTACAACAACTGGGTAGATCAATCGGTCCAACAGTATAAAGAGATGAATGAGAAGCTGCAGCCGACATGGTCTCAATCGATCCAGGTGCATCGAAAACTGCTAAAGGATGTTTATGAAGTCGTTTATGGAGATGGCACTCGTGTCATTGTCAATTATTTACCGCGGGAAATTGAAATCGATGGTCTTCGTATTCCGGATAAAAACTATATCGTCGTGCCCAAGGGGGGATAAGCGTGAAAGAGCGAAGAATCGGCTTGGAAAGAAAAAAAATGCTGGCAGGCTACGTGTATATTGCCCCATGGGCCTTAGGCTTCGTCTTGTTTATGTTTTATCCGCTCGCTTACTCCCTTTGGCTTAGCTTTCATGAAGTCGTAGGCGTTGGCAATTTCCAGCTTGAATCTGTCGGCTGGAGAAATTTCAACAAAGCCTTTGTACTCGATACCGAATTCATTCCTTTATTTATCTCAGTCATTCAAGACGCCATAATCAACACACCGCTCATATTAGTGTTTTCTTTATTTATCGCCATTCTGCTCAATCATAACATCAGGGGAAGGGCATTTTTTCGTGCCGCATTCTTTCTTCCCGTACTTATTGGTTCGGGGCTGGCCATGCAGCAGCTGCTGTACGCGGGGGTTGGAAAAGATACACTGGTGAACGGAATCGGCGTGCCTGATGAAGTGTTTCTTTATATGGGTCCGACATTCTCCCAAATCGTCTTTGATATGTTGAGCCGTTTAACCGTGATATTTTGGAAAACGGGTGTGCAGATCCTGCTCTTCCTTGCCGGATTACAGGGCATTTCCTTATCGCTGTATGAATCCGCAAGATGCGATGGAGCCACAGAGTGGGAGATGTTCTGGAAGATAACCCTTCCGCTCGTTACGCCAATTATTCTACTGAATCTGGTATTCACCTGTGTTGACTCTTTCACCGACATTAACAACCGGATGATGGTTTACATTAAAGATACGGCATTCACCAAGATCGAGATGGGCTACGCTTCGGGAATGGGCTGGATTTACTTCTTGTTTATATTTCTGCTGCTCATTATTGTATTCGTGTCGACCAAACGCTTTGTCATTTACACAGGAGAAAAATAAATGAGGAGGTGACCGCAGAGTGAAAAGGATTAATAGTCTATTAAGCCGAATAGGCAGCAAAAGCCGCTGGATTGCGTTGATCTATCGTATTTTCGTCTATGTGATTCTGATCGACTTGGCCTTTGTATTCCTATATCCTTTCATTTATATGATTACAACGTCGCTCAAGCAGCCGGCCGATCTCATGGATTTTACGATCAAATGGATTCCTACAAGTCTGGCTTGGGAAAATTTCTATTATGGAATGGCTGGTCTTGAATATTGGCCTCACTTTAACAATTCCGCCTTTATCTCTGTCTTAAGCGTGGTTGGGCAAGTATTGTCATGTTCCTTTGTTGCCTATGGATTTGCCCGAATCAAGTTTCCCGGGCGTGAAGCACTATTTGTTTTGTGTATGTTTACGATGATCATTCCGCCGCAAACGATCATTGTGCCTTTATTTATCCAATACAAAACTATGGGATGGCTGGACAGCATGCTGCCTCTCGTCGTACCGGCATTTTTCGCCAACGGGCTTAGAGGAGCCTTGTTCATTTTTATCTTTCGTCAGTTGTTTCGAGGGCTTCCCTGGGAGCTGGAGGATGCCGCCAGGGTGGATGGCTGCGGGAGCTTTAAAGTGTACTGGAAAATCATCATGCCACTTACTCCTCCCGCAATTGTCGTAACAACGCTGCTTTCCCTAGTCTGGCATTGGAATGACTTCTTCGAGCCTTCTATCTTTCTTACATCCCAGGAAAAGTTTACTTTGCCGATGATGCTGCCGCGGCTCTACCAGTCACTGGATACGCTAACGGGCAGCAGCTTTGAAGTATTCAGTCTGCCGGTCGTTATGGCCGCTACGTTCTTTGCCCTAGTTCCGATGCTGCTTGTCTATCTCTTTCTACAGCGGTATTTCATTCAAGGCGTGGAACGTTCCGGATTGGTGGAGTAGGGTTACGGGTGGTCTTATAGTAGTGTCTTTAGTTGGAAAGATCCAGACTGGCACAATATTATATTTAGCGAACGGAATCATGGTCTTGCGGGCAGTTAGGCTCGACCACTGTTGTCGTTTACCAAGCCAATTAATTAAAAAAGAGATCAGCCAGAAAAAACGGGCTGATCTCTTTTTTTGTCCAGCCTGCAAAAGCATCAGCAGGTGAACGCGTGCAGGCTGGCAATCAACTGTCAGCCCCTGGATTATCCGGCTTACTTCTGTGCTAAGGCTTGTACGTAAGCGGCGGCACGAAGGTTGAAAGCTGCCGCCCGTGGAATTTTTGCTCAAGGGCGTAGCCCATTCCAAGGATCTTGCCATCATTCCACGCACGTCCCACAAGCTGCATGGAGATCGAATACCCGTGCGGATTTGTGCCCACTGGGACGATCACAGTCGGCAGACCGACGTTCGAAGTCAGAACGCCAGTGCCCCGGTCGGAAGACAGCTGGGAATCGGCGCTGCCATTGTTGTACATGTCGCTGATAAATCCGGGATATAGTACGGCATCAACATTAAAATCATCCATCCAGTTCGCAATGATTTGTTTATAAACCGCACGATAGGTGAGATAGGAGTCGACCTGGGCCGGAGTCATTCTGGCGGTGTCACGAAGCTCCCGTTGATTGTACGGCAGGACGAGAGGAGATGCCAGCAGCTGGTCTCCGTCAGCGAATGGGAAGTCTTCATGCAGACCGATATAACGTGCCCAGCCTTCTTCGCTTCGGCTGCCCTCGGGGCTGCTTCCTCCGCTTGGCGGCGGCGTCATTTCGACCATCGTGCCGCCTGCAGCTTCGATCTCAGCAAATTTGTCCATTAACGCGTCTCCAGTTCCATCGTCTGCGTAGCTGGAGACGAAGGAGGCAGGAATATAACCGATTTTTTTGCCATTAAGCGCATTGGCGTCGAGGTAATCTGTCCAGTTATCCGGCTTGTACGTATCAGCATTCTTAGTCAACACATCAAGAGGGTCTGTTCCTGTTGTCGCGTTAAGCAAATACGCCAGATCCGTGACAGTCCGGGCGATAGGACCTCCGTAGTCCTGCCCCCAAGTAAGCGGCATGACCCCGCGGGTACTTGCCATACCGTCGGTGCCTCTGAACGTTGCCAAGCTGGCACCCGTACTCGGAGCATATAATGAGACGCCTGTCTGGCTGCCCAGTGCACCGGCTGCCATGCTCGTAGCCACTGCTACGGCGGAGCCGCCGCTTGATCCGAAGGATGTCTTCGACGGATAGAGAGCGTTCCAGACCTGTTTCCAGCCGCTTTCGCTGTAGCTGCCTGAATTGGCGAACTCGGACATGTTGGTCTTCCCAATCAGTACGGCGCCACTTTCACGCAGCTTCTCTACCTGGTAGGCATCCGTATCTGGCTGCCAGCCTTCAAGTGCAAGAGTCCCGCCGGTAGTTGGCATATCTTTGGTATCGTACAGATCTTTAATCGCAATTGGAATACCGAGAAGTTCACCGGTTTCCCCGTTCTTGCGAGCCTGGTCAGCGGCTTTTGCCTGATCGATTGCATCGGCTGCGACGTACAGGAATGCATTAAATCCAAACTGTCCGCCATCGTACGCAGCAATCCGGTCGAGGTAGGCGCGGGTGATTTCTTCCGAAGTGGTAATACCCGCCTCCATGTCCTTTTGCATCTCTCCAATAGACTTGTTTACAATGTCGTATTTGGACGTTGTATACGGCTCAGCTGCCTCGGGAGATGCTGGAATATCGAGCCGGCTGACATCAGGACAAACACTGGCGTCAAACCATGGCAGATTGGATACATCCCAGTTCACTAACGAGCAGACTTCCGGTGAGGACAGATCAGAAAATTCCGGATCCACTGCAAGTTCCTTAAGTTCTTTAGCAGCGGCACTCACTGCAGATGAACCAGTCGCGCCCAGGAATACAAAGTGGGCCAATGACTTTGTTTCGTCCGGTTTGACGGTTAAGCTGTTTACGTATCCATAGAAATTTGCCTCATTGCCGGTGGTAGCCAGAGGCGTTTCAAACGGGTTCCGTTCCTGGTTGCCCATTTTTATCAGCGCGCCCGGGTATGGACCAGGTGTTCCCAGCACCACACCGACCGGACGCTGCTCCTGATTAGGAGTCGCCGCCAGCGTCCACGAATCTTCCGGAGTGATCGTTTTATCGCCGCTCGAAGTAGCTTGTACTATACTTTGAGCCTTGCCTGAACCGTAACCGAGATCCCCTCCAAACGAAACGTCAACCGTAACAGGTTCTTTGGTGGTATTCGTGAAGGTGTCAAAGAACCTCGTCCAGCTGCCGTCACTATCAACCTTTATTTCGCGGGTGATATGTACGCCTCCAAGATCAACGGCCTGCGTGGTTGCGAAAGTGTCAACTCCGTCGAACTTAAGTCCAAAACCGCGTATCATTTGACCGTTTAAACGTGGTTCAGGCTTCGTTGACACGCGGACAAAAATATTGCCAAACCCCTGAAGCGAAGATTCACTCGCTGTTCGGATGCTGCCGGTATCAAGTCCCGGCGGAGCAGAGTCATGGATCTGCCAAGTGATACCATTGTCAGCAGGTATGCTTGAAACTGCGGATACGGAGTTAGGGGATAACCCGACACTCAAAGATCCAAATGCGATCATGCCAGCAAGGAGTATAGACAAGTTCTTTTTTCGTCTGCCCGAGGATCCCGACGAATCGTGCGACGTGACCAGGTTCATTTGAGAACCTCGTCTGGGTGAAAGTGCTGCAATTCTCATTTTCTTTAAGTTGTTGGTCAAAATCTCACAAACCTCCCTTTTAATAGGTACATAGATTACTATAAAAGCTCTACAACAAGTGACCCACATGACTTCATGTGGAAGTTAAGTTAACACTTGTATCCTATGCAATTGGAAAATTGTAGTCAATCAGGAAGTCAGCCGATGAAAGCGCTTAAAATTATGTTTATCTACCTATTAATCTATTTCTCTCTTGTTTACATATATTTCATAAATTTTGCTTTTATCAGAGGTTTATGTAGATTTGGGGCTGTGGAATATCTTACACTCCTAAAAACTCAAGAAAACGCAAACGTTTTTATAAAATAACTATTTTGTGTCATATTACATGACGCAATAACACGCGGGTCAAACTGCCATCATTCTCAGAGTACAGGTCCTCAAATAAAGCACATCGATGAATTTCCGCTTTCTTACATGAGATGCAAACCTAGATTTAATAGGTCTAATGGGAGGTTATTTTATGAATTTAACTGAATTATGGAGACTGTATGAAGCAGAGAAACGAATCCAGGGATTTAGTCCATACACAATAAAAGCGTACACTTTGCAGCTAAAGATGCTGGTCGCTGAACGAGGTGATTCTGAAATTAGTGAGATCACGTTACAATTGTTGAAGGAGTACCTGGCTAAACAGTCCGGTCGATTAAAGCCAAACCGTTTAGGGCACCGCATCCGTTTTGTACGTTCCCTTTTATGCTTTGCATATGAAGAAAGTTGCCTCACGACGAACCCTTCACTTAAATTACGAGAGCCAAAGATGGATAAACGCATTCCAAAGTTCTGATCGAAGAGGATGTGATTCATTTGAAGCTCTCTTGTCTTTCCCTTCGAGAACGAGCTTTGCTTGAATTCCTATATAGTACCGGCTGCCATGTTGGGGAGGTATAGAAGATAAACATTGAAGATCTTAACTGGGAGAATTGCTCCTCGATTGTAAACTGCAAGGGGGCGAAACAAAGGAATGTTTACTTTACCACCGAATGCAAGGTATGGTTGAGAAAGTACCTGGCAAGTCGAGAGGATTTCTGTAAAGCTTTGTTTGTGACAGAGACACATCCTACTCGCCGCATGGCGATTCCGACGATCAGGTGGGCATTAAAGAGGCTAGCAAACCGAGGAGAAGTTCAAACTAATATGTACCCTCACCGGTTTCGTCACACCTATGCTTGGCAGTTGCTGGATAACGGAGCACCGCTGGAGTTCATACAAGGCATGCTGGGACATGAGAAAGCATCGACCACTCAAATATATGCCCAGTTGTGTAGAGACGAAGACGAGAATTGTACCGTAGGTTCTTTTAGTGCCAGTGGTGCACTAGACGCCGGCATCACCGGCAGCTGCTCACCTATTGGGCAGTTGAACGCAGCAAAGCTTTCCGGTAATTCGTATTTATAGTGGATTAGATAACAATGTATTCCCGTTTTTTTTGCGGCTGTATCTAGTGAGAAATTGAACATATAAATTAATTTAAGGAGGTTGTGAATGGAGTTAAAAGGGAAAGTGATTAGATATTTATTAATAGGTTTTTTTGCAATAATCATTCTTAATGGGTGCAGTAGTAGTAACTCAGAAGTGTTTATAGAGGGATTAAAACCACAACGTAGTAATTATAAATTACATCTGTTTTATATTGGAAATACACCTCAAAATGAGATGCTTAAAGTACAAACTTTCATGCACTCAAATCGCGTAATTCTTGATAACGTAACGGAAATGGCTACTCATTCTGAAAATAAGCGCTTGAATAAAAATCTAAAAAAGTTGAGCATAAAATCATATCCGATGTACGTCCTGGTGAATAAGGATGGGATCGTTTATAACTCCCCTTACTTAAGTGAGATGGAAACATTCATAAAAGAGGAACTGAAAGTTTCCGATAGCTAAGCCAACGGTACGATAGATCAATGCCCTAAAGGCAGTTATCGCAACTTCATTTAAATTAACGCGTTTAACCTTGAGAGGGATAAATTTTACAATTATTAATGTAGTATGAGTGTCTCGCAAGGGAATAAATGGGGGGACTTCATGGGCATTGTTATTATCTTTGCGTGTGTAGTAATCGTTTTAGCCATACTCAATATCGATGGGAAGTTGAAGAAAAAGTTAGAGAATGATGAACGCATCATTGAAAAGCTTGACATTTTAATTAATATTCAAAAAGATAAGGATAAGATGGATTAATTTTTGATTGAACTACTATGAAAATTAAAGTCTTCGGAGTTGATTTGGACTGGATCAAGAGGCTTCTGGCTGTGTTATTGTTACGAAGTAACCTAGTCCTTCTTGTCTGCGGAGAGCATGTCGAACAATGGACTAAGTCTACATACATTTCTTTACGGGTTAGAAGGTAGTATGCGATTCGCAAGATGGCGTGAGCGACTACGATCCCTGCTCGTTTCTTTCCTTTTCGTGCGGCTGTACGTCTATATAATGCACCGAGATAGTTCTTAGACCCTCTTACCGAATGAGCTGATTCTGTTAATCCTGATCTCAAATATTTATTGCCTTTTTTGGTTTTAGACGATTTCCTTTTGCCTGCACTTTCGTTATGTCCAGGAACAAGTCCTGCCCAGGAGCACATATGTGCCGCGCTTGGAAACTGATTTTTAATATCTGTGCCGATTTCCGCTAAGATTTGTGTAGATATACCAGGGATCGAATCAAGGAATTCGATATCTTTTTGATAGGAACTCATTCGTCGTGCGACTTCTTGATCGAGTAAATTAATTTGTTCATTTAGAAAATCGATGTGAGTTAGAATGGTTTTTAACATGAGACGTTGATGGGGGCTGATGTACCCTCGAAGAGCAAGTTCAAGTTGATCCTTTTTTCGTTTGAGTGTACGTTGAGCCATGTTAGCCAGTTCTTCAGGGTTATCTTCACCTTCGGCAATGGCATAAAGCATATTTTTAGACGAAACCCCCATAATGTCTGAAACAACAGAGCCAAGTTTGATAGTGGCTCCTTCTAAAACCTTTTGGATCCGATTATGCTGTCTGGCGCTGATACTCCGACGATAACGAACGAGTTCTCTTCGTTCTCGTTGCTTCCGATCGGGGATAAAACTTGCTTTAATCAGTCCATGACGAAGAAGCTGACAAATCCATTCTGCATCTTTAACATCGGTTTTGCGATCTGGAACTGCTTTCATGTGCTGAGTATTTACAACTAAAAACTCAATATCTTCAGCTTCAAGTAAATTCACAATAGGTTTCCAATACACACTGGTGCTCTCCATAGCGACATGAGTACATCCATGCTGCTTAATCCAGTCCACTAACTGCAGCAGAAAAACAGTTTTAGTCGAAAACGTTTGGATCTCCTTTCCTCGCGGTGTCATGATGCATGCAGTAATATTGTCCTTGTGGACATCCAAACCACATGCCTGTTCGATCATTACATCCATCTCAGACATCCTTCCCACGGCCGTCATGATGGGAGACTGGTGCAACAACCAGAATAGGGATTAATCTACTATGAGTGCTTCCCGAATGGGAGCGACATTCTGTGGTGCACCGTGGCCGCCCAAGTCAGACTAACGGATGGGCTCTAACGCACCATAGTTCATCGACCTTCCTCTCCCAGCCGTAGAATCAGTATAGCCCAATTTTCAACGGGTACGATAGCATTCCTGTAGAGCGTTAAATTACCGCTTTGCAAAAAAACGAGCGCCTCGGTACGATGGGAGTACGCAACGGGTCATAGCCCTTAAATCCCATCATCCAGGAGGACGCTCTACTATGAAGTTTAAATCGCAGGACAAACAAAATCAACTCCTTGAAAAAATTACCGCCCAAAATCTAGTCGTTGGGATTGACATCGCCCAGCAAACGCATGTCGCACGAGCTGTGAACTTTCGAGGTATTGTGCTTGGTAATCCCCTATCCTTCTCGAATGACGAGGAAGGTTTTCACAATTTTCTTCGGTGGATCCAGACGCTACAATCTGCCCATGCTTTAACGGCGGCCATTGTTGGCATGGAGCCTACCGGACACTACTGGCTTAACGTATCCAAGTGGCTTGCCGAACGTCAGTTTGAGGTTGTTCTCGTCAATCCGCATCTTGTAAAGAAGAACAAAGAAAACCGCGACAACACGCCCTCAAAGAGCGATAAAAAGGATGCTCTGGTCATCGCCGACATGGTCAAAAACGGATACTACTCCTTCACTCGTACAACACCAGCAGCCTTTGAAGAACTACGTGTCTTTCTCTCCAATCGCGACTTTGTCGTGAAGAGACTCGTTAGTGCGAAGAACCAAATTCATCGCTGGGTCGACGTGGTTTTCCCTGAGCTGCGGCAAGTCTTCACGAACATCATGTGCACCGGTTCATTGGCCACACTTCGTCTTTTTCCAACGACCGATGACCTGTGTACCTTACAGCCCCAAGATGTCATACATGGTTGGAAATCACTCATGAAACGGCATGCTGGTGAGCGAAAAGCCCGAACCCTTATCGATCTTGCTAGCCGTTCTGTGGGTTCTAAGCAGGCCTTGCATGCCTACAAGCTTCACTTGAAGCAGCTTCTCGATGAGTACGATCTTGCTTGCCTGCAGCTAGAAACGGTAGAGACGGAGATTGTTGCCGTTTTAGAACGGATTCCATTTGCGAAATTTATGCTTGCTGTCAAAGGGATCAGCGCCATTTCACTGGCTGGTATTCTAGGCGAGGCGGGGGATTTAAGTGGCTTTGTTCACGGTAATGCCTTACTGCGACATGCCGGTCAACCTCGCAGAAGCAAGTTCAGGCAAATGGACCGGACAAATGAAGATTAGCAAACGAGGACGATCCCGACTCCGACGTTTCATCTTCATGATGACGATGAGTTTAGTTGCGAACAATCCGGAGTTTAAAGCGATGCATGCCTACAATGTGCAGGTGAAGAAGATGAAGAAAATGAGGTCCATTATGAAATGGTGTGGCAAGTTAGCGAGAATATTAGTTGGAATGGCTCGCAGCGGCGAAGCCTACAACCCTCCTAAAACAATGCCAATCCAGCTAGCAGCTTAATCGATACCTACCGTTTCGTTGCACGAATTTTGGCTTATTCGCGGGATTTCAAAGAAAGCACGGCGTACCGGATACATTGAACCAAAGGGCACCGACCCGTAACGATAGCAAGACCGGCCTCCACCCCTTGGACAGGCGTAACGAAGGAATGAAAGGGCATCGACCCGTTGAGGCATGGGAGTGAGAACCTCCAGACTTTTCTCATATCAATGGCGACAATCGATGATCTTGATGAATTAACAATTTTGTTTAATGATTATCGGATGTTTTACAATCAGGAATCAAATATTTCAGCAGCAAAGGAGTTCTTATTTGAACGATTTCAACACAGAGAATCCATTCTCTTCGTTGCTAAAGATCTTAATCGCAATAAAGTAATCGGGTTTACTCAGCTGTATCCTTCATTTTCTTCAATTTCTATGCAGAGATCTTTGATTTTGAATGATCTGTATGTACTTTCAGATTTTAGAGGTGCAGGAACTGCTCGGGCATTATTAGAAGCTGCAAAAGATTATGCAAGAAGCATTAAAGCCAAGGGACTAGCACTCTCAACAGCGATTGATAATGTAAGAGCACAAGGGATTTATGAAAAAAGTGGCTATGAAAGGGATGAAGCATTTTATCATTATTTTCTAAAGGTTTAGAGAGACAGCAAATTCAATAGTAGTATCTACAAGGATTAAACTCCCTCGGTACGATAGTTGAACACCAAAACGGCTATCGCGGGGTAGCCGTCATTGCGAACGGGCAGTATTAATCAATTCCATATAAATTGTTGAATAAAATTTGATTGGAGTGGGTCATATTGGTTGGAATAACAAGTTTCGGACTTTTTTTATTAACTGCCTTATTGATGAATATAACTCCTGGTACAGATACAATGTACATCGTTAGTAGAAGTGTATCGCAAGGGAAAAAAGCAGGAATTTATTCAGTTCTTGGCATTTCCACGGGTTCATTAGTGCATACCTTTTTAGCTGCTGTTGGTTTATCTGTAATTCTTACAACATCAGTTGTCTTATTTACTATTATTAAAATAATAGGTGCAGGATATCTGATTAATCTTGGTGTTCGAATGTTAATACAAAAATCATCTAATTTAGAACTCAAGGATACAAAAAGTATGTCATTAAAAAAGATATATACTCAAGGTCTTCTGACTAACGTTACTAATCCAAAAGTGGCTTTGTTTTTCATTTCCTTTCTTCCCCAGTTTATTTCAGGGGATAATACATATGGTCCTTTACCCTTTATTATTTTAGGACTTTCTTTTGTTATGACGGGAACTGTTTGGTGTTTGTTAGTAGCTATTTTTTCTTCATATGCAACTAAAAAATTGAGAAATAATCCTAAAGTAGAATTTATATTGAATAAAATAACAGGTATCATTTTCATCGGATTAGGAATAAAGTTGTTTCAGACAAAAGCATTTTAAAAATCTTTCTTCAACTACTATGAAAGAACGAATTAAACTTTCATGCTCTGTGGTGCAGCAAAGAGATGCATGGATGGCTAACGGGTACGATAGCGCAATACTGAAGGGCTGCCGAGCGGCAGTCCTTCGTTACGCTAACTGGCAGTTTAGCGTGGCGGCCAACCAACTAAGTGGTTGCTTACTCTCAATTGTTGGAAGGTAAGTTCTATTCTTTCGCGAATTCATTAGATATGCCGAAATTACGAATTTCGCAAAAAAATTGCGGTAGAGCATTGGAAAGAACATTTTAGTTTTCTATATCTTCATAGAAAGGTGATTACGCATGAACCAAAGACCGTCAGAAGAAGAATACACCGGGGACGCCGGCGAGTATATCCGGTTGGTGCCGGAAGGCAACATCATCGACATTCTGCTCGCCCAGGAAAAGCAAATGACCGAGCTGCTGGCATCGTTGACCGAAAGCCAGAGCGCCTATCGGTATGCGGAAGGAAAATGGACGCTGAAAGAAGTCGTGGGCCACATCGCAGACAGTGAACGCGTCATGTCCTACCGCCTGCTCCGATTTGCAAGAGGGGATCAGACGCCTCTGCCCGGTTTCGACCAGGAATTGTTCATTCCTCCTTTCGGAAGCTGGACAACCGCTCAATTGGCCGAAGACTACCGGGCCGTACGGCAATCGACGATCACACTGCTGCGCGGGTTACCGACGGAGGCGTGGTCCCGCAAGGGCAAAGCCAACAACGTAAGCATTACGGCGCGCGCCCTCGCTTACGGCATGGCAGGACACGAGCTTCATCACATGGGGGTCATCCGAAATCGTTACTTGAGTTAGTCGTCCTTACTTTATGGCACCCTTCCCGCCTCGTTCATAGACTGATATGAAGAGAGGACAAGACGGGTTGAAAAAACAGCAGCGATTGGTTGCTGACTGGAGTATTGTCAAAAAATGAATAGCCAATAATAATCTCAAACAAGAAGAAGTCATTCAACTCCCTCGGTACGATAGTTGAACGCATTTTGGAGCGGTTTTTTAAACGCTGAGTTATAATAAATAGGAACATATAGCCCCTCGTTGTGCTACACGAGATAAGTTTAATTATGAACACAGGAGACGTGAGATATGAAGATCGCGGGAGAGCTCGTCACAGAGACGCTCGAGTATGATGGTGGTCGGCAGGTTACGGTGTACGTCCCTCCAGATCCACCCCAAGCAGTCGTGTTCGCCGGTGACGGTCAGCTGATCTCGCAGTGGGGCGGGTACCTCGAGGCCGCCGACGTACCGCCCACGATGATCGTCGGTGCCTACCGGACGTCCGATGAGGATGAGATGGTGCGCATCCATGAGTACTCACCGCCGTTCGACCAGAAACGGTTCGCGGCACACGAGAGGTTCTTCGTCGAAGACGTCCGACGATGGGTGCGATCGCGCTTCAGCGTCGCGCTGCCCGCCAAACGCACCGCGGTGTGTGGCGTGTCGGCGAGTGGAGAGCTCTCACTCGCCATAGGGCTTCGGCATCCGGACATCTACGGTACGGTCTTATCCGCGTCGCCAGGCGGGGGCTACCGACCTCCTGCCGTGATGCCAAGCCCGCTACCGCGCACCTACCTCGTAGCCGGCACACTGGAGCCGTTCTTCCTCGAGAACGCGACCCGGTGGGCGGCTGCGCTGCGCGATGCAGGTGCAGACGTTGAAATGAGAGAGCGGGTCGCGTCGCACGACGATGTGATGTGGCGAGAAGAGTTCCCGCTGATGGTGGCGTGGGCGTTTGGACGATAAACATCCGCCGAGCCCGGGTCAAGTGGGTTTGACTCGCATCCGACCCGCCTACTCCGACGACATTGCAAGCCCTGATGGTGAGCAGCCCAATCGTCCTGACTTGCATCGTCAGCGGATCGTCCGGTTGGGACCATTGCGCGAATCATCATTACGCTATACCAGCTAATAGGTTGTCAATATTTAATTATTAATGAGCCAAACGAGGGATGTTATACTGGTAAAAGGGAATGGCAAATAACCGTCCCTTAGATTTTGGGAAGGTGT
>NZ_JBWDNU010000037.1:0-2775 GCF_056269365.1 Paenibacillus sp. JT22N12 | reverse complement strand
TAGGATAAGCCCTCGACCGATTAGTATTCGTCAGCTGCACATCTTGCGATGCTTCCACCTCGAACCTATCAACCTGGTCGTCTACCAGGGGTCTTACGAATTGGGAAATCTCATCTTGAGGGGGGCTTCGCGCTTAGATGCTTTCAGCGCTTATCCCGTCCGTACGTAGCTACCCAGCGGTGCTCCTGGCGGAACAACTGGTACACCAGCGGTACGTCCATCCCGGTCCTCTCGTACTAAGGACAGCTCCTCTCAAATTTCCTGCGCCCACGACAGATAGGGACCGAACTGTCTCACGACGTTCTGAACCCAGCTCGCGTACCGCTTTAATGGGCGAACAGCCCAACCCTTGGGACCTACTTCAGCCCCAGGATGCGATGAGCCGACATCGAGGTGCCAAACCTCCCCGTCGATGTGGACTCTTGGGGGAGATAAGCCTGTTATCCCCAGGGTAGCTTTTATCCGTTGAGCGATGGCCCTTCCATTCGGTACCACCGGATCACTAAGCCCGACTTTCGTCCCTGCTCGACTTGTAGGTCTCGCAGTCAAGCTCCCTTATGCCTTTGCACGCTTCGAATGATTTCCAACCATTCTGAGGGAACCTTTGGGCGCCTCCGTTACATTTTAGGAGGCGACCGCCCCAGTCAAACTGCCCGCCTGACACGGTCCCCCTACCGGCTTCACGGTAGTGGGTTAGAACTCCGATACGATCAGGGTGGTATCCCAACGGTGCCTCCACCGAAGCTGGCGCTCCGGCTTCCCAGGCTCCCACCTATCCTGTACAGATCGTACCAAAGTCCAATATCAAGCTGCAGTAAAGCTCCATGGGGTCTTTCCGTCTTGTCGCGGGTAACCTGCATCTTCACAGGTATTAAAATTTCACCGGATCTCTCGTTGAGACAGCGCCCAAGTCGTTACGCCATTCGTGCGGGTCAGAATTTACCTGACAAGGAATTTCGCTACCTTAGGACCGTTATAGTTACGGCCGCCGTTTACTGGGGCTTCGGTTCATAGCTTCGCCTTGCGGCTTACCACTCCCCTTAACCTTCCAGCACCGGGCAGGCGTCAGCCCGTATACTTCGCCTTACGGCTTCGCACAGACCTGTGTTTTTGCTAAACAGTCGCTTGGGCCTTTTCACTGCGGCCCCCTCGGGCTATTCACCCTACCGAGGCACCCCTTCTCCCGAAGTTACGGGGTCATTTTGCCGAGTTCCTTAACGAGAGTTCTTCCGAGCGCCTTAGCATACTCTGCTCGCCTACCTGTGTCGGTTTGCGGTACGGGCACCTTCGCCTGGCTAGAGGCTTTTCTTGGCAGCGGGAGCACATGACCTTCGGTACTGCAATTTTCCCTCCCCATCACAGCTCAGCCTTATAGTGGGCGGATTTGCCTACCCACCAGCCTTACTGCTTGGACGAGCTACTCCATCAGCTCGCGTCACTGCCCTTCTGCGTCACCCCATTGCTCGTAACGGCTTACGGTGGTACAGGAATATCAACCTGTTGTCCTTCGACTACGCCTTTCGGCCTCGCCTTAGGTCCCGACTTACCCTGAGCGGACGAGCCTTCCTCAGGAACCCTTAGGCTTTCGGCGGACAAGATTCTCACTTGTCTTTTCGTTACTCATACCGGCATTCTCACTTGAATACAGTCCACCAGTCCTCACGGTCTGACTTCTACCCGTATTCAACGCTCCCCTACCCCTGATACTTACGTATCGAGCCATAGCTTCGGTGGCGTGTTTAGCCCCGTTACATTTTCGGCGCAGAGTCACTCGACCAGTGAGCTATTACGCACTCTTTAAATGGTGGCTGCTTCTAAGCCAACATCCTGGTTGTCTGGGCAACTCCACATCCTTTCCCACTTAACACACACTTGGGGACCTTAGCTGATGGTCTGGGCTGTTTCCCTCTTGACAATGGATCTTAGCACTCACTGTCTGACTCCCGGATCTACGTGCATGGCATTCGGAGTTTGACTGGACTTGGTAACCCTCGCGGGCCCCGCATCCAATCAGTGCTCTACCTCCACGACGCTTTTAATCCGAGGCTAGCCCTAAAGCTATTTCGGGGAGAACCAGCTATCTCCGAGTTCGATTGGAATTTCTCCGCTACCCCCACCTCATCCCCGCATTTTTCAACATGCGTGGGTTCGGGCCTCCAGTGCGTGTTACCGCACCTTCACCCTGGACAGGGGTAGATCACACGGTTTCGGGTCTACGTCCACGTACTCATTCGCCCTATTCAGACTCGCTTTCGCTGCGGCTCCGGCTTCTCACCTTAACCTTGCACGGGAACGTAACTCGCCGGTTCATTCTACAAAAGGCACGCCATCACCCCTAAATTGGGCTCTGACTTTTTGTAAGCGCACGGTTTCAGGTTCTTTTTCACTCCGCTTCCGCGGTGCTTTTCACCTTTCCCTCACGGTACTGCTTCACTATCGGTCGCTAGGGAGTATTTAGCCTTGGCAGATGGTCCTGCCGGATTCCCACGAGGTTTCACGTGTCTCGCGGTACTCGGGATGCGTCTGCGGAGAGTGCTGACTTTCAGTTACAGGGCTGTTACCTTCTTTGGCGGGCCTTTCCAGACCTCTTCGCTTACCCAACACCTTTGTAACTCCATGTGAGACGTCCCACAACCCCAGGAAGCAAGCTTCCTGGTTTGGGCTAATCCGCGTTCGCTCGCCGCTACTGACGGAATCACTATTGTTTTCTCTTCCTCAGGGTACTTAGATGTTTCAGTTCCCCTGGTATGCCTCCGCTGCAGCTATGTATTCACT
>NZ_JBWDNU010000010.1:0-244963 GCF_056269365.1 Paenibacillus sp. JT22N12 | reverse complement strand
CTATCCCTATGATATACGAACCATGGTCGAAGCACAAAGAAGAATTGAGGCGTTCATTCGTTTTTATAACGAAGAACGGATTCAATTAAAATTAAACAAACTGACGCCGGTAGAGTACCGACGCCAGCTCATAGCCTAGGGCTTTTTTCATTGTCTACAAATTTGGGGCTTGACCACAGAGAGCCAGCGGGGTTTTGTTTTTGATTAACTCTCTTCTGGTAAATCATACTCATCAATATTAAACGCCACTATTTGATTAAAAATGACGTACTCTGTATCGGTCTTGAAAGGACCCATATTCCACGATTTGTTAAATCCGTATCGTGCCGGTCCGCTACCTGCATCTTTTGCATCGTACCAGGCAAGGAACGTATCTAATTCATTTGTTGAGAGATCATATTCTTTTTCATTTCCATTTGTCATGGTGATCGTAAGGATCGCTCTATCGGCATCCTGATCATCAGGATCATCTGTACCAGGATCAGAGGAGCCTGTAGAGTCATAAGGTAAAAATCCTTCAGGAATCGGATACGAAAAGTTAGTTGCGCCAGATGAAAATTCAGAAGAAATTATTTCCGTCAACAATCCGTCAACAACTCCCCTGGAGCAGAGTAATACAAATTTCACACAATAAAGAAAAATAAAAAAAACCCTCGATTACCAAGGGTTTTTGGGAAGTGTAAGGTTGGTGCGGTCGGCGGGATTTGAACCCGCACGCCTTGTGAGCGCCACCCCCTCAAGATGGTGTGTCTGCCGTTCCACCACGACCGCGGAGTGATATGCAATTGTGTAACATATCAGATAAAATGGTGAGCCATGAAGGACTCGAACCTTCGACACCCTGATTAAAAGTCAGGTGCTCTACCAACTGAGCTAATGGCTCGAATGGTGACCCGTAGGGGAATCGAACCCCTGTTACCTCCGTGAAAGGGAGGTGTCTTAACCGCTTGACCAACGGGCCATAAAATGTTACTCAGATGTGCCTCTTTCAGACGACAAGAGTTAGTATAACCAATTTCAATTCCGCTTGCAAGTACTTTTTTTAAAGAATTTACAACTGACTTTCAGCCGATTTCGCCTTGAGGCAAACAAAAAGGACCGGCTTACGGCCCATGCTTGTCTTCATAAAATATGGCGGAGAGAGAGGGATTCGAACCCTCGCACCACTTGCGCAGTCTAACCCCTTAGCAGAGGGTCCCCTTGAGCCACTTGGGTATCTCTCCAGAAAAGAAATGGCTCCCCGAACAGGACTCGAACCTGTGACAACTCGATTAACAGTCGAGTGCTCTACCAACTGAGCTATCAGGGAAAGTGTTTTTGGTGACAAGAAATAATGTATCATGATTCAATTTTGAAGTCAAGCATAAAAATTAATAAATTCCCCCTGCATTTTCCACAGGCATATTTCCGGGGGTCCACTTTCCTTTTCCGCAAATATTCCATGCCGCAGCTGCGGCAGATCAGCTTATACCGGTACGGCTCCACCCGCTTGTCCGCGCGGCTGGGAAGCGACTTGCAGTATCGGGTCCCCCCAACCTTCACCAGCAGCTGCTTGAAGTCGGCGTCCCGGTGCTTGTACCCCCGCTTCAGCAAATGCAGATGATAGTGGCACAGCTCATGCTTGATTATTTTCTCCGTCTCTTCCGTCCCGTAGTTCTCCAATTGATGCGGACTGATTTCGATATGGTGGGTTTTGGTGAAGTACCTCCCGCCGGTCGATGTCAGACGCGGATTGAACGTTGCCTTGTGCCGGAACGGAAGCTGAAAATACTGGAGGGAGATTTTCTCGACCCATGCTTGAAGTATATGATCTTCCATCACTCTTCTCCTTCAACATTTATTGCATATTCATACTTGAATTTTAAAGGACGAATACGCTACACTGTCAAGTAGTATTCACCTGCTGCATTCGAGGGGAGAGCATAATTCAATGGCACAGATGCGTTATATTATAATGAAAAATGGACAAGATGTCTCGTTTGTGGAAATGCCGCAATCGCATGCCTACCAGCTCAGCGCGCTAAATCTGCGCCTGCACAAGGAAATCGACAAGCTGACCGCCAGCAATGTTCCCGCCTTGCCGCTGGCAATTGCCGAATGCGATGAATTGGAGCTTCACGATCAATCGCTCGACGTGCATTCCGGCCTGGACTATATAAATGCTTTGGAGAGCGATTTTTCCTCCATCCAGGAAAAGTCCTACCCCCTGATCTCCCTCCTCACGGAAATACGCGCTCTGCAGGCACAGCTGGAGCAGTGGTATGAGGAGGAAGCTGACGTCTAACCTCCCGTATTCATGCAGTTTGGATTGGACCTGCACGGATAATCGCCTACCCCCATATGCTAGTTACTACAACAAGTGACGGCTTTGGAAGGAGGGCGAATGACTGTGCCGCAATGGTTATGCAACCAATTGATGCGTGCTTTCGTGAAGAAGGACAGACGGCAGATCCGTCTGCTTAACGATTGCTGGTATTTCTACCGGACCAAGCAGCAGCCGGATGACAGTACGGCAAACGATATGGCGACAGATGTATAGCATTATCGTGAAGAAAGCGGCCGGCTATAGGCAAGCAGCAGCCATGCTCTAGAACAGGATGAAACAGCTTTCGTATCCACTGGTATCCATGAAAAAGGGTGTTATCTTCCGGCAGTGACTCGTGACTGCTTGAAGATAACACCCTTTCTATTGCCGCCTTGAGCTAATCCGGCTTGCGCATGGTCAGGCTTACGCGGCCTTTTTTCTGATCAACGCCGATGACCCACACGGTGACCGTATCGCCAACGGAAACGACATCCATGGGATGCTTCACGAATTTGTGGCTAAGCTGCGAAATATGGACGAGCCCGTCGTTCTTGATCCCGATATCGACGAAGGCTCCAAAGTCGATAACATTCCGAACGGTTCCGTGCAGTTCCATTCCCGAATGCAAATCCTCGATGCTCAGAACGTCAGTATGGAATATCGGAGCGGGAAGCTCCTCCCTTGGGTCTCTTCCTGGTCTCAAGAGGCTGTCTACAATGTCTCTGAGCGTCGGAACGCCTACTCCCAGGGTTTGAGCTACCCCCTCAGTCTCAATGGCCTTTAAAGACGCTTTAAACGCGTCGGAGCCCAAATCCTCAAGCTTCAGACCAAGCGTCCGGCATAATTTGTCGACAACCGCGTACGATTCGGGATGAATCGGGGTACGGTCAAGCAGATTGGCGCTCTCGGGCACCCGGATGAAGCCGATGCACTGCTCGTAGGTTTTGGCGCCCAGCCGCGGAACGCTCTGCAGTGTCCTGCGGTCGCTGAATTTTCCTTTTTCCTCGCGGAATTTAACGATATTCTTCGCTGTAGTGGCATTGATCCCGGCCACGTAGGACAGCAGCGAAGGCGAGGCGGTGTTCACATCGACGCCGACATGGTTGACCGCGGATTCCACCACGCCCCCGAGCGTCTCCTCAAGCCGCTTCTGGCTCACATCATGCTGATACTGCCCGACGCCGATGGCCTTGGGCTCAATTTTCACAAGCTCGGCCAGCGGGTCCTGAAGACGTCTGGCAATCGACACCGCGCTGCGCTCCGCCACATCCAGATCCGGAAACTCGGAAGCAGCCAGCTTGGAAGCCGAATATACGCTTGCGCCCGCTTCATTGACGATTATGTATTTCAACTCCAGTTCCTTGTCTCTGCCGGCTTCCTTGCGCTTGCCGATCAATCCCGCTATGAACTGCTCGGTCTCGCGGGAAGCCGTCCCGTTGCCGATGACGATAAGCTCGACCTTGTAGGTATCGATTAATCCCCCGATCAGCTTCTCCGCTTCTGCTACCTTGTTGTGCGGGGCGGTCGGATAGGCAACGGCCACTTCGAGCAGCTTGCCGGTCTCATCCACAACCGCAAGCTTGCAGCCTGTCCGGAAAGCAGGGTCGACGCCAAGCACGACATTTCCCCTTACAGGAGGCTGCAGCAGCAAATTGCGCAGATTGGTGGAGAAAATCTGGATCGCATGCTCCTCCGCCTTCTCCGTTAATTCGCCACGGACTTCACGCTCGATCGATGGCGCAATCAGCCTTTTATAAGCATCCTGAATCGTTTGCAGAAGCAAACCGCCAATTGCAGGGATTGTCCCTCCGCGGATGGTTTGACGGTCGATATAATCAATAATCCGCTCCGCCGGCACGTCCAGCGACACGCGCAGCACATCCTCGCGCTCCGCCCGGTTGATGGCAAGCGTGCGATGCGGGGGAAGCCGCTTCAAGGGCTCCTGATAGGCATAATACATTTCATAAACCGTCTCCTGCGAAGTATCCTTCGCTTCCGTACGCACTACACCGTTGTCAAAAGTGAACCTGCGCACCCATGCACGGATTTTGGCATCGTCGGCAAGCTGCTCCGCGATAATATCCATCGCTCCCTGAAGAGCCTCCTCCGGGGTCGATACGCCCTTCTCGGCATTAACATAACGCTCAGCTTCGCGGCTTGGATCCCCCTGGCGCGGCTGTGACAGCAGCCAGACGGCAAGCGGCTCAAGACCGCGCTCCTTGGCGACGCTTGCGCGGGTCTTGCGCTTTTGCCGGTACGGCCGGTACAAATCCTCAATCTCCTGCAGCTTGACGGACGCCACAATGGCGCTGCGCAGCTCATCCGTTAACTTCCCCTGCTCGTCGATCAGCCGGATTACCTCACGCTTGCGCACCTCAAGGTTGCGCATATACTGCAGCTTCTCCTCGATGGAGCGCAGCTCCGTCTCATCCAGCTCGCCGGTCATTTCCTTGCGGTAGCGGGCAATAAAGGGAATCGTATTGCCTTCATCCAGCAAATTCACAGCCGCCTTCACCTTGCTGCCCGGCAGACTGAGCTCTGCGGTAATCCGTTTCAGAATTCGTTCCTGCTCGGCCGCCTGCTCTTCTTTGGTCACCTCCACCCTGGCGCCCGGCTCCTGCTCCAATTCCTGCTGACTTGCATACTGCTTTGCTTCTGCCACTTTACACTTCCTCCATCCTTTATAACAGGGCATAACCCTTACTGCGCGGCTCTAGGCCGGCACGTAAGGGTTATTTTCCATTTCATATCCGATTGTCGTCCGCTCTCCGTGACCGGGATAGACGCGCACATTCGGATCAAGCTTATACAATTTGCCGCGGATGGAATCGTATAAATCCCTCTCTCGGCCACCCGGCAGGTCTGTTCGTCCCACTGATTTGCGGAAGAGCACATCGCCGCTGATCAGATGCTCCCCGCACAGCAGGCTGACGCTTCCCGGCGAATGTCCAGGCGTGTGCATGACCAGAAACGTATGGCCGATCAGCTCCAGCTTCTGCCCCTGCGCCAGCGCGTACTCAGCCGGATCGGTGACAAGCGGCGGAGTGACATCGGACCAGCGCTCGGAGCCGTTCTTGCGCGCATCCGTCAGCCAGTCCGCTTCCAGATCGTGCAGATATACCGGACAGCCGGCTGCTTTGCGCACCGCATCAACGCCGCCCATATGGTCGAAATGCGCGTGCGTCAGCACGATCGCTTCGATTGTCAGGTCCTTGATGCGCGTGAGCAGCCGCTGCGGGTTCATGCCAGGATCTATAATAATGCCGCGTTTGCCGGTCTCCTCTGTAATCAGGTAAGCGTTTGTCTGCAGGGGACCAAGCGTAAAAGTCTCAATCTTCAGCATCTTAGAAAGAAGCGAGAAGCTGGCGCAGCTCTTGTACGATTGTTTGTTGGTACCCTGTGCCTTCACCGTAGCGGCGGCCCATCTCCTGGCGGGCAAGGCTCAGATTCGCCTGATAATCAGCAGCGTCCCGGTCCGTATTCGCCTGTTTGAACGCAATCATTGCTTCTTGCACATGAGCTGGACGCGGTCCCCACTGACCAAGCACATGACCGCCGGTATCGGCAAAAATGACAACAGGAATGGAGCGGCCGCCCATGGTCAGAAACTCATCCATCGTATCCAGATGCTGTTCCATCACGAGCACTTCGACCGGGATTCCGGAGTTCTCAAGAGCCTTGAACACAACGGGCACGTTACGGACCACATCGCCGCACCAGTCTGCCATCAGGATCAGGCAGCGCAAATCATCACGATTGTTCAGCGATTCAAAAAACTCCCGGTCTTCGTCGCCCGCCCATTGAAACTTGCTGCCCCAATCCAGAAAGGCCTCTTTGTTCTTCTCCATTGAATCGATGAACTGCTGCGGACTGATCCCCGTATTGAGCTTGCTTGCTACACTTTTAGCCATGATGAAAAACCTCCCAAAGAGTTTTTAGTGAACCGGCTTGAATTCACTTCTTGCGAGCTAAAAACTCACATTGAAAGCATAAGCTGAGTTTTTAGTGGTACACGGCCAACACATTAATCCGCTTTCTTAACCAGCAGCCTAATTATACCAAACCGGCATGCCAAACTACAAACTAAACGGACTTGCCGCGTCCTTTCAGCACCTTAACCATCACATAAATAACCAGGACCGCAAGGGCGATCAGAAGTGCCGGCTGGACATAAGGGGCAGCTTTCTCATCAATGTTCTCCCACTGGTCGCCCAGCTTCCAGCCCAGATACACAAACAGAAGCGACCATGGAATCGAAGCAAGTGCCGTCAGCAGCGTAAACAGCCAGAAATTCATCCTCGCCATTCCGGCCGGAATGGAAATAGCTTGACGCATAATGGGGACGAATCTTGCGGTGAACACAATTCCGGACCCGTATTTGTTAAACCACCCTTCCGCGGTATCCAGATGCTTGGGTTTGATTTTTATGTATTTGCCGTATTTCTCGAAGAAAGGACGTCCGGCGTACCGGCCAATCGCATACAGAATCCACTGCTGCACAATAGCGCCAATGACGCCAAAAATAACGGCCCCAAGAAACGTAATCTGATGTCCGCCAGCATCCGATACCAAATAACCGCCGTAAGCAAGCACAATTTCACTCGGAATAACTTCAATTGCAAGACCAATGACGATACCAAAATAACCTAAACCTTGAATCCATTGAAGCATTGAATCAATGAAATTGTGAATCCAGTCCATTCCTCGTCTCCTATCGTCTCCCGATTTGGCAGGCCAATTATCTTTCTATCGGTATTCTAGCATACTTCCAGACATGCCTCCAGCGCCCTGAGTCATGCTCTGACAAGCCCTGGCATAGACTAGCTGTAATCCTATTACACGAATTAAAGGGGGTGAATGTTTCATATGTCCAAGATTTATGTGGTCAGCAAAAAGCAGATCCGCCTGTTCGCCGTTCTGCTGCTCGTCCTCTTTATCGCGGCAGCTTGTCTCAAATGGAATCAATCCAGAGCCGCTTTGGCCGCGCAGCCGGAGCCCCGGGTCTTTGAACTGGTAACAGGGGAGTTTGAGTCCACAACGGGTGAAGGCAAGAAAATAGAAGTATACCGCTGGGATCCCGGCACCATTATCGTGAATAAAGGCGATCACGTTGAGCTGCGCATCACCGGTATCAACGGGGCCTCGCATCCTTTTGTCATCGAAGGGCTTGGCATTAAAGGCGAGGTTACACAAGGAAAAACGACGGTGGTCCGTTTCGCCGCGGAAGCCAAGGGCACTTATCCGATTATATGCCTCACACACACCACCTTGGTGCACGGGGGTCCGATGGTTGGCTATATCGTCATTCAATAATGGCGTGTGACAGGTCATACCGGGCATGCATATATAGGGGGTAGAGAGGAGTCGATTATTCGATGAAATCGTCTACCCCGGGCAACCAGGCCGGTTATCCGACCGCCCGCAAAATCAGGCGCGCCTGCGAGAATGAACTCTATCGCACAGTCAAAAGACTCGGCGTCTGGATATCCAAGGAACGCATCGAGCAAGCGGAAAAGATCTATTTCAAAAAAGTCGCGCTCAATCTGCCCTGGATTCACGAGAATGCCAGCAACCGTAAGATCCTCGCCGACTGGTGGGACGACAACGTCAGCGCCGAAATCGCGGAGCTGTGGGAGATTCCCCCTGCTAAGCTGAAAGCCGCTTTCCGCGATGCCTTCGGCGGCTGAGCTTCTCGTATTATGCTGCAGATAAGGCGGCGGCTTTATAATCTTTGGAGCAAAGGCGATAGCTTTCGAGGAACATCGTAAACATCTGTCTAAATTAAATTCTGCAAAAAAAAGAAGCTGCCCTGGAGTCTTCGGAAGACTTGGGGCAGCCTCTTTGCTGCGTATGGCTGGACCTTAGCCAATAACGGCAAAGGTTTCAACCCGGGCGGGAATCGTGCGGACGCGGAACAGCAGCCCGATCGGACTAAACACTTGAAGCGTGTAGCTCACATTTGTCAGCGTGTTGATGTTATTGAATCGAACGACCCCAAAGCGGTCGAAGGCTGCCGTGGAAACAATCCGGTTGTTGCGGATCAATCGCGCAAAGAATCCGGTCGTATTGAAAGGCACGCCGCTGCCCTGAACCCAGACAACCGTCAGCCGGTTGAAGATTGGTCCTGTTGCTTGAGCCAGACCTTTGGGCATTGCCAAGCGCACGATTTTCCCCTTGCCCGATCTTTTCATTTTCGGTTTGACGCGTACTGCGGCCATTTGCCGATCACTCCCATCCGTTCTTACTCCAGCTTATGCTGCTGCAGCTTAAGGGAATGGGCTAATGCACTCTATCACGCGTTTATCTTTTCTGTCTCCGGACTGCTCATCTTTGTCTGTGCAGCGGTTCTGGCCAGGGCGAGCTCACTTAGCAGCAGCCGTGTGTCTTCCGCTGCCTTCCGCGATTCCGCAGTGACTTCGAAATCCCGCCCTCCCCGTCTGGCTGCGGCTCCTTGGGATTCAAAAGCCTCGAAGAAAGCCAGGGCTGTAGCTGCGGCAAGGCGGGAATCGTCAAGCTGGCCCCCGGCCTGCTTATACCGGGCCAATCGGGCCATCGTCATAATCGCCCCTGTCTGGTTATCCCGATCGTAATGATCATATTGCAGGGCCAGGCGCAGATAGGCTGCTGCTTGTTTCACGTTCCCCAGCCTGGCATGGCAGAGACCAAGGGCGCTGAGCAGCGGTACGGACTGCGGTTCATAGCGCAGGCCGGCCTCCAGCTGTCTTGCGCCGGTAAGCGGCGGTACGAGCAGCGAAAGCTCTACACGAATCCTGCTCCAATAGGGATTGGCCGCCAAAGCCCGTTCCAGCAGCGCAGTCTGCTCATTCCCTGCAGCCGAAGCAGCCGCCTCGCGATACGCCACAGCCTTGTCAAACTGCCAGCTGTATGCGGAAGCAAAAGCAAAAACGGCAGCGGTCAGCAGGGCTGCTGTGAATTGGAATCCAGCCTGCCGCTTCGCAGCTGCCCTTTTGCCGAGGGATACCGATCTTGGCGGAAGCTGCCCGGAGCTTGGAGAAGCAGATAACGATTGCCCGCTCTGCACGGCCCCCGGGTACGGACTGTAGTAGACGAGCCAGCTAAACAGAAGCAGCCAATAGTAACCGAAGGACATGTCAAAATCGACGGCAGCATGAACCAGCAGTACGCCGACAGGGAGGATTCCTGCCCGATCATGCCTCCAAACTATCCGCAGCAGCCCGTACATCATGAAAGCAAATACGATTAATCCGACAATTCCAAGATCAAGCAGCAGATCCAAATAACCGCTGTGCACTTCGTTGCCAATATACGGGTAGGTTTGGATTCGGGTAAACAGAATCCGCCAGGTATCCCCGCCCTGACCCAGGAGAGGCGCCTCCAGAAATAGGCTCCATGCATCCTTGTAAAACATCGTACGCGCGCCTGCGGTTTGAAAATGGCCGCTGCTGATCCGGCCTTGAATCACTGCCGGCAGGAGAAGCGCCATAATCAGACAGGCTGCCCCCAACCCGGCCCACGCGGCAATCTCAAGCTGTCTTCCGGACAGGCCGGCAAATACCGTGCGAAGTGCGGTGAAGCCCGCTGCAGATGCCATCAGGATGGCAAGCAGCCCAAGCGTTTCCCCCATGTGGCCAACGCCTTCATGACTGCCTTGCAGACCTGCGGCAAAGACAATACGATAGGCTGCCCCCGCTCCAACAAGCGTCCAGCCGCTGTAAACCAGCCATTTGACCCGCTGCTCCCGGGTCAGGAGCAGCAGTCCGGCAAGCCATCCCGCAGCCGTTGTAAGCCAGGCTGCCCTGGATTCCGTAAGCAGCAGCACGAGCACCAGCGGCGCGGCCATCATGACGGCAAGCAAGAAAGTCCGATAACGGCCTTCACGTATCATGAGAAGCCAGTTCCACAACAAATAAGCTCCCGAGACGGCTCCGAGGAAATTCGGATATTGAACGAAGCCGGCCAGCCGGGCACCGATTGCGGATAAACTGGAATCCCCTGTACTCATGATCATCTCCGGAACGTCTATCCAGCCGAGCCATCCGGCAAGCGCGCCGCCAATGAGGAACAAGCCAGAACCCTGAAGCGCCCCGAACAGCCAGCTCCGGAATGGGCCGATTCTCAGCCACAGATACCCGGATATGAGGAAAGCCCCATAAGCCGACCATCTGAGCACCTGCTGCAGAGTTCCATGTACGGAAGCCGGTTTGTTGATCAGACTCAAACCAAACAAAAGCGCAATAAGCAGCGGCGTATAAGCCGCCAGCGGCACCGAGACCCGCACAGGCTCTTCTCCAGGCCCTTTATTTTTTTTCAACATGAAATATTCACGGATCCCTCTACTGCTGCCTCTTATCCTTCGTCTCTGCATACGAGCCGTAATAAACAAGGACAAAACGGTTGAAGCCATAAGCATCCATTCCCATCTGTAAAAGGATGCGTCAAAAAACATTCCATTCCGGTATGCGGACCAAATCAGCAGGCCGGTAAACATCAGCCCGGCGGCACCAACAACGACTGGCATTTGAATCCCCTCTTCAATCTCTCTTTATAATTGTTCGATATATCTAAATTTTCTAAATATTGTAACATGTTTTAAGATGATTTGAAAATCAGATGTCGTGGAGCTGCTGCCTGAAGCAGCAAGAAGAGTTTATTTTCTTAACTTTGAACAAAAAAAAAGGCGCTCCGCGATTGCCGCGGTGCACCTGTTGTTTATAGTTAATGAGTCCGATTGTCACTGGCCTTTTCCTGTTTCCTGCGATAATAGGCTGCGACCTGCTCCCTCAGGATAAAGGCCCGCAGCGCTCGCTGCTGCAGCCCGTCCAGATCGCAAAAGCGCGCACCATAGAAGGATTGGGCTCCATCGCTGTCATAGCGTATGATCTCCAGCCAGCATGGCAGCTCAAAGCCTAGAAACAACACGGCTTCCAGACGCTCATTCGTCTTGAGCCTCGGCCCCTCGGCAACAATGAATCCCAACCCGGATAAGCTTATATTTCGTATGGCCAGTTCCATATCTTCAATAAATTCGAAGTTTTCCGGCCCTGTTGACAATTCTCTTGTTTCAATAATCACTTTCTTCATGGTGCCCTTATGGTCAATCTGAACACGGGGAGACTCCCGTTTCTCTTCCAGTCCGCTCAAGGCCCGGACAGGAAATATAACTGCGATAGATCCTTCCGCCTTGCCGATGACCGTCGACTGCAGACGTTGTATCCCCACCGGAGAGTAGATTGTCATCTCCACCGGATTGCCGAGATCAAATGACTTGTATTCCGTCATTTCAATCTCCATCATCTCGCCCTCAATATGGCTCAAAATCCCCGTTGAGACATATCCTTCTTTCTCGACTACGGTCCGGCTGTGGATTAATACCTTATCTGAGTAAGTTTGCTTTGCTTTCGTGTATAATTCCTTGCTGCGGGCATTCGTGCTCATAAGTACCATCTCCTTAGTGTGCAATCGCCTGGCCGAGTCTTGAGACTTTGATAAGGGATTGCCTGTTCAAGGAAATGAAAAAAGCCGTTCCTCTGCCTCGGAGCCGCTTGACTTGCACCCTGCTGAAGGGTGTTCATTTCGGCAGCCAGGCTGTCAGTCGCTCCTTTTCAAGAACCTTAGACCCTTTAGCTTTGCGTCCTTGCCTTTCGGCAAGTTTGCCATTATCGGATATATATGAAGTTAGGTACAGGCTATTGTTACATTTCTTCCACGATCATGATACTGTGCGAATCCTTAAGGTCAACCTGATAGGGCTGGGCAGGAGGTGTGCCGTCCGCCTCGCGAAGGATCCGTACGATCGGGCGGTTGACCGCAAGCGGATTATTCAGAGCCACAACCGCAATCTGGCCCGAGCTGAGCAGTACCGTTGTCGATACCGGATAAATGGATATATGCTTGCAAAAGGTTTGGATCAAATCAAGATCGAAGAAAGTGTTCCCGGCCGCGAATAAAAACTCGATGGCTTCCGTCGGCGTATGACGCTTGCGGTGCGGCCTCGGCGAGGTCAACGCGTCATAAACATCGGCCAATGCCACAATCTGCGCATATTCATGAATGGCATCCCCCTTCAGCCCACGCGGATAACCCGATCCATTGTACCGCTCGTGATGCTGAAGAGCACAATGCGCGGACAACAGGGAAATATCGTGCTGGGCGCGGATAATATTGAAGCCATCCTCCGTATGCTTCTCCATCAGGACCCGCTCTTCAGGGGTCAGCGGGGAGGTCTTGTTCAGAAGATCCTTGGGCAATCTTGTCATCCCGATATCGAACAGAAGCGCTCCCATGCCTAATTCCTCAAGCTGGTTGCGGTTGTAGCCCTTAGCCAGTCCCATTATGCCTGACAGTATAGCCACATTCACAGAATGCTGGAACAGATAGCCATCCGCCACTTGAATATTCGTCAAGCTGACCATAACGTCGGCCCGCGCAACCAGATCCTGCATGATCTGGCCAAACACATTTCGGAACGTCCGGCCCATCTCCGGTGCAATGGTTCTGCCCTTGGTCATAGGATGGTCCTTCAGCGTGGTCATGGTTTTGAATACAGCATCGTGGGCTTTTCTGCGCGTATCGTCGCGGATCGCTGTTTCCGGCTCCAGATCCTCGGTAAACGGATCTTCAACGAACAGCATATCGACTCCCAGCATCTTCAGGCGATTGATAAACCGTTCATTCAGCTCGACACCGACACCCAGAAGAATGTTGCCATTTTCCTGCAGGATCGGGCGAGCCAATTTATCTCCAGGCTTCGCCGAAAGTATATGTACTTTTCTCATCTGAGCATTCCCGCCTTTAGTCCGGTTGCATATTTGATCAAGCTTGCATCGCTGCCAGTTCGGCAGCACGCAGTTTGTATAATTGCTTATCGGCGTATATCCTGTTGTCTGCGATTTGCACAAGCATATTCAAGTCGCTCCCGTGGTCGGGAAAGTTGACGCTTCCGACAGAGACGAAAGAGCCTCAATCCTGTCGATAGGGTAAGCTTGTGCAGTTGTTCATGAGCTGGCGAATGACAGCTTCAATCAGTTTATCATCTGAATCAGGACAAATCATTATAAATTCGTCCACGGCTCATCAGGCGGTCATGCTTTGTCCAGAAAGCATGCCCGCCGCCGGAAGGGTAAAAGCGGCTTATGCCGCTGCGTTTGTCTAGATTGGCACCACCTCGCCCGACATGCCGGCAGACCATGCGCACAGCCCTGTGTCAGCACAACCGCCCTGCAGCAAAAATGCCCTACACAGCACATGCGGCCGTAAGCCATGTCTAATACTGAACAATCCGGTTGCGGCCGTTCTCCTTCGCTTCGTAAAGCGCCTTGTCCACCTTGACGAACAGCTCGCGCAGATAAGACTTGCTATCCTTCAATTCAGTATCCGGCTGCGGCTCAACGGCAAGCATGCCTATGCTGATTGTAATGGAAACAGGAGCGTTCCCGACTCCGGTATCGACAAAGTTATGCTCAACAACCGACCGTACGCGGTGCGCCAGCTCTTCCGCCTGCTGCCTGGTGGTGTGGGGCAAGTAGACCGTGAACTCCTCCCCGCCGTAGCGGGCGAAAATATCCGTTTGTCTGAGCGTACTGCGGACCACGTCCGCCGTCAACTTGAGAACATCATCGCCGACCATATGACCGTATGCGTCGTTGATCGTCTTGAACAGATCGATATCAAACAACAGGATCGCATAAGGAATCTGATAGCGCATGTTGACCATGACCTCATGCTCCAGCTGCTGCATCAGATATCTCCGGTTGTAGCAGCCCGTCAAGCCATCGATAATGGCCATTTGCTCCAGCTTCCGGTTGGCCTGGTACAATTCATCCTGCATAAGAAGCAGCGCACGGTTTCTCTCCTGCAGCGCTTCATTCTGACGGTTGGTTTCTTCAATAAGCCTTCTCAGCTCTGTATGGTCCTGCAGCGTGATCACTCTTCCAATGATTTGCTGTTTAACAACAATAGGCGCGACATGTAAGGCAATATAGGCCATTCTGCCTTCCTCCGGCACTTCGATCTCGGTATGAACGCGCTCTTCAGGATGCAGACGGTACATCTCCAGAAAAGCTTCGGTCCTCTCACGGTCTTCCACTGACTGCAGAAGCTTGTCCATATCGAGCCTTGTACCGACTGAAAGCTGGAAAACGGGACTCACCACGCTGTTGAGATCAATCACAACATTCTGCTCGTCCAGCACAATAATACCGACAGACAGTGTATCGGCAACATCTTTTTGAGCGATATTCACGATATCGAACATACGGTGCTTTTGAATGGAGAATACAAAATAAATATCCGCAATTACAATTCCGAGCGACGTCAAGCCCGGGATGACGGGAAGCCATTTTGCAAGCACAACATTAAGCAATAGATCTAGCAGGGTAAAGCAGACAAAAACGCCAATACCGGTCAGGGCATTTGCAATCTGCGCACGGTCCGATGGCGGCGCGTCCGATTGGTAAGCACGGGTCAATAGCTTCATCGAGTACATAAAATAGGAAATCAGCATAACGATCATCAACCAGAATATCAAGCCGTACTGCCGGTCGTCATAACGTCCGTCAACGGCAGCAATGAACCAGTCATTTGGATTCCAGATAATCCCGACCACTACAAATACAGACGGAATCAGCATCATCAGAAGCACGTAGGGTCTGGGCGCGAATCCGTGATTCGTCAAATATTTGGTGAAGAGCAGCCATCCAAAGCCTAGCATGGACAAGCCGACAAACGAGACATTGATGCATATGAGCTGAAGATGAGGGTTGTCTGTCGTGTGGACTGCGATTTGGCCAAGCGGCCAAATCATCATGGAGAAGTGGAAAAACAAATATACTCTATGCAGTTGAGTGATAACGTTGTTGGCGATTACATAGACAAATAAGATGAAAAGCACGACAAAAAAAACAAAATCAAGCCATGTCATCAGTCCCACTATTATTCACCCAATCATAAGATTATTATGAAAAATGGCCCGGGACCTGCCACGCTCTCCCATTCTACCATAATCTACATTTATACGACAATAAATTAGTGCCCCAGTACGATGAGAGTCTATTTATGTCTCCAGCTCCTTATGAATCCGGGGCAATAGCGCCCTCTCCAGGTAGGGTGACAGCTGGAGCATGTCCCGGAATGTTTCATATTCGCGCCACTTCTTCGCAGAATCCGATTTGGGACCTGCAGCGGCACGAATTAACATGTTTTTGGGCGTATGCTCCGGATCAATGAATTCCAGCATCTGCACCTTGTATCCCAGAACCTCCAAAAGCTGGGCACGAACGGCATCTGTGGCAAGTGCTGTGAACCGTTCCTTCAGCAAGCCATGGGACAACAAGGGGGCCAGGGCATCATTCTTCACCTGTTTGAACAGCTCATGCTGGCAGCATGGGACGCTGAGAATAACCGAGGCTCCCCATTCCACGGCCTTGACAAGCGCCGCATCGGTAGCCGTATCGCAGGCATGCAGGGTAACCACCATATCAACCGCCGTCTGGTCGTTATACTCCGCGATATCGCCAACCTGAAAATGCAGCCGGTCATACCCGAGCTTGTGCGCAAGCCCGGAGCAGAAGGCGATTACATCCTCCTTCAAATCGAGCCCCACCACCGAAATCCGGCGCTGCTGCCGGATCGCCAGCAAGTGGTAGAGGGCGAACGTCAAATAGGATTTGCCGCAGCCAAAATCAACGATTTTGATCTCCCTATCCGCGGGCAAAGACGGCAAAACATCGCTCACCATCTCCAAAAACCGGTTGATTTGACGGAACTTGTCCTGCTTCTTCGGAATAACCTGCCCATCCCGGGTCATGATGCCCAGCTCCACGAGGAAAGGCGCGGCATCTCCCTCCCGGACAACCCGCTGCTTGGTCCGGTTATGGTCCATCCGTTCCTGACCGGCCTTGGCCGTCGGGGGCTTGACCAGCTTCGCCGCTTTCCCCTTCTTGTTGAACAGCACTTGAACATCGGCTCCGGCGGTCTTGAACAGCGCCTGGCGGTAATGCTGCTCCAGCCACTCGCCCATCCGCTTCGCAGCTTCCTCCCGGGGCACATTATCATGCGTGACCTTGGAAGGAAAGTGATATTCAAACTGATAAAAAAGCGCGCCTTTCAGTTCAATGGGACGCACTGTCGTCTTCTGCGGGGCAGTCCCGTCCTTGCGGCGCAGCTGGCTGTATGAAGCCTGTAGCAGCTCTCCGTTTTCTACCCATTTGACCAGATCTTCCTGCCAATTATCCATGACTTTCTATTCAGCTCCTAAACCAACTTCTCGATTCATGACCGATCTTTGTCCATCCTGTACCTCGTCACGCGGCAATCCGCCTGCCTCCAGCAGCTCATCCGGAAGCAGCAGCAGTCTTTGATAGAAAGACAAAGCTTCCTCCGCAGACAAAGCGCCATCCTCCAGCAGCTCATACATCATGTTCTCCGCCTGATCATATCGTTTGTCCGCATCATGCCACTCATATATCAGCGCTTTCGTTTCCTCCGGCAATTCGTAGGCGTCAAGCTTGGGAAGAAGCTCCAACGCTTCTTCAGAAGGCGTCCGCGGCATCGGAGGCGAGTCCAGCAGCGACAGGCGCATAAAGAGCTGCAGCGCTTTAAGCCTTACGGGATAGCTCTTCTCCGGAAGCCCCTGTTCGTCGTATATATCCGCTTCTTCCTTCATCAATAGAGCAATAGCATGCAGGTTCGCCGTCTCTACAACCCCGTTGGTCGTCATGATGCGGAGCAGATCCGAATCCGATAAGGATCGGATCAGCCTGCCGTTGAGCCGAAACTGCTTGTCGAGCATATCGTCGATGATCAGCAGCGCTTCCTCCGGCTTGCCTTCTCTGCGCAGACCCATCACCTGCCTGGCGACATCCGTCATTTGTTCAATCATCCGCATAAAAAAATCCCTTTGAAACATGGCTGGCCACTCTCCTCTATATTAAGGCTTACAGCGTAGATACAAAGCGGATAAAAGCGGAGATGCGGTCTCCCATCATATTCGGCTCTTCGATCATTCCCATATGACCGGAATTGCTCAGCAGAACCTGGGAGACACTCGGCCCTTCAGCCGTAAAAGTATTTTCAGTCGGAATGACGCCGTCTTCGGAGCCTGCGATCAGCAAACAGGGGATCGTCATCTGATCCAGCAATTCGCGTTTGTCTTCACGCACCTTCATCCCTCTTGCCGCAGCCGCAGCGCCTGCAGCGGAAGTCGCAGCGCCCACTTCAATCATCTGCAAAATACGGTCGGCCATGGATTCACGATGCTTCGGCGCAAACAGTTTGGGGACGAGTCCCTCAGCAAACGCTCTGATGCCCTCAGTCTGAATGGTTTGCACTGCCTTGTCACGGTTTTGCCTTGCAGCTTCTCCATCCGCCATGGCGGTAGAATGAACCAGGCTGAAGGATTGAAGCATCTCGGCGTGCCGCTCCGCAAAAGCCAAGGATATATAACCGCCCAGAGAGTGTCCGAACAGGCAGATCCGCTTGACCTCCAGTTGTTCCAGGAGCGAGTGCAGATCCCCGGCGAAGTCGTCCATCAGGTAGATGTCCCCGACCGGAGCCGGGCTTTTTCCGTGGCCCCGAAGATCAGGCGCGATAATCCGCCCAAGTCCCGCAAGCTTCGGAATGATAGGCTCCCAGTAGGCCGAGCTGCCGCAAAATCCGTGCAGCAATACGATAGCTGTATCCGCAGGCAGGAGATTCCCCGCTTCTCCTGTATCGTAATAGCCCAGCTTCACGTCTCCCGGCAGGTCAGCGGAATGATTTGCTAATGACAAAGACGCCATGGTAATCCATCCTCTCCGTTATATAGTTGAATGATTTATCTTCATCTGAAAAACTCAGACATAATCTGTCAAAACTGCAGTACCCGCCGATTCCCCGCTCCAGGCGGCATGGATGGCTTCCGCGACAGCGCGGGCCATTCCCATAACCTCGAAAAGCGAGGCCTGCTGAAGGCTCGAATACGGTTTTATACTCATCGGCGCCACAATGCAGCCCAGGCTGTAATCCCCAATGGGAGGCAGGCTTCTTCCGGCTGCCCTGCCGGGCAGCAGAGGACCGCGGGCGATCAAATAATGGCATCGCGGATCCATTGTCCCTAGACACGCATCGATTGCGACAACCGTCCGATGGCTGGGAATATCCGCTACAGCCGCCTCGTAGTGATTGGCGTCGCAGGGATTTTCCAGTGTTCCAATGACAAAAGGCCAGCCTTGTTCGCTCAGCATCGTGCCCACCCATGGACCAAAGGAGTCGCCTGTTGAGCGGTCTGTTCCAATACAGACAAAAACCATCTGGCTGCGAACGGGATGCCGCTTTGCGATGTCCGCAAAAAACTCGGCTGCTCCCCGAATGTCGACCTTGTCCCTGTGCGGCTGTTCCTCATTGAAAGTCTTACGTAATTTGGCACGCTTGACCACGAAAGCCACACCTTACCTTTCCTTGCTTTACCCGGTTTTTCCTGATTATGATCTGCCGCCAAGCTTGTCGAATACCGCGGCAGATACCGGTTCTCTAATTGTACCTAAATCCGGGCGATGCATCAAACGCCCTGTAGCGGTCATTCTGATCTCATGATACAATACGTACAGCCATTATGGTCTTCCGGGAGGAGAGTAGCAATGAGAAACTTGAACGAACCGACGCAAGAAAATGTTGAGTATATGATAGAAACGGTAAAAACGAAGCTGCGGATGGCGTCCGGAGCCGCTATGCAGGCATCCCATTTCAAAATAGACTACTATGAGGATATCAAGGACATTTATGATGTAGTTGCCAGCAAAGACAAGTTCAGCATCAGCGAAGTCGAGGCCCTTGTCTCGGAACTTGGCAGGCTGCGGGGTAAATAACGCAAAATAGAACCATAAAATTACAATTGTCGACATAGTTTTCCAAAAAATAAACCAAAGCCCCTACCTGGCTTCGGTTTATTTTTTATCTTTATTCCCCTCTGTCGAGCGTTTCCTCGTCCGGATGCCGGGAATCATTATCGGCTCTTGATGCTGCTTTTATCGATAAGCTGACCGTAATTTCCTTGTTCTCGCCCTTCAGAAAATGAGCCAGCCTCTCCAGCTTGTCGGCAAGCTCAGGACCGCTCAAGGTCACATTCAGCTCATACCCGAACTGATCCGCCGGCGCGGTTCTATCGATCACCGTATAGACGGGAGGGGCGTACATGTCAGACGGGGTACGCGAGTTCAGCATCTGCTCCGGTGAAAATTTGTCTGATTTGTTAACCACGCGCTCATAAATCCGCAGCTTCTTGAGAAGCATGTAATATTGAGCGGAATGCTTGAAGCCCCAGGCATCTCTGATATCCTTCAAGTTATAATCCAGCTTCCACTGCTTTAATTTCTCTACTTGCTCGTCTGTCGTCAAAGCTAAAAAGTCATCCAATGGCATTATGGATAAAGGCATAAAAAATTTCCCCCTTGTTCAGATAGATGTGCAACTAAATATATTTTCGCCATAAATATTAATTTTCCTTTAAAAATTATAAAAAAATACCATATATTTTTTTATTCTCGAACCTGATAAATATCATCGGTTTCCGGATGTCTCATATAACGAAGAATAACCCGCAAGCCTCAGTTTAGGGGGCTTGCGGGTTACTTTCGAATTTTCTTACCTGCAGGAGGCCGTTTTACCGGGCGGTCAATCCAAGCGACAGCAAAAATGCAGCGAATGCGCGCTGCCCATGATCCGTCCGTTTAAACACGCCCGCGTCAATCAGCACATCCTTGAATTTGCGTCCAACCTCATCGTGCAGGAGGCTCACTGCCTGATCATGGGTCAAGCTGGTGCCATGCTCAGCGATCAGCGCATCGACCCAATGGCTGTGCTTGTCGAGCGAGCCTGTTTCGACTGCAGCTTTATCGTATGAAACACTGCCAGTGAGCAGGCCTGTTATTTCTTCCAGCTCGGATTTGAGCCGGCCTGGAAGGATGGCGAGCCCCATAACCTCAATCAAGCCAATGTTTTCTTTCTTGATATGATGCAATTCCTGATGCGGGTGGAAAATCCCGTCGGGATACGCCTCGCTCGTTCTGTTGTTGCGCAGTACCAGATCCAGCTCATACTGGCCATTATCACGCAATCGCGCAATCGGGGTAATCGTGTTGTGCGGAATCTTCTCTCCGTTGATGTCCGAGAAAGCCAGCACATCCGCGTCCGGATCGCTGTACATTTTCCACGCATCCAATACTCGGCCGGCGGCCTGAAGAACATCCTTCTTGCTGCCGCCATGAATGCGCAGCACCGACATCGGCCAATTCACAATCCCGAAGCTCAGCCCCTCAGCCGAAGGGTCCGCAAACTCGGTCTCCACCTTCGCTGTCTCCATAGGGAATACATGCCTGCCCGCCTGAAAATGATCATGGTTCAAAATGGATCCTCCGACGATCGGCAGGTCGGCATTGGAGCCAATGAAGTAATGGGGAAACGAGTCAACAAAATCCAGCAGCCTTGCGAAGGTTTCACGCGTTATCCGCATCGGTACATGCTTGCTGTTGAAAACGATGCTGTGCTCATTGTAATAGACATATGGGGAATATTGAAAATACCATTCTTCTCCCGTGAGCTCAAGCGGGATAACCCGCAGATTCTGCCGTGCGGGATGGTCGGCGCGCCCGGCATAGCCGATATTCTCCGCGCAAAGCAGGCACTTCGGATATTTGCTTGGCGCTATGGCCTTGAGCATAGCAATTTCCTTCGGATCCTTCTCGGGCTTGGAGAGGTTGACCGTGATCTCGAGCTCGCCATATTCCGTAGTCTGCTTCCAGTATTGATTTTTGCGAATGCGGTCCATCCGGATGTAATTGGAATCGATATTCAACTGATAGAACGTATCGGTAGCCTTGAAGATGCCCTCGCTTTCCGCCTGCCGGCCGAAACGGCCAGCGGTCTCCGCCGGTCTCGACATCAGCAGTCCCATAATTCGCGCATCAAGAAGATCGCGGAATGTGGTCGTGTTATCCGCAATCAGGCCAATTGAAGCCCCGTAGCTGAGCAGCGGCTCCAGCAGCTCGAGCGCACTCTCCAGCTGTTCTTCAGGCACCTCTCCTTCATAGGCTTCGGAGAAGCCAAACAATTCAAGCAGGGCATTGCGTGAATAATAAACATCCAGAGGCTCAATAAGACCGCGCTGCCGGGCAAACTGCACCAATCGTTCAATAAGGAGAAGCGCTTCGCCGCCATCCGGCGTTTGATCATATTCTGTCATTGATAATGCTCCTTTAATCTCGGTATTTTCCAGTGTAAGAAGAAACGGCACCCGCCGTAATCCGGCGCTTGCAGATTACTTTCTTCCGAATCGGTAAGCAAAATATAGAAAAAAACGTTGGCATGCTTATAGTTGGAAATAAAGCACGCCCGTCGAAGGCGGGCTCCATTCCCATTTCTTCTTAATCCTGATAGCCATGCGGATTGGCCTTGTGCCAGGCCCACGCGCTGCCGATAATATCTTCAAGCTTATTGCGGGTCGGATTCCAGCCAAGCTCCCTGCGTGCGCGGTCGGACGAAGCGACAAGCACAGCGGGGTCGCCCGCACGACGCGCTTCCACTACGGCCGGTATTTCCTTGCCGGTCACCTGCCTGGCAATATCGATCACCTGTTTGACAGAGAAGCCCGTGCCATTGCCCAGGTTGTATACTGCGCTGTCTCCACCCTTGCGAAGCTTCTCCACTGCCAATACGTGGGCGTCCGCAAGATCGCTGACATGGATGTAATCCCGTACGCAGGTGCCGTCTTCTGTTGCATAGTCTTCGCCAAAAACAGAGATATGAGGACGCTGGCCCAGCGCAACCTGGAGCACAACAGGAATCAAATGCGTCTCGGGATCATGATCCTCGCCGATTTTGCCGCTGGCATGCGCGCCGGCCGCGTTGAAATAACGGAGCGAGACGAATTTGAGCCCATGGGCGATATCGAACCATTTCATCATTTTCTCCATCGCAAGCTTCGTCTCGCCGTATGCATTGGTGGGAAGCGTACGGTCATGCTCGTCAATCGGTACGTTCTCGGGCTCCCCGTAAGTGGCTGCTGTCGACGAGAAGACAATTTTCCTGACGCCGTATTGATTCATCTTCTCCAGCAGACACAAGGTGCCGTAGACATTATTATGATAGTATTTGCCCGGGTCCTTCATGCTTTCGCCGACAAGAGAATTGGCCGCAAAATGAATGACTGCATCGATCTGATTTTCCTTGAATACCGTATCCATAAAATCCGCATCGCGCAGGTCGCCTGCGTACAGCTTGCCGCCGAGCAAAGACTCCTTATGTCCCTGCTGCAGATTGTCCACAATTACAATTTCCTCGCCGCGTTCCTGCAGTGCCGCCACCGCATGGGAGCCGATGTAACCCGCTCCTCCTGTAACTAAAACTGCCATGATGTGCCCTCCTCTAAAAAATTTTGTGACGAAGGAGCTGGACTGCGCTTCTTCGCAAACATGCCTTTTGCTATGGGAAGGCCATGGGGGATCAGCTCAACTGCTCCACGCCATTGCCGATTTTGCACACATAGAAGTCCGCTTCCAGCCCGGTCGCAGCCGTATATTGGCGGCTAACCTCCGCCTTGAACCGCTCGATGCTGTCCTCGTGCACCAGGGAGACGGTGCAGCCTCCGAAGCCAGCGCCAGTCATCCGCGAGCCAAGAACGCCAGGAACAGTGCGCGCGGCAGCCACCATGGCGTCCAGTTCTTCGCCTGTCACTTCATACAGATCGCGAAGCGAATCATGCGATTGATTCATCAGCTGACCGAATGCTGCAAGGTCATTATTCTTCAGAACGGTAATGGAGCTGATAACGCGGTCGATCTCCTCCACGACATGCTGGGCCCTGCGCCGTACCGTGTCGTCCTCAATCAGATGCTTGGTGCGGTTGAAATCCTCAAGCGAAATTTGGCCGAGAAGCGTAAGTTCCGGAAAAGCGGTCCGTAAGTCCTGCACCGCCTGCTCGCACTGGCTGCGGCGCTCATTATATTTGGAATCGACCAGTCCCCGGCGTTTGTTCGTGTTGCCGATAACGAGCCGGTAGCTTCCGGAATCGAAAGGAACCAGATCATATTCAAGGGTGTCGCACATCAGCAGGATCGCATGATCCTTCTTCCCGTTGGCGACGGCGAACTGATCCATAATTCCGCATTGGACACCATTGAATTCATTTTCGGATTTTTGCGCCAGAAGGGCGATTTTCACCGTATCGACCGGGTAGCCTCCCATAGTCAACAGCGCAAACGCCGTCACGACTTCGATCGAGGCTGATGAGGACAAGCCTGCACCGTTCGGGATTTCACCATGGAACAGCAGGTCAAAGCCTGTCTCGAACGTCCTGCCCTGCTGCTGCAGCTCATGGACGATCCCCTTGGGATAATTCATCCAGTCGTCCGCCTCGTCATAGACAATCGGCTCGATCGGCAGATGCTTGTGGTCGGGAAAATTCGTTGTCGCAAGGCCGAGCAGCTTGTCGCTGCGCTTGCGGATCAGCAGCGTTGTGCCGAAGGTCAGCGCCGCCGGAAACACGTAGCCTCCATTATAGTCGGTATGCTCGCCAATCAGGTTAACCCGTCCCGGCGCATGAAAAATGTGAATGCTCTCAGCCGATTCCTTGTATAATTCCAGAAATCGTTGTGTCAGCTCTTGAAGGTCAGCCATTATCACACCACTTTCCTTTGCATGTTTGTTTTTAGGATTTGTATAGGAACAGTATAACGGAATGTGCCGTTGAACAAAATGGCTTGATGTGAAGTAAGCATGGAGAAATGTGACTTTGTTGCGGAATTGCCAAACACGGTATGTATTCCGGCGGTATCGGCGCCGGGCTTGACGAACCCTGCCTTTGTCACTCGAATCGCCTATCGCCTTCTATATTTATTCTCCCCCATCTATATTCCCTCTGCTGCCGCCAATCCCTTCGGAAATTGGTGCGTTAACGAATATTTTACTTGTCTTTGGGGGATTTTCGGTAAGGACCGTCGAATTAATCATCACCGCAATTATCGGTTGGAAGAAACACCGCTGAAGATATTCGCATTTTTAGCTTAATTATATCTGCTACAATCGGGAGGTTGCCATAAATGGCGCGACAAGTGAGTTACACCGTTGTCTCCAATCCGGTGCCAAGCGAGCAAAGTGAATTGTATGTGCTGTTTGCCGGGGAAAGCCAGACCAAGTCCGCTCACCGCATCGGGCCGAAGGTGTACAGCTTTTATCTTATGCATCATGTATTGTCAGGGTCGGGTACCTTTCATTGCGCAGGCGGCATATTTGAAATCAGGCAGGGACAAACCTTCCTCATTCCCCCGGAGCAGCTCATCAGCTATGAGGCAAGCGAGCAGGATCCATGGCGGTACCGGTGGATTGCCTTTAATGGCGGGCAGGCGGCGGAGCTTGCGGAGTCGGCAGGGCTGACCATTGCCCGGCCGGTTATCGATACGGGGGCAAACAAGCGCATTGGCGTACTGTTCCACAGCATGGACCGGACCTTCCGCCAGGGCGGGGGTGCGGCTCATTTGCGTTCTATCGGCTACCTGCATCTGTTATTCGCGGAATTCAGCACTGCCGCAGATCTGCTCCACGACCGGCAGGCAGGCTCCGCTCATGAGAGCGAATCGATTACCCAGCAGCTGATCCGTTATTTATCCGCACAATACGCCGAGCCGGTCTCGATCCAGCGGATGGCCGAGACGATGGGGTATAATCGGGCTTATCTGTCACGCGTATTCAAACAGCATACCGGCATGACCCCCGTTACGTTCCTGCTCAAGCTTCGGCTGGATAAAGCGCGCCAGCTGCTGCGAGAGCGGCAGGAGCTGACGACCCAGCAGATCGCCGCTTCCGTCGGCCTTCAGGACCCGCTTTATTTCTCCAAGCAGTTCCGCCGCTTCTACGGGCTCTCGCCCAGCGCATACCGCGAGGAGATGCGCCGGATTTAGGGCTGCCCGGACAATAATCAGGATTCAAGGAGCGGACCGGTTCTTGATCAGGAACTACCTCCGATATCCGGAGTCGGATTTGACTTTCATTGTGGAAGCAGCGGAGTTAACAGAGCCGGAGTTTATTTCCAGCAAGGAGAGACGACTGAGGGGAACAAGCCGGGAATCGGGTAAATTATTCCCTCTGCTACTCTACCAGCTCCTCGACTTTTTCCGCAAAAAACAGCCGGTAGACGCGCACCACAATGATTTTCACCACCATATACAGCGGGATAGCGAGAATGGCGCCAAGTATGCCTGATATTTCCACCGCCACGAGCAGGATCACAATGGTCGTTAACGGATGCATATCCAGCCTTCTTCCGTAAATATGCGGAGACAGGAGATTCCCTTCGACCTGCTGCGCGATCAGAACGACAATCAGCACCCAGACGACCATCATCGGCGAATCGGTTAGCGCAACCATCACGCAGGGGACAAGCCCGAGTATCGGTCCGATGTAGGGGATGATATTGAGAATGGTGGCGATGATCGCGATCAGCAGGGAATAGGGCAGCCCGATGAGCAGAAAGCCGATATACATCATAATGCCCAGCAGGAAGGTTATAATCATCCGTCCCACGATGAATCCGCTTAGTGCGGCATCTATTTCGTCAAGCACTTCTCTTCCGTCGCGGCTGTACCGTCCCGGCACCAGATGAAGAACCGATCGGGGTATCGCTTCGCTCTCCTTGAGCATGTAATACAAAATAATCGGAGCGGTCGCAACGACAACAACGAAATTGGTAATAAACGCGATGATGTCGGTCACATAGTTGGACGCCGTCGTAATCGCTTCGTTCAGATAATCCGAAATCCGGGTCGACATGTCGGTCTGGCTGTTCGAGCTGACCAGCAAGACGATGCGGTTCTGCTGCCACCGGGAGATCTGCTCCTTCAGCCCCTCGATGAGCCTGGGCGTACTCTCGATGAAAGTGTTGATCTGAAGCACGAGCGTCGGCCAAACGACCAGCCATACCAGGACCAGAACCACTGTCAACCCCAAGTAAACAAGCAAAATCGCCAGGATTTTACTCATCCGCCGATCCGCCAAATAATGAACGATTGGCCGGAGTATATAATAGAAGAAGCCGGCAAGCATGAAAGGGACTATCAGAATATTGACCATTTTAATCAAGGGTATGAAAATAAAGCTGTCCACCGCGATCAAATAAATGATGATCAGCAGCGCAATCGTACCCAAACAAAATCGAAAAAACCGGCTTTGCAGCATGCCGTCGCTTCCCCCCGTGTTCTTATTATGTATGAAAAAGTAGACCGTTCTCCTTGCGAACGGTCTACTGCAATTTGTATATCTCAAAAGCTATGAAGCTTGAAGTCAGATCAAGAGCGGCGGAAAATAAACGATATTGGGATCGTAATCATTATCGTCGTACTGGTTGCCGCCCCATGCGATAACCACAATCCGGTCGTTGTCCATCTCCTCTTCCAGCCGTTCCGCTTCTTCTTTGCTGATTCCCATAGACCGCAGCTTGGCCCGAAGCTCCGCTCCGCGCGAGCGAAAAATATTGGCAAAGGCTGTATCCAGCCCTTCCTCTGCAACGCCGATCTCGTCCGCATCGGTAGATGCCGCAATCCGTTTGTTCCGCTCCTTGTCATGAGTCAGCACGTAGAGATGATCCTTGTCGTAACCACGCGTTTTGTAGCGCTCCAATTGTTCCCTCGCCTGCTGGATATTGTCGACTGTATGAACGTTAGTCACTTGAATCTCCATCGTTCATTCCTCCTTTTTCAAAAATGACAAGTATTATACGGTTAAGCTCTTCTTCTTCCGAAAATAAGCGATACAACAAACAAAATCAGAAATACGATGAAAAGGACTTTAGCGATACTCGCAGCAGCTGCTGCCAGTGTAAAGAATCCAAGTATACCTGCGACAACAGCGATAATGAAGCAAAGAACTGCCCATCCTAACATTGACACTCACCCTTTCTATTCAAAGTGGAATTTGTTATCCCGTCTTCCTATCATGCTTATAAACCAATCCTTTCGGGCATGAAACTTGGCAAGAATATCCACACTGCCCCGAATAGACCGGGCAAATCCTGCTGCGGAATCATCGCTTTATGCATCTTCCCGGATCCCTTTAATGAAACTTCAGGCGCAGACTTGACTCCCGGTGTCCAATCAACTGACCTGCGTCATTATACAAATCTGCCGAAAAATGCTGGTTTATCCGCTCCGACAAATCCGCTCCCACATGGAGCTTCTCCAAAACAGAACAGATGATTCCAGGCTGCGAGGCCTCCCCTCCATCCGCCAGCTTCAGTGCTACCGCGATTCCTTGCTGGCGCATGCCGAATACGAATAAGCCCTGGGCACCGCTTTTGGCAATAACCGTCCCGTCGGCGAGCATAATGCTGGCAAGCCGCCCCTCTCCTTCAACCAGGTCGGGCCAGGCATTCATGGCAATCGTAATCCGGTCCGCCGCTGATTTGGTTTCATCGTCCGCCCCGTCCGGGGACAGGGCAGCGAGCCGTGTATACATAAGTGCAAGGCGCCATAGAGGCATAGCGAAGACGGGCAGGCCGCAGCCGTCAACTGCGCGTCCGATCTCTGCAGCCGGCAGATCGGCCATCGCTGCAATGGTCTGCAGCAGCTCCTGCTGCAGCGGATGCTCCGGATCCGTATAGGTTTCCATTGGCCAGCCCCGCAGCTTGCACAAGGCAAGCAGGCCGATATGCTTGCCGGCGCATACATGATACAGCTTCCGGGGCAGGCCGCCCTTCCTCGCCCATTCATCTCGGATTCGGGGATCTGCGGGTTTGGCTTCGTCAAATACCAGATCAGCTTCCTTGATCCCGGTAAGCTTCAGCATTTGTTCCAGGACGGCTATATGTTCGGGAGAACCGCGATGGGACGACGTCATCAGAGCAAGCGCTCTTGTGTCAAAGCCGAATTTCTCCATGACACCCGCCCGTACGGAAGGAATCGCCTGTATAGGCTTGGCGGTGGAGCGGATAAAGGTCCATATATCCGGATCCCCGGCATGCGCCATGATTTTGCCGTCCATGGATACGACAACGACATGTCCGCTGTAAATATCCTCTGCCCGGTCCCCCCGTATGGTTACCTCCAGCGGTTCGCCCAAACCCTGAATAGCCATCTGTTCCGTATTCGGTTTATCTGACATTCAATCTCGCACCATCCTTTTTTGCGGCTGTTTTTCATGATCTATAAGAACGTTCAGACGGTTGGATACAATGAAGCACATGCTGTCTATAGATACGTTCCCTTATTTTTGGAAAATTATTCATCATCAGGGCAATCGTTTCAAACATCAATCCGTGGTTTATAAGTAGACAAGAAGATAATGGGTGTTACTCACATCTATTAATTTATGTAAAACGAAGGAGTTGACTTCAAATGGAAAACACGGTTACGAAACAAACGGGTGGAAGTTTGGTCAAGGGCATACTCATCGGCGGTGCCGTTGGTGCCGCAGCTGCTGTGTTATTAACGCCTAAAACAGGTAAAGATATGCGTGAGACAATCCGCCGCAAGTCATCCGAGATTTCGGGCGCTGCCCGGGATCATGCAGTCAATATTGCCGGAGCTACCCGCGACACTGCAGTCAGTCTGGCAGAAGCTGCGCGTGACCGGGCAGCCGCCCTGGCAGACCAGGCGAAGGATAAGGCAACTGATGTGACCATGCGTGTGAATGAGCTTGGCAAAACCACTGCCGATAAAGTGGCGAATGCCGCCGAATCAACGGCTAATGTGTTTCAATCCATGAAAAAAGAAGAAGAGGGAGCGAAACCAAATGGAACATCAACCGGACCAAACGGAGCTGCCCAAGACCGGAGCCAGCCCTGACTCACCCCTTTCCGCCGGTCAGGCGGGCCGCAAATCGGAACCGATCGAGAATGCCCATAACGGGTCGATGGTTCAGGATGAGCAGGATATGAAGCGTCTGGGCAATGACATGAAGGGGATGAAGACGAACAGCCAGCTTGAAGAAGAGGGCCTCGTCCCCGATCCCATACAGGAATAGTCAAGAAGAAACGGCTGCCGCTGTCCTTTTGGCGGCGCAGCAAGTTTCTTCAGGAGGAGGGGATTCCCCTCCTTTTTTGCTGCGGACATCCGCTTCTCACCGTGCTCAATCTATGATACATGAACCCGAATTTGGACATAATAGACCTCAGGAGGAATGTGGATGAAAGACTTGTACAATGGCCGGCTTTATTGGCTTGAAACGATGAACGATATTCGCCGCTATCCGTCTCTGACGGCTAACAAACGCACCTCAGTCGCGATTGTTGGAGGCGGTATGTCTGGCAGTATTTGCGGCTATCTCCTAGCCCAAAGCGGAATTGACGTCTGCATCGTGGAGCGGGGAGAGATTGCCGGGGGCAGCACGGCAGCCAATACCGGCATACTGCAGTTCTGCAATGATGTGATGCTTTCGGAGCTCATCGGGCAGATCGGCCGGCAGGATGCCGTATTGTTCTACAAGGCTTGCCGCGATGCTGTTGTACATATCGGAGAAATCGCCGCCAAGCTTGGAAAGGAAGTGGGCTTTATTCCCCGCAGCAGTCTCTATTATGCCAGCACCGAGCAGGATGTTCCCAAGCTGCGCAAGGAATTTGAGGCGCTGCAAGGCAGCGGCTTCGATGTGGAATTCTGGACGGGCGAGGAAATCAGCACCCGTTACCCATTCCATAAACCCGCTGCGATCATCACCCGTGGCGATGCCGAAATCAACCCTTGCGGGTTCGTTCACGCCCTGGCCGACGCTGCCGCAGCCGCGGGGGCATCTATTCATGAACATACCGATATTGTGGATCATGCCACTGTCGGGGAAGGCATTCAGCGTCTGACAACCTCAACCGGCATTGTACTGGAGGCGGAGCATGTTATCTATGCGGTCGGCTATGAGCCCGAGGAACTGCGCGGCCAGCTTGTCAAAGCAGATGTTAACCGCACCTACGCTCTGGCAACGGAGCCTCAGCCCGACCTCTCGGCCTGGAAGGATAATATCTTGATCTGGGAAACAGCCCGCCCTTATTTCTATATGCGAACAACCGCCGACGGAAGAGTTATCGCCGGAGGCCAAGACGAGGATAACCCAAAACCGCTCAACAGCGAGAGCGAACGCCGCAAGCGCACGGACAAACTGTACGATCGGATCAAGGAGCATTTTCCGTTGTTTACAGGCAGACTGGAATATGACTGGACGGCTGTTTTTGGCGAATCAAGAGACAATCTGCCCTTTATCGGCGAGGATCCCAAATGGCCCGGGGTTTATTATTGTCTTGGCTATGGCGGCAACGGAACGGTCTACAGCATGATTGCCGCGAATCTGCTGCTGAATCTGATTCGTGGAGAAGAACATCCGATCAGCCATATTGTTCGTCTGGACCGCCCTTCGCTGGAAAGTGTCTGAGCACAACGTTTCTTTGCAAAAGCCGTTATGCTCAACCCCGCGGGGCTTGATCGGACGGCCTTTTCTTATAACAGCGGGGATAACATACGGGCTACCACCTCACTGCCCTTGCGCCACATGGAGCGCTGCTGGAAGTTTGAGAGATGGATCTCTTCGCTGTCTTTCATATCCGTCATATAATCCGATTCCAGACGTTTAATGATTTTCTCGTCAAACAGCAGGCCATTCAATTCAAAATTGCTGAAGAAGCTGCGCATGTCCATATTGGCCGATCCGACAGAAGCCATAAAGTCGTCTACAATCAGCACTTTGGCATGAATGAAGCCTTTCTTGTAGCGGTAAATCCGTACTCCGGCCGCCAGCATCTCGGACACATACGAGAGGGAAGCGAAGAGAACCAGCTTGGAATCACTGACACCCGGAATGATGATTCGCACGTCGACACCGCTGAGCGCCGCCGTCCGCAGTCCCATCAGCACGCTGTGATCCGGTATGAAATAGGGGGTCGTAATGTAAATCCGCGTCTTCGCTACCGATACGGCGGCAAAGACACATTCCAGAATAGCGTCTTCACTGCTGTCCGGACCGCTGGAGACGATCTGCACCTGCTCCGTCCCCTTGCAGTTATGCTCCGGCAAATAAGCGGAATCAGCCAGACGCTGCCTTGAAGTGAACCACCAATCCCGCATGAATACATCCTGAAGAAAATATACGGCATCGCCTCTGATCTGCATATGCGTATCGCGCCAAAATCCGAGCTTCAGATTGCCGCCCAAATATTCGTCCCCGATATTGATCCCGCCGAAGAAACCCGTAAGCCCGTCGACCACTACAATTTTGCGGTGATTGCGGTAATTCATCCGTTTCTCGAAGAACGCCAGCCGCGGTGTGAGAAAACAGCGGGTCTCTACCCCCGCCTGCTCAAGCTCCTGCAAATACCGCCCCCCGAGCTCAAGACTCCCCACGCCGTCATAGATGATCCTTACCTCTACGCCCTGCCTCGCCTTGCGGATCAGAATTTCCTTCAGGCGCCGGCCAATGCCATCATCGCGAATCGTATAAAATTCCACATGTATATGGTGACTGGCCTGCTCGATGGTTGCCATAATCGCTTCATAAGCAGCATCCGCATTCGTCAGAACCTGCGTTTCATTACAGCTTGTAATCGGGGACAAGCTCATGCTCTGCAGCAATCGGAACAGTCGCTCCTGATGCATGAACTCCTTATTCTGCATATCCCCGGGACGATGTACGATTTGGCAGCGCATTAATGCCTGCAGTCTTATTTCCTCCGCAATAACGCCTCTCTTGCGCACGGTCCGCCGCCGCTGATATTCTTTGGCTACAAAATAATACATAACAAACCCGATGATAGGCAAAATAAATAATATGAGCAGCCAGGCTATTGTTTTGGAAGGCCGGCGAAATTCCACGATCAGAATAGTCGCAATCTGGAAAATGAAAATAAGAAGTGCAACTACAACCCAAATCATAACTTTCCCCCTGATTTTCTGCTCTTGGCAGATATAGCTTTAGCTTACGCCGCTGGCTGTATACGTTCTTTACAGGCATGTTTTCATGCTTCCGGGAATAAATAAGCTATAGGAACGTTCTAGAAAGCATCATGAATCGACGCCATACTAGACGAAACCCCAGGCAAACGTTCAAATCAGCTGCATGGGGTGAGGGAGGATGGACCGACCATGTTTAAGGAAAACAAAAAGACGACCGCTACCGATACCCTGATCGGACAAGGAACCTTGATCGAAGGAACCTTGGCCAGCGAGGCCAGCATTCGCATCGAAGGCGAATACCGGGGTGACATCGAGTGCAAGGCCGACATCATTATCGGGGAATGCGGCGTAGCCAGATCGAATATCTCGGCAAAGGATGTTGTTGTAGCCGGCAAGGTGATAGGAGATGTCACAGCAGGAGGCCGGCTGACCATCACCTCTTCCGGTTCGGTGCAGGGAAGCATCCAAGCCTATGCGCTCCTTATCCAGGACGGCGGCATCTTCAGCGGAACCTGCCGCATGGAGCCGGAAAAGGAACGGTCAACACCGAACCAGGCGCTCCGTTCAGCTGAAGCTGATGCGGCCGCGGCCATCAAAGAACAAGCCAAGGAGAAGTCCCGTCAAGCCGGCTGACCTCTCCTGCAGGCGGCAAGAAGCCCCGCTTCCGGCAAGACGGACAGCGGGGCTTCTTATTAATGTTTTTGCCTCAATAGATCGGCTATAGGAGGCCTGTTTATGCAGCTACATCTCTTTTGTTGAATGTCAGCCAGGTGAGCGCCATAAACACGATATAGTAGATGGCCAGAACGCCCAGCGAGAAGCCCAGCGACATACCCTCGGCGTTGGGTCCGCTGTTGATATACTGCGTCAGATTCATATGCTGGAACAAAATATAATCGACCCATTTATAATCCAGCATACCCAGCAGCGCACTGATCGAAGCGCCTCCGAGAAGCACGAACAAGGAAAGGCCGATCGCAAGGCCCCCGCTGCGAAATACGGTGGAAATCATAAACGACAATGTGACGGTAATGATCAGTGATCCAAATTTGGCCACATAATACAACAGCATGTAAGCAAACGGTGAAATATCCCTGTTGATCCCGAAAAGCGCCTCAGAGGACTGCGAGGTGTCGTTGCCGAATAACAGAAGATTCAACACTAGCGACAGCACGAACAGGAAAACCGCCATAAACAAACCGAACAGCAGCAGGCTGATATACTTGGAGAGCAAAATTTTGGAACGGCTCCAGGGACGGATCAGCAGCAGCTTGATCGTACCGCTCGTAAATTCCCCCGCGACGCTATCCGCAGAAACAACGACCGTGAACAGTGTAACGAACATGAAAAGCACATCGGATTCAATCAGAGTCATCGACCAGTTGCCGGGATCACCGTCGCCAACGAATTTTGCGATCACCGATATGGCAATCAGCACGACCGCAATGATGCCGAACATGATCCATGTCCGCGTCCGGCGGTAAATTTTCATATTCTCGTTGCTGACCAGCTGTAAGAAGTTAAACAACGCTTTCGCCTCCTGTCATTTCGAGGAATTGCTCTTCCAGCGACTTGTTCAGGACACGAATTCCGTACACATTATGCCCCGCCGATACCAAAGCGGCATTGATCCGGGCAATGGATTCCCTGTCGGCATTTACAAGCACGGCACCCTGTTCAAGCATCGCACCGTTATCCGCAAGCAGTTTGACCGCCTCATCGGGGCGGTCCACGTCGAACAATACTCGATTCAAGTCGCTGGCCAGCGGCACCCCTTGGCGGATGCTTCGTACATCGATCAGCTTGCCCGCTTGAATAATGGCGACACGGTCGCACATCAATTCCATCTCGCTGAGCAGATGACTGGAGACGAATACCGTAATGCCCTCATCTTTGGCCAGCTTGCGCAAATAATCGCGAAGCTCGCGGATACCCGCAGGATCCAGACCGTTAGTAGGCTCGTCCAGAATCAGCAGGGACGGCTTATGCATAATCGCCTGGGCAACGCCCAGACGCTGGCGCATCCCAAGAGAGTAGGTTTTCACCTTATCGTTAATACGGGCTGTAAGGCCGACCAATTCTACAACCTCATCGATGCGCTGCCGGGTAATACCGGGAACCATGCGTGAATAATGCAGCAGGTTCTGGTAACCTGTCAAATATTTATACATCTCCGGGTTCTCTACAATGGCGCCGACATGGCGGATGGCCTTCTCGAAATCGGTCCGAACGCTATGACCGCGAATGATCACATCGCCGTCCGTCATCGCCATGAGTCCAACCATCATGCGGATGGTTGTTGTTTTACCGGAGCCGTTGGGCCCCAGAAAGCCAAAGACCTCCGCCGGAGGCAGATCAAGCGTCACATGATCGATTATGGTTCTGCGTCCAATGATCTTGGTTACATTCTTGAGTTGAACGACGGGATCGTTCGGTGTTGGGTTTACCATCTTTTTCCTCCTGTTCACATGAAGCACGAGCTGAAGATGCTTCACATCCATCTCATTATACTGAACGAAGGAAACGATTGGAAGTTAAGATTAAAGGAAAAAAATAAATGCCTTCCCCGTCAGCGGTTGCCCGCGCCCAGGAAAAGGCATGAAAGCTGCATTGAAATTATAAGGAGACCGCCCAGGAAAAAGGAACTTCCGGCGAGCCGACCGGCTTTTGAAACTCCGGTACATGCGCGTGAACGGGGATATGCAGGATAGAGGCAACCTCTTCTCCATGAATACAATGGGGGATTTCCACAAGTGCTGCTGCGTTTGAACTCTCTTCTTCCTTATAACAGGCTTTACAGCAGCCCAATGGATGCACATTCCGAAAGAATCCTGTCCGAAAGATCATATGTGCTTCTTCGCACGAGTACATAACCTCACAGCTTACACAACAAAATGTGTTCCTTGTTTGCATAAATCCATCTCCTTTTCAGACCCCTATATTATACTTTATGTAGCAAAAATCATTTCTATGTTACATAACGTATCTAATTTTTAGTTCAGATTATGACAAATTCTTCTTTTTGTCAATATTAGCAGCGTTTACTCTGACGGATATTGTCGTGTATGCGTTTTCAAAAAGAGAGAATCATGCCTGTCCAAATCGAGCCCAAAAGGGGAACGAAAAGCCATATGGCTTCCCGTTCCCTTCAGTCTAGCTTTTAAGATCTACCATTAAGCCCAGCTGCTCCTTATCCTCGCTCAAGCGGGTATACATTTCATATATCCGGCTTCCATGGGGATTGTGGTCGTTCAATTTCCAGGAAATCGCACGAATCAGCGCGCGGCGCATTTTGGGATCAGGCTGAAAGAAAGAACCATACATGTACTGATTCTCTTCCCGTCCTCTCCATACTACATTTCCATATATATTAAACTCCCATTCATTCAGCTTGATATTGAAACGGATCGTGTAGTCCCCGCTGACTGGAAAGCGAAGATGCGTTTGAAAACGCAGACCTGTAGGGCTGATATCCTTCAACATCACCGGGATGCCTCTTGATTCGAGCTTGTTTCCCTGTACGCCAGCAATGAATACGCTTACCTGAATCCCTTCACGAATCCGCATCCGCATATGCTGCCTATTCCGGGCAGCCGGTTTATTAACTGTTATCATCCTTTTCACCTTCCTGTTCGGGGGGATGGCGTTCTTATGATTACGATACATTATGTATCTAGGAAGTTAAAAATATGGGCTCTCTTTCCGGCAATTTGGATCGCTGGCGTTCCCTCTTTCCAATTGCCAAAAACAAAGCCCTCCCCCATAATTTATGATACATTAAGTATCAAGTCAATAGCTAATGTGAATTATTTGTGTCCATATCCTTCCGATACGACCACAACAAGGTCCATTGCCCCGAATGATAGGCGGCATAAGTCGGCTGAACGATTTGGAAATTGCCATAGGGACTGTGAAAAACCTCGGTAACGTCAATCTCGTATACCTCGGCAATTGGCTCCGCATCCTCGCTCATTCTCCAGTCTGTTATATGCGTCGGAGTGCCGGTATGAAACTCAAAGGTTTTCACGCCAAAATCCTGCAAAATGATATGCGCCCGTTTCTGGATGTACTCCGATTTGGCAAAGCGCTGCTGCATGAAAGGATGGAACAGCTCCCAAGCGCTCCCGAAGTCGCCTACCTGCTCATATTTATAGAACTGCTCCACCGCAGCAAGCGCTTTGCTCTCTTCGCTTGGCGAGAACATCCGGGCGCTGTTGATCCAGGTCATCCATGCCACGATAATGATCAAGCCGCCCAGCACCAGCTTGAATGCCAGTGGGCCGGTCTTGCGCTTTCCTCGCATTCTTCCATAACCCCCTGTCCCATAAAGCTTATACACTTTATGAGACAAGGACCGCTTTTATACATCATTTGGCCGCTGTCAGCGGAGCTGAAGCGGAACCCGCCTGCAGATGATCCTTGATGACCTGATGAATCCGGTTCTTCTCCGCATCCGAGATGATGTAATACCAGATGCCATCGATCGTTTCGCCCTTGCCCTTGATCTCGACAGAATCGATTTTATCAATATTGGGACGGTAATCCGTTATAAATGTTTTCATTTCCTCGAAGGTTATATTGCTCTTCACGCTGTCGCCCACTTCATTCAGCAAACCCTGCACCTTGACGATATTGGACAGGCTGAGCGAGCTTTTCATACCTTCGGTCAATATCTCCCGCTGCCTTGCATTCCTGCCCAGGTCGCCTTTGGGGTCATCATACCGCATCCTGGAGTAGAGCAGCGCTTCCTTGCCGTTCAGTGACAGCTGGCCTTTGGCAAACTCATGCCCCTGCATGTTGAAGGAATAGGGATTATTGACCGTTACTCCCCCCACCTGGTCAATCAATCTCTCGAACCCTTCCATATTCACCTTCATATAGTAATCGATCGGATAATCAAGAAAATTTTCCACCGTTTGAATGGCCATATCCACACCTCCGAAGGCGTAGGCATGATTGATCTTATCTACCGTCCCGTGTCCGACAATCTCCGTTCTCGTATCGCGGGGAATGTTGAACATGAGGATCGAGTGCTTCGACGGATTGACCGTAAGTACAATCATCGCATCTGAACGGCCCCTGTCATTCTCCCGCTGGTCGACACCCATTACGAGGACATTGAAAGCATCGAGATTTTCAAATACAGGCACGATATCGTTCTTGATGTCAGGATCCTTGCTGACATAGACCGGTTTGTTCGGTTTTTCATAGATCTTGTCAGCAACCTGATGAACGGAGTGATAGAGATACCAGACGAACCCCCCTCCAATTAACAAAATAGCAAGCACCGAGCTCCCGGTCCAAATCAACATTTTCCTGGTTCGACGTTTCATAGATACACCGCATTTCTCATGGATAAATGAATTCCCCTTGAAACCATAGTTCAAATGACTTAGAGGACTGTTCATCCTTATGTATTATGATACGAATTGTATCACATATGTTTCGCATTGTAAAAATCCTTTTTTAGTACCGGCATGGAACTTCAGGTCCGGGTCTTCTCTCTACTAAATGTATATTTTTACCATATAGACCTTGCATAAACAGCGGGATTACGTTACATTTAAACTATTAAGTATACAAATTGTATCATGAACAAAACCTTAATTATTCATTGTTGGAATTTCCGGCATAATCAGGAGGAATTAACGAGATGGAACCAAAAAGCAATCATATTACCTGGCATAATTCCAACCTGAACAGACAGGACCGCTACACCCGAAACGGGCATAAGAGCTGCGCATTATGGTTCACAGGCTTGTCGGGATCGGGCAAGTCCACATTGGCTTTCGCCCTGGAAAAGGCCTTGTTCACAGAAAATGTCAATTCCTATGTTCTGGACGGCGACAATATCCGACATGGCATTAACCGGGATCTGGGGTTCTCCCAGGAGGACCGCAAAGAGAATATCCGCAGAGTTGGCGAGGTGTCCAAGCTGTTCGTGGATGCCGGCATGTTCATCATAGCCGCATTTATTTCACCAAGCGAGAAGGACAGGCAGATGGTTCGGGAGATGTTTGAGCCGGAGGCTTTTCTGGAGATATATGTGAAGTGCTCCCTGGAGGAATGTGAGCGCAGGGATCCCAAAGGATTGTACCGAAAAGCAAGAGACGGCCAGATCCCCAACTTCACGGGTATAAGCGCCGCATATGATATTCCGGAAAACCCGCATATCGTTATTGACACCGAGCACTTAACGATCGAGGAATCGACCCGGCAGCTGGTGGAGCATCTCCGCGACAGAAACTACTTTACAACCGGGCAAGCAACGAACTCCCCGCAATAATTGCGGGGAGTTCTTGTTTTTTGCAGCTTTTGGCGCAGGCGCACTCCGGAAGCCCTGCGACTAACCGGCAAAGAACCGGACTTTATTGCCGGCTTTGTGATTTCCCTAAACTACTGGCCCGACGTCTGGTACGCCAGCAATCTGCCAAATGTGCCCTTCGTTTCATTCGACAGCTGCTGATAGGCTCCCTGCTGGATGATCCCGCCTTGCTCCAGTACAATCACCTGATCCGCGTTGCGGATGGTCGACAGCCGGTGCGCGATGACAATGATGGTCATGTTCCCCTTCAGCCGGTCCAATGCGCCCTGAATCTTCGCCTCGTTCTCATTGTCCAGTGCGCTTGTCGCTTCATCCAGCACCAGGATGGCCGGTCTGCGCAGTATGGCCCTTGCCAGGACAATACGCTGCCTCTCGCCGCCGGAGAGACGAATGCCGCGGTCGCCGATAACCGTATCCAGTCCCTGGGGCAGCCGGCTTACGAACTCGTCCGATGCCGAGAATCTCAAGGCATCCCAGATCCGCTCCTCGCTCGCATCAGGCTCCACCATGATCAAGTTCTCCCGGATGCTGGCATTGAACAGGAAAGGGTCCTGCGATACATAGCTTACCGAGCTTCTGTAAGAGAAGAGATTATCTGCCGTCAGCGGCACGCCGTCAATCACGACCTGACCCTTCTCCGGTTGAAACAGGCCGATCAAAATATCGATCAATGTGCTTTTTCCCGCACCGGATTTGCCTACAATGGCGGTTGTGCTGTTGGCTGGAATATGCAAATTAATATTTTCAAGCGCATAGTCCGAATGACTGGAATCGTACCGGAAATATACCTGACGGCAGCTTATTCCCTCTTTGATGGAAAATGGGCGTATCTGCGCGTCGCGTTCCGCAAGCGCCATCTCCTGGAACTCCCTGCATTCGCGCTGCAGATCCGTCAAGCCCTTGAAGGCCGGAAGGGTCGATACGATTTGCTCCAGATTCGCCTGGATTGTCGTGAACCTTGGCCATAAGCGGGAAAAAATCAGAATGATCAGCATCAGCTGCTCCGCTCTGACATGCAGAACTTCAAAGGAAAGAAAAATAAACAATACGATTAATACTGCCGATGACGCTCTATAGAGCAGCTGGCTGTTGGATTGCATCCGGACAAACTGCACAATATTTTGCTCCATCCGCTCGCATAACGCGCGAAACCAGTTCAAATTGGTTTTCTCCAGCATATTGCTCTTGATGTCCTTGATCCCGTTAAAATGATCGGCAACGCCGGCGAAGTAGCTTTGCGATAATTCCGATGTCCGGTCCCCCAGCACCTTCGCGCCTTTGACGAATCTCCGGGAAAACAGCACAAAGCCGATGCCGCAGATCATAACCAGAGCGGTCAGCTTCGCGGAGAGCCAGAAGGCAAAGGCAATTTGGATCACTGTAAAAATCAGCGAAGTCAGCAGCATCATCGTTTGTACCGTGCCCTGACTGACTCGCGCAAGCTCCGAGGTGAGCACATGGTTGAAGTCAGATCTTCTTTTCTTCACAAAAAAGCTCCATCTGGATTCAAGCAGGGCCTGATAAATATCCAGTCTCAGGAGACGAATGAAGCCCTGCTGAATCTCGCTGCTCCGAATGGATTGATATTTCTGCATAACAGCCTGGCCGATGATCAGCACCGCATAAACCGACAAAATAACAAGCAAATTCCACTTCTCCGGAATCCAGCGGATAAAGTCAAAAAAACCGGAAATAAACGGAATACTGCCGGTGCCGCCGCTAAATACGCCGATCAGGCTGAGCATGGGAATCAATAGATAGATGCCAACGCCTTCCAGGCAGCTGATAATGACCGAACTGATCAAATTGATGTACAGTTTTTTCCCGGCATAATCGCGAAGCCTTTTGACATAAAAAAGGAGCTCCTTCATTTAATCACCACCACTCCATATACGGCTTTGGCTATGCTCTGATTGCTGAAACTGTTTTCCAAATATAGCCACAACAGTATACTTCTTGATTTCATCCGCGCCTGTCAGATAAATCGCGCCGCTTCTGAGCCAGGCATGGGCGATCATTTTTCCGGAAGCATCCCTTGCTGTTCCCATGTAGAGCGTACTTTCAATCTGCCGCCGCCCCAGCATTTTCATCCCCGCTATAGCCATGACCAGGCATTTGCTCTCCCAGAAGGTGTGACGGCTGACCATATGGATCGCCCGGGCCACATCAGCCAGCAGCGGTTCGTTGGATCGTATGCGGGTGTAGGTTGTCTCCTCCATCTGCTTGCCGAGGGAGGGGGCAATTCTGGAAAAGGGCAGCGCCTTCAGAATGCGTGCCCAACCTAAATAAAAGAAAGCCTCCAGCAGCAGCATCCTCAGCTCCGGACGCATGGAAAGAAACTTCTTCGCTATTCTCCACAAGGTTGATGATCCTCTCCCATCAGATTTTGGCGCCAGACTCTTCCTCGACGCGAATCAAATCCTCTCCGCGCAGCTGCTCCAGAAAGGCAAGCACCTGTCTTTGACATTCCGATTCTTCAATATCGTATTCAGCCGTCAATATCGCAATGATGTCCGTACCTGCGGTCGGAGTCCCGATAATGTCCCAAATCCTTCCGCCTACTTGACCCAGATTATAATATTTGCCGGTTTTGACGCTCATCATCACTTTCTCTCCGTCCATATCGCTGGCCAGATTGCCTTCCACCTGGGAATAACGCTTATTCAAGATTGCGGTTGATTGATCCATGCTCATCTGCTCCTTTTTTCAATCATATTTGTAATGGAGGAAACCAGTTCCTGTGCGCTGAATCCGGCCGATGGCGATGCAGAGCGGTGCAGCCTGTACATCTCGGCCTGCCTGATGATGCCGCACGATACATCAAAATGCCACGGCATCAAGCCCAGCAAGGGAACAAGAAAATTCCGGTATGTATGCAAATTGAGAATGGCGTACCGTTCGAGCTTCACGACAGGCTGGATCGATGACCGCCCCTCGTCCACCGGCAGCAGTTCGAACACACCTGCAAGCGGAATGGAATCGGCACAAAACCGGGAAGAAACGGGAACGGCATATTTATCTGCTTCATAATGAAGCGAAGTGTATTTCCTGGCTTCCATGCCGAGGTTCTCGATGCTTTCCTGCCACAGCTTCTGCTGGGGATAGGAAGGAATGACTGAAGAAGTGCCCGTATCCTCCGATATGGATACCGCGATCACATCATCGCTCAGCAGCTCATACCCTTGGCTGACAAATGCCGCTGCCAGCGTCGATTTGCCCGCTCCCGATTCCCCTATAAAAGCATAGGCCTTCCCCTCGATAACGACGGCGCTGCCATGAAGCGGCAGAATATGACGCTGCATCAGCAGCGCCCCCATGCAGGTGCCGAGCAGATAAAGACGAATCATGTTAAAGGGCGCATCAGGAAAAGGGGATACAATAATCCGCTTTCCTTCCTGAACGGCAAAAATAACGGTATGGGGAATATGAAACAACACCTGTTTGTCCACAACGGCATAATAGCTGGTATGAGGTCCTGCCTGCTCCCAGTCCTTCGACAGATCCCCGATCACAATTTCAATCTCCGGCTGCTCCTGTCCGCTCAACGGTATTAATTCCGGCAGCGGAATTTCACTGGATATCGTCAGACCAAAAGCTTTGTAGACGGTTCTCTTCTCCGTAGTCGAAATCATTTAGCCTCACCTTTACTGGAAGATTCCTGATAATCAGAACTAATTGCTACTATACGTATCCATTATACACAAACAGATACATATTGTAACTAGATATTTTGTTCATCATGGTTTTCCTGATTTTCCCAAACTAAAAGAGACTCTCCTTGTACAGGAAAGTCTCTCCGAAATAAGCCGGGTGGAATAATCATTATTTTTTGTCGGCTTTAATAAATATATTGTCGATAAATTTGTTTTTATTAAATTCAAGATTATTTTTCAGCTGCAAGCCTCCCGGCATCAGCAGCGTTCCCTCATCAACCGTGTTTCCCTGAATCTGATGTCCGCTTCCCACCATAATGTAGATCCCCGCTGTGTTCGCTCCTTTACGGGAATTGGCAGCCACATTATTAATGATTTTGATATTATTGCTGATTGCCCGGCCATTCTCGCCCGGATCCCCGGCACGAATCGTAATATTGTATTGATTGTTGAATACGGTATTGCCTTCAATGGTCGTGGATTCCGATCCATTTTTGATATCAATTCCATAATAAAAGCCGGAAACATTATTATTTTTTATCAGACTGTTTTTTTCTTTTTCCAACGTAATCCCCTGCTGATTAAGAACATTTGGTCTGTCTTCTATGACGGTTGAGTTCATGACGGTATTATGGCTTCCCCCGCCAAACAAAGATAAATCCCCGTCGCCTGAATTTCTGATGTTGCAGGAATCGATCAAGGTATAATCGGAAGCGAGATTGATGATGCCCGAACCTCTGTTGAATTCTGTAGTGACATTATTTACTAAACTGTATTCAGATTTATACAAGTTAATACCCTGTGAGAAGTTTGTCAACGACATGTCCTCGATGGAGCAATGATCGCACCCTTGGGCCAATACGCCAACTCTGGATGTCAATATACCGTCAGTAGGCAGTGTATCCCCTTTTAGGATTCCGCCTTTCAGAGCAACATTTGCAGTGTTGTATATCCAGAAAACGCCGTACTCGCCTTTGGTGTTAGTCTGGAAAGTTGCGCCCTCCATAATAATCGTTACAGGCTTGGTTATTTTAAAAGCGGAGTAGCTTGTTCCATAATCGGTTACCGCTTTATTGGCGGCATTCTTGCTGATCTTGTAAATCCCCGGAGGAACGACGATGGTATCCCCATTATTGGCGCCGTCTATCGCGGACTGGATAGCATGGGTATCGTCTTGAATCCCGTCGCCTTTGGCATTATAATCGCTTTTGACATTCCATGTAACAGCATCATTTTGAAGGGTCTGATTGGCCGGATTCGACAGATACATGTAAACAGCAAGACTTAGCGTACTGATTATAATTAATGCTATGAACAGGCGCATTGACATTCCCTGCGGCTTATCACCCAAGACATCACCACCTCTTCCTCTGAACACAAGGCGTCTCTTAAACGTAAACTCCATTATCATAACCCCCAGTTAGTAGAATCTTGTTGTTTTTATAATCGACATGTTTCGCCTTATTTTTTACAGCGAAAATGAAAAAAACATGAAAATAATCAAAATAATGATTATCAGCATGTTTCATGCAGCCAATTATCGGTTAATATCGGGGTTATGATAAGGAGAAGGGGCTGTCTCCCACAAAGAGACATCCCCTTCTTGAACACCGGTAAAAAGTCCGGGCATGCATTCTGCCCGCTCTTCCAGCATATTATTTCAAATAAAAATGACCTCACGTTCCATTTCTATTCCAAGCTGACTCGCTACAGTATCTTTCATGATTGAAATCAAGTCCTTCACATCCCGTGATTTGGCATCGCCGAGATTGATGATCCAGTTTCCATGGACGGGGCTGATTTCAACATTACCAATCCGGTATCCCTTCAAACCTACTGCTTCGATGCATTTTCCGGGATGAGGGCCGTTTGCCGGGCTCTTGAACGTGCTTCCGACGGTCGCAACATTCATCGGGAATTTCTTTTTTCGCACATTGGCAATTTCTCTGGTGGCCAGCATCAAATTATTTTTATCCGCTTCGTATTCGACATTGAAGGTGGCGCTCAGGATAATGGCATCCGTTCCTGTGAAACCGCTGGAGCGAAACGACAAATTGCATTCCTCTGCCGTCTTGGTCACGCAGCTGCCCTCTTCGTCCAGGTAGGTGACCGACTGCAGTACATCCGACAGTTCCCTGCCCGAGCTGCCGGCATTCATCATGACGGCTCCGCCCACAGTGCCAGGGATACTGACCATGAACTCAAAACCCTTGACACCCTCCTTCGCCATCGTAAACGCCAGATTCGGGAGCGTAACGCCCGCCTCCGCATAGAGACGGTCCTGCTCCAGCCGCAGATTCCCCAGACGTTTGCCGATATGAAGGACAACTCCGTCGAACCCTTCGTCATCCACAATAATATTGGAGCCGTTGCCCATTACCAATAAGCGCATGCCGCGGTCCTTGCTTATCCTTGCAACGGTTTGAAGATCTTCAATGCTTTGGGGAACCACATAGTATTTGCAGGAACCGCCTACAGCCATCGTCGTAATTGCTTTCATGGAGAAATTCTCTTCCACTCTGCACTCCAGTTTTTCGAACATCATCTCATCCCCTTGCTCAAATTTAGTGATTGGACTCGCTTAACCGCATATTTCTTCGGGCTACTGCATAATTGATCATTTTAACCGGTATCAGCGCAAGCAGGCCGTATTTAAGTTTTAATCGTCCGCTTGCTTTGCTGCTGGCTATTTTCCTGAACGTTTGAGCGCGCTTGCCAAGCAGGATGAAGGTTTCCATTTCGGAAATGTCCTGGGCCTGCAGCACAATGTTTTGCTCGGCTTCATTCAAACTCCGGATATGCTTGGATATGACATCTCTGGTGCTGTAAAGCATCTTCAGGCTTCTTCCCCCGCTGATGTTCTGTGTCCCGTAATATCGTTTGACCAGAATAGGCGACTCGCAGAAGGAGGCGTCATAGAGATCTGCGATCCTCAGCCAATAATCATAATCTTCGGCAAGCCGCAGCTCCTGATTGAACAAGCCCACGCGGTCCAGAACTTCCCTTCTGATCATAACCGTCGAGGTTCCCATGAAATTGCACAAAAGCAGATCCTTCTTTATATCGCCTTTATAGAACTGCTTGATTACCGGGTATTCGGCATATTGATCCTTGTTTTTAAAAACCCGGTTAATAAACTGTCCGTATACGATGCCAACCCTGCTATCCAGCTCAAACTCCTTGACCTGCTTCTTCAGCTTATCTTCCAGCCACAGATCGTCTGCATCCAGAAACGCGATAAGATCCCCTGTCGCGCGAAGCATTCCCGCATTTCTGGCGGCCGAAGGGCCGCTGTTTTCCTGTTTTATATAGATAAGATTATCGGAATCCATAGTGGTCTGATAGGCTTGAATGACTTGTCCCGTGCGATCCTTGGAGCCGTCATCAACCACAATCACTTCATGCAGCTGATAACAGGAATCAGGGGTTTGATTATAAATACTCCGGATCGCTTCAACAATCAAATCCTCGCAATTATAGGCGGGTATTACTACTGAAACCTTCATGTTACACCTGCTTTGCTATGGTTTTCCTTAAAAAAACTTATTTGCTACAAATGGTATCTCGAATTCATTATATGTTACAATTAGTATCACGTCAATCTAGGACAATCTAGGTAAATAGATGTGATTTTACCGGACTTGTTCATTTATAAAGTACGGACGATTTACAAATAATGATACATATTGTATCGTTATCTGTGAGTTGTTATCTTTTCATACCGATTTAATTAAAAGGGGTTGATCCGGAAGAAGAGCATTGACGTCCATTTTATGGAGAAATCAATATATCACTTATGTAATGGACAAGACATTTAAATCATTGGAGGTTATGAAATTTGAAGAGAAATCGCTTCGCTACCGGTATATATCCGCTCTTTTTGTTTCCTGCGGCTGTCTCGGACAAGCTCTCTTATTCCATTTTGCCGAACAGTAAGCTGGCAGTAACAAAAACCAAAATAAATAGATTTTATTTTTATATTATTGCGATTCTATGCCTGCCTATTGCTTTTTTCTTAACCGGCCTCAACCAGAACTTCCCTCCATTACATCCAGATAATTTCAATTTCTCTTCTAACAGTAGATTGGCAGCAGCTCCTGCTCCCGCCATCAGGGATGATACTCCTGCTATTCAAAAAATGATCGATCAAGCGCCAAGCGGAGGCAAAATCGTCATCCCCCCGGGAGTTTACAATATTAATAAAAATCCGAAGAATATCGTTTATACGGATTATGGGAAAAGCTATTCCGCTTTAAAGATCGATAAGCCTATTACCATTGTTATGGACAACGTCACATTTGCAACCTCAACGGCATATGAATACGGGGTATTCTGGATATATAATACATCGAACGTGCATTTAAAAGGTGGAAATTTAATAGGCAACGCGATGCCAAAGGATGGTCATTACATGTCCAGAGTTGCCGTCCTCGTCCAGAAAAGCAAAGATTGTTTGATTGAGGATATGGCGATGAAGAATTTCTCGCAAGGCGTTAATTTATACAAGTCGGATAAGTGCACAGTCAAGCATATCGTTACAGAAAGCAACAGTGGCTCCGGTATTATCAGCATGCAATCCAAGAACTCCATCATCGATTCCAATATCATCCGCAATTCCGGCGACGGACATCTTTCACTGTATGGTGGAGGAGAATACAATACGGTTTCCAATAACACGGTTTCCGAGAATCGCGTAAACAAAAGCGATCAGCAGGGGATAACGGTGGAAGCGGAAAAGAACAGCTTGATAAAAGGCAACACGGTAACAGGCTTCTACTATGGCATCGATATTAAAAATGGTTCCAGGTATTGCAATATCACACAGAACACGGCCACAAATAACAGATATAACATCGCTCTGCGGACGGGTGATCCCAACAGTAAACTAGAGCCGAGTCACGGTATTATCATTTTCAAGAACAACGCGATCAATCCACGCAAAGGTAAACCGAACGCCGGCATCTACGTTTCCTATGCGGGAGGCGGACATATTATACAAGGCAATACAACCAACGAAGGGAAGCTTATTTATGGCAGTACAGTCGTAGAAGAAGATATGAGAAACAAATTTGTTAATTTTATAGCCAATATCCTGAAATAAGAATGAACAGCTGCACCGTCTCAGGGAAGCTGAAGCAGCTTTCCGCCCGCGAATAAAAAGCACAATAAAGAAGGCGCCCGATCAACAATCCGGCGCTCTTTTATTTGCGTACAGGCAAATAAGCATGAAAAAATGCCCCTATACACAATGGTATAGGGGACTTGGACTTGCAGTTAAGTACGAATTAAGAGACCGGAGGCGTATCGGTAATATCAAGGTCACTTGGAGATACGGAGTCGATGTACTTCGAACCTTTACCCTCGAGCGTTCTGCTCACTTGCAATGTTTCCAGGGTTGGTTGTTCCCAGACATTCTTCACTTGTTGTTCCATGTTATCACCTCCTTTCATTAGCGATTTATCCGTTTGCATGCGGCTGATGGTCGCTCTCTAATTGGGATGTGATTCTATAAGTGAAATCAGACTTTCCTCCACTCTTGGCTGGAGCGGCTTCTTGATAGGCCTTAATAAAGCCTGATTGATCTTCGAATGCTGCAATTCCAATTCAGGTTGGGTGAGCAGAGCAAGCCTCGCTTCTTATGGCGACGTCTGCTGTCTCATCCTTCGCCAGCACCACAGGAACGGCCGCAAGGGGAAGTAGAGCAGATGCAGCTGTTTGGGCAAAGGCAAGGTTTCAAGATCCCGATTGTTGGGATACATCAAACTGACAATCAAATACCATTTTTGCGGCATGGATCTTAAGGAGAACAAGTATTTCCGGTAATAAATATCCAGGTCTTTGGGGACCGGGGACAATGTAATCATATCCTTCATAAAAACAATCGCTCCCTGTGCGAGCCTGCTTGAATGCAGACCAGCCGTGAGGGGCTTCATCTCCATCGTAATCGGCGTGTGAAACAGCTCTGCAGCTAATAGAAGAGCCTGTCCTCCCACTTGTATGGAATCATGTCTCATCATAATACGGAGGACACTGGACCAATCCAGCTCTTGTCGGACCATATGATCGATGTCTGCCAGCCAGCGCAGTCGGAACCAGCCGTGACGCGCGCCATGCAGGGCAAGAAAGAAAAACAGATCTTCATTCCCTAATGTGTAAGCAAAGGGTCCGGCCTGAGAGCTGGCTCTTCTTCGTTCCCACAATTCATCAAAGGAAGGTTCCTTTCCCTTGTCGGGATTCAATCGCCAGTGCAGCTCGATCTGGATTTTGCTATCCGGATGGGTATAGGAGATATGATGAACTCTCCACTTCCAGTCACTGAGAACCCGCACTTCATCGCTGTCCAGAACGAACCCGCTTTGAAGCAAAAGCTGTTCGGCCTTCTCCACATCCTGCAGCGGCACAAGAATATCCAGATCCTTGCAGGTTCGAAGAGAGAGATCGCCATAAAGGATTTCCGATAAAACCGGTCCTTTCAGCATCAGGGAGCGGACATGCTCCTCATGGAGCAGGGCGCAAACCTTATTCATTTCAGCTGTCAAATGAAGCATTTTGAATACATTGCCGGTATAGTCATACTGCAGCGCATCCACAACCTCGGCAGGCAGCCACTCCCTATCCATCCTTTTGGTCTGAAGATAGACAGTCGGATACACACGATGATGCCTCACCAATTGGATGAATTTCTCCCAATCCACAGGTCCGGCATTTTGGAGCAGGCTTTCCTGCAGCTCCGGATCGGGATCAGCACCGGCGAATGAAAGCATAAGCATGAATTCCTTTGAAAATACACTTAAATCCAGCTTGGATGTTTTATTCATAACAAATGCTCCTTTGATCTTACGCCGCAGTCAGGTTAAATGTCATTGGCGAATTCCAACTTGCGGCTGACAAGCTGAATAATATGAGATGCCAATTCATGAGCGGTAAACCCGGCTGTAGGTCGGCGCAGCTGGAAGACTTCACAATGCTTGGCGATGCTTGCCGTGCCTGCAAAATGCCATTGCTCCAAATGCAGAAGCGAGATGAAATAACTGCGGTATGTATGAAGCAGCAGCAAGGGGAGGCGGTTCAGCATCTTAACGGGCTGAATATCCCAGGTTGCCCCTTCTGTCTTCACAAGTTCAAATACACCGCCCAATGGCACAGGCTCCGCATAAAATTTGGCGGCAACCGGTACCGCAAACTTGGTCACTTCCTCATAAAGCGGCACGAATCCGCTGGATTCCATTCCCAGCTGGTCGATGCTTTCCTGCCATAATTTCTGCTGCGGATAAGCCGGAATAACGGTCGGTCCGCTTGCCTCGGCCAACGAGACTGCTATGACATCATCTGTAAGCAGCGGATAACCTTGGCTGAGAAAGGCGGCAGCCAGCGTTGATTTGCCAGCTCCTGAATCGCCTACAAAAGCGTATGCTTTGCCTTCTATGACCACTGCGCTCCCATGCAGAGGCAGCAGATTCCGTTGGAACAGCAGCGCTCCCATGCAGGATCCCAGCAAATAGATACGTATCTTTTTCTGATCCGCATCAGGCATAGGAGATACAACCACTTTGCGGCCTTCTTGAATGCTGTAGACAGCCGTACCCGGAATGTAGAAAAGCACACGCCCATCCTCGAAGATACAGAAATGACGATCCATGGCTCGACCCTCATTCCATATAAAGGACAAATCGCCTTGTACAATTTCAACATCGATGTGTTCTGTCCGATTCGTGGAACGGATCAACTCAGGCAGCGGGATTTCACTGGTTAACCGCATACCGAAGGCTGTATAGATCGTCTTCTCGGCTGTAACCATGATCATCACCCTTCAAAGCTGGAATAAGTCCTATGCTTTCACGCGTATGTCAACAAGGGGCCCTTAGTCCATGGATGGCAAGAATAAGGGCCATGGGATGTTTCTCCTTAGGAAGGATCGTAGATGTCGCTGTCGGACGGGGTAACGATATCGATTACTTTTGTACCCTTGCCTTCCATCGTCAGCTTCACTTCAAGGACTTCAAGACTTGGTTCCTGCCATGATTTCTTCACATGGTTTTCCAATGCCATCACCCCCTCTCCCATCCCTTGCACAGCTACAGCCGGCTGAGAAACCGGTTGACAATCACGCTTCGCATCAGAAGCCGGATATCCGGATCGAAGGCTTCGTCCGGCCTGGGGCTGTCGCCAATCTTGGCAAGCGCCGTCCGGATCGCATCCACATTCAAAAATTCCGCTGCAAGAGGACTGCCGCACAGCTGCTGAACCTCTTCCTTGAAAGGCTTCCATACCGGGATCATACGGTGGACCCAATCCGCCCCCTGAACGCCCCGCACCCGCTGATTCAAGCGGACCTTATCCGGCAGAAGGCCTTTGGTCGCTCTGCGGATCAGCGCGCGGTCCATGCCGTTCTTGACATATTGGTCAATCGGCACCGACAGGCAGAAACGGACCACTCTCGGGTCGCAGGTCGGATCCTTCTCCCAGATTGAGTATTTCAGCGAAAGCTTGGTGCCTTTCGTCCCCCGCAAATTGGCAATCATCAGACTCTCCAGATGACTTCGACGCGCTTCATTATAGTCTCTTTTCAGGAAACCGCTGAGCGCTTCGTCGTGCTCCAGAAGCCTATCCACCACTTTCGTTTGCCGGGCAAATTCGGGATTGATCATGCGGGGGAGCTCGGACTCTCCCGTGGCAACCGATTGTTCCGCCACGAACGGCCTCGCCTGCTTCCCGATCAGTCGCATCAGATAGGAGCGTCCGATTCCCCTGCGCTGGCTGAACATATGCAGTTCCCGGTAGAACTGCAGCCATCGCATTCTTTTCAGCAGCATGGTGTAATACTGAATCGCAGGTCCCCAGGAGATGGTCTGGTTGCCTCTAGCCCCGGTCAGGAGCATTCGGACCCCCTGCTTCGCAGCAGATTCATAAATGCCTCTGATCCAGAAGGTGTTCTCGAAATATTTGTAGGGCATCTCGAGAAGCTCCAGCCAGTCGTCCACTTCCGAAATCGGACTTCTTCCGGGAAAATCCAGATAGTGGCTCTTAATATTTCCTACATGCTCCACCGTTGCCTGAATATATTCCCGCTCGTCTGCAACTCTGCCGCGAGTCGTCCAATCCTCAAAATCCGATACGGGCACGTAGCTGTACGTGTGCAAAGCTTTATTTTCCCTGGCGAGCGCGCTTGAAGCGAAGCTTGCGATCGTTCCCGAATCAAGGCCCCCGCTGAGCTTGGCGCCAACCTGGCCGTACGAGCGGATGCCCGATTGGATGGACGATTCGAACACTTCACGAAACGCTTCTTCGTATTCCTCATCCGATTTCAGGATAAGCGGCTCGGCGGGCATTACGCTTCCGTAACGCGACAGGGCAATCTGACCGTTCTTCACCGTAAGGGTATGGGCAGGCGGCAGCTGCCGGATTCCCTTATACAGGGTTGACGACGTGTCGGTTGATTCGATCATGACCGGAATGGACAAAAATTCGGCCAGCCACATCCGGTTCAATTCCTTCGACGTTCCCGGCAGCGTCTGCAGAGGGCCGATCGTCGTACAGAATGCGAACCGCTCCTGATTCTGATCAAAATAAAGCGTCCGGTTGCCGAATAAATCTCTTGCCCCGAACAGGAGCCGGTTCGCTTCATCCCAGATCATAAAGGTGAAATCGCCGATCAGATAGCCGGGAGCCTCCATTCCCCATTTGCGGTAAGCAAGCAAAATGAGATCGCTGTCGGTTAACAGCTCCTTATGGGAAATCCCGACACGCAGCCTGCTGAGCAGCTCATTGCGGTTATCCAGAACAGCGTCCGCCGTTATCGCCAGCCTGCTCTCCGGATCATAGAAGGGCAAGCGTTCATGCACGGATTCCGGCGTCACCCACTGGGCAAGGCAGCCAAGCGAAACAGCGCCTTCCTGCCAAATACGTGTATCATCAGCGGGATAGCGCTCAAGCGATTCCATGAGATGATGAATTTCATCTGCCTTGAAATGATCATTATTGTGAGACACAATCCCAGCAATTGCACTCATCTTTTTTTACCGCCGATCAAGTAGGTCGAGGCCAGATGAGACAATTGATTTCCGAATGGAATCATCGCTTTCACCCGTTTTATCTTTTGCTTGGTTGCTTCCAGCTGGGATTGCAGACGTCTTTGCTCCAGATAGCTTTTTTCCAATCGCCTTTCCAGGGAACGAAGAGTAATTTGCAGCTGCAGCTGCTGCGAATTGACACTCTGCTGCAGCTCCGGCAGGGTCATTTCACTTGCAGCACTGTCGGCGTCCGTGTAATCGCTTCTCAGCTGATACCCGTCCGACCAGCTGCAGCCGGACGCGTCAATGAGCTGCTTCCTGCGCAGCTGAAGCAGTGCCGTATCAGGTTCCGGTTGAAACGTTGCCCCGGTGATCCGCTGCGCTTCCTCCAGCTCCTCGGTATAGCCAAGATCGTGGAATATTTTCGCCCCGATCGCCCGGCAGTACATTTCAATTTCTTCTTTGTCCAAAATTTCTTTCCAGCTGTGCAGGGAATCCAGATGCGGCTCATTATGATGAGTGACGAATGGATCGCCTACCCCCATGCTGTAATACAGATCCGATTTGGCCGTGTCCTGAAAATCGCCATATTTCTCAAGGCCCTCTTCATACGACAAGCCGAGGAAGCTGCAAAGCTTTTGCAATTCCGCCTGCGGCCGCTTGACCATTTCTTCGTAACGTAAATGGTAGGCATATTTGCTTTTGACGGAGAAGTAATCCAAATACCGGAACAAACCCACAGTGATATCTGTCATTTTAATGTTGAAACCCGGATGCAGCAGATCTTCCTTCAGGTTGAAGCGGTCATTGACATGCTTATTCACTTTTTTATAGGAAGAGATAATGGACAATGGATTGCGGATCAGCCAGATTCTCTTGGATTGCGGGAACAACGAATCGATAAACTCAAGATTGTAATAATACCTTGGCGATTTATCGATCAGCATCTCTGCTCCGCTGCTTTGCAGCAATCCGTTATAGACTTGGAGAGAGAAAGCCCGGCTTGCATTCTCGAACGTCTGTTTCGGAAGAATGCCATGATAGAACTGCTTGATAATTCCATTGCCTCCATAGGGGCGATGCGCAGCCACCTGCAAATCGCTGAGTCCCATCAGGAACCACATCTCCTGGGTTGCAAATACCTTGCTGTGGTTTTGCAGCATCACGGTTGCCAGCGAGCTGCCGCTCCGGGGAGTACATAGTAAAAATATAAGATTATTACCACGATTGTTGATCAAGTTGATCCCCCCATAGAGCGTTTTGCTACTTAATGTTTCAATTATACACTAAATGATACATTTTGTAACTATGATTACAGCATAAATCCTCTTTTTACTAAAACTTTAGTCAAAAAGAAATTAAAAAACATTGGAATATTTCCGACGAACGGCAGCTATTAAAATGAAAGCTGCGGCGTTTGTTCTTTTACGCCGTTGTTCATGTTCGGCCGCCCTACAGAATAATAAACCAGCCCCGTATTCTCCAGTTCCTCTTCTGTATATATATTGCGGCCGTCGATCAGGTTCGGCCTTGCGAGCCATGCCTGAATCTCTGTCGGCGAGATATTGCGGAACTCTTTCCATTCCGTCAGAACACATAGTGCATCGGCATTTTGAGCTGCGTCTTTGGCTGAATGGCAGTACTTCACCTTGGCGTGCTCAAGATTCTGCCGGAAATTATCTGTCGCGATCGGATCATACGCCTTGACAACCGCACCGCGCTGCAGCAGAGAAGTGATAATCTCAAATGCCGGCGAGTCTCTTACGTCGTCTGTCTCCGGCTTGAACGCGAGGCCCCAAATGGCAATTGTCTTCCCGCTCAGATCATCCAGAATAGTTTCCAGTTTGCGGATGACATTAAACCGTTGGTCACGGTTCACCTCAACAACCGATTTCAACAATTTGAATTCATAGTCGACATGTCCGGCAATCTGGATCAGAGCCTGTGTATCTTTCGGGAAACAGGAGCCCCCGTAGCCGATGCCCGCTTTCAGGAACGAGGAGCCGATCCTTTTGTCATGTCCCATACCCTCGGCAACCAGCGTAACGTCGGCTCCGACCTTCTCGCAAATATTGGCGATCTCATTAATGAACGATATTTTGGTTGCCAGAAAGGCATTGGAGGCATATTTAATCATTTCCGCACTTCTGACATCCGTGAACAGGATTTGATCCGTCAGAGGCCTGTGCAGCTCCTCAATCATTTGACGCGCTTTATCGCTTGTTGTACCAATAATAATGCGGTCCGGATTCATCGTATCCCGTACAGCCGATCCTTCTCTGAGAAATTCGGGTACGGATGCGATGGAGACCGGATGAAGCGAGAACTGTCTGAACTCATTTTCAATCTTTTCATTGGTGCCCACAGGCACCGTACTTTTGGTCATGATGACCTTGGGGCCGTTAATGGATAGCGCAATTTCCCTGGCCGCTCCCATAATATAAGTCAGATTGGCTTCCCCGTTTGGAAGCGATGGCGTACCGACCGCCAGAATGACGATATCGGCATGTTGTACCGCTGCGGTCAGATCTGTCGTGAAGCGCAGCCTTCCTGCTTCGGTATTCTTCTCGATCAGCTCCTTGAGTCCCGGCTCATAAATCGGAACTTCTCCCCGCTGCAGCAGTTCGATCTTCTCGCTCAATTTGTCCACGCATGTAACATCATTGCCCAAATCCGAGAAACACACACCAGATACAAGCCCAACATAACCGGTACCAATAACAGCCAGTTTCATCTTTAGCACTCTCCCACTTTGTACTGCTTCTCTTTTACATCACCAAGCCGCCTATAAAATCGCTTATATCCTGCACCGCATCCTGCGGAAATTCACTGCTTGCTTGCGATTCACCCTGCTGACCAATGTATGCCGGAACAGGCTCCTTTATATCCGCATGCTTTAACTGGCCCCATCCCATCAGACGGTAGGGGTGCCGGCCATTCAATGCCTCAATCGTATTCCTGTCCTCGGCAAAAAGGCTGCGATCCAGCAAAATCAACGGTTTGTTCAGCATGACAGCTTCGCTTACCGTTCCCCAGCCGGGCTTGGTAATAACCATGTCCGACATGGCAACGTAATGCTGGGATTCCGTGTAACCCTCCGGTATCCGGATCACATTCGCACGGTCGACCGCCATATTGCTCGATACGATAAAACGGCAGCTCTCATCCTCCCACAGGGACAATTCGGAAAGATCATCGACCGTTATGCTCATTCCAAGTGCAAAGAAGACAATCATTCCGGAACGGTCAGGCTGTATCTCCTTGCGGAGCCTGTCTAGTTCCTTATCGTCGGACCGGCGGCAAAAGAAATCCGTTCTGATTCCGCCAAGGCGTCCCCAAGGGGGTTCATTCCCGGAGCCTGGCAGGGCAATAAAATAATCCATTTGCGAATATGCCTCGTATAGCGGTTCGAGAAGCGGTTCATTCAACATCTGTTTGTAAGCTGTAAACCAAGTAAAATTAGACAAGCCGACGGTTCTTACGTTTACTAGATTTGCAGCCAACAAAGGGATTGGTGAAATATCCGAAATGACCAGGCTCACCTTATTTTGCCGGAGAAATATGCATTCCCTGTCCACTTCCTCAGGGAATGCAGCGATGTATTTCGTATATTGCAGCTTCAGCAGCTCAAGATCAGGTTCAATGGAGCCCGCCTTCAGGCAGTAGCCGAGGTCGCTGGCGGCAGAGCGGTATTCAATCTCCGCTTCGCGGCAGTCCCTCAACGATTCCTTTATAAATCCAAGCGATCGGGAAGAGCAGACAATCAGTCTGAGCCTCGTTTGCGACTGCTTCGCCAGCCTGCGGATAACGGCTACGCTGCGCGCGGCATGGCCATACCCATAATCAGAAATATAGTAACAAATTGTAATCATAAAAGCCATGGACCTTTCCTTACAGCTTGATGCAGTGCTCCGTCACTTCGTCCCATGTCGTGTAGATCTCAACCACCTGATTGACATCCTGCTCAACGCCGCTCTGCACCACGATAATTTCCAACTCCGAGATGGCGCGGACACTATGCAGGGTCTTCATTGGGATGTGAAGCACGTTGCCCGCCTGAACCTGCATGAAATTGCCATTCTGGACGAATTCACCCTCGCCCTTGACAATCGTCCATACTTCCTCCCTGTTGGAATGAAGCTGATAGCTCAAGTTCTTGCCCGACTTGATGCAGACTCGCTTGGTCAGCACACAGCGGCCGTTCTCGTATTTCTGGTCATCCAGAATGCGGTGCCAGCCCCAGTGCCTTTCCTCGTACATCGGTCCTTGATCGTAATTGATGAAATCCTTAATGCGCGGGCTTGCGCTCTTGTCCGTAACCAGAATGCCGTCCGGACTGACAGCAACAACCACGTTGGACAAGCCGAGAATGGATACCGGGATATCAATTTCATTGATCAGATGCGTATTCTCGCAGTCATGACTGATCGTACCCCAGCCGATCTGATTGTTCTTCATCTCTTCCGTCAGTGTATTCCAGGTGCCCAGATCCTTCCAATATCCCTCATAAGGCAGGACGACGATATTGGCCGCTTTTTCCACCACTTCATAATCAAAGCTGATTTTCGGCATCGTATGGTACTGCTTCGCCAGCTCCTCATAATGAATGGAATGACCCCTCTGCTCCAGCAGCTGGATGACATAGCCAAGCTTGAAAGCAAACACGCCGCAGTTCCATAAGGCATGCTCCCTGATCAGCTCTTCCGCGTATTCCTCCGTAGGCTTCTCCAGGAAGCGGCTGACCGTGCGGTAGTCGGAAGTGTCCGTATCCTGCTCCTCAGGTATGATATAGCCGTATTTCGATGAGGGGTAGGTCGGCCGGACACCGATCAGCGCAAGATCGGCATCCGAAGTACGAAGCACCGTCTCCAGCTGTTTCACGGATTCGAAGAAATGATTCTCGACAAAAGGATCGACAGGCAAAATCGCGATGACCTCATCCAGACCGACGCCCTGAAATGAATAAAGATACGTGGCAGCCAAGGCAATGGCGGCGAACGTATCTCTTCGTTCAGGCTCTATGATCAAAGGCACGTCAGAGCTGATCTGACTTTGCATCATTTCGATCTGCGATTTGCTGGTGGCGATATAACTGGAGTCCCCCAGGCCATTGGCCTTGATCTGGCTCCAGACCCGCTGGACCATGGATACCATTTGATCATCGTCGTTTTCCAGCACCTTTAGAAATTGCTTCGACCTTGCATCATTGGATAAGGGCCACAAGCGTTTTCCGGAACCTCCGGACAACAGAACCAGTTTCATCCGCCTCTCCCCCTTCTCAATTTGTTAAGCCGTTTGTTTTTGCTGTTCGTTAGCATAAGGCGTTGTGCTCTTCCCTTTGTTCAATCTTTTGGCAGTTATACGCTGCAGCAGCTTGCTGCGGCTCAGGATCAGCAGCCCCACATGCGTGCATGCATTGTACATCGTCAATTTCTGATCCATGCTTTTCCTGTTGATGAACAGGGCCTCGGAAATTCCCTTCCGGTAAAGCGCTGTTACAGCGAAGCGCCATAGAATCTTGGCCAGCCGTCCCGTCCTGTTCCAGAAGAAAGCAGCCTGCGCTCCATATCTGTCAATAAGATCCGGCTTATTCTGCATTCTCAATTCTATGCATTGCAGACTCATTTCACAAAAATAAAGCTGCATCATCGTCTTGTCAATAGAGGCGCTGACACTGTCGGGAAGCCTGTATCTTCTGTACAGGGTTTCCGGCACAATGGCGAATTGTGTAATCAGGCTCATCCTTAACCATAGATCATGATCCTGAGCAAGTCGGAAAAACTCCCGGTATCCACCCGCCTCCACGTATACGCTTTTGCGGAACATCACTTCCCCATGAGAAAGGAAATTTGCCTGCATCAACTGTTTGGTCACCGTGGATGACGGGTCTATGACACGTTTGTCAATGAAAGAAGCCCTTGTCATTTCATTGACATTCTCAATATGGCAGCTGACTACTCCAACCTCAGGACGGGTATTCAATACCTCCAGCTGACGCTCAATGCGGGTTTCATACGATATGTCCCCGGAACCATGAATGGCCACAACATCGCCGGAGCACGAATCGACCGCCTTGATAATAGACTTGACGAAACCCATATTGGGATGAGTAATCACTTTCAGGCGGGAATCCTTGATGGACAGCAATTTGCTGAGAGTGGAATCGGTCGAACCGTCGTCAACGGCAATGACTTCAATGTCTGAGTAGGATTGATTCAATAAGCTTTGAATGGACTCGCTCACATAGTTCTCCCGATTGTAATACACCGTTACGATAGATACCATTCTCTCTCACCTCTAGCTTCTTGTTTGAACATTGCGGGCTTCATAATACGGCACATACCAATCCAGAAACTTCTCCAAACCCGTTTCAATCGACGTTGAGGGCTTAAATTCAATATCCCGGATCAAATCATCCACATTGGCGTAAGTCGCATGGACGTCTCCCGGCTGCATTGGCAGATATTCTTTAATTGCCGTTTTATTCAGCTTTTTCTCAATGACAGAGATGAAATGACTGAGTTCCACCGGATTGTTGTTTCCGATATTGTAGATTCGATAAGGTGCCGTGCTCGTGCTCGGATCCGGCTGATCGCTGTTCCAGTTTGGATTCGACTCTGCCTTCTTGCCGATGAGCTTCACAATCCCGTCAACGATATCGTCGATATAAGTAAAATCACGTTTCATATTGCCGTGGTTGAACACTTTGATCGGCTCATCGTTTAATATCGCTTTGGTAAAGGAGAAATACGCCATGTCCGGTCTGCCCCACGGCCCGTATACCGTAAAGAAACGAAGGCCGGTCGTCGGCAATTTATACAAATGGCTGTAGGTATGAGCCATAAGCTCATTCGCTTTTTTAGTCGCTGCGTACAAGCTTACCGGGTGGTCGACATTATGGGTTACCGAGAACGGCATTTGTGTATTCGCACCGTACACGGAGCTTGAGGAGGCATAGATCAGATGCTCCGCTTTATGGTGCCTGCATGCTTCCAGAATGTTCATAAAACCGGTAAGATTGGAATCGACATAGGCTCTGGGATTGGTAATGCTGTAGCGAACCCCTGCTTGCGCGGCCAAATGGATGACAACGGAAATGTCATGCTCTTTGAAAATATCCTCGATTTGCTCATAATTCTCCAGCTGGCATAAGTAGAATTTGAAATTGCTGTAACCATTTAATAACTCCAAACGGGAATGTTTCAAAGCAGGATCATAATAATCGTTGATATTATCAAGTCCGATCACTTCATTTCCTTCACCAAGGAGTTTGTTTGCGAGATGAAACCCAATAAAACCGGCTGCTCCGGTCACCAATATTTTGGCCATATGCCTGCACCTGCTTTCCGTTTTGCTAATGCCGCTTTAAATCGCTCCGCTTCATAATGAGCAGATCCTTGAATTTTACGCCGGTATTGCGAGAATAAATGATCAGGAACAACAGCCCCCCAATGACGTAACTGATGGAAGAGGCCATTGCCGTCCCATTGATATTGTATAACGGAATGAAAATCAAGTTCAAAACAATATTCAGTATAAGCGGAAGTATATAGGCTGCAAGAGCGAACAGAGGCTTTCCCCTGCCCGCGAGATCAGCGTTCAATACTTTAAAGAAAAACATAATAAAGATTCCCGGAAGAAGCAGCCTGATCACTTGAGAGGCATCGGCAAATTCTTTCCCGTACAGTATATTTACAATCACCGGGGAGAATAAGGCGACAAATAGACATACAGCCAAAGCAACCGGGAGCAGCATCCGCAGCATCTTGGCTGCCCTGTCAATCGCTTCCTTCTCTGTTTTGCTGTTGGCACTCTTGGCAAAGAGCACCATTCCGACCGCCGCAGGGAGCTGCCAGATCAATTCAGCCAGCACGGTTCCAATGGAAAAAATACCAATGGAGCTTACATCCGTATATTGTTCCAGCATGAGAATGTTGATTCTGTAATTGAGCTGCAGAACGAATAAAGCCAGTGCGTAGGCGATTCCTTTTTTTATGAATTGATACGGAAGGCCTTTGACATAGCCAATCCGAAACGGCGCAAGCTTCCTGACCATCAAATAGGATTGAGCGGCAACCATCAGAGCCAGCAGCAAGTTGACAAGGGTTGCACCCAGTACGTCAAGACGCAATAGTCCTACCAGAATAATAACAAATGCGATATTGAGGCCCATGTTCCATAATTCTAGATTGTTGATGTTGCCGATTCTTTCCTTCCCTTGCAGTATTCCGTTCGTGTATCGGGTGAACAGAGTAAACGGTACGCTTAGCAACGCGATAAGCAGCAGCGTCCCGCTGTATTTCCCGAAGTAGAATAAACCATAATATCCGGAAATGATCAGCAAGGAAAGGAGCGATGTTACTATCCAGATCAGGTACGTGGTCTTAACGACGTCATTTAAATCATGCTTCTTCTGCCCGACAAAGTATGCCGTTGCCTGGCGGACGCCAAGATCGGCTATCGTGAACATTAGCGTCGGGACCAGAAAAATGACAGTCACAATGCCTCTACCCTCTGCGCCCAAAAATCTGGCAAGCAAAACGGAAATTAGAAATCCGCCAAAAAGAGTGATTCCCCTGGTTAAGATCGTGGCGATAATATCCTTTGCCGTCTTTGACGGGATGCGGCGCGCTGTTGCGAGTTCAACCAATTTTATCAACTCTTTTTTCCATAATTTTTGCCGGCACTCCGGCCGCCACCGTATTAGGGGGAACGTCCCTGGTAACAACGGCATTCGCTCCGATTATTGCATTTCTTCCAATCGTGACATTGCCGATAATTTTAGCTCCGGCATAAATCGTCACATGGTCCTCGATAATCGGATAACTTCTGCTCAGTCCCGGTTTCCCGTGACTGCCAAGCGTCACCTGCTGGAAAATTGTAACGTTATCTCCGATTACCACGTCCTCCCCGATTACAACGCCTGTCGGGTGGGGCATTTTCAGATTCCTGCCGATGATCGACCGCTCGGAAATGTGGCATTGAAACACGACCTTGCAGTAATAAGAGAATACCAGCACCATCAGCTTGTGGAGCTTCGATAGATGCTGGAAATAATGAATATGACGATAAAGGAAGAGCACTTGGAAATTAATATTCAGGAAGAAAGTGATCAGCTTTGCCTTCCAGGATCCTGAATTCGCACAATCCTGCAAATCCTGCCTGACCCGGCTTCGGAGATCACGAAATGTATGTTTTCCGTTCACATGGATTCCTCGGTTCCGTATTAGGACTGTTGGCTCTCAATGTTCGCGCCCAGCTGCTGCAGCTTGCTCACAATGTTCTCATAGCCGCGCTCAATCTGGCTGACATTGCTGATCACCGTCGTGCCTTCGGACACCAGAGCCGTGAGGATGCAGGATGCGCCTCCCCGGAGATCAGTCGCCTTCACTTCCGCACCCTTAAGCGGACGGCCGCCTTCAACGATTGCCGTATTTCCGAAGGAGTGTACGCTTCCTCCGAACTTCTTCAACTCATCGATATATTTGAAGCGCTCCGTGAACCGCAGATCGGTGATGGTGCTTTTCCCGTCTACCACGAATGCGAGGGCCGCGAAGATCGGCTGCATATCGGAATTGATTCCCGGATAAGGGGCCGTGAACAAATCGAACGAGCGCTTTGCTTTCTTGCCGGAAGCATATACCGAGCCGCCCCACTCGAATACGTCAATGCCGATTTCCTTCAGGAGCCTGGCGTCTTCTTTGATGAAATCCAGCGAGAAGTCGGGAATGCAGATTTCGCCTCCCGTCATCGTCGAAGCGATGATGTAGGTGACCGCCTCATCCCAGCCGGGCATGACCGAATAGCGGATACCGCCTTTGATGGATTTGGCGCCTTTGATCTGAACGACCCGGTTGGAGCATTCCACATCCGCCCCCATCAGGTTGAGCAGCTTGGCAAGCTCCATAATTTCTGGCCGCGTGTTGGCATTGAGAATGGTTGTTTCGCCATCTGCGATAGCAGCAGCGATCATGATGTTCTCCGTACCCGAAGTCGTTGGCAGATAGAATTCAATTTCAGCCCCGATATTCCCTGATGAGGCGATATGGATTCCCTCATCCGTTTCCTCCACGGCGGAGCCAAGCTTGCTGAGCCCCAGAAGATGCAGATCATATTTGCGGTCACCGATTTTGCAGCCGCCCGGCATCGGCAGCAGCAGTTCGGACTTCAGCGCCGACGCCAGCCCGAGAAGCAGCAGCGAGTAACGGATCTCGCTTGCGATGGGGTTAATGCTGCCGCTTGGAAAGGCGCCTCTCGCACATGATACCGTTGTGCCGTCGACTTGAATCTCCGCCCCGGCTTCCTTGAGAACCTGAATCAAAATCTTCACGTCCCGCAGCTCTACCGGAACGTTGTCCAGTATGGTAGGCTCTTCGCCCAGGCAAGCCGCTGCGATCATCGGAAGCGCCGCATTCTTGGCACCCGACAGCTTTACCGTTCCCGACAGCACATTCCCTCCTGTCACTGCAAAGGTTTTGGTTTGAGTCATTGTCGTTATCATGTCTGAACACTCCCTATCCAAGGTTTTTTATATATAGGCAAACCATTAAAACACGACTTATACATGTTCAATAACAGACTTTTTGTCAAGCGCTATTACATCGACAGAAGCAGCTTCCTGTATTTCTCCAACGACAGATCCCTTCGCAAATGCTGCTCCAGGTAGGCTCTGCCGCGTGCGCCGGTCGCTTCCAGCTCGCGCCGGTCGAGATGATACAGGACATTCAGCTGCCTGATCGTCTCCTCGTAATCCTGCGGCTCGGCCACTACGCCACAACCGCTTTTTTCAATCAGCCGGTGAGCCTCGCTGCCGCTCTCCAGAACACCCAGCACAGATTTCCCAGCAGCCATGACGCCATAGATTTTACTTGGAACGGATACGCCTTTTATTCCCTTTTGATTCACGACCATATGAACGTCAGCTGCGTTAAGCGAATATTTCAAATTTTCTATCGGCTGATAGGGGAGAAAATAGACCTGCTCCAGGCTGTTCTCCTGTACGAACTGCTGCATCTGCTTCTTGACTGCCCCTTCACCGATAAAGACAAAAATAAGATCCTTCTTGTCCTTGAACTCCTTGGTGATCTTGATCACATTCTCCAGGTCGTAATAGAGGCCCAAATTTCCCGAATACATCACAATAAACTTATCCTGCCAGCCGTTCTCCGCAATAAACTCGGCGACCTTGGGATGCTTCTTGGACAGCGGGATAATTTCCTGTTCGTTCGTCCAGTTGTTGATCACTGTATTCTCTGTGACCTTCTGGTCGGCGAAACGCCTCATCAGCGTCTCCTGCATATCCTGGCCTACAGTAATGATGTGATCCGCATATTTGCAATTCAGCGTATCCATCCACCTTGCCGCCTTGAACAACTGCTTGCTCTTGGAGAACCCTACTGCCTCAGCCTGTTCAGGATTGAAATCCTGAATGTTATAAATATGCTTCGCTCTTTTGAAAAATTTTCCGAGCGATCCAATCAATCCGCCCAGTATCGGCGGCTGGGAGATGGTATAAATAAAATCAAGTTTCTTCTGGCGCAGAACCAGAATATTGGCATAAAAAAAGTAGGTTGTAATAAAGCGCAGCCTACTTAACTTGTTTTGTTTATCAACCTTGGGGAGCTTGATCCGAATGATGCTGATATTCTCCAGCTTGTCATGGGTGATCCGCTTGCTTTCCTCATTCTTCTCCCCCGCATACCCGGGCTGCGCGGCAATAACAGTTATGTTGAAGTCATGCTGGACGTGCAGGCATAATTCCGTCAGCAGTTGACCGGTTGAAGCGTAATCCGGATAGAAATAATTAATGACAAACACAATATTACGCTTCATGCCATAACCTCTTTCATTATTCGTTCTTTCAAGTATTTCGCAGGGTACCCGACATGAATCTCGCCTGCCGGTATATCCTTCATCACCGTGCTCCGCGCTCCCGCCACCCCGAGCTCATAGACCGTTACCCCGGGGCAAACGAACACATCGCTCGCAATCCATGCTCCATCCTTGATCACAATGGGCTTCACGATCAGTCCGAAAGCAGGATCATTAAGCTTATGGCTCCCGGTGCACAAGTACGAATGCTGCGAGATCACGCAGTTGCTGCCGACGATGATCTCGTCAAGGCTGTAGAACTCGACGTCATCGCCGATCCAGGAATGATCGCCAATGCTCACTTTCCAGGGATAGGTGAATTTGGCCGTCGGCCTGACTCTTACGTCGACACCAATCTTCGCCCCGAACAAACGCAAGAGGCGGTTTCTGAACCCGTACATATTGTGCAGCGAGAATCTGAACACCGTGCCCTGCACGAACCACCATAGAAGCACAACAACGCCGCTGCGTCCCCGTGAATACCACGATTGATCATATTTTGACAAGTCCACATTCATCGGTTCAGACCTCATCCATTATGACTTCCAGCCGGTTGATATAATCAATTTCCTTGAAGTTCTTCAGCGTCTTGCTTCTGTTCTCGCGGGCAAAAGCAGTAAGCTGGCTCCGGTCCGCAAGCAGGCCGGTTATGGCGGAAGCAAGCGCGTCGGGATTTTGCGGTTGTACCAGAAAACCATTATGGGAAGTTACGATATCAGGAATGCCTGCATGCTTGGTCGAAATAATGGTCAGTCCGTTTCCCATCGCCTCGATAATGGAAATCGGCTGCCCCTCGTTCGGGTAATAAGTAGGTAGTGCAAACACGTCACATCGAGCGAGCAGTTCTTTCTTGCTTTCCCCTGCCACGATTCCGTAATATCGAACCGAATTTTCTAATTGATGTTGTTTTACAAAATCAAAGAATTCCTTCTCATCCTGTGCGTTATAAAATTTTCCGGCAAAATGAAAATGGACCGGATTGTCCTTGAGCTGCCTGGCTGCAAGCAGCAAATCGAAATATCCCTTGCTCTTGATAAAATTGCTCAAATAAAGGACGTCCAGCTGCTCTTTGCCTGCTGACAGCTGATTCAGCTTAGCTCCAAACTCCGTCTCGCTCAGCAAAACATCATCCTCAATGCAATTCTCGCAAACCCTGATCTGCTCCGGACTAAGCAGCCCTGCGAACAAATCCCGGAGACCGTCGCTCAGAACGATCATAATATCGATCCGCGACAGCAGTTTCCGGTTCATCATTCTTTGAACGGGATTGAACTGCTTGTACAGCTCCTTGTAGTAGCCGCCGTGGTAATGGATAACCACTCTTTTCTTCTTGCGCAGCAGCCGCCATAATATGAACATATCGCGAAGATTGCCCATCTTGGTTTGGGAGATGGTGAAATAATAAATATCAACATCGATGCTCTCCACCTTGTTGATATGCGCTGCGATTTTTTTATTATCCTTGATATCAACATACGAGAGATCATACTTCTCATTGAACAGCTTGGAATTAATAATGGTTTGCAGCGCCTTGGACAACCCATGCACCGGCGGTGGAAGCTGGCCAACCAAGCAAATTCTTTTCATCATTTTCACCCTGCATCATCTTAAAATTAATTAAGGGCCTGCGTGAATGCTCCACTGCAAGCCCTTAACGGTCCGCACGACTTGCTAATTTAGGAGGAAGCCCGATAACACTCTTGTTGGTTTTCCCCACTATGGTGTGAAGCTGATTAAAGCAAAAGAAAAATACGACTCCATAGGATGTAAGCTTGAACAGTGTAATGGGATCATAGGCGAACCATCTTGGAATGGTGCAAAGAACCATCACGAGATAAAATTGCACATACTGATTTTTGGCCCGATACAACCGACTGAATAGAATAGCCAGAAAGATAGCAATCAGAATTGTTCCAGCGTAGGAAAGCCATACATAAAAATACGTGCTGATCAACCCGCCACCTCCAGATTGTGCATATAGCCGGGAAAGGGAAGACAAATTCGCTTCGCCGGTTGCAAATTTGGAGGGTAGAAATATACGTTCCACGAAACCAATCAAAGAGCGGAAACGTACCATCTCTGTAAATATCTGTTCTTTGATCAATCCAACATAAACGGCAGAGTTGTAAAATACATCTCCCTGATTGCTTTGCAGAAATCTCGTTCCATCCTGACCGACCTTGAACATAGAGACCGTTCCGGAACTCATTCTAATATCGGCGAAAAGCGTCATGACCAAATAACCGAAAATAGAACCCGACAAAAATAACAGATTGGATATTTTCTTGTGGTCGACATATAAAACAAACAACAAGAGAATCATCTGGAGGGACTCAATCCGCCCCTCCGCGACCGTATTTTTGACAATGTACAAGATGGACAGCACAATGATCAGCAGGTTCCTTACCCTTACCTTGCCTGAGAATAAATAGGCCAAGGCTGTAAAGATAAGAAAATATTCATTAATCGCCAAGCCCTCTGTCAATTGGGGCCCTTGCCCAGCAGCCCTGGAGCCGTTATGTCCCGTTTGTCCGATAAGCAGCACGATTGACATAGCAGCTATTCCAAGACCATACACGAGAACATTATTTTTATTCGGAAGACGGTTAATAAAAATTTCCTTATTCTTATTTACGTCCTTTTTCATGAACAGGTATAAAACCAGCAGGAACAGAACATGAAGAAACATGGCAAATCCGAATACGTCTTCCTTCTGAAACCGCTCATAGTACGTTATATTAATGCCGAAAGAAAAATAGGGAAGCAGATTCAACGTGTAAGTCAGAACAAACAAAAAGATGATTTGCAGAATTTTGCTGCTTCTCACCCGGTAAATTAATGCTACATTCACCAGAATCCCGTAATAAAGAAAGATTTCCGCCGATTTAAAGTAATACCAGGCGCTTAAGCAGATGACGCCTATCCCGAATATGAAATATTTCGTGATAAAGTCCTTGCTTATTGCTTGGGCCTTTAGATCCATTGAAGTGCTTTCCCTTGGCTTTGTATGGCTTCCATTCGCTTCAGGTCCGATTCAACCATCATCTTCACCAGTTCCTCAAAGCTTACTTTCAATTCCCAGCCCAGCTCTTCCTTGGCTTTGGTGCAATCGCCAAGCAGCAGATCCACTTCTGCCGGACGCATAAACTGCTCATCCATGACCACATAATCTCTCCAATTAAGACCGACGGAAGAGAAAGCAATCTCGACGAATTCCTGCACCGTATGGGTTTCTCCAGTTGAGATCACATAATCATCCGGGCTGTCCTGCTGCAGCATCAGCCACATCGCGGCGACATAGTCGCCAGCGAATCCCCAATCCCGCTGTGCGTCCAGATTTCCCAGCCTCAGCTCATTGGCAAGACCAAGCTTGATTCTGGCCACGCCGTCAGTTACTTTTCTCGTCACAAACTCCAGCCCTCGTCTTGGCGACTCATGATTGAACAAAATGCCGGAGCAAGCGAACATATTATAGCTTTCCCGGTAGTTCACCGTAATCCAGTGGCCGTATAATTTTGCTACGCCGTAAGGGCTGCGCGGATAGAAAGGCGTGCTTTCCTTCTGCGGAGTCTCGATCACCTTGCCGAACATCTCACTGCTGGAAGCCTGATAGAATTTGGCCATCGGCTTCATAATACGAACCGCTTCAAGCATATTCGTGACTGCAATAGCCGTCATCTGGCCCGTTGCGATAGGCTGCGGCCAAGAGGCTGCCACGAAGGATTGTGCGGCAAGATTATAGACCTCATCCGGATCAGAGACCCTGACCGCTTCAATGAGTGAAGCCAGATCGTTCAAATCTCCCGAAACCCAGTTGATTTGATCCTTGATATGGATAACATTCTCATAGTTAGGCGTGCTTGTGCGTCTGCGCATGCCGTATACCTGATAGCCTTTTGATAGTAACAATTCAGCCAAATAGGAACCATCCTGACCGGTTACGCCGGTGATCAATGCTCTTTTCATAATATTCCTCCATTTAATCGGATTTTAAGCCTGGATGAGAGTGTCCTGATTAAAGGCGCTGTACACCGAACGAAGTCCTTCATCAAGCGGAATTCTCGCTTTCCAGCCCAATGAGTTAATCTTGGTGACATCAACCAGCTTGCGCGGCGTACCATCTGGAATCGAAGCATTGAAGGAAATATCACCCTCATAGCCGACAATGGATTTGATCAGACCGGCCAATTCTTTAATCTCGATATCTTCCCCGACGCCAATATTGATAATTTCATTGTCCTCATAATGCTTCATCAGGAACAGACAAGCCTCAGCGAGATCGTCCGAATGCAGAAACTCGCGTTTGGGAGTACCGGTACCCCACACCTCTACAGCCGGTACGCCGTTTTGCTTGGCTTCATGAAATTTCCGGATTAATGCCGGAAGCACGTGAGAGGATTTCAAATCGAAATTATCATTGGGCCCGTACATATTCGTAGGCATCGCCGATATGAATCTTGTGCCGTATTGTCGGTTGTATGACTTGCACATATTGATACCGGCAATTTTGGCGATGGCGTATGGCTCGTTGGTAGGCTCGAGTTCACCTGTGAGCAAATACTCTTCCTTGAGGGGCTGAGGCGCAAACTTTGGATAGATACAGGTTGAACCGAGGAATAACAGCTTCTTCACATTGTACTGATAAGCAGCATCGATAACGTTGGTTTGAATAAACAGATTATCGCGGATAAAGTCCGCCGGATAATCATTATTCGCCGCTATGCCGCCGACCTTGGCCGCCGCGAGAAACACGTAATCGATTTGCTCTTCCGCGAAAAACCGGAGCACAGCTTCGCGCTCCCTCAAATCCAGTTCCTTGCTTGTGCGGCAGACAAGATTCGTATAGCCCTCTGCCTCCAATTTTCGGAGAATGGCGGATCCAACCAGGCCTTTATGTCCGGCAATATATATTTTTGCGTTTAAATCCATGCTTCTCACCTCACTCTTTGGCTTATCTCTATATGTTCTAGAAAGCGTCTTTGGAACCAAGCAGCACTTTGACGGTTTTCAAAATAATCTTGATATCAAACAAGATGCTTCTTTGCTTGATATATAGAAGATCGAGCTGAACCATTTCATGAAAGCTGAGGTCGTTGCGGCCGCCGACCTGCCATAAGCCCGTGCAGCCGGGTATGACTCTCAGTCGCAATTTGTCATAATTCGTATATTCCGCGACTTCCCTTGGGAGCGCAGGCCTGGGACCAACCAGCGACATGTCGCCGCGGATAACGTTCCACAGCTGCGGCAGCTCGTCGATGCTGGTTTTACGGATAAATTTGCCGATTCTTGTAATCCGCGGATCATCCTTCATCTTGAACATCGCACCGCTGATCTCGTTCTGCTCGAGAAGATTCGTCAGCAGCTCCTCGGCATTGGAGACCATGGAACGGAACTTGAACATCTTGAAGGTCTTCTCATGCTTGCCGACTCTCACCTGTTGAAAGAAGACAGATCCCTTGGGGTCCTCAAGCTTGATCATGATGGCGACAACAATAAATGCCGGACTGATTACGACCAGACCGATGAAAGCGAGGATGATATCCATTGCACGCTTCATCATCAAATAAGAACGTTTATTACTCTTCCGCTCCAGGCCATAGCTGCCATAGATGGAGCCGCTCTCCAGCGCAACCTCGGCTTCTTTATTTTGTGATGTAGGAGCCAATTGAAATCACCTCATCTTGAAATAATCTTATTTTTGGAATGTTCGCGCTCAAGAATGCCTTCCAGGGCCTCCAGCAGAGGTAATCTCAACTCATCTTTGCGAAGCGCAAAATCCAGGGTTGTCGTAATGAATCCCAATTTCTCTCCTACATCATAACGGGTGCCTTCAAAATCATAGGCGAATACGCCCTGCACCTCATTCAACCGCTGAATCGCATCGGTCAATTGAATCTCTCCGCCTGCCCCTTTTTCCTGCTTCTCCAGGAAGTAGAAGATTTCCGGCGTCAGTACATAACGTCCCATAATCGCCAGATTGGATGGTGCGCTCCCAAGCTTCGGTTTCTCCACAAAACGGTTGACCATATGCAGCTTGCCGTTGGAATCCACCGGATCGACAATGCCATAACGCTCTGTCTGCTCGTAAGAGACGGCTTGGACACCGATTACGGAACGGTTCGTTTTCTCATATTGATGAATCAGCTGCTTGGTGCAGGGTTCTTCCGAAACGACAATATCATCGCCCAGCAGAACAGCAAATGGTTCATCGCCGATAAAATTGCGCGCACACCAGACGGCATGACCGAGCCCTTTCGGTTCCTTCTGGCGTATGTAATGTATATCAACATTGGAGGATTTCTGAACTTCCTCCAGGATGCTCAATTTTCCTTTTTCCATCAAGCTTTGCTCCAGCTCCAGGGCGATGTCAAAATGATCCTCAATCGCACGCTTGCCGCGGCCGGTAACAATAATAATATCCTCAATACCAGAAGCGATGGCTTCCTCAACAATATACTGGATGGTTGGCTTGTCGACGATGGGCAGCATTTCCTTGGGCATCGCTTTGGTGGCTGGGAGGAATCTTGTCCCCATGCCTGCGGCTGGAATAATAGCTTTTCTCACTTTTTTCATTCAACTTCACCCTATCCTGTTATATTTTTTTATATGTTAAGTCTAGGTTGCTAAAAATGCGAGCTATCGATTTTATCTACAGAAAAATCGATAGCTCGAATTTTTAGAAAACGGGCATCAAACCCGACCTCTCATCACACCCTTGACAATCATGTCTAAGGTTTCATAACCCACAGCGTGACCGAGTGCCTACAGTGATAAAGGTGCAGTAGACATTACCTATACACGCGCCATATTTAGTTACTCAGCAGTACCATAAACATTTTTGAAGCTCGATTTGACGTCTTTGCGGTTCAGGTTATTCAGAACAGCGCCGATAATCCGCGCATTGACATGCTCTAGGCTGGCTTTGGCCTTTTTGACCATTTCCTTCTCCGCCTTGCCCGCAGCCACAACCATAATGACCCCGTCGCAAAGCGAGCTGACGATCAGACTGTCGGTTACGGCAAGAACGGGAGGCGTATCAATCAGCACGATGTCAAAATGCTCCTTGAGATCCTTAATCAACGTGTTCATCCGATGGTTGCCCAGCATCTCGGAAGGATTGGGGGGAATAGGTCCCGAGACAATTAAAGACAGATTATCAACACCTGTCGTTTTAAGAGCCTCCTGCCACTTGATCTGGTCTGTCAGTATGTTAGTCAAACCGTTTCGATTATTTTGGGAAAGAACATGATGCAGAGATGGCTTTCGAAGATCAGCGTCCAGCAGCAGAACCTTCTTGCCCTCCTGGGCATAAGCTACAGCCAGATTGCTGATGGTAGTTGTTTTCCCTTCATCTACTTGAGCGGAAGCAACCATAAGAACTTTCATGGGCGTATCAAGGAAAGAAAACTGGATATTTGTACGCAATTTGCGGTAAGCTTCTGAAATAGGCGACTTGGGATTCAATAATGTGATCAAATTACTCTCATTGGTTGATTGAGGCATAAGCACCTTCACCTACTTTCTTCTTTTTAGAAAGCGATGCTTTGCGCGGGCTGAGATCCTCTTTCGTTATATTCATAACAAGGGCCAGAGTGGGAAGGCCAAGCTCACTTTCCAATTCGTATTCATTCTTGAAGGTATTGTCGAGATAATCAAGCAGAAAAACGATACCAAGGCCGATCACTAATGAAAGGATGATAGCCACAAGGAAATTCATCACCGGACTCGTATTAATAGGAACCGGGGAGCCCACCTCGCTTGCTTCACTGAGTATTGTTACATTATCGATGTTCATGATGGAGGGGATTTGCTCCTTGAACACAAGCGATAGCGCATTTACACTCTTGGCTGCACGTTCGTAGGAAACATCACTATAAACCAGATTCATAATTTGTGAATTGCTGGCCGAAACCACCGATACATTACCTGGGCTCACTCTTAAATCCGGGTATTGTTCAAATACTTTATTAATGATTGCCGGAGATTTAATGATTTCTTTGTATGAATTGATCAACATGATATTGGTCTGTAAGGTACTCACATTCACGGAGTCTGCAATCTGGGAGGACTGATTGACAATTAGCTTGGCGTTCGCCTGATACATTGGTGTTGTTAAGTAGAAGCTTTTAATGCCTGCAATGATACATCCGATCGCAACTATGATTACGATCAACCAAATCTTTTTGATTACAATTTTAAAATATTGTTTAAGTTCCACCTTTGTTCCTCCCGTGAGAATGAGGTTTTAGCCCTCATTTAATAAAACAAGTTCGATTATTCAGCAATAAATGTAAAAAACTGTTTATCCAGTACGAATTAAAAAATGATTTGTGGTAATACTGAATAACAGGTATGATACGTAATGTATCATTTTCAATGTTTACTTTACGATACGGATTGTAGCATGTCAAGGATTTTTTCATAGTTCTTACAAGCTTGCTACGTTTTGTTTCATATCATGCATTTGTAAGCGTTTCGTATTAATATGTTGGTATGGCTGGTTAGGAGGAGTATTATGAACATAGGAATTCGTATTGCAAAATTGAGGGAAGATAGGGGGTGGACTCAGGAACATACCGCTGCTTCACTGGGAATTTCGCGAGCGGCATTATCTCATTACGAGAAAAACCGCAGGGAACCAGATACCGAAACACTTTCCAAATTCGCCGACTTGTTTCATGTTTCTGTAGACTTCCTCGTAGGAAGAACAAATTCTCCTCATGTTACACTCGACGATCCGATACGCCAGTTTGTCGATCAATTAGAATTGGCGGACGAACAATTGCTGCAGAATTTCGCCTTGACCATAGATGGCCGCAAGTTAACTGTTGAAGAAGCGCGGCGGTTCATTGCTTTTGTACGCGCAGAGAGAATGATGAATTAAATGAGCATCACTTTTCAAAAAAAAAACCATAGTTGGCCAGCTAAGCCAACTATGGTTTTTTTGTCCTTATAGAAAGGATGACGTTTCATTCCTGTAAATGTCTATAAGGTTAAAGAGAAGAAGCCAATCCTGCCGCCAGAGACCGGCAAATGCCGTCTCTTCTTGCTTATCCTCATTTTTTCCCTTCCACGGAAGCGTTGATTTGAGACCAGCTGTTAGAAGTAATGCCAAGCTGTTCCATAATCGCTCTCACATCGAGCTCTACCTGCTTGCCTGCCGCGCGATCAGTTTTTTTATCCTGGTTTGAATTCATTCCAAATCAACACCTCAGCTCTTTGTGTTTTCACGAACCATACAAATGCGCTCTTGTTAATTGGTTATTATTCAAATCGATTTCAAACTGACATCGTAATTAAAAAATCTTCGCATATAAGAATTCGTTTTCTTACATACAAAGATTATAATGATCTATGATGGTTGTCAGAAATCTGTTTTCAAGAAGAACTGCCGATCAGCTTAACCGTTTCTTGGCGCTGCTTCGATACTCATCCTCCCATTCCTTGGATATGCCCATTTGCTCCATAATCATTCGAATATCAATGGTTTCCTTTTGCTTGAGCTTCATATCGTGCAGTTGTCTTTCATTCGTATGAATCATTGCAACAAATCACTCCTTAGACCTATTAAATCGACCGGCTACTGAAAGACTGTAATCATTGTAACCGCTTTGATTTGTTTAAGTTGTCGTTTGTTGGAAGTCAAAACCGTACTATCTTCCTGTTATTTTGTCGAATTCGCAATCATATTGGGAGTTTCTATTCATTTTTCATAGCTTATTACCGATATAACCGATAATGGATGCACTTTGATCTCTTGACAGCTCACTATGGAAGCGTACTGTCTTCAGATCCAGCTCTCTGCAATCCATATCTATAACGGATTACAAGAAGCATCATACCATGTATACTCCCGTATGTAAGCCTCCTAAGGTACCAAAATGCCTCATTTCGCGATTAAGTTTCTCTCAGATATTCTAATGTTTTTCTCATACAATCACCTCTTTGCAGCAAAAAACGGCCTTACAGGAATGTGAAAGCTTGCATAAAGCAATTTCACAGCAGCCCATAAAACCGCACCATCCCAAAACGATAATTACCCCGACTTTTAGGATATGAAACGATTATTAATAATTTTAATTTGATTGAGCGACAGATTATTATTGATCCGTACGCCGCCAATCAAGATCAGCATGTCTTTATTGATGATATTCTCCGAAATCACATGCCCGCTTCCAACCTTTACAAGAATGCCGGCACTGGGACTAAGCCTGCGCGGACTTGTGACATCGTTTTTTGAAATGGTAATATTGTTGCTTGTGGCTTGAAGATTGTTGCCGTCATCCCCTGGTCGAATCGCAATATTAAATTGATTATTCGTGCATTGATTCTCAAGAAGGATACAGGAATCCGAACCATTTTTGACATCAATTCCATAATAAAAGCCTCTTACCGTATTGTTTTTAATTACGCTGTTTATCTCTCTTTCAAGTGTGATCCCCTGTTGATTCAAATTTCCGTCGCGATCCTCGATCACCGTGCAGTTCGATACCGTGTTATATTGGCCGCCTCCAAAAAGTGAAAGATGTCCGTCGCGGGAATTTCGGATTTCACAGGAGTCAATCAGGCAGCGGTCAGAATTGAAGTTAATAATGCCGGAACCATTATTAAATTCGCTTGTGATCCGGGAGATCGAGCAGTCCTCAGAATTATACATATTAATACCTTGGGAGTAATTCCTTATGGTCATCCCCACAACCGAACAGGAGCGGCAATCCTGAAGCAGGAGACCCACCCTCGAGGTTAGAATGCCGTTCGAAGGTAGTTGATCCCCTCTAAGACTTCCGCCCTGGAAATGGACATTCGAAGCCTTATGAACCCAGAACACTCCGTAACTGCCCGCAGTCCTGGTTTCAAAAATGGCATCGTTCATTATAATGGTTATCGGCTTTACGATTTTCAATGCTGCATAACTGGTTCCATAGCCTGTTGTTATTTTATGAAGCGGGTTTTTGCTTACCTTGTAATTACCCGCGGGCACAAGCAGAGTTCCGCCTTCCGGGACAGAATTAATGGCGGTTTGAATAGCTAGCGTATCATCATGAATACCGTCACCCACAGCATTAAAATCTGTTATCACATTCATACTCACCTTAATTCCTCCTCCTTCCTATTCATCCTGCTAATCTATTCTATTATTGAAGCCTCCGATTGTTTCTGGTTGCATGCCCCCTATGCCGATAAGTAGTTGCCAGGGACTTCCTCTTGAATCTTTCACATTCCATAAGTACAAAAAAAAGAAAGACTGCCGGGGTCACCCTGCAGTCTTTCCTATTCCATCTGTTTTAGTTGCCGCCAATGCGGGCCAGCTCTTTCATATTGGCTTCAAATGCTGCCAAGAGAGCAGCCTCGCCGGCTAAGCCGGTTTGCTCCATCTTCTCGATTTGCTCCAGCATCCGTTTGTAATCCTTCGGAATGACCTTCACAAACCTCGTTATCGATGTGTCCCAATCCTTCAGCACCCGTTCGCCGATTGCGCTGCCCGTATAAGTCACGTGGCGCTCAATCATTTCACGAAGCTCCGTAACTTCTCTGGTATCTTCCACACGCTCCAGAAGCACCATCTCGATGTTGCAATGCTTGTAGAAGTCACCGGTCTCATCCAGCACGTAGGCGACGCCCCCCGACATCCCTGCGGCAAAATTACGGCCTGTGTTCCCCAGAATTACAACACGCCCACCCGTCATATACTCACAGCCGTGATCGCCTACACCTTCGACAACGACCTTGGCGCCCGAGTTCCGTACGGCAAAACGCTCACCAGCAATCCCGCTGATATAAGCTTCACCGTTCGTTGCGCCGTAGAGCGCAGTGTTGCCGATGATGACATTCTCCGCGGCCTTAAACGTCGCCTGAGGCGAAGGAGCGATGATGATTTTGCCGCCGGATAGCCCTTTGCCGACGTAGTCGTTGGAGTCGCCTTCCAGAGAAAGTGTAATCCCCTTCGGTACGAAAGCGCCAAAGCTTTGTCCTGCAGAGCCGATAAAGTGATACGAAATAGTATCCTCCGGCAACCCCTTTGCTCCATAACGGCGGGTTACCTCGCTGCCCAATATCGTCCCGACAACGCGGTTGATGTTGCGGATCGGCAGGGTAGCGCTGACTTTCTCGCCGCTCTCAAGCGCACGCTCCGCGATCGGAAGCAGCTTCTGCATATCAAGCGACTCGTCAAGCTTGTGATCCTGCTCCTGAATGCAGTAGCGCACAGCGCCTTCAGGCAGCTCAGGCTGATGCAGCAAGCGTGTCAGATCGATTCCTTTGAGCTTGTAATGTTCGATCAATGTCTTCGTCTCCAGACGGTCGACACGTCCAACCATATCCTGCACTGTGCGGAATCCAAGCTCAGCCATGATTTCCCGAAGCTCCTGAGCAACGAACAGCATGTAGTTGGCTACATGGCTCGGATCGCCCATGAATTTCTTGCGCAGCTCAGGGTTTTGCGTTGCCACTCCCACCGGACAGGTATCCAGCTGGCAGACACGCATCATGATGCAGCCCAGTACGACCAGCGGAGCCGTGGAGAAACCATACTCCTCAGCACCCAATAGAGCAGCGATGGCGAGGTCGCGCCCGTTCATGATTTTGCCATCGGTTTCGACGACGACGCGATCACGAAGATTGTTCAGCATCAGCGTTTGGTGCGTTTCCGCCAACCCAAGCTCCCAAGGCATTCCGGCATGACGGATGGAAGCCAGAGGCGATGCTCCTGTTCCTCCATCATAGCCGCTGACCAGAATAACATCGGCACGGCCCTTGGCCACCCCTGCGGCAATCGTTCCGACGCCTACCTCGGATACCAGCTTCACATTGATGCGCGCCCGCGGATTGGCATTCTTCAGATCATGAATCAATTCCGCCAAATCCTCGATGGAATAAATATCATGATGCGGCGGCGGAGAAATCAGCCCCACACCCGGCGTCGATCCGCGCACTTCAGCAACCCACGGATAAACCTTGCGGCCAGGCAGCTGCCCGCCTTCACCAGGCTTGGCGCCCTGTGCCATCTTGATCTGGATCTCATCCGCATTGACGAGATAATCGCTGGTAACGCCGAAGCGGCCTGAGGCCACCTGCTTAATGGCACTGCGTCTGGAGTCGCCATTGGCATCCGGGATAAACCGGGCCGGATCCTCGCCGCCTTCACCCGTATTGGATTTGCCGCCAATGCGGTTCATCGCAATTGCAAGCGATTCATGGGCTTCCTTACTGATGGAGCCATAGGACATAGCCCCGGTTTTGAACCGTTTGACGATGGACTCCACAGACTCAACCTCATCCAGAGGAATCGGCTCTGAATTATGTTTGAAATCAAGCAGCGAACGAAGGGTCAGATGCTTCTTGTCCTCGCCCTGCACAAGCGCCGAAAATTTCTTGTACAGCTTGTAATCGTTCGAGCGCGATGCCATCTGCAGCGTGTGGATCGTTTGGGGACTGAAGAGATGGTCCTCGCCGTCCTTGCGCCATTGATATTCGCCGCCGGAATCCAGCTCCTTCTCGCCGCCTTCCTGCTCGGTAAACGCGCGGTTATGATGCTTCAGATTCTCGTCGGCAATCACGTCCAGGCCAATACCGCCGATGCGGGACTGCGTCCAGGTGAAATATTCGTCCACCAGCTCTTCTTTCAAGCCAACAGCTTCGAAGATTTGCGATCCGCGGTAGGATTGAATGGTGGAAATCCCCATTTTGGAGAGCACCTTTACGACGCCCTTGGTCGCTGCCTTAATGAAATTCTTCACAGCTTTATCATGCGTAACGCCGCGCAGCATGCCTTGGCGGATCATATCGTCAAGCGTCTCGAAAGCCAGATACGGGTTGACCGCACTGACGCCATAGCCGAGCAGCAGGGCAAAATGATGCACCTCGCGCGGTTCGCCGGATTCAAGCAGGATGCAGACCTTGGTCCGCGATCCTTCGCGGATCAGATGATGATGCAGCGCCGATACCGCAAGCAGAGCCGGTATGGCCGCATTCTCGCGGTCTACTCCGCGGTCGGACAAGATCAGGATATTATGCCCTTTGCTGATTACGCGGTCAGCCGCTTCGCACATTTGGGTCAAAGCGCTGCGCAGACCCTCTTCGCCATTAGCCGCCTGGTACAGAATAGGCAGTGTAATCGACTTGAATCCGGGACGGCGCACATGGCGCAGCTTGGCAAACTCTTCGTTGGACAGAACAGGCGAAGCCAGTCTGATATGACGGCAGCTTTCAGGTTCCGGTTGAAGCAGGTTGCGCTCGGGTCCGAGAGTCGTTCCTGTCGCTGTAATAATCTCTTCACGAATGGCATCAATCGGCGGATTCGTGACTTGAGCGAACAATTGCTTGAAATAATTGTAAAGACGCTGCGGACGCTCCGACAGCACAGCCAGAGGAGCATCGTAGCCCATGGATGCAATCGGTTCCACGCCGCTGCCAGCCATCGGCTCCAGCACTTTGCGCAGATCTTCGAATGTGTAGCCAAAAGCCTGCTGGCGCTGCTGCACGGTTGCATGATCCGGTTCAGGCAGCTCCGGCGCATCGGGCAGATCATCCAGACCGACGAGATGCTCGTCGAGCCATTCACGGTAAGGATGCTCCTTCACGATTTGCGCTTTGACTTCTTCATCGGTAATGATGCGGCCTTCCTTGGTATCCACCAGCAGCATCCGTCCCGGGCGAAGACGATCCTTGTACAATATATTGTCCGGCTCAACCGGTACGGTGCCCGCTTCCGAACCCAGAATGATAACGTCATCCTTCGTCACGTAGTAACGCGCAGGACGAAGCCCATTGCGGTCGAGCAGAGCGACGATCTGGGTACCGTCTGTGAACCCCATTGCCGCAGGCCCGTCCCATGGCTCCATAAGCGTGCTGTGATATTCGTAGAATGCCTTCTTGTCGTCATCCATGCCTTCATGGTTCGACCACGGCTCGGGAACCATCATCATTGCGACATGCGGAAGAGACCGGCCGGACAGATACATGAATTCCAGCGTGTTATCGAACATCGCGGTATCGGAACCGTCCGGATCGATAACCGGCTTGATTTTATCCATATCGGAACCGAACAGCTCGGTTTCGAACAGGGTCTGGCGTGCATGCATCCAGTTGACATTGCCGCGCAGCGTATTGATCTCGCCGTTATGAATCATATAACGGTAAGGATGCGCCCGCTCCCAGCTCGGGAACGTGTTCGTGGAGAAACGGGAGTGTACCAGCGCGATTGCCGTTTCCACCGCTTCATCGTTCAATTCCAGATAGAACGAACGAACCTGCTCGGTTGTAAGCATTCCTTTATAAACGATTTTCTTGCTCGACATGCTCGGGATATAGTACGTGTCCGCACCTTCGGCACCGGAGTAGCGGATAGCATGCTCCGAACGCTTGCGGATGACATAAATTTTGCGTTCAAAGGCAAGCTCATCCTGGATATCGGCGCTGCGGCCGATAAACACCTGGCGGACAAACGGCTTTACGCTCTTGGCGGATTCGCCAAGCTTCCCATCATTCGTCGGAACCGTGCGCCAGCCGATCAGAGTCTGGCCTTCTTCGCGAATAATGGATTCAAGCTCGCGCTCGTGCGTGCTGCGCAGCGCTTCATCCTGCGACAAGAACAGCATGCCTACCGCATACTCTCCGTTTGCCGGCAGCTCAATGCCTTGCCCTTTCAATTCCCGAGCGAAAAAAGCATGCGGAATCTGCAGCATGATGCCCGCTCCGTCTCCCGTGTTGGGCTCGCTCCCTTGGCCGCCGCGGTGTTCCATATTCTCAAGCACCGTCAGCGCTTGCTGAATAATGGTATGTGATTTTTTCCCTTTGATGTTAGCCACAAAGCCCATACCGCAAGCGTCTTTCTCTAATTGCGGATCGTACAGGCCTTGCTTCGGCGGCAACCCATAACGATTCTCTTTCATGTCGTGCAACCTCTCTATGAGAAAATTTGTGGATAAACGGTGGTTACAAAAGATCCGTCTTCATTTTCGCCCTGCTTTGGTTTAGAATGAAGGAATGCGTAAGCATACAGCATACCAAACCAGCGAAAAATGAACAAGTTAAAAGACGCTGTTGTACGCTCGCAAGCAAGCTGTAATCATCAGCATCTTCCGATAAATCTGCGTCAAAACGTTATTATTTTATTTTAACATCACCCCATAATGATATCAATTTAATATTTTTATGGTTCTGATAAGAGATCTTTTACGGTGTGCAGGTTTTAACAGTCAAGAAGAAACAGCTCCACCCTCCTTTGGCGGCTCACAACAAGTTTCTTCATCTAAGAAGCAATTCGAAGCGAATACTTTTACATTTTATCAAAAGGACGTGGAGAGATTGAATAGCAACTTCAGGAAAATGAATATCGCCGCCTGCATACTCGCAGCCTCGCTGCTGGCAGGACCTGCCGCCTATGCGGCGGAAACATCATCGCTTATGCCGGCTGCAGGCACTTCTTCAATCGGAACGACCGGCTATCAGGGAATGCAGCCGAACGCTGCCGCCCTGCAGCAGACTTATGCGGCGCTGGCCGCAGCCGCGGAAACAAACGCTCCGCTGCGTATTGCCGCGGTAGGCGACTCCCTCACGGCCGGCTATGAGAATGGAATGACGGAAAGCACCGTTCCGTATGGCTATGCAGACCGCGTTTATGAGCAGGCCCTGTATCACGGAGCGGCGGAGCTCCAGAACTTCGGCGTGCTCGGCCTGAAATCCGACGGGCTCCGCCAATGGCTGGAGGCCGCGCAGAACGGAACAAGCGTGACCGCCGACGGCATTCAACCCGGTCTTTCGAAGTACCGTCTCGCACCTGAGACCATTGCCAAGTCCTCCGAGCTTCGCACGGTTCTGGAGCAGGCCAATCTGATCGTCATGACGATTGGCGGCAATGACTTCCTGCCCTTATTCGATGAAATGAAGCAGCATGTGATGAGCCCAAGCGATATCCAGACCTGGATCGACACGATGCTGGCAAGCTATCAGACTTCCCTCGAAGCGTCGCTAACCGCCGCGCTCGCCATCAATCCCAAGGCAGAAATTGTATTTGCCGACCAGTATCTTCCTGTGCCAAAGCCATCCCCAATCAACAAGGCGGTAACCGAGGAGCAATATGCCGTCCTGCAGGGCGCCGTGAAGCAGCTTCGCGAGCTTGACGAATCCGTAGCGTCACGTTTCCTCGAACAAGGCTATCGGGTGAAAACCGTGGACGTATCCGAGCCGTTCATAGGCAAAGAGCTGGCCTATACCAGTATTCTTCAAGGGGACATCCATCCCAAGCAGGCCGGTTACGAGCAAATGGCCATGGCGTTCGCCAAAGGCATCTGGGGCGAATACCGCAAGCCCGCTCCGCTTCCGGCGGGGGTGCCGCTGGATATCGTCATCAATGGCAGCGTGCTTGGCGGCAAAAACAAACCGATTCTCAAAAACGACACGACCTTCCTTCCGATGCGCGACATCGCGGATGCCCTAAAAGCTCAGCTGACGTGGGACGGCAAAACCAAAACAGCCACAATCAGCGCAAACAATAAGGTCGTCTCCTTCACGATTGGAGCCAAGACGATAAAGGTCGACGGAACGGCGGTTCCCTTGGAGACGCCGGCTTATCTGCAGCAGACAAACGGAGGTTCGTTCACCTACCTGCCGCTGGCGGCTCTTTCCAGAGGACTTGGCTACCAGGTCGTTTACCGCAAGTCCCTTCAAACCGCATTCATTAATTCTTAAGCTTCTTTATTCTTCTCCTGAAATGTAATAAGCCGTATTCCCCTCACTTTAATGAGGGAATACGGCTTTATTTTTGGCTGCACACCGGATAACTGCCATACCGTTACTAAATAACAGCCGGCTTATACACTCAGCATCCTGCTTTCCGGGACATCCGCTCTGCGGCGGTTTTTGCGGAAAAGAAACAGGAAGAAAACCAGAGTCAGTCCCGCGAAGACAATACCGAACAAGGCGATATGCAGGGATTGGTTCCCTGTTTGGTCAAGCGATTCTCCTGTAATGATGGACCTGAAGGCCGAGATCGAATACGTCATCGGCAGCCAGTCGCCGATGCTCCTCAGCCAGGCTGGAACCAGCTCGCGCGGATAGGTGCCGGCACTGCCGGTCAGCTGCAGGATAAGCAGAATGACCGCGACGAATCGTCCGGGCTGATCCATCGTCGTAACGAGGAACTGGATAATCATCATAAAGGTAATGCTTGTCAGCACCGAGAGGCCGACGAAGGGCCACAGATGATTCACATGCACGCCGATCCCGTAGACAAGGATGGCATCGGCAATCAGTGCCTGAATCATGCCGACGATCAGGAACAAGAGCGCTTTGCTGGCGAACCAGCTCCAGCCGGAGCGGGGAAGCTCGCCGGTCTCCCGCATCGGCATGACCATCGATGACAGCAATGCTCCTACAAACAGGCCAAGCGAAAGGAAATAGGGCGTAAAGCCCGTGCCGTAGTTCGGCACCTCGCTGAGCTTGCGCTCCTCGACATGGACCGGCTTCGCGAACATGTCATACAGGGCGTCGGTTCCCTGGACGCCGCTTGTTTGGGCTGCGGCGGCGCCGAGCTTGCCGGCCAGCTCTGCCGTGCCTCCGGCGAGCTGCTGCGCGCCGCTGGCAAGCGCGGCGGAGCCGCTCTGAAGCTTGCCGGTGCCAGCGGCAAGCTCGGCCGCTCCGCGGCCTGCTGCGGCTGCGCCGTCCGCGACCTGCGCGGCGCCGCCGGCCGTTTTCCTGGCGCCCGCGGCAAGCCGGGCGCCGCTCTTCTTCGCGACTGCGAGCTTCGCGTGCAGTGCGTCCATGCCCTGCAGCAGGGCGCTCTGCCCCTGCTGCAGCTGAGCCGCCCCGGCAGCCAGCTTCGCGCTGCTGCCGGCAAGCCCGTCCGCGCCCGCCGATAGCTTGCGGGCGGCGGCGAGCAGCTCCTGCAGCGCTGGGTCCTGCGCTGTATCGCCTCTGGCGGCGGCGTAAGCTTCAAGCGCCGCCGACAGCTTCGCCGAGCTGTCCGCGAGCTGCCCGCTGCCCGTCTTCGCCGCCACAAGCCCGCCTGCCAGCTGCCTGCCCGCCTGCAGGGCATCTCCAGCACCGCCGCTGAGCTGTCCGGCGGCAGCCTCAAGCTTGCCGAGCCCGTCTGACAAGGCCGCCGCGCCGGAGCTCAAAGCAGCTGTGCCTTCCGCTACACTGCCCGCTCCCTTGCCAAGCTTATCGGCGCCGCTTTTCAGTTCCAGCGTTCCGCTGGCCAGCTTGCCCGCGTTCTCGAGCAGCAGCGAAGCGCCGTTCGCCGCGTCCGCAGCCCCGTCCCTCAGCTTGGCGGCTCCCGCGCTGGCATCCGCAATGCCGTTGGCAGCATCGCCGATTTGATGGAACACCGCCTGGGCATAGGCTTTGGTAACCTCCTGCGACAGCTCCGCCTGCAGCTGATCCATCGCCGTATGGCCGATTTTCGCAGCCAGATAATTATCGCTGTCATTGGAGATATATTTCAGCGAAGCGGGCTGCGGATTCTCGTCCAGCAGCGTGGTTGCCTGCTTGGAGAAGACGGGCGGGATTTCAATGGCATAGTAATAATCCCCGGACTCAAGGCCCTTCTCCGCAGCTTCCCGATCGACAAAGGCCCAGCGGAATTGCTTGTTTTCCTTCAGGCTCACGACCAGATCCGAGCCTACCGTCAGCGTTTCACCCTCAAATGACGCTCCCTGGTCCTCATTAACGACAGCTACCGGCAGCTCGCCAAGCTTCCCGTAAGGATCCCAGAAGGCGCCGACCAGCATGCCGCTGTACATAATTGGAATGAACAGAACACCGATGATCGGGATCAACAGCTTGGGACTGCGGACAATACGTGCAAGCTCTCTGCCAAACAAGGTAAAACCCATCATAACCGCCTCCGAATGAATAATGAACATATGACCGATTTGGTTATTTGGTCACTTTGATTCAAAAAAATAAGCAGCGTGTGCCGCTTCTCAAACCATCAACAACAGCTTCGTTATACTAGTGCAGCCTTCAAGCCCCCACTCCGCTTTTGAGCAGGGAAGCAAAATACCCGGCGATTTCCTCGCGCGCAAGGGGTTCATGCTCTTTGCTCCAGTCTACGGCAAGCGATATGTACAGTCTGAGCATGATGAAAGCCGTCAGCTCCGGATCGACGCTGCGCACCTCGCCTTTCTCGACTGCCAGTGCAACTTCATTTTGTATACATGTGACGATAGCCCGCTCCAGCTTGGCAATCCCTTCCTTGGCCATGGGAGTGCCCAATTCGCGGACCTCTTGGGACAGCTTGACGATCAGCTCATGCTTCTCGCGAAAGCGGAGCAGTTCATACAACACAATCGTCAAATTTTCGAAGAAGGGCGTTTCGCGATTAATCGTGCGATCGGCAAGCGAGCGCAGCTCGCCGGTCAGCTGTCCGATTATTTCATCGAACAATTCTTCCTTGGTGGCGAAGAAGGTGTAGATGGTGCCCTTGCCGACTGCTGCGATTTTGGCCACAAGCTCCATTGTCGTTGCTTTATAGCCGAACATGGCGAACGATTGGGCAGCCGCTTCGACAACCTGCAGCCGGCGGTCAACCGGAAGCTTTCTGGTATCCATTTGCCGAAGCCTCCTTCTCGCGGATTTGCCACTCGAAATCTGTTATTGACCAAAATTCCAAATCGGTCATCCGGTCGATAAGCAAATAATACCACCTTTTGCCGCACCAGGCAACCCTTATTGTTCAAATCCCTCTAACCCATTCGCTGCAGCGCCCTTCACCCTCTGGACTACTCCCGCTGTCCCAGCTCATTCAGTTCTTCCATTGTAAAAAGCGCATGCAGCCGCAGGTTTATTTCCTCCAGCCTTTTGCGTCCCTGCGGGCTCCTTAGGATGACGCAGATGACGTTATCCACGATAGCTCCCGCTTCACGCAGCGCATTGACACTCATGACAACCTGCCCTCCCGAGGTTATAACATCCTCGACGACACATACCTTTTTGCCTGCCACATCGATTCCCTCGGCAATTTTGCAGGTTCCATGATCCTTCGCTTTCTTCCTGACAAATGCGGAAGGGATGCCCGTCTCCAGCGAAAGTGCCGTTGTCAGCGGAATCGCTCCCATCTCGATGCCAGCCAGAACCTGGGTTCCAATCGGAATATAGGCTGACATTTCCGAGGCGATGACCCCCAGCAGTCTGGGGTCGGATTCGAACAAGTATTTATCAAAATATTCGTTGGAAATTTGACCTGAACGCAGTACAAATTCTCCGGTTAAATGGGAAACCGCATAAATCTCCTTGGCCAGCCATTCCTTCCCCATCTTGTGCGCACCTCCTTAAATTTTATATTCACGCTGCAGCTGCGCAAGCTGCTCCAGTCCGCGCTCAGCCCACCGCTTTAACCGGTCGAGCGCTGCCAGCTCATTCTCCAGGGCTTCTTTAAGCGAATCGGGATAAGACGGGACCTCACCCGTGTAGAGCACGAGATCGCCGTAGGGAATATTGGCCTTCTCCGTGTAGCTGAGCGCCCTGCGCTCATGAAACAGCGGCACGTCCGGATTTTGCGGATTATGGAGATCGCCCTGCTCCGGATGCTTGAGCACAGCCAGTACTTTCACCAATGCGCGCGGACTGCCACCTGCAGCTTCCATCACTTCACCAATATACTCTCCTGTCTTGTAGCGGACCGCCACCAAAGAACCAATTGCCGGAATAAATTTTTGTTGCTGCTGCATCTTTTTTATCCTCCTGCTCGTCTATAAATTCAAGCTGATTATTTAAGAATAAGGCGCCTGTCCTTCGTTTACCTAATTTTTAGAATAAATTACTGAGGATTCCTCCGCAAGTCTCAATTCCTAACTTGTTTTGAACGGACTTGCAAAGTAATATAGGGGAGAGGGGATTTTTTGAAATATAAGAAAGTATTAATCTTCATCATACTTTGCTTATATTTCTCCGGAATGAAACGCACCCCGCCTCCAAAGGACGGCGACAGCCGTTTCACCTTGCGTGTTGTTATCGCCGATAGGAAAGACATCCTGGGGACATTTTTTCCTATGTGGTCAGAAAAGTAGGTGAGAAGTTGCGTAAAAAAAGAGTGCTGCTGCTCTCTGAAGGATTCGGTTCAGGTCATACTCAAGCCGCCTATGCGCTGGCTGTCGGACTGCGTGCGCTCAATCCGGGTATTTCCACCCGCGTCATTGAGCTTGGCAAATTTTTAAATCCCGTGCTTGGTCCGTTAATTGTTTCCGCCTATCGCAAAACAGTCAGCAAACAGCCGAAGCTAGTCGGCATCGTATATCGAAGACAATACAAGAAATCTTTAAACAGGTTCACCCAGCTTGCGCTTCACCGGATATTTTATACGCATACCTCTCAAGTGATTTCCCAGCTGAAGCCGGATTTGATCGTATGCACCCACCCGGTTCCCAACGCGGTGGTCTCCCGCTTGAAGCGTCTTGGCCTCAATGTTCCATTATACACGCTTATTACCGATTATGATGCTCATGGCACGTGGACCAGCTCCGAGGTCAACAAGTATCTGGTCTCCACCGAGCTTGTGAAGAAGAAGCTTACCGACCGGGGCATCCCTGCAAGCAGAATTGAAGTGACGGGCATTCCGGTTCATCCGAACTTCTGGGAAACACATGATAAAGCTGAGCTCCAGGCTCAATTCGATTTGAAGCCCATGCCCACTGTCCTTATTATGGGAGGCGGCTGGGGGATTATGTACAGCGACAATCTTCTGGAGTATATGACACGCTGGCGGGACCGCATACAGATTATCTACTGTGTGGGGAATAACGACAAGGCCAGAGAAAAAATGCTGGCTGATCCGCATTTCCAGCATCCCAACATCAAGGTGCTGGGCTTTACCAAGGAGATCAGCAAGCTGATGGACGTATCCGATCTGCTGATTACCAAACCCGGCGGCATGACCTGTACCGAGGGTCTCAGCAAGAGCATTCCGATGCTGTTCTATGAGCCGATTCCCGGACAGGAAGAGGTCAACTGCGAATATTTTGTTGAGAGCGGCTTCGGCGAAATGCTTATAGACACAGAGACGATAGATAAATGGTTTGAAATGATTCAGGAGCCTTACAGCGCTGTCCAGCATCGGCGTGATCTGATGACCAAACGCAATCAGCATTATAACCCGATGCAATGCTCCCGTGCCGTCCTGCAGCTGATGCAGTGACGGCTTCTTTTTTCAGAGCGCTTGAAGCTTTGAAGCTTGAGTCCCGTCCTGAAGGATTAGTGTAGAGTTTGCGCCGCTTTTGCATATCCTGCCTCTTTTGAGGGTAAATAAACGAAAGTATATGTGTTCATTCACAATCAGGGAGGCTATTAAGAATGAGGAATGTGCCGCTGGATGGGAAAACCGTTATTTTACGGATTGAGCTGGATACGCAAAAGGTCTTTTTTGGCGCCGCTGCCACGGCGATTGAGCGGGCAGGCGGCGATATTATCGCCATTGACGTCATACAGACCGGACGCGACCGCACGGTGCGCGATCTGACCGTCAAAGTGAGTGAAGCGGCGACCAATGAACGAATTGCCAAAGCGCTGGAAGAGCTGCCCGGCATCCGCCTCATCAATATTTCGGACCGGACCTTCCTGCTGCATCTTGGCGGCAAAATCTCCGTTCAGCCGAAAACGCCGATTCAAAACCGCGATGATCTGTCGCGCGTCTACACGCCCGAGGTTGCCCGCGTTTGCAATGCGATCTTCGAGGATCCCTCCAAAGCGTATACCCTGACGATCAAAAGGAATACAGTCGCAGTTGTTTCCGATGGAACGGCCGTGCTTGGTCTTGGGGATATCGGTCCCTATGCGGCTATGCCTGTAATGGAAGGAAAAGCGATGCTGTTCAAGCAGTTCGCCGATGTGGACGCTTTTCCTATCTGCCTGGATACCCATGATACCGAAGGCATCATTGCCGCGGTCAAGGCCATTGCTCCCGGCTTCGGAGGCATCAATCTGGAAGATATTTCCTCACCGCGCTGCTTTGAAATTGAACAGCGGCTGCGGGATGAGCTTGATATTCCCGTCTTTCATGATGACCAGCACGGGACTGCCGTCGTATTGTATGCCGGACTGCTGAATGCCCTGAAGCTGACCGGAAGGAATATTGCCGATGCGCGTATTGTCGTTTGCGGCATTGGCGCGGCAGGAACGGCATGCACGAAAATGCTGCTTGCCGGCGGAGCGCAGCATGTTGTCGGCGTCGACCGCGAAGGCATCATATGCCGCGACCATCATTATCCGAACGGCATGTGGCAGTGGTATGCCGAGCACACCAATGATGAGCGGATGAACGGCGGCCTGGCTGAAGCGCTCAAGGACGCCGATGTGTTCATCGGCTTATCTGCCGGAGGCATTCTGAAGCGGGAGCTGGTCATGAGCATGGCCCCGGATCCGATCGTATTCGCGATGGCCAACCCCGAGCCGGAAATCCGCCCGGAAACGGCAGAGGATATCGTCGCTGTTATCGCAACGGGACGATCCGATTACCCGAACCAGATCAATAATGTACTGTGCTTCCCTGGCATTTTCCGCGGCGCCCTGGACTGCCGTGCGAGCTGCATCAACGAGCCGATGAAGCTGGCTGCCGCCGAGGCAATCGCCTCGGTCATCAGCCCTGACGAGCTGAGTCCGCTGTATATCATACCAAGCGTATTCAACCAGCGCGTGGTCGAAGAGGTGCGAAGACGGGTCGTGCAGGCCGCCATCGACAGCGGGGTCGCCAGACGCACGCCGCGGGAGTAAATGACGTTTATGCGTTTTATGCAGGCTGCTTATTCATACAGCAGCCTGCACTGCCCGGTAATGGCCTCCTTCAGCCTTTCTGTTGCATAGGCTCCGGGCGAGAGCACAGCGGGTTTGATATAATAAGCCACCCGGAATGAGGAGCCGTCCTTAAACAGTACGCGCAGATGATAGCTTCCTCCGCTTAAGCTTTTGGTTTCTTTATTCAGTTTCGTCCGGTCAACCAGCTCGAGCTTGATGTACTCCTCCTTGAACACCTTTGCCGCCTCCGCTGTAAAGGCCTTCATCGGGGAGCCGTCAATGCCGCTTTCGAAACGGACTCCCGCTATTTCCCCCTCGATATCATAAAGCTCGCCAACGGTCCTGGCAGAAGGATTCTCCGCGACTTCATACAACTGGTCTCCGGCAAGAAGACGATAGCCTGTCTTATAACCCTTCATCGCATACAGCGGAGTCTCTGCCTGCAGCAGGGTGGCATCGTCGTCCTTCATCTGAAGCCCAGACAGGCGTCGTCTGCCATCCTGTAGCCGATCTCTCCGACCTTCTTCCCGGGCTTCAGTCCGGAAGATTCGCTATAAAGGTTATCGATATACATACGGCCGTCGAATTTGATTGCCGCAAAATAATCTATGGCGGCATTTCTGCAATTTTTCGGATCTTCCTTCATGTTTTGAGCCTTCGTATTTTTAACAGCCTCCGCTTGTACGGCTGCTGGCCTGGATAATGAAACAGTTGAACAGCCTGCCAGCGTAGTTGCGGCTGCTATCATCATCAACGCCCAAACCTTTATCTTATTTCCGTATATGGAAGTCACCCCCACTATGCATATCCTTCATGACACTACACGGGGCAACAAGATTTCAACCAGGCACCCAAATAGAAATCCGGGGCAGTTCCCCCGGATTTCGCAGATGATTATGGCTGATTTAATGCACCTGGTAACCTGCTGCCATCGCTCATTCTTTTGCGCCGCTCCGCTATTAACACAATTCCCGCAGCGGCGAAAATAATCAGCAGGCTCACAAGAGGATAGCCGTAGCGTCCAAAGGTTATAAAAGGCAGATGGATAAACCAATAATAGAGGAAGGGAAGCAGAACCGGGAGCGTCTGCTTCATTCTCTTGAGGGACAGAAGCAGTAAAAGAGCGACGAAGCCCGCTAATACATAGAGCCAATGAAGCACATTAATCGCAGGTCTTGGAAGACCCGGCACCGGCCTTGAATAGAAAGGAGCCGAGAACAAATAATAGGTTTTGCCCGCCGTAAACCAATAGGTGTAAGCAATCGGCGTATGCTTGAAGTTATACGCGATGAGACGCTGTGCCGCGAGCTTCTGCGCCGTATCGTTGGGCCCAAACAGCTTATTGTCCTTGTATTCGGGATACTGCTCGAAGAAGCCCTTGGGCGGCATGCCCCGTTTGACCAGCGCGCCGAGCAGCATGGGGTTTCCGGTTGATTTGGTGAACGGAATAAATTCATGAAACTGCACATAATTGCGGATCCACCAGGGCGAGAGCAGCGCCATGCTGCAAACGCCGACGATAGCCGTATATTTGACAATATCCTTCCAGCTGTAACGGTGGACAAGCCAAAGTATAAGCAGGCATATGGGAAACAAGGCGCTTTGCGGCTTTACATAACAGGCTAAACCCAGCATGATGCCAACCCATACATAAGCGAGGGGCGTTTTTTTGCGAATGGCAAATATTGTGCTGCAAAGCAGCAACAAAAGCAGCACTTTAAACGTCGATTCAGTTAGAATCGCTCCCGAAGCGAACAGATCCGGAATATAGCAGGCAGCCAATATAATAGCCACAAGGCCGACACGGCTGTTGAACACCGATCTGGCCAGAATGAAAAGCAGATAGATAGAGAACGATTGCATCAGACATTGCAGCAGCCGGAAAGCCATAACTCCAGCGTCCCGGTCCAAAATGGCGATAAACCCGCTTAGCATGACCGGTATGGTGGGCATAATGAAATTAGTAGGCAGGTCGCCGCTGTTATAGACAAGCGTATGGTCCTGCATCAGAACCTGTGCGGCATAAACATATTTGACATCGTCATTATCGCGCTTCTCATAAGATCCCAGGAGAAAATGATCGCCAAGCACAAGCACGGACGTTACATGCACAAGCAGGACAAGCGCCATCACGGTATAAACCCATCTTCTTATCACAGGCGTCTCAGATTTCAAAGAAAACAATCCTACATCTCCTTCTTTTACAAATATTTGGTATCGCTTGCCCAACGTTTTCCATTATACTATACAGGCCCTGTATAAAAGCAAACGATTTGAAATGAGAAGGATGGATCGTAAAATGGAGCACAAACGAGCCAGTGATATACTAGTGATCATTCCCGCCTATAATGAGGAAGCGACGCTCGCACGGACCGTGCATGAGCTCAAACGCCATACCGATTATGATTTTGTCGTCATTGACGACGGCTCCAGGGACCGAACGGCGGAAATCATCCGCAAAGAGGGATTCCCCTCCTTGCGCCATGCGGTTAATCTCGGAATTGGCGGCTCCATGCAAAGCGGTTACCGGTACGCCGACAGCAATGGCTATCTCTACGCCATTCAGCTGGATGCGGACGGACAGCACCGCCCCGAAGATATCGCCAAGCTCGTGGAGCATATTCAGTCCAGCGGCTGCGATATGGTCATCGGTTCCCGTTTTGTCCGTCACAGCGGCTATAAAGGCAGTCTTCTGCGGCGATTCGGGATCTTCTATTTTCACTTTCTGGTGAGAGTGCTCACCGGCGTTTCCATCTATGATCCTACTTCCGGCTTCCGCATTGTGAACCGCTCGACCATCGAGCAGTTTTCACGAGCCTATCCAACGGATTATCCGGAGGTCGAGGTGCTTGTCAGTCTGTGCAAGCAGGGCCGTAAAATAACAGAAATCAGCGTCGAGATGAGAAACCGCCAAGGCGGGGTCTCTTCGATCAACCTGTCCAAATCGGTTTACTATATGATGAAGGTCACCATGATCTCACTCATCCGCAAAAGCTTCTCCTAGAAGCCTTGTAAAGCCTGTGCTTCTTAGTAAAGCCTGCAGCGATTCCTGAAAAGCATGCGCCCTGGAAAGGATCATTTATCATGAATCAAATCGTTTCTCTCATTATTACGCTGCTGTTTCTTGTTATCATTGTTTGTCTCACGGTATCGCACCGGCTGAGGGACCGCTATGCGTTTCTCTGGCTTATAACAGCCATCGCCGGCGTCGTCGCGGCGCTGTGCATCCCGCTGCTCAACCGGTTCGCCTTGTGGATCGGCATTTATTACATGCCGACTTTTGTCTTTATGATGACGATCCTGTTCATCCTCGGACTGCTGGTTAGACAGACAATGAGCTTGTCCAATCAGTCGGACCGCATGAAGACCTTGACGCAGGAGCTTGCCGTGATGGAGAAGAAAATGCTGGAGCTGCAGCAGGCAGTCGAAGGACGTGAAAAGCATTGAATCTGGTTCAATTTGTACTCATTCTGGTCAATACGCTCATGCTCGTAACCGGTCAATTTATATGGAAGTATGGCCTCATGCAGAAATCCAGGCCATTCGAAAGCTTCCGCACCATTCTGGAATTAGTGTTCTCCCCTTATATTCTGGGCGGATTGTTCATCTACGGCTGCGCTACGATACTTTGGCTGTATATCGTCTCCAAGGTGGATCTAAGTCTTGCGTACCCTATCCAAAGCCTGGCCTATGTCATATCGATCATCGGCGCTTACTACATATTCGACGAATCGCTCTCCGCTTTGAAAATCGCCGGCTGCCTGCTCATTCTCGCCGGTGTCGCCTGCATCGGACTCTCTGCCAAATATGCATAGACGGATACAAAAAAAAGCCTTCCGCATGAGGATCACTCCTCAGTGGAAGGCTTGGCTTGTTCTAGCGCAGAATATCCTCAATCCGTGAAAGCTCTTCTTTGGAGAAGTCCAGATTGCTGAGCGCGGCTACATTATCCTCGATCTGGCTGACCCTGCTTGCCCCGATCAGCGCCGATGTTACGCGTCCGCCGCGCAGCACCCAGGCCAGCGCAAGCTGTGCCAGAGACTGGCCGCGTTCGGATGCAATTGCATTAAGCTTCTGCAGTCTGGCCACACGCTCAGGCGTTACCGCGCTTTCCTGCAGAGCGCCGGTACGGCTGGCAGCACGCGAATCTTCAGGAATACCGCCGAGATATTTGTTCGTGAGCAGCCCCTGGGCGAGCGGGCAGAAGGCGATGCTGCCTACGCCGTTTTCCTCCAGCACATCCTGCAGGCCGTTCTCGATCCAGCGGTCAAACATATTATAGCTGGGCTGATGAATAACAAGCGGTGTGCCCAGACGTTTCATGATGGCAATCGCCTCTGCGGATTGTTCCGCACTATAGCTGCTGATACCGACATACAACGCTTTGCCCGAGCGTACGATATGGTCAAGAGCACCCATCGTTTCTTCAAGCGGCGTTTCCGGATCCGGACGGTGGGAGTAGAAAATATCGACGTAATCGACACCCATCCGCTTCAGGCTTTGATCAAGGGAAGCGATTAAATATTTGCGTGAGCCCCACTCCCCGTATGGGCCTGGCCACATATAATATCCTGCTTTGGAGGAAATAATCAGTTCGTCCCGGTACGGCTTGAAATCGTTCGCCATAATACGCCCGAACATTTCTTCTGCCGAGCCTGCCGGAGGGCCGTAGTTATTGGCCAGGTCAAAATGCGTTATTCCCAGGTCAAATGCCCGGTGAAGCATGGCGCGGCCATTCTCAAATGTATCAACGCCGCCAAAATTATGCCAAAGACCAAGTGAAATGGCTGGAAGCTTAAGGCCTGTCCGTCCAACACGGTTATACGTCATGGACGAATACCGCTCTTTATTTGCCGAATATACCACGTTATCGCTCCTTCTTCATTCGATTCAATCGAAAGAATAACTTGCCTCCCCTATCTTACACTACTGCACTACCGTACTCAAGTCTCTTAAATCAGCCTGCGCCATGATAGATTACACATTTGATATAAATGCAAGAACAAACGGCTGTCACTGTACTTTGGCAGCACAGGAAGCCTCTCCCTAAAAAAGACTATCCCACGCTCACGCTGTGGAATAGTCCAAGCTTGCTGTATGCCGGAGTGAGGATGGCATTCTCCCCACAGTCCGTTCTACATCGTTCCCGTACGCTGCTTGACGTGAACCAGCCTTTGGATGAATGGCTTCGCCGCCGCACCATCCTCCTTGCCACCGCCGCTGTAAACCACAATAAGCAGCGATTGTGCTTCCAGGGACAATATGCCTTCTGACAGATAGAGCTCCAGATCGAATGGCAGCAGTTCGATAACAGCGTGCTTATGCAGCTCCTTCTCGCCGAGGCCCAGCGTAGCGAATGCCTCCGAGACATCATGCGGTTCTTTCGCCAGCTGCTGCATCCAGCCGTTCCACGCGGATTTGTCCATCGTAAAGTCCCACCACACCTTGCGCGGCTTATACTTGTGATTCAGATAATAATCCAGCTTCATGAGCCCAAGCGCAACCTCGGGCTGCCAGTGCTTGCCCGCTTCTGCCGTGCGGAGAATATGCACCTCGGACAGGAACGTCCACAACCGGGAGAAAAGGTCCTCCAGCTGATGGCCGATTTTCTGCCAGCCGCGTCCTTCCCAATAATCGCCGAACTGCTGGAAGAAGTCGAAGGCCGAATCAAATGCCTGCCCGATTAGATAGTACAGCGCATGGTCCATCCGGTGCGCATTCCAATATTTCTCCAGCACGTCCTCCACCCGCTTGATCCGCACGATATCCGAGAACGGCATAATATCGTTGCCAAGAATCTCGTAAGGCGCCCGGTCCATATAGATGTATCCGTGCTTATCCGCATCGCGGCGCATGCCGGTGCCCCGCAGCATCTTGAGGAAGCCAAGCTGCAGCTCCTCCGGCCCCAGCGCGAAGACATCGTTGAAGGTTTTGCGGAACGTATCGTAATTCTCCAGCGGCAGACCGGCGATCAAATCAAGATGCTGATCGATCTTGCCGCTCTCCTTCACCTTGGTAACGGTGCGGCTCAGCTTCGCAAAATTCTGCCTGCGCTGCACCTCCGCGTTCGTTGGATCATTGGTTGACTGCACGCCGATCTCGAAGCGGAAAATCCCCGGCGGCGCATGCTCGGCTAAATAATCAAGCACCTCGGGACGCATGATATCCGCGGTGATTTCAAACTGGAACACGCAGCCTCCATGATTTTCAATAAGGAAATGAAAAATCTCCAGCGCATAGTCGCGTTTGATATTAAAGGTGCGGTCCACGAACTTGATCAGCTTCGCGCCGGACTGGATCAAATAAAGCAGATCCGCTTTGGTCCGTTCCATATCAAAATAGCGGACCCCTACCTCAATGCTCGACAAGCAGAATTGGCAGCTGAACGGGCAGCCGCGGCTGGTCTCGAAATAAGTGACACGGCTTTGCAGACCGGCGATATCCTCCGGAAAACGGTACGGTGATGGAAGCTTGGCCAATTCCAGCTTCGGACGCGGCGGATTGAGGATGATTTCTATCGTATCGTCCTTGCGCTCTTTGCGGTAAGCGACACCAAACACCATATGCAGCTTCTGCGTATCCCGCAGCTCCGTGAGCAGATGATGAAAGGTTTCTTCGCCTTCGCCAACCACAATATAATCGACCTGCGTCAGACGCTCCATCCAGAAGGCCGTGTCATAGCTGACCTCGGGGCCGCCCAGTACTATACGCAGCTCAGGCATGATTTTGCGCAGCATATCGATGACCGTAATCGTCTCTTCGATATTCCAGATATAGCAGGAGAAGCCGATTACACTCGGTTTCCTCGCGTAGATGTCGGCGACAATGTTCATCACCGGATCTTTGATCGTATATTCCGCAATTTCGATGTCGAACTCATGCTCGCTGAAGGCTTTCAGGCAGCGCAGCGCGAGTGAGGTATGAATAAATTTGGCATTCAAGGTTGCCAGTACGACTTTCATATTGTTTAATTCCCTCTTTATCGTTATGGCTTACAAGCAACTCTATTGTACCGAATATGGCACAAAAAAAGAAGGGCAGCCCCCGCTCCCGCAGCATAATGCCGCAGGAGAGAAAACCGCCCCGCTTCAATCATCGTTCAAAGAGGTCAGGTCCGGACCTGAACGATCATCTTCTCTTTGCCTTGCAACTGAACAACGGGATAACGGACAAGCCATTTTCCATCTGCAGCAGCCGTCACCTCTGCCGCGTTCAAATTCCGGGGCTCGAAGCTGAACTCCTGCTCATAATAGACGGCAAGCTGAATGGTGTCGTCCGGCAGCAGCTTATGCAGCTTGGTTCCCGCATCGAGTGCCCAGAAGCGCAGATCATCATTAGCCATATTCCCGTACAGCATATAAAATGCAGGATCGATTACGGCCGAAACAACCAGCCAGCCCTTGTCATCGCGCTTGACCTCAATGCGCTGCAGCTTCGTTCCGCCCTGCGAGGTACTGATTTCCCCGAACTCCTTGTCGACCAGATCGCGGATATCATCGTCAGTTGCACCCACAAGGGTATCCGGCAACGTTGAGGGCAGGAAGTCAATTTTCTCGTTGGCTTTGTTGTCTTCAATATTATAAAGAAGGATGCTGACATTAAGCACGGATACCGCAAAATTCAAATCCGCTTGCGTGGACTCGATTCCCGATGACGTGATCCCTACAAGCTCGCCGTAATCGTCGAACAGCCCGCCGCCCGAGCTGCCGTGATCAATCGGGGCGCTGATCTGATAGGTCTGAACGCCATCCGCCTGCTGCAAATTGCTGACAATGCCATCGGAGACTGTGTTCTGGAGCCCCAGCGGACTGCCTATGGCAATGACATGCGCCCCTTTGCCCACGCCGTATCCGATTGTGGCAGGCTCTACTCCCAGGGGCTTTGTCGTCTGAATGACCGCCAAATCCGATTTCTCATCATAGCCGACAATGCCTTCCACCTCGAAGGTATCGCCGCTGCGCAGCAGAACAGTTGCCTTCCCGGCTTCCTGCATCACATGAAGGTTGGTAACAATCCGGTTCGGTCCAATAATTACCCCGCTGCCCTGCGCCGAATCCGTCGTAATCATGACGACCTTATCGTCGTTCATCTCAACAACTTCTTCGGTCGAAAACGTATCATACTCCCCATAGCCGGAATCAGGATCATCGGCTTCTGTCTCATCCTCATCCTCATAGGCTTGCGCTTCCAGCGCCTCAAAGGAAGTGATGCGAATCAGGCGGGCGGCGGAATCGAGCTTAACCTCGGCGCCAAGCGCTTCCGCAACAAAACGAAGCGGCACCATTGTCGCTCCTTTAATAATCTGCGGCGGTACCGCCAGGGTCACGTTCTTCCCGTTCTTGACGGCCTTGCTTGAACCAAGCAGCAGCGTAATGGTCGTACGGTCCTTGACAACAATAATTGTCTTGGTCGCGGGCTCCCAGGTTACGCTGGCCTTCAATGCATTGAAAATAGTGCGCATCGGCACGATGGTCGTTCCTTTAATCGTAACGGGCGATGGTGTTAAAGCCAGCTTCGTTCCATCCACAAATACCGGTATAACATCAGCTTGTGCAGCGGTCTTGGAGGCCGCAGCAGCAGCGCTGTAATCCGCCAAACCCGGGAGCGGTACGAATACCAATCCGGCCGCAAGGACAGATAACAATACACTTCGTTTCCAGACAAGCTTCAATTTCACTTTTGAATTTCCTCCAGTTATCTGCCAATTTCCCACGTGGCTATCGTATCACCCCGTCCTCTCTTTTGTCTATGAAATTGAAATGAAAGATTTATAGATTTCAAGCCATCAGCCAGCTATTAAATTTCATGCTCCTGCTGCTTGAATTCCGTTGGGGTCAGTCCTGTTTCATCCTTGAAATTCCGTGAAAAATAATGGATGCTGGCATAGCCCAGACGCTCTGCAATCCGCTCCATCTTCTCTCCCTGGAGCAGATGGTATTTGGCCTTGCGGATCCGCTCGGAAATCAGGTACTGCTTGGGCGTCACGCCTGTGCATTTCTTGAACAGCGAAGAGAAATAAATCGCATGATAGCCGCATAAGCCGGCCAGCTCCGTTACCGTCCAGTTCGCCTCGGGATGCTGGCCGATCGCGGCAAGCGCCGGTTCGATTTTGATCCGCTCCGCCGATGGAGGCTGACGGTTCAGCAGATGCCGGACTAGAGCCGTAATCAGCTCTGTCATTAAGGCGCGCAAATAAACCGCATACCCGGGCTGTTCATTGCTGTATTCCTGAACGATGCGCAGCAGGTACGGCTCCAGGGCCGGCATCGTAATGAAGTCTGGCAGACCGAGTCTGTCATGGCCTGGAACTTCAATCGTAAAGCCGCTGTCTGCAGAATGGAGCATCTCCTCTTCCGAGCAGTTCTGCAGGGCATAAGCCGGGTGGACCGGCTCGGGTGAGGCATGACGCAAGTGAAAATGGAGGCTAATATATTCAGTCCTGTTCAAGGTCCTCAGCCGGTGAGGATGCAAAGAACCATAGATGACGCAATCTCCGCCTGCAAGCAAATACCGCTGCCCCCCGATAATGGCCTCCGCTTCTCCGGACAAGATATAGAACAGCTGAAAGTCGGGATTTTTGCGTGGGCCCCAAACCGTATTCGCATGCGCCTCCGCGCGGGCGGCAAAGTTCACGGTTGGCGCAAGCTCATGAATCGATCCCAGATCAGTTGATTTCAAAAACGCCCCTCCCTCCCCTTCGCGAGCCATTATGATTCGTATTGGAAAAGTGCAAATCCCTCTTCAGTATTTGTAAAGACAGCGTTACCATTCTCCACTATGCTTAGCTTATCAACGAAATACAGCCAACACATCCGGGAGGAATATACTATGTTAAGTCAAGCACAAATTGAGGAATTTGAAAACAACGGTTTTTTGAAAGGCGGCATTGTCTTGAGCGATGCCGAGGTTGAGGCACTTCGCGATGAGCTGGATCTGGTCATGAACGGGCAATCCGTGAAAAAGCCGGTGCTTTCGCACAATATGCTGGCGAAGGGTTATGACGATATGAAAATGACGGTCAGCGAGTCCGTCGTGCAGATCGTCAACATCTGGATGGCCAGCGATGTTTATTTCCAGCATACGGCTAACAAGACGATCTGCGAGGAAATCGCCCAGCTGACGCGGACCGATGAAGTCCGTATCTGGCATGATCAAATTCAATATAAGCCCCCTGTTACCGGCGGACCGACCAAATGGCATCAGGATCACCCGCTGTGGCCGATCATTACCCCTTCCGATCTCGTCAGCGCCTGGGTTGCTCTGGATGATGCCACGATCGAGAACGGCTGTATGTGGATGGTGCCGGGCAGCCACAAATGGGGGAATCATCAGCAGTATCTGGAAAGCAACGCGGAATTCAAACCGGTCCACAAGCAGCCTGAGCTGCTTCCGGAGGGAGCGGATACTACGCCGGTGCCATTTGAAATTAAAAAGGGACAGGTCGGCTACCACCACTGCCTGACCTGGCACGGCAGCCCGAACAACCGCTCGCAACACAAGCGCCGCGCAATCGCCGTTCACTATATGCCGGGCCACACACGTTATGCGCCAACGGCCGGGCACCCCATGCTGCCTTTTGTCTCGGTTGAACCGGGCGAGCTGCTGACCGGGGATCATTTCCCGCTCGTCTATCAACGATAAGAATAAAAACCAACCAAAGTTCTGTTTGACGGCTAAAAAAAACCAGTTTTGCACGAAAGCGTGCAAAACTGGTTTTTTTTCACAATACAATCCGTTCATTATAACCTCACACCCTAAAAAACTAACGGGATATGGCTACCCGTTGAGCCGATTGACAATCTTGAGAACGGCATCTCTTGTTAATTTGCTGCCGCCGGCAGCCAGAATGTTCACCGTAGCCTGAGCGAGCGCAAGCGGAATTTTGCAGAACTTCCGGGCCGGTCCCGGCTTTAATTCGGCAATATACTCATCAGCCAGCTTCAGATTGCGCTGTGTATATATGAGCATTTCCTTGAAGTCCCACCCATTCGGATAAAAGTCCACGCCCCGTTTGAGATCTTCTTTGCGGTTTCGCAGGATATTGACCGCCTGCAGCCCTCTGCCGAAAGCAACAGCCTTCTCTCTATCAGATTGGGTATCATCATGCCATAACCACAACTCAGAGAGCATTTCTCCGACCATACCCGCTACGCTGTAGGTGTAGCCGTCCAGATCCTCTTCGGTTTGAATATTCCATTTCGCCTGGGCCCACTCTCCCATTTGCTTGGCCATCTTCGCATTATAGTGAATAACCGTATCCACAATGGAAGGAGGACAAAGAAGCATCCAATCGCGCAGTCTCATAGTTACTTCCGGCAGGACATCGCGATAAGGCATCAGGACTTCATTAGTTGCATGAATAATATCGGAGGTTTGGGATGCTTCATAAATTCCCCGCAGCAGATCAATCTTCAGTTGACCCGAGATCTCCTCATGATCTTCGATTTCATCGATTGCCCGCATACATAAATAGCCAGAGGTTACGGCTTCCTTCAAGCCCATATCCAGGCCGTTGATCGGAATGTAAAAGGTACGGCTCGTCTTCTGCAGCATGGTCAAGGCGTCATTCAAAATAGCGTTCGTAATGGGGAGTCCCTCCAAAGTAGCTTTACTAATCGTGCTGGTTCAAACTTATTTTACTTTTCTATCATAATACCATACCTGTCCCTTGAAGCACCAATCCACGGACTATTAGCGACCGTCTGTATGGCCCATTTTATGAATTTCATTTATTTTCTCCATAAAAAGTGTAGCGAAAAGCGTATTGGCGCCGTCTATAGGGTACGGAGGTGGTTACATGCCAAGGCCGGCCGGCCCCAATGACAAATCAAGCTTCCCTGAAAATCCCTCCTCAGCGCTTGAAGGCTTAATGGCGGAATATGGTTCCGCCGTGCTTCGCACTGCTTATTTCTATCTGGCCGACAGACATTTGGCTGAGGACGTCAGTCAGGAAGTGTTTATCCGCGCTTACCGGAACTGGTCCACTTTCCGCGGGGAGAGCAGTGTGAAAACCTGGCTGAGCAGAATAACGATTAATTTGTGCAAAGACCGTTTGGGAAGAAAAGCTGCCCAGGAACAGCCGACCGATCCCGTTCTGCTCACCAAAGCGGAACGGTACAGCGCCGAAGAAGAAGCGATGGCCAGATGGAACCGGACAGAAATACTGAGGCATGTTGTCAAGCTGCCCTCCCACTATCATGAGGTGATCTATTTGTTTTATTATCTCGATTTATCTACGCGTGAAATAGCGGAAGCGACCGGTTCCCCCGAAGGTACCGTCCGCGGCAGGCTTCATCGTGCAAGAGAGATGCTCAGCGACTATCTGGAGAAGGAGGGACTGGCCCGATGAAGACGCCGGATACAGAACTCCGTCAAACATTTAAGCAGGAAGCCGATGAGCTGCTGTTCGAAGATCTGCATTTCGATAACCGCCTGAAAGAATCTGTACGGCAGCGGCTATTGGAAACCCAGGAGCCTCCTTCTCCTAAAAAACGGCTGCCGACCAGAGGCTGGATTTGGGGATCGGCAGCTGCAGCCGCCATTATATTGATTTTGCTGGCTGCGGCTCCATTTCTCTTGTCGCCGGCAGCTCCCGGCAGCGTTGCAGGTACTCAAGGAGGCAATAACGGCCAATCGGAACCGATGGTTGGCGGGCAGCAGCCCGGCGATACGCTGAACACGCCTATGCTTGGGCAGAACAATCCAGGGGATGACCTTCCCCCACCCGCACCGGGCTCCTCCAGTCAGGAAATATGGGTGCTTCCATCTATTAAGGAAGCCAAGGTCTGGTTCGGTGACGCGCTGCTGGTGCCCTCTTACGTAACAGCAGGATTCACGCTTCGTGAAATTAATGCCAGCGGTCCCCGTGAAGGAGAAGCAGCAGAAATTGTCTTCAGTTACGTTTCTGCCAATCAATCCTTCGGGATCTTTCAGCAGAAGCGGGTTATAGCGGATTTTCCCGCAAATGGCAAAGCCGTCGACATCAACGGAGCTGCCGGCTCCATCACTATAGGCGATCCGGGCGAGGATGCAGGGGATACGGATCGGAACATTCAGCTTCATTGGCAGGCCAACGATATCGACTATATGCTCTCCGGGATTTTGCCGGAGGCAGAGGCGCTGCAAATCGCACGTTCCATGAAATCTCTACAGGAGGAATAAACCATGACAACCCTATTAAACGTAAAAGCACGTTTGGCGAAGGTGCTGCTGATCGGCGGCTGTCTGATGCTCTTGTCGGCCAACGCGGCATTCGCTGCACCTGAGAACTCACCGTGCAATACCGCCCAAAGCAACCAGGCCGTAAGCCAGGAGGATCTGCTGCAGAAGCAGCAGGAAATCGACAGCTATGTCGCGGGTGAAGGGCAGGATAAACTCGCGGAACAGGGCTTCCAGATTACCACCACAGCCCCCGGTCAGGACGCGGTCGAAATAGGCATCACACCTTATAGTGAAGCCCATGCGGAGTTTCTGTACGAGAAGTTCGGCCGTGACCAGGTGAAGGTTGTGGAAGGAGAGCAGGCTGTACTGTTTGGCGAGATGATGCCGGCTGCAGCAGATCAACCTTCCGCGGATCTGCTGAAGAAGCAGCAGGAAATCGACAGCTATGTCGCGGGTGAAGGACAGGACGAACTCGCAGAACAGGGCTTCCAGGTTACCACCACAGCTCCTGGGCAGGGCGCGGTCGAGATCGGCATCACACCTTATAGTGAAGCCCATGCGGAGTTTCTGTACGAGAAATTCGGCCGTGACCAGGTGAAGGTTGTGGAAATGGAGCAGGCACAGCTGCTGGACGCAGCACCTGCCGCCGCCCAGAATACAGCTGCGGCTGATTCCGTTTCCCCCGGCGGCCCGAACGCATCCGCTGGAATGTCCGGGACCAGCCCTCTGATGGTCATCATCATTATTGCCGTTCTTGCCTTGGGTGCTGCAGCGGCAATCAGACGCAAGCAGTTATTTTCCAGAAAGCATTGACCACCCGAGGCCTCTGACTTGATTAACAGTTTATGATCCCGGGCATCCAACCGGCAATGCCGACCAGTCAGTGCAGGCGGTGCGCTGACATACGGAAAGAGACCGATAATAGCAATATCGGTCTCTTTCATGCTATATTGGGGATAACTTTTATAGGACGGTGTGAGCCTTACCATGGACAAACGAAAATCAGCCCCAAAACACAATGCAGCCGCTAAACGCGGCAGTTTACCACCGCGCGGATCATCCTCGCGCGGGAGCGGCGTCCGCGCGGCAGCGGCAGGGACATCTGCCTCCAGCCGAAGACCGTCTGCCGGAGTCAGCGAGAGAAGCGCAGCCCGCGCCGACAGCAAGCCTTTTATCGTGAAGGAGCAGCAGGAACTGCTGGCCTTCCTGCTGCTGGCCATCAAGCATCAGGGCCGCAACGCGATTAAGTCCCTTCTGGGCCGCGGTCAGATATCAGTGAATGGACGCGTAGTCACCTTATATAACCACGCACTTAAGCCCGGGGATTGGGTCTCGGTAAGCAGAGAGAAGATCGTCGAGAAGCCTCCGCTGATGGGACTGTCCATTCTGTACGAGGATGAACATATCATTGTCATCAACAAGGAAGCCGGCCTGCTGTCGATCGCATCGGCGCAGGAAACCGATTTGACAGCCTACCGGCAGTTAACGGCATATGTCAGATTGGAGAATCCGGAGAACCGCATATTCGTGGTACACCGTCTGGACCGCGACACCTCAGGCGTTATGATGTTTGCCAGGAGCGAGGAGGCACAGCAGCTTCTGCAGAATTCATGGCAGGACGCTGTGAAGGAGCGGACCTATGTAGCCCTTGTGGAAGGCAAAGTCCGTAAGACGGAAGGGACCATCAAATCCTGGCTGAAAGAAAGCAAAACGCTGCGCATGTATTCCAGCCCTTACCCCAATGACGGCCAGCTGGCTGTCACCCATTACAGAATCATGCAGACCAGCAGCGAATTTTCCCTGCTTGAGGTGGAGCTGGAGACTGGGCGCAAGAATCAGATCCGCGTTCATATGCAGGATATCGGGCATCCCGTCGTCAGCGATAAAAAATACGGTTCAAAGTCGAAGGCGATGGGACGGCTCGGCCTTCATGCCCGCGTTCTTTCCTTTGACCATCCCATAACCGGAATACGAATGCGCTTCGAAACGGAAATCCCCAAGCAGTTCCTTATTGCGCTTCGCGATGTCCGGCAGTCGACTTGATCAGTTGAGCAGAGAATAATACAGTGCTCTCATCGTCCTGACGGGACAGATAAATCGGCTATGCTCTGGGTGCGCGGACAGCTGCTGAAGGGGTTAGTCCGTATCTGCCGCATCCTCCTGCACGATCTTTGTGGTCATTTTGTTGACTGAATGAAGAAATTACTCACCTTTCTTATAACTGGACAAATGAACTTGATTGTCCGTTGTTGCCCTGATAAGCCGAAAGATAAGCATCCATCTGGTCAGCCGGCTGCAGGACTGAAGATCCATGGCATACTTCCAGACGTAAAGGCTTCAGTTTAGATACGATTCTGCTGCTTCTGACTGCTTCATTCATGTCGAAGGTGAACATTTTCATCGGCAGCCGGAGTTGACCTTTCTTGGAGGTAAACAAGTCTCCTGCCAGCATCACCTGGTCCCGTTCATGATAATATACGACATGGCCTGGTGAATGTCCGGGAGTCAGATAAGGTCTCAAGCTGCCAAATGCCGCAAGCTCCCCATCCGCATCTGCCTGAAGCGGCTTGGCAAGCCCTGCCTCCACGCTTGCTGCCGCTTTCTTGCGCCCCGGATAAGGAAGCTTTCCTTCCATATACGGGATTTCGATTGAATGTGCGTATACTGGGACGGATGAGTGCTGCCGGATTTTCTTAATGGCCCCAACATGATCGGAATGACCGTGAGTAAGCACGATCGCTTTCAATGGACCTGCCCCAAGCTTCCCGATAAAGGACAAAATGCCCTTCGTCATGCTTCCCAGACCCGCGTCCACCAAAATAACGCCGTCCTCTTCTACCACCACCCACACATGTATAGGAATGATCATCCATGTTTTCAAACTCCAGATATGCTCAGACAGTTGTTGTACTTTCATATGCCATCATCTCCGCTCTTTTTTATAACCATTGGTTACTAACCGTTGGTTATAATATATTTGATTATTCATTCCCTGTCAATAGGCGGCTGAAGAAAAAGGATTCTATACGCCAATCTCCGGCTGGGGCGTCTTCACGGATTCGATTGGCATGCGCTTCCTCGTTTAATGGAAATGGGATTAGGTGAATATATAATTGATTGCAGAGGATTAATTTATCAGGAGGCTTGCCCCATGTACAACCGAAATCCATACCGTTTGTGGAATATAGTTGGACTGATCGCTGTACTGATTGTGAACGCACTCGCTCAATATCTTCCCCTCAATGGCAAAACAACCGCTGAGCTGTCGGCTCAATATCCGGTTTTGATAACACCGGCCGATTATGCATTTTCAATCTGGATGCTGATTTATGTCTTATTGATCGGCTTCGTTTTTTACCAGCTGGGCTCCCGTACAGGAGATCAGCCTTCCGTTCGAAGCACCGGTCCCTGGTTCTTCATCAGCTGTTTGTTTAATATCGCGTGGGTCTTCGCCTGGCACTACGAGCATGTGAGAATTAGCGTGTTTATTATGATCGCTCTGCTGCTGACTTTAATCATTTTGTATCAACGGATCCGAACCGCCACCTCCAGGCCTGCTGCGGGAGAATTTATCTGGGTCAGACTGCCCTTCAGTCTGTATTTCGCGTGGATCACGGTCGCCACGATTGTGAACATTGCAGTTGGCCTGTATCAGGCTGGCTGGAACGGATTTGGCTGGTCGGATGCATTATGGGCCATCGCTTTGCTTGCCGCCGCCTGGGTGCTTGCCCTGATAGTCGGCGGTGTTTCCCGCGATCCCTTCTATGTGCTTGTATTCGTCTGGGCCTTTATAGCCATTGCCCTCAAGCAGCAGGATTATGAGAATATTTACACCGTTGCCATGGTAGGGGCGATTCTGCTTCTTGTATTCGCTATCTATCTCATTTTCCGCAGGCGAAATGTCTCGAAATGGTAAAGACAAGGGAGCATAGGGGAGTAAATGGGAATAAATGCCCCTCTTTTTTATATATTTAGATTATTCTGAATATTTACAAAACTTACATACAGCTTGTACAATAAGGACATATCATTCAGAACATGAATGGTACACAGTCCACCGAGAGGGGATAGTCCATTGGAGAAGGTTAGCGAAGCGTGTCCCTGTATCAACAAAAAGGTTAGAGATTTCTATGGATATGAAAATTCATGGAGAGGAGTAAGCAAGAAGAACCGTATAGAATTGAATGTATGACCAACATATATTCATTCTATAAGTTCAAGGAAAGCCGCTTGCTTGTGGGACATTGCGGGAAATCAACGATTGGATGATGTGAAGAGGAATAGGCATTGCCGCTAAAGACAGCGTCGGGCCATTCTTCAAAGCCTGGCTTGAACGATTGGGTTTAATAATTTGCAACGGAAGTTGTCTGAATGGAGTGCAGGTAACAATTGAATACGATTGAAAGCATCGGATAGGGCTCCTGGTTGTCACAGACAAGCAGGAGCCCTATTTACGTGCAAATTCTCAAAGTCATCAATATCCCCGCCAAAAGCCCCTGCTAATCGGATTTCTCCCATAAAGAACGATGTTCACCCCTCCAGCACGACCCATTGATGATCCATTCCCTTTAATTGTTGACATTCTGTATTTAATTAGAATATTATCTAATTAGATATTAATCTAATAAGGTGGTTGTGAAATGCTCCAGCTGGATAAAATCGTTAATTATCACAAAGCATTGGCCGACCTGACACGCGTCCGGATGATCATTCTGCTGGCCGCAGGCGAGATGACCGGTCAGGAGCTGGCTGAAAAGCTGTATCTTTCGACGGCGACCATTACCCATCATGCCGCCAAGCTGCGCGCCGTCAGTCTGCTCCATGAACGGCGGGAGAAGAATGCGATTTATTTTTCGCTGGATCGTTACTTTCTCAAGCAGTATGCCGGCGCCATGCACGATCTGCTTCAGGAACAACACAACAAAATAGAGGAGACATCAACGATGGATGAGAAGAATGAACGTCTTAAACAGTCCGTTCTGCGCAATTTCTTTAGCGGAGACGGGAAGCTGAAGCATATTCCGGCACAGCTCAAAAAGAAACGGATCGTGCTGGAGAGTCTGGCTGAACGCCTGGTGGAGGGACGGTCTTATTCAGAGCAGGAAATAAACGGCTTCATCAAACAATTCCATGATGACTTCGCCACCATCCGCCGCGAGTTTATCATGCACGCTTATCTGTACCGCGACAACGAGGTATATGAACGCAACCCCCGCTCGATGTGGGAGAAATGGGAGACCCTTTCGTAACGGACTGCCGGGGAGGAGCGCAGCCGGACTTACTTCAAAGTCTGCGCCTGTCCCGATGCCTGTATCGTGTTGCCCTTAACCTCCATGCCGTACGATATGGCCTCCAGATAATCCAGCTGATTATGGATGTACGCCTTCTCCCTCGGAATGATCTGATTATTCTTGATGTAGAAAGGGTCGAACTGCATGGTGACCTTGCCTTTCTGGAGTGTTAGATTCAATAGACCGGTGTCTGCTGTACGCCCCTTCACATAATCCGGAAACAGAAAGTTTCCAATGGAATAGGCAATCGGCTTGCTTTTATAGGACTCGAAACCCTGAAGCACATGAGGGTGGCTGCCGATAATGGCGTCTGCGCCGGTATCGATCATTTCTTTGGCAAACTTCCGCTGCCATGCTTCCGGACGGTTGTTTCGCTCAATCCCCCAGTGCATATATACGATCAGGTAGTCCGCTCCTTCCCGTTCGCCCGCAATGGCAGCCAGCACCTTCTTCTGGTCATAGGCTCCGGCCACACCGGGTCTCTCTCCTTCAGCTACCCAATTAAGCTCCGGCAGGAAGCGGGAAAAGGCCAGGTATTTCACTGTCACGCCCTTCACCTTGACTGTTCTGGCCGAAAAGGCTTCATTCTCATTGCGGCCGGCTCCCACTGGTATGAGGTCGTATGCCTCCAGATGGTCCAGCGTATCCAGCAGACCCTTCCGCTGGAAATCCAGGACATGATTGTTTGCGACCGAAATAACGTCAAAGCCGGCATTTTTGATCCCTTTGAGCGAAATCGCATCCGATTTGAAATTGAAGATTTGACTTGTATCCTTATTCTTCTCATTCGTAACGGCTGTCTCCAGATTGACAAAGGCAATATCCGCTGCCGTTACCTTCTTCTTTACATGCACAAACGGATAATCGGGTCCTTTTTGCGCAATAGCCTTCTTCACCGACGCATCCATCATTGCATCACCGGCAAAAACCAGATGAATGGGCTCCTTATTGGCTGCAATTGGTGCTTCTATGTATTCGGGGGGTGTCTGCATGTCTCCAGGAGGTATTGGAATATCTTCAGGCTCTCCGGTATTTGCCTCCGCTGCTTCCGGATAGCTCCCTGCTCCCTGTACGGCTTGTTCATTGGGACCGGTTGGATCAGCTGCTTCACCAGGCGCTTCGCCTGTTACAGGAAGAAGTATGAGCAGCACTGCCAACACAATCAGCACAGACACAGATATAGAAAAAAACCATTTTTTGCTCATATAATCACCTTCCGTCACGGTTTCCTCTATGTAAGCTATTGCTTCGGGCATCGCTTCATTCATCAAATATAACGCAGACTTTTTTCCGCATCGTTTCAACTTGTATCGGTGATGTAAACCATCTACAGTAACTTTATACCTTATCATACAGAAAAAGGCAAACGGATGCGACCGATTCAATCGATCTTTTCCGTTTGCCTCATCATGCTTGCTTATCTTCTTAACTGGCTGGCCCCGTCCGGAGAACATCCAGGGCTTTGGCCATCTGCGGGTCTTCCTGCTTATATTTCTCCATTAAACGCGTCGTCATCCGGTAGGCTGTCTTGTCGTTCACAACCCCGTTATCCGGCAGCGCCTCATCCCGCTGGAACTTCTTCACCGCCGTTGAAGTTGCATCATCATAGATGCCGGTTCCGGCGCCGACGTCATAACCAAGCGTCTTGAGCATGCTTTGAACCGTCTGCACCTTGTCCCCATAATCCCCCGCTTTGATCTGCAATCCCGCCGGAAGCCTTGGCAGAAGCGTGTAGGAGGGCGCTTCGATGGCGATATTCGGCTCGATTCCCTTCTTGTGAATCCACTGCCCGTCCGGAGAACGCCACTGGGCTTCCGTAAGCTTAAGCACAGAGCCGTCCTTTAATTGTCTGAAGTTCTGGACGATCCCTTTGCCGAATGTTTTTTGGCCGACCACTGTTGCGTTTGCTGTTGTTTTGAGTGCTGCGGTCAGCACCTCCGCCGAGCTTGCCGTGTTGTCGTCGACCAATATCGCGATCGGGAGCGTCCATGGTGTTTTTTGCTCTGATTTATGCGTAATAACCTGCTTCTCGCCTTTATAAACCACCTGGAGAATCGTCTGTCCTTTGGGTACGAACAGATTGGCAATTTCAACGGTTGGGGTCAGCAGCCCACCCGGATTGCCCCGTAAATCAATGAGCAGCGATTTCATGCCAAGCTCCTGCAGCTTCGTGACCGCTTCCTTGAACTCGTCGCCCGTTTTCTCTGCAAAGCGGGTAACGGTAATTTCACCGATCTTGTCCGCCTTCATCTCATACGTGACCGTATGTACGGGCACGGCCCCCCGGGTAACGGGAACATCAAGCGGCTCATTCATTCCCTGGCGGCGGATCGTCAGCTTCGCAATCGATCCTTCCTTGCCCTGAACCAGCTGCTTGAGCTCCTCCAGCGTGATGCCTTTGACCTCTTTGCCGTCCACCGACAGAAACACATCGCCGGATTGCAAGCCTGCTTTTTCCGCTGGAGCCCCTTTTATCGTATTCTCAATGATGAATTCCCCGTCCTGTTCCCTTATCTCAACCCCGATCCCGACAAAGGTATCCTCGTAGGACTGTACATACTGCTCGCCCTTATCCCCGCTTAAATAAACGGAATACGGATCATTCAGCGAGGCAACCATACCTTCCGCGGCTCCTTCGACAAGCGCCTTGGATTTGGCTCCGTCCAGAAAATTATCCATAATTTCGTTATAAGCATAGGACAAATTGTGGAAAGTCGATTCCTTCAATATGGGATACTGCACCGTCATTGATATACGTCCACCGATAAAACCGATAACACATGCCACCACAATAAGCAGAACCATATTCACATTCCGCCGCTGCTTTGCTTCCTGCTGACCATACAAGCTCATCTTCAATCACTCCGTTCCGACACAAGGAATCTGCTACTCACTTTATCGCATTCCCCGGTCAGCCGCAAGGCTTGGCGCACAGTCCAAAGAGCCCTTCCTCATCCAATGTCATCAATGCGACAAATATCCGCATGATCCTTGGTTAAAGAAGGGCTTGAGGCTTGAGAAAAATGCAAATCCGGCATGTTTTATTGCTATTCAGCAGCCAGAGCTTCCTTCGCCAGGCTCAGCCAGGCCAGTTCGTCCGCAGTCAAAGCAACGGGAAGCGCCTTGATGCTGTCATAAAGCTCCGAGGTTTGATGCGGACCTATGATCGCCGCAACCGGGAACGGCTGGTTCAGCACATACGCCAGGGCGATATGGTTCGCGCTGACGCCATATTTGGCGCCCAGCACGGCCGCACGGCGCTTGCGCTCCCAGTTCTCGGCGCTGTAGTATACCCGGACCATATCGGCATCCTGTGTGATCTCAGGCGCATAACGATCCGTAAAGAAGCCCCCGGATTGGGAGGACCATGAAATAATCGGCAGCTGCGAATGCTCATGCCACGCCTCATCCTCGGCATAGGTCGAGACGCATCCCGCCCAGCGCGGCTCGATCGGCTTGGCCAGGCCAAGGTTGGGGCTGCTGCTGGCAAAGCCTTTCATGCCGTTCTTCTCGGCATACGCGTTCGCCTCACGGATACGGCTTACCGTCCAGTTGGAAGCCCCGAGGGACAGGCAGCGGCCTGCGGCAATCTGATCGTTCAAGCCTTCAAGAATATATCCCACATGGACATTGGGATCGTCGCGGTGAAGCATGTATATATCGACGTAATTGGTTTTGAGCCGTTCCAGCGATTCGACCAGGTCGCTCTGAATACAGGTCTTGGTCATCCGGGACTGCTCATACGGATGGGCTCCTTTGCCGATCAGAACGACTTCGCTGCGATTTCCCCGTTCCTCCATCCACTGCCCGACAGCCTGGGCCGTTTTTGCGCCATAGATATGTCCCGTATCGATTGCATTCCCTCCTGCTGATACATAGGCATCAAGCAATTCGCTGGAGTAATCCATCTTATCGATACTGAGCATCATGGATCCCTGCACCAGCTGGGAAATCCCCAGCTGAACATCTTCCACCCTGATTTGCTTCATCATCCAAAATCCACTCCCTATTGTCATATATTGATTATTATAAAGCAGGATTAACGGCAGTAAAATCGAAATATATTGCAATGACTAATACAATATTGATAAAGACATCGCTTTCAAAATAAAGGAGGCTTCCTCGGCGCAAATGGAACATCTTACACTGCCCATGGTTCGGCGGGACCGTTACTACTGCTTCCCCGAATCCGCCGGTTACTATAAGGAAATCCGGAACCACAAAGAAAATCGATCCTTCGGCAGCCTGCTGGAATTCAATCTCCATCTGGTTACAGCCGGCCAGGGCTTTGTGGAGGAAGAGAGCGGCCTCCAGGAGCTCAAGGCCGGCGACGCTTTTCTTTATTTCCCGGGTGATAAACAGACCTATTACAGCGATCCCGCGCATGCCTGGAGTGTAAAATGGATCCACTTCTACGGCAGTGGAGCATTCGCCGATCTCACGGAGCGCGGCTTTCACCGGTCGGTTGTTTGGCGAATCCGCTCACCCAAAATGCTTGAAAGCCGGATGGACGACCTGCTGCAGCAAATCCAGCGGCATAAATCACTGTATCCCACCAGCCTGTCGATGCTGATGTATGGAATTATAGCCGAATTAATCGAACAAGCAGAGCCGCTGTCGGCTCATACACCCGGCGAGGAGGCCAGTGAGCGCATCCTGCTGCTGCTCCCTGAGCTGCAGGCCGCTGCTTCCGCCTCCTTCGACCTGAATACATGGGCCGCAAAGGCCGGCACGAACCGTTACGCCTTCTGCCGATGGTTCCGGAGAGCCACAGGTCAAACACCGCTTGAATTCGTCACCATGTGCCGGATCGGCAAAGCCAAGCAGCTGTTAATCGAGAAGCACAGCCTGGCAATAAATGATGTAGCGCAGCTCTGCGGGTATGAAAGCCCGAGCTACTTCAACAAACGATTCCTGCAAAGCGAAGGAATGACGCCTACAGCGTACCGCAATCTGTTTCTGACAGGCCGCCGTTCTTAAAGGTTTCGTAAAAAACGCTTGTCCGCCGTATCAATATCCGATACAATCAATGAAAACCTTAAAGAGAGAACAGGAGCAGGAATAACCATATGTATAAACTTATTGCCATTGATGTGGACGACACCTTGCTGACCGACGATCTGACCGTCACGCCCGGGACCAAAGCCGCACTGACGGAAGCTATTGAACGGGGGGTATTTATTACACTCGCCACCGGCCGCATGTTTCCCTCAGCCAAAAAAATCGCCATGCAAATCGGCTTTGATGTGCCGATCATCACCTATCAGGGCTCGCTTATCAAGACACTGATGGATGAGCAGGTTTTATATGAGCGAAGCGTACCCAAGGACGCCGCCCAGCAGCTGTTTGATTTCTGCAGGGAACGCAAGCTGCACCTTCAGCTGTATATCAACGATGTACTTTATGTGCAGGAGGATACTGAGCTTGGCCGCGGGTACTCTGCGCTCTCCAAGATTCCGTTTGTCGTCGAGCCCGACTTCAATAAATTGATCGATCAGCCTTCAACCAAGATGCTGATTATCGATGACCCGGCTTACCTGGACGAAATTGCGCTGGAGCTGGCGCCGCTGATTGGAGATCGTGTGCATATCACCAAATCCAAGCCCCATTATCTGGAATTCATGCACAAGGAAGGGACCAAAGGTCATGCGATCGCCTTTATGGCCGAACATATCGGCTGCAAGCTCGAAGAGGTGATCGCCATCGGCGATTCATGGAATGACCACGAAATGATCGAAGTTGCCGGACTCGGCGTGGCGATGGGCAATGCGCTTCCCAAACTCAAGGAAATTGCTCAATATGTAACCCGGTCCAACAATGAAGAAGGCGTACGTCATGTCATCGAGAAATTTGTACTTGATCCGTCCTGATTCCGTTATCCGGTTCGAATGAAAGCCGCATTACAAGCAGAATTCTTGCTTGTGATGCGGCTTTTTTTGTGTAAAAGGATCCATTTATATATGGGTCAACGAACATGCGACTCCTTCTCGCTGCAAAGGACCGACGTCAGCTATTTAATTCTGCTTTTAAATAAATTCTTCACCCCTTGGTGATAATAGGAAAACGCAAGAGACCTGATACATAATAACGATATCCCCCTTCGAGGAGGAGAGAAATGGAAGCCGACAACAATAACAGCACCGCCAGACCATTACATGAAAACCTTAAAGAGAATATAACACATATTTATCGTGTCATGGGTACGAGCCCCGATTTGATCATCAAGGAGATTTCTTTATCCGGGACCGTCTCGACAGCCCTGATCTATATCGATGGTCTTGTAGACGTCAAAGAGCTGCACAACTGTGTCATTAATAATCTGATGTCTTCCAAAAGTATCCCGAGCGTTCAGGAAATGAATTCAAAAAGCAGCAGCGTTCTGGCTTATATCAGGAATGATATCCTGATGGCAGGAGATATAAGCATATTGGGTGACCTGGATACCATGATGACTTATCTCTTGTCCGGCGATGCGATCCTCATGGTGAACGGCTTTCGGGAATGCCTGCGCATCGGGGTAGCCGGATGGGAGTGCCGAAATGTCTCCGAACCGATCACACAAGCAGTGGTACGCGGCCCGATGGAAGCCTTCAATGAGAATCTGCGAACGAATACCGCCCTGGTCAGACGCAAAATACGTGACCCGCAATTATGGATGGAAGAGCGCCATATCGGTAAGGTTACGCAAACAAGCGTGGCCATTATGTATTTGAAAAATATTGCGAATGACAAAATTGTGGAGGAAGTGCGAACAAGGCTGGACCGGATCGATATCGACGGTATATTAGAGAGCGGCTATATCGAGGAATTGATTCAGGATAAGACGCTTTCGCCATTCGCCACGATCTACAACAGCGAAAGGCCGGACACCATTGCTGCAGGTATTTTGGAAGGCCGGGTGGCCATTCTCATCGACGGAACTCCCTTCGTGCTGCTTGTTCCAGCCCTTTTCGCTCAATTCTTTCAATCAGCTGAGGATTATGCGCAGCGCGCCGATGTCAGCACATTGCTGCGGCTTATCCGTTATTTAGCCTTTTTCATCTCCTTGCTGGCTCCTGCAATGTACATCGCTATTACGACCTTTCATCAGGAGATGCTTCCCACTGATTTGCTTATTAATCTTGCCGCCCAGCGCGATGGCGTTCCATTTCCCGCATTCATAGAAGCGCTTCTCATGGAGATCACATATGAAATCCTGCGTGAGGCTGGCGTGCGGATGCCCAGGACAGTCGGGCAAGCGGTATCTATCGTGGGAACGCTCGTTATTGGACAGGCGGCAGTGGAAGCCGGGATTGTGTCTTCGGTTATGGTTATCATCGTATCCATAACGGCAATCTCGAGCTATGTCATTCCGGCAACAAGCATGTCCATTTCCGTTCGGATGCTCCGTTTTATACTGATGGGCCTGGGCGCCTCCTTCGGTCTCTTCGGCATTCTGGCCGGAATCATTGTGCTTATTCTCCATCTATGCTCGCTGCGCTCCTTCGGGATCCCTTATATGAGTCCGTTCGCTCCTTTTAATCTGGCGGATCAGAAGGATACCCTATTCCGGGTTCCATGGTCTTCCATGTTAAAACGACCTCGGCTTATCAGTCAAAAAAATATTGTTCGGCAGCAAGCCGGAAATAAATCAGACAAATAAAGGAGTCCAATATGAAATGTATATGCAGATGGATATTGGCTGTTTGTTTGATTGTCATGTGCTTAACCGGCTGCTGGGACCGGCGCGAGCTCAGTGATCTTGGAATCCAACTGGGGACGGGATTTGATAAAATCGGCGATAATTATCAGGTTTCCGTCCAAGTCGTTAACCCCTCAGCCGTTTCAACGAAAAACGGCAATGGCAGCAGGTCCCCTGTTGTTATGTATAAAGCCTCAGCCCCAACATTATTCGAAGCCTTCCGTAAACTTACGTTAACAAGTCCACGAAAAATTTATGGGGCTCACATTCGCGTTCTGGTCATTGGTGAAGCATTGGCCCGGGAAGGAATCTCCAAAATCCTGGACTTCCAGACCCGGGTTTCGGAACCGCGGCCAGACCTCTTCGTGATGATTGCCAAGAACGGCACTGCTGAAAATGTTCTGAAAATCATGACGCCTCTGGAGGAGATTCCGGCAGTCAATATGTACAGCTCGCTTGAGGCATCCTCCAAGGTCTGGGCCACAACCGCGGATGTGACACTGGATAAGCTTGTAAGCCAGTTAATTACCGATGGTATCAATCCCGTACTGACGGGAATCAACGTAATCGGCAATCAACGCACCGGAGAGAAGGAACAGAATGTCAAGGAAATCGACAGCACCGCACGCTTGAAGTATTCCAATCTTGGCGTCTTCAAGGGGGACCGTCTGATCGGCTGGTTAGATCCGGAAGAAACCAAAGGCTTCAATTACATCATGAATAATATAAACACCACTGTAAATAGAGTGGCCTGTCCGGATGGAGGAAATCTCACGATAGAAGTCTACAACTCCAAGACCTCTACTAAAAGCCAGATCAAACAAGGCAAGACTCTTATGAACATTAATGTGAATATTACGGCAGACATTGGGGAGGTTGAATGCGATATCGATTTGACAAGCCCGCCCGTGATCAATCAACTGCAAAAACAAGCGGAGAAAGAAATCAAGCAGCAGATGGAACAAACCATGGCTCATGTGCAGGGAAAATATAAGAGCGATATTTTCGGATTCGGCCAAGTGATCTATCATTCTCATCCGAAAAAATGGAATCAGCTGAAAAAAGATTGGGATGTGGAATTCCCGAGGATCAAGGTGAATTACCAAGTAAAGGTAATCATTCGGAAGCTGGGAGCCATAGGCAACCCGATTACGAAGGAATTGAAGGAGTGATGCTTTGTGATGATGCTAATTGCTGTCCTGATATTCGCCCTGGCAGCGGCTGCACTTGAACTGCCGGTCCTGATCAGGAAACGGTGGATCAAAGAAACCGTCATTTTCTCCGTTCTGTTCGTCGCTGGGATCGCTCTGAGCATAGCGTCCGTTAAATCGGTTCCATTACCAAGTCCACTAATCGTACTCAAGATGGTCTATTCCCCGATTAGCAGCTGGATTTTCAACTAAGTTAGGAAAGGGTGGATATATTTGCGTGAACATGGAAAAATCAGCATCCAACAAATAACAATCCTCGTCATCTTCACTACAATCGGGGATTCCATCCTCTTCCTGCCTTCCATGATGACAACAGCGGCCAAACAGGATTCATGGTTATCCGTACTGCTGGGCATTCCTATCGGTCTGTTCATCTTGTGGCTGATGCTGCGGCTAAGCCGGATGGAGGCCAAATCGACACTATTTCAAATGAACCAGAAGCTCCTGGGTCAATTTTTCGGCGGGATTCTATCGGTTCTATTTCTGATGTTCTTTCTCGTGCTTACTTCGGGGATGCTGCGTGAAATCAGCGACTTCATTACGACCATCATTTTGCCGCAAACCCCGCTTTATGTGATTCACTTTATGATGATTATTGTGATGCTGTTCGGGATTAAATTGGGGCTGGAGCCCCTCGCAAGGGCAAGCGAGATTTTCTTCCCCTGGTTTCTGCTGTTCTTTTTCTCCCTGGTTCTGCTTCTGCTGCCCCAGATAAAACTGACGAATATGCTCCCGATACTGGGCAGCGGAATTGGCCCCGTGCTGCATGGAATGCTCTACTCGGTTGCCTTCCCGTTCTCGGAGCTTCTCGTGTTTCTGGTAATTCTTCCCTATGTCAATGAGGGTACGCATCTGCAGAGGGATCTGCTGCTTGGCTCCTTGTTCGGGGGAATGATCATTTTCATTCTGGTCCTGCTATCCACACTGGTACTGGGACCGACTATGAGCTCTTTTCATATCTACCCCTCTTACTCATTGGCCAAAAAAATCAGCATCGGCCATTTTCTGGAGCGGCTTGAGGCCATGCTGGCCATTATCTGGATTTTCTCGATCTTTTTCAAAACCGTCCTGTATTATTACGCCACCGTTCTGGGAACAGCCCAGCTATTCCGATTGAAGGACTATCGTATGCTTGCTGCTCCCATCGGATTCATCTTATTCGGACTCGCCTTTTACTTCTCCCCCAATTACTCTTACCTGACGGAAATAACGGCAAAATATTGGCCTTTCTGGGATTACACCTATATTGCCGCCATCGTATTGCTGCTGCTGGTCAGTTACCTGATCAAAAAAAACAAACAAAAGGCGTCTTCAATTCCTGAGAGCTGAGTCGGGCAACGGGGTATTCAACCCTGGTTCATTCGGGTTAAAAATAGTTATGTGTTTTAACCATTTTGTTACTTTATAAGGCGCCCGTATCACTTATAATTATGTTATATCATGCATCATGGAGGGATCTAGATGACCCAACACCGTTTGACGAGCAATTGCCTGAGAATACTGGTCCTTGGAGCAATTAGCAGCCTGATGTTCCATGCCGGCACCCCGCTTTCTTTTGCCAGTGGGAACGGGATTGCTGACACAATCGATGTCGGCAGCCCCTTAGCCAACCAAAAAACATCCGCCATCAAGGTCTCCGCAAAGACAATTAAAACAATTTCAAAAACGTATACCGCCAACGTCCAGTATCCGGTTATCGCTGGCCTGCGGAGCACCCAGTATCAGGGAGAGCTTAATTACCGCATCTCCGAGCTTGCCCGGCAGGATCTGGAGGCTGTCAAGAAACAGGCTGCCAGCGGTGCCGCAGAGGCGATCGATGCAGGTATTGATTTTATTCCCTATGATATCACGGTCAAGTATGAGGTTATGTCCGATGGAAGTCCCGGGAACAGCAATTATTTATCCATAAAAGTGCTTACCTATCTATTCACGGGAGGCGCTCATGGCATCACCCGCATGGATACCTATAATATCCGGAACTCCGACAAGCCTTCTCTTATCACGCTCAAGGACTTGTTTGGAGCCGATTACAAAGCAGTTATCAATAAAAAAGTGAAAGAAGAAATAGCGTCAAACCCCGATCATTATTTTCAGGATGCCTTCACAGGCATTACCGATGACCAGACCTTCTATGTGAAAGACGGCAATGCCTACATTGTATTTCAAAATTATGAAATTGCCCCGTATGCCGCAGGCTTGCCCGAAATCAAGGTTCCTTATGCCGGCGACAGCTCCTCCGGGGGCGGCCAATTGATTTCGCTGCCTGTGTTTATCAATGGAGTCAAGCTGGATCTCGGACAAGCGCCGCTGTTTACAAATGAGAGCGGTATCGTCATGGCTCCGCTGCGTCCCATCTCCGCCGCGCTTGGCTACAAGCTCAATTGGAAGGAAGCTTCGCAGCAGGCTGAGCTGTTCAAAGGCTCGCAGCTTATTACGGCAACCGTGGGTGAGGATTCCTACATTTCCGGCAAAAACGTCCTTCTCTCCCTGGAGACCGCCCCTGTTATTAAGAATGGAACGTTATATGTTCCGCTTGCTTTCTATTCCGGGCTGCTTCAGGCAAAGGTCGCTTATACAGCGACTGCAGTTATGATCACGGCCTGATTTTGCTCTTGACCAACGTACAAGACAGCGTCGACGAAAGGGAGACAACCCCGGAATGATTAAAATTGTACTGATACGCCACGGCCAAAGCCAGTGGAATCTCGAAAACCGTTTTACCGGCTGGACAGACATCGATTTGTCCCCCACAGGCTTTGAAGAGGCCCGAATAGCCGGGGGAATATTGCTGCGGAACGGCTATGTCTTCGATATCGCCTATACATCTTACTTGAAGAGAGCGATTCGCACGCTATGGATTATTTTGGATCAAATGAACTTGATGTGGATTCCCGTCTTTAAAACGTGGATGCTCAATGAACGCCACTACGGAGCCCTTCAGGGGTTGAACAAGGCTGAAACCGCTTTGAAATACGGGGATGAACAGGTTCATGAGTGGCGAAGATCCGTCCATATCCGGCCGCCTGCCCTGGAATTGACCGATACGCGCTGTGAGAGATCTGACCGCAGGTATGCGGGCATTGAACAATGTGTCCCGCTAACGGAGAATCTGGATGATACCAAAGCGAGGGCATTGGTCTATTGGAACGAAACCATTCAGCCCGCCCTGAAATCGGGCAGTCGGGTCCTGATCGCTGCTCACGGCAACACCTTACGGGCGCTTGTCCAATACCTGGATCAGATTCCCGAGGACGGGATTGCCGATCTCAATATTCCCACAGGCACCCCGCTGGTATATGAGCTGGATGACAATCTGAAGCCGCTGCGGCATTATTTTCTGGGCGAATCCGGCGAGGTGGAGGGAAGGTCCGTAACGGATCCTTTGACTTGAAGAATGGGTAGCGCAATCATACTTTCATATAGTGGATTACAAATGAGTTCACAGAGGAAAGCACCCTGCCGAAAGACCGAAGCAGAGTGCTTTTTTGCATGCTTTATTTCCAAGGATCATAGCCCCGCAAGCACTTGATACCATACGCCTTTAGGGGAATAGAGCGTATCCCGTACCTGGTCCCAGCCGCCAAGATAGCTGATGTCGAACAGATCCGCCGGCTGCTGATATTGGCCCTTCACCTCTGCCAGCACCTTATCGTCAACAGGTCGAAAGCCATAGTCGGCGAAGATATGCTGCGCCTCCGGGGTTTCCAGATAGTTCAGGAACGCTTCAGCCACCTTGCGCGTTCCGTGCTTATCCACGTTGACATCAACCACCGCAGCCGGATTCTCGATCAGAATCGTGGAGCTGGGCACAACGATCTCATATTTCACCCCTTGGTTGATTCGGGCAATCAGCTCATTCTCATATGTCACGATCACATCGCCTACACCGTATTCGAAAGCTGCCATCGAGGCGCGCCCGCTCTTATCGAGCGACTCCACATTGTGATGGATCTGTTCCAGAAAAGCCTTGGCATAGGCAGGATCCTTCTTGCCGGTATCCGCCTCCGACTTTTTGAGTCCGGCCCCGTACATCGCGTTAATGTCCCATTGGGCGCCCCCGGAGGTTTTCGGATTGGGGTAAAGCACCTTGATCCCTTTACGGGTCAGATCCGCCCAGTCATGGATGCCCTTGGGATTGCCCTCCCGGGTACCGAGAACGGCTATGGATCGTGTAATCATGCCATCATGCGCAATGGCCTTCTTCCAGTCATGCGTGATAAAGCCCGCCTTCTGGATTTTGTCGATATCGCCTTCCATCGCAAGCACGGCGATATCCGCCTCGAAGCCGCCGGCTATGGCTCTCGCCTGTGTTCCGGACGCTTCATAAGACTCCTGGAAATCAACCGTCTGTCCGGTTTCCGCCTTCCACTTCGCCTTAAACTTCGGAAGCAGCTCGGCAAAGGCATCCTTGGCCACGGAATAAGCGCCAATTACCAGCGTCACATCGCCCTTGGGCGCAGACGGAACGGAGCCATTCTGTCCCTGATCATTTCCCCCGCAGGCGGTGGCGATCATCAGGATTAGAATCGTACATGCAATACCGCTAATACGCCATCCTTTTGTCAGGGTAGGTTTCATTCATTACACAACACTTTCTGTCAGAGGCTGCTCTGCCCGAGATCCGCAGAGCACCTCCTTGTTAGATATGAATCGGCATGGGGTCTTCCTTCAGCTTATTCTCCATGATCCATGTGTCATTATCATTAAACAGATAGGCCCGGTGTATCAGCACACTGACCTCGTCTCCAGGCTGCAGGACTTCCTTCTCCAGCGAGCGGTACGTGATCAGCTTGATATCGCCAACCTCTACCTCAACCATCCACTCGCTGCCGCGGAAATGAACATGCTTGACCTTGCCCCGCGCAGTCGCAGATGCAATGCGGAATTCATTATGCCTGCCGATTTCGATATATTCCGGACGGATAAGCGCCTGGGTTCCCGGCCACTTGGATGCATCCTCGAAGCCCTTGAGATTCTCCACCTGCGATACGATCGTGGACTCTCCGATGAAGCTCGCCACAAACTGGGTTTGCGGATTTTTGTATATATCCCATGGCGACCCTTTTTGCTCCAGCCGCCCTTTATTGATAATCATAATCTCGTCTGCTACCTCGATGGCCTCATCCTGGTCATGCGTGACGAATATGGAGGTAATGCCCACACGTTCAATCATTTCCTTCAGCCATGTGCGAAGCTCGGAGCGGATCTTGGCGTCGATCGCTGCGAACGGCTCATCCAGCAGCAGCAATTGAGGCTCAGGCGCCAAGGCTCTGGCAAACGCGACGCGCTGGCGCTGGCCGCCGGACAATTGATGCGGCAGACGATGCTCGAAACCCTTGAGCCCCGTCAGCTCAACCAGGGTCATAACGCGGTCGCGAATGGCTCCCTTGGACTGCTTCTTCACCTTGAGGCCGAAAGCTATATTGTCGTAAACGGTCATGTGTTTGAACAAGGCGTAGTTCTGGAACACAAACCCGATCCCGCGCTCCTGCGGCGGCAGATCATTGACCCGTTTGCCGTGAAATACGATATCCCCGGAAGATGGCTGTTCCAGTCCGGCCAGCATGCGGAGAATAGAGGTTTTCCCCCCGCCGCTCGGTCCCAGGAGGCCAATCATCCTTCCCTTCTCTATGTCAAAGCTGACATCGCGCACCGCATGAAAATCACCGAATTGCTTGTTTAATCCGCGCACCTCGATATGCATCGTCTAATGCACTTCCTTTCGCTTTTTGGCCCATTCCATGAGCAGCAGAAGTCCGACAGAGAAAGCCGCCAGCACAAGCGCCACACCGTTTGCAGCCGTCACATTGAAATTCTCAACATCCTGATAGACGAGCGTTGTCGCTGTCTGTGTCTTGTTCATTATATTGCCCGAGACGACCAGCACGGCGCCAAATTCCCCCAATGACCGGGCGACGGTCAGAACGACGCCATAGATTACACCCCATCGGATTGATGGCCAGGTCACATGCCAGAAGGTATACCAGGAATAGGCGCCAAGCGTCGATGCGGCTTCTTCCTGCTGGGCTCCAATTTCCTGCAGCACCGGCATTACCTCCCGGACCATGAGCGGGAATGTAACGAACAGGGTCGCCAGAATCATCCCCGGCAGCGCATACACCACTTTAAAGCCGATATCCTCGAAGAACGTACCGATGATGGAGCTTGGTCCCAGCAGCAGCACAATCATCAGGCCGCCAATGACCGGCGAAACCGCGAACGGCAGATCGACGATGCTGTTGAGCAACTGCTTGATCCTTCGTCCCAGCCAGGTCGCCCGGACCAGATAAAGGGCCAGCATCACACCAAACAAGGTATTGATGGCCGTAACGACAAGGACAATAATGCCTGTCATCATCAGCGCGTTCAGCGCCTCCCTGCGGGTCAGCGCTTCAGCAAAGCCGCTCCAGCCATCCGCCCAGGCACCGGTGAATATCTTCACGATCGGCGCAATCAGCAGTATAAGAAATACGAGATACGTAAGCGGAATCCACAGCCTCTTCATTTGTCCGCCCTCCTCGTCTGAACGAGGTTGACGGCCCATAGAATAAGAAAGGATAGCGTGAGCAGCAGCACCGAGGTGGCGGCTGCACCCTGCGTATTGTCGCTTTCAATCTCACCAAAAATATAAACCGCTGCAATCAAGGTCTTGCCCGGAATATTGCCCGCCACAAGCACAACCGCCCCGAATTCGGCGAGCGCCCTGGAGAAGGCCAGCATCGAACCGCTCAGAATGCCTGGCAGCATCGACGGAAATATCACCTGAAAGAAGGTTCGGGCCTTGGAAGCGCCTAGCGTGTAAGATGCCTCCTCCTCCGATTTGTCCATCTCTTCCAGCAGCGGCTGAATCGCCCGGATGACAAACGGGAAGGTGACGAATACCATCGCCACAATTATAGCGGGTTCGTGAAAAACAATCTGAAAACCGAGATTATCGGCCAATCCCCCAACAAAGCTGTTAGGTCCCAGCAATAGCAATATCATTAATCCGCCGACAGCCGTCGGCAGCGCAAATGGCAAATCAACCAGACTGTTCAGCAGCCGCCGGCCCGGAAACCGGTAACGGATCAATACCCATCCGATCATGGTGCCCAGCAGCATATTAATAACAGTCGCAATAACCGAAAGCTTGATTGTGAGCAGAACCGCCTTCCACGCAAGTGGATCGGTGATGCTTTCCCAGAATGGCCCCCAGCCCAGAGTAAACGCTTGCGTGTAAATTCCGATAATCGGCAAAATGATTAAAACAATAAAATAAAGCATAATGGTGCTGCGAAAACCGAAACTCCACCAGCGGCTGCGCATCATAAAATTCAAGCTGACTTACCTCCCGGCGCTTTCCTTGTGGAATCGCGCTAATTCCCATTAAATTACTCGGTATTGATAATGTAGCAGATAGCTGCCTGTCCAGTCAATGCTTATATAAGAAATAATGATCGTATTTATGAGAAAAAATAAACTCCCCGGCCACATCTCCGGGGAGTTCAAATGAAGGGCTATTCCCCTTCGATATCATATTTGGTATTGCCGTTCGTAATGATCGCCCGCCCCTGGGTCACATCCGTCATCCAGGCTGTAAAACGCTCGGCCTCCGGTTCCTCCGGCAGGCAGGTCATTACCACACGGTCGGTAAACGCGGTGTCGCCGACCCTCCAGCCTTTGGCATGCAGCTCATTCTCCAGCTTGCCGTACCAAGTGTAATCCACATCCACGATCACCTCGCGGCGGAGGATCTTCACAATCGGCTGAGCCGCATCAATTGCCGCGACAGCGCCATCGGCATAGGCGCGAATCAACCCGCCTGCGCCGAGCATAATGCCGCCGAAGTACCGGGTGACCACGATAACGGAGTTTTTGAGCTCCTGGTGCTTCATCACTTCCAGAATCGGTTTGCCGGCTGTGCCGCTTGGTTCACCGTCATCCGACTGCTTCTGGCATTCGTCACGCTCACCGATCAGATACGCCGAACAATTATGCGACGCATCTCGATGCTGCCTCTTGATTTCATCGATGAAGGCGGCAGCTTCGGCTTCCGATTCTACCGGCTTGCCATGCCCGATGAAACGCGACTTTCTGATGACGATCTCGCCGCTTGCCTGCTGACGGAGCGTCTTGTATCGGTTCAGCATATCAGTTGCAAACTCCTTGCCGGCAGAGGATTATAGGCGTGCTTCCAGCTCGGCTTTTTCTTTCTCGAAACCAGGCTTGCCAAGCAGGGCGAACATATTCTTCTTGTAAGCTTCAACGCCCGGCTGATCAAAAGGATTCACGCCAAGCAGATATCCGCTGATCCCGCATGCTTTCTCGAAGAAGTAAACGAGATAGCCGAAAGTGTAAGGCGTAAGATCGGCAATATTGACGATAAAGTTCGGTACCTGACCGTCCGTATGCGCAAGCAGCGTGCCCTGGAATGCTTTCTTATTGACAAAATCCATCGTTTTTCCAGTCAGGAAGTTAAGCCCGTCCAGATTGTTCTCGTCATGACCGATCGTGATCTGCTCCTGGACATTCTCCACCTGGATCACCGTTTCAAAAATATTCCGGTTGCCCTCCTGGATAAACTGCCCCATGGAATGCAGATCCGTCGAGAAATCGACTGCCGCCGGGAAAATCCCCTTGTAGTCTTTGCCTTCGCTTTCTCCGAAAAGCTGCTTCCACCACTCTGAGACGAAATGAAGCGATGGCTCGTAATTGACGAGGATTTCAGTCGCTTTTCCTTTGCGGTACAAGGCATTGCGGGCTGCGGCGTATTGATAGGCCTCATTCTCGGCAAGATCCGGGCTGGCATAAGCCATCGAGGCGTCCGACGCGCCTTTCATCATGGCATCAATGTCAATGCCGGCAGCAGCGATTGGCAGAAGCCCGACAGCGGTCAATACAGAATAACGTCCGCCAACATCATCCGGGATAATGAATGACTCGTAGCCCTCTTCATTAGCCAGCTTCTTCAGTGCGCCCTGAGCACGGTCGGTTGTGGCGTAGATCCGTTTGCGCGCTTCTTCCTTGCCGTATTTGTTCTCCAGCGCTTCGCGGAAAATCCGGAAGGCAATGGCCGGTTCTGTCGTTGTGCCGGATTTGGAGATCACGTTGACCGACCAGTCGCGGCCTTCGAGCAGCTGCTGCAGATGGGTCAGATATGTAGAGCTGATATTGTTGCCGGCGAACAGGATTTGCGGCGTTTTGCGCTGTCCTTGCGGCAGTAAATTATAAAAGGAATGCGACAGCATCTCGATAGCCGCGCGAGCGCCCAGGTATGATCCGCCTATGCCGATGACAATCAGCACTTCGGAATCGGACTGGATTTTCGCTGCCGCCTTCTGAATGCGTGCAAACTCTTCTTTATCATAATTGTTCGGAAGATCAATCCATCCCAGGTAATCGGAGCCCGCGCCCGTTCCGTTATGCAGCTGGTCATGCGCCGCCCGTACCTGTTGGGTTAAATTGTCGATCTCGTGCTGACCAATAAAAGCAAGCGCCTTGCTGTAATCAAATTTCACTGCTTTACTCATGGGTGAAACCTCCTAAGTTTTTGGCGATACGTTCATGGATATCTTCCTGCCTGTCAGGGAGAAAAAGCACCTCGTAAGCATGTCCTACGATAGCATTAGAATAATGGATTTCCCAGGCAAAAACAAGGCTAGCGGAGACAGCTCCGGCCGTCCTCCAGCAGCTCCCGGTGTTCCGGGCAGGCAGGACACAGGCGGCAATTGAACGCGAAAACCACATATACGGCAGTTGTTCCCGAAGGTTGTCCAATTCTTCTCCAGGCCTGTTTATGATAAAATGAGAAGATCATGATTCACCTGACAAGGAGATGAAAGTGGATGAATAAAATCGGTTTTGTTGGCCTTGGTGTCATGGGTGCACCGATGGCGGCAAACTTGCTTCGCAAAGGTTATCACGTTACACTTTACAACCGTACGCCGGGCAAAGTGGACAAGCTCCTCGAGCTTGGCGGCGAAGAAGCCGCTTCACCGGCTGCCCTCGCCCGCAGCTCAGAGCTGATCATTACGATGATCAGCAACGACGATGCCATTCGTGAAACCTACTATGGTGAGAACGGCCTGCTCAGCAGCGTTATGCCCGGCACGATTATTGTCGACAGCAGCACGATTTCGCCTGCATTGGCAAGGCAGCTGGCTGCCGATTCCGCGCAGCGGTACGCCGACTTCCTGGATGCGCCCGTCACAGGGAGCAAACCGTCCGCCGAGGACGGCTCGCTTGTATTTATGGTCGGCGGCGACATCGAAGTGACTCACCGCATCAGCGACGTGCTGCTGGCCATGGGACGTAAAGTCATTCCCATGGGACCAAGCGGCAGCGGAGCAACTGCCAAGCTTGCCCATAATACGGTAGTCGGCATTAATATTGCCGGACTGGTCGAAGGCATGGCCATTGCGGCAAGCGGCGGCATTGATGCTGCCTCCTTCATTGAACTCGTGCAGTCCGGCGGCGCGGCTAGCCGGATGGCCGAGATGAAAGGGCCACGGCTGCTTGACCGCGACTTCAGCGTTCAATTCTCCCTTTCCCTGATGCTGAAGGATCTTCGTCTTTCTTCTGCTCTCTCTGATGGCTTGAAGACGCCAACCCCCGTTCTGGAGACGGTCAAGAGCCTCTTCCAGATGGGCGAGTCCATGGGGCTTGGCGATCTCGATCTGTCGGCCCTGGCCAACTGTTATGAGCAGTGGATTGACAAGCGCCTTACCAACCACGGCGGTACACAGCAACTGCGGAACGAGCTTGCAGCCACCTCAGAAGCTGCAGGCAGGAGCGGATCGGATACTGGTGACAGACGAAAAAGCGAGCGGGTGGAGCTGCAGATTCCATTGAAGCTGTCTGTCTATCAATGGGAGCAGGAAGGCGCCTTCTCCGGCCAGCTGATTGAAGGCATGCTATGGGATCTCTCCGACAGCGGCATTCAAATATCATCTTCTTCCCCGCTTGAGCTGGATATGTTTATTGTTATCCATTTCCCCAAGGATTCGGAGCTTCCTCCGGTTACCGGACGCATCATCCGGATCGAAACGAGCGGCAGCCAGTTCCGTTACGGCTGCATGCTGGCAGGCCTTGCGCCCTATCAGCGGCTGCAGCTGGAAGCTTACATAGGCAAGCAGGTCATCATTGCCGACTGAGCCTGCGGCCCGTTTTGGCCCGTTTTTCTCTGACATTTCAAGAAGATACAGCTGCCCGCCGTCCTTTGGCGATTAAAGCCAAGTTTTTTCCTTCGGAAATATAAGCGATGTATGATGGAGTTTTATACTTTCATACGTTTACAAAAAAGGCTGCTCTGCTTATCCGTATGGATGAGCATCGAGCAGCTTTTTTTCACGGTTATTCTTGAATATAAGAGCAGCAGTAGTCGGTAACGCCTGTCACCTTAAGCTTGAATTTGGAATGCGCAGGAACCGTGAACTCGCCTTCTCCGGAGATCGTAATCCACTGCTCGTCTCCGGGCAGAAGGATTTGCAGTTCACCGGCGAGGATTTCCATAATTTCCTTGTCATCTGTGCCAAACTCATATTCCCCCGGCAGCATGATGCCAAGCGTTTTTTTTGTGCCATCGGCAAACAGCACGGTACGGCTGGTCACTTTGCCGTCAAAATAGGTATTGGCTTTCTTGACAATGGTTACATTTTCGAACTGGGACATGTGGGTATAAACTCCTTTTATTATAGGTGGGATGTTTTAGAACGAACTTCGGTAGAAACGAATAATGTCATTTCTTTAGAAAGAAGGCGGGGACTGAAGGCCGCATTGTGACCGCCCCCGCCTCATTCAAGCTGCTGCCGGCGCTTTTAGCCTACAGCAATTCTTTCACTTTGCTGACTACGTTCGCAACAGTGAAGCCATATTCTGCAATGACACGGTCGCCCTTGGCGGATGCGCCGAATGTATCAATTCCGAGAATGGCGCCCTTGTCGCCTACATAACGCTCCCAACCGAACGGGGAAGCCATTTCAACAGCCAGACGCGCTTTAACATCCGGGAGCAATACGGAATCCTTGTAAGCCTGCGGCTGCTGTTCGAACAGATCCCAGCTCGGCATGCTGATAACACGAACCTGGATGCCTTCTTCTGCCAGAGCTTTCTGGGAAGCGACAGCTAGCTGCACTTCCGAACCGGTCGCAATAATTTGCGCTTGCGGCTTACCTCCGGCAGCATCGGATACGATATAAGCGCCTTTGGCGATTCCTTCGCGGGCATTTGCGATTGTACCCTCAAGGATCGGCAGATTCTGGCGAGTCAATACCAGCGCAACCGGCTTGCTGCCGTTCTCAAGCGCATAAGCCCAGGCTGCGGAGGTTTCATTGGCATCGGCAGGGCGGATCACCGTCAGACCCGGAATAATACGGATCGATGCAAGCTGCTCGATCGGCTCGTGAGTGGGTCCGTCTTCGCCGACAGCGATACTGTCATGCGTCAAAACATACACTACCGGCTGCTTCATTATGGATGCCAGACGAATTGCCGGACGCAGGTAATCGGTAAAGACGAAGAATGTGCCTCCGTAAATTTTCAATCCACCGTGAAGGCTGATCCCGTTCATGGCTGCAGCCATCGCAAACTCACGAACACCGAAGTAAATATTCCGGCCATCGTATGCACCCGCCTTGAAAACCGGCAAGCCTTTGAGATGCGTCATGGTCGAGCTCTCCAGATCTGCCGACCCGCCGACAAGATTCGGCACGCCTTTGGCCAATCCATTGAGCGCATTGCCTGAAGCAACTCGCGTGGATATCGCTTTGTCCTCTGTCGTATAGACAGGAAGCTCCTTGTCCCAGCCCGCAGGAAGCTTGCCGCTGATCGCAATTTCAAATTGCTTGGCCAGATCGGCATGTGCGGCTTTATAGTCAGCGAACAGCTTGTCCCATTCCGCATTGGCTTTCTCGCCGTTTGCCTTCACCTCGGCAAAGTGAGCGCGAACTTCATCAGGCACGAAGAACGGCTCATTGTTCCAGCCGTAAAACTCCTTCGTCAGCTTGGTCTCGTCGGCGCCGAGAGGTGAACCATGCGGTCCGGCATGTCCGCCCTTGCCGCCTTTGTTCGGACTGCCGTAGCCGATTACAGTTTTCACTTCGATCAGAGTCGGCTTGCCGCTCTCCGCTTGCGCTGCCGCAACAGCTTTGGCAAGAGCATCCAGATCATTGCCGTCTTCAACGCGCAGCACCTGCCAGCCATAAGCTTCGAAGCGTCCATGAACATTTTCCGAGAAGGACATGTTCAGTTCGCCGTCAAGTGAGATATCATTAGAGTCGTAAAGCATAACGAGTTTGCCGAGCTTCAGATGGGCTGCAAGGGAAGCCGCTTCGCTCGAAACACCCTCCATTAAATCTCCGTCGCCACAGATCGCATATGTGAAATGATCAACTACTTTAAAGCCTTCCTTGTTGTAAGTGGCGCCCAGCTGTGCCTCGGCGATTGCCATACCTACTGCCATGGCTACCCCCTGCCCCAGCGGCCCGGTTGTTGCGTCAACACCGGCCGTATGGCCGAACTCCGGATGACCCGGCGTTTTGGAACCCCATTGACGGAAGTTTTTCAACTCCTCCAGAGGAAGGTCGTAACCGGATAAATGCAGCAGGCTGTAAAGAAGCATGGAGCCGTGACCTGCCGATAATACGAAACGGTCGCGGTTAATCCATGTCGGATTGGAAGGGTTGTGATGCATGCTTTTGGCGAAGAGCTGGTATCCCATCGGTGCAGCACCCATAGGCATACCCGGGTGGCCGGAATTAGCTTTCTCAACCGCATCGATGGAAAGGGTGCGGATCGTATCGACAGAAAGCTGGTCGATGGATTTCTGTGTGACTGTCATAACTTTTAACTCCTCCTGTTCTCATGTCCATTCCTAGTCTCTCTTCATTTATAAGAAAGTATAAATAAACCTTCAAAACTTTACTTATAAACGCAAGATGACCCTTGTTTTTTCTGGTGTTGCGCTGTCTATTTTTGCGCGCACTGGCTTTGAAATATTGTACCATTACCTTTTCCCCATTTCCATCCTTTATCAAACCGCAGGGCAAACATTCAGTCGAATCTTCCAAGACTGCTGACCGAATAAGCCGAACCGGGCGAGGCTGTACTGCATTATTTTTCGTAATTATGCTTTGTCATGCAAATCCTCCAGTTTGCTGAATTATGCTTCCTGTGGACAATAAAAAAAACGTATCCCATCCGCCGCTGCGGATCAGATACGTTTCACATGCCAGGTCATGCTCTTCATGTTCATGAAGTTTATGTTAATTAAAAACAACCGTTTTGTTCTGATGCACCAGGAGGCGGTCTTCGATATGCCACTTCACGGCACGGGCGAGCACAACACGCTCAATCGTCCTGCCGATCCGCTTCAGATTGTCGACATCATCGCGGTGGCTGACTCGCTGCACGTCCTGCTCGATAATCGGTCCGCCATCAAGCTCCTCTGTCACATAATGCGCCGTAGCCCCGATAATTTTCACTCCGCGCTGATATGCTTGAGCATAAGGCTTCCCTCCGACAAACGCCGGCAGGAAGGAATGATGAATGTTAATAATCCGGTTCGGGAACTGCTCGATAAACTTCGGAGTAATAATTTGCATATAGCGTGCCAATACGATCAGATCGGCTTTGCCGACGACCGCTTCAAGCTGCTGTTTCTCAGCTTCCGCCTTCGTGTCTGCTTTTACAGGAATGTAATGATAGGGAATACCGAAGGACTTAACCAACTCTCCCATGTCGGGGTGATTGCTGATAACCATCGCGATATCGGCTTCCAAATCGCCCGCCTGCCACTGCCAGAGCAGCTCCAGCAGACAATGGTCTTCCTTGGATACAAATACGGCAAGACGTTTCTTGCGGCTGGCGCGAAAAATCGACCATTTCATATCGAAGCGATCGGATACCCGGGTAAAATCCTCCTGCAGGACAGGAAGCTCACGCTCCAGGTCATTAAGGTCAAACTCAAAACGGATAAAAAACATTCCGCCGCCCGGATCCATGGAATATTGATCCGATTGAACGATATTTGCTCCGTGCTCGTACAAAAACTGGGAGACAGCAGCGACAATCCCCGACCGGTCCGGACATGAAATCAGCATTCTTGCCCGGTTCCGTTTGTCGGGACGGTCCGAGAACTGCTGGGGTTGATACGTGTTTGCCATAAAGTTGCAGACTTCCTTCCATCGCCTTTGATATTTAATGCCGCAAGATCTACTGCCTATGCCCTATGCGTTCACAAGCAGCCCTATGCGTTCACAAGCAGCTCTTTGCCTGCAAACCATCCCGTAATGCGCTGGTTGATCGCTTCCTCCGACAGCTCGGGAAGAATACGGTTCTCTGCTACAAGCTGATATAACCGGTCCATCGGCTCCCGCGGATCAGCCTTCTTCGCTTTCGCATCATTTTTCAGCACATCCCAGGTTTGGAGCACAAAATCCCGGTGATCGATTTCCTGCTTGCCGAAGAAGTGGTGCAGACGCTCAACGTCGCCGAGAAACTCTTCCCCGAAACGTTCCTTGGTGTCTCCCCGCAGCAAAGCGATTTCCGCTTCATACATAGGGCGCTGCTTCTTGTCTTCCTGGCCGATCCACGGCGTCTCCAGAATGAAAGGCCGACCTTGCAGCTCCGAATGATGCACGATTCTGTTGATCGCTTCATAGCCGAGGAAGCCCGCACCGACAGGAGCATGACGGTCCTTGCCCGCCCCGCGCCCGTTTTTGCTGTCATTGACATGAACAACGGCAACCCGGTCCAGCCCAACGATCCGGTCAAATTCGGAAAATACCGCGTCCGGATCGCCAATGAGATCATATCCGGCATCATGCATATGACAAGTATCCATGCAGACTGTCAGCCGATCATTCTCATGTACTTTTTCTATGATGCGTGCGAGCTCTTCAAAGCTGCGGCCGATTTCCGTTCCTTTGCCGGCCATAGTCTCAAGAGCGATATTGACGTTCGTTTCCTTGGTGCCGTCAAGCACCTCATTAAGTCCTTCGGCTATTCGGGCAATGCCGTAATCCGCATCCTTATCGGTGTATGCGCCGGGATGCAGCACGATGTTGCGGACGCCAATCTTGTCGGTGCGGCGGATCTCCTCCTGCAGAAAACGGATAGCCAGCTCGAACGTATCTTCTTTATAAGAACCCAGGTTAATAATATAAGGGGCATGAACGACAATCTCGTTAATGCCGGCTTCGTTCATCAAAGCCCTGCCTTCTTCAATGTATAGATCTTCTATTGGCTTGCGTCTGGTGTTCTGCGGTGCTCCGGTATAGATCATGAAGGAGCTCGAACCGTATGAGATTGCCTCTCGCGCTGCGGTCAGCAGCCCTTTGTCAGAAAACGAAACATGGGACCCGATTTTCAACATAATTTATTCACTCGCTCCCTTCATCTATAACAGCCTCTATTACTAGCAGCCCGTCTATCAACTATGTTTGTCCCTCTCATTTTACAGGGAATAGAAAAATAAATCTAGGAGTCTGTCCGCTCAGCCTTATTTTGCATATAAGCAGATTATTTCGTGCAGATCATTCCTTCCTATCCTGTTGTTGCAGCCTGGGCGCGACGTGGATTATAATAAATTCAACTGCAGCCAAGGAACAATGGGGCCTTCTGCTTACAATGGCAGCTGCGCATCGGGTATAATAGCATGAAGAGGTGATCGGATATGGGCAACACGCCGAATTGGTTTATGTATTTTATCGTTTTCTGGGCGTTTGTCATGCTCGGATTTATGTCAATAGGCGGTTACTTTATGTTCCGTAAATTTTTGAAGGTTCTGCCCAAGCGTGACGGCAAATCCAAGCTTGATTGGCAGAACTATTGGGTCGACCGCAGCAGGGAAATGTGGCCGGAAGATTCAAAGACCTTTCTTGAGCGGCTGGTTTCGCCTGTCCCCAAAGCCTTCCGCGATATCGCCAAACATTCCATTGCCGCAAAAATCGCTCAGGTTGCCGTAGAAAGCGGAGCGTCTGAGGTCACACAGGGCCATTGCATCGAAGGCTATATTCGCGCCACGCCCAAACGTGATTACCGCAGCCTTGTCAGCTTTTTGGAGAAACAGGGGATCGATTATACTCCTTACAAGCACTTGCTAAACAAATAAACAGGAGCCCCTCGCTTCCTGCCTATAAGCCAGTAAAACCGCAGCTTAAAGCCACCCCGCAGGTGGCTTTACCTGTATCCGCAGCATGGCTTATGTCAGATTGAAAGGAAACCTAATCGGGTATACATACGTTAAAGATAGCAGGAGGTGTTCTTCAATGAACCATACACAAATAAAACGAAGCAAAAACAAGAGAACGCTTTGGCTGATCGGTTGTGCAATCGCTCTTGCCGTTATGGCTGGCTGCAACAGCGGGGGAAACAATAATACGCAGGACAATGGCAACACTTCACTGCCGGCCAATACAGATGTGAACAACAATGGAAGTACAAACAGCAATAGCGGCACGGACAACAGTGGAAGCACGAATAATAATGGAAGCGTGACAGATCCCGGTACGGCTGTACCTGATTCAGGTTCAAATAACTCGGCACCGGACAATGCGAATTCCGGTTCATCCGAATCCCCTGATAACGGAACGGAAGGGAGCGCAAATACAGACCCTGCCCAGGATACCGTGTTGAAGGGGGAGGGAGAGTACGTCGGTGAAGTGGACACCCATTCCGTGGAAATCAAGATGAATGATACGGCGACTGTCTTTCAAGTGGATGATGAGGTGTCCAAGCAGCTCACCAGCCTAAGCGATAATTCCAACGTTACTTATGAATACATCGAGAAGGATACAGATGTGGATGGTGAAAAGGTCAAGCAATATTGGCTGAAAAGCATCAAGCAAAAATAACTGCACCCTTCAGGGGATAACAGAACAGGACGATAAATCAAACCATACTCATCATAAATTGTGCATATGAAAATGGGGGCGCATGGGATGAAGGTTGCGGTGACCGGCGGGACCGGTTTTGTTGGAGGCAGGCTTGTTGATGCATTGCTTAACCGCGGGAATGAAGTAACCATCATCTCCCGAACAAGCTCCTTACGGCATGAACGAACGGGATTGAAGCAGATAACCTGGGAGGATCTCGTTAAATCTCCAGAGATTCTTGAGGGTATTGACGCGATTGTGAATTTGGCAGGCGAATCCATAAATCAGAAATGGACCGAATCAGCCAAGGTCCGAATTCTTCAATCCCGTCTCGATGCTGCTGAGCAAATCGAGAAGCTGGTTGCTTCTCTGCAGCAAAAGCCCGATGTTGTCGTCAATGCATCCGGTATATCGATATATGGCACTTCAACAGATAAAATATTCGATGAAGAGAGCCCAATCAGCGTAAACGACTTTCTCTCGGCCGTTTCGCAGAAGTGGGAAGCCGCAGCAGACCGCATCCATGTCTCCCGTCTGGTCAAGGTAAGAGTAGGTGTAGTGCTCGCCAGCGACGATGGTGCTTTCCCTAAAATGCTGATGCCTTACCGCCTGTTTGCCGGAGGTAAAATCGGCAGCGGAAAGCAGTGGCTGTCCTGGATACATATTGAGGATATGGTTCGACTCCTTCTATTCTGCATCGATAACAGCCAAATCAAAGGTCCCATTAACGCGAGCGCTCCCGAGCCTGTAACCAATGACCGGTTCGGCCGTGCATTGGGGGCTGCTTTCCACAAACCGCATTGGTTCCCGGTCCCCGGCTTCATGATGAAATTAATGTTCGGCGAGCTGTCGACGCTGCTTCTGGAGGGGCAGCGGGCTGTCCCGGGCAAAGCGTTGAATAATGGTTTTGAATTTTATTATCCCACCATAAAAAGCGCAATGGAGAATATCGCTGTGCATAATGGATAAGTAGCTTAACGTAGAAACCTTGTTATAGAACAGCATAACGGATTATTCGGCCCGAAATTTATATTTCGGGCCTTTGTCGCCTGCAAGCTGTAAAATGTCGCCATGTTGGAGCTGGTAAATTTTATATGGAATCATGCTGTCTCCGTTCAGCGTGCTTCCATTCCTCGATCCGACGTCCTGGACTGTCCATGCTTCACCTGCTGCCATCAGTTCCACATGCGAGCGGGAAATTCCTGATGAGGCATCCACATAATGCGCCGCTTCGGCTGATCGACCAATGACAAAACGCTCGAACACCATGGACACCTTGTCCATCTTGCCCTCCGCGTCTCTTTCCAGCCATGGAACAATCAGCTGTCGCTCCTGAGCTGCGGGAGCGTCACCCCCTAGCAGCACGGTTATATCCTGTTGAACCTCCATGTTTTGTGTGGGCACGGACCCTTCCTGGGAGGGAATAGTAAACGAAGGCGATGGGGCTGCCTTTCCCCGTCCTGCATCCGACTCGTTAATAGATTGTTGGTTTGAGTGATGATAATCAAATCCTTGTGGTGAATGATTCATTGCGGGTGCATCTGCATAGCCATCCGGGACTGCCATGGATGGTCCGGAAGGAACAGGGGGGGGACCCTGTGCGAATGCCTGCGCTTTGAGACCTGACAGACGGGTTGACCAGGAGCTCATCACCGCCGGAAGCTCACGATTCATCGTAACGCTGCCCCGATTTAATAAGGATGAATCCGGTACAAACCCCTCTTCATCGTCGGACCATTTGCCCACGCTCTCCCCCTCAAAATCAGAATCCTCACTACCGCCGACTTTCCGTTTATAGAACAGCATCCCAGCTCCCACCATTAAAGTGAGTCCCAAACTGATCAACAGACTGGTTCGTGTCGGCGAAGCCATATACAGATATCGCCATATCAAGGCGACAGCCAGAATAAACAGGCAGCCCAGGATCCATTTCTGTCTCGAAGAGCCGGCTTCCGCTTCATCCCTCGCCTCCTCATCGTCAAGCTGCAAGAATGGCAGCTCTCCTCCCTCTGGAATTGCTGTAAATCTCCCGTCTCCGGCTCTCTTTCCTGCAGCTGCTTCAACCTTCGGTGCCAGAGGTTCAGCTCTGCTTCGCGATGTCGTCTCTTCCTGCACCGTTATGCCAGGATCACTGAGAACAGGCTGCAGCAGACTGTTCGGCTGTCCGGGAATAACCCTGCCCTTATTATATTGAATCGGTTCGGCAGGAGGAGGTACAGGTACTTTGTCCCGGACACCAAGGTGATGATCCTGAACCAAGGTCAGCAAGGTTTGTCTTAATGCTCCCCAGGAAATATACTCACCCTTCAAATGCTGGAAAACCCGCTGCAGCCCGATGCCATCTGGTTGATCAATATGCGCGATCCAGCGCACAGCCATCGCAAGCATAGCTTCACCCGCTGAGGGATGAACCCCTTCCCCGATCAGCGGAATATAGGCGAGGCCGATATCCTGCCAGCGCTCACCCACAAAGAGATACTGCTCATGCAGCATAAATCCGGCAGGCCTGAGCATATAATGCTGGCAATCATCGATGGCCTCCACGATCGCCAGCAGCAGCAAGTAGAAATCCCCCATCGTTAGCGAATGCGATTGCAGCTTATGCATGAGCATTCGTTTTCCGTTCAACGGATAGCGAAAGCTGACTCTCCCGTCGATATCAATCCAATCCACATCAAGCAGCTTAGGGATTTTTTGCGCCTGCAGCATATGAATTTCAATCTCATCCAACATCTCGCGGGTTATGCCCGATTCCCGGTCAACGATCATCTCGTGGCCGCGATTCATCGAAAAATCGATGCGAAAAGCTTCTAATCCCATCCTGCATTCCTCCTTCCTCTACAAACCAATGATTAACCAGAAGGTCAAAGCCCCGGGAGCAACCGCCAGCATAAATGGAAAACGCAAACCCTCCGCAGCCAATTCCTTGAACGACTCCCGCTTACTCCATACGTTCGGAACAAGCAGAGAATACAGCCATGCTTTCATGCGTCTTCCGAGTTTGCTGTGAAAGAACAATAACACAGCACCAGCTGCACCAGCATATAAGATGGCGTACATCATGACCTGAACAACCGCCGCAGCGCCAATCCATGCGCCAAGCGCCCCGAACAGCTTTACATCTCCAGCTCCAATTCCCTTGAGCGCATATATTGCGAGCAGCGGCAGGAAACCCGCCAAAGCACCCAGTAACGAATGGTAACCGCCATTGATGCCGCCGGCGAACAGATGATAGCAGCAGCCAGCGACAAAAAAAGATGCCGTAAGCACATTCGGAATTCGCATTGCCCTGATGTCGCTAATGAAGGCTGCTAACAGCAGCAGCGCAGCGGCAGCGCCGGAAATCCATGATTCCATAACGGCAATCCCCCCTCTGTAGGGGAATGGTTACCCCGTTCTCTTCTGTACCACAAAATGTCTGGTAACCTTCGTACCGTCATCAGCCGTAACCGTCAGCTCCCATACGCCAGGCGTTGTATTGCCCGAAACCAGCCACTGCCAGAGCACTTTACCTTCACCATCTGCCGTGGCTGCCCCCAAATGCTTCGCCTGGCTCCGCCCGCTCTTATAATCGATAACCAGATCAAGCGTCCGACCGGGATCTGTCTGAACGACCAGGCTCGCCTGACGCCCTGGTCTGAGAGGATCAGGTTCAATGGACACAATCTGGATTAGAGCCTCTGCTGTCTCCCCACCCTCTGCATCTCCACGCGGAGCCTGAATAGCATCGCTGACCCATACACGCTCCTCAGCCTGATCCTTAAGAACAATCGTTTTTTGGGTGAATGGAAAACCGAGCTTGAATGTATATTCCGCTTCGATCCGAAGATAAGGTTCGGCGCGATCCTCCAGATCCGGAAGTGAAAGGAGGCTCAGCTTAAGCTGGTCCGGCTCAAGAATCGACTGATCCGCCTCTTGCCGCAGCATCGGTTCTATTACTGCACGTGCCAGTTCGGTCGTTGCGACATCCTGCACAGGCTTCCAATCTCCCGTCAACATCGCCGTCATCAACAAACCGGCAGGGGCAGGAAGCCAGTCCTCCAGCTTTTCAGCAACAAGGGGTATATCAGGAAGAGGCGGCTGAAATGCAGACGGTGAAGAAGGTTCGGATGAAGGCAGTTGCTCCGAGAGATAATGGGAAGCAAGCTCAACCGGACGGATATTGGCAGCCGCCTGCCGGACCGTCTGCGATGCCGCACCATGAAGAGCCATCTGCACCGAACATAAACGGATCAGACAAATGAAGAAAATAATGACCATAAGCACAATCGGCATGATAAGCGCTGCTTCAAGCGCAATGCTTCCCGATTCGCCCTGACGTCTACTGGTACGACCAGCCGATCGTTTTTGTCGCTTCATAGCGGCTGCCCTTCACCTTTCCATTCAAAATACCGGATGCCGTAAAGCTTTTCAGCAGCCCCGGCAAAAACCACAGATTAACCGAAGCAGTCAGCTCACCGGATACACCCGTTGAGGTTCCGGACAGCGTCATTCCTGTATTCTGCTCGATAACTGCGATCGTCCGCGCTGTCTGCTTGTCACTGCTCCCATGCACCAGCAGAAATACCCGCAAATAATCAGGATAGGTTAAATCCGTGGAAACATATTTGGACAAGGAGGTCTTCCCTTCCTTGGCCAGCATCATCATATCCCCGATGGATTTCTCCAAGCCATAAAGTAAAGCCCCGGCAAGCACAAGGAGGGGATGCCCCAAACCTCTGCTTTCGACCAGGCCCTCCATGGTCCGGATTGCAAGCCGAAAAGCAAATATTTCACCGTATGCAGCGGCAATATTGGCAGCAGGATCGTGAAACCCGTACAATATATATTCTACCTCCTGATTGTCCAGGCTCAGGGAATCTGCAAATTCGCTTCCGCCTCCGCTTGTCATAATAGACTCAAAATGCTTCGGATCATAAGCATGGAAGCGGTGAACGATATATTCGTTCATATACAAGGGATCGCGAATGCCTGTCAGCATGTCGGCCATCCCCGAGAATATCGAACCCATGCCGTCCATGGAGGATGCTGCAGCATCATAAGGATCAAGCTGTTCAGCCTCAGGCAGCTCATTGTCCCCAGCCAGCTCATTAAAGTGAAGATTGGCTTCGAAACGCTGTTTGACTTCATCGAAAGCTTTTTGATTTTCCGAATTTGCGGAAGCGCTCATCCCACTCATCCAGCCGCGAACCTCGCTCCACTTGGATTTGGCCTGTTCTTCCTTCTGCTTCCGCTGTTCGTCTGATGACTGGCGCCCATTCATCTCATTGGCCCTGGCGCTGATAATTGCAGCCGGCCTAATATAGTTGGCCGCATAATGATTGAATTCATTTTGCAGTCCACCCGCGCTGGCAGACATTAATGAGCTTGAACCCGGGTTTGAGAGAGCCATCGATACAGCGCTTTGAAATTCCGCTGTCCCGTCATCAAATGCAGCAAAACCCGCCGTCTGTGCAGATAATTCCCCCTTGTAGGCAGTAAACCAATCATCGGAGAGAAGCATATCCTCGGAACTCTGTCTAGCCTGCTGCAGCTGCGAAATATTCGCCGAAGCATCAGACGCCGGCTGATCATCCGTTTGCTCGCCGTCTATCCGGTCATAACCGCTGCTGTCCTGATTTTCCTGCAGCTGTTGAATAACCGTCCTCATTTCATTATTGCAGCGCCGGGCTTCCTCCAATTCCTGCGAAGCTTTCAGCTCAAGCTCCCGATGCCGCGCCAACGCCTTATGGCTTGCTTCTATTAATTCATTGGAGGCCGTTCTCGCCGAATATGCATAAGAGCTTATTTCCATCGCATACATGGGTCTCTCCCCTTCAGGGAGTGCAGAATCATGGGTAATCCAGCCGAGATATGAGCTATAACCGGATATAATATTTGCAGCCGTTCCCCCTGACGAGCCCGAACCGCCCGCCGGAAAGAAAGCAGCGATCCCCTCTTCCGCAGATTGGGCCGATTTTCGCTGCAGCTCCAATGCTTCCCGCAGATGCTTTTCCCGCTCGTCATACAGCTTGCGGACTTCTTCGAGCACCTCAACGGAAGCCGCAGCTTCCTTCATCGCCCCAGCCAAAGGAGCGAATTTGGAGACCACTTCAAGTGTAAAATCAATTGGCGCTTTATATTTCATCTCTTCCAGCACCTGCCGCTTAAAAACCTCATGCGTACCAAGAACCTCATAGCTGTTCACATGTGAGTTCTCTGATTGTATACGCAGCATTTGAAAAGCATTATGATCACTAGTCCAGTTGTTCTGCGTGACATGCTGGAATATTTCATTCCTGTCCGTTCCGCCGGCGCCAAACAAGCCATACTTCTCATACAACGGGCCATCATATGCGGACAGCGCAGAGCGGACGCCGGATTGTGCCGCAACCTCCAGCTGCTTCTGAAACGCGGCAATCCGCGCATAATCAATAAGCAGTGATGTCAGCAGCAGAATGCCTGTAGTGGCAACGATAAGATAAATCGAAACTGCACCATCCTCGCTATTTATAAATCCTCTCCGGCGCTGGCCTTGCTGATCGTCATGCTTATATCCTCTGACGTTCATCCCCCCCATTCTCAGCCTTTTTCCATATCGGCTCCCTTTTACTTTTTCATCAGGGAACGTTTCTCAAGCACCTTTGAGGCTTGTTTTCGCTTGGAATCGGCGTCAGGCGCATTTCCGAATTTTGCTGTATAATACCTCACCAGATCGATGTTCCGAATCAGCTCTACAGGATCAACAACAGCAGCTTCGCTGACGGCTCTGGGCTCGGAATGCCCCAGCATAGTTTCCAGGGGCCCAATGGACAAAGGCTGCCTCAGCTTGACTCCGATTCGTTTCTGGAGCAGTCCGTAGGAGTAGCTCATTTCGCCCTCGAAGGGCTGCGGAATCCTCTGTGCGATCTTGCCCATTTTAGCTGCCGGAAGTGCGGAGGGAGTCTCATCTATACTTTCATCCTGACCGCTGACGACGTCGCCACCTATAGCCACAACATATTCACCGCTCCCGCTGCTCCCGCCAAAACCGAAGAGCGATTGCAGAGCGCCATTATCGGACATCCGCCAATAGAGACCATCATAATGACCTGTCTGCCCCATGCCGCTCAGCGGGTCACGGTAGCTGTTATCCCAACGGAATGCGGCCCGCTCCGCAGAGACCGAGGCGGCATCATAAAGAACGACCTTCTGGTACATATACATACTCAGCATTATGAGAGTGAGGAGAGCGAAAAAGATAGCCGGAAGCACCATGGATGACTCCAAAGTGAAACTCCCCTCCTCCCCTTTAAGCCAACGCTGAAGCCGGCTATTCATTAAAAATTTCGTTGGCTTTGTTATCCGCTTCGCCCATGAGATTCTGCAGCAAGCCGATAATCCAATCCTTGAATAAAAGCGCCAGAATAATAATTACAGCAATAATAAGCACGATTTCCAGTGTGCCGATACCGTCATCGTCACTCCAAAATTTACGAAGACCGTTCATTTGTTTTTCCATATTCAAGCTCTCCTTTTTGTCGCTGCGGATATCCGCTCATAATGAATTTATGTGTTTTCCAGTCATTGAACGCAAGTGCCGTATCGGCAGACTCTACCCGCCCATCAGCATAATAGCCGGAGAGGCAACGAGCACCATTAGAACAAGGAATATTCCTACAAGAGGAAAAACCAGCTTCGAGGATGCCTCTTCGCCCATGGATCTGGCAACGGCCTTGCGCTTGTCCCATAAGGTATATGACAGCTCCTTGAGCGATAGAGAAAGCTTGTCTCCACCGCGGCGGTAATTGAGCAGCAGCGTTGTGGTGAACAACGATACCTCCTGCACCGCGCAGCGTCTGCTGAAGGCTTCCATCGCTGCTGCGAAGGATTCGCCATTGCGGATGCCTTCATTGGCCCGGCGGAGCTCTTCGAGCAACACGCTTGACTGCTTGCCATCCTTCCGCAGGGTGCACCGCAGAAGCGCCCGCTGAACCGTTTCTCCCGCTCCCAGCAGCAGCATGAGCTTGCTCAGCACTTCAGGAAGCATCAGCAGGATCTCCTGCTTGCGCCGCTCAACTTTCTTCCCCGTGTCCCTCCATCTGGCTACCGGAATCCCGATGCCAAGCAAACCCCCGACAAGCAGCAGGGTGTTCTCCCCGCTGAGCAAGCTGAGCCAGCAGCCGGCGATAAGGGCCAGGTAGCCGATGCCCGCCGAAAAAGCAACAAAAAGCCTTGTCGACTCGATTGTCCAGCTTGTTCCGCCCAGTATAAGCAGTTTTCCATGCAAACCTGTCAGCATTGTCTGTATGCGATCCCAAACGCCGGACCTGTCCAGCAGAAAATAAAACGGCTTGATCACTATTTTTCGATTATTCTGTGTATCCAGCGACGATTTGCCGGTCAATGAGGCCGCGTAATGCTTGTCTTTTTTCCCTGACATAATGAAGGCCCAGGCCCACACGATGGTCAAAGCCGCTCCAAGCAGCAGGCTCATGTTTTCCCCCCTTTCTCCTTACATCCGAATATCCATAATTTTAGTCATAATCCAGTAGCACAGAAGCAATAACAGAAGAGAAACCGTCAGCAGCACATAGCCGATTCCTCCATACAGAGGTTGCATATAGTCGGGAGCACTGAATCCAAGGAACGCCAGGAATACGAATGGAACAGCCATCATAATCCGGGATTCATAACGTTTCTGTGCAAGCATAACCGTAATATCCTGTTGAATATCCAGCTTCTCTCCAATGGTTTGCGATGTCCTGCGGATCACTTCAACCAAATCTCCGCCCGAACGCTTGCAGGTTGCGAACACATCAACAAACTGGGCGATATCATCGATTCCAGCCCTTTGACTCAAATCTTCGAGTGCATGCTCAAGAGGCTCCCCATAGACCATGCGGGTTCGGATAATTTCAAATTCGACCAACACCTCGGTATCGGGATCCGGGTAGAGCAGTTTCAGGTCATCCAGAGCAGTAACAAATGCGTTCTCCACGGAGCGCCCTGCAGCAAGAGAGGAGGTAACGGAATACAACGCCTCTTTGAACTGAAGAGTTAATCTCACCCTTCTCCTGACCAGGAGGCTCTTGCGATTGATCCGTGGAGCGATCAAGCCGGACAAAGATAGAATAAGCGCGACAATTGCAGAGCGGTAGAAAAGATAGGCCGCGGCAAACATTAATGCCCATCCGACAGCCGCGGCGAGGATGAACTGGCGTCTGCTCAGATGGTATACCGAATAATCCGGCAAACCGTTATTGCTCAGAACCTTACGGGCCGAGTCAGCATCCAGAGGCCAGCCAAACCATTCCAACCAGCCCTCATTGTTCTTCCTGATTTTCCGCTTCATCCCACCTCCTCCCTGATTGCATCCTCTAGACCTGCCATCTGGAGCTTCCATCTTCGCTTCAGCCGATTGCCGGTAGGCTTCAAGGCGCCGATTACCCGTCCGGCTGTCTCCCCCTCCTTCTCGAAACGGTAAAGCGACTGGAGCGATACTTCCCCATCCTGAACGCCGGTAATTTCACAGATCTCCGTCACGCGGCGCGTACGGTCGCGCAGTCGGGACAAATGGACAATAATGTCGATGGCCGAGCCGATCTGCTGACGGATAACCTTAATAGGCAGATCGGCTCCACTGAGCACCATCGTCTCCAGTCTGGCCATCATGTCGCGGGCGCTGTTGGAGTGCCCGGTTGATAAGCTCCCATCATGACCGGTATTCATCGCCTGCAGCATATCGATGGATTCCCCGCCGCGGACCTCGCCGATGATGATGCGGTTGGGCCGCATCCTCAGCGATGCCTTGATCAGCTCACGCATGCTGATCTCGCCTTTGCCCTCGGTATTGGCATTGCGAGTCTCCAGCGAGACCAGATTGGGTATCGAGGCAATTTGGAGTTCTGCTGAATCCTCGATTGTAACGATTCGCTCATCTGATGGAATAAACTGGGACAAGGCGTTAAGGAAGGTGGTTTTGCCCGATCCCGTTCCCCCGCTGATAAAAATATTGTATTTGGCGGCTACGAGCTTGCGCAGCATAGCCGCAGCTTCTTCCGTGAGCGCCCCGAGCGCAATCAAATCATTCATGTGAAGCGGCTTCTCCGGGAATTTGCGGATCGTCATCGTCGGCCCCTTCAAGGCAACAGGCGGAAGCACAATGTGGACACGCGACCCATCCTTCAATCTGGCATCAACAATGGGAGAAGACTCATTAACGACACGATTGACTCCGGCCACTACCGCCTGAATCAGATCCTCCAGCCGCTCGCGGCTTTCGAAGGACTGCGGAAGCCGCGTCAGCTTGCCGGCACGCTCTATGAACATCTCCTCATGGCTGTTGATCATAATCTCCGTTACCGTCGGGTCATCCATCAGCGGCTGAAGCAGATCAAGCCCCCGGAATGCGTGGAACAGACGGCGGACCAACTGCACCTTCTCGCTTGCAGTCAAGGGATGCTCGCGGGACCATTGAAAAACTGTCCGTTCAATTACTCCCATGAAATCCGCATCGGATATCGCATTATCCATGTCAAGCTGGCCGCGTATCTTAGCTTTTAGCTGCAGTACGATTTCCTCTTGCATCTTCCCCTCCCCTTTCCAAAATAGCCAGTCGGACCAGCAGCGCTTCCACAGCGCCCCGGTACAGGGGAGAGCTGCTGCCATCCGCCCCCTTATGCTCGTTCATCCATTCCGTCACAAAAGGCAGCGACTCCTCCAGACGGAGCTTCAATGCCTCCTCGCAGACGGAATCATTATTCCAGAAACGGGCGTTAATAAATTTGAACTTTCGCCTGTAAGCCAAAAATTCATCTCTCCATTTCTGCTCGCCGTAGCGCAGGGCAAGCTGTGTTTTGCGGAGCACTCCCGCGTCCCCGGTTACCAGCCACAAGGTATGATCTGCAGTCTGAAGCACCGCATGATGAAGCTCTTCCAATCTGCTGTCCAAATCAACGATGACCAGATCGTATTGCCAGGAACCGGCGATTGTATTGATTAACAGCCTTGTCTGATCCCCGTTTAGCGACAGGAGCTCCCCGGCGTTTCCGCCCGGTGCAAAATAATCCATCTGGAGCGTAGGATGGCGTTTGCGCAGCTCCGATAATCGAAGAGACGATTGCTCCGGCTGGGCCTGCAGGGTGTAAAGCATTTGCGAGAAATCCTCCGGACCGTCATCTCCCAGCCACAGCGACGTCGCATTCCACTGTTCCAGATTCAAATAAAAAACACGTGCGCCGCGGACTCCCGCCTGCTGGGCAAGCTGAATCGCAAGTGTCGTCTTGCCCACTCCTCCGGCCGCCGAATAGACGGCAATCACAGGCGAATTCGCTCCCCCCTGCCGAATTCCCGTATGCATGCCTGCTGCGGCATGGACAGCGGACATAGCCTGCAGCAGCTGCGGCAGAGGCTGGTATTGCAGCACCTCCGTGCCTTGCGGATATTGCCCTCTTTGGTCGATAAGCGCTGCAACCGGTACGCCAATTGGCGGCTCGCCCATCTCTTCAAGAATGGATGGCTGGGCTGCAATCAGATCCACAGCATAACCCCCGCGAATAAAATGCCGCAGAGCAGCCGGATTTGTAAAAGCTGTCAGCTGCCATTCCTCTCCGAACGGGGAATGACGGATATATTCGGCTAAGCGCTCGATATAGCCCGATTCCTTGACAGCAACGATCAAACTTCGTTTGTTCACGCTGCGTCTCCCCTCCCTGCTTTGCCTGATAAAGAGTCTGAAAAACACAAAAAAGCACCATAACAACGCAGATAAACTGCGCAATTACGGTGCTTCCGTATCGCTCAACTATGAATGACCACAATTTACCACGACATCCTGCATATCGTCAACCCCCAAATTAACAAGATGAATTTTGACCCGGGGTTCGGATTATGGAAGCTTCACCAAACCTAGTGAACCGTGCCTTCCACCGGATAGCTATCAATCTCATCAACATTAAATCTTGGGATATCAGGCTCCTCTGCATCTCCGAAAAACAAAGCGATTTCCCGGCCGGCACTTTCAGCGGAGTCAGAGCCATGAATAATATTTTCCGAAACCTCTAGCGCAAAATCCCCTCGTATCGTTCCTGGCGCGGCGTTTGCCGGATTGGTCTGGCCGATGAGAAGACGGGCCCCCGCTATTGCATTCGGCCCTTCCCACACCATCGCACACACCTTTCCCGACGTCAGAAAGCTGACCAGCTCCCCGAAAAAGGGTCTCTCGCGGTGCTCCCCGTAATGCTGCTCCGCCAGCTCGCGATCAATCATCATCAGCTTCATATCCTGGAGCTTAAAGCCCTTTTGCTCAAAACGTGTAAGGATCGGACCGACTAATCCCCGTCTTACCCCATCCGGCTTAACCATAACAAATGTGCGTTCCATGCGGCTTATCTCCTTTGAGTATCGGCTCGGCGGCGGCGCAGTGTATGCCGCACCGCCACATCTTTATGAGTCTTTCCATAATCCGCCAATATTCATTCATCGGGAGAGAATACATTCACAGCCGCAGGAAAACAGCCTATTTATTCTTTAAATCTTCGTCAGTTCCAAAAAGGCTCGTACATCCTCTGTGGTCAGGGCAACCGCCGCGCGCCAGAATTCCGGCTCATCGAGGCGTACGCCCAAATGCTTCTGCGCAAGCTCCTCCACCGTCATCAGGCCCGTATCCCTGAGCAATTCCACATACCGCCCGGCAAATGCAGGACCCTCCTGCTTGGCTCGCGCATAGATGCCGCTGCTGAACAGATACCCGAACGTATAAGGGAAATTGTAGAAGGGCACATCCGTCAAATAAAAATGCAGCTTGGACGCCCAGAAATGCGGATGAGCCTCGCCGAGAATGCCGCTGTAGGCTTCGCGCTGCGCTTCCTCCATCAGTTTGCAGAGCTGCTCGTGATCAACCATTCCCTCTTTGCGCATCTGGTAAAAACGGGTCTCGAAGAGGAAGCGGGCATGAATATTCATAAAAAATGCCGTCGACCGTTGAAGCTTATCCTCGAGCAGAGCCAGCTTCTCTTCAGGATCCTCCGCCGCCTGCATGGCGGAATCGGACACGATCAGTTCGGCAAAGGTGGATGCTGTCTCCGCCACATTCATAGCATATTCCTGGGCAAAGGGAGGCATATCATTCATCACATGCTGGTGATAGGCATGGCCCAGCTCATGGGCAAGCGTGGAAATATTGGATGCCGTGCCGGAATACGTCATAAAGATCCGGGTCTGTTCGCTTTTCGGAAAGGCCGTACAGAAACCGCCGGGCCGCTTGCCAGGACGATCCTCCGCTTCGATCCAGCCGTCACGGAAGGCCATCTCCGAGAAATCGGACAAATCCGGACTGAACGCGCGGAACTGCTCCAGAATGAACGCCGCTCCTTCATCGTAGGGAACCGTCCGTGTGGCGGATCCGATCGGCGCGTCGACATCATGCCAGTCGAGCTTCGCGACACCAAGCAGCTCCGCTTTGCGCTTCAGGTAGCGGACAAGCTCAGGCTTGCCTTCATTAACGGCTGCCCACATGGCGTCCAGCGTCTTCTCGCTCATCCGGTTCATGGACAAGGGCTCCTTAAGCACCGAATCCCAGCCACGTCTGCCATACAGCTTGAGCCGGAATCCGGCGATCCGGTTAAGCGTCTCCGCGCTCAGCTCAGCCTGTTCTCCCCATACTCGTTCCCATTCGGCGAAGGAAGCCTCGCGTATCGCTCTGTCCCCGCTGGAGAGACGGTTGTGCATTTGTCCTGCCGAGAGGGATTTCACTGTCCCATCCTTCTCCACGGCTTCAAAACGCGCGCGGGATACGATCGTGTTGTAGAAATCGCCCCAGCCGTGATAACCGTCAACCGCAAGCTCTCCGGCCAGCGCCTCCAGACTTGGCGGAAGCTTCTCTTTTGCCGCGCTGCGGCGCTCATTCAAGGTAAAGGCAAGCGGTCTTATATCCTCTTGTTTCAACCAGCTCTGCCACGCGGTCTCATCTGTCAATCGCAGCTGCTCGTCATAATCGGTGAGCGCTGCATTGAATTTGGAGGCCAGTGTTTTCACCCGGTCGCTAAGTCCGCTTGCCGCCGTGTCCTTCACCTGTTGCGCCATCAGGCAGGAGACGAAAGATTCCGACTGGCGGAGCCTGAGCAGGATGGACTGAATGCGCTGCGTCCAATCCGAAAGCTGCCCCAGGGAAGCAGTCGATGCAGGCTCGTCCTGTCCCCCGGCTGCAGACGATTGCAGTCCTGCAGCCAACGCCTCAATATCCGACCCGATGCCTTTTAATTCCGCTGCGAAATCCTCCGACTTTGAGCCTCCTTCGTACAGAACGTCCAGATTCCAACTTTGTGGATACACTTGCTCCATTGCCGCATTCCTCCTCCAAACTGATAATTGCCCTATCTTTTGCTCTCGCGTTGCGATTTCCACGTCATCGGTGTATAACTGAATTATAACGAAAGCTTGACCCCTATTGCCAATATTTCGTTAATAAGCTTGAGTTTTCGCGCGGTGAGACGGGATTTGCCCAGCGCCGGCCGCCATACGAGGAGTTGATTGCATGTCCAAACCGTTACAGCTCTCGGCCGAAACGGCCATCAAACTGTCCAAAGAGTTGAATGTTCCGCTTGAGCATCTGATGCATATGCCCAAACATATTTTATTGCAAAAGCTGGCGGAGCTTGCCAAGGCAAGTCCTGCTCCCGAGAATTCCGGATCTGATGAATCCGGCAAAGGAGCCTCCGATTCGTGATTCCTTTCGAGCGCACCTGGCCTTATGACATTCTTATGAAAGACCTTTACGTGCCGTCCTGTCCATTCTGCGGCAGGGATAACGTGCTGCTGCCGATGAGGCCCAGGGAGCTGGCTGATGTTCGAAGCGGCAAGAAGCGTCTGCTTGTTTTCCCCTGCTGCAACAGCCGTGTAACGGTCATTGATGCGGATCAGGACTATTTGCTAACGGATACCAAGCTTAGGTGACTTGTCTCAGGCCTGTTCTTTCATACCATTTTCACTCCATGACAAAGAAGCCGCCCATAACCGGACGGCTTCTTTTGCATATTCCTTCAAAGACGCATTGCTTATGCGTTAATCTTGGCCTGCACACCATCAATAAAATCCGTATTTCCGGCATTCTCCAAGCGCAGCAGCTGCCATTGCTCGCGGGAGGCGCGGATCATCGAACCGTCCGTAATCTTCTTGTCGTTCACCACGCGTGAGAACCAGCGCACAGCGTCGATTGGCTCACCTAATCTCCGGTGCAGCTCGCCGATCAGAAACATCAGCTTGGCATTATTCAAATCGACGCCTTCCGTCTCATAGACGCGGACATAAGCACCGAGTGCAAACCGCAGAAAGCGAAGCTCCTGCTCCGTCTGCTCCTTATACCGGTAAATCCATGCGATATGATGCAGGATGCCTGCGATAACGCGTTCCTTGTCACCAATCACCTGGGCGCATATCAAAGCGAACTTGTAGCATTCGAGTGCCTGGTCCTGGGTCCGGCTTCCGCCGTAGTCACGCACCACCCAATGCATTCCAATCCTGTCGTAATAAAGCTTCTTCTGTGCATCGCTCAGCTGTTCAGCGCTATTCTCAGTGGAGGCGAAGCCGCATTTGGGACATACCCGAACCACATAATAATCAGGATTGATTTCACTCTTGAAATGCGCACAAAAATCGCTGTCACGCGATGAAGCCTTCTTGAAGCTTGGTCTAACGCGCGAGCTCTGATACTCCACTTCACAACAAATGCAAGTGACCGAGGTTAAATAGAGCGGCTCCATGCAATCACGTCCCCTGTTCGTTCGTCTCATTCGTGTTCACAAAATGATGGGCAGGGCCGGACAGCCGCTCAAGTACGATTTCCTGAAGCTCTGCCGGCAGGCCGTTCTCTTCCAGCGCTCCGCGCATGCAGGACAGCCATGCTTCGGCGCGTTCCGGCGTAATTGGAAACGGCATATGCCTTGCACGCATCATGGGATGGCCGTATTGATCGGAATAAAGCGCCGGTCCGCCAAAAAATTGGGATAAAAACAATGCTTGCTTCTCCATAACGGGAAAAATGTCCTCCGGGAAAAGCGGGGCCAATAAGGGATGCTTTTGCACTCTGGGATAAAAGGCCTCGACAATTCGCGTTATGCCTTCAAATCCGCCAACAGCGTCATAAATAGTTCTATAGTTATTCATCGTCATATGCATCTCCATTTTGTAGGTCTTTGGTAATAGTTGACAAGTTATTTTTTTACGTCTTAAGTCTTAGGTGGTCAAACAAAAAAAATGCCCTTCTAAAGGAGGGCATTCGGTCATTGGATAGTACAAATAAGCAACGAAGGTCAGCTCTCATAATCCTCTTCACCGGGAGCCATCAATGACTCACGGATTACGTAAACGAATGCGCACACGAGGATGCCGGCAATAAAACTCATAAAGTCATCACCCCAAGCGTTCGATATACTTTTAGTGTACCATAAACATGTCGAAAATAATACCTGAATTGCAAGCGTTTTCTTTAATTTATTTTTACAGAAAACTGTCAACAAAGTATCCGACTTTATATATATTACCCACAATTGTGATGATTGTCCCATTCCGCTCATATATCGATTAGTAGGCCTTTTATTAGATCGATTGGAGGGGGACTTTGTGCATATTGTCCGGTATTTGATCCGCCCGGCTGTTATCCCGGCCTGGTCCGCCATGCTTTTTGTTTTGCTTCTTGCCGTTTTTCCCGCCGCTTCGCTGGAAGCCTCCATTCGCGGACTTTCCATCTGGTGGCAGGTGCTGTTTCCGGCGCTTTTCCCCTTCTTTGTTATATCCGAGCTGCTTCTGGGTTTCGGAATCGTCCATTTCTTCGGCAAGCTGCTGGATCCCTTGATGCGTCCGCTGTTCCGGCTGCCGGGCATCGGCGGCTTCGTCGTGACAATGGGCTACGCTTCCGGATATCCCGTCGGGGCCAGATTGACTGCCCAGCTGTGGGAACAGCGCCTTATCAACCGCGCTGAAGGGGAGCGGCTTGTAGCCTTCACCACTACCTCGGACCCGATTTTTTTGATTGGCGCAGTATCGGTCGGCTTCTTTCATAATGTGGCTCTCGCCCCTCTGCTTGCGGTTTCCCACTATGGCGGCGGATTGCTTATAGGTCTTATGATGCGCTTCCATGACCGGAAATATGAATCATCGGCAAATACGCAAGCCGCTCCCACCGCAGGGAGGCGCAAGTCACGCCTTGTCGAGGCGGTTAAAGCCATGCACGAGGCACGGCTACTGGACGGAAGGCCCATTGGCAGGCTGCTTCAGGATGCGGTACAAGCGGCCCTGAGGCTGATGATCGTCGTCGGCGGACTTGTGGTCGTCTTCTCCGTTATTATGGAGCTGCTGAAAAGCGGAGGAGCGATCGGCGTGCTCACATATATACTCGGCGGAATCATGAATCTGTTCGGCCTGCCGCTGTCCCTTGCCAATGCCGTGATTAACGGATTGTTCGAAGTGACCCTTGGGGCGCAAGCCTCAGGCTCTGCAGCAGGAACCTCACTTGTCCATCAGGCTGCGATTGCGGCATTCATTCTTTCCTGGGGCGGATTATCCGTACATGCGCAGGTTGCCAGTCTGCTCAGCCGGACGAATCTGCGGTATATCCCATTTCTGATCGCGCGCTTGGTTCACGGCATCCTTGCCATGGCGCTTGTTTATCTGCTCTGGAACAGCCTGGGTCCCATCGGTTGACATTGTATTCAAGGGCGTTTTCCGATATGATCGAACTATCTACCGTTTTGGAAGGAGCTTGTTTCTTTGAACTACGCAGTGGTCGATCGAGGCGATAAACTGTCCCAGGAGCTGGCACAGCATTTTCACATCAAGGCAGCGGAAAAAGGATTTACGCGGAATGAGGAAAAACCGGATATCGTCATTTCCATCGGCGGTGACGGAACGCTGCTTCAGGCCTTTCATTCCTATTCCGACCGGGTCGCCAGCGTCGCATTTATCGGCGTTCATACGGGTCATCTCGGTTTTTTTGCCGATTGGAAGGCTGATGAGCTCGACGAACTGGTTCGCATGATGGCCGAAGATGAACCGAAGATCGTACGGTATCCCATCGCGCAGATTGAACTGGACACGACCGAGGGCATTTCAACACATTATGCGCTGAATGAATTCACCCTTAAAGGCGTGGACAATACTTTGGTGGCCCAAATCGATATCAATGACGAGCTCTTTGAAATGTTCCGGGGCGATGGCATCGTCGTTTCCACTCCATCGGGCAGTACCGCTTATAACAAAAGCCTGGGCGGAGCCGTTATCCATCCTTCCATAGAATCGCTGCAAATAGCGGAAATCGCCTCAATCAACAATCGGGTGTACCGCACGCTTGGCTCTTCCGTCGTTCTGCCGCAGCATCACCATTGCGATATTATTTCGCGCAAGGATCAGAGGCTGCAGCTATCGTTCGATCATTTAAACATTACAAGAAACGATATCCGATCCATCCGCTGCAGTGTTGCGGGACATAAGGTCAGCTTCGCCAGGTACCGGCCCTTCCCGTTCTGGAACCGGGTGCGTGAGGCGTTTCTTGGATACGATGTGAAATAATTATGAAGCTTTTCCGATCTTATTTGCAATTTGTAAAGCCATACCGCTGGCTGGTCGCATTCACGCTGATCATCGGCATTATGAAATTCGCCATTCCGCTGACGATGCCGCTTTTTATCAAATACGTGGTGGACGAGATCCTCACCGCAACGCTGCCCGCCAGCGAGAAACTGGATAAATTGGCGCGCGTTATTGGACTGGCTTTTGTGCTGTTTGTCATCGTCCGCTACCCCATTGAATACTTCAGGCAGTATTTCGCGCAGTTCACCACAAGCCGTGTTTTATTCGATCTGCGCAACAAGCTGTATTCCCACCTGCAGCTGCTATCCATCCGCTTCTATCAAAACCGCAAATCCGGTGAGATCATATCCCGGGTCATGAACGACGCCGAGCAGACCAAGTCCTTGGTTGAAACCGGCCTGATGAACATCTGGCTCGACATGTTCACGCTGGTCATTGCGGTGGTCATCATGTTCAATATGAATGTGCCGCTCACCTTTGTAGCCATCGCCATCCTGCCTCTATACGCTTATGCGGTCAAGAAGCTCTACAAGCGGCTGCAGGCTTATTCGCGCTCCAGATCCCAGTCGCTGGCCGAGATGCAGGGCTATCTTAATGAGCATGTCAACGGGATTCCGGTGGTGAAAAGCTTCACTCTCGAGGCTCACGAGCAGGAGCAGTTTCAAGTCCGCAACCGGAGCTTTCTCGAACGGGCGTTTGCCTTGACCCGCTGGAACGCTCTGACACAATCCATCACCAATACTCTGACCGAGATCGCTCCGCTCCTGGTTCTTGCCTGCGGCGGTTATCTGGTCATCAAGAAGCAGCTTACCCTTGGCGAGTTCGTCGCGTTCTACGGGTATCTGGACAGGCTCTACGGCCCTCTGCGAAGGCTGGTGAATTCATCCACCGAGCTTACGCAAGCCTCCGCTTCGCTGGAGCGGGTTATGGAGCTGCTGAACGAGGAGCCGGAGATCAAAGATGCGTCTGATGCCATCGAGCTCAAGAAGGTGCGTGGAGATATCGAATTCCGCGATGTATCCTTCCGCTATCTGGATACCGGCGAATGGGTGCTGCAGCATATCAATCTTACAATTCCACAGGGCCATACCGTGGCGCTGGTCGGGATGAGCGGCGGCGGCAAATCGTCTCTGGTCAGCCTGCTTGCAAGGTTTTATGATATTCAGGAAGGGCAAATTACGGTTGACGGCCGCGATATTCAAGCCTTCAGGCAGCAAAGCCTGCGATCCCATATCGGCATGGTGCTGCAGGATAATATTCTGTTCAGCGGCTCGGTGAGGGATAATATACGGCTTGGCGATCCCGCAGCTTCCGAAGAAGCTATCATTGAGGCGGCGCACAGAGCCAATGCCCATGAGTTTATTACTGCGCTTCCTGCTGGCTATGACACGGAAATCGGCGAACGGGGCGTGAAGCTCTCCGGAGGCCAGAAGCAGCGGATTGCCATTGCCCGGGTATTTCTCAAGGATCCGGCTATTCTGGTTCTGGACGAAGCAACCTCCGCGCTGGATCTGGAATCCGAGCATGCGATCCAGGAATCGCTCGCGGTGCTAGCGCGGAATCGCACAACGCTGATTGTGGCGCATCGCCTGTCGACGATTACCCATGCGGATACGATCGTCGTCATTGAGCACGGGTCAATCGTCGAGCAGGGCAATCATGAGGAATTAATGAACAGAGACAGCGCCTATGCGCGGCTGTACAATGTCCAGCATTTATAAGATTAATTGAGACCTGTTTAATCATGAACGATCAAAAAGAGTACAGCAAGCCTGAAGAAGGCTCAGCTGTACTCTTTTGATTTTACAAAGGATATTGCGGATTATATTATTTGAACACTTTCATGCGGTCTTCAATGGGGCTGAATTGTTTGTCGCCAGGAACTGCTGTAGGATTGCCAAACGGCATTTGGGCAACAAGCTTCCAGCTTGCCGGTACATCCCATTCCTGCTGCACAGCTGCATCAATCAACGGATTGTAGTGCTGCAGGGATGCGCCGAGTCCTTCATTCACCAGACCTGTCCATACCACCAGCTGAAGCATGCCGGACGCATGATGAGACCAGATCGGGAAGTTATCTTTATATGAAGCAAACTGCTCTTGAAGTCCTTTGACCACATTCTCGTCTTCGAAAAACAGGACAGTTCCGTAACCGTTGTAGAATCCGTTGATCCGCTCTTCAGTGGAAGCGAACTGCTCAGCCGGAACAATTTTGCGAAGCTCTTCTTTAGTCAGATTCCACAGCTTGTCATGCTGCTCTCCGAGCAGGACAACAACGCGCGAGCTTTGGGAATTGAAGGATGATGGCGTATGTTTAACAGCCTCGGAAACGAGTTCTTGAATGCGGTCATCGGATAAAACGGATTCTTTTGAAAGCCCGTAGAATGTACGTCTTTCTTTGACTGCTTGATAGAAATCTTTAGCCATGTGTTTGAATCTCCTTTTTGTTGGTAATATTTTTTCACTAACTTACTTTAATATTGTAACTCATTTTTCATAGAAATCAAATTTTTTTATCGTAAATTTCCGTAAAAAAAACCGCGTATACGGAAAATAACCGGATACGCGGTTTTTTGAGTTTGATGGGTTCGGCACAAAGCCTGGCAGATCTTAAGCTTTGGGTCCGGAATCCTTCTGACGATTTCCCTGATTCTGCTTTGAATGCGTCTGGATTTCGGCAGCTGCCGCTACAGGTGCCTTAGGCGCGGTAAAATGAGGCTTGCGATGCCGGCCGCTGCGTTCGCGCTCGCCATTATGGGGCCGCTCCTCCTGTTGAATTGCCGATTGCTGGCGCCCGCCGTCCCTGTCCCGGTCTTTATCCTTGTTAAACGTCTTGCGGTTTTCCTTAACCGGTTCTTTCTCCACATCCTTGGGTGAATCCTTACGAAGATGCTTGGGATGGTATTCGCGTCTTTGATGCTCTCTGACGATCCGAGGAGTCCGTGTCTGCTCCTGGCCGGTTTCTTCACCCTGGATAGCGTCACTTGTCTGTGTAGAAAGCTCATAGGCATCTTCAATACCCTCAAACAGTTCTGCGTTATCCGTCTCGGAATCGAGCTCGCTGCCGTCCTCTCCCTGGCGCTTGACGCCGGGATGCCTCTGCAATACAAAATAAGCGCAGCCGAAATTGCAGTATTCATTAATATAATCAAGCATACTTGAGAACGCGCTGTCTCTTGTTGCTTTAGGATGATTATCCCGAAAAAAGCCCTTCAGACGCAGCTGATTATAGCCCCAGTCTCCGATAACATAATCGTAGCGCTCCAGCACCTCGCTGAAACGCTCACGAAATGCTTCGGGGTTCCAGCCGTCCTTGTTCTCGTGAATCAATTCATAGGCTCTGCCATTGATATGCATCAAGGGTGCTCCCCACTCCTTCTCACAATGTTGCTGTTCTTGCCTCCGTTGCCGATTGCACCTGCTCATGGGCATGATAGGAGCTCCGCACCAGAGGAGCAGATTCCACATGGCTGAATCCGCGGCGCAGCCCCTCTTCCTTCAGCTTGGCAAACTCGTCCGGGTGAACATAACGTTCTACCGCCAGATGATTGGGTGTCGGCTGCAGGTATTGTCCCAATGTCAGTATATCCACATTAGCCGCGCGAAGATCATCCATCGTCTGGAGGATTTCATCCCATTCCTCGCCAAGTCCAAGCATGATGCTTGATTTGGTCGGGATACCGGGCTGCATGGCTTTGGCACGCTTGAGCAGCTCCAGCGAACGGGTATATTTCGCTTTGGCGCGAACGCGGTCCGAGAGACGCTCAACGGTTTCGATATTATGATTGAGGATATCCGGCTTCACATCCATTACGGTTTGCAGCGCGGCCTCGTTGCCCAGAAAATCGGGAATCAGCACTTCCACGCTGCATAGCGGCATGCGGTTGCGGACCGCTTTGACGGTCTCGGCGAAAATCATCGCCCCGCCATCCGCCAAATCATCGCGGGCTACAGAGGTGACCACGCAGTGGCGCAGTCCCATCTGCTCCGCGGCTTCCGCCACACGTTCCGGCTCCTGTAGATCAAGCTCGGTCGGAAGGCCTGTCTTAACAGCACAAAAACGGCACGCACGCGTGCAAATATCGCCTAATATCATAAAAGTTGCAGTCCGGTTGGCCCAGCACTCATAGATGTTCGGGCATCGGGCTTCTTCACAAACGCTATGCAGTGTCTTGGAACGCATCATATCTTTAATCTCGGCATAGTTGCCGCCTGTTGTTAATTTTATCCGCAGCCAGTCCGGCTTTGGCATAGCGTTCTTCTCTTTTGTCTTCATTGAAGCATACCTGCTTTCTGTAGTCTCCTGCGTCTTATTATAGCACGTTTCGGATAAAAACCAATGATTTGCAAATGATAACTACAGTCCATTTGGCCATTTCCGTCTGAGGAGGAGGGGATCCATGAAACGGTTTTTACTTTGTCCCATCTTGCTCCTGATATGCGTGATGGGTATGCTGCAATCATTTGGCAGCATTGCAACAGCGCAGGAGAAGCCCGCCGAACCGCCCAAGAAGGAAAATGAGTTCGAGCAGCGGAAGGCGCTGTATCTGCAAATAAGCAGCCTGACCGGCATTCCCTGGTACCGGCTTGCAGCCGTTGATCAGTATGAGCGGACCATCACCAAAGTCCGCCCGAAAACAAGAAAACAGCTTGGAGAGTTTGTCAGTGTATTCGTCACGGAGCCCGGATGGACAGGCGAGCTGAATCCTGACACGGAGGATCAGCTTCCCGCTTCTATCCGCTGGTTCAGCGGCATCGGCAGGGATGGGGATGGCGACGGTCTCGCGAAGCGGACCAGCGACACCGACCTGCTGTATTCAGTAGCCGACCATTTTACGCACTTCGGGCCATCGGAAGAGGACTTCGCCATTGGCGCCTGGCAGTATTACCACAATACCCGGGCTGTCCAGCGGGTCCGCCAATTCTCCGCGTTGTATGCACATTTCGGCCGTCTGGAGCTCTTCGAGCATGCTTTTCCGCTTCCTATCGGAACCAACTACTCTTATCGCGGTACCTGGGGAACAAGCAGAAGCTGGGGCGGTTTCCGCATTCATGAAGGGACCGATATCTTCGCCAATTATGGAATCAATGTGCGAAGCACCTGCTACGGCATTGTTGAAATTAAAGGCTGGAATCCTTATGGCGGCTGGAGGCTCGGCATCCGCGATTTGAACAACAATTATCATTATTACGCGCATCTGTCGGGCTATGAAAAAAACTTGCGGGTCGGCAGCATCGTAAAGCCCGGCCAGCTGGTGGGCTTCGTCGGAAGCTCCGGCTACGGCAAGCCGGGAACGCAGGGAAAATTCCCGCCGCATCTGCATTATGGCGTTTACCGGGACAGCGGTCTGATCGAATGGTCCTTCGACCCCTACCCGCTGCTGCGGCAATGGGAAAACAGCGAGCGAAGGCAGCTGAAGCAAAGCAACCATTAATTTCGCTGGCGTAAAAAACTCTCCCGCCGCATATTATTGTAAGATCTAACGGAGCTTGACATTTCCCTTCTATAAAGAAGAATCCGGTTATTTAGGAAAAGGCGCCTGTCCTTGATGACAAGCGCCTTTTTCCTGTATCTATTTTTTTCAACTGCCGTTATTCGCCGACCAGTCATTATCGGATTCGTTCAAATAATCAGTCGAGGTATCCGGCAGCTGCTGTTCATTGTCCGTCCCGCCACTGTTTCTCGGGCTCGTCGTGGTGACGCCGTCCTGGCCTTCCTGCATGGGCAGTGAGATGCTGGGAGCTCCTGACGCCGAATCCCCGACAGGATTGCCCTTGTTATCATAGTAATACATGGGCACATCGCCTACCACGAGCAGATAGGAAATGGGAATTTCCGTCTCCACAAGCTCAGGTTGAGTATCAAAGGGAATGATGATCGACACCTCTGCCACGATGCGCATATAAACTTCAACCAGAATCATATTGATTCCGGCATCCTGCTGCCTGGTCTCCAGATCCACCTTAACCGCTCCAGCCGGCTCGAATTTCACCGGAACGCGGGGACCGTAGGAAGCAATGATCGCACTGCCGAGCGCCTGGCCGACAGGAATCTTCTCCGGGATGTGTTTAATTTCATTCAGCATGCCCTGCACGCGGTCGGCGGTCTGGGAGGTAATCCGCATATGCTCCGCATAATTCAGCATAAACCCGGATATTTTACCGCTATTATTGGTTTTCCATTCAATCAGCTTCTCGACATCGCCTTGGCTTGCGACCTGGTCGGTGATGGCTTTGTTAATTGCCTGCGTAGCCACCTGCTTGACCCTGACCTTGGCGACCGTCATCAGCGGTCCCTGCAGATTGCGCTCTACGAATATAAACAGCTGGAAAATAAACAGAAATACAATAAGCATGATGAGCAGCCACAGCCTCCGGCGGCTGCGGGGTTTGCCGTTCCGGCGTTTGCCGCTGCTGTGCCAGCCTCGTCTTCCCCACTTCGGCATAACTTTAGCGCCCCCTTTTTGCACCTTCGTCCGCCTTTTCTATCCAAGCTTATGCAAAGGGACGGCAAAAAAGAAGAAACACCCCTTAAGTGAGGTGTTTCCCTTCCGATCTCAAGCCTGTAGTTCTCAGCGGGCGGCTTTCGCTTCCGCCCGTTTATTGTGGGTCCGATTGATCAGATGGCCTACGGCAACAACCGCAATCGCCAGCACGATAGGAAGCAGATGATTCGTCCAGGGAAGCGTCGACTCAATAAAGGCGCTGACGCCTTTATCATCCAGAATCATCTCGCCTGCGGTGTAGCCAAGCAGTGCCGCTCCCAGCACGACAATGATCGGAAATCGCTTCATCAAGCGCATCAGCAGCTGGCTTGCCCAAATAATCAGGGGAATGCTGATTGCCAGACCAATGACGATAAGCAGGAGATTCCCGCCAGCCGCGCCTGCCATGGCCAGTACATTGTCCAGACTCATGACGAGATCGGCCACAATGATCGTTTTGACGGCGCCCGACAGGCGTGAGCTCGATTGAATGCTTTCCGTCTCTTCTTCCTGCTTCAGCAGCTTCACGGCAATAAACAACAGCAGGAGTCCTCCAAGCGCCTGAACGAACGGAATGCGAAGCAGCCATACGGCGGCAAACGTCAATACGATCCTCAGGCCGATGGCCCCCATACTGCCCCAGAACACAGCTTTTTTCTGCTGTTCGGCAGGCAAATTGCGGCTTGCCAGGGCGATCACAACCGCGTTGTCGCCGCTGAGCACCACATTGATCAAGATCAACTCCAGCAAAACAAAAACAAAGTTTCCTTCCATTATGTTCTCCCTTGTGCAGCAATAGCCGGTTTCTTGAAGATGCAGGCAAATGTTGGCAGCTTTTTTGCCCTCTATAGTTCTGCCCCTATGCTGCAGGCTTTAAAACAGGACCGGCAGATTCAGCTGCAGTTATGCGATGCGGCCGTCCGTTATTCTCTGAACTGCCGGCGGTAGGCGCCGGGGGTTTCGCCAACCATCCTGCGGAAAAGGACCATGAAGGAATTCAGATCCTTGTATCCGACTGCTTCGGCTATTCTGCTTATTTTCTGCTGCGTGCTTCTAAGCTGCTCACAGCTTTTTTGAATCCGCAGGCTTTGCAAATAATAATTAAAGCTTTGCCCTGTATGCTGCTTGAACAGCCGCTGCAAATGACGTTCGCTCCATTGGAACCGTTCGGTCAAATGGGATAATGTTATCTTCTCCGCATAATTCTGCTCCAGATAGCTTAATAGCTGAAGAAAACGGGCGGGACTTCCGGGAGCGGTGCGGCTTGTTTCCGTATGCAGCCGGTAGATCGTTACAATCAGCTGCAGCAGCAGCGTGTTCAAATACGTCGTGGAGCCGCTCCGAGGCAGTGAATACTCCTTGTACAAAGAAAGAAACAGCTTTCCAATCTCATCATCCGTATCGAATACGGCGTGGTAAGGAAGGGTTTCTTCTTTGAGTCCTTCAAGATAAACAGCAATAGGACCGTCGAAGACCAGCGGAATCAGATTGTCAACAAGCTGCTTCGTAAAAATGCAATTGTAGACAATTAACGGGTCCTGCAGGGCATTGGTAGAGGAAGGACGAAACACATGCGATGTTCCGATGGGAATCACATGCAGCTGGCCCCGATGAATCCGCTGCACATCGTCTTCAATATAATGAAACCCTTTGCCCTCGGCTACATAAGCCAGCTCAATAAACTCATGCGAATGCAGGGGCAGAGTGAAGTCCTCTACCGCCCGGTTGACGTAAAGAAGCAGATTGCTGAAAAACGATTCCGCTTTAAACGTTTGTCTGACCTGCTCCATGTCTCATCACCATTTCCCAAAATGTCGTGATTGCCTCTACATATTGTCCTTTATACCGCATAAAAATAAAGAATTCAATCCTTATAATAGGGGGTATGCAGAGTAAAATGGACATTATATGTTGGAAAGGTGAGGATGCGTTATGACAATGGTTACGAAGCTTCGTTGTGAATACCGGGAGAATCCCATCGGCCTTGACGTCCGGAAGCCGAGAATCAGCTGGCAAGTTCAATCCGATACGAGGTCGTGGGAGCAGTCGGCTTATCAGATTCAAGTTTCCCTGGAAGCGGATTTGAGCGCCGCGCTCTGGGATTCAGGGAAGGTTCAATCGGATCAGTCCACTCATGTTGCTCTATCGGAATTGAATGTTGAAGCCGCTCAGCGCTACTACTATCATATCCGGGTATGGGACAAACAAGAACAAGCTTCTCCCTGGTCTGAAATCGCTTACTGGGAAACGGGGCTACTGGAGCCGGCCGGATGGCAGGCCGATTGGGTCAGTGCGCCGCTTGCCTCCTTCCCTCCGGAGTCTGAGCAGTCCCCCTTGCTCCGACGCACATTCAGTGTGAAAGCCAAGGTGAAGAGCGCACGAATCTACGCGACGAGCCTGGGAATCTATGAAATAAGCCTGAACGGAGTCAGAGTGGGAGAGGATTATTTTACGCCGGGATGGACCAGCTACAATGAGCGGCTTCAGTATCAGACCTACGAGGTAACGGACCTGCTGGCGGAGGGCGGCAATGCCGTTGGCGCCATGCTGGGAAATGGTTGGTATAAAGGGAATCTGGGATGGGTCGATCACAAAAATATATATGGCGACCGGACAGCGCTGCTTCTGCAGCTGCATATCCAGTACGATGACGGCACCGAGGACATTATCGCATCGGATGCGCAGTGGAAGGTATCCGGGAGTCCGGTTCTGCTGTCTGAAATCTACCATGGAGAAACCTATGACGCGCGGCTGGAGAAAGCCGGCTGGAGCACAGCTGCTTATAATGACGGCGATTGGGAGCAGGCAGAGGTGCTGCAGCACGCCAAAGACATTCTGGTCGCGCAGGAGAATGTTCCGGTCCGTAAAAACGAGGAGCTGCAGCCAATAGCCCTGATCACAACGCCCGCGGGTGAAACCGTTATCGATATGGGGCAAAACATGGTCGGTTGGGTCCGTTTCACCGTGACTGGCCAAGAAGGCCATGAGGTCAGCCTGCAGCATGCCGAGGTGCTGGACCAGGAAGGCAACTTCTATACGGAGAATCTGCGCAGCGCCAAGCAGGCGATCCGCTATATTTTGAAAGGGCAGGGACACGAAACCTTTGAGCCGCATTTCACTTTCCAGGGCTTTCGCTACGTGAAGCTGACAGGATTCAGCGAGCCGGTCAAGCTTGCGGATTTCACCGGCGTTGTGCTGCATTCGGATATGGAGGTTACAGGGGATTTCGAGTGCTCGGACCCGCTGATCAATCAGCTGCAGCATAATATTTTATGGGGCCAGAAAGGCAATTTCCTCGATGTTCCCACAGACTGCCCGCAGCGTGATGAGCGGCTCGGCTGGACTGGAGATGCGCAGATGTTCATCCGCACCTCCGCACATTTGATGAACGTGGCCCCATTCTTCGGCAAATGGCTGAAGGATCTGGCGGCCGATCAGCTTGACAATGGCGGTGTTCCTTTTGTCATTCCGCATGTGCTTGATGAGAACAGCCACTCCTCGGCGGCTTGGGGGGATGCGGCGGTCATTTGTCCCTGGGTCATCTACCAGTGCTATGGGGACAAACAGATTCTGGAGCAGCAATATGAGAGCATGAAAGCCTGGATAGACTATATGCACGCACAGGGAGAGCAGGAATTCCTGTGGAATACCGGCTTCCATTTTGGCGACTGGCTTGGCCTGGATTCCAAACCCGGCTCCTATATCGGAGCGACTGACCGGGATCTTATCGCGACTGCCTTCTACGCCTACTCCACTTCCCTGTTCGTGAAAACTGCAGCGGTGCTCCAGAAGGAAGAGGACGTCTCGTACTATACGAATGTGTATGAACAGGTTCTGAAAGCTTTCCGGCATGAGTTCATCACACCTTCCGGCAGATTGTCGGTCCCAACCCAAACCGCTCATGTGCTGGCGCTGATGTTCGGTCTTGTGGAGGGTCCGGCCAAGGAAAGAGCGGCGAAGAAGCTGCTGGAGCTGCTGGAGGAAAGCAAGCACCATCTGACGACCGGCTTTGTCGGCACCCCGTATTTGAACCTGGTGCTCAGTCAGATCGGCAGGAATGACGCGGCCTACAAGCTGCTGTTTCAGACCGATTATCCTTCCTGGCTCTATCAGGTTACCAAAGGGGCGACCACGATTTGGGAGCATTGGGACGGGATCAGGGAGGACGGAGGCTTCTGGAGCAAGGATATGAACTCCTTCAACCATTACGCTTACGGCGCCATTGGCGATTGGCTGTACCGCTGCGTGGCAGGTATTGATACGGACGAGGCGGCACCGGGGTATAAGCATATCCGGATCGACCCGCATCCTGGAGAAGGACTGAGCTGGGCCAAGGCAAGCCTTGAGACGATGTATGGTCTTGTCGAGTCCGGGTGGAGCGTGGGCGAAGGCTCTGCAATGGAGGTTCAGGTGACGATTCCGCCTAATACGACCGCTTCCGTTCAACTGCCTCGTACTGCTGGAGCTGGGCTTCAAGAGAACGGGAAGGCTGTCGCTGAAGGGGATGGCATTCATTCCATCGAGCGGACAGAAAGCGGAATTGCGCTCACTTTGGGCTCGGGCAGCTATCATTTTACGTATACAACCGTTCTGTAAGGGTCAGGCATATGCTTGGATATATAGGGATGATCAGGGGACGCGAGCCATTCGGGTCCCTTTTTCATATGCATTTGAAAAACCGCCGGAACTACTTCTCAATTTGTTCAGTCAGCAGCCTTCTTATGGGCCGTTTGGCTGCTTTTTCATCGTATTTAATTTAATTGAACCAGGCCGTTTGCTTAGGGTATACTTTCCATATTAATTGTGATAACTGCAATCTTTTCCCTTTTATGAAGTTTGAGCTGAGGAGACAGGCTATTTTGTCACATATTCTGCATAAGATTGGGAACCAGAAAATTTTTATTATTGCCAGCCTGTTTTTAATCGTTCTAACCGGCTCGCGAGTACTCTGGATTGTGTCGTTCCATGGTATCGATCAACCCTATGCCGTGAATGGATTTGTGGATTTACGGGACTGGAATGCTGCGGAAAGCCGTACGATTACGCTGGATGGCCAATGGGAGTTTTATCCTGGTGAATGGCTGATCAATGAAGATAATGAAAGGGTCAAGCCTGTTAGGGAGTCCCAATATATTCAGGTACCGGGTAATTGGGATGCTTCCTTAAAGCAGGGAGACAACACTCCGTACGGTTACGGCTCTTATCGTTTGCGGATTCTGGTCAACCCGGATAACGATATCAACTTCAGCATTCGCGTTCCAAGCGTCCGAAGCTCGTCGGCATTGTATGTAAACGGCCGGCTGCTGGCCAAGTCGGGAGAGCCGGGGGAAAATGAGAAGGAGTACACTGCGCGGAACGTTCCCTACTCCTCCTCCTTCACAGCGAACGGCAGCAATCTCATTGAGGTTGTCGTCCAGGCGGCCAACTTTAAGGATCCCCGTCCCAGCGGCATTGTCCGGTCGATGAAATTCGGGACGGAAGAAGCGATTGACCGGGAGACACAGCTGTCCATGGCTATGCAGCAAATGGTCTCTGTCGTATTTTTGATGCATGCCATCTATGCGATTATTTTATTCGTGGTCGGAACCAGGGAGAAAAGACTGCTTTATTTTTCTATGCTCATTGTCAGCGCCACGCTTATGAATCTTCTTGGGACCGATGAGAAATTATTGCATTACTGGCTTCCGATCAATTACGAATGGGGATTTAAGCTGGTTCATTTGTCCATGACCGGTGTCGCTTACTCTCTGCTGCAAAGCGTGTCCCGGCTGCTGCCTTCCTTTTGGTCTAGAATTGCTCCGGGTTATGGGCTTCTTTGCGGGGTTTCCGCATTATTAGCGCTGCTGCTGCCTGCCCATTATGTGGTGACGATACAGCCTTTATACGCCTCGATCGTAGGGATTTCAATTATATTAACGATCGTATCCATGCTCCGGGCTTCCAGGAAGGATTTCAAGGACAATGTCCTATTGCTGCTCTCTCTTATTGCCTTCACGAGCAACTTTTCATGGTGGGGCATTATGATGGCCAGCGGAATTAAAGTCGTCTATTATCCGTTTGATCTGATTGTATCGACGACCTGTTTTGCGTCTGTCTGGTTCAAGCAATATTTTCAAATTCATTTCGAAACCAGGAGGCTGGCGGCAAAGCTTCAAAAAGCGGATGAGCTGAAGGATGAATTCCTTGCCAATACGTCGCATGAGCTGCGTAATCCGCTGCACGGCATACTCAACATGTCGCAAGCCGTCCTGGAAAGAGAGCGGTATTCATTGAATGAAAAAAGCATCAAGGATCTGGAGGTCTTGTTGTCAGTGGGCCGCCGCATGTCATTCATGCTCAATGATCTGCTTGATGCGGCGAAATTGAAGGAAAACATACCCCGGCTGCAGCTCCAAAGGTTCTCCATTCAAACCATTGCAACCGGCATATTGGACATGCTTCACCATATGACGGAAGGTAAGCCGGTGCGGCTGAAGGATCGGATTCCCGACAATTTCCCACAGGTCTTTGCCGATGAAAACCGGGTTATTCAAATCGTATTCAATTTGCTTCACAACGCGATTAAATTTACGAATGAAGGCGAGGTTTCGATCCGGGGGTATGTGAAGGACGGGAAGGCGCATATTGCAGTAGCGGATACGGGCAGCGGCATGGACCGCGAAACTATGCGACGCGTGTTCGAGCCTTATGAGCAGGGTGATCGCAGCCCAACGATGATTGAGGGAGGGTTTGGCCTCGGCCTCAGCATCAGCAAACAATTGGTGGAGCTGCATGAGGGAACGCTGCAGGTCGTCTCCGTTCCCGGCCAAGGGTCGGAATTCGTTTTCACCCTGCAGCTGGCCGAACCGGATGCCTTGCTCGAGGAAACCGTGAGCGGAATTCCCGAACCGATCACTTTGGCAAAATCAGCAGTGGCCGCAGCTTCAGAACAGCTTGATCCGGCTTCAGGACAGCAGCCGCAGCTGCCTGCAGACCGCCCCCGAATATTAGTCGTGGATGACGATCCCGTCAACCTTAAAGTAATCGAGACGATTCTCTCATTGGAGAAATATGACATGATGACGGTGACGAGCGGCAGACAAGCGCTGGCAGCATTGGACTTCAGGGAATGGGACTTGATCATTTCGGACGTCATGATGCCCCAGATGTCGGGTTATGAGCTGTCGCGCACCATCCGCAACCGATTCACGATCACAGAACTTCCCATACTGCTGCTTACGGCGAGAAGCCAGCCCGGGGATATCGAGATCGGATTTCAATCGGGCGCCAACGATTATGTGACCAAGCCGGTGGATGCGCTGGAATTACGGTCGCGGGTCAGAGCGCTGACGGACGTGAAGCAATCTGTACGCGAGAGGCTGCGGATGGAAGCGTCCTGGCTTCAGGCGCAAATCCAGCCCCATTTCCTGTTTAACACCTTGAATGCCATTGCGGCATTAAGCGAAATCGATATGGACCGGATGCGCAATCTGCTTGAGGCATTCAGCAATTTTCTGAGGGATAAATATAAGCTTAAAAATATTGACGAGCTTTCCCCTATAGAAGATGAGTTAAATATTGTGCGGTCTTATCTGTTCATTGAACAGGAGCGATTTGACGATCGGCTTCATGTCATTTGGGAGATAGACGAATGCGAAGAATTAACAATCCCGCAGCTTACGATCCAGCCCCTGGTTGAAAATTCAATAAAACACGGCGTCATGAACCGCGCCCAAGGGGGAACAATTATGATCCGGGTCACGAACAATGAAACTTATGCGGAGATATCGGTTGAGGACGACGGCGTCGGGATGGATGAGGAATTGCTTAAACGTCTGCCGGAGAGCAAAAAAGACACCGGATCGGGAGTCGGTCTGCTTAATACGGATCTGCGGTTAAAACGGCATTTTGGAATAGGGCTTCAAATCAGCAGCGCTCCTGGCCGCGGGACCCGGGTATCGTTCATCGTGAACAAGAATAATGCAGGTTGAGATATAAGTGGAACAAATCCGGTCAAGTGCTATGTCAAATAACCATCATAAGAAAGGATGCTCAGCATATGGAAATCATTATTCTGATTCCATATTGCATTTATTATCACTCAAATGTATAATAATTCATTAATATTGAATAATTATGCGTTGGGGTGGTGGGGTTGATGGGCTTGGAAAAAGCAGAACTTTTGAAAGACGCAGTGAACTCCGTATTATTTACTGCTGATCGGCCTGATATCGTTATGGATCGCGGAGAAGGAATGTACATATGGGACACTGAGGGTAAGAGATACCTGGATTTTGTAGGAGGATGGGCGGCAGCAAGCTTGGGGCATTCACCAGATGCGGTTAAACAGGCATTGAATAAACAAGCATCTGCTTTGATTACGGCCAGTCCAGCCTACTATAACAGACCCATGATTGAACTCGCTAAAAGGTTGACGGAAATCACCTGCTATGACAAAGTATTTTTCGCCAGCAGCGGGTCGGAAGCCAACGAAAGCGCAATTAAGCTGGCCAGGAAATATGGTGCTGCCTTTTTAAACGGTGCCAATGAAATCATAACGCTCACGAACAGCTTCCACGGCCGTACACTTGCAACCATGTCCGCAACCGGGAAGGAGAAATGGAAAGATCTATTTGCACCAAGAGTTCCCGGATTTAAACATGTGCCCCTAAACGATATTCTTGCATGCGAGTCCTCGATAGATCATAAGACATGTGCGATTATGCTGGAGCTCGTTCAGGGAGAAGGCGGAGTACATGCCGCTGAGCCGGATTATTTAAATCACCTGCGTCAGCTCTGCGAAAAGAAAGGGATTTTATTGATTTTTGATGAGATTCAAACGGGAATGGGCAGGACAGGAAAGATGTTTGCCTATCAGCATTACGGAATAGAAGCGGATATTATGACTCTGGGGAAGGGAATCGGAGGCGGATTCCCGCTTTCGGCCATGTTAACCAAGGACAAATATAATATCTTTGATCCCGGCGACCAGGGAGGGACTTATAGCGGACAACCGCTGGCTATGAGTGTGGGACAAGCAGTCGTGAATGAAGTCATTCGATTGGATCTTTCAAATAACGCGCGGATTCAAGGACTGTACTCGCTCCAGGCGCTGGAGCAAATACAAGGCAAATTTCAGCTGTCCCATGTACGGGGAAAGGGCCTGCTTATGGCTTTTGACCTGCCGCAGCCGGTAGGCAAAGAATTGGTTCAAGATTGTCTTCATGAAGGATTATTGATTAATGCTCCAAGCCCCGATACGGTTCGGTTGATGCCACCATTAATTGTAACGGGACAGGAAATTGATCAAATGATTCAAATTTTAAGCCGCAGCCTGGCAAGAGTGCTTCAACCGTCTGTGAATGAAACCTGAATTAATCCAAGCCACCGTATAATAATTTGAACGGTGGCTTGTTGTCTGACCATTCATTGAGTGCATAAATATACATTACTGTTCTTCAGTCAGAGATCACCCTGGCAAACCCGATCTCTTTCCCGCAGCGTGTTGATCATAGACGCCGAATACGACAGCAGAGCTTTGCACCAGCAGCTTTATCTGCCGTCATACCCAGCCGCCATCCTGCGGAATGATTACCCGATCAAGCAATTCTTCAGCTGCCAGCCGGCTTCGCAAATCCTCTCTTGTCACCAGGCAATGATTAATCGCCTCCATGTGTACCGCCACTACTCTCGTATAGGCAGCATACCGGCATAAGCTTACCACATCGTCCGCGTCCATAATGATAGGGTCGCCCACTGCGAACCGCGCCCCGCCTGCATTGACGACAGTCACATCGGGCCGATAGGCGTCCAGTGCTTCCTTGACATCTTCGCACCAGATCGTATCGCCTGCGATGTAGACAACTGGCTCTCCTGCTGCCTGCAGAACATAACCCGATACATGGCCCATCTTTTCGCCGATCTCGCCTGTGCCATGCCTGCCGCTGGTTCGGCGGATCGTGATTCCCTTGTATTCCAGCGTCGTATCAATTACCGATACCGAGTGGAAGCCTGCTGAAGCGATTGCGGCATCATCTCCCGGCTGGCAAAAAACCGGAACCGATTTATCCAGTGCCGTTATTGCTGCGTCGTCCCAGTGGTCAGGATGCAAATGAGTCACGATGACGGCGTCCGCTGCAGACACTTCCCCGATTGGAACAGGCAGCGGAACAAGCGGGTTGCGCCTATCGTTCGTCGTATTAATGACCGGAGGCTTGACTCCCATATCGCTGAACATCGGATCAAATAGGAAGCTCACACCAGCGTATTCCAGATACAGCGTTGCATTACGGATCAACTGCAGCTTCATGTTCGGTCCACCTCTTATCTTTCGTATTCAGTTCCTGTTACAATTATAGAATAAGTTGAACTATCTCTATACAGATGGATGAAATGAAAAACCGGTTTCTGTTTTCATATTGAAAGGAGTCTTATGGCGATGAACAATGCAACCATTGATGATGTCGATCTTCTAATTCTGCAGTGCCTGCTGGAAGACTCCGCCCGCTCGCATAAAGAGGTCGGACAAATCGTCCATATGACCGGCCAGGCAGTCGGCGCCCGAATACGGAAGCTGCAGGATATGGGGGTTATTGAAGGCTATACGCTAATCTGGAATCCGGACAAGATCGGGCTGGCGGTTCATGCCTTTATTACTGTGTTTATGAAATCAACCACTGCCCACCAATCCTTTCAATCATTCGCCAAGCAGCATGAAATGGTCGCTGAAACGCATCGCGTCAGCGGCGAAGGCTGCTACTGGATGCGGGTTCGTGTCCGCACGTCGCTTGAGCTCACCGCCTTTCTCGACGAGCTGCTGCAGTATGGCAACTACAAGGTCAGTCTGTCGATTGGACAGATTAAATAAAAAGAAATCAGAGCAGATGAATTCTCATGCTCTGATTTCCAGTGTTTATTTCAGGATTCCATGCTTAATTATGAAGGCAATTCCAAGCGTCCCTTATATTCTGCACCGGATGGCCCGGCTTATACGCTATACGCGGGTCAGCAGCCGGTTCATTTTCTCCTCGTCCGGCTGAATGCCAAGCCCGTCTCCGTCGGGGATCTGGATGAACCCGTCCGCAACTACAAATTCAGAAGGCGCGAACTGCTCTCTTACCGTATCCTTCTCGATTGAATATTCATAATAGCTGGTGCATTCCGGCGTACTGGCCGCCAAATGGAGCGCTGCGGCAAAACCCACTCCCTTGGTCGTATTGTGCGGCACATAATGGATGCCGAAGGCCCGGCATAATGTCGCAGCGCGCTTCGCCTGTGCGATGCCGCCGCATTTGATCGGGTCTGCCGCATACAGGTGGCAGGCGCCCTTGGCGATAAAATCACGGAATGTGAAAACATTCCAGTCCTGCTCCCCTACATGGATCGGAACCGGCAGCGTCTGGCACAGCTTGATATACGCATCAAGGTCATAATAGGGGCATGGCTCCTCATAATGATGCAAATGATATTGGCTTATTTTTTCATAAAATTGCACCGCCTGGATATACGTATACGAGCTGTTGCCGTCCACCATCAGGCGGCAGTCGGGGCCGATCGCTTCCCTCACGGTCTTGACCTTCAAGGCGTCCCGGTTCAAGTCGACCGGCAGTCCCGAGCCCATGCGCGGGCCTGTCTTGATCTTGACCGCCTTGAATTGAAAGCGTTCGATGCCTTCGAGCAGCTTCTCGGCTTCCTCGTCCGGACTGAGGTCCCGGCTCATGCTGGAGCCGTACAGCGGAACTTCCCCGCGGTATTTGCCGCCCAGCAAATTGTACAATGGCTGCTTCAGGAACCGCGCTCTGGCATCCCATAATGCAATCTCGATGCCGCTGTACGCCATGGCAAGCAGCTGCCCGGAGATTTTATAATTTTTTCTTAAAATAATCTCTTCCAGCTTCTCTGTTTCGAATACATCATGGCCGATGAGTTGAGGCTTAATGACGGTCTGAATAATCGACAGCACCGCATCAACCTGCATGGGGCTGCATTCCCCAAAGCCCGACACGCCTTCGTCCGTCTCCACCTTCACATAGAACAGACCTTTGGCGAAATAGCAAATCACATTCGTTACTTTCATTGCTGCGCCTCCTTGGGATTCACTTCAGAGCCAAACCGGGCTGATTCCTTCACCTGATGGCTGTCATAGTCAAAATAAGAGCCGTCCAGCCTGAGACCCAGCGCATTGTCGACCCGCAGCTCAAGCAGGTTCTCTCCAGGCTTCCACCATTGTCCAGATCCCTTCCATACATACGGCGTCCATGGGCGAACTCCCAACGATTGCCCGTTCAAGATCACCTCCGCACAATTATGGAAATGCTCGCTTAATCCTGTGAACGACAGCTCGAATGTCTCTGACCGGGCCGCTTCATCCTGCACGGCAATCTGGCGTCGGAATACCAGCGTTCCCGAATAGTAGGGAGATCCATCCGGCACGGGACGATTCGGATTGCCGGCTAACGGCAGGTCGGTGATCACGGGACGCTGCTCCGCCGTGAAGCGAACGCCAAACTTGCCGCGCAAATAAAGCGGATCGACAACGCCGTCATGCGCATGCCTGATCACCATTCTGATCATGATCGTATTGCTTCCATTGATCAATTCAGGCTGCCCGCCGTCCCACTCGATGCCGTTGACGAACAGGCGGTATTCGCCTGCGATGGCCTCGCGGTCCATCGTCAATTCACACCATTCCGGTATCCGGTCGGCATCGAAAATGATTCTGTACCAGCAGACGACCGGATAGGCGACCGTCACTTGATATGGCGTCCCGAACGAGCGGCTGTTAAAGCCCAAGGCATGCCGGAGAACCTCTTTATGATCGGCGCATTGATTAATCCACGGCTTGGTCTCCACATCCAGCCACTCTGCTCCCGGCAGGGAGCTGTGATTCAGCTGCCACCCCTGCTCCAGCCCCTCATCCTTCATGTCCAGCGACATTTGAAGCTGCCCCAGCCTCAACAGATTCGGCTGCGCCAGCTCGAATTCCCAGTCGGTGTCGGCTTCGACTTGAATATGGGAAGCCGTCTGCTGCCTGCCGTCAAGCTGACTGATAATGTCGGCTTGGCCGCCCGGTTGCACGGCAGTTTCGTCCTGAACCCGAACGATTTCAATCAGATGCGACTGATACGGCGCGAATGTCAATAACGCCATGCAGCCGCCGGCTCCGGATTCCGATGACAGCGGACGGATTTCGCCAGTCTCCAGGTTCCGGTACAGCCACTTCGGACGGGAGCCGAAATGAGACTCCGCGAGCCGGATGTGCACCTTTTTCTCCGTACCCTCGTGATTGGCGATAAATATAATGTCGCTTTGCCCTTCAAGCTGTCTGTGCTGGAGCAGCAGACAGCCGGTTCGACCATCCTCTGAGCTGAGTTCAACAGCGCGCGGAAGTGTTTGGTCCAGCAGACGCAGCAGTGATGTTATGCCGTCAACCCCGGCAGGACGTGACGAATTTGAGGAAGCCGGACCATGCGGGACGAAATAGGCTTCCTTCTCGCCTTTCCTCCAAGCCGCTGGCGACGCTTCATCCGGCAGCAGGCCTTGCCAATAATGCGCGGAATCCTCTGCCTGGGCGTGAAACAGCGCCGCAGCCCCTTCAACGGCTACGCTTTGAGCCTCTATCTGCTCATAGGGAAGCAGCCCGACGCTGATAACAATTCCGCCCAGATCGGCGAATGATTGAATCCGTTCCCAGGCGGCAGCCTCCAGATTGGAAACCGGCGGAATAATCAGCGCCTTGTACCGGCCTGCGCCGATGTTCAGTGAACCATCCGCAATCTCTGCCTGCATCAGCATTTCCGGGTCAAGCGTATCATAGTCGCGCTGGTTGTTCAGCAGGGCGGTTTGAATAGCAATCCAATCCGACTTCATTCTCTCCAGCCGCTGCTTGTCCTGCGGGTCCGTTCCGGCAAAGCCGAACTGGTGAAACGGATTGCCCATTTTCGTCCATAACGAGGTGGTTGGATCCAGCACCGCAATGTCGATCTTGGCGCTGCCCTCGCTCATGATGTAGCTGATGCGCCCAATGTAATCGCCCAGCTGCCGAAAATGCTTCCAATACGGATTCTGATCGAACTGCGAGGGAGCCGCGTCATGCTTGCGGAGCCCGTCGATCGAATAGAAGAACGCATGGAAATTAAACATATTCGTTCCCATAACGGCCATCCAGTCAATCATCCAGCGCGCATCCTGCAAGGTCATCGTCCAGCCGATGCTGTGGAAGCATTCAATGAGCGCCCGCTTTCTGCCAAGCTGGCGGGCCAGCGAGCTGCCCATCTTCGGATTATGCCTCAAGCTGTGCGCGTAGCTTTCCATAATGGCCGACAGCGGCTTGCCGAGCTTCTCATGGGCGCTGTCGCCGCCCGGAATATGGCTGTACAGCTGCGTGGTCATCCGGACGCCGGGTACCTCGGCAATATATTCCATCCGATACTCATCGCACCATTCGGCGACCTTCTTGTGAAAGTTGTCCCGGAGCATCATATGAATGCATTGATAAAAATCATAGCGGACCTTCGCCGTATCGGGCCCGGCATCTTCGAACAGGCAGTGAAGCCGGTCCAGCAGGCTATATCCGCACCGCTCCTCGAAGAAAGGCGCAATGAGCGGAGACCACGGAATTTTACCGGCCCGCAGGCCGACTTCATCGGTGAACATCCCTTTCACGGTATCTCCGAAATACTGGCCCAGCTCCTGCGTGTACCGCTCATGCGTCAACCGCATGAACGTATCGACGGCCTTGGGGTGCAGCGGGTCAACAAAGGTTCCGTAATATTTAAAGTCTTCTACCTCCTGCTCGACAATGACAATGATCTCCCACTTTGCGGCATGCTCCGGCAATCTATAGTCCAGCCGCTTAACCGTATGATAAGTAAAATAGCGCTTATGGCTGTGCTTGGTCAAACCCGTCTGCTGAAACACAGTCTCGTCCTGAAAGCTGCCGATCCACGGCGCAATGTCCACCGACTGCTCCCATTCCCGGGCACCGTTGCCGGAGAGGGGAACCGCCTTGGCTGTCAGCACCCTGCCCCATGGCAAATTCAGCCCGACATGCTCGCCCGCATCCGCCTCCTGCGCCGTTCGCGACAGCATGCGCTGCACCGTCTCCGGATGCTCCAGCGTTACTTCGCCTCCGGCAATGCCGCTGGGATACGGGTATTCGTCATACAGCCAGACATTCAGGCCCGCTTGCCTGGCCGCCTCCACAGCGAATTTCACCCGGTCGAACCAGACACGGGACAAATACGGAATCGTCATGCCCTGCCGGGCGCAGATGAAGAATCCGCCTACGCCTTTCTCTTTCATCTCTTCTATCTGCCTTAGAATCTCGCTTTCTTCCATATCCCCATTCCAGAACCAGAAGGGCTGCACGCGATAATCCACAGGCGGATTCTGAAACCAGCTGTCGTTTATCAATCCGATCACTCTCCATCCGTTTCATTGCCGGCATCGTCTTCGCCCTTCCTGCTGTTCTCCCTGTACCGGCTTGGCGTAACTCTCGTATGCTTCTTGAAGATCCGGCTGAAATAGCTGTGCTGGTAGCCCACATGCTCGGCGATATCATTCAATTTCATGTCCGTTCCCCGCAGCAGCTCTTTTGCTTTCTCCAGCCGCACTTCGGTCAAATAATCAATAAAGTTGAGGCCGGCCGCCTGCTTGAACATGCGGCTCAGCGTATAGGAGCTCAGTCCCTCCGCTTCTGCAAGCGAATCGAGCGATAGCTCCTCCATGTAGTTCTCGTGAATTCTCGTGACGACCCGATCCACTGCCTGCTGCAAAAAAACGTCCTGTTTACGCGTCATTTCCTGCATAAAGGGCGTTATAACCTGGTTCAAAAACCATCGCTCGATCTCCTCCGGCTCCTTGATCTGGCACAGCTGCCCGTATAGATTGGCCCCCTCGTAAAGCTCGCTGAGAATGACCCCGGTCTGCATCATCGAATGCTGCACGGACCCGAGCAAATGAAGCATGCCCTGCTGCACCCACAGCTCCTTGCCTGCGGATACCCGCAGCTCCTGAAGGAACTGCTTGACTGCCAGCGCCGTCTCCTCTTCAAGCCCTGAGCGGAAGGCGCGGAGCACTTCTTTTTCCAGCTGAAACGGGAACTCGGAAGCCTTCTCCCCCTGCGTCACCCATCTGCTTAGATCGATAATCTGATTATCCTCCTGCAAATCGCGGAACCGCAGAGCATGCCTTGCTTCCTCCAGCGTCGCCGGAACATCTTTAATCTGCGATACCGGCCGGCCGAGGCCAATCGCCACTCTCACATGCAGGAATGTATTCAGCCTGCTTGTGATGTCGTGGAGCAGACGGTATATGCGGTCGCGCCACTGGTCCAAGGGCTCCTCCAGCGTATCGCCCAGCAGCAGGCCGATCGTCAAATCATGAAAGTTAATCGAATCTGCCTGCTCAAAGGCCTCCTCGGCCAGCTCCTGCACAATATTTGCAGCGGCAAACGTGACCAGCACCTCGTCGCCTTCGGAGAAACGCCCCATCAGGCTTGAGAATCCGAGCAGCTGCACGAATACGACCGTAAACCGGCTGGCTCCCGCGTCCCAGCCCAAATTTCCCATCCGCTCCTGCAGATCCGACTCTGACAAATAATACAGATACCCTTGGGCAAACTGCAGCAGGAAGCCTTCGCGAACCTGCGGCAGCTGGCTTTCCAGACGCACCTGCAGCGTCTGGCTCTCCCGCGTCACATCATTCCAGACGCTCTCGAACAGCTCAAATTCATCCCTGCCGGCATGCTTGGCCTGATTGCCGTGGCCGCCAAGCAGGTTTACAAGCCGGGCCACCGGCTTATAGAGCCGCTTGGACACGAACCAGGACAGCACAACGGCCAGCAGCAGCCCGAAGCAGCTGAAGCCAAGAATAATTCGCGATATGAACACGACTGGTCCGGTCAATGCTTTGAGCGGCGTTGCCGAGATATAGATCCATTCCTCGCCGAGCCGGTTCAAAGTGCCGTACGAAACCGAGTAGCTCTCCTCCTGCCACTTGAAGATAAAATGATCCTCCGCCGCGTGCTCCTCCAGCACCCGTGCGCGCAAAGCTCCGTTCAGGCCCTTCGCGTCACCGCCCTGCCCGAAGGGCGGGATCCATTCCCCGTTTCCTTTCATCAGAAACGAAGTTCCTTCGTTGCGGGGAGTCAGGATTGTGACAATCTCCTGCAGCTTCTCCGGATCGACGGTCACCAGGAACATCCCGAAGGGACGGGGGCTGCCGCCCGGAATTTTATGAATCAGCGACAGAGGAGCCGCCAATTGCGGCTCCTTGCCTGCTGCTCCTTGTTCGGGATCTTCCCCTTGCCCGATGTATCCCTCTTGTTCGGGATCGAAGCCGCTCCATGCCGCCTGATTCTGCTGATTCATCATAATGTCGTGGTACTCCTGATACTGATCGTCCGTCAAGCGGACAAAACCCGCCTCGGTAAACAGCAGCGGAGCCGGCTCTTCCACATACAGCCTGACCTGCTGGATCACCGGATTGAGCTGCTTCATAACGAGCAGTGTCTTATAAATATCCTGTACCTGGTTGTAGCCATAAACCGGGTCAAGCTGCTTCAGCTTATCGTCGAACTGCGGATCGAACGCCCAATGCGAGAGGGAAATTTCCAAAGCGGCAAATTGATCGTCAATGCTTTGGCGCGCCTTTTCCAGCTGCTCCTGATGGAGCCGGTTGGTTTCGCTTGCAATTTGCTCGCTGCCGACAAAATAAATCCCCGTTCCAATCAGCAGCCCCGGCAGGCTGGCAATGACAATGACCGTGACCAGACTGCGGCGGAAGAAGAGTCCTTCACCTTGAAATCCGTATACCGAGCGAAGAAATTTCTTAATGCTGTTCGTAGAAATCGTAAGTCCCCCTTCCCTCGCTTCAAGTAACCAATTAGGGATGAGGGACCTGATGTCCTTCTTATCTGAACAACTTTTTATCCCTTAATGGAGCCTACCATAACGCCTTGGGCAAAATGCTTCTGCAAAAACGGATAGATGCATAATATCGGTACGGTTGCGATCACGACCGCCGCCATCTTGAGCATTTCCGCCGGAGGAGGCTGATGAAGAGGATCCGCCTCGGCGAGCGGATTCTCCGCCAGCATATTTTGCAGAAGCACCTGAATCGGCCATTTGTGATAGTCGTTTATATAAAGCAGCGCCGTAAAATACGAGTTCCAGAACTCAACCGCATAGAATAAGCCGAACGCCGCAATCGCAGGCAATGACAAGGGCAGCACGATACGAAACCACGCCGTTATTTCGTTACAGCCGTCAATGGCGGCGGCTTCGTCAAGACTGTCCGGGATGTTGTCAAAAAAGCCCTTCATCAAAATAACATACCAGCCGCTGGACAGCACAGGCAGGATGAGCGACCAGATATTATCGATCAGCCCCAAATTGCGGACAAGCATATAGTTCGGAATAATGCCGGGATTGAATAAAATCGTAAATAGGATCAGCATCAGGATAACGCGTCTGCCCATCAGTTTTTTCCTCGACAGCGTATAGGCCAGCGACGCGGTAATGATCAGGCTGCAGGCTGTTCCGGCAACGGCCAGAAACCCGCTGACGCCGATTGCCCGGATGATGGTCGGACTGCTTAATAAATACTCGTAGGAGTCGAAGGACCAGGTTTCCGGAAATAAAATGATGGTTCTCGATAAATATTCCCCAATATCCGTAAAAGAAACGATAAACACATAATAGATCGGAAATAAGGTAATTAAAGCAACGACAGTCAGAAAGACAATATTAGCGGCATGAAACATCCGGCTTCCGGTGCTGTTGTCCATTTGTTTCACCTCCCGTCAATAGACGCCTTCCTCGCCGAATTTTTTTGCAAGTTTATTCGCAGCAATAACCAGCGTCAGCCCGATGACCGATTTAAACAGTCCTACCGCCGTACTGAAGCTGAACTGTCCCTGCTGGACGCCGAGCCGGTATACATAGGTGTCGAATACTTCGGCTACATTCGATACAGCTCCGTTATACATGAGGTAAACCTGCTCGAAGCCGATATCCATCATATGGCCCAGACGCAGAATCAGCAAAATGAAGATGACATTGCGGATGGACGGCAGCGTAACATGCCACATTTGCCGGGCTTTGCCTGCTCCGTCCATTCGGGCCGCTTCATAAAGCTGAGGATCGGTTCCCGCAATGGCCGCAAGGAAAATAATCGTTCCCCAGCCGGTTTCCTTCCAGATCGTCTGCACCGTCAGGATGATCCAGAGCAGATGAGGATCGTTCAGAAACTGGATTTTGGCCATGCCCAAGGCCGTCAGAACCTCGTTGACAAATCCGCGCGATACAGACAAGAGCATGAACGTCAGACCGGCAATGATGACCCATGACAGGAAGTGGGGCAAATAGACAACCGATTGAATTATCCGCTTGAACACTTCGTTCTTCAGCTCGTTCATGAGCAGGGACAATAAAATCGGCAGCGGAAAGAAAAAGACTAGGCTGAGTATATTGATCATCATCGTGTTTCGAAACAAAATCCAGAACTGAGGATCGGAAAAGAAGCGCTGGAAATGCTGGAATCCGACCCAGGGGCTGTTCCATACTCCCGCTATAGGGGAATAATCCTGGAAGGCAATGACGACTCCCGTGATGGGGATATATTTGAAAATAAGAAAAAACAACAAGCCGGGAATCGCCAAATAGTACATATATTTATCGCGTCTTAACCGTCTGAAAAAAGTATGCAGCCTGCCCCGCTTCTCATAGCCCGCTATGGTGCCTGCGTAAGTGTGCTGATCGGCCATTCTTTAGCAGCCTCCTCTCTTGAAATGTCCAGTGAAAAAAGACGGGCTGCGCATGCGGAACCGCCTTCTAATCACCGCGCTTCTTGCTATTGTTAAAGAAAGCCCCCAGCTTTCCTTGCCGGTTGGGGGCTTGGATTCTAATAAGGCTCATTCATCACTTGCCGCTTCGCTCCTGATAAGCATCGTTCATTTCCTGAACGATTTTCGTCATTTGCGGATCGCTTTTCATTTTATTGACGAAATCATCCCATGCGGTAAGCGGCGCAACACCCAAAATAACTTTCGTCTTTATATCCTGCGCCTGCTTGGCAAGCTCCGGACCATAGGATTGGAAGGTCTCGGAATAAAGTCCGATGCTTTCGTCCGGCTTGCTTGTTTTGGCCTTCTCATCCTGCAGCTTGGTATACAGATCGATGCTGGCTTGAGGGAAATTACGGTGCAGCGAGTTGGCATACGGATCGGCTACGTACACAATCTGATTATAATTTTCGATCCCGGAAGCCTCGTATTTATCCTGGATCGGTTCCTTATTGCCGTCTTTGACCGTGTAATGCGTGCCTTCTATTCCCCATGTTTGCAGATCGAATACTTCCGGGGTCATCCACTTGTCAATCGCGATCAGGATGGCATCCAGCTTTTCCTCAGGCACTTTCTTGGAGATCGCGAGCATGCCCAGGAACCCGGGGCCTTTGGGATTATAACCGTTAATCGAGGTTACCGGGTAGAAGGCCTGCTCATCCTTGGCGGTGGGATCAACCTTGCCCAGCTTGCTGATCATTTCCTGCATATTGCCTGTTTTGTCGGCGATGATGCCGGCTTTGCCGGATGCGTAAATTTCATCGACCTGGCTTGGCTTCAGGGAAGCGAAGTCAGCCGGGATCAAACCGTCTTTATAAGCCTTGTTCAAATACTCCAATGCCTCTCTGGTTTCCGGCAGCAGATCCGCATTCTCCAGCTTGCCGTCACGAACGACCCAGCTCCCGGTTGCTCCCGTTCCATTAGCCCCGGTAAAGCTGTTGATAATGATGCCCAATGTTCCCATATCTGTCGGCAGCACATTTGCTGTGAAGCCGATAGTATCGTCCTTGCCGTTCCCGTCAGGGTCCTGTTCTTTAAACGCTTTCATAACCGTGTACAGCTCATCGGTTGTGGTCGGCACTTGAAGGCCCAGTTTATCCAGCCAATCCTTGCGGATGACAAAATAACGCGCGCCCTCCGCACCGCGGGGTCTCGGAATGCCGTAGTTTTTGCCGTCCTGCATTTTGGACGCTTCCCAGGCTGCAGCCGGAACCTGTTTGAGAATATTGGGGTATTTGCCGTACATCTCAGTCAAATCCCAGAATGCTCCCTGCTTCGCCGATGTGCGGAATACCGTGGAGAACGGATCGTCAATCATAACCACATCCGCAATATCGCCGGATGACAAGCTTACATTGAGGCGCTCCTTGTAGTTGTTGGCGGATACCCATTGAATGTCCAGTTTGGTGTTCGTCGCCTCCTCAATCGCTTTTTGCACATCGCCTTTGGGATCAGGCGGATTTGCGGTTGAAAACGCACTCATAATTTTGATCGCTGTTGGTGCGCTTGCCGCTTCTCCCGATGCTCCGGATGGGGCATTTCCTTCGCTGCCGCCTGGCGAAGCATTTCCGCCGCAGCCCGACAATACCGTCAAGCCAAATACCAGTGCCGCTGCCAGCATCATTTGTTTCTTTCTTTTCATGTACATCCTCCCTTTTCTTTGCGGTCAACATTGAAGCAGTGATTGTTGAATACCTTTGATACGACTTGAAGTCTATATGAGTACGCATTTTCCAACAAGCTGACTTTTTTGTATCGCCGGATGGGCATGCATTTGCACATTTTTGCAATTATCAGGGTTCTGCAAGAGAGGGATAAATGCGCCGGAACCCGCAGCACTGCAGCGTTTTGAGATACAAGACGGGTTAGAAGCCCCTGCCCGCAGCAATCCCTTCCGGGTTACCTGAAGCGATATGGAAAAATCGCCCCCTGCCTTATGAAAGGCGGGGACGATCCGGATGCTTGCGTCTGATGCGGTCTTATCGGCCGCATATCTGAAAGTCTGAAAGTTGTTCGTTCTCATTTCAAACGTCTCCTCTTTCTTTATATCCAATATTTTATCATATATGAGGTGCTCAAATCGCCGCTTATCCTATATGGCAAAAAAGGAGCCGCCGGCGGCAGCTCCTTCATCATGCTTATGAATGATTTTAAATAAAGCCTCCATTGACACGAATGGTCTGTCCGGTAATCCACTGAGATTCTCCGCTTGCCAGGAATAACACGACATTCGCAACATCATCAGGCTCTCCCAGGCGTCCGAAGGCGTTCGTTTTTCGGGTAGCATCAATTTGATCCTCCGTTTTGCCAACGGTGAAAAGCTCCGTATTAATCGGGCCTGGCGCAACCGCATTGATCGAGATCCCTTTGGGACCAAGCTCTTTGGCAAGCTGGCGGGTAAACTGCTCCACGGCTCCCTTGGTTGCTGCATACACACTGTAAGTGGGGAACATCTGACCGACAACCGAAGTGGAGAAATTGATAATACGGCCGCCGTGTTCCATATGTTTTGCGGCCTGCTGGATCGCAAAGAAGGTCCCTTTTACATTAATGGCAAACTGCTTGTCAAAATCCTCTTCCGTCATGCTTGCAATCGGTTTGATTATCATAATGCCTGCGTTATTGACAAGAATATCGATTCGTCCGTAGACCTTCAATGTCGCCTCAAACAGCTTCTCCACTTCAGCTGCGCTGCTGATATCCGCCTGGATGGCTGCCGCTTCCCCGCCGCTGTTCTTGATTCCGGAAACAACCTCTTCCGCTTTGCCCGGGCTGCTCGCATAGTTAACCACTACCTTGGCCCCGTTCCGTGCCAGCTCCTCAGCTATTTCACGCCCCATTCCTCTTGATGCGCCTGTTACTAACGCTACTTTGCCTGCAAGTTTGTTTTCCATTATGATGAACCTCCCAATTTTCTAATTAAAGTATTATGATGACCCAACTTTCCTTGGACAAACCAATCATCGTTCATTCAAAGCCAGACGCTGTATGTTCAACTCGTTCTTGTTGATATGATTATATAATATCGAAAATCAATAATCAAGTGACATATTTTAATTTTTGTCATTTGTTTATCAGGGTAACAAAAAAGAGAAAGTCTTTCGGACGGTTAGCGTCAGAAGTTCTTCCTCTTGTATATCATCGAGTAATTCCCGAAAGGAGCAGGTCCCAGACGGCATCAAATTCCAGATCAATCGTGGAGAGCGACCATTCATAGGCATGCGCCGGATGATGAAAGCGTGAAGTCGCGATAAACATTGCATTGGCCATTAGCTCAGGCTCACCTGATTTAAACTCAAGGAGCTGCATCCCCCTCTCGATGATTCGGGAAACCTGAAGAATGAGGTTGTGGATATGGGACTTAATCATGTCCACAGATTCCAGGGTAACAGCTGTATACATCGCGAACATCTCCGGGTCTTCCGCGGCGTATTTCCTTTTACTTTGTACAAGCGTTTCAAACCATAACCGCAAACGTTCGGCAGTCATGCCTTCAGTCTGTATGGAGATCGTGGCCAGGGGATCGGATATCTGATGCAGCCAGCGCTCGGTTACCGCCTCCCTCAGAGCGGCTTTGCTGGGAAAGTGGCGGTAGATGGTGCCATGACTGACTTGAAGCGCGCGGGCCACATCCACAACGGAGGTTTTGTCTGGTCCAAAGCGCCGCAGCACCTGCTCTGCCGCATCTAAAATCGTTTCTTTCGTTAATGGCAGATCATTTATCATATTCTAGTCGAAGAGCAAACAAATCCCGGTATATGAGCAGGATTTTATTTCCTTACCCTTCTTCAAGCCTCCTTGTTTATATTACAACCAACCATATCATAACAATAATAAAGTATCAATATTGTTATTTTGTTATTCGAATCCGGTCTTTCCATTCTTCATGCATGCTGTTTACGGCACTGATAATCATAAATAGCCTTGTAGAACAGATACTCATTGAAGCTTGGCCACATCTCATCAGTAAACCATAGTTCGGACATCGAAGACTGCCAAAGCAGAAAACCGCTTAATCTTTTCTCCCCGCTTGTTCTGATGATAAGTTCCGGACAAGGGGATTCGGAGGTGTACAGGAAACGTTCGAATTCCTCTTCGGTAAGCTCATGTGCTCCGTCCTTCAAATACGACTTCATTGCATGGATAATTTCACTGCGTCCGCCATAATTCACAGCAAAATTAACGGTCATATCCGTGTTCGATTTTGTTAGTGCGGTGGCGTGTCTCATCATGTCCTGAGTTTCTGCTGAAAATCTGGAGATGTCGCCAATAAAGTTTATCCTGATCTTGTTTCTGTTCATTTCGTCCAATGTATCATCGGTTACAAATTCATGAATCAGACTGATAATATAATCAACCTCTGCCCTGGGACGCTTCCAGTTTTCCGTGGAGAAGGCATACAGAGTCAGAAATTCCACGTTATTTTTCCTGCAAAAGCGTATGGTTCTTCTCATGGTCTGCATTCCTGCAAAATGTCCTGCCGTACGAGGCAATCCCCTTCGGGTTGCCCACCTTCCATTACCGTCCATCATGATCGCGATATGTCTTGGCAGCACGGCATTCCAATTAATTTTTTTCCTCCAAAACCTTGCTCGTACCGAATGATTTAAGCCAAAAAGCAAGTTCCACACCGCCTTTTTTGAATATACAGTTCTAGGGATTTACGCTCTTCAGTAGTAAACAAAATAAGAGGAGATGCTTATTCTCCTCTTGGTTTTTTACCTGCTATTTAATATCTCACCAGGATAACCAACCGCTGGTTCGCTGATAATTGCATAATAATTCATATTCTTCACGCAGGATCCTTGTGCGTTTAACTTCCAATTTATTTTACCATATTTGGATTCCTTTGTACTGCAGTGAATTTCCGAAGAAAAGCAAGCCATTTATTGCTCTTGAAAGGACATCTCGGATTGCGTGATATGATAGCCATTTTCATCATGTGTGATCACTTTTATATAGCTGCTGTTCGCATCAATTAACCATACCGTATCTTTATCGATTTGAACGGTTGAAATTTGGGGAGTCACCGCCTGACCGGGAATACCAGTAAGATGGAGCGATCGTGTATTTTCAAATGAGGTCGTTAAACGATTTACCGCCCAAACCGTTAAAATTGTAAGCCAGATCATCATCAGACCAAGAAATATATTGTTTTTGGACATATCATTCTCTCCTTCAACTGGAGAAGAGGAGGAAGCCAAGCGCTAATTCGCCCCTGCCCTCTTCGAATTATTTTCTGGCTACAATCATGAAGCGTTTGGAGTTGGTCTTGATTCCTCTGCCGGTTTGGTTTTCATGAATGAATGCTTCAAGTATGGCAAAATCATCCGAGCCTTGACCGAAATTCGGGATGATCGGAGTATGCTTCAGCAGGAACACCAGGTCTTCGTATGTTTTGTAATATTCCGATGCATCGAAGTCAAACGACTGGATATCGCTGAACCCGGCTTCACTCAATTCTGAAATATATTTATTTTTCAGTGTCCCGTCCTGAGCCGCTTTCTGGCCTCTGCCAAAAGCTCGGATGAGATTGAGCTTATCGTCTTCGCTTACTTGCTGGGTCAGGAAAACACCGCCACCTTCTAAGACCCTGGCAATTTCCTGTGCGGAAAAGGGCGCATGCCGGCAGGACACCACATTAAAAAATGCCGCAGGAAAATCGATTTTTTCAGCATTCATTGGCAAAATGCGCACATTGGATTTCTTCGATTGTTCCAGATTGGCAAGTGCCGCTTGAATCATGCCGGGTGAATCGTCAATTCCCACCAGGAGTGCAGCACAATCGGCTATCGATAAGAGAGCTTCCCCGCCGCCAGTCCCGATATCCAGCAGCAGATCGTCTTTCCTGCACCTCCGGGTAACCTCAGAATAAAAGTCCCATTTTACGCCTTCAGACACGCATTTCACCTTACTGAAATCCCAACCGTTTAATTGTCCAACCCGATCATAAAACTTCCTGTATTCCAACTCGTTCATATCGTTTCTCCGCCTTTTCAAATGAGATCAAAAACCGAGCTGCCGACACCCATTTTTTCCTCTTTCTGTATTCGAGTTTTTCTCTGCTTTTCCCTCCTTATCACGACGCCAGCTTAGCTTCACATGAAAAAAAGCAGCTATCGTGCATAGGTGCACGATAACTGCTTCTTTAGCAGGCTTCAGCTCTTACCGGTAATCCGGCAGAAAATGTTGATTTACTTCGAGCATCTCATCCACCAGAGCCTTAATGGTGTCAATCGGCAGCTCCGCGGAAGTATGCGGGTCAAGCAGAGCAGCATGGTAGATATGCTCGCGTTTGCGGGTTACGGCGGCTTCTATGGTCAGCAGCTGCATGTTGATGTTCGTCCGGTTAAGCGCAGCAAGCTGCGGCGGAAGCGCGCCGAACCGGGTCGGCGTCACGCCCTCTCCGTCCACGAGGCATGACACCTCCACGCAGGCTTCCTCGGGAAGGTTCGAGATCAGGCCGCCCGTGTTCAGGACGTTGCCCGCGATTTTGAACGGCACGTTCGTCTCCATAGCCTCCATGATGTAGGAAGCATATTCATGCGTACGGACATGGGACACGGACGTATTGTACACCAGATCATTCATCGCCTGCTCCCAATACGCCTTGCTGCTGCCCCCCCATCCCTTGAAATTTTCCGTAGGGACATTGTATTTTTCCAGAAGCTCCGGATACGCGTTTTTGATAAAATAAGGCACGTACTCGGCTCCATGCATGCTGGACTCGGTTACATAGTAGCCGAAGGTTTTCATCATCTCGTACCGGACCATATCGTCATGCGGTCCCGGCCTTGCGGCCGCCCGCCGTTTGATCTCCGGATAAAGGTCCTCGCCGTTCCGCGTAATATCCAGCAGCCAGGCTTGATGATTAATGCCGGCAATCCGCCAGCGCACATCTTCGGCACTCATACCCAGGCCTTCAAGAAGCTCCTTGGCACATACCTGCACGCTGTGGCAGAGACCGACCGCCTTAATGCCGGTTTCCCTCAAGACGGCTCCCGTGAGAATCGCCATCGGGTTCGTGTAATTCAGGAACCAGGCGTCGGGACACAGCTCTTCCATATCCCGGGCGAATTCCAGCATGACGTCAATGGTCCGCAGTCCCCGGATAAGGCCGCCCATTCCCAGCGTATCCGCATAGGTTTGCTTCAAGCCGTATTTGCGCGGAATTTCGTGATCGCTCCGGATGACGGGCTCGAAAGCACCGACGGAAATCGCGTTGATCACGTAGTTAGCTCCTTTAAGCGCTTCCCGCCTGTCTGCATAAGCCTTGATGGTCGCCTTCCCGCCAAGATTCCGGTTCAAATTGACAAGCATCTTCTCCGATTCTTTCAGGCGCTCCAGGTCGATATCATGCAGCGCGATGTGCGCATCGGCGAGAGCCGGGGTGAGCATGCAATCCCCCAGAACGTTTTTGACGAAAATGGTGCTGCCTGCACCGATGAATGCGATTTTTGGCATGGCTTCTCTCTACTCCTTTTTTTGGTGTGCTCCTGCTAATGTGTAAATAATATCTGTTCACCCGAGAGCCGCTCCAGTGCCATTTGATCTTCCGACCGCTGTTGTACCCTTGGCATGGCGCTTGCGCTTGGACGTTTACCCCTTCACGCTTCCCATGACAATGCCCTCCGCGAAATACTTCTGCAGGAAGGGGTAGACGAACAGGACAGGGAGCACCGCGACGAATACCTGAGCCGCCTTCGACGTCCGGTCGGAAACCTCGGCCCACTTCAAGACATCATTCGTCGTCATCAGCGATAAGTCGCGGTTGATGATAACGGTCTGAAGATAGCTTTGCAGCGGATAATTGTCCGGCCTGTTCATCAGTATCAACCCGTCGAACCAGGCGTTCCAATGTGTGACAATGCAGAACAACGTCAGTGTAGCGACCGCCGGAGCCGACAAGGGAACGGCAATCCGCCACAGCGCCTGCCATCTGCTTGCCCCGTCGATCTGTGCGGCCTGATCAATTTCTTCCGGCAGCGACTTGAAGAAATTCAGCAGCAGGATGACATTGAATATCGGCACCGCTCCGGGAAGAATAAGCGCCCAGAACGTGTCGATGATGCCAGTCATCTTGATGGTCATATACCAGGGAATCAATCCCCCGCTGAACAGCATGGTCAGGACGAAATACCAGGCATAGAAGTTCCGGAAACGAAATTCCTTGATTCCCTTGGACAAGGGATAGGCGATCAAGATCGTAAGCAGCATGTTCAGCGGGACGCCAACAGCCACCCTGCCCAATGAAATAAGGAAGGCTTGCCCGAACTCGGGCTTGCTCAGAACAAAAGAATAGGATTTCAGGTTAAAGCCGACAGGCCAGAGACTCACTTTTCCCGATCCCACTGCGGCGCTGGAGCTGAACGAAATGGCAAGCACGTTCAGCAACGGAAACAGACAGGCCACGGCTACCGCCGTCAGGAACAAGTAGTTGAACGCGAGAAACGTCCGTCTGCCCATAGATGCGTGTTTATTCATGATCAACCCACTTTTCCTAGAAAATCCGATAGTTCGTCAGCCGGTAAGCGAGTACGTAGGACACGCCGATCATGACGAAGGAAACAACCGATTTAAACAAGCCGACAGCTGTTGCTACGCCGTAATTGGCATTTTCAAGCCCGATGCGAAAGACAAGGGTATCGATAATATCGCCCGTTTTGTAGACCTGCGGGCTGTACAGGTTGAATACCTGCTCGAAGCCCGCATTGAGCACATTCCCCAGACTGAGCACCGACATAAGCACGATCATCGGCAGCAGGGCGGGCAGCGTCACGCTCACCGTCTGCCGGATTCTCCCTGCCCCATCAATTGAAGCGGCTTCATAGAGGGCCGGATTGATGCTGGTCAGGGCAGCCAGATAGACTATCGTTCCGTACCCGAATTCCTTCCAGACATCGGTCAGCGCCAGCGTGTAAGGGAACCAGCCGGGATCGCCCAGAAAATAAACGGAGGGAATGCCGAGCGAACCAAGCAATCCGTTGACAATGCCTGTCGATGGAGAGAGGATATCAATCAGAATCCCGCTCAGAATGATCCATGACAGGAAATGCGGAAAATAAATAATCGTCTGCACACTCCGTTTGAACAGGCGGTGACGGGCTTCGTTCAGCAGCAGGGCGAAGGTGACGGGAACGATAATGCCCCCGATCATTTTCATCCCCGCGATGAAGAAGGTGTTGCCCAACACGCTTAACGTTCCGGGGAGGTGCAGCATGTACTCGAAGTTCTTCCATCCAACCCAGGGGGAATGAAACATCCCCTTGGACGGAACAAATCTCTCAAACGCCATTATGATCCCTGCCATCGGCACGTAGCTGTAGACGAGCACCAGGAGAAATCCGGGAAGAATCATCAGGTGAAAGGGCAGTTCCCGGATGGTCTTACGTTTCATTGCGTATTCGCCTCTTCCTTGCCGGAGGAAGCTCCCCCTTAGCGGGAGGCTTGCCAATCATTCACTTCTCCGGTAATCGTACTGCCGCCAAGATCATTCCACTGCGTTGCAAATTTATCGAACCCGTCGATGGAGCCGCCCATGATGATTTGGGTAAACACTTCAAGCTGCAGCTTCTGAAGCGTCGCATTGTTATCCGTCATTCCCTGTGTCGGAGCTCCGTAGTAGGCATCGTCGACAAGCTGGGATTTCTCGGAGTAGCCTTCGATAACCGCCAGTGCGCCTTCAGGACCGTACATCAGATTATTGCCCCACATCTTGTTGTCTCCTGCGCGGTAGGCCAGAATATTGTCGTAGTAGCCCTTCTCTTCCGTATTCAGAGCAGACGGATCCTTGGAATCCAGCGCCTTGACCACATTCAGATGAGCGTCCAGGTTCTTGCGCGGCGCTTCGCCGTAGAGGAGCGCGTATTCGAACAGCGCGATGTTGTTGCTTGAGCTGTACACATCCGGCTGCGCCGTTTTGCCCCAAAGCTTCTCGAAGTCAAAATTCAGCAGCTTGACGGCCGCTTCCGGATTTTTGGCTCCTTTTTTGACCACATAGTACGTGCTGATGGCAAAAGGCACCTGAGCCTTGGCCGGCTGATCATCCGCCGAAACAATCGGAATCGCCTTCCATTCCATGGCGGGATCCACATTCTTGCCGTCCTGGAGCCAGCCCGCATTCCAGAAGAAGCCGTAGAACATACCCAGCTTGCCGGCATTGGCGGATTCGCTTACCTTCGTCGCATCCTTCGTGCCGAATTCCTTGTCGAGCAGTCCATTCTTGTACATCTCCTGCAGTTTCAGCAAAGCCGCCCTGGTCTCAGGCTGCACGCTTCCATAAACCAATTTGCCGGAAGCATCCTTCACCCAGGTGTTGGGGTAGGAATGAAATCCGTTGAAGAAGCCCTGCATACCGGCATAGAACCCGAAAATATCCTTGTTGATGCCCAGGCCGTAAGTATCTGCTTTGCTATTGCCGTCCGGGTCGTTCTTGACGAAAGCCTCAGCGGTTTTGATCACATCATCCATCGTCTTGGGCTCTGGCAGCCCCAGCTTCTTCAGCCAATCGGTCCGCACCCACAAAACATGCGTTTGGCCAAGTCCGGAGGTCATGTTCGGGAGGCCGTACAGCTTGCCGTCGAAGGTCGCGGATTTGATGGCGTTGCCTCCATCCTGCGACATGATGTCCTTCGTAAGCCCGGATCCATATTGATCATAGAGGGAGGTCAAATCCTCCAGTGCATCGTCTTCGACAAGGCCCTTCAGCTGCGATGCGCTGACCGGCGTAATATCGGGCAGATCGCCCGAAGCGATGGCAATATTCAGCTTCTGGTCATATTGGGCGGTAGGCGTCGTCCATAAGTATTTGACTTTAACGCCCAGGTCGTTCTCATACGCTTTCGACCAGACGTTATTTTCAAGCGATTCTCCTTCATTGTACTTCGTTCCCTCGGTTATCCCCCGCACAGCCGTTATTTCAATCGGCGGATCATATTTGCCCAAAGGCTCTGCCGGAGCATCCGGTTTGGGAGTTTCATTAGTTGGTGCGTTCGCTTCGGGCGCCGCTCCTTCGTTATTCCCGTTGCCTCCGCTGCATGCGGCAAGCGTCAGGATGAGAATGACGGATAGTAAAAGCGCAATTCCCTGTTTTCGTTTTTTCATGATGAGGATATCACCTTTCCCCTTATCTATTTTCTATTGCACCATGATTATAGCAAACGCTTGCACAGCCCTGTGAGCGGCTCTGATTCTAAGTAAGTTCGAATATTTTCTTCTCATTGGAGCCTGGAGAAAATAATCGCCGCACCTTTTGAAGAAAATGTTCTCTCTCGGCTGCTGATTCATCATGAAAAAGCACAAAAACCCGATCGCGTTCAGGCCGAATGGCCGTGATCCGCTCGCGGGTTTGAATAGATTCAGGCTCGCTCCGCATGCCGCTGTCTGTATTCGCTTGGCAGCAGGCCGGTTTGTTCCTTGAATAATTTGCTGAAGTAACGCTGATCCGTAAAGCCGCATTTCTCGGCGATCCAATAGACGGGATGGTTCGTTGCAAGGAGCAGCTCCCTTGCCGCATGCAGGCTTGCGGCCTGCAGGAAGTGGCTGAACGTCAGCCGCGTAATACCGCGGAAGCTGGTGCTGAAATAACTTTTGCTCAGATTCACCAATTGGCTGATCTCACTCTGCTTCATATGCACGCCAGGCTGCTCCGTGATCAGATCAACCGCCTTGACGATTGAGCGTATGACATCCTCGGAATAGGCGGAGCTACGCAGCCATGCGGCCAACTCAGCGCGAAGCCGTAGCAGCCATACTGCTGTCTCCTCCCCAGGCGGACTGGACCATTTGTCCCAGCCGAACATCGGGAAGCTCCGCCTCCATCGTTCCATGGCGGCTAGCAGAATCGGCTGAAGCTCCGCAGCATCGCTTCCTTCCAGCTCCGCTACCGCATCCGCCAGCGCCTGGAAGCTACCGTCATCCATGACCCACAGCACTCCCGCCGCCCGCTCGGCTGCCGCCTTCCGCGCATGCGCAGGCTTCGTTTTGACAAGAGCGCTCCCTGGAAGATCCTGCCGGACAGCCCTGAGGATTCGCTCCATCGTGAGGTCCAGATCAATCTCCTCAAGCTGGGTTTTGACGATATAATCGACCGCTCCCATGCGGAGCGCTTCCTGGATGAAATCAAAATCCTGATGACAGGTCAGAATGACGACCTTAATTGTGGGATCGAGCTCCTGCGCTTGTCTGACCAGCTCCAGCCCTGACATCCCGGGCATCGTAATATCGGTCATCAGCAGCTGAACGGGATGCGACCGCAGAAACTCCATGGCCTTCTCGCCCGTCGCGGCTTCCCCGGCAATCTCAACTCCGAATTTATCCCACGGGAACATGAGCCGCATCCCTTTGCGCACCAGGCTTTCGTCATCCACGATCAGGGCCTGAATCAAGGACATCCACTCCTCTTAAGGTATCCGGGAGCCGAATGGCGATCGTCGTACCGATGCCGGCCCCGCTTTCAATCATCAGCTGCGCTTCCGCGCCATAATAGACGGATAACATTTTTTTCACATATCTTAAACCGATCCCAAGCCCCGACTTGTGCAGCTGGCCGTCACTTTCCTCCAGCATCTCCAGCAGCTTTTCCTCCGGCACTCCCTTGCCATTGTCTGTTACCCGCAGATAGAGCGCATGCTTCTCCCGGGTTATCGCAACCTCGATTTCACCTTTATCGTCGTCGTCGAAGCCGTGATACAGCGCATTTTCCACAAGCGGCTGAAGAATGAAGCGCGGAATCGGAACATCAAGGCAGTCCGGGTCTACGAGCAGCTTCACATTGAAGGAATGATCATACCGGATATTCTGGAGCTCGATATAATCGCGAACGGCGTCTACCTCTTCCTTCACGGTAACGATAATATTCTTCTTGCCCAGATTATAATGCAATACCCTCGTAAAAATCGATACGAGCCTCGCAATATTTGTCTGACCCTCCAATCTGGCCAGCCATTGAATCGTATTCAACGTGTTATGAAGAAAATGCGGATTGATCTGCACAAGCAGCTTCTCCACCTCGAGCTGGCCTCTTCGCTTCTCCTTGTCCTCCACATCCGAGATCAGCTCCGATATGCGCCGGCTCATTTGGTGAAAGTTAGCCAGTATGTGATTGAACTCCGCAAGCCCGGTTGCCGATACGCTCGTCAGAGACGGATTGTAGCTGAATCTCGTGATTTCCCTGTTGATGATGCGTATAGGTCTGTACACCATCCGCCAGATCAGCCAGGCGAGAACGATGCCCAGAATGAGCGAGAACGAAGCAAACAGGATAAACTGCGACAGCCATTTGTTCATCTCGCGGTTATACGCATCCTTGGGAATAAGCTGGTATAGCGTCCAGCCCTGCCTTCCTGCAGCCTGAAAGGTCTGATACGTCCCTTCTGGCACAGCAAATGTTGCCCCGATATCAACCGACTCATCCGCCATATTGCTGAATGCAGCCTGCCCCGTCGGCGTGGTCAGCACATGATATACGGGATAATCCACCGTGGAATCCGGCTCGCCCGCCGCAGTGAACAGCGCTTCGAGTCCGATGACCTTCGTCTCAATATAAGCATAGATCGAGCGCCCATTCCCGTATTCCAGCTTGCGGAGCAGAGAGAACACGAGCTCCTGCTGATTTCCTTGGTCCAGTGATTCATAAGGCCCATAATAAGTGAACAGCTTCTGCTTGAAGAACGCTTTCAGATTTTCCGGCTTGAAATTAATCTTCACACTGGCATTGGGAAATAATAAAGGCTCCGCCAGCTCCGGCGCATAATAGAACATAACCCCTAAATTGGGGTTGGAGAAATTCACGTTCGCTACGGACTGATTAATATTGCGGAACAGGATCGAGCGGTTGAACGAATCCTTGCTGGTAATGAACGTCACAACGTCCCGGCCGATCCCGCCCTCGATATCCATAAGCTGCGAAACCCTGCCGAGTTCGTCGAGCTTCCGTTCAAGCTCGTCCCGCTCCCGCTGCACCTTGTCCAGCCAATCCGCCTCGATCTTCTGGGTCTGCACAATATAGATCCACCGGTAAGAGATATATCCGGTCAGCAAAATAGGAATGATCGTCGCGATCGTCAAGATAATGGCCAGTCTGCCCTTAAGTGACCTGATCAATGAAAAGCGGTGGTCCTGTTCCATGCGCCAGGCGCCTCCAATGCGATGAGTGTAAAGAACAGGATTATCTTATCACAAGGGTGGTGGGTAATGCAGTGTGGAACTTTTAGCATGAATTTTTGCAGCTGAATTGTTTCATGGTGATTATTGTTTCCGGCACACCGAAAAACCCGCCGTGTGAGGTCGGGCTTTTTAGTGTGGAGGCAAGGGATAGAATTGGATAAAATGACCCGAACGCTGCTTGCGCAGCATCGGAAGCGCCGCTCGTACGTTTACGACACCGAAGAGGTTCGTCTCGATCTGGGCGAAGGTCCTCCTCCTCCATTTCTTCAATCGGAGCACTATTGGCATAACAATCACGGCTTTGCCTGGTTCAAATGTTACATCGCCGTCTTCCCGGGATCCCATAATTCACGGGTAATACTGTATATATTATGATGTTCCCACTTTCCATTAATTTTCAAATAATATTCTGAGAAACCCTCATAACGAAATCCTGCCTTCTCAAGAACCCGAATGGATCCCACGTTCCTGGGCATAACGGAGCCTTGTACCCTATGTAATGCTGCGTGCCCGAATGCAAACTGGACAGCCAAATAAACGGCTTCGGTGGTTAATCCCCTTCCGTTAAATGCTTCATCCAGAAAATAACCAATTGTACAACTTTCCCATGCGCCAAGAACAACATTGCTTAAATTAACCCTTCCGATCAAGCGACTATTATCATTTAAGAAGATTCCAAAACCATATCCAGATCCGTTCTCCCAGCTTTGATGCACTTTTTCAAGTAATTCTCTTTGTCCTTCTGGGCTATAGTGAGAATCCGCAATGATAGGTTCAAATGGCTGAAAAAAATGTCGATTTCGAACACGCAGATCAAGCAAGGAATTCATGTCCTCCATTTGAAGTCGACGAATAAAAATTTGTTTAGAGCTAAGCTGCATGTTATCCCTCCTATCAATATCATATCACTCAAACAGCCTTCCCGTTATACTCCCGCAGATGAAAGAAGAGGTGCTGCTTGGCACCCCCTTGGAGCTGAAATTTCGATCTTCGGTACCTGCACATTCTTGAAAAAACAACCTCAAACGTGTTCTGAATTACAATTCCTGTTAGTTATAATATCATTTGAGACAAAAAAAGCCCATTCTAGATGGACCGGCTCCTCTGAAGTAGTCGGCCACTGAACGGATTGTCTGCTCGCGGCAAAAAGCCGGCTGCCCTGGAGCTCAGGACAACCGGCTTAATTCGTTGGGTCATCTTCAAGCGCTGCCCGTACCGGGCAGAGTCGGTTGCCGCAACACTTGTAAGTGTATCCGACTCGGATTTCATTTTAACTACAAGCGATCCTACAGCTCCGGACATCCACCATAACATTGGCTGTTCCAGCAAATTCAGTTACGGCCGTTAGTCTTGCCATATTGCCAGTTAAACTCTCTTTAAGATAAATACGAAATACCGGTAAGGGACTCCGACACATCCCACAACTGTTTGGTAATTTGCGGATCATATAATTTCAGAACGGACGTGTCCACCTTCGGATACCCTTTGTTTCCGCCTTTTCCGTCCGGACCGATGTATTCGCCTCCCTTGAGAACGGGATAAGTTGCCGCATACAAGGTCGGTAAAGCACCCATCTCCGCGGATTGCGGGGCTAAGAGTGCCTTTACAATTTTCATTAGGGGTCCTGTTTTTTCGGATCCAAGCGAGAACAGATTGGTATTCGCTCTTCCCGGGTGGCTGCCCAGACTGATGGTATTCGAGCCGCTTGCCCTCAACCGTACATTCAACTCTTGGGCAAATAATAAATTGGCTAGCTTGCTTTGGCCATAAAATTTCACTCTGTTGTAGCCATTGCTGCCATCGAGATTATCGAAATTAATTTTGGCTCCTCTTATAGCGGTACTGCTTAGAGTGACAACGCGAGAAGAAGGGACATGACTCATCATCGGCAACATAAGTCCAGTAAGCGCAAAATGACCGAGATGATTACTGCCGAACTGGAGCTCGAAACCATCCTTGGTTTTTTGAAAAGGCGGAGTCATGACGCCGGCATTATTGATGAGAAGATTAAGCGAATCATAAGATTGCTTATACTCTTGGGCAAATCGGTGGACGCTGGAAAGATCGCTAAGGTCCAGCTTCATCATTTTCAGCAATGCGTTCGGATACTCCTTTTTAAGTTGTCTGGCGACCTCCTCTCCTTTTTCTAAATTTCGAATGGCAAACACCACCTCGGCGCCTTTCGATGCAAAAGCCCGCGCGGTTTCATAACCGATACCGCTGCTCGCTCCGGTAATCACCACTCTCGTCCCTTGTTGGTTCGGCATTTTTTCGGCTGTCCAAATGTTTTCCACAATGACTCCCCCCGTCATATTTTTAATTCAACTATCGTTGTTTATTTAACTTATGTTGATTATTATATAGAATTGACAAGCTAATTCAATCGCTAATCAACGCAGTTTTGTTTCATATCCAACAACTTCGCCGGAAATGTTCAATAATAAAAAAGAAGGAGTCCCTAAAGGCTCCTTCTTTCGGCTGGATGCTGGTGTATGAATATGAAAATCGCATTTTTAGTAAATAATCACCGTATTTCCGAAATCGCTAAACTTCTATAGAAATTGACTTAATATAAACCAAATGGCAGCAAACCCTAGTAATACAAGGATTTACTGCGACCCAGCTGTCTCATTTTGATGTTATAAACAGTCGCAAACTATCTTATAATTGTCTCAACTTTACCTTACAACTCACAGCGGACAGAAATTATTATTTGTTAAAATTCCCGCTGTCTCAGTGCCTCATACAACAGCACCGTGGCTGCCATTGCCACGTTCAGCGACTCAGACTGCCCGCGCATGGGAATAATAACGCTGGTGCTGACCGATTCAAGCGCAAGCGGCGACAAACCGTGCGACTCGCTGCCCAGCAGCAGCCACGTCGGCACCGTCCAGTTATGGCTGTAGCAGCTCTTCTCCGCCTGCAGACTGGTGCCAACCAGCTGAATTCCTCTGCTTGCCGCCTCCGGCAGATAGTCCGGCAGGCTTCCTTCAATAATAGGCAAATGAAACAGCGAGCCCATCGTGGAACGGACGGTCTTGGGATTGTATAAATCCACACTGCCATCGCCTATCAGCACCGCATCCGCTCCCACTGCATCCGCGCTGCGGATAATGGTCCCGACATTGCCGGGATCGCGGACGCCGTCAAGCACCACAACGAGCGAATGCTCCCGGTATAAAGCGGACAAGTCGGGCTTAAGCTTGGCAACGATGCCGAATACCGGCGGCGGGCTGTCGGTTCCCGTGCATTTGGACATAACTGCGGAAGAAGCGGCAATCAGCTCGCAGTTGCTTTTTTCCAGCAGCTCCCGAAGCTCGGCCGGGATGCCGCGTGCAGCATCATAGACAACCTTCAGGACGTCAGCGCCGGCAAGCAGCGACTCCTGGACAAGATGAACACCCTCAACCAGAAAAGCATCGCTTCGGTCACGATGCTTCTTGTCCAGCAAAGCGGCCATCGCCTTCACGGTATCATTTTGTATGGAAGTAATATGGGATATTGGTTTATTCACAGTTTGGTTCAGCCTTCCGCATATACGATTTCAAGATCTGTCAAATCCTGATTTTTACCGACGATAACCAGAATATCGTTGTCCTTTATTATATCGTCCGCATAAGGAGATATATTCATGTGATTATCGGTTTTTATCGCCAGCACATTGCATTTATATTTAGCCCGGATATCCAGCTGCTTCAGGTTTTTCCCAACCGCTTGGGCAGGCGCCTTCATCTCGACAATGCTGTAGTCATCCGACAGCTCGATAAAATCCAGAATATTGGGCGAAATCAGATGATGTGCAACCCGAAGGCCCATATCCCGTTCCGGAAAAATAACCTTGTCTGCGCCAATTTTGCTGAGCACCTTGCCGTGCAGCTCATTTTGCGCCTTGACGATCAGCTTGGGCACGCCCAGATCCTTCAAGATCAGGGTGGTCAAAATGCTCGCTTGGATATCCGCTCCAATCGCGACGACAACTACATCAAAGTTGCGGATGCCAAGCGCCCGAAGCGCGTCCTCATCCGTCGTATCCGCCGAAACGGCATGAGTCACTATACTCGCGACATCCTGTGTTTTTTGTTCATCAGAATCGATAGCCAGCACTTCAAAACCCAGATTGGACAAAGCGCTGGCGACACTTGAACCGAAACGTCCCATTCCAATGACTGCAAATTGCTTCTTTGCCAAAAGTCCGCACACTCCTTGTATTCAGGTGAACACACTTTTCTTATTATACCACAGCTTTCCTCTATATCCGATACGAGGGAGGCGGGATGAAACCAGACGCTGCGGGATATATTAAACCCGAAATCGATAATGGAGGGATCCCCTTGAACATACTTGATTTGCGTCAGGCTATCGTCCAGCGCGTACATGACAAAACAGGTGAAGAACTTACGGAGGTTATCGAAGGGTCCATCGGCACCGATGAAAAGGCGCTTCCAGGTCTTGGCGTCCTGTTCGAAATGATCTGGAAGAACAGCCCTTCTCCCGATCAGAACCGAATGGTGCAAACCTTATATAACCATCTGCGTTCCGCTGAAAATGCTCCTCCAAGTCCAAGTTAAGGATCGAATCCAGTCCCATATCCGGTGTTTTCTGCCGCCAGTAAAACAGAATTGATTCCTATCCTTCTTCATGACGGGCCGCGCCGGCTATGATTCTTTGGCGCGCCCGGATATACATAACGAACCGACATATCGCCAATTCTTTTTCCATATCCTATGCTCCTGAGTCATACAAAAAAACCAGCTTGCCGGGAAGGCAAGCTGATTGATTGTTTGCTTATTTGGATTGGGTTTCAAGCGCCGGCATCGGCTGAGGACGCTCGCAGGTGCTCTCCATGTTGTAGTGCTTGCCGTCACGCGAAGCATCATGGAACCCATGCATAGCCTCAAGCACATGATAGGCAAGCTCCCCGTTCGCACGATGCGGTCCGCCTTCATTGATGGCCCGGGCCATATCGGCAACGCCGATTCCCCTGTTGTTGTCGGTGTAGCCGTGAGTCAGCGCAATCTCTTCCCATTCGCCGCCCGCTTTCCTCAGCTTCACTTTGCCGCCGAAACCGTTCGGGTCCGGCACCAGCAGGGTACCTGCGCTGCCGTGTATTTCAATGTTCGGCAGTGATGTTCCTCCCTTGGCGTCAAAGCTGGTAATCAGCGTTCCAACCGCGCCGCTTTCAAAATCCAGCACACCCGCGATATGCGTCGGCGTCTCGACTTTGATCTTCTGGCCGCGTTTCTTCTCGCTTGTAATGGTGCGCTCCGGATAAGAGATAACGGCAGAGCCCGTTACGCGTCTGATCGGCCCCAGCAAATTGACAAAAGCGGTCAAATAATACGGTCCCATATCAAACATCGGACCGCCGCCAACCTCATAATAAAACTCCGGATCCGGATGCCAGCTCTCATGTCCGCCGCCAATCATGAACCCGCTAACCGCGATTGGCGTTCCGATTGCGCCGTCGTCGATCAGCTTGCGGCAGGTTTGAATGCCTCCGCCCAGGAACGTTTCAGGCGCGCTTGCAACGCGCAGCCCCTTCTCCTTCGCCAGTTTGAGCACCTGCTGCCCTTCTTCGCGGGTTACAGCCAGGGGCTTCTCCACGTAAACATGCTTGCCGGACTCCAATGCCTGAAGACATACCGATGCATGCGCTTTGGGAATCGTCAGATTCACAACAATTTCAATCTCCGGATCGGCCATCAGCTGATCGACGGTATAGGCTTTATCCAGATTAAATTCCTGCGCGCGCTGCTCGGCACGGGATAGATCCAGATCAGCCGCAGCGACAAGCTCGAGCTCTGGATATTTTTGCAAATTGGTGAAATAAATTTTGCTGATATTACCGCAGCCGACAATACCGACTTTAACCCGCTTCATAATAGGGAACCCTCCTAAGGTTATGACAATGAATACATGCCGTGAAGCCGGCGACCTGCTCCGTGCAGAACGCCGCAAGTATAAATGAAGAACCAGCTGACCCCGCAGACATTAACTACCCGCGCGCAGCCCACAAGAAGCCGCGGCGCATGAGCTCAAGCACCTGCGGGATTTCCACAATATTGGCCTGATGTCCCAATGTGTTATGGAATACGCGGCCCTCTCCCCAGGTCTTGCTCCAGACAACCGGCATCTTGACATCGTCAAAAGAGGTTGTCGCATGAACCCGGACTGCAGGGTCGATATGCATATAATATTTCTCTGAAGAAACTTCAAAATCGCCGATTCCCTGCGTAAGCGGATCCTCGGCATCCACCATATTCACCTCATACAGCACCCCGTCATTGCCCGGGTGAGCCACCCATTGGCCGCCGACCATGTACTGGTATTCCACCTCATTGCGGAAGGAATCCGACATCCCGCCATGGCAGCCGGCAATACCACAGCCGGCCTGAACGGTATCCAGCAGCGGACGCAGCTGCTCCTTCTCAATCGTCCCCATGGTCCACACGGGAACAATCAGATCCAGCTGCGCCATTAGATCGGCATCCTTATAGGCGTCAAGCGTATCGGACACGGTTACCTCGAAGTTCTCCTTGCGCAGCAAATCGGCGAAAATAGCCGCGACTTCCTTTGGCTGATGGCCATCCCATCCACCCCATACGATCAATGCCTTTCTCATTACAACACACCTTTCTTCATCTCACTTTGGTTTCTAGCGCAGCTCGGAAATCGCGACCCAGCGGCGTTCCTCAATTGATTTGTCTACAGCCTCCAGTACTGCCTGGCACGCTACCCCGTCATGGAAATTCGGAACCGGCTGACGGTCCTCTGACAGAGCCAGCATGAACTCATGCAGCTCATGCGTGAAGGTATGCTCATATCCGATCGTGTGGCCCGGCGGCCACCAGGCTTCGCTATACGCATGCGCCGGATCGGTTGCCAGCACACGCCGGAAGCCCTGAACATCTGCGGCATCATCCGTGAAATAAACCTGAAGCTCGTTGACCCGCTCGAAATCGAACTTGATGCTGCCCTTGCTGCCGTTAATTTCAAAGGAATTCGTGCAGCGGTGTCCGGGAGCAAAACGAGTCGCTTCAATGCTGCCAAGCGCCCCGTTATCGAATCGTGACAGGAACAGCGTGGCATCATCGACGGTAACAGGACCGCGCGGAGCATCCTTGTCGCCTTTGGCGCTGAGTCCGGTCATGGCGGACGGAAGCGGACGCTCTTTAATGAAAGTTTCGTTCATGCCGATCACTTCCTGAAATTCACCTACCAGGAAGCGGGCCATATCGATCACATGCGCGCCAAGATCGCCAAGCGAGCCGGAGCCGGCAATTTCCTTCTGCAGACGCCAGACAAGAGGAAAGTCCGGGTCCACGATAAAATCCTGCAGAAACATGCCGCGGAAATGATAAATCTTGCCGATCCGCCCTTCCGCGATCAGCTTCTTCGCAAGCTGAACCGCAGGCGCAAACCGATAGTTGAAGCCAACCAGATGCTTGATTCCCGCTTTCTCCGCAGCTTCCAGCATTTCCACAGAATCAGCCAGGTTAAGCGCCAACGGCTTCTCGCAGAAGATATGCTTGCCCGCGGCCGCTGCAGCAAGCGCGATCTCCTTATGGGCGTCGCTTGGGGCGTTGATATCGATCAGATCAATATCATCGCGGGCGATCAGATCGCGCCAATCGGTCTCGGACGTTTCCCAGCCGAACTGGGCCCGTGCCTGCTCCAGCCCTTCCGGATCGCGGCCGCAGATCGCCTTCATCTCCGGCTTCGGCACATTCGGGAAGAACATCGGCAGCGCCCGGTAGGCGTTGCTGTGGGCTTTGCCCATAAATTTATAACCAATCATACCGACACGAATATTACTCATACATTGTGCCCTCCTCATTCAATTGGATATCTAAGTCCGGGTTCCGCCGCAGATAGAAAGTGGCGGGTTCCGGATTAAGAATCAAAGACGTTTATGTCGGAGTCCTGGATGATGCCCGTACCACGAGCCGTACGGGCAGTTTGACATGAATAGCCTCCTGCCGGTCCTGATCATTGCTATCCGCCGTAATAATACCCAGCAGTTGGGAAGCAGCCTCGCACCCGATCTGATAAAAAGGGACCATAATGGAGGACAGTGGCGGATCCGTCAATCTTGCGCCTTCGGAGTCATCACAGCCGATAATGGCGGCATCCACGCCGGCGCGCATTCCGCGCTCCTTCAAGCCTTGCAGCAGACCAATCGCCATCCGGTCATTGGCGGCGATAACCGCGTCCGCGAGACCTGCGCCTATCATGGCGGCAACGGCTTCCGCATGCTGATAGCCGCTTGTCCGGCTGTAATTGCCAGTCAGCACCATCGCGGGATCGAAGGGCAGTCCGGCTTCTTCCAGCGCCTGCTTATAGCCGTCCAAACGATCCAAGCTGTTGGAGTACACACCCGGTCCGTTCAGGAACAGGATTCGTCTGCAGCCCTGTCCGATGAGAGTTCTCGCAGCTTCATGGCTGCCCATGCGCTGGTCGGCGTCAATCGTATTATAGGCTTCGCCGTCGAACCGCTGATTCACCAGACAAAAAGGATAATTCCCCTCCTGCAGCTCTGCTAATGCCGCACGCTCGCCCGGTACATCCTGTGCGCCAAGAATAATACAGCCGTCCACCTTCTGGGTGCGGAACAAATTCGCGTAATCCCTGGGCTCATCCGGTTTTCGGAACAAGAGCAGCAGATCGTAGCCGCGTTCCTTGGCCGTTACGCCGATCCCGCTCAGAATTTCCGAGAAATAATAGGTCGAGAACAGATTGACCTTGGGCAGCAGCGGCAGTATGACACCCAGATTGCCGCTTTTGCTGCGTGCAAACCGCTGCGCCAGCGCACTGGGAACATAATTCAGCTGCCTGGCCGCAGCCAGCACCCGCTCTCTCGTCTCCTCCTTAACCGGTCCGACCCCATTAAGCACCCGCGAAACGGTAGCTTCCGACACACCCGCAAGCCTAGCGACCTCTCTTCTGCGAATAAGTCCTTCCTCCCAATTCTGCTTGGGTTTAATCCGCGATTAAACCTCATTTCATTGTGTCTTGTCAGATGGAAAACCCAGGCAGTGTACACGCGTACATTTTCTCATGTAAGCGCCTCCGTGTCAATCCTAAATAAGGCGTCCGCTACCGGAAGTTTCATATCTTCTCGCGCCGCATGGTAAGCATGGCAGGAAGAAACGGCTCCGCCGTCCTTTGCAGCAGTGTTATGACCTCAATTAAAGAAGCGGAAATCCGGCACTGCGCCTGATTCCGCTTCTCATGTATATCTTTGAACCCGGTCTGATGCGTCCGGGATTTTATTTGAACCGGTTCACCCAGCCCACAAGCTTTTCCTGCTCACTGATGCTCAATTGACCCTGCTTCAAAATTTGCAGGTTGCCCCTCACATATTCCGGTTTGCGCATGGAAACGATCACTTTATCGACAAGCGGGCTTTGCGCGACCCAGCGCAGCAGAAAGCCTGGCGCATCCTCTTTCTCCCCGATCTCCTCCAGCTTCCAGCCGCGTATGAAGGGAGATAAGGCAAGCACCTCCATACCCGCAGTCCTGGCCAGCTTGAAGACTTCCTCCGCGGCCAGGTTAAACGCGTTATAAGGCGCAAGCACACAGGATACGGGATGCTTGTCCGGCAGCCCCTTCAGATCCTCCGCACGAGCCATGCCCAGCGCCACGCGTTTGATCTTCCCCGCGGACAGCCATTCCTGCGCCAGCTCCAGCTCCTGCCCGAACCTGCTTTTATCGTTGTGTACATGAATCACAAGCGTATCCATCCGGTTGGTTCCAAGCTCCTCCAGCATGATATCGATATGCTCCGCCTCATAAGGCGTCGGCCCCGGAAGCTCATCTGATTCAACTGCGGGCTTGAAGAAATTCCAGGCCATAATATGCGCCTCATCCCGCCGGCCCAGCTGCTCCAGAACTCTGCCCAGCGCCACGCGCTCCTGATAATAGGTCGTATCGATAACCGCGATGCCGTTATCCAGACAAGCAGCGACGATAGCGCACTGCTCCTCGAAGGAAGCAAGCGGATCGCTTCCAAGCGCTTCGATAAACGAGTGGCCTCCAAGACCCATTCCAAAACTCCGGTTCATCAGTCATCGTCCTCTCGACTATCTGTATTTTCTATACAAAAGCAAGCGCGCGCATCGGCGCGCCAGAACCTTGCTTTACCTTAAGCGGCGCTACCATAACATAGGATTCACCAAGAATCTGATCCAGCCGGGTCAGATTTTCGATAATATTCACCCCATTGCCCAGCAGTACATAATGGGCAGGCGATTTATTGGCGCTGCTGCCATCGATGGCAATAGCGTCACAGCCGACAACTTTAATGTCCCGCGCCACCAGAAGCTCCGCCGCTTCTTTATTAATACCCGGCCAGGCAACGCTGAAATCAAGACTTTTGGTCCGTGGAACCCAATAACGGTCCCAGCCGAAGCGGAAGAATACAATATCGCCCGCTAGAATCGGCTGATTATCCCGCTCCCACTGCTCAATTTCCTCTGCTGTTACTTCATCCTTGGCTGTGTAATGGGAGAAATTCAGCGTCAGCGCGCGGCCATAAAACTTGGCGACCGGCGTTTCATCCATATACAGGTGGGCAGGGTGCCCTTCCTGAATAAAATGCGCAGTCGCATCCATATGCGTCCCGCAATGCTCACTCATCATCAGCTGATAGGCCAGGGCGATGCTTCCCGTTTCGAAAGAATCCAGAAGCGTGTGATAGTAACGGGAATGCGACTGAACGACCGGCATATTTTCCTCCAGCGTGTGGGACAGATCCACGACCTTCATCGTGGACAGCAGCTCCGCCAGCTGGCTGACTTTAGACATATTGATCCCCTCCTTGTAATTATTATTGCATGGATCAGATTTGCGGAATTGTGAACGGGACCTTGCGGCTTCTCTTCAGGCATCTCATGACGCCATGCAGCATGGCAAGGCTTCTGATGCGGGAAAAAAACCTCTCAGATCATGTTCAATTTCCCGTCGCTTTGACAGGATGGGATGAATTCACGCCTCGCCAACTTTGATATAAAGTCCGGTATACTCATAGATTTTCGGAATTCCGATTCGCAGCAAGAGGCTGCCGTCATCCCGGGTATCGGAGGAGATGAGCTGAACCGGCGCATCCTCATGCAGGCTGCGGAATTCCTGAACCCGCGAGCCCGCAAGCGTCAGCGAAACCTCCACATCCGTTACGGGAATCGTCTCCAGAATGGGGCGTCTTGGCAGCGATGTTGTGTTCACCGCATGCAAAATGTAGGCATCCCCGTCTGTACCGCTGCGATTCAGGCTGAAATGAACGCTGGATGGCGCAGTCGTGCTTACTTTATACTGGCTGCCAAGCAAATAATCCACGCTGCCCGCCAGCAGCCCGGCAAAGTCGGCATGGCCGTGCAGCCAGATATTCCGGTCCACACCATAAGGGAAGAAGACCGATTCGCCAAGTCCATAACGGTTCAATAGAAGCGTCGGATATTCGGTATCGTAGCTTCTCAGCCAGGAGCGCTCAGGCGGCTGAGGGAAAATTTGCGGCACATAGGTTACGATGGACTCTGCGGTATCCGCCGTTCTGCGAACCAGACGCTGCGGTCCCCAGCTTGCCAGCAGCTCCGTATCCTCGAACCCTTGGGTCAGGGGATGACGCTCTCTTATCTTCTGATAGCCGAACGTCGAATTATCCTTGACAATCCCCGTGAACGAGCAGCCAAACACATCACCAAGCGCATAATCATGGCGTTCCGATCCATCTTCGCGGAGCAGCGAGGTGCGGTCGGTCGAAATCAGCTTGCCCCCGGCCTTCACATAGCTGCGGATCGTCTCTATCTCCCTATCGGACAGACAAGCCGCATTGGCGAGAATCAGCACGCGGGTTTGAGCCAGCGTCTCCAGGTTCAGCCGGTCATCCGTCAGCAGCCGGTATTGAATCCGGCGGTCGGTAAGCACCTGCTCCAGCCCGATCAGATGCGTCATATAAGCGTCCTTGGAACGGTCGTGGTTACCCAGCGCCGCATTGGATGCCCGGGAATAAAGAACCGTTACTTCAGGGTCTGTATTCTGAATGGTCAGAACATCCTCATGGCGTTCCATATAGTCATAAATATCCGCGGAAAGCATGGCGTTGCGGCGGTCGTAGGTCGATCCGGGATGTGCTCCGTTGAAGATCACATTCCAGAACGAACCGCCGGCGCTGATGGCTTCCCACATCCACAGCCTCGTCTCCTGATTCGGAGAAGAGATGTAGCGCAAATTGTTGTTGGTGCCCAGGTGGCCGAACAGCATGACCGGCGTCTTGTCCGGCGACAGGCTCTTCAGAAATTTGATCAGCGTGGATGGCCCGTTAAGCGGTTCATGATCGGCAGTGAACAACGGCGTGACCAGGAAATCAAAATGCTCCCTGATGGCGTACAGATCATGGCTGCTGCCCTTGAACTGGTCATGATACAGGCCGAATATCTCCGCTGCGAAAGCTTTGTCCTCCCCATATTTCTTCACAACGGCGCGGCAGTCGCGCAAATGCTCCTCGACGCAGGCCGCTTTCCAGATGCGGTACTCGTCGTAATGCGGATCGAAGAAATCACCGCCGCGCGGCAGCTCTTTGCCGATTTCGCTGCGGTAGCGGTCCGAGCAGCTTTTGCAGTAACAGATGCCCCATTGGTTATAGGAATTTTCCCATACCCCGTCGATATCGTAATTCTGAAACAGGTAATCTATAAAGGCATAGGCATGCTCATTGCGGTATTTGCTCTGGTAGCAGGGTTGAAAAATAGCCGAATGCAGCGGATTGTCGCGGATAAGCGGCTCGCCCTGCGCATTGACGCTGAACCAGTCGGGACGCAGCTCATAAATCCTTTTGTCCACACCGCGAAAATCAACCCGGACAACCACTTTGATGCCTTTTGCATGACAGGCATCCGTGAGGTCCTTCAGAATATCCTCGCCTTGCATAAAAGGATTGGGATTGGCGGTGACCAGATTATGCCGGAAGAAGTCGACAATCCCGCCGCCGTTAATAATAATGCAGTTGGAGTGAATGCTCTCCAAATACGCCACCACCGATTGGGCGTCATAATCGACGATATCGGGCTCGCGAAGCACGGTCTGCAGAATGCGCAGCTGCTTCTGGTACCAGAAGGTATTATCCGTCATGGGTCATTTCCTTTCCTTAGTAACCATAGTAGCCTGTATATCCAACGTCCCGTTCAACTTTTTAACGCATCCTATACGTAGCGGCTGTGCAGCTCATCGAGGCTGATCCGCCCTTCGAAATCATTGCAGATGCTCACATTGCTGCGCACAATCTCCGCATCGCGCATGCCCATGAGGGCCACGTCAACATAAGGGTTGGACAGCACGAACTGGATCAGCGCTGGCGTATAGTCGAAGGTATTGCCGGGGTTCACCATTTGAATCCAGCGCTGGAAGGTGCCCGATGTCGGGGTGCGCATCGTCAGAATGCCCATCCCGGCCTTCTCCGCTTCCAGCAGGCTGCCGAAGGGTCGGCTAGGCTCATAGGGATGCTGGAAAATAAAATTGTAGCAGAGCTGTACTGTATCAAAAGCGCCGCTGCGGATCAGACGGTACACCGCGTCATTATTATCTTCGCTTGTGAAGCCGATATGGCCGACAAGCCCTTCTTCCTTTAACCGAAGCATCTGCTCGGCCATGCCACCGCTGCTGAGGATATCGTCGGTCTGCTCCGGCTTGAAGGAGTCGCCGTGGATCTGCAGCAAATCAATCCGGTCCCGGCGCAGCCGCTTCAAGCTGCCCTCAAGCGAGGAGCGCAGCTCCCCGCGCTGGCTGTAGGCGATCTTGGTAGAGAGGAACAGCGGATAAGAGCCGCTCACCTTGACTCCTTCAAGGGCCTCGCCCAGTATCGCTTCGCTTTGACCATCACCATAGGCAGGCGCTGTATCGTAATAGTTAATGCCCGAGGCAAGCGACTCTTCGATGGAAGCGATGATGCGGCCCCGGTCTTCGGCATTTTCCGGGTCAAAGGCATGCAAATAATTTTTCAGTCCGGCCGCCGCCCCGCCATAGCCGACGCGGCTGACGGTTGCTCCTGTTTTGCCAAGTTTCGTGTACTCCATATCAGCTGGCTGCCTCCTTACATATCGCTTTTCCAGGTCTTCAGCAAATAATCCGACATGCTTGCGCCCTGGCTGAACGCAGGTGAATTCATATAAGCCGCCAGAAGCCGTTCGTAATCGTCAACAGGCAGCTCAAGCCCCTTCGGAAAGAAGGTCACATTGCGGTTCCTGCGGAACTGCTCCTCTACCCATCCCGGAATTTCGATCGCCCGGGATGCCGGAGGCTCGCCGGAGAAGAACTGCTCATTCGCATTAGTACCGGCGATCAGGCGGAACTGCTCCTCGCTGCATGTGTCCAAAAATCCGCGGAACAGCTCAAGCGCCGCTTCCGCGCGCTCATTGCGCCAGAAGAGGACAGGATACTCGCTGCCCCACATGAGATGCTCCGCTCCGCAATGCTCCAGCACATAGTTGATCCACGCTTTATATTCGCCATGCGGGGGAATAGAACCGCACATCCCCAGGTTCCGTACCAGAATACCGTAGAAACGCGGATGACCCATCAGCTCCGTGATGAAACCTCCTGCACGCTCGGCATCATTCGACTGAAAGCCGGCGTACATGAAGTGCGGCGCAGCCAGCCTCGCATCCGGATAACGGGCCAGCCATTCCAGATAAAGCTTCGCTATCCGCTGGTCGCGGCATGCGTCGATTCCGTAAGCCCACCGCCCCCTTTCCCCGACGATATCCAGCACCTCCGGGTCTTCCATCGCTTCGCGGTATTCGAACCGGATCGCCATCGCCCCGGCATCCAGCTGGAGCCGGATAATCTCCTGGCGCTGCGCCTTCGTTTCCCCGAAAGGGATGCCTACACACCGCAGACGATCGGCATGCTCCGCGCTTGCCCGTGCCAGCGACTGAAGGTCCGGCACAAGCGGACCCAGCACCGTGACCGCGCGCTCTATCTCATGAACATCCATATAATGAAGCAGCTGCTCAACCGAACCGAAACGAGGCAGACCGAAATGAGAGTATGCATCTGTCGCTTGCCATTTCATCATCTATTCCCCCTTCAGACATGATTCCATCTACTATGAAATTCTTTTATGGAAAAATAGCTCTAGCGTATCTTCGGGGCAAGCTCTGCGGCATAGCGGATTGCCGCGATCATGCTGCGTTCGTCAGCCTTGTTTGTGCCCGCGATATCGAACGCCGTACCATGATCGACCGATGTGCGGATCACGCCGTCCTTCAGTCCGACGGTAATATTAACCCCGGCCTCGATTCCGAGCACCTTGATCGGCGCATGCCCCTGGTCGTGATAGCAAGCCACCACCATCTGAAAATCGCCGCGGGCCGCCCGATAGAACAGCGTGTCCGCCGGATAAGGACCGGATACCTGAATACCCTCTTCAAGCGCACGCTTGATGCCGGGAACCAGCTTCTCTTCTTCTTCGCCGTATCCGAACAATCCATTCTCCCCGGCATGAGGATTAATGCCGCACACCGCGATCGTCGGATTAGGGAAGCCCGCCTGCTCCAATGTGTCGTGTGCCAGTTTGATTACGCGGTAGGTCCGCTCCGGATTGATACTTGCGATCGCATCGATAAGTCCAAGATGCGTTGTCAGATGGATAACTTTCAAATTTGGCGTGGCCAGCATCATGGAGTAATCCTCGGTTTCCGTCAAATGGGCCAGAATCTCCGTGTGCCCCGGAAACCGGTGGCCGCCCATATGGAGCGCCTCTTTATTGAGCGGAGCCGTGCAGATGGCATCGATATCCCCGGCCTGCGCCAGTTCCACCGCCTTGGCGATAAAGCGGTATGCGGCATCGCCTGCGCTTGCCGACAGGACGCCGAAGGGCAGATCATCCGGCAGCACATTCAGATCGATGCAATCGATGCTCCCCTTGTCATATAACGCCTCGCTCATGTACTGGATGCGTCTGATCCTCACGGGCGATCCTGTTACCCGGACAGCCCGCTCCAGAATTCCGGCATCCCCGATAACAACTGACCGGCACAGGTCGAACACCTCTTGAGCTGCCAGTGCTTTTACAATTACCTCCGGGCCCACACCCGCCGCATCGCCCATCGTAATACCAATAATCGGCTTCATATCCGACTCGCCTCCTTAATTCGTTTCATTGCCTGCAGCAGCACTGCCTTCGTGCCAAATCCGCCCGCCTTGGTCACTGCCGTCCATTGCTTGTCCCTGCAGATTAGACGCCCCAACGGAACGCCCGTCTCCACTTCGCCCAGCAGGTCGAATCGCTTCGCCCCGATCAGCGAGCAGATATGTCCCGCGGTATCGCCGCCGGTCATGACAAAGCCGGCCGGCTCACACTCTGGCAGCGCTTCCACCAATGCCTCGGCAAGCCCCTCGGCAATGACAGCCCCCACCTCTGTGGGACGCAGTCCCTGCCGCTCTCCCATCGCCTTCGCGCGAATGATATCTTTTTCACTGGCGGAGCAGTACAAGACGGTGTCCTTCCCGCTCGACAGGGAAGCACCAACTTCAACCGCCGCACGGTGAATCTCCTGATTGCGGGCGTCGCCGCCGCCAACAAGCAAATCGGATTGAACCGCCACACCTTGCACTCCCGCTTCCAGCATATAAGTCAGTTGTCCTCTGGAGATGCCGCTGACACTGCCGATAACGGCAAGCGCCGGCTGTGCGGAGGTTGGCCCTTGTCCGGTCCCCGGTTTCTGTGACTTCAATCCGGCCCCGCCGCCTCGTGCCCGATCCGCGGCTTGCAGCGCCAGACTTCGGGCAAGCCCCGCCGAGCCAGCCCAGACGATGCGCAGACCGCTGCCCGCCATCGACCTTGCCACATGATCCAGATCCTCATCATATAGGGCATCGAACAGAAGGTACGGAACCGCGGCCTTGCGCAGCATGTCCAGCCGTACGGCCAGCGCAGGCTGATCCATCAGCTCATCGCGGGTGATGAGCGCACAAGACCGCTGGCTTTGCATCCCCACCAGTCTTGGAATATAAGATTCCGTTACCGGCGTCACCGGATCATGAGCCGCTTCTGTATTGTGAACAAGCGTCCCGCTCCGGTATTGGTACCCGTTCTCGGTTGTCCGTCCATTGCCGGGGTATGCCGGCGCAAGCACAATAAAATCCGGCTTGAACGCGTCGTACACCGCATCAAGCTCGGCTCCGATATTTCCCCGAAGCGTTGAATCGAGCTTCTTGTATACGATTCCGGCGGCTAACCTGCTCACATAATCGGCAGCATTCCTCACCTTGGCGTAAGCCGTTTGGGGCGAATCCGCACGGCTGTCCGTATTGAGCACAACCGCATCAAGACTGCCCGGGGCTTCCTCGTCAAGCTGGAACAGCACCGACGTGCTGTAGCCGCTCGCTGCCAGCTGCACGCCGCTGTCGTTAGCACCTGTGAGATCATCGGCGATCATAGCAAATTCCATAGCTTCTCCTTTCGTAATCAAAGAGGATCACTTGCCTTCAGCCTGGTTGGCTTGCAGGCTCAAAAAGTCCGGCTGCGCAAGCTGGTAAATTTGAGGCACATAGCTCGCTAGCGCATGCTGCTAATTCGAGGTACATAGCTCACAAGCGCATGCTGCTAATTCGAGGCACATTGCTCGCAACCAGAAGCTTACAAGGCAGCTTTCCACAGGCAGCTTGCAGCTTTACCATTCTGTTTTCGCCTGCATCACCGGTTTATCACCGGCCAGTTAGAATGACGGTAAATTCCCGTCCTCGTCGAACCGGAATTCCTCCCACCCGCCTTCGGTCTCGATGTTTGGCAAGGCTTGAATTTCCTCATAAACGGACTCCGATACGTAGACATGCTCGACGTGAAGCGTGCTTACGATACGGGCAATTCTCGCCCGCTCCTCCGGTACGTTCCAATTGGCCCGCAGCGCCGCCGTCAGAGCCGCACGGTCATTGTCCAGGGTGATCGGTACCGATGCCCGGGAGAGAAACGTGCTGGTAATGACATTCTCATTCATTATCTTTCGGTCGATTTTATCAACCAGTCGAGTCGTGGTCAGATCTGCAAGTCCGATACCAAGCGCATTGCCGTGGGATTCCTCGCTCAGATCGCCTGCGATGACGTATTTGATCCGGGGCGACACCGGCTCCGCTTCTCCCTGAATCCGCATTCGGCCGATGATGTTCGTATCCATCCCGGTGCCGCTGTGGTTTTTGCCGATTTCATCGACAATGAGAATATCCAGCTCATCCGTCGGAAGCTTCGGATACATGGCTGCAGAAGCAAGCAGCAGCGCTTGCTCGCGTTCATTGATCCTATCCGGTTCTATGGCTTCCAGAATGGAAGTCTGCTCGATGGCATTTTCCACAATCCCGAGACCGAACGCAATCCGGCCCGATTCAATCACAACCTTGCCAACTTCGGGCATAATATCCCGGATGCCGGGCACTCCGTAGGAGTGCAGCAGCAGCGCCTGCTTATGCTTGCCCAGCCCGATCGCCGCCATTTTCGTCAGGCCGCTTTCAATTCCGACAGGCGACTTGAAATCGGTATGCAGCTTGATGCGTGCGACTAATACGACGCCATCCGCCTCAGACGCATGGCGGTCCATGTAGACGGCGGTTCCGCCTTGCGTCTGCCCGATTTCGACCACGTCCATGGAGCTGATCACAGGCGCCCCGCATTTCTCCTCGGTAACGCCGAGACTTTCCAGCACCTCAATCTGTCCTTCCGCGGTCGCTCCGCCATGGCTGCCCATAGCCGGCACAATAAAAGGATGAGCCCCGTATGACTTGATTTCAGCCGCCACTGCTGCAATAATCCGGGATATATTCGCAATTCCCCTGCTGCCAGCCGTAATCGCAATCCGCTGACCCGGCTGAATTCGCCCGGCAATCTCCGGTTTCCTGATCTCAGCGGCAACTGTCGCCTCTATATTTCCGACTGCTGGTGCATGAAAATGCTGACGGATTTTTATCATTTTCGGCAAGGCCATATGCTCAACGCCTCCTCATGAAATAAGTATAATTCAGCCCCTCATCCCAATCATCATAATAAAGGACGGATTTATCACAAAATCCGCCCAATGCTTTGCAGGTAATCCAGAGAACTCAATATCAGCTTTCAACATTTTTAATGATTGGATTCGATCTCCGGCGGAGCACCGACACCAGCCACGCTCCAAACAGGAGGGCCGCCAGGCCATAACCCATGTAATCGAAATTCAAGCGGTTCACCCAACTGAAGAGCGGATTTTCCTGCGCCATCTCTCCGGAAAACGTCTGCAGCAATTCTACTGCTCCGATGATAAGAGCAGCAGCTACCGAGACTGCGGTGATCGTTGTATTATAATACAGCTTTCGCATCGGCGTGATGAGCGCCCAATTGTAGGCTCTCGTCATAAATACGCCGTCTGCCGTATCCAGCAGGCTCATGCCTGCAGCGAACAGCAGGGGCAGCGAAAGCAAGCCCCATACAGGTGCGGCGTTCTGCACGGCTGAAGCAGACAGCGCAAGCAGTCCGATCTCCGTAGCGGTATCGAAGCCCAGACCGAACAGGAACCCGAGCGGGTACAAATGCCAGCTGCGGCTTACCAGCTTTAATGCAGGCTTGGCCAGACGGGCGATCAGTCCCCGCGATTCAAGCAGCTGCTCAAGCTTGGCCGGATCCGTCCTGACATGGCGGCCTTTGCGTATGATGGCAACCAGCTTCACCAGAACCACCAGATTGATAAGCCCCACGATCAGCAAAAAGATCCCCGATACGCTCATTCCGATCACACCGCCGACCCGCTGCATATCCGGCATGAAGCCCTGCGCCCACTGGAGCGAAATGCATAAAGCGACAACCATCAGAAAAACAACCGAAGAATGGCCAAGGGAAAAATAAAATCCTGTCCCCAGCGCATTCCGCTTCTCCTGCACCAGCTTCCGTACCGAATTGTCGATAGCCGCGATATGATCAGCATCAAAAGCATGGCGGAGACCAAGCGTATACGCCAACAAGCCCATGCTCCAGAAAGCGGGAAGATCATGCACAACCGTGAGCAGCCCTGCAAGACCGGCAATATGAAGGACCGCGATTATAATGGCGTAGTGGATCCACGAGCCTTTTTTTACCTTTTCAGACATGGTCGGTCTTTCCTCTTTTCCTCTTCGAAATGCGGGTCTGCTCCCTTGGGCCAATTTAATCTGCGGACTTATGTAGAAGACAATTCAAGCTGCAGTTGCGGCAAGCATCCCACATCCATTGTAACGAATTGATCGCTATAAAGTAACCTGTCTCCCGGAAATTTCTCCGTGCTGCAAGGGCTGCATGTGGTCAACCGACCGCCGTCATGCAGCGAAACACCACGCGCGGCGAGCTGCCCGAGGTGCGAGAAGCGATCCCTGTCGCTTCCCGCGCCCGCTGCCTGCGCTGCTTAACATATACAGGCGGAGCGCATTTTCACGCTCCGCCTGATAAACATGTTCCAGCGCCGCTTGCTGTCATCGGCCGCCAAGACGCTGCACCAGAGAAACCAGATGAAGGGATATCTGTTTCAGGTCTGCAAGTTCATGCCTCTAAAACTATCCTTCTTGCCGATTCCCCTACCTGCTGTCCTACAAATAACGATAACCGGGCAGTGTCAGAAACTCCTCGAAATCCTCCGCTTCGCTCATCTCGGCGAACAAGCGGCTGGCCACGTCGAATTTTCCGCTCTCATAAGCGCTTTCCCCGATTTTCGTACGGATTGCCTGCAGCTCCTCGTCAATCAAGGTACGGGTCAGTTCAACCGTTATGCGGCGTCCGTTGCTGAGAACGCCTTGGGGATGCTTGATCCACTGCCATACCTGCGCCCGTGAAATCTCAGCCGTCGCCGCATCCTCCATCAGGTTATTGATCGGTACGGCACCGATTCCCCGGAGCCATGCCTCGATATACTGGATGCCGACGCTGATATTGGTACGCAGCCCGGTCTCGGTAATATCGCCGGCAGCCGGAGTGAGCAGATCGTTTGCCGTAATAGTGACATCCAGCTGCTTGGACACCTGGTTGGCTTCCGGCATCAGCTCGTCGAATACCGAGAGCGCTATCGGCACGAGGCCGGGATGCGCCACCCATGTGCCGTCATGGCCATCCGAGGCTTCCCGCCATTTGTCCGCTCTGACCTTGCCAAGCGCTTCTTCATTGGCTTCAGGGTTATTCTTGATGGGAATTTGCGCCGCCATCCCGCCCATGCAGTGAGCGCCGCGTTTATGGCAGGTTTGGATCGCCAGCAGCGAGTAGGAGCGCATGAAAGGAACCGTCATCGTCACAACGCTGCGATCAGGCAGGATGATGTGCGGCTGCTTGCGCAGTTTTTTGATGTAGCTGAAAATATAATCCCAACGGCCGCAGTTGAGCGCCGCGATATGCTCTTTCAACTCATACAGGATCTCATCCATCTCAAAAGCCGCCATGATCGTCTCGATCAGAACCGTTACCTTGACGGTTCCCTGCGGAATACCCAGCGTCTGCTGCGCCTGAACGAATACGTCATTCCATAAACGGGCCTCCTGATGGCTTTCCAGCTTCGGAAGGTAGAAATAAGGACCGCTGCCGCGGGCCAGCAGCTCTCTGGCATTATGATAGAAATAAAGACCGAAGTCGAACAGGCTTGCCGATACCTCCTGGCCATCCACCAGCATATGCTTCTCCGTCATATGCCAGCCTCTCGGGCGGGCAATCAGTACAGCAACCTGTTCGTTCAGCTTGTAAGCTTTTCCTTCCGGACTCACAAAGTCGATGCTTTTGCGAATCGCGTCACGAAGGTTGATTTGACCGCCGATTGAATTATCCCAGGTCGGGGAATTCGCATCCTCGAAATCGGTCATGAAGGCCTTGGCGCCCGAGTTAAGCGCATTGATAACCATTTTCCGGTCGCCGGAAGGCCCGGTTATTTCCACACGGCGGTCCTGAAGATCGGCAGGCACGGAGGTGATTTTCCAATCTCCCTGCCTGATGGCAAGCGTCTCGGGAAGAAAATCAGGCAGCTCGCCCGCATCAATCCGTTTCTGCCGCTCAATGCGGACCTTCAACAGCTCTTCGCGCTTACCGTTGAACGACCGGTGCAGCTCGGCGACGAAGCCCAGCGCCTCAGGGGTCAGGATTTCAAGCTGTTCCGGGGTCAGGTCGGCGGTCAGTTGAATCCCTGCATTTTGCAAAGCCTGGTTGTTAGCATTCATGTGTTCTCACGTTCCTCTCTGATTTGAAATCATTTTAGAAAACCTCATCGGCCGCGACCGGCTGGCGGGCCGACTGCTGCAGCTCACGCGGTATCCGATTCGCAGCGCCGGTGCGGATAGCCGCCTCGATCACAGCATCCCGTACACGCGGAACCACCTTGTCATTGAAAATACTTGGGATGATATACTGTTTGCCCAGCTCGTCATCGCTTACGATGGCGGCAATGGCATAGGCGGCTGCCAGCTTCATTTCCTCATTGATTACCTTGGCCCGGCAGTCCAGCGCCCCGCGGAAAATGCCGGGGAAGCACAATACATTATTAATCTGATTCGGATAATCGCTTCGACCCGTTGCCAGTACCGCAACCAGCGGCTCCGCAACCTCCGGATCGATCTCCGGCTCCGGATTAGCCATCGCAAAGACGATCGGTTCAGGGGCCATGCGCCTGACATCGTCCGGCTTAAGCAGATTGGCTCGGGACACGCCGATGAAGACGTCAGCTCCATCAATCACATCGGACAGCGAGCCGCGCTTGCTTTTCGGATTCGTCTTGGCGGCAATCCGCTTATGCGCCGGATGGTCATCATGCTCGCCGGCGATCAGAGCGCCTGCTTGATCCACCGCCACAAGCTCGGTCACTCCAGCCGCCAGCAGCATATCGATGCAAGCCGCACCGGCCGCACCGACGCCGCAGACGACCACCGATACCTCCTCGATGCGTTTGCCGGTGAGGCGAAGCGCATTCAACAGACCCGCCAGCAGCACGACAGCCGTACCGTGCTGGTCGTCATGGAAGACCGGAATATCGAGCTCCTCCTGCAGGCGCCGCTCAATCTCGAAGCAGCGCGGCGAGCTGATATCCTCCAGATTAATGCCCCCGAACATCGGCGACATCGCTTTGACAATCGAAATTATTTCCTCTGTATCCTTTGTCGCCAGGCAAATCGGGAACGCATCCACATCGGCAAATTGTTTAAACAGCACCGCTTTACCTTCCATCACCGGGATAGCCGCTTCCGGCCCAATGTCCCCAAGGCCCAGCACTGCGGTGCCATCCGTGACAACCGCTACCAAATTGCGTTTCGCGGTGAGGGTAAACACCTTGGACGGATCGTCGCGTATCGCCATGCATACCCTGGCCACCCCAGGTGTGTAAACGCGGGAGAGATCCTCCCTGTTCTTGATAGGGATCTTGGGAGTGACTTGAATTTTGCCGCCCAGATGAGCCAGAAAGGTGCTGTCCGACTCGTTCACGATCCGAAGGCCGGGAAGAGCCCGGAGCGCGCCGGCAAGCTGTTCGTGTACGTCTACATTCAACTGCACGGTAATGTCGCGGACCGTTACATCCCTGGAAGCGCGGATCACGTCGACTGCGACAATATCGCCGCCTCCTTGATGTACAACTGCAGCGATATCACTGAACTTGATGAGCGACAAATCCATCTCAATACGAAAAATAATCGTTGTGCTGATCGCCATCGACTGCTGTACACCTCCTGTTGTTCATTATTATGAACAACGTTTATTATTATGATTGAGATTATTCTTTCATATATCCTACTCTCTGTCAATATAAAAAAAAGATCCCTTTTCCGGGGGCGTTTCCGAAAATGGGATCCGCGGGCTCGCCTGCAACCACCATGCGCCTGCCTCGCGAGCGCCTCAGACGGCAATGGACAGCAGCTGGGCGAGGGCCTTAATCTCGCGTATGGCTTCCATCTTCTTGCCTTCCCAATGGTGAATGGGCATGGAGCAGCTGATCGCTGCGGCAGCCTGCCGGCTGCGGTCGAATATGGGCGCGGCTACGCAGCAGAAGCCCATAACCCCTTCCTGAATATCCATGGAGCACCCGCTTGCGCGTACCTCCTCCAGCTCTTTGAGCAGCGCTTCGCGCGAACCGATTGTATGCACCGTGATCTTGCTGAGCGTCTCCTGCGGCAGGATTGCCCGCACCTCCTCCTCGCTCCTGAAGGCCAGCAGCGACTTGCCAAGCCCGGTCGCATGGGCGGGGAAGCGAATGCCGGCGCCCGATACCATCTGCACCGGGGATGGCGCTTCGACCTTCGCCAGATACTGCACATCCCCGCCGTCCAGCCTCGCCAGCTGGATGGACTCCTGCAGCCGGCGGACAACCGGCTCCGCATTGCGCTTGAATTGGTCGATCAGATCATATTGGCGGAAGTAAGCGCCTCCGAAATCGCCCATGACGCTCCCTAGCGCGTAGGTTTCGTTCCGGTCGCGGTCAATCCACCGCAGCCGCTCCAGCGTGCTGAGCAGCGAAAACAGCGTGCTTTTGCTAATTTCAAGCCTTCTGGAGAGATCCGACAGCTTCCATACATACGGCTCCTCCGCGAGAAGCGCCATAACGGCATGTGCTCGGTCAAGAGCCGGCACAGCATATTTTTGATTCATAATCTCGTTCCCTCTTTCTTCCGTCTCATCTCTAACGCTGTACACTCTGTATGCTATCCTTGCATGATGGGCATTCGCTCATTCATACAGATTAAATAGGCGAATAAATTATAAACCCTTGTTCCGTATTTCGAACAAAGTCATCGTATCATGCCGGCCCAGTTCAGTCAATTCGCCTTCTTGAACTTGAATTGCGATTTTTCCAAGAAATAGACAGTCTTCGGCGGTGCAGCCTGGTTTCTCCCCTCAGAAATATAAGCAGCGCATCATGAAATTTTATACGTTCATATATTTTAAGACATTCACAGCTTCTTAAGATGTAATCTGGATGAACGCTCAGGTATAATAATAAATGCTGGGGAATGCTACATATAAAATTCCAAAATCATTCAGGAGGAGATCGAATTATGAACACATTCGTTTACCATAATCCAACCCGGCTGGTTTTCGGCAAGGGGACGCTTGAGAGACTCTCTGATCTGGTCAAGCCGTACGGAAGCAAGATACTTGTCGTTTACGGAGGAGGCAGCATCAAACGCAATGGCATCTACGATAGCGTCATGCAGCAGCTCCGCAGCATCGGTGCCGAAATTCACGAGCTCGGCGGCGTGGAGCCCAACCCGCGGCATACCACGGTGAACAAAGGTGCGGATTTGTGCAAGAAGGAAGGCATTGAGTTCATCCTTGCCGTCGGCGGAGGAAGCGTCATCGATTGCGTAAAAGCCATTTCGGTCGGAGCCAAATATGACGGCGATGCCTGGGATATCGTCACACGCAAAGCTGAGCCGAAGGCCGCAGTTCCTTTTGGAACCGTGTTGACGCTCGCCGCAACCGGCTCCGAAATGAATAGCGGCTCCGTCATTACCAATTGGGAAACACAGGAGAAATACGGATGGGGCAGCAATTTGACTTATCCGCAATTTTCCATCCTTGATCCCGAATCCACCAGCTCCGTACCCAAGGACCATACGATCTACGGCATCGCGGACATCATGTCTCATCTGTTCGAGCACTATTTCAACCATACCGCTAACGCACCGATCCAGTCGGCGTTTGTTGAGTCCCTGCTGCGCATCGTAATTGATGCGGCACCCAGACTGATCTCCGACCTGCACAGCTACGAGCAGCGCGAAACGATTTTGTACAGCGGCACGATGGCCCTGAATGGCATGCTCTCCATGGGCACAGTCGGCGACTGGGCCAGCCATAATATCGAGCATGCGGTCAGCGCAGTCTATGATATCCCGCATGGCGGAGGACTTGCCATCTTGTTCCCGAACTGGATGGGGCATGTTCTGGATGCCGGCGTTCCCCGCTTCAAGCAATTTGCCGTAAATGTGTTTGGAGTCGATCCTGCTGGCAAATCCGACCGTGAAACCGCGCTTGAAGGCATACAGGCGCTCCGCGCCTTCTGGAACTCGATCGGCGCCCCAAGCCGGCTGGCTGATTACGGAATCGGCGACGACAAGCTTGACATCATGGTCGACAAAGCGATGATTAACGGTCCTTTCGGCAACTTCAAGAAGCTGGACCGCGAGGATGTCCGGGCTATTTACGTGAGCTCCCTGTAAGAGTTCTTTCATAAGATTCGGCAGTATTTGGAAATATGTAGTTTTTAAATATTATTTTTGCGAAAAAGAAAACTTGCACACCATTGTGCAAGTTTTCTTTTTTTATTAACAGCCCATGAAGAGGACGCCCCCATTAAACTCCGATCGCCCTGCGACAAGATCTGACTTCCAAAAAAACACCCCCCTGGATTCGGAATCCAGAGGGGATGAGACGACTGTTATCATTTGACGAAGCCAAAGCTATTCTTAAATGTGGTTTCCCGCATTATTCGATGACCGGTTACCGGCCGCACTGATCAAGAGGATGATGGCACTAATGATATGCATAATCATCCCGACAATAGGAATCCATGCAATCAAGGAAGTCACAATTCCCACTATGCTTCCGATCTTCCCTGAACGCTCTCTGAAACAGAAGAACAAGGTAACTAGATGCAGCACAAACATAAAGACCAACGGGGAATAGGACATTGAGATAACGAATATACCCCCGATAATCGGAATTCCCAGACACGCTTCCAATATCGCGGATATAAATCGCAAGACCCGTGAAATTTTCATTGGCAGCTTCACCCCCAATCTATGGCGCCATCTCCAGAAACTTGGATGTCGGATTCTTATCTATCGCGGTACGCATGGCATACTCATTCTCGAATAAAGCGACGTAATTATCCTTCTTATCCTTAACCAGCGAAGAGTTGATCCGGAATTTGGAAGGGTCGATCTTGTCATCTACAATCCAGCGGGCAAATTGGAACTGCATCCGGTGAAGCTGAATCTCCACACCGTACTCCGCTCTCATCCGGTATTCAAAAACCTCAAACTGCAGCTGGCCGACCACACCCAGAATCGTTTCGTCAAAACCGCTTGTGGAATGAAAGACCTGAATGGTCCCTTCTTCGGTCAGCTGGTCGATTCCCTTCTGGTACTGCTTGTGCTTCAAAGCGTTCTTGACGGTCACCTTGGCGAAAAGCTCCGGCGAGAAGGTTGGAAGCTCATCGAAGATAATCTCGCTTCCTTGGGAAAGCGAATCCCCAATCCGGAAAATGCCGGGATCGAATAGTCCAATAATATCGCCCGGATATGCCGATTCGACAATATCCCGGTCCTGAGCCAGAAACTGCTGCGGCTGCGCGAGCTTGATTTCTTTACCCACACGCGTGTGCCGAACGCTCATTCCGCGCTCGAAGCGGCCGGAGCAGATGCGCAGGAAGGCGATCCGGTCACGGTGAGCCGGGTTCATGTTGGCCTGGATTTTGAACACGTATCCGGAAAACTTCTCATTCGTCGGGTCAAGCGGCCCGTCTGTCGTATTGCGAGGCGTCGGGGACGGCGCAAGCTGCAGGAAGTTCTCCAGAAATGTCTGCACACCGAAATTGTTAACTGCACTGCCGAAAAACAGCGGCGTCAGTTCGCCGGCGCGTACTTTCTCAAAGTCGAACTGGTCGCCTGCAACATCTAGCAATTCGAGATCCTGAACGAGCTGGTTATGCAAATAATCGCCGGCCATCTCACGAATGATCGAATCATTGTAGTCATCCACTTTGCGCACAGAGATGCTGGAATGATCATCATTGCCCTTGAACAGCTCAACCTGGTTTTTCATCCGGTCATAGACGCCGCAGAGCTCACGCCCCATGCCTATCGGCCAGTTCATCGGGACCGCCCGGATACCGAGAACGCGTTCCAGTTCCTCCATCAAGTCAAAGGGGCTTTGGCCTTCGCGGTCCAGCTTGTTGATGAACGTAAAGATCGGAATTCCCCGCTTGCGGCAGACCTGAAACAGCTTGATCGTCTGCGCCTCGACGCCTTTGGCCACGTCGATAAGCATTACTGCGCTGTCCGCGGCAGTCAAGGTCCGGTAGGTGTCCTCACTGAAATCCTGATGGCCCGGGGTATCCAGAATATTGACCCGGTGCCCATTGTAGTCAAACTGCATGACGGAAGAGGTGACCGAAATACCACGCTGCTTCTCGATTTCCATCCAGTCGCTTGTTGCATGACGGCTTGCTTTACGCGCTTTAACCGTTCCGGCAAGACGTATTGCGCCACCGAACAGCAGCAGCTTCTCCGTCAAGGTAGTTTTCCCCGCATCCGGGTGGGAGATAATGGCGAAGGTCCGCCGCTTATCCACTTCTTGCTTGATTTCGTCCTTTAAACTTTTACTCATTACCCTGTTCCCTTCGTTTTTACGTAACGCTGCTTGCCTTCAACTAACATATGCAGCAAAGCATCGATCCGTAATATCACATAAGGATATTGGGACCGATGCGAGTGGACTTTTATGGTGAAACTACTATTTGGAGCTTCCCGATATCCAGATGACGTTATCCTCATCCTGACCGTTTACCGGCCACCAATGATACCCGTCCTCGGCAAGGAGCTTGTCCGTTTGCTCGGGTCCCCATGAACCGGCCGGGTAAAACTGCAGACTGTCGTCATCTTCTCTCCATGCCTCGGCGATCCGGTCAACGAACGACCAGGCCTGGGCCACTTCATCCCAACGGGTGAAGTAAGTCGACTCGCCGCGTGCAGCATCATAGATGAGACGTTCATAAGCCTCCGGCGTATTCAAGCCGACCTGGCAGCTTTGGCAGAACTCCATTGCAACCGGCTGTACAACATTGTCGACGCCCGGTTTTTTGGCATTGATTTTGATGTAGATGCCTTCCATCGGATTAACGCGGATGACGAGCAGGTTTGGTGAAAGATCATGGCGCCGAGCGAACAGAATATTGTCAGGCACGTTTTTGAATTCGATGACGATTTCCGTTGTCTTGACCGGAAGCCGTTTGCCGGTGCGGATGTAGAAGGGCACGCCGGCCCAGCGGAAATTATCCGCAAACACCCTGGCTGCAAAATAGGTCTCGGTTTTGGATTCCGGATTCACGGAATCTTCCTGCCGGTACCCGCTCAATGACTTCTCCTTGGCTGAGCCCTCTGAATATTGACCCCGTATAACATTCTGCTTCACTTCCTCACCGCTAGCGAAGCGGCGGAGCGAACGGAATACTTTAACCTTCTCATCGCGGATATCCTCGGGATGAAGCCTGCTCGGCGGCTCCATGGCAATCATCGCCAGCATCTGCAGCAAATGATTCTGCACCATGTCGCGCAGGGCGCCGGATTTATCATAATAGCCTCCCCGTTCTTCAACGCCGACGGTTTCGGACAATGTAATCTGCACATTGGCGATGTGCTTATTGTTCCAGAGCGGCTCGAAGAACGCGTTGGCAAAGCGGATAACCTCGATATTCTGAACCATTTCCTTGCCCAGGTAGTGGTCAATCCGGAAAATTTCCTCTTCCTTGAACACATGACTGAGCTGCTCGTTCAGCTCGCGGGCAGATTGCAAATCGTAACCGAACGGCTTCTCGATAACAAGACGGTTCCATCCCTTGGATTCCAGCAGGCCGCCATCACGCAGATTGAGCGATACCGGTCCAAACAGCTCAGGAGACAAGGCCAGATAGAACAGGCGGTTGCCTGGAATGTCGAATCTGGCGTCAAGCTCTTCCGTCAGGTTGTTCAGCGCCCGGAAGCCGTCCAGATTATTGATGTCGAGCGACATATAGACAAAATGCTGCGCAAATTTCTGCCAAGTCTCATCGTCGCCCTGCTTGTACCGGCAAAATTCGCCGATGGAATCATAAACGTCAGTACGAAATTCTTCATTCGTACGTGGTCTGCGGGCCAGTCCCACTACGGCGAAATCCTCGGCCAACTTGCCTTCTTTATATAAGCTGAAGAGCGCAGGAAAAAGCTTTCGCCGCGCTAAATCACCTGTAGCGCCAAACAAATAATAAACCGCGCCCGCTGCGGCAATTGATTCATGGTTGCTCACGTCGGTCATTCCTCATTCTCTCTTATGTATTTTTAAGCAGCAAAGCCGAATTCCTACATGGATCATGTTATGTAGTTTAGCATATCAGAACGAGAGATGCTATTCATCAGCCCATAAAAAAATCTGATCCTAGCCTCAATAAATCCTAATTCCCTGCGGAATAATCACCCGTTATGAGCGGCACTCCGATTACCAGCTCCCCTTCGTCCCCGGACAAAGAGTGGACCTGGGCAATCTGCATATTCACACTTTGAGTGCCGCTCATGATTTCCGAGCGCAGCTTCGGGCTCAAGTAGGTGACGCTCTGCGTATTTCCGTCATCATACGATTCGATTTGCTTGGCAGCAGCAAGCCTGGCGAATGCTTTCGCTGAAGCGCCCGCGGCAGGCATGGCGCGGACGGTAAAACTCCCCTTTAGCGGCACTTCCTCATCCACTGCCATCTCCTCGATTTCAGCGGCCGATGCTTTTATGATATCCAATTTGCTGCCTTTATCCGGCTGCAGCAAAATAATTAATTGCACGGGTGCCTTCCCGTCCGCTTGGATAGACGCTCCCTCGGATGGATTCTTCTGACGATCCGCCTGTTCCTGATACCAAATCGTAACGGCCGGGTTGTCCGTCCCGCCGCCAATTGATCCTTGATACGCATCGCCAAGCGGGGAGCTAATGGGCGACATTTCTACATCAAGCCTTTCCGCCAAATGATTGGCGGTGTCTGCAGCAGCTTCTCCATCCCAGCGAAATGTCCAGCCCGCCTGCTGCGCCCCCTCTGCGAATTCGCGGTCACCCCATCCCCAGAAGGCAGTTAAATCCGCGAGCAGATGGCTGCTCTCAAAACCACTAGGCTGATTCTGCCTGCTCTGCCATAGTCCTGCCGCTACCGCCAATGCGACGACAATCAGAGCGGCAAAAATGCCTGTCCGTTTTTTTAATTCGGGTCCTTGGTCCTTCTGCGTATGCGTCTTGACTCCCATGAACAAATTCCTCCTTAAGCATCAGCTTCAAAACGCGTCTGGAGTGGGTAAGTAACCATACACATCCGTACCTGGTTGAATACACTGTTGAAAAGCAATCAGGGAGGTATCAATCTAAGGATGGGATTCAGTTTCCCGCTTCATGAGGAGCATGTCAACCGATTTTGCGGAATGCCCGTATGCATTATCACCCACGATGGCAGTCGGCATGTCGGCATTTTGAGCAGATGCGAAGGCGGCAGGGTATATTTAAACGAAAGACCCGACCAACTGCTGAGCACTTCAGCAGAGTTACAGAGCGGACTCCTGAACGTACCTCATATATCCAAGAAAAAAGGCAAATCCACAAAATTGAAAACAAAGGCCGCAATCCCGCAGACAGCCAAGGCGCAAGTCAAAGCTTTCGGCCCGTACGGTTACGGATATGGCTACAATCCATTTATTGAATCATTTATTGATTTATCATTGATTGCGTTCTTGTTTCTTCTTATATAAGAATGTCAGAGCACCAGATGAATGGCCAGAAACAGACAGCCCGCGCGCCATCTTGCACAAAAGCCGCGAGGGCTGTCTTCTCTTGCAGGCGCTTAAAATATTCCCGGAGGTGATGGTTCATGATCGATCCTGTGTCACCGATTTCGCGTAATCAGCTTTATGCCGTGCAGCCAGCTATTGAGGCGGATCAATATCCATTTACATATGATGGAGAGACTTCTTCTTCTAACAGGGGCGGCTCTTTCCATAATAGCAGATCCTTCCAGATTCCGCCTCATGCAGGGAAAACAATGAAGCAAGCGGCTGATTTTGCCTCATCGTGGCTGAGACAGAGCTTCGAGCTGAGGGCTGCCGCCAATACGCTGGCTAACAAGAGCACCTCTGCTTTTGAGCAGCGTTCGGTTATTTCTACTGATCCTGATGCCGTAACGGGACAAGCCTCATTCGAAGCAAGCCGGGCCTCCTTCGAGGTTCAGGCACTTGCCATCGCCAAACCGCAGCATAATACCGGTTACGATCTGACCCGATCAGCGCCGTCTATTGTCAGCGCCGGAACCCATACCTTTGTTATAGCTGTTGATGGCCGTCAGCGTGTTATTGCCGTATCGGTCGGCACTTCCAGCAGCAACGCCGCTTCGCTTGGCAAGATCCGGGATGCACTCAACAGCGCTAAGTTCGGGATTACCGTGCTGGTTAAGGAAGATACGGCCGAAGGCATCGTCAGACTCGAGGCAGAAGCAGATAAGACAGGTGCGGAATATTCTTTTTCATTGACTGATCTTGGCGGCAGCGCGATTGCGGCAACCGGCATCGGCACTGTTGCGGTCCCCGGAACAAACGCGGTGTACCGCCTGAATGGCGACCAACCCCGGAATTCCCATAGCAACGAAATTCTGCTTCAGGACCGCAAGGCCTCCATTCAGCTCAGAGATACAACCAAATCTCCTGTGAAGATCAGTATCGGCTACAATGAGAAAGCCATATCTGAGCAGCTGACAGCTTTGTTAAATCAAGCCAACAAGCTTAATTCGGCCTATGACGACGCCTCCGATTATTTGAATAAATCGCTCAAGCAAAGCGTGGATCAGCCATTAAAAGAAGCTGCGTCGGCCCGTATCGGGATCTGGCAATCAGCCGCCGGTGAATGGAAATTGAATGAAAAAAAACTCAATGCGGTTATTGCCGGGCAGCCGGAAGAGGTTCGGCGGATCGTCACTGGGCTGGACGGAATTTCACCGCGACTGGCCAAGTCTCTGGCCCGCTTCGAGCAGCTGCCCACCGATGCCTTATTAAGCCCTTCCTCCCCGGAATTCCAATCCTTTATGGCCTATCAGGCCTCCATGCAGTCCTACCTGCAGCTGCAAATGAATGGAGTGCTCGTCAATTCCACCATTTGAAGAGTGAAAAGAACATGCAGGCGGTCCACCCCCAAATAGGTTATGTTAGAGATAAGTACATTAGTGAATTTTCACCGTGCGCAGCTCCCGGCGCGCGGTGCGGCGCTGCATGACGGCGGTCGGTCACATGCTGCCCTCAAGCGCCAGCTACAGAAGCAGCACATCAACAAGCGTGCCTGCACGCGGTCCTGACGGTCCGGCCGGAATCCGGATCAGCCCTTCCGCGTCCGGGATGGAAGCCATCATGCTCGACTTTCCGAAGGCAAGCGGATCGGCATGCAGCATTCCCTGATCCACATACAAGCGGGTCCGCACAAACCGCTCATGCGGAGAGCCTTTCTCATAGGAGGCAGCAAGCCTGGCCGTCATGGCCTTAGGCAGCGCTGCTTCCCTGGAGGCGCCCTGCATATGCTGAATCGCCGGCCGGACAAACAATTCGAAGCCTACGAAGCAGGCTCCGGGATTGCCTGACAAGGCGAGAAGCAGCTTGCCTTGTACAATGGCTGCGGAAGTCGGGCTTCCCGGGCGCATCGCCACTTTATTGAACAACAGCCTGTCACCTGCCCGTCCGGACCCTTCATTGGAAGGGTCTTTGTCAGGCTCACCGGGGCGAAGGCCGTGCATAACGGCGGCCATGATATCGTAGTCACCCACCGAGACGCCTCCGGTGGTTACCACGATATCCGCTTGGGCAAGCGCCGAAGCAAGCGCTTGGACGACCGTGGTCCGGTCGTCCGCAAGCCTTCCGAGCGGCAGCGCAACCGCGCCGCTCTGCTCCGCCATTGCCGCGACCATGGCGCTGTTGCTGTCGCGGATGCTGCCCGGCGCAAGCGGAGCCGCGACCGGCAGCAGCTCCGCGCCGGTTGCGAGCACCGCGACGCGCGGGCGCGCAAACACCGGCACATTGGCATAGCCGAATGTGCCGAGCAGAGCCAGATGGCCTGGCCGCAGCAGCGCGCCGGCCTCAGCAAGCAGGCTCCCCCGGCGGAATTCCTCGCCGGGCGGCGCAATGTTCTGGCCGGGCGCGGCGGCGCGTTTTACCCGCACCACCGGCTGCCCGCCCTCCCAGGCGTCCTCCGTCTGCTCCAGCATGACGACGGCGTCCGCCCCTTCGGGAACTGCCCCGCCGGTCATGATGCGCACGGCGGTTCCCCGCTCAACGGCCACCGGGGCAAGCTCCCCTGCGGCCACGGCGTAAACCACGCGCAGCGCCGCCGGAGCCTGTGGCGAGGCTTGCGCCGTATCGGCGCTGCGGACGGCATAACCGTCCAGTCCCGACCGCGCAAAGGGCGGCCAGTCGCAGCTTGCGCGCATCTGCTCCGACAGCCGCCGGCCGGCAGCCCGTTCAAGCGGCACGATTTCGTGCCCGCCAGGCCGGACTGCCTCAAGTACAAGACGCGCCGCTTCATCCACCTTCACCGCGCGCCTGTCAAATCGCGACGATCCCTGCAGGTCCTGCACAATCGTCCTCCTCCTGCTGCTGTCATCCAGGCTAGGCTGTATAATGATGACGCTACCAATTGATTTTGCCATGCATGCGTGCTAACCCTTCAATTGTATCATTACCGGCAGAACCGCTCCATAGCTGGAGCAGAAAAAGGGCTGTCCCGGCATTCGCAATATTATGATAAAGTAATGGTATGACAACTTCTAATTCGAATCCTTCCCGGACCACTTCGGTCTTTGTTTTGCAAATTGTCGGCTTCAAGAACAGCGGCAAAACTACATTAACCGCGGAAATGATCCGGCGCTTCAAAGGGCTTGGCTTCAAAGTCGGCACCGTCAAGCATGATGCCCATCATTTCACGATCGACACGCCGGGCACCGATACGTGGAAGCACCAGCAAGCCGGTGCGGATGTCACGGCTATCAGCTCGCCCGAGCGCAGCGCCATCATGAGAAACAGCCCGGAGCCGCTTCATGGGCTTTTGGCACAGATGGCCGATATGGATATCGTTTTTGTCGAAGGCTTCAAGCACGAGCTATATCCCAAGCTTGTTCTGCTGAAAGAACCGGAGGATATGAAGCTTCTGCTTACGCTTCATGCCGTAGCGGCCGCCGCAGTTTGGCCGTCATTTTGCATACCCACTGCGAATAGCGGTGTACCGTCGGATACTCCGCAACCGATTACCGATCATGTTTCCGCCGCACCGTCATTCTCTCTGGAAGAAGACCGGAAGTTGTTCCAGCTGGAGGATCTAAGCGGTATATTTCAATGGATTCATGCTCAATTGATGAAGCATCGTGAGTGAGAGTGAGTCAATACGGGGATGGGGCGATATCCTTGAGAATGGATAAAAGCCGCATCCCCAGCTAAACGGGAACGGCTTCCATGTTTTTCCTCACATGCGGTCACAGCTGCAATGCGGCACAGTCCAAAATTAATTAATCCGCCAACCCCTGCTTATGCGCATAAATCGCGGCTTGTGTACGATCATCCACGCCAAGCTTGGCAAAAATATTCGTTACATGAAATTTGACGGTCTTGATGCCGATAAACAGCGTTTCGGCAATCTCCTGGTTGGACTGTCCTCTGGCTACGCATTTCAATACATCCATTTCCCGCTCGGTCAGCTGCTCATGCGCAGGGCGCACCGAATCTGCCTTGGGCTGGCGAAAACGGTTCATCATCTTCGCGGCAACCTGCTGCTCCAGCACCGACTGCCCTCTTGCGGCAGCGCGGATCGCATCGGCGATTTCGTTTGCGCGCGAGGTTTTGAGCAGGTAGCTGAAGGCCCCTGCCTCTATAACCGGATACATTTTGCTGTCGTCCAGATAGCTGGTTAATACAATGACTTTACAGTCGGGATACAGTTCCAGCAGCTTGCGTGTCGTCTCGACCCCGTCCATCCCTTCCATAACCAGATCCATCAGAACAACATCCGGCTTATAGGCCTGGGCCAGACGGATGCCTTCCATGCCGTTGCTCGCTTCACCCACAACTTCGATGCCGTCCTCGGTATTAAGCACAGCAGCCAACCCAATTCTCACCATCTCGTGATCGTCAACAAGCAGCACTTTAATCGGTTGTTCCAATATATCCACTGAATTCGTCGCCTCCATCAAGGTGCGATTCCCCTCTCTTCATTGAACCGTAACCGGAACCTTAATGTCAATATGCACGCCTTGTCCGGGTGCAGAAGTCAGACGTATGGAACCCCCGAGCACATTGACGCGCTCTTCCATCGTCAGCAGCCCGTACGAAGTTTGTTTCTTCGCTTCCAGATCAAAGCCGACCCCATTGTCCTGAAAGGTGAGCTGCACATCATTTCCATAACCCTTCAGCCGAATCAGAACCTGCTCTGCCTTGGAATGTCGAAGCGTATTGGATAATGCCTCTTGAGCGATCCGGAACAGATGATCCTCCGCCTCGGAGTCGAGCATAATCGAATCATCCACTTCCAGCGTAATGTGCATCGGCACCTTCTGTTTCAACTCCTCGACCAGACTGTATAAAGCCTGCCCCAGGTTCTTGCCGTCCAGATGAATGGGCCGAAGATGCAGCAGCAGCGCTCTCATCTCGGATTGGGCGACAGATGCCATTTCTTCAATCAGCTGCACCTGGCGTTTCGCCCGCTCCCAATCCTTCTCCAAGGTACGGCTGACTGCCGTCGCCGTCATCGAAATCGCGAACAACTGCTGGCTGACCGCATCATGAAGCTCCCGCGCAAGCCGTTCCCGCTCCTGAATAACAGCCGAGAAGCGGACCTGCTCGGTCCATACTTCCTGATCCTTGGTCATTTCATCCACAGTTCCCGCTTCATGATCTACGGAAGGAAGCGTCACACGCTGCTTCTTCCGCCGCTGCTGATCGGTTAACCGTTTGATAGCGGCCCGCAGTTTAATTCCCTGCAGATAGCTGTAAACCGCAGCAGCAGCAAGTCCAACCCCAATCACGGAAAGACCGATAGCGGCCGCCTTCGTTTGCAGAGCGAACAGCTGCACATAGTTCGTTCCCTGCATGACCAGTACAATCAATCCAAGAATGACGAGCAGCCATATGACTGTCTCGGCGGCATTTCCCCGTTTACCCTGATCCCGGACTCCCTGAGGAATTCCGCCATCATTGCGCAGCATGGATGGAGCTTGACGCTGCCCTTCCGTATTCGCGCTTTCCGGTTTACGTGAATGGCCATCCGGCGGCAAATCCGCAGGCGACTTGTCAGCCATTAAAGGTTGCTCCTCTCTATGTAAAGAGCATAAAGACAAGCCACAGCCGGCGCTTCTTTTTGAAGCCCCGACTGCAGGTTTGTTTATGCTTATTCTTCTGTAACACTTGCTTTCTCAAGCGATGGCGAGGATGAAGAAGGGTTCAGCTTGTTTTTAAGCGCCTGCAGCTGCTCTTCCACCTTCAGTTGTTTCGAAGGATCCACGATCCCGGCAGAAGTGCTGCTGCCATGCGTGCTGAATGGAACGCGCATTACATCGGCTTCCGCTTCCAGCTGCATAATTTTCTCTTCCATCCGGCCAAAGCCGCGCGATGCATTTCCGCTTTCGATGGAATGAACGGTTGTTACCTGAGCCATTTGCTTCTTGGCTTTCGCCATTTGAGCGCGGGCCGCCAGTTCATTGCGTTTGTTGCGAAGCTGGTAGAACTCATCCTTCATGCCGTGCAGCTGCTGCATGAGCTCTTCTGCCTGCGCTTTTGCCCCGGCATGCATTTCACCATATTCCGTTACTTTTTGATCGAAGAAAATTTTCTCTTCCAGCAGCTTGCGGGCAAGCTCTTCCTGTTCGGCGCGAATGGCCGTTTCGGCTTTTGCCTCCCGGTCTGCCGCGCTGCGGACTGCTTCGTCCAGGCGCTGTTTCATGCGGCGCTCGTTGGCCATTTGCTTGGCGACGGTCAGCTCAGCCTGATGGATCTCGGCCTCCATATCCCGCAGATACTGATTCAGCATCACCACCGGATCCTCCATTTTATCCAAAAGCTCATGCATCGATGCCTTCGTCATATCTTTCATACGTTTAAATATACTCATTTTTAAAACTCTCCCTTCTCTTGCTTGGCTAGTTTGGCTTTCAGTTCGTCAATTTCACGGCGCAGCGCCTTGATTTCCAGCTCTTCCATCATCGCATCCAGATTGGATGCAGGCTGCCCCTGCTGCCAGTTGGCAGAACCGCGTTGGGGACCGGATGGAGGTATGTTCGGGTTCGGGTTTGTATTCGTATAAGAACCGTTATATCCCGGGCCTTGGCCTGGATTGGAGTAGTAGCCTCCACCATTATTCCAGCCACCGTTATTGTAGTTCCCGCTGCCATAACCGCCTGGACCGGGACCGAATCCGCCTGGGCCAAATCCATTATAGGGGATAGGCTCCTTGGGAACGACCAGACCGGCTAATATATAAACAACAATTAAAGCGCCGCTTGTAAACACAGTCAGGACAATCAGAAGAATCCGCAGCAGTGTCGCATCAACATTGAGCATCTCGGCGATGCCGCCGCATAATCCGAAGAGCTTCTTGTCCCGTCGCGACCGATACAGTTTCTTCATGACGATTTCCATCCTTCCTGCTGTAATTTGCGTTTCAGCTGTTCCATTTCCCGCTCGATGGCCGACTGGATCGTAGAGCCTGCTTCAGAGAGAAATTCTGCCCCGGTCCGCCGTATTTCACGCAGGCTTTTGGCTTCCAGCTCCATATCGGTGATGCGGTCCTCCAGCCTGCGGAACATGCCTGATGGCTGCTGCCCGGGAGCGGCTGCTGTAGGGCCTCCGGCATAGCGGGCATTCATCCGCTGCTGCAGTCGAAGCGACTCCATCCTTGCGGCGTAATACTCACGTTTATCGTAGACAGCCTGATACTCGCTGCGCAGCTCACGCAGCTGCTGCTCAAGGTCCTGAATGTTGTTAAGGGTCTGTTCATACAATTCGCGATACTGCAGGGCGCGTTCTTCGCTTCCCGCTTTATCCTGCAGCGCAATGCGCGCTACCTGTTCTTCGCCGGCCTTCAGAGCGATAATCGCTTGCTGCTCCCGCTTTTCCTTCATTTGCTCGGCTTGCAGCCATTGGTTTTTCAGGTGGTTCCCGTGCCCCATATATTGTTGATACAGCCGCTCGGCCTGGATGATCTCTTCACGCGTCGACCATAGAAATTGATCGATCAGCTTGACCGGATCTTCCGCTTTCTCCAGCCGCTCATTTAATGTCGCGACTGTCAAGTCACGAACCCTGCGAATAATACTCATCGGTATACCTCCTTAGTCCCGTTGTTCTTGCTTCCTTGCTGACAGCGCATGTATTTAAACACGTTTCTCACGTTTGAAAATGGATACGCCCCATACGATCAAGCCGATCGCCAGCAAAAGCGTAATCAGGCCCATCATTTTGCCAAGCAGCATGAATGCTCCAACTACAATCAGAATGCCGCCGATCACCTTGCTGTCGTTCTTCAAACCGACAACGCCCAACCCGATCAGTATGAATGGCATCAGGAACCCGATAATTCCACCGAGATGAATACCGAAAAAATTCATTGCCACCAGACCGCCAACAATAACGAGTATAACACCAAGCACCGATTTTCCGTTCATTGTTTGTGTCACCGCCTTTCGACCTTTTTTATATTTTTGTATTCCTTGATACCTCGCTGCGCTTGAATTTGTTTCACCGCTTTGCTTATGTACTCATTGTAGGTTATTTTCAGGGGTTTCAAAACGGACTCGCGACGGTTTTTGTTCCTAGACCTCAGTCGGGGGTACGCCCCACCCGCGGACCGAAAACGGCTAACTTTTCAACTAAACAGCCTTTAAACCTGGGTATTTATGCATAAGACGAGCTTCTTAAATGGAAAGTAAACAAACGTCGTTTGCCGGCAATTGCTGCAATTGATGGCCGGTGTGGCATTGATGGCATATACATTATAACTGATAAGCTCCTAACATTGGATAATCAATAAAAACCCGTGTCTCCAAGAGACACGGGCTGGATAGCTGGACCAATCAGTTAGGGTATGAACCGGTTCACGTGAATTACTTTTTCCCTGCCAGGAAGGCATCGAACTGCTCCTGCTTGGCTATGATGATTTTATCAACACCTGCCGCTTTCAATGCGGCCATATATTCCGGCATTACCTTGTCAATGTCAACAGATCCGGTTTCCAACGCTTTCTTATATTGCTTATCGACGTTTGCGATAGCGCCTACCTCGGACTTCACCTCCGCGCTGTCGAATACAAATCCTAGAGCAGGCGACGATTTGGCATTCATATTAAACTCACGGAATTTTTCCCATTTGTCCGGATCCTCCGAATCCCACACATAGTTCAGGAACTGGTTTCCAAGCTCCCAGGCTACGCCAGGCGCATACTGCTGGGAATTGGCCGAGGACGTAATAATTTCGCCATTGCGCGTGTAATGATCTCCTTCGATGCCAAAGTTGATCAGATTGACGAGCTCCTTATCTGTGTGCAGCAGATTAATGAACATCATCGCGCGCCCCGGGTCCTTGGAGGTCGAGGAAATGGCCAGCATCGAGCCTGCCGTTTCGTCCGTGGACACCGTTTTGCCCGTCAGGGTGATTTGATCCAATTTGCCGGACAGTCCGGCCGCATTGGCTATTTCCGCCGCTTTGCCCGGTTTTATCGGTTCGACAGTGGAGAATACATTGCCGGCTTTATAGGCGTCTCCACTGGCGAGCTGTGTTGTCGCGGCATCGCTGTTCACATAACCCTTTACATAGAAATCACGCGCCACCTTCAAATAACGTTTGTAGATGTCCAGCTCCTGCTCCATACGTACTGTGGCATCATCCGAGCTCTTAATGATCGCCCCTGGGATCGTACTGTCCCCGAGGAAATCGGTTTCGGCGAAAAAATGGGAAGTGAACAGGCCGCCGGTCGTATACAACGGAATCATATCCGGCTTCTTTTCTCTGACCACTTTATAAATCGCATCCAGATCTTCAGCTGTTTTTACCGCACTCATATCCAGCCCCAGCTCATCCGCGATATCCTTGCGGTATACTATCCCCCCTGCCGCGGCAAGCTCCTTGTTCGTTGGAATCCCGTAATTCTTACCTTTGATTTTGGAGCCCTCCAGAAATGCCGGGTCTAACGATTCCAGGATACCCTTGCCATATTCCTGCAGCAGATCATCCGCCGCCAGATAGGCGCCCTTGGCCACATTCTTGGCGTATCCGTTCCATGCTGCAGTGAATAATACATCCACCGGCTCGCGGGAAGCGATCATCAAGTTCATTTTATCGTCCCACGCCCCCCAATCAATCGGCATCAGATCGATCGTCGCATTGATTTTGGCCTTCAGTAGCTTATTCATGGCCTCTTCCACTTTCTTCTCATCCGGCTGAGGCGGTCCTTCATAAACCACCTTCAGCTCATAGGGCTCCAAATCCGATGCGGGGGCAGCTGCGTTATCTTCTTTGCCTGCTGCATTATTAGTGCTTGTGGTTTCATTTGCCGGCTTATTTCCTCCGCTGTTATCGTTACCCCCATTATTGCTTGCCCCCCCGCACGCTGTGATTACCAGAATGATGGCTAGGATCAATATACCAGTCAACGATATTTTACTTTTCGTCTGTTTCATGAGCGGATAAACCTCCTTGAGCTTTTTTATAGGCTAATCCGGCACCGCCGGTTGTAGCTGAACGGTTTACTTGCTCTTATCAATAAATAGCCGAGTCGCTCCGGATTCATTTGAAGCGCATTTACCCTTTTACCGCTCCAACCGTCAGTCCTTTAATAAAATATTTCTGGAAAAACGGATAAGCCAGCACAATCGGCCCTACCCCGATGATCGCCATTGCCATGCGTACCGTCTCACTGGGAAAATTCATCATGCCGCCTGCCTTGGCAATCTCTGCAGCAGCTGTAGGATTGCTCGCCAGATACTGGATATTAGCCATCATTTTATACAATAGATACTGCACCGAGATATTTTCATTGTTGGTGATGAACACCAGGCTAAGAAACCAGTCATTCCAATAGTTCAGCGTTTGAAACAGCGCGACCGTGGCAAGCACCGGCAGTGATAACGGCATCACAATTTGAATGAATATCCTCATCTCGCCTGCCCCATCGATCTTGGCGGATTCCAGAACGGCAGCAGGAATGGTGGTCTGAAAGAAAGTCCTGACAATAAGCACGAAGAAAGCGGATACGATAAGCGGCATGATTAACGACCATAATGTATCCTTCAAATCCAGCATTTGCACATACACCAGATACCACGGAACCAGCCCGCCAGAGAAGAGCATCGTGAAGAATACAAAGAAGGTGAAAAATTTGGCATGGGGGAAATTCGTTCTGGAGATGGGGTATGCATATAAAGCGATAATGAGCATGCTCAATATCGTTCCGATCACGGTTACCGAGATCGTAATCCCGTAAGAATGAACAATTTGATGAATATCCCGCATCAGGAACTTATAGGCGCTCATATCAAATTGCTCCGGGATGAATTTATAGCCTTCACGAACAACGGACTGCTCATTGGAGAAGGACACCGAGATGATCAGGAGCAGCGGAATAATACATAGGAATGAATAAATAACGAAGAACAGATTAATTCCCCATGATGCTGCAGCCGGCAGTCTATTTTGCGGATTGGACATGGACGGGAGGTTTGCTTTTACAGCTTCCATTCATTTCACTCCTTGGAGACTAGAATAAAGCATTATCGCTATTGAACCTTCGGACGATCCAGTTGGCCAGAAAGACCAGCACAAACCCTACAACCGATTGCAGCAGTCCCGCCGCAGAAGAGAGCCCAATATCGCCCACCGTGAGGAAAGTCCGGTACACATAGGTATCGATAACATTGGTAACCGGGAAAAGCACACCCGAATCTCTTGTCACCTGGAAGAACAATCCAAAATCCGCATTGAAGATCCTCCCGACCTGAAGCAGCGTCATAATTGTCAGAATCGGCATAATGAGCGGAATCGTAATGCCAGTCATCTGCTGCCACTTGCCTGCCCCGTCAATCGTAGCGGCTTCATAGTATTCATCGTCAATGCCGATAATGGCGGCCATATAGATGACGGTATAATAGCCTATCCCTTTCCACAGATTGACGAGCGGCAGAATGAAAGGCCATACCTCTTTGGTGAAATACCACCGTATGGGATCAAGACCAAGCGCCGGCAGCAGTGTCCCGTTTAAATAGCCATGCTCATCGCTCATAAATCCGAATACCAGGTATGCAATTATAATGTAAGAAAGAAAGTAAGGCAGAAACATAATGGTTTGATGCACCTTGGAGAAGAACCGGTTCTTCATTTCGTTCAGCATAATGGCGAAGGCAACCGGAAAAATCAGGTTTAGCACAATAAACAGGGAATTATAGAGAAGCGTATTGCGTGTAATGATCCAGGCATCCGAGGTTTTGAACAAATATTGAAAATTGGTCAGTCCCGACCAAGGACTGTTCAGGATCCCGTCGGTATAATTAACCGTCTTGAATGCGATAATAATGCCGAACATGGGAATGTAATTATTCAGTACGAGAAGAACAATTGCCGGCAGCATCATCAGATAAAACATCCAGAACCTTCTGATCGTTCGAAACAGAGTGAATTTCCGGACCGTCGCACGTCCCGAACTGTAAGCGTTATCAATTACCTCCGGGGTTGCTGCACCTTCCACCGTCTTCATCCTCCTTCTCTTCCTTGATAATTCCATCATAATAAAAAACGATGCCGCGCTCTATCGGCATCGTGACTTGATTAACGCTGTGGTGACCTCTTACTGTACATCCTGATATTTCTTGCGGTATTCCTGCGGTGTGAGTCCGGTTGTTTTCTTGAACAGTTTGGAAAAATGCGAAAAATTGCAGTAACCGACTGACATCGCAATATCGCTGACTTTATGATTGGTTTGTTTCAGCTCAGACTTCGCTTTGGACAATCGCAATTCAACCATGTAATCCGTCAGGGATTGACCGGTTTCCTTCCGAAACAATCTCGACAGATAAGCGGGGTTCAGATATACATGCCCGGCAATCATCTCCCTGTTTAGATCCTTATCCATATTAAACTCGATGAACTGCTGAAGCTTCACAATGGTGTTTGATACCTCTTTTCCCTGAGTGAATAGATAATCTGCAGCTTCATCGATGAATTGCAAGCTCCAGGCTTTCATGGTGACCAGCGTCTTCATAGCCGGCTCGCCATCTTTCCAATCCCCATGGGGATACACATCCGAAGGTGCCAGCTGCTTTTTCTGCAGCAGCTGAAACACCATCGTTACGAGACTATAATAGTAATTGACCATGTAATTATGATCCACCTGCTCATTCCTCAGACGCTCAAACAGCTCGATAACTCTTAGCCTGACATCCTGCTTTTTGCCCTGCTCAATCAATACCGCCCAATCCTGGAAGCTTGGCACTGGTACCGTCAAGCTTTTGGGCTTGGTAAACGCCTCCAGACGTAATACACGGCCTGTCAGACCAACATTGCATCTTTCCATCTCCAATAAAAGCTGTGTGCCGGAGCGCAAATCACCAATCATCACCGGCTCCCCGATATAGCAGGACACCACCCCATACAAATATTTGCTGCATTTTTGAATATATTCCTCACTTCGGGCGTTCAGCTCAGCCGTATGGCTTTCATCCGGAGCATACAGCAGCACAAAAATCAAACCGTTCCGATCGCTGATGACATGCCCGCACCAGTCCTTCAGCAAAATCTCGGCTGCTGCATTCTTCAATGCATAAGCCATAATCTCCTCATCCTGCGCATTCCATTCCTGTTTCCATTCTTCCACACTGATCAGCATGGGCTGAATCCTCTTGCTCATATCCAGCTTCAACCTGTAAAGAGCGAACAAGGGCTCGAGCTTGCCGGCAGTGGCGGGAATCCGCATACTCAGCACATCCTGCCAGAGACGCTCAATCAGAAAAGGAAGCTGTCTATTCCACTGCTCATAATAAACCTCATACGTTTTACGCAGGGACTCCTTCTGAGCCTGTTCGCGGACACTCTCTATTGCTTTACCCACACTATCCCTCAATAGCTCATGATCTATAGGCTTGAGCAAATAGTTAAAACTGCTCAGCTGAATCGCCTGCTGGGCGTACAGGAAATCGGCATGTCCAGTTAGGAAAAGAGTCGCCGTATCCGGTGAATGCTCATTGACCCAGGTGAGCAGGTCAATTCCGTTCTCATTAGGCATATCAATGTCCGAAATCAGAACATGAATCGGATATTTGGCGAATATCTGCCGTGCTTCTTCCGCATCGTAGGCCTTATAAATATTCAGGATGGGAAGAGCCGACCAGTCAATCCCCTCCACAATCCCCCGAATTGCAATTTCCTCATCGTCAACGACCAACAGATTGAACATCGTCATCCTCCTCGTGCTCTGCTTCTGAATCCATAGCCTGAAGGGGCAGCCTGATTCGTACGGCAGCCCCTCCGCTCGCCGACTTATTGTCAAATGCAATATCCGCTTCGCCATGATAGCGCAGCTTGAGCCGCTGGATGACATTGAGAATGCCGAGCCTGCTTGTTTCCGCCTGGGGAAGTACTCCATCGCCGTTCAGCTGCTCCAGCACATCATCGGGGAAACCAACGCCGTTATCCTCGACTACAATCGACACGAATCGATTCCCCCCATCAAATACGATGCAGCCTGTCAATTGAATGAAGAATGGCTCCTTCCGGTTGACAAAACCATGGATAATGGCGTTTTCTATAAAAGGCTGGAGGGATAATGCCGGCAGAGTGACCGATTTCAGGCGTTCCGGAATATCGTAACTGCAGTAGAGCTTGTTCGGAAACCGAAACTTTTGAATTTCGATATAGCTCTCAATATGCTTCAGCTCTTCCGCCAGACGAATAGAATCCTGATTTATCCTCATTATGAAGCGGAAATAATCCGCCAGATGGAGCGACATCTTCTTCACCGAGTCATAATCCTTCAACGCGGCGAAATTATAAATAATATTCAGGCTGTTCATATAGAAATGGGGATTGATTTGGGCCTGCAGCTGCTTCAGTTCCATTTGCTGCGCCCGGATTTGTTCTTCATACATTCCAATCTTCAGCAGCTTGATCTGCTGCGCCATATTATTGAAGGTATTGGCCAGAAATACGAATTCTATCGTTTCATTCGTGTGCAAGCGGACGTCAAGAATGCCAAGCGACAGCTTTTTCATTCCCTTGATGAGCTGATGAAGCGGATTAAAAATCATTTGCCGGATAAAGAGCAGATACAAAACTAGCACCAGGATGAAACCGAACGCCATTATATAAGTAGCCTTCTGAAAATAAGGCAGTCCCTGCAGCATATAGCTCTCCGGTATAATGATGCTGATCGTCATATCGGCAACTTTACTGGATCGTTCTATAACCATATATTTCTGGCCGTCAACTTTATTTTTAATAATCTGATAAGGCTTACTCAGCAGCAGCATATCGTTGAGCGGGACCTTAGGGTTCGGATTTGCCAGCGATTTGGCCAATTGAATGCCATTGCGGCGGTAAATGGCACTCTCCCCGATGTCCCCGTGATCCCATTGAATCGACAACAAATCCAGCAAATCGGCAATATTGATAATAGCCCCTACATACAGGCCATCGGTAACCTGGAACACTTTGACGAGAAAATCACGCCCTGGCACCAGATCATCCTCCCAAAGCATCCACTGGCTGACCTCCCCAGGCTTCTGCATGGCAACAATTCGTGCGGTATTATTTTTTAATACCTGCTGTGTGCTCGTGTAAGGTCCGGAAGTACTGAAGATGATATCGCTTTCATGAAATAGAAAAACAGTGTCAATCGGCTTGTAGAATCCGATATCCCGGTTAAGCTTATTTAAAATTCTGATCTTCGTCAGTACGTAATTATCGCTTCTATAGGGAAAGGACATAAGCAGACCGGCATCGGAATCCAATACGGCGAGCTTCTTCAAATAATCGTCTACCTCAAGCAGGCTTCGATCGGTTTGGCTGACGAAAATATTGAGGGTATTCTGATACGTTTCCGATACCTTGTCACGGACGATGTTTTTGGCATACCAATTATTGATGACCAAAAAGGCGACCACCGGCAGCATAACCGCAAAAAAGCTGATAATTAATTGGGTCTTTACAGAGCGTCTCAGCGTGGCCCATCCCCTTATCTCCTAATTAGTGTAAGTCTATCAGGAGGGAATCGGTTAAGCAATAAAGAGTTCGCGGTTCGAACTGTGCGGGGCATCAAAAAACGGATGATTTACGGGAGAGATTTTTTACCCGATCGTTTCATTTTTACCGTAAATACGATCGGTTTGTCTTTTATTGTGTGATTGACATGCCTCTCAGATACCCCATAAAATAAAATAAACAGTCGGGCATAAAGGGAGAGACTAAAAATTCGAAAAGGTGAAAAAACAAAGCAGTATGTAATCGGAAAGACTTCTCTTTTACTTAACCAACGCGGCTATTTATCCACCTCTCTGGCTGAAATAACAGATGCTACCGGTTTGCAAAAGGGAGGATTATATAATCATTTCAGAGATAAGGAAGACCTGATGATTGAATCGTTCAAATACTGCTGCTTCCTGGTTAATGAACGCGTCTAGTCCGCAATCGCATCTGAATTGACATCCATCGATCAACTCCTTGCCTTTACAGACTTTTACTGCAATCTGGATTTCCCCGGCGGATGTCCGATAACCAATGCGGCTGTTGAAGCCGATGCTGTATCAGCCCCTCTGTATCGCCATGCGCAGGAGGCTATGAAAGGATTATTGATTCGGCTCGAAGAGATTATCGGCGCAGGTATTACTAAGAGTGAGACTCGACCAGACGTTAATCCTCAGGATACCGCATTAGTCATCCTCTCGGCCATTGAGGGAGGCCTTCTGATGAAAAAGCTCTTTCCTTCCTCCACTTCAATGACAGCGGTCAGGAATCAGCTCGCTCGATATATAAGCAGTGATTTGAAATAATCATACCGCCAAAAATCAAACAGCTCTGGACAATAATTCAACCATTAAACTTCCGGGTGAAGCCAAGTCCCTTCATGAGATGGGTACATTAAATTCTTCTGTCTAAGAAAAAGAATTCGTACCCATCCATGATAACGGAACGGACATTATAATTGATACTACACGGGATCTGAAAATCGTTTCACTAGCCTCAGATCGCTCTTTACTGGCAAGTTTTTTAGTTCAGCCTGCTTTTAAGAGTGCGGCTCCAAATATTCCAGAACACTGCCATCCGGATGCTTAACAACGATAAGCGTTCCTACAGGATTGGATATTGGACCACGGAGAATAGATATCCCGTTTTCAGCAAAGAAATTCTGAAAGTCTTTAAGCGAATCCACATAGAGAATATTATGAATATCCGATACAAATGATAATGCTTCATCGGTACCTGCAACTAGAACAAATTGGCCTACTACAGAGAATTCAAGCTTAATTTCAGGCGCATTCCAACGTTTTTCACAGGCTTTACCGACTAATTTTTCATAATAAGGCAATGCATCATCCATGTTATTCAAATGAACCGTTACGAATATTTCATTGATTTTCAAAAATTACATCTCCCCGAAATACTTTAGCGATTATGTCGTATCCTAAGATTCAATTCAAAGCCCATTTCAGTAATCAATCCGCTATTCCTGATACCTTTTCCCATGCCACAACCTCATCGATTCTTTTGCTCAACGAATCGCGAATGCCATATGACGCCAATGATCCGACCGGGAAATGAAGGGGCGGTTTCTCGCTATTAATCATGGTGATTATTGCTTTTACCGCTTTATCCTGCTTCCCTTTCTCCAAGGCATCATAACCTTTGTAGAATGCCTCATATACAGGAGCGTATTCCGGTTTTGATTCGCTCAGCTTTCTTGAACTTCCCATAAATTCTGTTTCGAATACACCTGGTTCTACAATCGTGGTTTTGATGCCAAATGCCGCAAGCTCGTCAGCCATTGCCTTTGAAAGACCTTCTACTGCAAACTTGGATGCAGCGTACATGCTGAATGCTGGGACTGCCCAGACTCCAAAGATGGATGAGATATTGACATAATGCCCTGACTTTTGTTTCTTAAAAATAGGGAGTGTTTCACGAATCACATCAATCATACCAAAAACATTGACATCAAACTGATCTCTAATTTGCTCATCCGTGTATTCTTCAAGCATGCCGAAAAGTCCATACCCAGCATTATTGACAACAATATCGATCTTTCCGAAAACCTCCAAAGCCTCTGCGACCGCAGATTGAATCTGACCTTTTTTAGTCACATCCAGCGCTGCAATATGGACATTCTTAGGTGATTTTTCCTTTAAATCGGCAATTGAATCAATATTACGTGCAGTCGCGACAATTTTATCACCCGAATTGATCAATTGCTCCACAAATTCACGACCGAATCCTGTGGAGGTTCCTGTAATAAACCATACCTTACTCATGAAAATCTCTCCTTTTTCTGTGTTTTTTACTGATACCAGTTTTATATTGATCAGAAATATACATTTCAAAATCAAATAAAGACAGACCGTTCGTTTTTTTATTATATTCATTATAAGCAGGTAAGTCAATATCCGCAGCAGATAAATAAAGTAACCCGCCGATCAAAAAATGGTTTAGCCGGATTCATGCAAAACGTATATGAAATCTACAAGTGCCTGATTGTTAACGAAATCCGAGATTGTTTGACGCAGCAAAGGAACTTCTTCTTGTAACGCATGCTGGTAAAATTTGTAATATATTTTGTCGTTCAACTGGCAGTAAGTCCTCCATAACATTTCTTGAAAACTCCCACTATCGAGCATTCTCAAAACGTGAATTAATCCAGCCCTTTCTCCAGCACTTACTTAATAATTACATAACGGTACGACTAATAAACTTCTTGAATTCCTTTGAGTACGCCTCTTTAGGATCTCGTACACACCGATTTGTATGCACCAAAAGGGGCTCTCCATTCACACAAAGAATTAATCCCAGGGGAATGACGTTTATCTTGATCCCAGTAAGGATTAATCAGCTAATTTGACATACTTAAGATAAAGGGAACGTTTTCAGAAAACCTGGTACGCAATACTACCCAACCAGTAAGTCGCAATACATTTTTGTCTTAGGACCTTAATTTAAGAAGTATTATAATTATGCGTGGGTTCATCAGATCTAATTTCAGAAAGCTGAAGGGAAGACTATTGTATGTTTGAAAATAAGGAAATACTGGAGGAAACAATCGGGTGATTTAGCCGAAATTAAGTTGAGCATTCATTATGAAATAATTAATCAGTTATTTTATTATAGACGTGATAACTTGCAATAAAGGGTGCCGGTACCTATCCATCTTCGTTAATTCCATTCTTATGGATATGACCTAAATTTCCAACAAAAAAAGTCTAAAGGATAATCTCCTTTAGACTTTGTAATATTCAATATGGTGCCGGCGAGAGGACTCGAACCTCCACGGTTTCCCTCACGATTTTGAGTCGCGCGCGTCTGCCATTCCGCCACGCCGGCATGGACATGGCGTGCCCTAAGAGATTCGAACTCCCGACCTTTTGATTCGTAGTCAAACGCTCTATCCAGCTGAGCTAAGGGCACATCAATTATAAAACAATGGTGGAGGCGCCACCCAGATTCGAACTGGGGGTAGAGCTTTTGCAGAGCTCTGCCTTACCACTTGGCTATGGCGCCAAAAAAATGGAGCGGAAGACGGGAATCGAACCCGCGACCCTCGCCTTGGCAAGGCGATGCTCTACCGCTGAGCCACTTCCGCATATAAATGGCTGGGGATTCAGGGATCGAACCTGAGAATGACGGAGTCAAAGTCCGTTGCCTTACCGCTTGGCTAATCCCCAACATTTTCTTTTCTTTTTTAGGATAAAAATGGGGCGGACGAGGGGAATTGAACCCCCGAATGTCGGATCCACAAACCGATGCGTTAACCACTTCGCCACGACCGCCACGATATTAAGTTTTGGCAGGGGCAGCAGGAATTGAACCCACACTAACGGTTTTGGAGACCGCTGTTCTACCTTTAAACTATGCCCCTAAGGTAAACTGGTGGAGGATGATGGATTCGAACCACCGAACTCGTAAGAGAGCAGATTTACAGTCTGCCGCGTTTAGCCACTTCGCTAATCCTCCATGAGTGGTGCCGTCGAGAGGACTTGAACCCCCAACCTACTGATTACAAGTCAGTTGCTCTACCAATTGAGCTACAACGGCATATTCAATTCTTTAAAGAATGGTGGCTCGGGACGGAATCGAACCGCCGACACGAGGATTTTCAGTCCTCTGCTCTACCGACTGAGCTACCGAGCCATCTGGTGTAAATGGCGGAGCTGACGGGATTCGAACCCGCGGTCTCCTGCGTGACAGGCAGGCATGTTGGGCCACTACACCACAGCTCCACGATATGGATCTCGGATGACTCCGAAGGTAAAGTTGGTTGCGGGGGCAGGATTTGAACCTGCGGCCTTCGGGTTATGAGCCCGACGAGCTACCGGGCTGCTCCACCCCGCGTCAATATAATACTGCTTATGCAGTTAATGGTGGAGGCTGACGGGATCGAACCGCCGACCCTCTGCTTGTAAGGCAGATGCTCTCCCAGCTGAGCTAAGCCTCCATAATGCGCGACATTTAATACTATACATCATATTAAGTGTGCTTTGCAAGTCCTAATTCTAAGTTTTTGTAAAAGAATTTGGTGACCCGTAGGGGAATCGAACCCCTGTTACCTCCGTGAAAGGGAGGTGTCTTAACCGCTTGACCAACGGGCCATGATAAGATTTCTCATCGATCAGTATGTAATATTGAGTAATAATGATGAGATTATGGCGGAGAGAGAGGGATTCGAACCCTCGAGACACGGTTAGCGCCTACACGATTTCCAATCGTGCTCCTTCGACCACTCGGACACCTCTCCATATGGCTCCCCGAACAGGACTCGAACCTGTGACAACTCGATTAACAGTCGAGTGCTCTACCAACTGAGCTATCAGGGAACGGTAATACTTCGGGTTGTTACACCCTGAAAACTGGATACGAACGTTTGCGAAACGTTTAGCGGCTTGATTCCTTCAGCCCTTCGGCTGACGGGTGGAACAAGACTTCTCTTGTTCCGGTGTAGGATAAGCCCTCGACCGATTAGTATTCGTCAGCTGCACATCTTGCGATGCTTCCACCTCGAACCTATCAAC
>NZ_JBWDNU010000038.1:0-2379 GCF_056269365.1 Paenibacillus sp. JT22N12 | reverse complement strand
CCGAGAGCCACTTGGATACGTTAAGCCAGTAATGTCCGGTAGGCTCCATGCCAACAATGGCCACCGTTAAAGCATGGGCAGATTGCAGCGACTGGATCCACTGAAGAAGGCTGTGAAAACCTTCCTCATCATTGGAGAAGGATAGAGGATGACCGACCACGATTCCTCGAAAGTTAACCGCACGAGCGACATGTGTTTGCTGTGCGATGTCGACCCCAACGACTAGATGTTGGGCAGAAATTTTTTCAATGAGTTGATTTTGTTTGTCCTGCGATTTAAACTTCATAGTAGAGTGTCCTCCTAAGATGATGGGATTTAAAGGGCTATGACCCGTTGCGTACTCCCATCGTACCGAGGCGCTCGTTTTTTTGCAAAGCGGTAATTTAACGCTCTACAGGAATGCTATCGTACCCGTTAATTCAACACTCAGCAGTACATATGTACATAAACAAGCTTTTGTTTTTGAGTATTTGTCCCTCCCACCGAGAACATAACATCGGTGCAGATCTGAGCAAATCGAAGGAAACTGACGTGTTAGAAGTCGCTCGTTCTTGAACCAGCTTTTCCAATCACTTCCCCATTAACTTTATATGCGATACCACTCCACTGAAGCAAATAACCTCGACTACGCATGCCTTGTGGATTGCCTGAATTAAAACTTCTCCAATCCAAATTACCGCCGGCAGGAATCATGTTATATGCGTTTGGAATAACGGGAGTTGAGACATCCAAGATCGATAAATCTTTTAAAACGACCGCTTTTCGCATCAAAAGCATATCTGGTCAACCTACTGAAAAAGGGGCACGGACATCCCATACGAATCGTCTCTATTAATCATATAGTAGAGTATGCATTGACTTGATAGGGAGGTGTTTTTTTTGGCAGTTTATGATACAGGACCGATTGATAATAGGGACGCACCGCGAACGACCCAGTTAACCATACGTCTTTTTAATACGGGACGTATGCCTGCGATTGCGGGTATAGAAGCATACCATATTAATCCTACAGGAGCTGGGTTTGGGAGTGAAACGCTTTATGTGGTTGAACTCGTTTCCCTTAATCCATTTGGAACCTCCGGCTCTTCTTTTACGGTAGACAACGTCTTTGCCAATCTTGATGTGTTTGGAGTTCGAGTGCTCACCAGCGGGCTTGGTGCAAATGATATCGCCATTACCATTTTGGAAAAAGAGGCAAACGGGCAAATCATCGATAAACACGTGCTGGAAGGTGAGTTAAGTCAAATTGAGGAATTACTGTTTGCCTATGTCGCAAATTCTGGTGATTCTACGGTTTCAGTGATTAACACGGGAACCAATACGACCGTCGCTACGATTCCTTTGCCTGCCGGAAGCGGTCCTCAAGGAATCGCAATCACCCCTGACGGCTCACTCGCCTATGTTACAAATGCTGGTTTTATCGGTAATTCGGTTTCGGTGATTAATACGGGAACCAATACGGTCATCACTACGATTCCTTTGCCTGCCGGAAGCAGTCCTCAAGGAATCGCAATCACCCCTGATGGTTCACGCGCCTATGTTCCAAATTCTGGTGATGATACGGTTTCGGTGATTAACACTGCAACCAATACGGTCGTCGCTGCGATTCCTTTGCCTGCCGGAAGCATTCCTTTTGGAATCGCTATCACCCCTGACGGCTCACGCGCTTATGTTACAAATGTTGGTAATGATACGGTTTCAGTGATTAACACAGCAACCAATACGGTCGTCGCTACGATTCCTGTGCCTGCCGGTAGTGGTCCTCGTGCAATCGCGATTACCCCTGACGGCTCACGCGCCTATGTTACAAATATTGATAATGAAACGGTTTCGGTGATTAACACAGCAACCAATACGGTCGTCGCAACGATTCCTTTGCCTGCCGGTAGCGGTCCTCGTGCAATCGCGATTACCCCTGACGGCTCACGCGCCTATGTTACAAATGTTGCAAATGTTACGGTTTCGGTGATTAACACAGCCACCAACACGGTCATCGCTACGATTTCTTTGCCTGCCGGAAGCAGTCCTTTTGGAATCGCGATCACTCCCGATGGTTCACGCGCCTATGTTGCAAATATCAATGATTCTACGGTTTCGGTGATTAACACGGCAAGTAATACCGTTATTGCAACCTTACCGGTAGGATTAGCTCCTGATGGTCTCGCAATTACCCCAATTCTTTTGTTTTAAGTAAAATTCAAACAAGCCATTTCACAATAACGAAAGGCAGTCTTACGACTTGAAAATTAAGTCGTAGACTGCCTTTTGTGTAGAGTAGGGGACTGGTTTCCCAGTCCTCCCTCATCAAACCGTACGAGCGGTTTTCCCGCATACGGCTTTCCGATGTTCTTCACCTTGAGCAGTATAGCTACCCCAAGC
>NZ_JBWDNU010000011.1:0-234857 GCF_056269365.1 Paenibacillus sp. JT22N12 | reverse complement strand
ATAACGAAGAACGGATTCAATTAAAATTAAACAAACTGACGCCGGTTGAGTACCGACGCCAGCTCATAGCCTAGGGCTTTTTTCATTGTCTACAAATTTGGGGCTTGACCACACGCGCCTGCAGGTTCCATTCGTATGATTATTGTTCCGGGCTTTGATTTCAATCATGCTCTCTCTCAGGCTTTACGCCTGCCGGGTCTTCCAGGCTTATGAAGCTTCTTGTCAGGCTGGAAGCCTCAATCCGGAAATAAACGGCGAAGCTCTTCCGGAAGCTCCCGGCTTTTTCTGGTCTCCGCATTCATGGCGACGCAGGTGATAAGCGCATCGGCGCACAGTTCATCCTGCCCGTTCAGGATTTGCTGGCTCAACACATAGCTGGTTCGGCCGGCTCTTTCGGGCACTGTTATAATCCGCAGCTGGTCGCCTTGTCTACATTCCTTCCGGTAGTTGATATTGATATTCACCGTTACAGTCTGAATGCCCATTTGCAGAAAAACATCGTAATGAAGCCCAGCCTGCTCATACCATTCTTCTCTGCCCCATTCAAGATATTCCAGATATTTGGCATTATTCACATGTCCATTCACATCAATTTCGGTTGAACGGACCATAATAGACGTTATAGCCTGCATGGCATCCGGCTCCTTCACCGCCCCTTCAAAAGGCGTCAAATGATTACTAATGGTAGCCATAAGCAGCTGGCTTGTCAAAGAAAATCCAAGCAATGCCGTCCTCCCCCTTCATGCTTGCAGACATATTTTGCGTTAAGATAGAAACTATAGCTTACAGGAAAGGATGAATAACCATGACCAGAACAGCATATTCCCGTCAAATCTTCCGCACATGGCTGCATTCCTCCGCCATTTCCGGCACCCTCGCCCTCTGCCTCTTCCTGATGGCGGGTTGCGGTTCCAATTACAATATCGGCTCCGGCCCCAACTCCCCCATGAGCGGCAGCGGGCTTCCGGATTCCGCAGCTGCCTCGGAGAATGATCATTACCAGACTCAGCCAACAGCAGAACCGCCCGCTGCCAATCAGCCGGAAGCCGGTTCCAATGCCGCTGCCGATAACCCTTACGCTGCTGCAGGGATCGATGACCCGGAAGCATTCGAGGCCATATTCGATCAGATCAAATCGGCGGTTGCCGGAGGAGATAAAGATAAGGTTGCGGACTATGTGCTTTTTCCCATGCGGTTGAATACGGCCAAAGCAAATACAATCATCAAAAACAAAGAGGATTTCATCAATAAATATGACGCAATTCTGACTGCACCTGTGAAGAAAGCATTGGCCAATCAAAAGACCGACAGCCTGTTCGTCAATGATCAGGGCGTCATGGTTGGCAATGGCGAGATGTGGTTCGGCGCTACCGCCGGTTCGCCGCAGAAATACGGTATTATTGCCGTTAACCATGACACGGTGGAGAGCGATTAAGGTGCTTAAGAGCGCTATAGCAAGACACTGAAGAGTACGATAGCCTTACAAATTAAAGCGGTACCCTACCCCCCATACGGTTTCGATATATTGGGGCTTGGACGGGTTCAGCTCGATTTTCTCTCGCAGCTTGCTGATATGGACAGTGACGGTAGGGAGATCCCCCATCGAGTCGAGTCCCCAGATCCGTTCGAACAGCTCCTCCTTGGTGAACACCCGGTTCGGGTTTGTAGCCAAATAAAGCAGCAAATCATATTCTTTGGTCGTCAGCAGGGCTTCGCGGTCCTCCACAAATACCTTCCGCGGAAGCTTGTCGATGAACAAGCCGCGGATCCGGATTTGATCCTTGGGGTTGCTCCCTGTTCCGGTGCTGCCTGTCAGCCGCTCAAAACGGGACAGATGCGCCTTCACCCGTGCGACCAGCTCGCCAACGCTGAACGGCTTCACTATATAATCGTCCGCCCCCAGACCGAAGCCTCTGATTTTATCTACTTCCTCACGCTTGGCGGATACCATCAGAATCGGAATATGGGTCGTCTGGCGAATGGCCTTGCAAATATCGAACCCATTCACACCCGGGAGCATCAAATCCAGAATAATCATGTCGAAGCTTTCCTTCATTGCCTGCTCCAGACCCGCATCGCCGGTTGCCGCAATGTCCACGGTGAAGCCGCTCGCCACCAAATAATCCTTTTGCACTTCGGCAATTACAGAATCATCCTCTATGATCAAGATCCTTTTCATCATGCTCTCCCTCATACCCCTCACGGGGTTGTCAATGTGAACAAAATGGTCGTGCTCTCTCCCGGGACGCTTTCCGCCCATACCCGGCCCCCATGCTCCTCCACGATCTGCTTCACAATCGCAAGGCCCAGCCCGCTGCCCCCGGTATCGTTGTTCCTGGAGAGATCCGTACGGTAGAAGCGGTCAAAAATATGGGGCAGACCAGCGGCTTCGATGCCTCGTCCGTTATCCTTTATCGATACCGTAATTTCCTGCAGCTGCTTGTTCTCAAACAGCTCAATACGGATTTCTTTCTCCTTTTTGTCCATATGCTTCAAGCTGTTATCGGCAATATTGGCAATTACTCTGCCCAGCTTCTCGCGGTCCACCACAGCCATTACCGGCTTGCCCTGTGTATGGTCATACATAATCCGGATCCCGCTGTACTGCGGATGCATATGAAGCTCATCCGCAAAGGCATGAAGGTAAGCATTAATATCGGTCTGTTCAAAATGAAACGGCAGCCGTCTCAGATCCAGCTTGGAGTACAGGAACAGCTCATCGATCAGACGATCCAGATGCGCCGCCTTGGAATGAATCATTTCAATATATTTGGCCTGCTTCTGCGGTGTATCGGTTATGCCGTCCCGCATCCCCTCAGCGCAGGCGGAAATGGCCGTGATCGGTGTTTTAAGATCATGAGAGATGTTGGAGAGCAGCTCCTTGCGGTTCTCCTCAGCCTGCAGCTGCGTATGAATCGACGCTCTCAGCCGTTTTCTCATCTCTTCGAAGGTGGCGCTTAATTGGCCGATTTCGTCTTTTCTGATTACCTTCAGCTCATTGTCCAGATTGCCTTCCTTGATCTGCTCCGCCGCATGCTTCAGCGCATTAAGCGGCCTCAGAATTCCGCGGGATACCAGATAAGTCAGCAGCCCGTTGGTCAAGCCGACGATCAGGATCACGAATAGCAGCACGATTACAAAAAATAACCGGGCAAGATCGGCAAGCCGGTCTTCCTCCAAAATATACATGACACCGGGACTTCCGTCGTCAAGCGTAAAAGCATATTTTAAAACCGTATAGTCAATGCCGTCTAATTTGAATGTATCGCTATGATAACCGCCAGCGCCGCTTGAATCAAACTCCCCAAGCCTGGGCAGGGCGGCAGCGCTGCTGTCTTCAATTGCCGGTGAACTATACCGGACTTTATCCCCTGCCGCGATAATCAGCCGGATATCAAGAGGGTCCAGCTCCTTCTCCGTTTTCTCCAGAAAAGCGGTGTCTTCGAGACGATCCGGCTCATGCCGGGCGAAGAAGGCAAGCCCTGAGGTCCATTCCGTTTTCCGGTCCATCGCTTCGCGGAATTCCTTGACATTCTCAAAATCCCCGATGATTCTGCTGAGCGGTTTGATCCCCAGCGCATCATTCAAGAACAGGGTTACCAGGATGACAGCCGTCAAGGCAAAGACAATAATCGGCACAACGACCATTGCGATATAAGACAGCAGTAATTTCTTGCGGATAGACATACCAAGCGCCCCTGTTATAATGATTTGCCGGTAAATCTGAACAATCCGGCGGTATATCCTATTATACTGTACGCCGAGATAAAGACGAATATATTCATGAGCCTCAGCACCGGGACACTTGGCTGCAGCCACAGCTCATGCCAGTCGGTGTAGGCGAAGGGGGACCATACCGCAGCTTCAGGCAGGAACAACGGCAGCACCTTCAATGCCGCATAAACTGCGATACAAACGACAATGGCCGTTGTGCTGCTTTTGAACCACTGAGCGACGAGTGCCGCGAATATGGCTATTACCGCCATCGGGAAGAAAGCGGCGAAGTAAGCGCCCAGTCCCCTGGCTATTCCCCATGTGCTGCCGCCATCCGGAAGAAACAGACCGGACAATGCGGAGGCCGCCCAGCCGCCGGCAAGCACAGCCGCGACAATAAGCGCCAGCGACAGCAGCTTGGCTGTGAATACTTTTGTCCGGGTAATCGGCCGGACCAGTGTGATTTTCAGCGTCCGCATGGCGGTCTCGGCGGTGAAGGAATCGGCAGCGCACATGAACAAATAGAGAGGCAGCAGTACAGTGGTCAATATCCCCAGCATGATCAGCGGAAAATCATTGCCCACAATGGCGGAAATGCCTGCATTCCCTTGAACACGGGCGACCAGCCATGCGGCCAGGACCGGGATCAGGACGAGAAACAGCAGAAACCACTTCGTTTTGCGCTGCAGCCACCATTTTTCCAGCTCATTGATTACACCTGCAGCCAGACTATGCATGAGATACCCCTTCCCTGCTCTTTGCGACCGCAGCCAGATAGTATTCTTCCATGTTGACGCCCTGCTCCTGCAGCTCATCCGCCTCGCCCTCGTGAATAAGTCTGCCGCCATTCATAATGCCGATACGGTTTACGGTCATCTCCATCTCGTTCATCATATGGCTGGAGATCAGAAAAGCGGTCCCTTCCGTTTCCGACAGATGTCTGATAATGCGGCGAACGTCTATAATGCCCTCTACGTCAAGTCCATTCGTCGGTTCATCCAGAATGACCAGTCCCGGCGAGGACAGCAGCGCTCCCGCAAGCGACAGCCGCTGCTTCATGCCAAGCGAGTAGCCGCTGACCATCTCTCCTTTGTAGAGAGTAAGACCGACAATTTCCAGCACCTCATCAATCCGCTTTGCCGGCAGATCTTTATAGAACCTTGCCGCCTGCTTCAGATTGGCGTGACCGCTCATATATTCGTAAGCGTCCGCCGTCTCGATCACGCAGCCCGTGCCCGTCATCGCCAGCTCGAACCGGTCTGTAATTCTGCTGCCAAACAGCGTCACGCTTCCCGAATCCGCAGCGCAAAGACCTGTCAAAATCTTCAGCAGAGTCGTCTTACCCGCCCCATTGGGGCCGAACAAGCCGAAAATGTCGCCTTTATTCAGCTTGAAGCTGATATCGCGTATGCCGCGGCCGTTTTTATATATTTTCGTTACTCCATCGATCTCCAGAATAGCCGGAGAAGCGCCTGTTCGCATATTATTCACACTCCTTTATGAAAAATTGGCGAAAAATCGGCCGGACAACGTTCATCTGGTATTGCTGCGTCCGGCCCGATGCTGTTTCCTGATGATTATTGCTGTCCGCCCCATTCTTCAGCCGGATCAACCGTTACCACTTGCTTATTATCCAGATCGATTACTTCGGGCGACGTGCTGTTATAAGCCGAGAGTCCGGCATCCAGCGTTACCGTTACGGTGTGATCGGCACCTGCTTCATCTTTGCCTGCTGCCTTGATTTGTACAGTTTGATGCTGGATGCGGTCATCCTTGCCGATAAACGCATCCAGGCTGACCGCTTCAATCCGGACATCCTGTGCCAGTTCCGGAAGCTGCGGCTGCCATTCTCCGCCAAGCAGCTGCTGGTGAATGGAATCCGCAGGTCCCGCCGCATTATTATGTTCGCCTTGGGCGCCGCTGCCCGCATGTTTGATCAACAAGGACCCGATGGCATTGACGGCCGCAGGAATTTGGCTTCCCGTTAAATCCAGGGAGATGTGTTTGACGCCATCCGCCTGCTCATCCAGCTCCACCTGCTGCTTCACATTGCCGGCCAGCGCATCAATGACATTTTCCAGTTCCTTGGGAAAACCGTCCCAGCCCGCTTCATGGTTTCCAAATTTGCGCTGCGCATGTTCCGGCGCTTCCTGCGGATCGATGACGTAATACATGTCATCCTTGCCGTTCTTGACGATCATCTGGTCATTCTGATGATACATATTCACCGCAATCGGCTCCGTGCCCGCTCCGCCCAATGTGAGCGAGCCGCTGGCTCCGCCCTGGTCTTTATCCAGCTTGAGATTCGCCTTGGCATTCAGCTTCTCGGCGCCATTGTCGCTGACCGTAACCGACACATCGGCTGTAACGCTCTTCACATTGGTATTGGTCTTCAGCGCTTCCTTGTAAGCATCATAGCCTGCCGAGCCTGCGCTTGCAGTGAAGCCGCTGGCGACCAGCAGAACCGCACCGGCCGTTAACGGAATTCCAAAGGACAACCATTTCTTTTTCTTATTCATCTTTATTTCCTCCTGTTCTTGAAAGCCTCTTCGGTGAAGCTCCCTGGTGCTTCTTAGCGAAGCTCCCTGGTGCTTCCTAGCGAAGCTCCCTGTAAACAGAATACCGCTCAACCCTAAACCGCTCGTAAACCAGGTCTAAAGAAAGTATAAATTCGTCAAAAGGAAACGGCGGCGCCGTCCTTTGGCGATAGCGTTAGTTTGTTCCCTCAAACTTTACAGAAATGTACAGACGCAGAACTTATCCATTCGATAAGGTCAAAAAAGATTGACCGATGCGTGATGACGGGCCTTGTGCATGAATAAATATAAGAAGTAGGACGGGTTAACAGGGGAAAGCCACGGGTAAATACAGATGTAACAACAGAAGGAGGCGAGTGGAATGGCTAAACTTGTGGGGCCGGATACAACCAAGACCAAGTCAAATGTTGTTCTCCAATACCCCGACAATACGATCAATTCCCGTACAGACGGCACCGTGTATAAACGCAGATCCTTTATCGATTTTGCCCAGAACCTGTACTGCCGCTTTCAGGATGACGAGGTTCCCGCGCTGGGAGCTCAGCTGACATACTACCTGATTCTCTCGTTCTTCCCTTTTCTGATCTTCATCATTGCCGTTCTCAGCTTCGCCAATCTGACACTGCAGGATGTAATCGAGCAAATCCAGCTGATCATGCCCGAGCTCTCGACGAACACCATCAGCGACGCCTTCATCGAGATTCAGGCTTCCAGCAACGGCTCTCTGCTTTCGATGGGGCTGATTATTACGTTATGGTCGGCATCCAACGGCATAAGCGCCGTCATGAAAGCCTTGAATAAAGCTTACGATGTGGAGGAAACGCGTCCGTTCTGGAAGGTTAAAGCGTACTCGCTCGTTTTTACGATTGTCTTGGCGCTTGTCATCCTGTTCAGCATGGTCATGCTCATCTTCGGCAGAGTGATCGGAGATATGCTGTACAAATGGACGCAGCTTCCAGGCAGCATCGATACCGTATGGGGATTCGCCCAATACGTCATCCCCATCGTGGTGATGTCTGTCGTCTTCGCCTCCCTGTACCTGTTTGCTCCCAACCTGCGGCTGCATTTTCGCGAAGTGGTGCCGGGCGCGCTGTTTGCCACCTTCGGCTGGATCATAACCTCCTTATGCTTCTCCTTTTATGTCAATAATTTCGGCAATTATACGAAGACCTACGGAAGCATCGGCGGAATTATAGTCTTGCTTACCTGGCTGTATCTGTCGAGCATCATCATCGTGCTGGGAGGTGAAATTAACGCTTCGCTGCATTTCGATAAGCACGGCAAAATGAAAGCAAACTGCAAGCGCTTCTCCATCTCGCTGCCGTTCTTCAAACGAGGAAAAACGAAGGGCGCCTGAGCATCAGGCCATATGCGTTAGAATAGCAGCCCCTGAGGCCAATGCTTCAGGGGCTGCCGCTATGTCCTGCCTATGTAAAGCCGTGTACAAACCAGCCATGCGGAAAATCCATAAAATGCACATATTTTGAGCCCGGAATGGAAAGGATTCCAACATACGCCTGTCGAATAAAGCACAGATGCTTGAAAGGAATAAAAACAGAAAATAAGTGAAAAGAGGGAACATGCAATGAATCGGACAGGCTTCACGCCGGAGCTTCACCATGATCAATCCGGCCCCCAGGCACACTGGAAGAAACAATCTTTGAGAGCTCTTCTGGTGATTTCGCTGATGTCGCTGGCGCTGTTGCTAGCCGCCTGCGGAACCAAGCCTGACAACACCGGCGGAAACGCGGCGGGCAATACCTCGGGGAACACATCAGGAAACACGACAGGAAACACGTCAGGAAACACCAATACGCCTCCTGCGGAGACGGGTGACGCTGCGGGCAATACGAACAGCGGAGGCGCAGCTGACTCATTTGCTTCTGAGGATGATCCCATAGTCACGATTGAAATGGAAGACGGCAAAACGATTGAGATCGAGCTTTATCCCAAGGCTGCGCCGAATACGGTCAACAACTTTGTCTCTCTCGTCAAAAAGGGCTTCTATGACGGCCTGACCTTCCACCGCGTCGTTCCCGGGTTCATGATCCAGGGCGGCGATCCGGACGGAAGAGGCTCGGGCGGACCGGGTTACGGCATCAAGGGCGAATTCAGCCAGAACGGCGTACAAAACGGTTTGCTTCATGAGCGCGGCGTCATCTCCATGGCGCGGGCTCAGGATATGGATTCCGCAGGCTCGCAATTTTTCATTATGGTGGATGCCAACACCGGTCTGGACGGCGCCTATGCCGCTTTCGGCAAAGTGACCAAAGGTCTGGAGACCGTTGACGCCATCGTAAGCGTCCCAACCGATGGAAGCGAGCTGGCGGTCACTCCTCCTAAAATGAAAAAGGTAACCGTCGATACCAAAGGCGTGGATTATCCGGAGCCTGAGAAAATCACCCCGTAGAGGGAATGAGGGCTTACGCAGGATTACTACTAATAGCAAACCCACAGCAAACAAACAAAACCCTGACCAAGACGGTCAGGGTTTTGCTTTGTTTGTGCCATGCTGCATATAGGCCAGTCATACCAAGGCATGAGCTTCACAGGCCAGTCTGATCGGGAAGCGCCGGAGGCTCCGCATCCTGATGCAGCGGCAGTATAATTTCGAAGGTTGTCCCTTCGTTCAGCTTGCTGTTCACCCGTACGCGCCCGTTATGCTTCTCGATGATCTGATAGCTGATCATAAGGCCAAGACCTGTACCCTTCTCTTTGCTGGAGTAGAAAGGCTCTCCCAGCCGGGCAATCCGATCCTCGGAAATGCCGCAGCCCTGATCGCTGATGCCGATGATCAGATGATCCGCATCGAGCTGCTCGACCGTTACGATGATCTGGCCGCCCTGGGGCATGGCCTCGATCGCATTTTGCAATATATTCGCAAGCGCCTGCTTGATCTGATTTTCGTCGCATTCCAGATACATTTGCTCATTACCCAGATTGGAGATAATCTGAACATTGCTTATAACCGCGTTTGTTTCCATCAATATAATAATATTGGACAAAATCACGCCAATGTCATTCATCTTGAATTCAACTTCCTGCGGCTTGGCCAGCATCAGGAACTCCCCGATAATGGATTCGATCCGATCCACCTCCGAGAGCATCAGCTGATAGTAGCTTTCGTTTTTTTTATCCGTAGTCCGCAGCATCTGCGTAAAGCCCTTCAGCACGGTAAGCGGATTGCGCACCTCATGCGCGACTCCCGCAGCCAGCTGCCCCACAGCCATGAGCTTATCGGATTTGCGTATGAGCTCCTCCGCTTCCTTCTTGGTCGTAATGTCCTGAAATTGCACAATATAATAAAGCGGCTTGTTGTGGTCGTCTCTGACAACTGTCGTATTCAACAGGCCCCATACCACATGCCCCGATTTATGAATAAACCGGCTCTCCATTTCATACCATGGGATTTCGGCAATCAGCAGCCGTGTCGTGTTGTCAAGATGATCATCCAGATGATCCGGATGCAGGATGCCATGGAATCGCAGCTCGGCAAGCTCGGACTCCGTATATCCCAATATATCGCAGAATGAATAATTCGCTTCCAGAAAGCGCCCATTAATATCAATCAGAGCGATGCCTGCGGCCGCATAATTGAACACAGTCCGAAAGCGTTCTTCAATCTGCTTGTCGGCCTTCTCGATCTGCTGGCGCTCTGTCAAATCCGCCACTTCGGTTATCAGAAACAAATGAATCCCGTGGAACAGCTTCATCATCCCATGAATTTCCAGAGGAAAAATCGAATGGTCCTGTCTGATTCCCCTTGCCTGCCATACAATATTCTTATTCTTATTACCCTTGACCTCTTCCTCTTCGATCAGATAGGTCCGTCTGTCGCGGGGATGAATCAGTTCAAGGAGCTCCATGCCAATAAGCTTGTTCCTGTCATAGCCAAATAAACGTGAAGCATCGGAATTTATTGTGATAATCTTCCCGTTTTTTACCACAATCATATAGGGAAGTATTTCTTCCAAAAAGGTTTCGAGCACGTTTTCCCCATCTGCGTTTTCAAACATAAGAAGTATTCCCACATCATATTCCCCTTTGAAGGCAGAGTACAGCTCCACACATTACAAAGCTATGTGAAATCGTCATCTTGATGTCATCACTATTCATCATAATTGTTAACCGTACCATTTTCAACTTAATCATATGCGTTCATGCTTTAAACAGGATTATGAAAAAAAAGCGCCCTGCTTTGTACAGAGCGCTTTACGTCCGGATATGTCGAAGAACCTCAAACTTGGTCGTACCGATTATTTCCACACTACTTTTTCACCGTAATCTTTTCCCCAATTGTACATCATGCGCAGGATCGGCATCAGGCTCTCGCCATAATCGGTCAACGTATATTCGACCCGCGGCGGAACTTCGGCATACACCTTGCGTTGCACCAATTGATCGTCCTCCAGCTCGCGCAGCTGGTTGGTCAGCATCTTCTGGGTGATGGAGGGAATAAGCCGTTTCAGCTCACTGAAGCGTTTGGTGCCTTCCAGACCCAGATGCCACAAAATAATCAGCTTCCATTTGCCGCCGATAACTGCAAGCGTCAGCTCCTTCTCGCAATTGATTTCAGTGAGATTAATCCGTTCCTTCAGCTCGTTTGCCACACCGGCTGCCCCTTTCTGTCTGCATTTCCCATTTCTTCTTACCCTCTCAAACCCTGCAGGAACGCCAATAGTATACTGGTGGTGACTACACCACTTGCAAGTGCGTACTTCTTAAATAGAAACGATAGCTATAGAATAAGCCTTGGATCTGAACATATCAACACAAATCGAATAGGAGTGATCAAATTGGAATTGCAATTAGCGCTTGATCTGGTTAATATCCCGGAAGCCAAAGCATTGGTGAAAGAAGTCGAAGCTTATATAGACATTGTAGAAATCGGAACCCCTGTCGTTATTAATGAAGGTTTGCATGCAGTCAAAGCGATCAAGGAGGCTTTTCCCAACCTGAAAGTATTGGCGGATCTCAAAATTATGGATGCCGGCGGTTACGAGGTCATGAAAGCCGTCGAAGCGGGAGCGGACATCGTGACCGTGCTTGGCGTAGCTGAGGATTCCACGATCCGGGGCGCCGTAGAGGAAGCGGCCAAAACAAACAGGAAGATACTGGTGGACATGATCAGTGTCAAAAATATCGAAGAGCGGGCAAAGGAGCTTGACGCGCTCGGCGTGGATTATATCTGTGTCCACTCCGGCTACGATACCCAGGCGGAGGGCAAAAACTCCTTCGAGGAACTGACCGCGATCAAACGCGTCGTCAAAAAAGCAAAAACAGCCATAGCCGGAGGAATCAAACTATCCACGCTTCCGGAAGTTATTGCGGCCAAGCCTGATCTGATCATAGTAGGCGGCGGTATTACAGGTCATGACAATATCCAGACGGCTGCTTCCCAAATGCGGCAATTAATCAAGCAAGGTTAGTCCAATGGGGATTAATTCGTACACGGACAAAATAATCGGAGAGCTCTACCGCAGCCTCCGGGCCGTTCCCGAGGATGCGGTGGAACAGCTGGCCGAACGCATCCTCGCGTCGAGGAAAATATTCGTCGCCGGCGCCGGCCGGTCCGGACTGATGATGAAAGCGCTGGCCATGCGCCTGATGCAATCCGGGCTTGACGCTTATGTAGTTGGCGAAACCATAACGCCGGGCATCGCCAAAGAAGACATGCTGATTATCGGCTCGGGCTCGGGCGAAACGAGCAGCCTTCTCTCCATGGCCGGCAAGGCGGGAGGCATCGGGGCGACGGTCGCCCTCGCGACCATCTCCCCCGCTTCCTCCATCGGGAAGCTGGCGGATATCGTGATTCCGATCCCCGCTTCCCCGAAGGAACGGACGGGTGAGGGCAAAGTTACCGTGCAGCCCATGGGCTCGTTGTTTGAGCAGAGCATTCTGCTGCTGTTCGACGCTCTGATCTTGCGTTTGATGGATCATCGGAAGCTCGACTCATCCTCAATGTTTGGCAATCATGCCAATCTGGAATAATTATACGCCGCCCCCGCCCCTTTGCAGCGGGGGCGGTTTTTTTTGCGCGTTGATCGGGTCCCCAATTTCTATCGACGCAAAGTTCAAATGATGTCAACAGCATTCATGACGAAACCTCCTTTTCCTTTGATTGATCTTGGAAGCGTTCTATTCTACGATTATTTCAACCCCTTTAATCAAAGACTATACAAGAGGGGAATTTTTTATGGGAGGTTAACAGGATGTCTGAACAACTTACTGGCCGGCAAGCATCCACAGGCGGGGTCAAAGTTTCCGTGCAGCGTTTCGGGCGTTTTCTCAGCGGGATGGTTATGCCGAATATCGGCGCTTTTATCGCCTGGGGCTTGATTACGGCTTTATTTATCCCGACGGGCTGGATACCCAACGAATATCTCGGCAAGCTTGTTGATCCTATGATCACCTACCTGCTGCCCCTGCTTATCGGTTATACTGGCGGTCAAATGCTCCACGGCACGCGCGGAGGCGTTATTGGAGCCATCGCCACGATGGGGGTTATCATTGGCTCGGATATTCCGATGTTCATCGGAGCGATGATTGTCGGTCCCTTGTCCGCATGGATCCTCAGGGCCTTCGACAGATCCGTGGAGGGCAAAATCCGCTCGGGCTTCGAAATGCTGGTCAACAACTTCTCCGCCGGTATTATCGGAGGCGCGCTTGCTCTTGGAGCTTACACCGGCATTGGTCCGGTCGTAGAGAAAGCGAGCCAATTGCTGGCTTCCGGCGTGGAGGCCCTGATCAATGCAGGCCTGCTGCCCTTGGCCAATATTCTCATTGAGCCGGGCAAAATCCTGTTTCTGAACAATGCCATCAATCATGGCGTGCTGGGGCCGATCGGGCTCGAGCAGGCTTCCAATACGGGCAAATCGATCATTTTCATGCTGGAGTCAAATCCGGGACCCGGTCTTGGCATTCTGCTTGCTTATTGGTTCGTGGGAAAAGGCCTTACGAAGCAGTCTGCGCCGGGAGCGGCCATCATTCATTTCTTCGGCGGCATTCATGAAATTTATTTTCCTTATATTCTGATGAACCCGCGGCTTATCCTTGCAGTAATCGCAGGCGGGGTTACAGGCAGCTTCACCTTCACGATCTTCAATGCCGGGCTTGTCGCCACTCCATCCCCGGGCAGTATATTCGCCTACATTGCGATGGCGCCCAAGGGTGGATTGCTTGCCGCACTCAGCGGTATACTGACCGCTGCGGTTGTCTCTTTTCTGGTTGCCTCGCTGCTGCTCAAAACAAGCCGCAAAGCGGAAGAAGAAGGCGATCTGGAGCTTGCGCAGCAGAAAATGCAGCAAATGAAAAGTGAAGCCAAAGGGACCGCTGCAGCCGCAGTCGCAAATGCCGCTTCGGTTCCAGGGGCTGCTGTCAAAGCAAAAGCGGATGTTTCCAAAATCGTGTTCGCCTGCGATGCCGGCATGGGCTCAAGCGCGATGGGGGCCTCTATACTGCGCAAGAAAATCAAGGCCGCAGAGATTCCGGTAACGGTGACCAATACCGCCATCAGTGAAATCCCGGCCGATGCGGACATCGTCATCACCCACAGGTCGCTGACGGACCGCGCCAGACAGAAGGCTCCCGAAGCAGAGCATATTTCCATCGACAATTTCTTGAAAAGTCCTGAATATGACGAGCTTGTAAACAGGCTGAGCGTATCCTAATAGATCGAGGATTGATGCCGATGAACCTATCCAAGAGACAGCGACAAATTATTGAATTGCTGCTTAACAAGCAGGGCGAGCTGACGTCGGGCGAAATTGCCGAAGCCATCAAGGTCAGCTCGCGGACGATTCACAGAGAGCTGGCTCAGGTGGAGGAGGCCCTGAGGGACGCCGGCATCTCTCTTCTTAAGAAATCCGGATCAGGCATCCAGCTTGAAGCGGAGCAAGACAAACTTGAAGCCTTCAAGCAGCAGCTCACCAGGATGAATCCCGATCATTTCACCGCAAGAGAAAGAAAGGTGCTCATTCTTTGCTGGCTGCTGGAAAGCCCGGAACCCGTCAAGCTGTTCCTGCTTGCCCATGATCTGCATGTAGCCGTTCCGACCGTCACCGCCGATCTGGATGAAATCGAGGATTGGGTCGTCAAGCAGGGACTCGCTCTGGTCAGACGGCGCGGATACGGGGTGCAAATTATCGGGCCGGAGGCTGCGCTCCGGGGAACGATCGCAAGGCTCGCCAGGGAGCAGCTGGACGATTCTGAATTATTCGGCCGGTTCGACGAGCAGCCTGCCGATCCGCTGTCTGGCGAGCTGCTGAATATGATCGGAAGAGAGGATAGTTTCTTCAAAGTCGAGAAGGCCCTGTGGCAGCTGGAGGATCAATGGCCGACAACCTTGTCCGAAGCCGATTATACGATGCTTCTTATCTCCTTGTCGGTCAGCTTGACCCGGATCCGCAAGGGGAGAACGATTTCCCCCGCTGAGGCTTCGGGAGCTCAGGCCATGGAAGGCGCGGACAGCGGAGAGCAGGCCAGGCTTCGCATGTTCTTGGATATGATGGGCATCACACTCCCGGAAGAAGCCTCCTATATCGGGCAGCAGCTCGCTGACTGGAATAAGCAGCAGGTGATTAATCCTTTGCTAGCCGATAATTTGCAGCTGGCTGACACCATTGTCCGGATGATCCGGATTGTCGAAGACAGGCTCGGAGTAGAGTTAATGCAGGACCGCACGCTGCTTGACGGGCTGATCCGTCATGCCGGACCGGCCCTACAGCGTCTGCGTGAAGGGATCGCAATCCGGAATCCGCTGGTAGCCCAGATCAAGAAGGATTACGAGAAGCTATTCCTCATTGTCAGGCAGGCAGTCAAAGACACCGTTGCCGAACCGTCCGTTCCCGATGAGGAAATCGGCTTTCTGGTCATGCATTTCGGCGCTTCTCTGGAGAGATTGAAGCAGTTTCCGCGGCATGTCCGCGCCCTTCTCGTATGCACCAGCGGAATCGGTTCATCCAAGCTGCTGGAAGTGAGAATCAATAAAGAGCTTCCCCAGATTGATCTGATCGGACGCGCTTCCTGGTTCGAGGCTTCGCGATATCCGGAGGATCAGTATGATCTGATTATTTCAACCGTCGATCTGCCGGTTGAACCGGACCGTTATATCAAGATCAGCCCTCTGCTGACGGCTGAAGAAGCGGTTAAGCTGCGAACCTACATTCAGACCATTACCTTAAACCGTCTTCCCTCCGTCAGACAGGAGAGCTCTCTTAGCAGCGATGCACTGGAGAGGCTGCGGCGGATGAGCCGGTATTCGGCGATCATCCTGTACATTCTGGATCAATTCGAGTGCTATCGCGAGGATATTCCTCCGGATGAATTTCATCTGAAGGGCATTTTATCCCGTCTGTGCGCCAGGTTGCGGCGCAGAAATGCCATCGACCGTATTGAACCGATTGTAAACCAGCTGCTGGAGAGGGAATCGTATGGCAGCCAGATCATTCCCGACACGAAGCTGGCCTTATTCCATACAAGAAGCGAATTTGTTCCGCGTCCTGTGCTCTGCCTGTTCACGCTGGATCAGCCGCTGCTGCTTGATGATCAGAAGTCTGTCCATCAGATTCTGCTCATGCTTGCGCCCTTGAAGCTGTCCTCCGAAAGCCTGGAGGTGCTGAGTGAAATCAGCAGCATGCTCCTGTCCAGCGAGCTGATTCATCTGCTGGAGCAGGGAGACAAGGCGTCCATACAGCAATTTTTCTCCCATGAGCTCGAGGCTTTTCTGCAAAACAAAATGGAATGGAGTGATTGACCTGTGAGCATTTTATCGAGAGACAAAGTAAAATTAAATGTTCAGGTGAAGGACAAATATGAGGCGATCCGTGTTGTGGGCCAGATGCTGGTTGATGCAGGCCACGTACCATCCGAATATATCGGCAAAATGATTGAACGGGAGGACAGTCTGTCCACCTATCTTGGAGGGGGACTTGCTATCCCCCATGGCACCAATGATGCCAGAAGTCTGATCCGCTCCACCGGCATGTCCATTGCCATTGTTCCGGACGGCATTGATTTCGGTGAAGGGGAACCCGCTTACCTGATTATCGGAATTGCCGCCGCCGGCGACGATCATCTCGAGATTCTGACTCATGTGGCCGAGCTTGTATCTGATGACGACACGCTTGAGACCATTCTCCATACCGCTGACAAGGATGAGCTGCTCCGCATCTTCGAGCAGGGTATGGAAGCATGAAGGCGGTCCAGTTCGGCGCGGGCAATATCGGCAGAGGCTTTATCGGGCTGCTGCTGTCCCGTTCCGGCTTCGCCGTAAGCTTCGTCGACGTCAACGAAGACCTTGTCAATCTGCTTAATGCGCGGAAGCAGTATGAGGTCATCCTTGCCAATGCCGCTTCGGACGCTGCAATCGTACGGCAGGCTGCCGCCATTAACGGAAACGACATCGATCAGGTGACGCGGGCCGTAGCCGAGGCGGATTTGGTGACGACGGCGGTAGGGCTGCCGGTTCTGAAAGCTATTGCCGCGGGGATAGCCTCAGGCATCGAGCTCCGCCTGCAGAGCAGCATTCCTGCCCCGCTGCATATCATTGCCTGCGAGAATGCCATAGGCGGGAGCACGCAGCTCAAAGCCCATGTGTACAGCCATCTGTCAGCCGAATATCAGCAGCTTGCGGACCGCTTTATCCGGTTTCCCGATGCGGCTGTCGACCGGATCGTCCCGCTTCAGCATCATGACGATCCGCTGATGGTTACGGTTGAGCCTTTTCATGAATGGGTCGTTGACGGCTCTTCCCTCCTAGAAGGCTTCCGTGTTATCGAAGGCATGCATCTTGTTTCGCATTTGGAGCCGTATATCGAACGCAAGCTGTTTACTGTCAACACGGGCCACTGCTGCGCCGCTTATCACGGTTACCTGCGTGGTTACGCCACAATTCAGCAAGCGATGAAGGATGAGGCCGTTCAGTCCGAAGTCCGGAATACATTGCAGGAGACTGGCGCCATGCTGATCCGAAAATATGGCTTCGACGAGCAGGAGCATATGGATTATATCAGCAGCATAATGGAGCGGTTCATCAATCCATATCTGATGGATGAGGTTGTACGTGTGGGACGTTCCCCGGTCCGCAAGCTGTCGCCGGATGACAGGCTTATACGTCCGGCACTGGCCGCCCACGCGCTCGGTCTGGAGGTTGCCCATCTGGCGCGGGCTGCGGCTGCCGCCCTAAGGTTCAATTATCAGGATGATCCTGAGGCTGTACAGCTTCAGGAGTCCCTTGCCCGGTATGGCCTGCATCAGACAATCACCATTTATACCGGAATTCCTGAGACCCATTCGATTCATCAGGAAATCGCGCGACACTATGAGGCGTTGAATTAAGAAGAAGCGGCTCCGCCGTCTTTTGACGGGCAGGTAAGTTTCTTCCCTAATGGATAATAGTGAAACTTATACATTCGATAAGGATAAGAAGAAACGGCTGAATCCGTCTTTTAGCGGTAAAGTTAGTTTCTTCCTCAATGAGCAAGTATGGAGATATTTTATCTTTCTTATATTTCAAGAGGATTCAGCTTAAAAAGGAGGGTATGCCAACATGCCGAGCTTATTAATAACAGGCATCCCGGCTTCACCCGGCTATGCCATCGCTCCTGCGTTCAGGCTTCAATCGGATGCGTATATCCCGCAGCCGGAAACAGTTGCCGATGCAGAGCTGGAAACAGAGCGTTTCCAACATGCCCTGCAGCAGGCGCGCACAGAGCTTGAAGCAATTCGCGAATCGACGGAGCAGCGGCTTGGAGGCGGGAAAGCCGAAATATTCGAGGGCCATCTGCTCCTGCTGGAGGATCCTGATTTGATCGATGTCGCCATCGACAAGATCCGGACGGATCTCGCAAGCGCCCCTTATGCGCTTTATGAAACCGCCCAGACATTCATTCAGGCGCTCAAAGCGATGGAGGATGAGCTCCTGCAGGCCCGTGCAGTCGATATTGAAGATGTAACCGGACGGGTCATCAACATCCTGCGGGGCAGCTCCACCCGGACTCTCTCCGACATTACTGAGCCTTGCATCCTCATCGCCCGGGACTTGACCCCTTCGGATACGGCCCAGCTTAATCCGGATATGGTGAGAGGATTTATTACGGAGGCCGGCAGCCGCACTTCCCACTCCGCCATCATGGCACGCTCGCTCGATATTCCGGCTATTGTCGGAGCGGGAGCGCAGATCATGGCGGTCTCCACCGGAACGCAGATGATTATCGATGCCATTGCGGGCGAAGCCATTATCGGTCCAAGCGAGGAAGAGCTCACGCGGTATCAGGATAAACGTTCGGAGTACGAGTCCCGAGCGGCTGAGCTAAGCAAACTGAAGAATCAGCCGACTGTGTCCTCCGATGGGCATCATATCGAGCTTGCCGCCAATATCGGCAGTATACAGGATGTGCAGAAAGCCATTGACAACGGAGCGGAGGCCATCGGATTGTTTCGCACAGAGTTTCTTTATATGGGGCGCAGCTCTCTGCCTACGGAAGAAGAACAGTTCAACAGCTATAAATATGTGCTTGAAAAAATGCAGGGCAAGCCTGTTGTTATCCGTACGCTGGACATCGGCGGGGACAAGGAGCTCCCTTACCTGAATCTGCCCAAGGAGAGCAACCCATTTCTTGGCCTTCGGGCGCTGCGCTTATGTCTGGCGAATGAAAGCCTGTTCCGAACACAGCTTCGCGCCCTGCTGCGCGCAAGCTCATACGGAAATCTCAAGATTATGTTCCCGATGATAGCCGTGACGGAGGAGCTGCGGGAAGCGAAACGCCTGCTTCGCGAGGAACGGGAAAAACTGCTTGCGGAAGGCATTCCGGTAAACTTGCAATTGGAAGTGGGTATGATGATCGAGGTGCCGGCTGCGGCGATTGCGGCAGATCTGTTCGCCAAGGAGGTTGATTTCTTCAGCATCGGCACCAATGATCTGATTCAATATACGATGGCGGCCGACCGGATGAACGAGACGGTCTCCTATCTGTACCAGCCCCATCACCCTTCCATTCTCCGGCTGGTGGCGATGATTATCCGCGCCGCGAAGCGCGAAGGAAAATGGGTCGGGATGTGCGGAGAAATGGCCGGCGACGCGGCGGCCGTCCCGCTGCTGCTCGGACTCGGGCTGCATGAATTCAGCATGAGCGCCGGCTCGATACTTGCGACAAGGGAACTTGTTGCCGGACTCCCGTTCGGCACCTGGAGCCAGCTGGCCGAGCAGGCGCTCTCCATGGGCAGCCAGCAGGAAGTGAAGGATTTCGTTCAGGCGAATATGCAAGGAGGAAAACAATAGGATGCAAACTCAAACCTTTACCATCGTGAATCCGACCGGCTTCCATGTAAGACCGGCCAAGACATTCGTGCAGACCGCAAGCGGTTTTCCCTGCAAAATCACGGTCATCAACAAAGGCAAGAAGGTGAATGGCAAAAGCTCGCTCAGCATGCTGACACTGGGCATTGCCGCAGGGGAGGATGTCACCCTGGAGATTGACGGCGAGCAGGAAGCGGAAGCCATGCAGATACTCGGCCAGCTGCTTGTTCAAATTCACGAATAGCTTCAAATGTCAGAGATTAGCAGTCAAAGAGGCGGGCTCCAGTTAAGGAGCCTGCCTCTTTGGCTTTATTGCTTGTTGCAAGATCGATTTGCGGCAGACCAACGCTCAGTTGTGATCGTTGGGTTGCGCAGAGGAATTTCTCTGCGAACTCGAATTATTGTCCTTATTCCTTTACGCTTCCCAATACAATGCCTTTCATAAAGAAACGCTGCAGGAACGGATAGACAATGAGAATCGGCAGCGCACCCAGGAAAATCTGGGCGGCCTTGGCTGTCCGGTCGTTCACTTCAGCCAGTGAAGCCATGTCGGCGGATGATACCAAGGACAGGTCGCGATTGATTACAACGGTCTGCAGATAGCTTTGGAGCGGATAATGATCGGGTGAATTCATGAAGATCAGTCCGTCAAACCAGGAATTCCAATGATTGACCGTGGCAAACAGCGTAATGGTAGCCAGAGCCGGCAGGGATAAGGGCACGAATATCCGCCATAACGTCGTCCAGTGTCCCGCCCCGTCAATAAACGCCGCCTCCTCCAGCTCCTTCGGCAGTCCGCGGAAGAAATTGAGCAGCAGGATGACGTTAAAGACAGGAACCGCCGAGGGCAGCACCAGCGCCCAGATCGTATCCATGATGCCGGTGTACTTGATCGTCATATACAGCGGAATCAGGCCCCCGCTGAACAGGATGGTCACTACAAACAACCAGGCATAGAACGTGCGCAGCGGAAATTTCCTGTTATCCTTGGCAAGCGGATAGGCAACCATGATGGTAAGCAGCATATTGACGACGACACCGATACCGACCCGCTGAAGGGTTACTAGGATAGAATTGAAAAAAGCAGGTTTCTTCAAGACGAACTCGTAAGAACTGAGTGTGAACTCCACCGGCCAGAACTTGACGAACCCCGCCTGTGCCGCACCGCTGGAGCTGAAGGATACAGCCAGCACATGAATGAGCGGCAACAGGCATATGACAGAAAGCAGGCAGAGAAACAGATAGTTGAAGCCGATAAAGATCCGTCGGCTGAATGAATAATGTTCTACCATGGCTTCTGCTCCTTTCCTTAACTAGAAGATGCGATAGTTGGCAAAGCGGTACGCAATATAATAAGAGAGTGAGATAAAGACCATGGACACAATGGATTTGAACAGGCCGACCGCCGTTGCCACACCATATTGGGCGTCAATCAAGCCAATCCGGTAAACAAAGGTATCGATAATGTCCCCTGTCTCGTATACCTGAGGACTATATAAATTGAACACCTGATCGAATCCGGCATTCAGCACATTTCCCAAACTTAGCGTAAGCAGAAGGATAATGATCGGCGCCATGCCCGGAAGCGTGACATTGAGCGTTTGCTTCCAGCGGTTGGCTCCATCGACAATCGCCGCCTCATAGAGAGCCGGATTAATACTCGTCAAGGCTGCCAAATACACGATCGTGTTAAACCCGAATTCCTTCCAGGCATCGGATGCCACCAGCACATAACGGAACCATGAATTATCGCCCAGAAAATAGATTGGCTCGATGCCGAACAAGCCAAGAAATTGATTGACGATCCCATTGGACGGGGACAGGATATCAATCAGAATCCCGCCAAGAATAATCCAGGAAAGGAAATGAGGCAAATAGATCAGCGTCTGTACACCGCGTTTGACAAACTCCTTCTTGACCTCATTGAGCAGAAGCGCAGTAATAATCGGTACGACAAGGCCTGCCACGATCTTCATTAGGGCAATGTAGACGGTGTTCAGAAGGATCAGCTTCGTCTCCGGCATTTCCAGGACATAACGGAAATTATCGAGTCCAGACCATTTGGAGCCAAAAATCCCCTTGGCCGGCACGAAATTCTCGAAGGCAATAATGAATCCGAACATGGGACCATAATGATAAATGAGAATGAGGATAAGTCCCGGCAGGATCATGAGATGCAGCGGGAGCTGTCCGCTCCATTTTTTCAGCGACATACGGCACCTCCTCAACGTTATTTAATAGAAACCAAAAGTGATTCGGCGGAAGCCGTGAACGAGGGGAAGACGGTATTCTCCCCCTCATTCCGGCTGACAATTACTTGTTTTTAGCCCACTCATTCACCTCGGCTGTAATCTCGTCACCGCCAAGCTTCTTCCAATCTTCAACAAATTTATCAAAACTATCGATGGGGTCTCCCATTATAATCTTGGTAAACACCTCCAGCTCGCGTTTTTGCAGGTTGGATTCCTTCTGTACCATTGCCGGTGTCGGCGCCCCGTAGAATTCAGTCATTTTCAATCTGTCGGAATTGACATAGTCATTAATGATGACGAAAGAGCCTGTTTTGCCGAAAACCTTGTCGTATGCCCAACCAAGCGGATCCTCGTTGGAGCCATTCAGGAAAGCAACGATTTTACCGTAATTGTCCGTTTCCTCCGGATTAAGAGCAGATGTGTCTTTGCTGTCAAGCGCTGCCGATACATGAAGATGAATATCCAGGTTTTTACGTGCAGGCCAGGCAACGAATGGCGGGAATTTATGATATTCGAAGCCATCGCTTGTGAAATGTGCGGCATAATTCTCCGGTGTCGTTGTTTCTCCCCATCCGGTTTCCACAAACAGGTTCATCATTTTCAACAGCGCTTCAGGATTTTTCGCGTCTTTTTTAACTGCATAATATTTGCCAACTGCGAAGCCGACCTGAGGGGTCACAGGCTTGTCGTCGGCGGACGGAACAGCGTATGATTGCCACTCTGCAGTGGGGTCATTCTTCTTGGTGTCAACGAGCGGCCACAGCGGATTCGACATGCCTCCGAACTCGATTCCCAGCTTGCCGGATGCCGTCAGCTCCGCTTCTTTCCCGCCGTCTTTGACCCCGAATTCCTTGTCGATCTGGCCTTTTTTGTAAAGATCCTGCAAAGCGGCGAGCGCCGTCTTCATCTCCGGCTGAATGCTGCCGTATACGATGCTGCCTTCCGCATCCTTAATCCAGCTTTTTGGGTAAGCATGATAGGCGTTCATAAAACCGGTGATATCGGCAAAGCCTCCGTACAGATCTTTGTTTAGAGCAATGCCGAAAGTGTCGTCCTTCCCATTCTTATCCGGATCCTGCGTGGTGAACGCTTCCGAGATGGTCAGAATATCCTGCATCGTTTTGGGCTCGGGCAGATTAAGCTCCTTCAGCCAATCGCTGCGGATCCATACCATAGCCGCCCCGTCCATCGAGGAGCCTGTACTTGGAATCGCCATCAGTTTACCGTCAAATGTAGCGGATGCCAGGGCGTTAGGTCCGTCCTGGTTCAGTACTTCTTTGAGAAAAGGGGAACCATATTTTTCATAGATTTCAGTCAAATCCATCAATTCGCCCGCATCCTGCAGCTGCTGCAGCTGCTTGGAGCTTACCGGGATAAAATCTGGAAGATCTCCCGAGGCGATGGACACATTCATTTTCTGCTCGCCCTGTCCTCCCGCCTGATCACCGCTGACTACCCATTGATTTTTAACCTTGATGCCAAGCTTATCTTCGATCGTTTTCGTCCATACATTGCTCTCTATGGAATCGCCTGCGGGATATTTATAGGTGTCGTTGACGATCCGAACTGTAGAAATCTCGATAGGGGGATCAAACTTCCCAAGGTATGGTTCCGGCTCGCTGGCGCTTGCATTGCCGGTTCCATCCGTATTATTCGTTTCAGTATCCGCTGCGGTCGCCTGGTTGCCTCCATCTGCTGTATTGGAGCTTTCCTTATTGTTGCCGGAGCTGCAAGCGGTTACAAAAAGCATAATACATACGAGCGTCAGAATTGCCATCCATCTTGTGGGCTTGCTCATTTTTTCGAACCTCCCTATTTAGTGTGGTTGATATATTTCCAGTTTAAGGGCAGGCCATACATGCGTAAATGTCACTCTGTTCTGATTTGTTATCTTCTGTTTGGTTCATGTCTTGGCGCGGAACTCCTGAGGTGTCAGATTCAGCCGCTTCTTGAAAAAACGCGTAAAATAACCTGCGGTTTCGAAACCGACCTTCTCCGCAATTTCATGAATCTTCAGCGGCGTCGTCTCCAGGAGCTCCTTGGCTTTCTCCAGACGGATCCGGGCAATATACTCCGAGAGATTATTTCCTGTCGATTGTTTGTACAAAACAGACAGATAGGTCGGATTCAAATACACGATCTCCGCAAGCTTCGTCAGCGACAGATCGCCATCCAGATGATGGCAGATATGCTGATGCAGCTTATTGATCACCTGTGAAGTCCGTTCATCCTGGAGCTCCCTGCGCCGGGCAAGAATCAACGAGGACAGCGTCAGGAAGGTTTGGGCGGTCTGCTCGCTGGTAGAGTGTGTCGATAGATTGAATAAGCCTTCAAGGTCGATATCGCTTCCGTCGGTTCCGGGATTCAACCATTCCAGCTGGGCCAGCAGCAGGGCCGCTACCGAATAATAGACCTGCACATAATCAGCGAATTTGGTTGGCCGGCCCAGCACCTCCTTCAGGTATTCGATAAACGGTTCTTCCAGCCCCTCGTTCATCAGCCGCTCCAGCTTATCCATCATCATTCTGACCGGAGGAAGCGGATCGCTGCCGCCGCCCTCATCCAGCGGATCTACGCTCATGAGCATGCCAACTCCCGTTCCAATTCCAAGAACCAGCTTATGCCTCATATTGGCGTACGCCCGGGACAGTCCCGTCCATGTTACAGGGTACGCAGGGCTGATGAAGGAAACCGGCTGTTCCAGCAGGCGAAGACAGGTCTCTTGGACCGATTCCAGCGTTCCCTGAACGAAGGAGCCTGTTTTCCTCCAGAGAGCCGCCGAATGGCATGCCTTGACCTCATCCGTTTCATGGCCGGAGGGCTGAATCAGCAGCACGAGATGATTGGCATCCAGATTTACGGAGAAAAAAACGGCTGTTTCAAAAAACTCCGCCGCAATATTTTGAATAGCGTACAAAATCAGCATTTGATCCGGAGAATTGGCGTTCTCCTCTGAGCGGTCAATGCGCCCGATTACAGGGATCAGTTCGAGGTCAAGGGACAGCGGGATATCCAGCTCCTGCATTCTCGCCTGAACCATGCTCCCGCTAAAATGAGGATCCAGCAGGGAGGTGAACCATTCCCTGTGCAGCAGGGGGAGCGCTTTGTTCATCTGTTCCTTGGCCTGCAGCATGAACTGGTCGCTCCGCGTCTCTTCCCTCAAATCCTCCATCGCCTTGCGGATGCTGCGGAGAATCGCCTCGTCGCCTTCGGTTTTCAAAATATAATCGACCGATCCTGTCCGAATCGCCTCCTGGGCAGTTTGCAGCTCGCGGATACCGGTAAGGAAAATAATTTTGCAGCGGGGCCACTGGCTGACCACCCACTTCTGCAGCTCCAGACCTGTCATACCCGGCATGCGGATATCGCTCAAAACAATATCCATCTTCGTCCGTGTCAGCCACTCTACCGCTTCTTCCGGCGCATAGGCGCGATAAAGCTCAAGCTCCAGATCTGCGGTATTTTCCAGCATTTCATATAAGCCGTCAACAGTGTATGGCTCATCGTCCACGATCAACAGTCTGATCATCCCGGCATTTCCCCTTCCCTCGGCAGAGTCATGGTTACTTTCAGGCCTTTCTCTTCACCTGTCTCGAGGGTCAATCCTCCGAGGCCGCCGTATCTGATCTGGATGCGGCGATGCACGTTCAGAAGTCCCGTATGCTCATGCGCCTGATCGTCCTGATGAAGCTTGCTCTGAAGCTCGCGCAGCTTCTCCTCGTCGATTGTCCCCCCGTTATCCTCGACGATGATGACGATCTTATCCGGCAAGCACATGATGCGGACACGAATCCATCCGCCTTTGCGCTTATGCTCCAGCCCGTGATTGTAGCAGTTCTCAATCAGAGGCTGCAGGATAAGACGGGGGACCGCAGCGGCTCCCGCTTCTTCCGGCAGTTCATCGAATTCCACTTGAATCCGGCTCCCGAAGCGGACCGACTGAATTTCGGCATAGGTGCGCGCATGCTTGATTTCGTTCTCCAGTGGAACCTCGTCCGCCCCGTCGCGTGTAATGAATTCAAAATACTCCCCGAGATGCTTGGTAAAATAAATGACGTTGTCATGGTCCTTGAGCATGGCCATCCGGTACAGAATGAAATAGCTGTTATATAGAAAATGCGGATTGATCTGCGATTGCAGATGGCGCAGCTCGGCTGTACGCGCCCGGTACTGCTGCTCGTACACCTCATGCACCAGCACATCCAGACGCTTGACCATCCCGTTGAATTGCCCGTATAAATAACCGAATTCATCCTTGAGCGGATAATTCATTTCCAGATTGAAATGACCCTGCTCAATCCGCCTGAAGGACCTCACCAGTTTCTTGAGCGGCTGGTGGATAATCAGATAGATGCTGTAGGAGAACAGCAGCACAATAAATATCGAGGCAATGGACAGGGCAGAGAACCAGGACCGGTAGGAATCAAGCGATGCGGTCACGCTTTTGCTTGGAATATACATGAACAGCGTCATGCCAAGTCTTGTGGAGGACTTCGAAACCACCATATACGGGTCATCCTTCAGCGTGACCTCGCGGATCTCCGCTTCATGGGCGGCGCTTGCCGCATGACTCATCCCCGCCTCCTCCAGCATGCCGGCATCGGCTTCATTGCGTGTTCCGCTGACCGTCCAGGACATCCCCTCCCCGGCCAGAATAGCGCCGCCCCCTTCATTGGTGAACTCCTTGAGGACATCGGCCAGCTCCTTCCGGGAAATCTCCACTGTCAGCAGGAACACCGGCTTCTGATCGCTGGAGACAGCCGGGTCCGGATAAGGCAAGCTGATGAATATCCGGTCCTGCCACACGAGGAATGGAGACTCAAAACGATTGGTCGACTTCGCGAGTGATTGAAATTGATCCTCATTAAACGAGGTGAAAATATTATCGTTAGCCGATACCGTCCGGTTCATCGACGGAATAAAAGCGCTTGCATTTTCAACAAACTTGCTGGAGCGCTTGAGGATATCCAGTCGTTTCTTCAGGCCCAGCTGCGCCTGCATCTTCTCGATCTCGGACATAACCTCCGCGGAGGAGGATAGCTTGAGCAGATCCTCGTCATTGACATACTCCTGCAGCAGCGAGATCACCCGGCTCAGGTCGAATTCCAGCATGTTCACGTACAAGGAAGTCCGCGACAGCAGCGACTGGGTAATTTCCTTCTCCACTGTGCCAGAACCGGCGTCATTCATCCGCCAGCTGATCAGATACATCGGGCTGAGTATGACCAGAAAGGTTAGCACCAGCTTGGGGTATATCGACAATGAAGTCATCCTGTTCCATATGTTCATGCTCCCACTCCAATCCTGGATCGTTGTGTGACTGCTTCTGCTTGTTGACCTGGATCCTCATACGGCGGATGCTGAACATGAAATCAATTCGATTACATATTCAAACCAACCACCTCTATACAAACCATATCGCACCGCCAATCAATTGTATAGACCGTACCTTTCTCTCGCTATAAGGTCAAAAAAAAATCTCCCAAAATCTATGGGAGATTTAAGCAATAACCTATATTTTACAGGCAATATTCGCGGAGAAAGAATGACCGGCTTTACGACTTGCCGTTATGATCTTTCAGCGTTCTTGAAGCTTTACCCAAAATCCCCGCCATCCTATCATGGTGCCTGCTGCAAGACTGACACGTTAAAATTCATTTACGCAGTGGGCAGGCTTGCCGCCAGACAGAACTGCCTTAATGTTATCTATCGCAATGCCGGCCATTTTCAATCGGGTTGCGATGGTGGCGCTTCCGATATGAGGCAGCAGCGTTACGTTCTCCAAGCCAAATAAACAATGCCGGGATGTGATGGGCTCCTGTTCAAATACATCCAGCCCCGCTCCCCATATCCGTTTATTTTTCAAAGCATGAAACAATGCCGCTTCGTCAACGTTCTCCCCCCTGCTCGTATTGATCAAGACAGCATTGGGCTTCATCAGATGGAATTCCCTTTCGCCCAACATTCTGCGGGTCGCCGGAGTAGAGGGCGCCAGCATGACAACAAAATCCGATTTGGTGAGCAGGTCGTCCAACCCGGCATAAGCGACGCCAAGCTGCTGCTCCGCTTGAGGCTTCCGGTTTCGATTGCAGTACAGGATATTCATGCCGAAACCGGCCGCCCTTCGGGAAACGGCCTCACCGATACGCCCCATACCGATAATCCCCAAAGTAGAGCCCCAGACATCCTGTCCTGTCAGCAGCATCGGCCCCCAGCTATTCCAACGATCCGCCTTAATAAACGCCATTCCTTCCACGATTCTTCTGGAGACTGCCAGGAGAAGGGCAAATGTCAGATCTGCAACGGCTTCTGTCAATACATCCGGTGTATGTCCCACATAAATCCCCCGTTTTGAAGCTTCCTGAATATCGATATTGTTGTATCCAACCGCCATCGTACTGACAATTTTAAGCTTTGCGCCAGCACTCAGGACCTGCTTGTCAATTTGATCGGAAACGTTAGTAAGGAGCGCATCCGCTTCAGCGGCTTCTTTCACAATCTTGTCGTAGGGCATCGGGTCGTCTTCGGACGGCCACATATGAATGCGGTAATTTCTCTCGTCGAGTTCCTGAATGATTGGGTCCGGCAGTTTCCTCGTAATCACAATCTTCTTTCGGATTTCCATTTAATAAGCATCCTCCAGCAGCGCAATCAATCCTTCTTTCGTTGGCACACGCGGATTATTCCGAATCAACCTGTCGATCTGCAGCGCTTTCTCCGCAATGCCGGGCAGGCTCTCATTCTTCACCCCGATAGACGAAAGCTTCGTGGGAAGACCAATCGATTTCAACAGCTCGAGCACCTTGTCAGCAACCAGCAAGGATTGCTGCCTGGACTCTAGCTGGCTGCAGTTCAAATGAAAGGCTTCAGCTATAAGCGACATTTTCTTGCCCTGCACCTCGGCGTTGAACATCATCACATAGGGAAGAAGCAATCCCGTTATCTCCCCGTGCGGCGACTTGGCAGCTCCGCCTATTGGATAAGCCAGCGCATGAGCAAGAGCGGTTCCCGCATTCGAGAACGCGATCCCGGCAAACAGACTGCCTAACAGCATGTTTGATCTGGCTTCCAAATTTGTTCCTTGCTGCACAGCCTTTACCAGATTGTGATACAGCAGCTCGATCGCCTGTAAAGCGAATGTGTCGCTGATGGGATTGGAGCCCTGAAATAAAATTTCACCCTCTGCTTGAATATACTTGAAGTCCTTTGCCATATAGGCTTCTATCGCATGCGACAAAGCGTCGATTCCTGAGCATGCGCTCACGTATGGAGGCAGCTCAAGCGTCAATTCAGGGTCCAGCAAAGCAACGGATGGACGTAAATAATTGTTCGAAATCCCCACCTTGATGTTATTCTCCGTATCGGTTACAACGGCAACGGAGGTTACCTCCGAGCCGGTCCCCGCGGTCGTGGGAATTGCGATAAGGGGAGCAATGGGATGATCGATTGCATTTTCCCCAAAATAATCCTTCGGATGCCCCCCTTGCGCCAGCAGCAAGGCAACGATTTTGGCAAGATCAATACTGCTCCCTCCGCCCAATCCGATAATCGCGTCGATCTTCATCTGAGCTTTGGCAAACTCGTAGCATTCGACCGCCTTCTCGACCGGAGGCTCGGGTACGGCCTGATCATAAACGATCAGTTGATATCCCCAATCCTGCAGGAGGCCGGTGACCTTCGTTGTCAGGCCGCTCTTTGTAATCCCCTGGTCTGTTATAAGCAAAAGATTTTGGGCCTTCAGCCTTTTCAAAACCGCATCCAGCCTCATAATCGAACCGTTTCCGAATACGATTCTTTCCGTCAAATAAAAATCCCAATAGTTCTTCATGTCCGCCTCCTTGGTACCTAACCCATATCGATAACGACGATTCTCTCTTCCGTCATTTCCTGAACCGCATAATAGGGGCCTTCTTTGCCGATCCCGCTGTCCTTGACCCCGCCATAAGGCATAATATCCGCCCGGTAGGAGGAAGCGTCGTTGATAATGACACCGCCAAACTCCAGTCCTTGAGCCGCTTTCAAGGCCAATTGCAGGCTGGATGTGAAGAAACCCGCTTGAAGGCCATAGTTGGAATGATTTGCAGCTTCCATGGCCTCCTCCACCTCATCATAAGGAACGATGCATATGACTGGAGCAAACACTTCCTGACATACCACTTTCATATCGGGGGTAACCTCCGTAAGAATCGTCGGATGCAATAGCGCTCCCTCACGGACTCCGCCAAAGGCCACACGGGCTCCCTGCTGCACCGCCTCTTGAATCCATTCCTCCGTACGCATCGCGGCCTTCTCCGAAATCATCGGCCCTACAAGCGTATCCTCCAGCTCCGGGTTGCCCACTTTCAACTGGCGCACAATGCTCACAGCCCCCTCAATAAAATCATGATAGATGTCGCGGTGAACATAAATTCTCTGTACAGATATGCAAGCCTGACCATTGTTCGCAAATCCGCGCGTGACACAGAGGCGGATCGCTTTCTCGATATCAGGCGCGTCTTTGTGAACGATATTGGGCGAGTTGTTGCCCAGCTCCAGGGAAACCTTTCGGATTCCCGTTGAGCTTTTGATATGCTTGCCTACCCCGGCGCTGCCGGTAAAGGTATACATGGCAATCCGCTCGTCTTCAAGCAAATACTGGCCTGTCTCTTCGCCCGAACCGTTAACGATATTCAAAAACCCCGGAGGCAGACCGGCCTCCAGCAGGATTTCCGCCATTTTGACTGCACTGATGGGGGCGAGCTCGGACGGCTTCAATACGATGGCGTTGCCGGCAGCCAGCGCCGGAGCTACTTTATGCGCGACCAGGTTAAACGGAAAATTGAAGGGCGTAATGGCACAAATAACGCCTACCGGAACCCGAATCGTGAACGCTATCTTCCCTTCTTGTCCCGGCTGCCCCTGGATTGGGACTTCCTTGCCTGCAATGCGCTTCGCCTCTTCCGCCGAAGCGATAAACGTCTGAATGCCCCTTTCCACTTCCGCGCGGGCGTCCCGCAATGCTTTGCCGCATTCCTGCACGATCGTGAACGCCAATTCTTCTTTCCGCGCTTCAAACAACTCCGCCGCTTTCCTTAGAATCCCGTAACGCTTCATGACCGGCAGCTTATGCCCGCGAAACGCGGCGGCGGCGCAGCTTACGGCCTCCGATACATCCTCCCTGGACGATTTGGACACAGCCGCCAGAATCTCGTTAGAATACTTATGAACGACAGGGAATGTATCACTCGACTCCCGCCACTGCCTTCCAATTAAATTTCCATAGACCAATATGCTCATTGCAGCCTCCCTGGGTATGATCGTTAACAAAACACAAGACGCCACTGACTCTGGGGAAGCGGTCAAATGGCATCCTGCATGCATGCTTAGATTACGATTACGATTACGATACTCTATGCTTCTTAATGAAGTCTTCCGATACCTCCGTCCCCATTCCAGGCACTTCGGGCAGCAGGATTTCGCCGTTCACCATCTTCATCTTGGTTACCAGCATCCCATGATCCTGCTGCTTCAAGCTTCCGCTTTCGAGATAAATCGCATTCGGAATGGCGCAGAGGGCATTGACATTCGCGGGTCCTCCTCCGTGACTGGCAATTTTCAAGCCAGCCGCCTCGGTAATCGCTCCGATTTCCAGCCATTCCGTGAGCCCGCCCGCTCTCCGGTTGTCGGGCTGATAGATGCTACCTGCGCCCGTTCTGACCGCGTCGTAAAACTGGTAGCGCGTGTAATAGTTTTCTCCGATGGCAAGCGGAATCGTAAGCTTGGCCGCCAGACGGGCCTGACTTTCCTTATACTGCGGAATCATCGGCTCTTCGTACCAATAAACCCCCAATTCCTCGTAAGCCTTCCCGCGGCGCAGAGCTTCCATTTCATCGAACGCCTGATTGGCATCGATCATGATCCGGATATCAGAACCCAATTCCTTCTGCACAATGCGGATCCGGTGAAGATCATCCTCCAGAGAGGTCTTGCCGACCTTCAGCTTGACCGCGCGAAATCCCTCTTCCGCAGCATCCACGCATTTTTGAACATACTCTTTCTCCGTATCGTAGTACCATCCGGCCATCGCGTAGGCAGGAATCCGATCCCGGCTGGCTCCTACAACATGACAGGAGGGTTTGCCAAGCGCTTTTCCGACAATATCCCACACGCAAGTGTCCAAGGCCGCGATCGCAAATTGCGCGATTCCTTCTACACCGTGATAATCCGCAGAGGCCCACAGCTTTTGCCGGATTTTCCGGGCGAAGAAAGGGTCCTCGCCGACCATGAGCGGCAGCATCTCCTTCTCCAGGATGACCTTGACGATATCGCAAATGGACCTGACCCTTCCGACATGCGTCGTCGCATAGCCGGTAATTCCTTCGTCTGTAAATAGCTTCGTCACCACATATCCGCCAGCGTCAAACGTATTCATCGCATCGAAAACAGGCTTCTTGACTTCCGTCTGCAGTATGATTGCTTCCAGACCCGTAATTTTCAAGTTCAGCACCCCGCTAAGAAATTATTATTCCCGTACTATCCATGTCCGTTGACTCAAATATATACAACAACCTTATTGGCTTCGACCTGCACCTGGTAAGTTTCTACCGAAGGCAGCTCCTGCTCCTCTTCCACCGCGACTTCGTATGTTTTCACCAGGCATTTGTGCGGATCGAACAGCGATTTGCCGGTCGTCAGGTCAAATTCCCAGCCATGCCAGGGACAACGGATAATTTCCCCTTCCCGGGCATACTTGTATTCGCCGGGGGCCGACGGCAGAGTTGTTCCTTTAATCGGGCCCGCGCATAACGGCGCTGCCTGATGCGGACAGGTGTTCTTCAGCGCGTAGTAGTTGCCGCCGACATTAAAGATGCCGATACTGCGATTTTCCAGGGTCATGACCACTCTGGCGCCCTGCGGCAAATCGCCTACATTCCCAATGACATGTCTTCCCACAGTGCATCCTGCCTCCTTGCCCGTTTACAGTTTATAAAACTCTTTCGCATTCTCGTAGAAGATTCGGCTCCGCAAGGCATCCGGCAGCTTCGGGAATGCCTGCTTCGGCGAATCGAAGTCCCAATGCGGATAGTCGCTTGAAAACATGAGGATGTGTTCCGCATCCAGCATCTCCAGCATTTGCAGCAGATGCTGGTCGTTATCCGGCCGCTCGAGCGGCTGCGAAGCAATGCGCACATGATCGCGCAAATATTCACTTGGCTTCTTTGTCAGCCAGGGCACCTCATACCGCAGCGCTTTATACTCCTGATCCAGACGCCACATCAAGGCCGGCAGCCATGAAACCCCGCCTTCGACCAGCACAACCCGGAATCCCGGGAACCGCTCGAATACACCTTCTGTCAGATAGCTTACAAGATGCGCCTGGAAGGCAAGCGAGAGGCAGGTATGCCATTCAATATAATGGGTCGGATATCCCGGCGACGGCTGGACATTAATGCCCATCCCGTCCGTGCCCGGATGAATCGCGAAAGGCAGTCCGTGCTTGTCGCAAGCCTCATAGATCGGGTAATACTGGCGCTGTCCGAAGGGAGCGCGCGCTCCGGAGTCCGTCATCACCTGCACAAAATGCGGGTGGCCGGCCCAGCGTTCGATCTCTCGCGCCGCAGCTTGCGGATCCTGGTGGGCAATCGTTATCGAGCCCTTGAAGATGCCGTCTGCGTTGTGCTTCCCCAGCCAGGTATCCGCCAACCATTCGTTATAAGCGGACGCGATAGCCGTAGCGAAATCCGGATCAGGGATCATATTGCAGAACGCCCGCGGCATAAGAATGGCATGCTCATGGCCGAACGGCTCGAAGAGCTGCTGCCTTACAAAATCCGGGTCGGTTCCTATGCCTCCCCCGCCCGGCGGCACAGCGTCCAAGCGCATGCCATGCACGGGATTGTCGAAAAAGCCGCGGCCGCTTCCTTTGTACCGGCTTCTCCATGGCTCCGGCATATAAGAGCGGATCTCATCCATGCTCCTGGGATACGGATGAACATCGCAATCTATGATGGCTTTGGTTGATTTGCGGATCGTCTCTGCAGCTGCTTCCATAGTGAGCCTCCATCCAATTCAATTTTATGAGTAGGCCAACCGGCCAAAGCTTGACCGGTCAGCGCTTGCAAACAGGCTTTGCTCCTTTATTTATGACTGGGTTGAGTACCAATCATTCGCTTCTTTGGTTAGCTGCTCGCCGCCCGTTTTATACCAATCCTTCACCATCTGGTCGAAGGTGGCTTCAACGTCTATCTCTCCCGTGACGGCCTTGATCACGTATTCTTTGACGCGCGTATCGAGAATTTCCATATTCTGCGCCTGGGAAGGGAGCGTCACCTTCAACGCGTTCTCGAAGTATGGATAGTCGCGCAAGACATCGCCGCCCAGCTTGAATCGTTGCGTTTCACGTGGGCCCCCGACGGTGCCAAGCCATTCCGGATTTGTCCATCTCATCGGGTTGGTTGTCCATACGGCTCCGAGCTTGGTGATCTGGGGATCGAACAATTCATGCTCTCCCCACTGCGGATTAAAGATCCGTTCGCCGGCGTCGTTCATGATCATCATAACGCCATCCGGACCCCACTCCAGCATGTCATTCGTCGGTTTGTCTGTATTAATGTAATCCAGAATCTGCAGCAGCTTGTCATATTTCTCCTGCTCTTCCTCCAATTTCTGGCTGAATACAAGAACCGACTCCTGCAGGCCGACCCGATAATAGCCTTTATGTCCGTCCGGTCCGGTCACCGGAGGAAGATTAATGTAATACGGCTGCGGCATTTCAGCATTAAAATCCTTTTGTGCGGCCAGAGAGTAAAACTCTTCCGGATTGTCCTTGCGCTCTTCGAACCAGGCCTGCCACTCCGGATTAGCGACGACCCATTTGAAATTGACATGACCGTCATTGTCATACTGATAATCATCGAAGCTCAAGTTGTCCATATAACCGATTTTGCCTGACGCAAACTTTCCGGCTACATCCTCTACCTCTGTGTTTTTCCCCTTCTCCGTAATAAACTCAGGGTCAATGAGCTCCATTTCATACCACTTGTTCAGTCGAATCAAGGCTTCTTTGGTTTCCTTGGTGGTGAGGCCAAACTGCAGCTTACCGTCTACATCACGCCATTGAAAAGGACTTCCGCCATAGGCGCCAAAGATGGTCTGAAACCAGACCTCACCTGGATAATCGCTGCCATTCGATAGCGCGTAGGTGTCCTTCTTACCGTTGCCGTCCGGGTCTTCATTGCGGAATTTAATGAAGATCTGCTCCAGCTCATCAAGCGTTTCGGGAAGCTTATTGACGCCCACCTTCTGCAGCCAGTCCGCGCGGATGGCGCCCGGACGCGGAACGCCGCCGTTCGGATAAAGGCGCGGAAGCCCCATGTTCTGACCATCCACATGGGCAATGGTCAACAGCGTAGGGTCATTCTTCTCAAGAAGACCGTAATAATGCGGCATATTGGTTTTAATCATATCTGCGGGAAGCTTCGCCAGAATCCCCTGCTTCGTGTACTCCGGAACATCTCCCAGCGACACTACCGTCAAATCCGGAATGGAACCCGTTGCGAGCGCCAGGTTCAACTGCTCCTTGCGATTTCCGCCATCCAGCTTCAGGAAATTCAGCTTGACGTTGAATTTCTTCTCAAAGTACCGCTTGCCGAACGCATTATCCTCCGGACTGTCCCCTAATTGGAACGTATACTCATAAGTTGGCGTTTCGGCAAATTGGGCCGGCGTTTCGGTCTCTGCCAATACTTTCTCGAAGATGACCTCTGCCGCTTCCGCAGACAAGGGGTCCAATCCGGCCGTCTCGCCTCCTGCTTCTCCGGCAACCGTCGACGGTTCTGTTTTCTTCGCGCTGCTGCCGGTGCAGCCCGCTAACAAAGCGGTTGTCATGCACAGAATCAGAGCTAACGCCCACGCACGCTTCATTGTCCTGCCCATTTGGTGATCCCTCCATGGATATATTTTTATCTGGTCCATCATGCTGCAAGCAATCAGCCTTTCACTGCGCCCATTACGACACCTTTCACAAAATACTTTTGAATAAACGGATAGATGCATAATATGGGAAGCATGGTGATCAGAATGCCGGCCGCTTTCATGCTTTCCGGTGTCGGCATTAAAGATTTGTCGAAATAATCCATCGTGCTGCTCATCATACTCGCGCTCTGCTCAATGACCAGCTTTCGGATATGCACCTGTATGACCTGCATCTCGGATGACTGAACGTAAATCAACGAATCAAACCAGGAGTTCCAATGATTCACCGACACCCACAGGCTGATGGTCGCAATCGCGGGAGCCGCCAGCGGAGCCATAATCTGAAAGAAAATACGCACATCGCCGGCCCCGTCTATCTTCGCCGATTCCTCCAGGCTCTCCGGGATTGTCATAAAGAAGTTCCGCAGGATCAGCATGTAGAAGGTGTTGAATAGAAACGGCGGCGCCAGAATATAAACCAGCGGATTATTGAGCAGCCCCAAATTTTTAATCAGAATGTAGGTCGGGATGAGACCGCCGCTAAAAAACATCGTGAAAATAAAGAGAAAGGTGAACGACTTTTTGAATGGAATTTTTTTGGAGAGCGCATAAGCGGCCAGACACATCAATATAACCGCTGCAGCCGTCCCTACCACCGTGCGGCCGATTGTATAGGCATAGCCCGTGTAAATATAGGATTGGTTGATAAACCCTTCATAAGCTGCCCAAGTAAAGCCCTGCGGCCAAAGAACAATCGAGCTGTCCAGCGCCGCCATCCCTTCTCTGGTGCTGACCGAGAGAACAAACAGGTACCAGATAGGATACAGGACCGACAACGAGAGCAGCACCATGCCCGTATAATTCAGAGCATCAAACCAGGTGAATTTAATCCTGCCTGACATGGCTGACACCCCCTACCATAGTCCAGCTTCGCCATATTTTCGGGCCAAGCGATTGACAAGCAGGACAAGCCCCAATGCAATCACATTTTTAAATAAGCCCACCGCTGCCGAGAAGCTGTAATTCATTTGCACAAGCCCCACCCGGTATACATAGGTATCCAGAATATCTCCCACTGCATACACAGCAGGGTTATACAAATTGAAGATTTGGTCAAAGCCGGCATTCATGATATTTCCTACATTAAAAATCATCATGATGACAATCACATTCGCGATCGACGGCAGCGTCACATGCCACATACGCTTGAACCGGCCGGCTCCGTCGATGGTAGCGGCTTCATAGATCTGCTGATCGACGCCGGCAATCGCGGCCAGATAGATAATGGATCCCCAGCCCACACTTTGCCAGACATCGGAAGCAATGAGGGTCGGCACGAACCATTTTCCGCTTGCCAGGAAGAAAATAGGCTTCCCTCCCAGCAGGACAATAATTTCATTGACAAGCCCGGAAGGGGAGAGCAGCTCCACCATGATGCTGCCGATGATGACCCACGACAGAAAGTGGGGCAAATAGGTGATGCTCTGGATAATTTTTTTGAACCTTCCATGGAAAACCTCGTTAAGCAGCAAAGCAAGCACAAGTCCGGATGTGTATACGAAGATTAACTTAAGAAAACTGATGATCAACGTATTGCGCAGCACCCGGCTGAAATCCGGTGAATCGAACATCCTCTCGAAATGAGTAAATCCAATCCATGGACTGCCGATAATGCCCTTCATGACGGAGAAGTCCTTAAAAGCAATCGTCACGCCGTACATCGGAATATAATAAAAGATTACATACCAGACAACCGCCGGCAATAAAAACAACAGCAGGACCTTGGTTCGTTTGATGTCCCTGATTACTGCTCTGATCTTGTTCTCCCCTCTAATTGCTGCGGGAGAGGCTATTGCTTCGATTCTCTTCTCCAACTCAACCATGGATGTCCCTCCTTTCCCTTAGAATCTGTTATGAACGCTCCACCACCTGGTCTATCAGCCCCAATGCAACCGCATTCATGGATGTTGATGATCCAAGCGCTGTGGATCGAACAGGCCGGATGCGGATGTCTTCCGCTGTCTCCTATTCAATCAGGATTCATCCGTTTCGACAATAAACATGATTCCTCGGTATGCACATTGTTCTTCGTCCCTAATCATAAAACCCGAAAAATCCAGCCATTATCAGGTATTTCAGCTGCTGCTTCTTCCTGTAAGCGGACTTTTATGTGCATGCTGCGAAATATGTGCATGGCCCTGGGAGCGAATAGAGGCATTAGGTTGCGGACATTCACGGTTTGCAGCGCAAAAAACCTCCTTCAAATGCTTGGTGAAAATCATTTGATGAAGGCTCCTGCCAAGAATACATAAATCAATGACGGGTTTATCTCACTTTCTGAAATCTCCCGGCGTCACTCCAACCACTTTCTTAAAAACCCTGATAAATGAAAAAGAGTGCACATAACCAACCTTCAGCGCGATAACCTGCACGGAGTCCGTTGTTTCCATCAGCAGGCGCTTGGCCGCTTCCATCCGGACATGGACCAAATAATCGATGAATTTTTCCCCGAATTCTTCTTTAAACAGCTTGCTGAGAATACGCGTGCTCAGATTGAACTCTTCACTGAGCTGAAGAAGCGACAGCTCCGGATTAGCGTAATTAACGTCAATCCATTTTCTTACCTGGCGAATCGACTGACTATAGCTTTTTTTCTCGCGTATTTGCTGCAGATAGGATTGCATGCCGGTCAGAATAGATGTAGACACCATCCTAAAATCCTCCAGAGTGTCGAAGCGGCTTAGTTTGTCAGCCAGCTCCGGCATCCATTTCTCCTCCCAAATGCCGGTTCGTCCGCCATGCTCCGACATCTTTTGATTGAGGTGATACAGCAGATAGTTAAGCACCCTCAAAATATCTTCACGGGTAGAGAGACCGCTTTGAAGCTCATCCATGAACGAGGAAAACAGCTGCTGCCAGTTCTCGCCGCCCATTCGGTAATGGTGAACAAACGCCCGGATCAATTCCATATAGCGGTACAGATCCCCTGCGGGTCTATCCGGCAAGTTCCGGTATTGAATCACTGCCCCGTTCCCGAAGAAAGGTTTGTGATTCAAAGCATCCAGCGCATGCCCATACAATTGCGGGAGCTCGCTTGCTTTGTCAGCGTCCCCCCCTATACCAAACGTAACGGTAAACTTCAGATTTTGCTCGGACCAGCGGGCTGCCCTCTCCCCTAAATCGATCATCGGTCCATCGCCGCTTTCTGTCCCGACCTCCGCTTCTTTTGCGAAGTATAAAATTCCAAGCTGGGATGCATGGATCCATTCAGCCCAAAGCGATCCTCCGCTTTCAGCTGCCATCTCCTGAACGGCACTGTAAATGACATACTTCAGAAGATCCTGCTCCCGGTCTGTATACTCGCGCATAAAATCTGCAAAGCGGTCAATTTCCATAACGGCAAATACGAAATGATCAAATTGGCTGGGAAGGCTCAGCCGCTGCATTTCCTTCTTCCACTCGCCGACGGGCTTCGAAAATCCCTCTTCCAGAAGCTCCATGAATAAATGGTGGCGCAGACGGTGAGCATCATATTCAAATTGCGATTGAAAAATTCGCGACTGCTCCAATAGCTTGTCAACAGCCATGTCGATCATGCGAATTTCGTCCTGACCGCCGCCGCGCTCTCCCACCATGCTGCTGATTCGATTGAAGATCGACTCGATCGGTTTATAATTTCGGCGTGTGACGTAAACAATCGAGGCCAGTCCCAGCAGGATCGACACAAATCCGATCCCAATCCAGACGTACGGAAACGACGAAAGCAAGCCAAACCGGTATTTCGACTGGACGCCGGTTGAAATTTCCCAATTCGTATAGTCGGATTGGACGCGGGAGATGACTTCACCGGAATCCGCACCTTCTTCCAAAGTCGTAAAGATCAATCCCCCATCCGCATCCAGCATACGTACAAAACTGATGTCCAGCTTGGACATATCCGCTACCATCTCCCGAAGGACATCCACCCGTATATTCACGACAATCACACCGTCTCTGCCTGTCTGGAACGGTGCTTTCCTTATCAGCGTAACTACCTCCGTCGATGCCGGACGCTTTCTGTCCTTATAGACGCGTTTACCGCTCCAGGAGGTTAATGAATTTCCTGCCATATGCTGAAGCAGGAAATCCCGGTCTTCAAAATCGTCAATATTAGAGAAAGCGCTTTCAGTTACAACTTGTCCATCCGAATAACGGTAAATGTACAAGGAATCAATAATTGAGAAATTGAGAAGCAGATTGTTCAGCTTTTGGTTCATCCGGTAAATCGTGTAGGGCGCCTTTCCCTGCTCATCGAAAAATTGCCGAATGGTCTCATCCACCAAAATATCCCGGATGATGACCTTGTCGATCGGTTGAAGGATGTTCTCAACGGATTGATCGAGCTGCTCACCGATAATTTCGATCGATTTGATAGTGGAGGTTTTGATATATTCACTTAATGCGAAGAAAAATACGAGGAATAGAACGGATGACAGCATAAAAAAGATTGGCAGGTAAGATAGTAAGGTCTTATAAAACCAATGTTTCTTCATCCTCATCGTACATTCTCCGGCTGATAGGCTGTAAATTCCATGAATAGTCCCTTTCTCTCATGAGTTAATGACCCCTTTAGCTTAATACGCGAGCGGCTTGTACTAGGAGACGGCAAGAAATAGGCTGCCAGGAGCAGATTGATCAGATTCCCCCAATAACCCGTAAAATCGAAGCAAAATTCATTCCGTGAACTAGAAGCCAAGTCTAAAATGAAAACGTATACTTCCTTGTATTCAAGAAAAGAGTCTGCGCGAAGGCAGACTCCCGTAAGCAAGACAATTAATAATATTATATCATCTCGTCAAAGGATAGACAACATGAGCATTGTTGTTCTTCTGGGTAGGATCCGTCAATTATTATCCATTATCTGGAAACGCCGTCAGTAAAAAACTGCCGATGCTTGGCACCGGCAGTCGCGTCATTCCTGTAAGCTATCCCCTTGGTAAAAGGGTCTATTCATTCCCTTCACCGGAGCAGCGCTGCTATCCGGCGGTTGATTCGTTCCCTCGTTCCCAGCAGCCAGGCAGCCTCTACGGGGTAAGTCTTGAAGGTTATCGCTTCCTCCAGCTCCTGCTCCATGACTTCCAGCGCAGCGTCTCTGCCGCCAAGCCGCCCTAGCAGCTCGAGCGCCCGCTGATCCTGCAGCGCTTCATAGAACACCTCCCAGCGGATAGAGTCGATGGGTCCCTCCGCTCCCGGATACACGGCGAAAGCGTCACCGGATGGAAAAGCATATTCCGCATCGGTAACCCGGAACGGATCGATAGCGCGGACCGAATGCCGCGAATACCAGAAGTTATACCCCCAATGCAGGAATCCCTGGATGCCGAATTTATAGAGCTGCAGCCCCAGCACGCGGTTGCGGGCCGAAGGCATGCTGAAGAAACGGTTCGAAACCTCTTGATGCTGGCCGCAGCAGTAATAGGTCCACAATGGCTTTACATTGTTCTCCAGAAAAGGAGCGATATGATCATTGGATGGAATCGGTACGGGAACAAGTCCATGATCGTAGAAGGCATAATCCGATAGCGCCTCAATAAATGCAAATTCAGCCAGATGCTTCTTCAGAATGCCGCTGGCCAGCCGGTAAGCCTCCAGATGATCGCCATTCGGCTCATCCGACACATGAAAATAGCTGTTCTTCTCAAGACCTTGCCCGCGGATAAACTGTACAAGCCGGGGCAGAAACTGATCCAGGAACCGCGTATAGGCTTCGCCTCCCGCTTCTGTTTCCCAGCCGAAGATCCGTTTCTCCTCTCCCTGCACGGAGGCGACAATCTTCGGCGCATGCTTCGCGCCCCACTGTGTGAACAGATGGGAAAATTCGAAATGCTGAATCCCCTGTTTATGGCACATATCGATCCAGCGCTTCAGCAGCGTGAAGTCAAATACATATTCATGCCCGGCTGTCTGCTCCACGCCGATCAGCTGCACGGTCGGGCGTTCGCCCCCGATGGCTGTATCCAGCGGCGGGGTAAACAACGGAGTAAGCAGCATATTTACGCCATGAGCGGCGGCATTATGCACATAACGCTCAATCAGCCGCCAATGCTCCTCGCTGAATACCTCAACCCCGTATTGGGTTGCCAGACAATCGCAGTGAAACCATTCCGTGTGCAGCAGCTCCTGCTCAGGCAGCTCGGCCTGCACGATCTCCAGCTTGAACTGCTCCTCTCCCAGCAGTTCTCCGGCAGCATTCTTGAACCTGATATCGATCGGATGCGAGGTTGTTTCTTCCGCATATAGAGGCGCAGCGCTCTCCGGCCTTGAGGGCAGACTTACGGTGATCCATACCGCACGCCACTGGCCGGCAACCGCCCTCAGCCCGTCGCGTAACGGGTACAGCGGATCGGGAAACAAGCCCGGCGTCGTACGCAGGTAACGGTCATCGGGATTGGCGTATACAGGCATCTCCGAAGGAGCAAGTCCCACGGAGCGAATGGTCATATAGGGTAAGAGCGGCGAATCCGCCTCTACACGGAGGTCGGCAATCGTTGTGCTGGAGCGGTAAGCGATCTGGAAGGAAAATACCTCTTTCCATAGAGCGGTTCCGGCTGCTGAACGTTCATCCTGAAGCTCCGAATCGGCAAACACCTTTGCCAGCGAGCTTAAGGAGCGTGTTTCAAAAGCTGTCGTCGTTTCCTTCATGAGCATAATCCCCTTTATCCAGTTAGAATCCGTATGCCGCCCCCGAACCCTGGATCAATCAGGGAAGCTCCGGTCAGTTATTATGGCTTCATCTTAACAATGGGGGAGCCTGTCGGCAATCTCAAAATATTAAACCATTCTATAACAGAATTGACCTTGCGGAAACGAATGTCCATCAGCATCCCATGTATTCTTTTCCCGCGTATGTTAGAATTATTGTGATAGAATCATATCGCTGCCATTCAAAATATAGAACAATATTATTATGGAACAAGGAAGCTGCGCTACGCCTGATGAACGTATTCGCAGGGAGGACAATCATGCTGAAGCCCGATTCATTCGCGTTCCGTTATGCCGAGCCGCTTCCCTATATGCTGCTGGATTCCATGGGCTGGCAGAGCGCAAGCTCCGGGAGCTATGGGAACAAGGGGCTTAAGCGGACAGACCATGGCCATGTTATTTTTCAATATACTTTAAGCGGCGAAGGGATAATCGAAATGGAAGGACAGACCCATACCCTCCAGGAAGGCAAGGCTTTTATGGTGAAGATTCCAAGCTCCCACCACTACTATTATGCAGGCGGGCAGGGAAAGCCATGGGAGTTTGTCTGGCTGAACGCCAAAGGCGAGGATGCCGTCCGCATGTGGGACCGTATCCTCGCCAGAAGAGGGCCGATTGTATCGCTGCAGAACGAATCGCAGCCGGTGGCGCGGTTTTGGGAGCTGTACCGGGCCGTAGCCGTTGAACGGATATACGAATCCGCTCCGCTCTCGCAGCTGCTGTATGGATTCATGCTGTCCCTGCTCGCGCCGGATACATTCATTGCTCCTGGTCCGGAGTCTCATCCGATTATTAAGAAAGCAAAGAATTACATGAAGAATCACTATGCCCGCAATCTGTCGCTGGAGGACATCGCGTCGCAATGCGGCATTTCCCGATCATACTTGTGCCGGCTGTTTCAGCATAAAGAAGGCATCTCTCCATTGGAATTCCTGCGCCGCCGGAGGGTGGAGGCTGCCGTTACCATGCTTCGCCGAACCGCTGTCAGCGTGCAGGATATCGGCAGAATGTGCGGCTTCGACAGCCCCAGCTATTTTGGCAAAGTATTCCGGGAATACCTCGGGCTGTCCCCCCGCGACTATCGGACCGGGAAGCTGGATCATCCATATGACACGATATTTCTGGAATAGATCTGCAATTGGCCGTATTTCCCCAACCCTCCTGCATGGATTGGCGTGCTGCGGCAGACAGAATTCGCAGACTCAGCCGGTTCATCACGAATACTGGCCCTGCAGGATGCAGGACCAGTTCATGAACCTTCTACGATTCTAATAACACTTGTAGAGTTGAATGGCGGTCAATTTCTATACGGTCCTGGAATGTAATCAGCCGGTCTGTTCTATTGAAAGGAACAGCCGCTCCGCCGCACCGGATCTCCGCAATCTCCCTGCCCTCCAATAGAGCGCTCGCAAAAGACTGCAGCGCCAAATTCCCGCGCTTGACCTCCAATTCGAGAACGCCTCCCAGGTGACGGAACTCTCCCCAGCCTTCGCTCAAGCTCCAGAAGCAGCTGAATTCGTCCTCATTCAGCTTCGGATTAAACCCGATATGTCCCTTGGTCATATCGTATTCGAATCCGCTGAGCGCGAGCAGCAGACCATACGAAGCCATGGAACGCACATAATTGCTGCCGCATTCGAATTCATTCCACGGATTGCGCTTCTCTCCGTCATAGCGGTCTCTGATGGCCCTGACGGCGGTTAAGCCTTCCTCCACAAACCCCTCGTAAATCATATGGCAGGCAGCCTGATACTCGAAGCCGTTCATGCACTCGTCGGCGTAAGGAACCGGAACGACAGGACTGTTATTATCAGGCCAGGTGCAGATTAAGAGACCATCCTCCTCGTTGAGCGCGTAGATCCGGCAGGCATTGGGATAATCGCGCATACACTCGATAAAGTTGTTGTCATAAATCGATTTGACCGCCTGCTTCACCTTGCTCTCATCCAGCACATAACCAAGACCGACGATATGGGCGAACCATTGGCCCAGCACCTGGTCAATGCCGCAGCCTTCGGCAATCTGATATTTGATTTCACCCGCTTCTTCATTCCAGTAAGCCGCAGCGGCTCCGAACGGCTCCAGAACCGTTTTGTCCTTCAGATCGACCAGCTGGTGAAAATATCTTCCATTATATAGATGCTCATTCGCCCACTCCGAGCCGCTGGCGAAAATCCCGTTATATTCGGCTGTTTTCTCCGGCTCTCCCATCGCTTCCGCCATCTCGGCCGCAGCCTTGAGCGCCGTCAGATACATACTGGTCAGCCATGAATTCGGACCGAACAGCTCCATGTCAAGAGTATGATGCTGCCGTCCCTCCATCACGCCGTCCTTGTCATAATCCCAACGGTTCTCATTGGTCGGCTCCCAGGCATATTCAAGTGCCCGCTGCACCTTCGGCCATACCGAGCGGAGCCACTGATGATCGCCGGAGATCTTCCACTCCCGATAGGTCTTGATGATGCCTCCCATCTGACCGTCTGCCGCAGCGAAGAAGAAATTCTCCCTTGTTGTCCGCTCGGCTGGAAGGAACAGCCGGAAGGCCATTTTGCCATTGTCGAATTGAGCATAGCTATAGTCAATATTGCGCATCGACCGGGCCAACGACGGGAACAGAAAAGCCGTCGCCTGCTCATAATTCCACACATGGGTGCAGGAGCCCTCACAGGAGCCTTCATTCGTATGAACGCCTTCGAAACCATACAGCGTTCCGTCGGTCAGACGCAGAACGGTCGGCGATTTCAGAATGGAGATGTTGCCGGCAACGGCATCCAGCACATAATCCGGCAGCGTCGAGCGGAACAGCGTGTCGCGGAACAAGCCGGATTCCTCGCGCAGCCGGTCATATTCGGTCAATACATACTGCGCAGTCTCGGTCGAGTCCGCAAACCGGGTCGCGTAATAATTGGTCCAGGAAGGATTCCTGCCCGCATCCGCATCTCCTCCGTTTCCGGGATTCCAGAAATTCACACAGTTCGGGAAGCTCCAGCTGATGACGAAGCGGAATACCGCTTTCTCACCTGGCGCGATGCTCTGATGCCCGCACAGCAGCCCGACATCCTGATGCTTGTTATGCGAGCTGCCAGCATCCAGTTCCCGGGGATTGTCGTAATGACGCTCCTGCAGCCGTCCCGGCGCAACAAAATCCTTCCAGAACACGGTCAAATTATCAAACCAGCTGCCGCGGTACCAATACGATTGATAGCTGGTATCCGATTGGTCGGTTGCCAGCGTCAGGTCGCCGAATTCCGGAGAATCGGCCTCGTAATGAGTGGAAGAGAACGTCATCGCCGGATTGCTGCCAAGCTTAATTTTCTTATTGACCGCTCCCTTGAAGAACGGATTCGTCAGCACGCCCGCCAGGCTGATATCCAGCGTATCCGCCGTCTTGTTCATCACTTCGTATTCAAAAATGGCGCAGGGGAGCGAGGAGTCGTGGTCATTCAGCGGAATAAACGGATTGAACGCCGTCAGCACAACCTCGATAGGATCGCCGGCATCTGCAAAGGAGATTTCCGCGAAGGGATACTCTCCCTTGAACGCCGTTTCCGAGAAATGGGGGAAGCCTGTCAGATTCTCGCGTCTTGGCCCATAGCCGTAACCCTCATATTTCCCCCTGCCCTCTCCCATATAAGGCGCTTTCAAATCGCCATGCAGCACTTTCGCAAGCTTCACCTCTCCGTTATGCTCAGCCTTGACCGTGAAGAAGGAGAAACCGTTATAGCTCAGCTTATTGGGGCGGTTGTAAATTTCCCAATCGATCAGCCGCCCATTGCCGGCAAGTCCGATGCTGCCTGCTCCGATCCCGCCAAGCGGAAACGAAATCTGTCCCGTTCTGGCGCCGGTGAAGGTGAATTTCTTGTCTGCCGGGTATAAGCTTTGTTCAAATGTTTTCTGCATCATAATAGCCTCCTCATCTGATTACAACTTTAATCCGCCGGTACTGATTCCTTCAACCAGATATTTCTGGCCCGCTATATAAAACAGAAGCGGAATGCTGAGGGACATTGCGACTCCCGCAAGAATCGCGGACAAATTCCCCTGGCCAAAAGCTCCGCTCAGAACAGCCATTCCGATCGGCAGCGTCATCTTCTCGAACGTATTGAGAAAGATGAGCGGACCGAAAAAATCATTCCAGGTTCCGATGAAGGTCATAACGGAGGTAACTGCGACAGCGGGAAAAGCCATCGGCATAATGATCTTCAGAAAGACATACATCCGGCTTGCCCCATCCATATAAGCAGCCTCATCATAGGTAGTGGAGACGGTCATCATCAGCTGCCGGATCAGGAAAATCCCCAGCGGATTAATCAGCCCCGGCAAAATCAACGCCCAATGCGTATCGACCATCTCCAGCTTTGACATCAGAATAAAACGCGGTATGACGGTCACCTGGGCCGGAATCATCAGCCCCGACAGAAAGACGAGAAACAGCAGATTCCGTCCCGGGAACCGGATTCGTGAGAAGGCAAAAGCCGCCATGCTCGAAATGAGAATATGCCCGGCTACGATAATCAGGCTTATTTTCATACTATTCAGAATGAAATTCAGAAAAGGCACGCGGATGAATACTTCCGCATAGCTTCCCAGATGAAAGCTGGTCGGGAAAATAGCGGGCGGCAGCGAAAACGAGTCCTTGGGCAGCCGGAAAGAAGTCGAAATGATCCACAGGAAGGGAGCCAGCATCAGGAAACAGAGCAGCAGCAGTCCTCCGTCCAGCAGCACTCTCTCCCATCCGGTGCGGCTTACGCGTTCCCGCTTGGGCGCAAGCCCCGCTCCTGTTTGAACATTCGGTTCCATAAGCATATCCTCTCCCTCTTATTCCTGATCATAGTAGACCCATCTTTTACTGAGCGAGAACTGAAATACCGTGATCAGCAGAATGATCAGGAACAGGCTGAGCGACAAGGTGGAGGCATACCCCATATCCTGATTTTGAAAAGCCACCTCATAAATATACATATTGACTGAACGCGAGGCGTCGCCAGGTCCGCCGCCCGTAATCAGATAAGGCTCATCGAAAATTTGCGTCGCGCCAATCAGCGTTGTCACCAGCACGAAGAAAATCGTAGGCGACAGCATCGGCAGCGTAATGGAGAAGAAGCGCTGCAAGGGCCTTGCCCCGTCAATCTCGGCAGCCTCGTACAGATTTGCCGGGATATTTTGCAGACCGATAAAGTAGAACAGGAACGCGCTGCCGATCCCTTTCCAAAAGCTGTACACCGCAACGGCCAGATACACCCAATGCGGCGATTGCATCCATGGGATCGGATCAATCCCGAGCAGCCCCAGGAAGTAGTTCAGTATGCCAAAATCGGTGTCAAAGATAAACTGCCAGGCAACAGCAACCGCCGCCGAGGTAGTCAGCACCGGAAAATAAAACACAGTCCGGTACAGGTATTTCCAGCCATTGGCGATCTTCCGGTTCACGGCCAGTGCCAGCAGCAGGCCCAGTACAGCATGGAGCGGCGTCAGAATAAGCACATACTTTAGCGTATTGCCGTACATCTCCAGCAGTCTGCCGTCCTGAAAGAACTGCCTGAAGTTATCCCATCCGATCCAGGATGCCGGAGTGATCACATTGTATTTGGTAAAGCAGAGGTAGATGGATACTACAACCGGCTCCCCGATAAATACAGCGAAGAGCAGCAGCGCAGGAGCAAGGAAGGTATAGCCCGCGATAGCATCCCAGAGCGTCCGGTTTCGTGTCATGTTACACAATCCTTTCTTGGTAAGCCGCGGGCCGGTACGGGCGTGCCGGCCCGCCCTGTTTATTTTTTCAGAATGACGTCAATCTCCGCCTTGGCCTTCTTCATTGCGGTTGCGGCATCGGATTGGTTTGCGAGAATCTCCGACATATACCGGTTGAATACCCCTTCGATTTCGGCATACTGCATCGGCGCCTCAACCGCTTGGGCAATATCGGCGCTTTCCTCAAACACCTGCCAGTTCTCGGCCTGCGTAGTCGGGAGCACTTCCTTCATGACCGAGATCCGGGTCGGAATCGACGTATTGGCGAGTGTTGTTTTTTGGGAGAACTTCCCGCTCAGGAAAGCGGACAGCTTATACGCGGCCTCCGGATATTTGGACGATTTCAGCACCGGAAACGCGCCGGAGCCGAAGATTACTTTGTTCGTCTTGAAGGTCGGCAGCAGCTGCAGGCCGATGCTGGTGAACTTGTTCTTGTCATAGGAGGCGAACGGCCATTTGCCTGCCGCATACATGGCGACCTGACCGCTCATCAGCATTTGCGTGGCATCCGTCTTGGGACCCGGAACCGGCGCGACTTTATATTTATAGATCAAATCCTGAAAAAACTGCATGATCTCGATCGCATTGGGATCGTCCAGCCTGCTGGCCGTCATGTCTTCATTCAGGATGCTGGCATCATTGTTGTACAACCAGGCCGATGCGCCGAAGTAAAAATTCGGAATGGCAAACCCGTATACCTTCCTGCCGTTCTTATCCGTTGTCAGCTTCTGGGCATATTCCAGAAAATCATCTCGGGTCCAGTCCTTGCCTGGCAGCGGCAGGCCCGCCTCCTTCAGCAGATCCGTGTTGAAATGCATGACGATATTGTTCCAGTCCCACACAAAACCGTAAGTCTTGCCGTCCACGACAAATGGAGCCTGCAGCTTGGGATGAAGATCGTCATAATCGTCCAGCGCTTCCGGATCTACTTCCATGTAAGGATCGAGCGGAAGCAGAAGATCCTGCCTGGCGAACATCTGGATTCCTTCAATGGCTACCCGGATGACATCCGGCGGGTTTCCTCCGGCAATCATCGTTTGAATTTTGTTGAAATAATCAGCCCAGCCCTTGTTCACCACTTCAATCCGCTTGACCTTAATGTCGGGATACAGCTTGTTGAATTCCGCCAGGATGACTTTAAGCTGGGCGTCGGACGCGTCGCCCTTGCCCCACACCAGCGTCAGTTCAGCTTTCTCGCCGGTCGTTGAATTCCCTGCAGCCTCACCATCTGCGGTATTGTCCCCGCCAGTGCCGTCGTTCGTTTGATTGGTTGTCGTACCGGACGAGCTGCAAGCGGCAAGCATTGCGATTATCATCATAATCAGAAGAGGAAACAGCAATAATTTCTTCAAGATGAACACCATCCCTGCTTGAATTTAGTCTGACCCCCGTATAGGTAGACGTCATTGAAGCTGCGGAGACCAGCCATTTTCGTTCACGTGCACGAAATTAAACAAAAAAATATTATAACCTGCTTGAGGGAGCGTCCTCCCAATTTCCAGACATTCCACAAACACCAATTTTCATATTACGTTCACGTGAACATTTTGATCATAGCACAGGCTTTTTTTCATGTAAACGTTTTATTTTTATCACCTAAGGACCTGCTGAACGCGAAATTTGTCGGTTTTCCCGGCTGTCTTGACCCCGATATTGATCTGCGTTACGATAAGTCAAATTGATACTACAGCGGAGGCAAAGCCCGTCATGAATGTTACCAGTAAGCAAATTGCCGAGCTATGCGGAGTTACCAGAGGAACGGTGGACAGGGCGCTGAACAATCGTCCCGGCATCCGTCCGGCTACACGGGCAAAAATATTGAAGGTGGCCGAGGAGCTCGGTTACCGCCCCCATTTCCTGGCTCAAAGTCTTGTAAAAGGACATACAAAAACGCTTGGGATCGTGCTGTTCGATATTCAGAACCAGATTTTCTCCCAGTTATTCCACGCCTTCGAAGCCGAGGCTCGAAAGCAGGGTTATTTTGTCTATCTTGTCCTGTCCAACCGCAGCAAGGAGCTCGAGCTCGAATATATCAACAGTCTGCTCGACCGCAAGGTGGACGGGATCGCGCTGCTGTCCATCAATGAGGGCAAGAAATTCGAGTCCGCGCTGCTTAAATCCCGTACGCCCATTGTCACCTTCGGCAACCGCATATCCGGGCCATTCCCCTACGTCTGGCTGAATGACAAGCAGGCCATCAGCGATGCCGTCGATCATCTGGCAGGCCTTGGATACCGGCAGCTGATCTATGTCAGTCTCCCGCTCCGCCGCCGGGGGGAGGAGAATATCTATGTTCCCGAGCAGAGATACGCCGGACTGCTGGAGGCTTGCGGAAGAAACCCGGACCTCGGCTTCAAGGTCGTCATGTCAAGGGAATATATAGCGGAAATATCAGCTCTGTACGAGCAGTCCCGCGGGAAAATCGCGATCCTCTGTTCAAGCGATATCTATGCGCTGGAGATCCTGAAATGGCTAAAAGCCCAAAAGATCCGTGTGCCGGATCAGGTTGGGCTGATGGGTTTTGACAATATCGATATTCTGAATTACGTCAATCCGGCGCTTGCGACCGTGGATTACAATGTGAATGAAATCGGCGCCCGTCTGGCTGATATATTAATTGCACGGATTCAGGGCCGCGACGTCCCGGACGAGTCGTTTATCCGGCATGCCATCGTCCCCGGCGAATCTCTTTGAAGCCCGGTTGAAAAAACAGCTCCGCATGCGGAAACATCTTCCGATATTCGCAGGTGCTGCAAGTTGGCAGCCAGGCCGCACTAGCCCTGCTCCTCCAGAATAACAAATTCCCAGCGGTCAAGCGTCAGCTCCTGTCCGTTCTCAATCGGCTTGCCCGAAAGCAGCTCCTGTGCATCGGCAAACGGGCTGTTAAAGCTTGCCGGCTGATCCGAATAGTTAAAAATATAGCGGATGCGGCGGCCAAGCTCATTCATTCCCGACTTGATAATAAGCGGGAATGCCAGCTGCTGCTCCACGCTCCATAACCCCGCTTCCCGGACAGCCTGCTCAAGCAGCTTGGCTGTTAAGGCAGGACTCGGCAGACAGCCTATGTAGGTGGCGCTGCCTTTCCCGTAATGATTGCGGGTAATGGCGGCATATTCGCTCCAATGCGGATGATCGTAATATGCGAGCACCTCCGCCGAATGCGGGGTGATCAATTCCATCCAGGCTTCAATCACATTGTGCTCTTCCCCAACCTGATAGGGATCGTTCCTCAAACCGACCTTGCGGGGCTCGGCAAACATGCTGTAGGAGATTCCGCAGGCTTCCCCGATCATCCCCGGCTGAGCGGTTGTGCGAACCTTCACATCCTCGTCGGTAAAACCGCTTTTGAATGTGTAGACGATATGGCCGCCTTCCCGGACGAAAGCATTAAGCTTCTCCAGCAGCTCGCTTGGAGCTGTATAAAGCGCCGGTACGATCAGCAGGGAATATTCCGCCAAATTGCTAGTTCCCGGATGCACAAAATCGCTTTCGATATTCATCCGGTACAGTCCATCGTAGAGACGTCGGACAATATCGTTGTATTTGAAGCCGCCTGGCAGCTTGAACCATTCCAGAGCGGTCAAGGACTCGTTGCTGACCAATATTGCAGCCCTGTTACGTTTCTTCAGGTTGATCAAATGAGTGCTAAGTCGACCGAAATCCCGACCGATCGTTCCGGCTTCATTATACACCGGATTAGGCTGAAAATCGTGGCTGAGCAGCCCCTTCCAGTAAGTCTCGAAGGAATTATGGATGGAATGCCAATGCCAGTAGGCCACCATATTGGCTCCCGACGCCAGATGGCTGAACGCCTGCAGCCGGAGCTGACCCGGATAGGGAACCCAATGGGCGAATGCCTGGGCCTGCGTCTCCATCACCAGATAATTGCTCCCTTTCAGAGATCGCGCCATATCGCCGCCGAACGAAATTTCCGTACCGGTCAGCTCATCCTGCGAGGGATGATAGATGTCCACACCGGCAATATCAAAGGCCTCCGCAGCGGCAAAATGATCCACATCCGGCTGAACACCGTAGGAATAGCCCCGCCATTCAAAATCGAAATTTTGCGTAACAAATTGACCCGCCTGCTTGTATTCGCCTACAATCGCCGCCTGCCAGGCGAGAAAATCCGTTACCAGCTTGCGCTGGAATCTGGCAAATTCCGCCCCCAGACTGCCGTTGATCGTACCGATTACGGACGGGAAGTCTTCCCAGCTGTTGATCCGGTTGCTCCAATAATCCAGCCCGAAGCGGCGGTTGATCTCATCCAGAGACTTGAATTTATCCCGCATGTATTTGACAAAACGAAGCTGTACATTCGGTCCCGAAGTGTGATAATGCTTCGTTTCGTTGTCCGTCTGATAGCCGATCACAGCGGGATGGGCGCTGACGCGGGAGATCAGCTTGCGGATGATCCGCTCCGCGTAGAAGAGATAGACAGGATGGGTGATATCCATGATCTGTCTTGCGCCATAACGCCCCGGCCCCTTCTCCGTTTCCGCCAGCACGTCCGGGTGCTCGCGGACCATCCATGTCGGAACCGCATAAGTCGGCGTTCCCACAATAACGGCGATTCCCGCCTGATGCATCGCGTCCAGTACCCGGTCGACGGAGGAGAAATCAAATATGCCATTTTGCGGCTCATGCGTGCTCCATGTCGACTCCGCAATCCGCACCACATTGATACCCGCCGCTTTCATCATTTCAATATCCCGGTCGAGCCTTTCATAAGGCATATATTCATCATAATAGGCCACGCCGTACAACAGCTGCTTCACACTGCCGCCCCCTTCCAACTTGCACCGCTTAGCCCTTAATGGCGCCTTCCGTAATTCCCTCCATGATGAAGCGCTGGAAGAAGGCATAGATGATAATGACCGGAATCGCCGTAAGCACCAGCGCCGCGAGAATAAGCGACCATTCCTTGTTGTATTCGCCAAACAGCATATTGGTCGAAAGAATGAGCGTATAGCGCGTGACATCCGTCAGCATCAACAGCGGAAGCAGGAAGTCATTCCAGATCCACAGAAAATCGAGAATAGCGATCGTCACCGTAATCGGCAGCAGCAGCGGGAAAATAATGCGGAAATACGTCTGAAACTCGCCGCAGCCGTCTATATGCGCCGATTCCTCCAGCTCCCGCGGAATCGATTTGACGAAGCCATGATAGAGAAAGATGGCCATATTGACGCCCAGCCCGATATAGATCAGGCCAAGCCCTGCGGCGCTGCCCTGCAGATGCAGGCTTTTGGCCACCCGCGTCAGTGATATCATGATCGAGTGGAACGGCACCAGCATGGAAGAAACGAACAGGAAGAAAATAAAAGCGCTCAGCTTGCCAGGCGTTCTGGACAGCTTGTATCCTGCAAGACCAGCCGAGAAAACAATCCCGGCGATGCCGATAACAGATACAATGACCGAGTTGAGGGTGCTGTTCAGCAGATGAATCTGCGTGAAGGCCTGACTGTAGTTCTCAAAATGCAGCTTGGTCGGAAGAGACATAACCGAGCTGAACATTTCCCCCTGCGTTTTGAACGAATTGATAAACGCCATATAGATGGGGAAGAAAGATATGGCTCCAAGCACCGCGAGGACGGCATTGATCAGAATGGAAGCAGACCGGTTCTTACTCATGACTCCACCTCTCTTCGCTTCGTAACGCTGATTTGAATGATCGTAACGATCAATACGATAATAAACAAAATGATCGATTTGGCGCTGGCATAGCCATAACGGAAGTTGTTGGAGAAGGCTTCCTCGTAGATATTCATCGTAATGACCTGTGTGCTCCTGCCAGGTCCGCCGCCTGTCAGCCCGTATACGACCTCAAACACTTTGAAGGCTCCGTTAAGCGTCAGGAAGAAACAGATGGTGACCGCATGCGTAATCATGGGGAGCGTCACGCTTCTGAACCGCTGCCAGGCATTGGCCCCGTCGATGACCGCCGCTTCCTTCAGCGATTGCGGAACGCCCTGCAGGCCTGCCAAATAGATAATCATCATATAACCGACACCGTTCCATAGGGAAACGATAATAATCGAGAAGAAGGAAAACTTGGGATCGCCGATCCAGGATTGATCCATGAAGGTCAGGAATGTTTTCTCGGCAAGCTGTGTTGTGACCTGCGTGAAGATAAAGGTCCACATAAAGGCGCCGATAATCATACTGATCATATTAGGCATAAAGAATAACGTCCGGAAGAACCCTTTGGACCTGGTCCGCGATTCGATAAGTACAGCCAGAAACAGTGCAAAAACATTTTGCAGTACAACCATAAACACAACATACTTCAATGTAAACCACAAAGAAGTCAGAAAATCCGGGTCATCCTTGAGCGCTTCAACAAAATTGGTAAGCCCGACAAAATCATAGGTCGGATTCAGGCCATTCCAGTCCGTAATGCTGTAATACATGGCACCCAGCATCGGAATCAGCAGAAAAGCGGTATAAAGGATCAGAGAAGGCGCCAAGAAACCAAACAAAGAGGCATACCTTTTAACTTGCTTTGCTAACATGTTCCATCACCTCATGATTGGAGTCGCACACTTTGGAAAAAGGCGGAAGAGAAGCTTAAGGCCCGGGGGACTTTGCTCTCTTCCGCAGCGGATTGGCTTATTTGTTTACTTTGTTGAAGTCCTTCCAGGCTTTATCCAACGCTTTAATCACGTCATCCTGCGACATTTGTTTCACAAAGTAGCTTTGCAGCGCTTTGCCGACTTCATCCTTAACGGCTTGCGGCATAACCGGATCCTGATAGGATTTGCCATCTTTCACATAGACCATGGCGTCATTTACCCAAGGATACGTTTCAAACGTATGGGACTTGGCAACCGGATTGAATTTCAAGCTTTCATAAAATGCGCTGGAAGTCTTGTCATCCAGTACATAGTTCAGGAAATCAAGCGCGTACTCTTTATTTTTACTCGAAGGCGATACAGCCAGTGCCGTTGACGTACTCAAATCAATTCTCGTTGCATCCGGATTATCGTTAACCGGCAGGGGCGCAACGCCGAAATCAAAATCAGCTTTGGATTTGAGAATCGTATCGGCAAACCATGGGCCTTGGATCCACATGGCCGCTTTGCCGGCTGCAAACGCTGCTGCGCCGTCGTCTCCGTTAACTTCCATCGCTTTGTCCGTTCCGTTCGCATTAACCAGATCGATAATGTTGAACATATCCTTCATTTCCGCAAAAGAACCTTCGTCCTTGTTCATCTTGTCGATGAAATCCTTGTGATCCGTACTGACAAGCGCGCCTACCGAAAGCGGCAGGAACAACTGCGGAATCCAGGCCTCCTGATAGGAGAGGAGGAACGGCGTGATTTTCTTCGCTTTGAGTTTTTCGACGATCGCCTTCATTTCCGTCAAGGTTGTCGGAGGCGTGATGCCGTTGTCTGCGAAGATTTTCTTGTTGTAGAGGAAGCCCCATGCCAGAGATTCCATCGGAACAGCTACAATTTTATTATCAATCGTTACGGAAGGCTTGACGCTGTCCAGCAGTTTGTTGGCAAGCGGCTGATTCGTCAGATCTTCCAGATATCCGGCCTTGTAGAAAGAAGGTGCCTCATTGACCGCGTGAAGGCTGAAAATATCCGGGGCATCATTGGATGCCATACGCGTTTTCAAAATTTGCGGAGCGTTATCCGAGTTTGGCATTTCCAGCTGAACTTTGATATCCACATTTTTTTCCGCTTTCTCTTTGGCTACAAAATCATTGATGTAACCCTCGTACTGCTGCTTGAAGCGGGGCTGGCCAATAAAAAATTTAAGTGTGACCGACTTTGGCTTGCCTGCGTTCGCATTGCCTCCATCTGCTGCACCATTCGTATTGTTATTTGTGCCGCCGCCGCTGCCGCATCCTGCCAACAGACCGACAGACAGAGCCGTGCTAAGTACAATACTCCATGCTTTTTTCATCTGTGAAGACCTCCCTGACACCTGATTTGAATACGGTTTCATTGTAATACTTAAATGAAAGCGTTTAATTGGACGGAATTATCCTCTCTCTTTGCACTTTATTAAACCTCATGCGTTCCTTTGCGCAATTCTCCCGGGGCAATCCCATGCTGTTTCTTGAATACTCTGTAAAAATATCCCAGCTCCTCATAGCCGCACATCTCGGCCACCGTCTTGATCGGAATCCCCTGGAGAATCCATTCCTTTGCCTTAATCATCCGCACCTGCTGCACGTAATCCGTCATATTTTGTCCAAATTCCTGCTTAAATATTTTGCTTAAATACTCTTTCGATACAAAAAATGAGCGGGCTACCTTCTCCAGAGAGATCGACTCGGCAAAATTGTAATCGATAAAGGTTTTGATTTCATCCAGATTCAGCTTATTGCGGAATTTCCGCTGCTGGATCAGCAAATTCAGAGAGGTCAAGTAACACTCGCCCAGCTGCTGGACCATCCCTTCAAGACCGGGCAGCATGAGCTCTGAATCAAACTCCGCCTGGCCAAGCTCAACGGAATTGCTCACCGTCAGCTCCTTGAGATGGGACAGGAATTCCTGGTACAGCTGTCTCATCCAGATTTTATCGCTATATCCCCCCGACTGAACCTCCTGCAAAAAGGCATCCAGCACATGTCTGATTCCCTCTTCATTCAACTCATGGAATTGAACGGACAAGAGCAGCTTGTACCGTTTGATCAATTGAAGAATATCGGCGTCGAAAGGAACATATCCGCCTGATCCTGCCGGCTCGGCTTCCAGCTCCGCCTTGCATTTGCCCAGGGCATGGTTGAGCTCCGCCGCATCGATCGGCTTTAACAGATACTCGTTGACCTTATACCTTATGGCATGTCTGGTAAACTCGAAATCATCGTAGCCGCTGACCACAATAATTTTGATTTCCGGATGGTTCTCGTTCAAATATTTCAGCAGCTCCACACCGCCTGCGCCCGGCATATGCATATCGGTAATGACAAGCTGCGGAGCAAACGTCTGAATCAGCCTTTCAGCCTCCAGCCCATCCTCGGCCTCGCCTACTATTTCCATATCAAGCTCCTGCCAGGAGCCGAACCGTTTGATAATATCTCTTGTCCACTGCTCGTCATCCACGATAATCGCCCTGATCATTTAGTTCTCCCCCATTTCCGTCATTGGCAAATAAATTCTTACCGTTGTTCCCAAGCCCAGAACGCTCTCCATTGTGACGCCATAGTCAGGGCCATCATGCAGTCTGATTCGCGCCGCCACATTGCTAAGCCCGATATGATCCCCGCTTGTCCCGATTGAATCCGCATCAATCTGCAGCTTGCGGTTCACCTTGTCCAGCCTCTCTACGCTCATGCCCTTCCCGTTATCCTGAACGGTAATAAGCATCCCCTGTCCGTACCTGGCGGCCTTCACCGTCAAAGTCCAGCTTGACGACTTCAGATCAAAACCGTGCATAAAGGCATTCTCGGCAATCGGCTGCAAAATCAGCTTCGGTATCTGACAGATCTCAAGGCCCGGCTCCACCACGATCTGCGTCACAATCCGGTTGGGATACCGCTGGCCTTGAATAAACAGATAATTGCGCAGATGATTAAACTCCTTCTCCAGCTCCACCCATTCATTCGGCTCGCGGATGACGTATCTGAACATATCGCTCAGTGCCTTGATCACCGCATACAGGCGGTCCGGCGTCTGCGAGAAAGCCATTCCGCCGATAAGCTGCAGCGTGTTTTGCAGAAAATGCGGGTTGATTTGGGCCTGCAGCGCTTTCAGCTGCGCTGTTTGCTTCTCCAGATTGATGCTGTACTCCGTCTTGATATGATCCCGTATCCGCTGTGACATATTGTACATTTTGAGCTCCAACAGCCCGATTTCATCGACCCGTTTGGTAGGCGATATGTTCTCGTCCTTCATGAAGCTCAGATTCTGCATGGACCGGGCCAGCTTCACAATCGGTTTAGACGAGGTCCAGGCCATAATAATGGCAATCGCCAGGGACACGACAATGGACACGGCGCCGACAATCAACCCGTATTGCAGCGTCGTTCGGGCGCTTTGATTGATTTGGGACATCGGAATCATTTTGACCAGCTTCAGGCCCCAGGGATCGAGCGTATCGTAGAAGACATAATTATCCTTGGTTTTGAGGTAGCCCGGACCGCTGCCCATCTGCTGCAGCAATCCTTCCACGTCTTCCTGCTTCTGTGTGCCGCTGGGCTGAAACATGATTTTGCCGGCCTGATCGGCTATGAACACCGTGCTTTCCAGACCCGGATTAATCAGGTCCATGGCATCAGCGGTTATTTTCCAGTTCACCTTGAGCGTGACAAAACCCAGCTGCTCTTTCGTCTCAAAACGGTTCAAGCTCCGGGTCAGCTCAAAATAGCCCGGGGTTTCCGTGCTGTTCTGAATCAGATAATCCTCCTTGCCGGCAATCATCTGCAAATACATGTCCGGTATATGAGGTGGCGTCTTGATCGCCGTCTGCATCATGCTGATCTTGAACTGCTTATGATTCTTCAGCATATACAGCTGGATATCGAACAAATTCTCATTCGCCGAATAAGAAACGGAGGTAATCGTGTCAATGACTTCCTTTTGCACATCGTACAAGCTCGCATTGCTGGTTTCATCCAGTACACGCAGATATTCATTAAGGGCAGGGCTGATGAAGATCGTATAAACAATGGTGTTGAGCCCGGACAGCTCCTGTTCCAGATAATCCCCGGTCCATCCGATTCGTGACAGATTCGATGCCAGCACCTCGTCCTCCATAGACGCCCTCGTATTGTCCGTTGCGAGCAGCGTCACAATGATAACCGGCAGCACCGTGAGCACCACCATGATCAGGATCAGCTTATTGCGGATGCTTTTGCGGAAGGGCCCCGTTATTGCGCTATAAACGGATTTCAAAAAAGCCATATTGGACCTCCTCGTAAAAATATGCACCGAAAATAGCCTGGTTCGTATGCCGCTTTTTTTCGGGCCTTCCTAACATAGCACAAAATTGAAAAAGCCGGGAGTCGTCTGTAAAGTATCCCCAAATGAAGACACAAAAAAAATCGCCAAGTATAATACTTGACGATTGACTAGTTTGAGGTTATTTTATTACCATATCGTTGGTCCTTATTTGATGTCATAAAGCCCGAGACGGTTGGTAAAGGATGTATGGATTCTGGGAAAATTACGGCTTTTCTGAGCGTTCTGTTCGGCTGGTTTCAGCTTCGCGGTCAGCTCCGTGAACCAGGCTTCGTCATGCGTTGAAAGAGCCAAGTCGATGAGGTTCAGTATTTGCCCGACATCGTCAAACGAGGCTACCGGTAAACGCTTCAGGCCATGCTCACGAACCGTGATCGATTTCCCAACTGCTTCTTCATTATCGGATTTTACAACCATCAGCTTCACTATTCCCTGCTGTCCGTCCATGGATTCAATATAACCATGAATCAATTCTCCGTTGCTCGTATTCGCCTGTACCCAATCGCTTATTTCAAATGTCATCTACAACACCACCCATCGTGAAATTTACTAACAATCTGTAACAAACTAAGTTACACCTGTCTAGACAATTTGACGACTCACAGCATGATGCTGAATTCCCGTCTGGTATTGTCTGGCATACTGTAATTATAACTGTTACAGTTACTATTGTCAATCCTTCCGCTGAGAAATATTGAGAGCATGTAAAAGCTGAATCATCCTTGGGACTGCTAGAAGCCAAGTCTTTCTCCCATGGGAATTTATGAAGTTTTTTTGTGGATAAATGCTTCCTTCCAACGTTCAAAAAAGCATCAGTGCAGCCCCTCCAGGAGAGGTCGCGTGCTGACGCTTTTTAAGGCTGAAGAGTTATTTTCACTCAAAATCGTAACGTTGTTCCTTCCAGGGATCTCCGTACATGTGATACCCGTTGCGCTCCCAGAAGCCCGGCTTGTCTTCGGCCATAAACTCGATGCCGCGCAGCCATTTTGCGCTTTTCCAGAAGTAGAGATGCGGTACGACCATCCGCACCGGGTAACCGTGATCCGGCGTCAGCAGCTCCCCGTTATGACGGATGGCCAGGAAAGAGGTATCCCGCATAAAATCCTCCAATGGCAAATTCGTCGACCAGCCATGCTCCGCATGCAGCATGACAAATTTCGCCTCAGGCCTCAGCTTTACCTTCTCCATAACCGCTGCCACCGGTACGCCTTCCCACACATTGTCCAGCTTGGACCATGTGGTGACGCAATGGATATCGTTGCCGAATTCCTTCTTCGGCAGCTTCATAAAGTCGCTGTAGGGAATAACCGCAGCTTCATCCACCAAGCCGAATATCCGCAAATCCCATTTGCTCATATCCCGGTAATAAGGCACCTCGCCGTAATGCAATACCGGGAATCCCGCCGTCAGCCGCTGTCCGGGCGGGACCCGTAATGCCTCGTCATCCCTTCTGCCTTGAGCAAGATCCAATTCCATTCCCATCACTTATCGCCTCCAAACAAGGGGTTATAGGCCTCGCCGCGCACGAAATACCAATGGTCCCACCGTTAACGACAGCGCGAGCATGGCCGCTCCAAACAGGAAGGAGATGCCATAGCTTTGCAGCCAAAACGGGCTTTCATCAATCCAGTTGTAGACATAGCCGCCAACCAGCGGCCCGATGAAGCCGGTAAGGCCGGTAAGCGCGGAATAAACCGCCACATACATCGGACGATCCGATTTGGGCGTGTCGCCAATGATCAGATTGAATACCAGCAGGTTGTATCCGCCGAGGCCAAATCCAAGCGCGCAATGAACAATAACCAGCACCAGCAGCGCAGGCAAAATCTCGATGCCCGCCCACAGCATGCAGGAAGCCGAAATAATCGGCAGCGTCCAGAGCAGCAATGTGCGCGTGGCGAATCTTGTATTTAGTGTGCCCCAATAATAATAGCTAAACATCATTGCAATCATTTGAACCGTCGTGATCACCGTAATTCTCCATTTGCTGATATCCAGAATTTCCAGCATCACGAAGGAAAACAACGGAATGGCCACATTTTGCAGCAAAATAAACAATGCGATAAACACTACTGCCCGCATATAAGCCGAATCCTTCAGCGGCTTGAGAAACAGCGCTGCGGAGCTTGTCGCCATCGACCGCTCGAAGGGCAGGTTCGGATAGCGCCGCAGCTCAATTCCATTCCACACCGTACAAACCGCACTGACAGCATACAAGATGACAAAGCCGGTCTGCTCGTTGAAATGATCAAGAATCTGACCGCCAACCAGCAGCGAAATACTGGCAAATGCCCAGTGGATCGTATTGCGGATGCCAAAATAACGCCCGCGCACCTTCATCGGTACCATATCGGCGATCATCGAGGTAAAAAACATACCGCTTGTGGACGCACTTACGAAGGACACAAGGAACATCCCGATAAATACAGGAACGCGCAACTCCTCAGTCACGAAGAAAGGAATGAATCCGGTGGCTACCCAAATAATCCGGTGGGTTATGCCAAAGACGGTGAGCAGCAGCCGGCGGTTGTTAAAGCGCTGCATCGAGAAAGCGGCCACCAATTGCACCAGATTGGCCAGCTGCGGGATCGCAACGGCCAGACCGACATCCTCCGAGTTGCCTCCCAGGAATACAATATAAATCGTTAACATAGGGCCGCCCAGCAAATTGCCGATAATGGTGGCCGGAATTCCTTCCATAATCGAGGTTAGCAGACCTCTACGCTGGTCGGATAGCTTCTTTCGGCGAAAAACCGAAATGAGATGAAGCCAAAATGACATGGTGTTTTATCCCCTTCTGGATGACTGGCCCGACTGTATTTCTGCTAACACCACTGTCAAAATTTTTACACCAACAGCTCACCGAGCGTCCGCACCATCACGCCTGTTCCACCCTTGGACTCCCAGGAGCGCTCACGATCCAGATACGCCGTTCCGGCAATATCCAGATGCACCCAAGGCCTCTCCTCGGCAAAAGCCCCGATAAACAATCCACCGCTGCTGGCGCCGCCGAACCGGCCGCCGCTATTCTTCATGTCCGCTGCATCGCTCTCCAGCTGCTTGCGGAATTCCGGATATGCTGGCAGCTGCCAGATCCGCTCGCCTGCTTTCTTGGACGCATGCATCACTTCCTGCAGCAGGGTCTCATCATTGGTCACGGCACCCGTAGCCACATTGCCCAGCGTGACCAGTACAGCGCCTGTCAATGTAGCCACATCGACGAGTCTCGTTGCTCCTCGGCGGATAGCCATGGTCAATCCGTCTGCCAGTACAAGACGGCCCTCGGCATCGGTATTGACAACCTCAATGGTGAGACCGCTCATCGTCTTGATCACATCGCCTGGCTTGAACGCGCGGTCCGACGGCATATTCTCAGCAGTAGGGATTACAGCCACCACGTTAACCGCAGGCTGAAGCTCGCCGATTATTCGCATAGCGCCGAGCACAGCCGCGGCGCCTCCCATATCGGAGATCATAGCCTCCATTCCCTGCGGCTTCTTGAGCGAAATCCCGCCGGTATCGAAGGTAATGCCTTTGCCGACAAGACCCCAGACATCCTTGTCCTGTGGAGCACCGGTATAGTGAAGTACGATCATTCTTGGCGGATTCGCGCTTCCTTGTCCGACGCCCAAGAGTCCCCCCATCCCCTGCTCCGCTGCGGACCATTCATCGAGAACCTCACAATCCAGACCATGCGTCAAAGCCAGGGCTTCCGCCTCTTCCGCCAGCATCTCGGGGGTAAGCTTATTGCCCGGCAGATTGACCAGGTCGCGCGCATAGCCAACCGATTCCGCGAATACCGTGCCGCGCCGTATCCCTGCATCCCAGGAAGCGGCTGCATGCGCCTGCGAGCCTGCGACCGTATAATTGACGGTCTGAAGCGTCGACTGCCGCTTCTCCTCGTCCTTCTTCTCCGACTTGCGGCTGAAGCTGCCGAGCAGGTAGCCTTCCGTCAAGGCCTGCGCAAACTCTATAACCATAGATTCCTGTGTAATGATAGAGATCCCTCCGGGCAGAATCTGGCGGACAGAAACAGCCTTCACCCGTTTAGCCGACTTCGCGGCTGCCGCTGCAGCATCACGAAGACTATCAGCGTTCAGATCCGTATTCGGCACGCCGACGTAAATAACATAGGCTTGCGGAAGAAGTCCCAGCGTAGCCAGACAAAGCGTCTCCCTGGGCTCCGCGTTGAATAGTTTGCTATGAAAATGCGTTCTGAGAGATTCATCAAGCTGGGGATGAACCCACTGGGCATCCGCTGCCTCCTCCGCACGCAACTCTTCCCGGCTCACGAAACAGACAATCGTATCGAATTCTGCTTCCTGTGCCGCATATGTAAACCTTATACTCATCCGAATCACCGCTTTCATTATTCATATTCCTTTTTTTGTATGCAAAAAATCGGGTTGAACCGATTACTGAGTACATACCCAGAACCAAGTTATAACCCGATTCTAATCGTTTATTCCACCAATGGCAAATAGATATTGAACTCCGTTCCCACGCCGCTGTTGCTGGATAGCCGTATGGTCCCGCCATGGTTGCGGATGATGCGGTAGCTCACCGAAAGACCCAGACCGGTACCGGCTGCCTTTGTCGTGAAAAAGGGCTCAAACAGCTTTGCTTTCGTCGTATGATCCATGCCTTGTCCATTGTCGCGTATCGTAATTTCCGCATAGGTGCCATCCCTCATAGTCACAATATCGATCAACCCCGAACGTTCGTCTTTCATCTCCTCGATGGCATCCATGGCGTTGCGCACGATGTTCAGAATAACCTGCTTGATCTGCTTCACATCAATCGATACCGTGAGCTCTTCATCATAGGATTCAAACTGGATTTGGCAGCCCTTCATATGCGCTTCACTTTCGCACAGCAAAATCACTTCCCGAAGCAGCGAGTTGATGGGAATATTCTGTTTCATGGGAGCAGACGGCTTGGAGGAGTTAAGAAACTCATAAATGATATCGTTAGCCCGGTCGATCTCAGCCAATATAATCCGGGCATATTCTTCTTTTCCAAGCTGCAGCAAATGTGGGCGCAGAAGCTGAATGAAGCCCCGGATCGATGTCAGCGGATTGCGGATCTCGTGGGCGATCGCCGCCGCAATCTTGCCCAGCATCGCCAATTTATCGTTCTGGTAAGCGCTCTGCTCGATCTGCTTATACTCCGTTACGTCCTTCACGCTGAACAAATAATCGCCATCCAGCTGATCCCCGTATGTAACCGTCACCAGCATATGGCGGCCGCTGGCATCCTGAAACTCCATATAACGGCTTCTTCTCAGGAACATTTCCTTGTACAGCTTTATCAAAATACGCTTGGTGCCCCGCCGCAGCTGCGAGTTGGCCAGAATTTCCCGAAGATTGCAACCGATGAGTGTTTTGCGGGGAATATCGAGCATCTTGGCCATCTGCAAATTAATAAAGGACAGGATGCCATCGCTGTCAAATATCGCAATGCCGCTGTCCATGTGCTGCAGCACATTCTCGTATTTATTTTTGACCATCCGAAATGAACGATGGGAACTCAGCAGCATATCGCGCATTTCATTAAAGCGCTGCTCCGGAGTCTCATCCGGCTGCAGCCGGAATCTGAAGGCGACCATCAGCTCAATCAGGAAAATAAAGGACCGGCTGTATAGTTGAAGCGCTTCTTCAGATTCCACATTCGCCACCAGCGTTTGCATGGATTCCTCATGTATCGCGATGATGTCCTCCGGATGAATGCCATGCAGCAATTTTCCTATTTCGGTCGCTTGAAAGAGTGATGCCTCGCTGCCGCTGCGAATATACTCGGCAAGAGCCGGAAAGTAGCGTTTTCGAATTGCTTGCATGTTCTACCCCTCTCCTGCAGCACAAATCGGTTAATCGATATGAAGCGGAGAGACCAGCCATTTACGAAACGTCATCACAGTCCCGTGTGCACGATCACGTATCATATCCATATCATCGACGAGCTTCTCCACATTGGTTATTTGGCCCCGGCTCAGTCCATGAAATTGGTCAAACAGCCGCACTTCGATGCCGAGCTCCGATTCTTCTCTGCATCCGGCGATGGTTCGTATTCCCATATATCCTTTCTCACTGAATGCATTCAGCTTTATTGCCAATTCTGAAATGATATACGCAATAATCGTCTGATCAACGAGACCAAAACCGATCGCTTTTGCAATGCCCCTTCCTCTCTGACGTGCGATGATGACATCGGCCGTCCCGCGAAAATGGAACATTTCCACTATACGATATCGCCTCCACTTCGTTAAACCAATTATTTCTGGTCTGCTTCCAAGTAGGGATATGCCTATACTAATCATAGAGATATCATCTATTTTGTGTCAACAGGAGATACTGTCGAAATACGCTGTTCCAAAAAGGAACAATATACCCAAACTTTCGTCCCTGTTTCGGGATGAATCTGTAATATTGTGGAAAATACCACTTATATCGGGACGTTTCTGTAATATTCTGGTTATTACTGCTTATTCCCACCCGATCGCCGATCATCGGAGCCTCCTTGGATTCCTCTCCCTTTTGCGTCAAAATCGCGGCCTTTGGAAGTGTCTTTTGCCTCTTCCCGCCCGCGTCCTTGTTTGGAATCCGATTGGCCGTCCCGGGAGCGCTCCTGCTGATGCTGCAGATTCCCGCCCCTTGTGGTCCCATAGCTTCTATTATTCAGCCCGTCCCGGTTATCGCTGCTGCGATGCCGGCTGCTGTCCAGGTTCTTACTGCTGCCGCGCTGGTTATTAACCTTATCCTGTTTCTGATTGGAGTTATCCTTATCATGCCTTTTCGGGATGGGATGCTTCTTATCTGCAAGTGCCCCGTTTGCCTCATTTGGATGCAGCGCCGTATTTACCTCGCTCCCCTTCCTTGGCAAAGTTTTGCTGGTATTCGCTTTGCTGGCGGAGCCTTCTTTATCCCCGGAATCCTTGCTGGCAGCCGCTTCTTTCTTATCCTTGTTATTTCCCGAGGGTGCAGCATCCTTCTCACTTGTCCCGGGCTGCTTCTCCTTATCCGCCGTTTGCGACTGATCAGACGCAGTATCTTTCACCTGGCTTTGCAAATCCTTCTCCTGCTTCAGCAGCTCCTGGAGCTGCTTCTTGTTCTGATCAGGCTGAACCTTCTCCGTATCACCGACAACCGCTTTGACTCCTCCCCAGTCCTCTGTGGTGTGGGAAATTGAATGTTTCTTCAATTCTTCTACGGTAACCTCATGCCCCTGGCTTTTGGCCAGCAAATAAACAGCCATTTTTCCGGTAGATATCCCCTGTTCATTGGCTTCATCTCGCACTTCCTTCGGCGCAGACAACGTCGTCACTTCAACATGGGCTTCGCTTGGCAGAGAGGATTCGGCCAACGCCTTTTGAACTGCTTCATCCATATGCTGCGTCAGCAGCGATTCGTAGAATACGTCGTCATCCTGCCTCATCATAATGCTTGTAATGACAATATTGCCTTCATGATTTGCAAAATAAGGCCTGGCTTGAATACGCTCCATGATCGACTCCGTCACCTGCTCCAGAGGCAAATCACGGAAGGGAAGATCTGTAATGACAGCAGCTCCCGCCTGATTCAGGGCGCGAAGCTCAATCACGCGCTCGCTCTCGTCAATTCCCAGCTCCAGACTAGGATTGATATCCATTGTCAAATATGCGGCCACAGCCGAATGTTCCTTGAAGGGTATCAGCAGCAAAGGTATGAGAAGAAGAAGCGTGAGCGCGACGGCCAGCGCGCTTAAGCGGTATATGCTGCGCGGACGATTCCGTCTGGCATTCGCCGGAAAAGTTATCTCTTCGCCGATGGATGCATCCGGTTTGAAAGGCACCCGATAGAATGAGCCATCAGGCGTCAGCACGATCAAATGACGTTTGCCTACCTCCATTATGATTCCGCGATTCATACTCTCTCTCCCTTCGACGGCGCTGCTTCCCTGTAAGATGATAGAACGGGTTCCAAATAATGCTGGAGATAAGGGTAATCCCCATGCTGCAGCACAGCTAGTGCAATCAGATATTTGCGATTCCGCTCAATGGTTTTTCTCGAAACTCCGGAAACCTGACAAAGCTCTTTGACCGGTAGCTTGCGGGTCGTTTTCAATGTCATGTACATCCCTGGATCCGAAGCCAGACTGCAGCTAATCGCAATCAGCATCTGCCGGGAATCCGTATGCTTAGGCGATAAATCCGGCAAATCCATAAAGGAAATGCCATACATTTGCAAATTGCGGTTATATTCAGCAATTTCCATTTTCCTGGAGTCCGCCTCTTGAGAAAGCTGATAGCGGTGAACCGATTCCCGCAGTTCAATGGGATTTACATTTTGTCCCTCTTCATCCAAACTATCAAAAGCGCTGTAGGGTACACATAAGTGATGGCGCTGTTCTTTTCGCACATAGTCAATAAGCCTGCGCCGGATCACCGTTTCGACAAAGCCGAGAAACGATTTTCCTGCCTGGCTTGAAAATTGCTCAATCGCCTCGTTGAAGGCGCTGAGCGCAATACTGAACTCATCATCCCGTAAGGGATCTATGTATCTTTTGCAAAAACGGCTCGTAACTTTAGCGATATACGGCTTATAGGCAGCGATGAATTCATCGCGCGAAGCTTCACCGGAACGGATAAGCTCCACCATCGTCTCGGGACTGGCCCTGTCGTGCTTCTGCGGCGGCAAGCCGGCCCCGTGTTTGCCGAATAATCGTTTAAATACGACGAGTAGCAACCATTCCACCTCACCTTACATGCTTCGTGCTGATCCTCTGTCTTGAGGGGGTGTTAACACCCTGTCCTTATCAAAGAAAAAAGCCCCCTTGACAAGGAGGCGTAAACCGTTAACAATATCCTTCAGATGTCCGCCGCTTACGAAGTTTGTTACGCCGCTGGCTTAGCGTTCCCAGCCTTCGTTTCAATTCCGTTTGCCAAGCTTCATCAGAAATTTGTTTAGCAAAGCAGAGCAGATCAAGTGCCATATCGATCTGATTTTGTACGACGTCCATGGGATCCTCGTCCTCGTTGTTTACGCAGTTCTCGAACAGGGTGACATTGTCCTGCTCCACATATTCAAGAAAATCGACTTCGGAAGCACCGTCGCCGTGGGCATATTCAGCCAAGATTTCATATTCGTTCTCAACCATATGATGAATTTCCACTCGATGACATACCGGACAGAATAAAATAGGAACATTATGAATATGTGTACGAAAATGTTTTAACGTACCGTTTGTGCCAATCATGCTTGCACCGCAACAGAAACTCATGACAGTCTCCCTCCTTACTCCACATTGAACATCTGTAAGAATCAGGTTTTAAACTTTTATAAAGGTATTCGTCACCTATGTTTATAATTCCTGCTTGACTGCGGATTAATACCCGCCCTACTTGACCGGTCTTCGTTTGCCACAGGCGGGGAATACGGCGAAAACCCGGCAGTCTCACTGAGACTGCCGGGTTTTATTGATTAATAAAGGAAAAATTTATTTCGCAACCAGATGTTTGTCGCCTGGTTTCCAGTTGATCGGGCACAAGCCGCCGGATTGCAGCGCCTGCAGAACACGAAGCGTTTCTTCAACGCTGCGGCCTACATCGTTATGGTTAACGACTTGATATTTGATTTCGCCTTCCGGATCGATGATGAACAGGCCGCGAAGCGCGATGCCTTCTTCTTCGATCAGGACGCCGTAGTCGCGGGCAACACTTTTCGTGATGTCTGCGGCAAGAGGGAAGTTCAATTTGCCAAGACCGTTATCGTTAACAGGTGTATTGATCCAAGCGCGGTGGCTGTGTTTGCTGTCTACGCTGACACCCAGAATTTCGGTTTTCAGCTCGCTGAATTGGCTTGCTGCTTCACTAAGAGCAGTGATTTCTGTCGGACACACGAAAGTGAAATCCAATGGATAGAAGAAGAGCACTAACCATTTGCCTTTGTAGTCTGCAAGGGATGCATTGCCGAAATCTTGTCCATTTCCAGTCACGGTTTCCAAAGAGAAATCAGGAGCCGGACGACCTACCAAACGTTCTGCCATTTGTGAATACCTCCTAAGTTTTTTTCGCGCTTTTGCTTCTGTGACCACTTCCGCTTGTGCGGCAGTCAGCCCCGAAAAGCTTGCGCTTGATTATTCGGCGCCTCCCTTCACCCAGTCCCGATTGGTACGGATGACCGGATTTGGGAATTGCATGCGCCTGAAGAATTCTTGCCCTGTTTAAAATCCTAACATCACTTTGTAACAAAGTCAAGAATGAAATAATTACTTTTTAATAATTATTATAAATTATTTCTTCATAGCGGCAATAATCAAATCGCCCATGGCAACGGTGCCGATCGCCTTGCTTTTATCAACCGCGATATCTCCCGTACGGTGGCCGGCGTTAAGCACGGATTCAACGGCATCCTCGATCGATTGCGCAGCATCCTTATAGTCAAAGGTCAGTCTGAACATCAGCGCAACGGAAAGAATAGTCGCGATCGGATTGGAAATGCCTTGTCCCGCAATATCAGGCGCAGAACCATGTACCGGCTCGTAGAGGCCGAAGCTTCCTTCGCCCAGGGATGCGGATTGCAGCATACCGATTGAACCGGTCAGCATCGCCGCTTCATCGCTCAGAATATCGCCGAACATGTTTTCCGTTACAATAACATCGAAGCTTGACGGACGGCGGAGCAGCTGCATTGCGCAGTTATCGACCAGAACATGCTCCAGCTCCACATCGGGATAGTCAGGGGCGATCCGGTTCACAACCTCGCGCCACAGGCGGGAGGTTTCCAGTACGTTCGCCTTGTCGACCGATGCCAGCTTCTTGCGGCGTGTCCGGGCAATCTCGAACGCCTGGCGGACAATGCGCTCAATCTCCGTTACATTGTAAACGCAAGTATCCACGGCTTCTTCGCCGCCTGCACCCTCGCGGCGGAATTTCTCGCCAAAATAGATTCCCCCGGTAAGCTCGCGCACAACAATCAGATCTGTGCCTTCAAGTACTTCAGGCTTCAATGTAGAAGCTTCTTTGAGGCAGTCAAATACAGTTGCCGGACGAATATTGGAGAACAGGCCGAGCGCCTTGCGGATGCCGAGCAGTCCGGTTTCGGGACGAAGCTCCTTCGGATTGTTATCCCATTTGGGTCCGCCAACCGCTCCAAGCAGCACTGCGTCGGCCCCCTTGCAAATGTCGAGCGTTTCCTGAGGCAGCGGAGTGCCCTTCTCGTCGATGGCGATACCGCCGAACAAGCCATGCTCGGTTTCGAACCGGTAACCGAACAGCTCCTCGGTTCTCTTCAATACTTTAAGCGCCTCGGCTACAACTTCCGGTCCGATTCCGTCGCCCGCGATGACCGCTATTTTTTTCACGTCTGCCATAATGGTAATGAACTCTCCTTTGAATGGGGCTGCTGCCGCTCTTAAGGACGCGATGCGTTTCGCTTCCGAAGCTGACAGCCCTTTTGATTATGATTCTCAGTCTATGTTCAGTTGTACCATATTTCCGCGCATAAGACAAAGATATTAAAGCTATGACTTTTATAGGCGTTACGCATAAGCTTATAACCTGCAGTTAAGAGTAAACGGGCTTATTTTGCTTCTGCTTTCGTGGAATCATCTTTGGGCAGTTCTACGCAGTCTCTAGAACAACCCCATGTCCTTGGCTTTTTGGGCAGCATCCTTGCTGCTTTTGCCGCCCAGCTTGCGCAAAATATTGGTTACATGATTTTTGACTGTACGCAGCGACAAAAATTCCTTCTCCGCAATCTCGGATTGACTGTATCCTTCGTGAATCATGGACAGCAGCTGCAGCTCTGAAGGAGTAACCTGCCGCTTGAACTTATCCACCTCGTATTCCCGCTCCAGATGCTTCAGGCGCCGGAACTCTTCCAGCATCTGGCGGGCTGCGGAGGCATCAATAGACGAGTGATCGGCTGCCGCCTTGCGGACGGCTTCGGGGATTGTCGAGAAATCCGATTTGACCAGGTAATTAACCGCCCCGGCACGGAACGCTTCCACAACGAATGCTTTATCGTCCATAGAGGTCAGCATAATAATCCGCGCATCCGACGACAAAGGGAGCTCTCCTGCAAGTCTCAGCCCATCAGGGCTGTCGGCAAGCATAATATCAAGCAGGATGACATCCGGTTTCACCTCACCCGCACGCTGCAGTGCATTTTCCGCCGTATCCGCCTCCGCGGCCGTACTCATGTCAGGCTGACTGTTAATGTAGGCGGCCAACCCTCTGCGCCAATCGGGATCATCTTCCACAATCATCACTCGTATGCGGTTAACATCTGTCATCGCCATGCTCCTTTTGCCTGTTTAATCGCTGGAAAATGGAAAGACACTACAGTTCCCCTGCCGGACTCGCTTTGCAATTTCAGTTCGCCGCCCTGCCGATGCATCAGCTGGCTGCAGTATGCCAGACCAAGCCCGAAATTCATGGCTTTGCCGCTTTTCGTCGTAAAGAAGGGATCTGTGACTTTGCGCAGATGCCGCTTTTCGATCCCCACGCCGCTGTCGCGTACCTCAATGGTGCTGCCGCGCTTTCCGCCAATCACTCTCACTCTGAGCTCTCCGCCTTCCGGCATCGCTTCAACCGCGTTGGATAGCACATTGTTGATCGCCTCAGCCGTTTGTGCGGGATCAGCCAGAACAGCAGCTCCCTCATCATAGTCGGCATGAAGAACGATCCTGCCCTGGAGCCGGGGCTTAAGCGCCTTCAACTGCTCGCGAACCAGGGGAGCGAGACTGATCTGCTCCGGCTGCAGCCGGAGCTCCTGGGTGCGCTCGTGCACGCTGCGGATCATTTCCTCGATGTGCACGGCAGCAGATCCGATGACGCGGATATCATCCCGCAGCTCCTGATCCGGTTCAGCCGCCCGCTCGATTTTGTCGCTGAACAGCTTGATTTTGCCAATGTCATTCTTGATGGCGTGATTGAGCATGGCTGTGCCGCTTGTAATCGCCCGCAGCGAGAAATCCAGTCTTTTGCGCTCAATAAGAAGCTGCACCCCAAGAAAACCAAAATTAAACAACGCTATTATAAAAACAACAAATGCAAAGGCGATTGGCCACACATTATAACGCCACATGCCATAAACGCCGAATAAAGGCATCAGATAATTCATAAACAGCGCAATCAGGACCGCTGGAAGGACCGCGGCCATCATCACCGCATGCGCCCGCCGGTCAGCCGGATGGCGGTCACGCTTCATAAGGAGCAGTACGGCTCCCAGAATCAAATAGGGAATTGCCCATATCGCCAAAAGTCCAAAATGGACAGGTGTATTCGAGGTGACCGGAACCGCGAGCATCCCCACGGGGAACAGCAGCGCTGCGATTGGAAGCTTCCTGGCGTAGGAGAATGGAATCGCCCCTATATGATAGGCGGAAGCAAAGCAAAGAAATGCGTATGGCAGAACATAATAGCTTATCCAGGAGCAGCCCCGCTGAAGAATGCGCAGCAGCTTCTCACGATCGTCATTGATCAGCCCGGATTCAAGCCAGGCCAAAATCCAGCCATCAAGATTGGAGGCCAGTGCGCCAGTCCCGCCACAGAACGCGACCAGACTGAGCCAGCGAACGGCGACGCTCTTCCGGTTGGTTGCCATCAGCAAGGCAGATGTGGTCCACAGCGCGATCCAAACAAATAACATCCGCTTTATGATCCTCCCAAAACATATATACCCCATTATAGCATGGGTTCATAGACCTAAGCGGGGAAAAAACGAAGACAGGGTGGAGACATGAAGTGCTATATATTCTGAAAGAACCAAAAAAAAACGCTTCAGCTCCACCAATCAAAGGGGAGGCTGAGGCGTTCTCTGTTTGCGGTCATGCTATAATTACGGACTCCGGCTTTAAATCAGGCTCATCTTATCGCGCCGGCCCGGCGACTTGCGTTTATCGATCAAACGATTAAGCGCATCGATATAGGCGCGTGCGCTGGCTTCCAGAATGTCGGTGCTCAGGCCGCGGCCCTGCGCCGATACGCCTTCCTGACCAAGCACGACATGGACCTCGCCAAGCGCGTCCTTGCCCTGTGTAACAGACTTGATCGAGTAGTCTTCCAGCTCGACCACTTCTCCGGTCACCGCGTCAATCGCATTGTAGATCGCATCGACGGAGCCGTTGCCCTCCGCTTTTTGCTCCCTTACACCGCGCTCCTCAATGCTGATACGGACAGTGGCGCTTGGCACCGACTGGTTGCCGTAGCTGACCTGGATCGTCTCCAGCGTAAAGACTTCGGGCGTATCCACCAGCTTCTCCTCAAGAAGCGCACGAATATCCTCATCGCTGACATCCTTCTTCTTATCGGCCAGATCCTTGAATTTCGCGAACGCCTTGTTCACGGACTCCTCGTCCAGTTCATATCCCAAATCGATAAGCTTCTCGCGGAAGGCGTGCCGTCCGGAGTGCTTGCCAAGAACAAGCTTGGATTCCTTCAAGCCGATAATATCAGGGGAAATAATCTCGTAGGTCGTTTTCTCCTTCAGCATGCCGTCCTGATGGATTCCGGATTCATGCGCGAACGCATTTGCTCCCACGATCGCTTTGTTGCCAGGTACGACCATGCCGGTCAGCTTGCTGACCAGACGGCTCGTCTTGGCAATTTCGCTCAGCGTGAGCGACGTCTTCGCCTGGAAGAAATCAGCGCGCGTCGCAAGCGCCATCGCGACTTCCTCGATTGCGGTATTGCCCGCACGCTCGCCAATTCCGTTAATGGTGCCTTCAATCTGATCGGCGCCGTTCAGAATCGCCGCCAGCGCATTGGCTGTTGCCATTCCCAAATCATCATGACAATGCGCGCTCAGCTGAATCTTCTCGATGCCCGGAACCTCCGATTTCAGCGTTTTGAATATATGGCCGAATTCGGACGGATTCATATAGCCCACCGTGTCCGGAATATTAACGACCGTCGCACCGGCGCGAATGGCCATCGCCGTTACTTCACAGAGAAAATCAAGCTCCGTGCGGCCGGCATCCTCCGGGGAGAATTCCACCTTATCGAAATACTGTTTCGCATAACGGATCGCTCTCTCGGCTGTTTCCAGCACCTGCTCCTTCTCCATCCGCAGCTTGTGCTTGCGGTGAATCGGCGACGTAGCCAGAAACAAGTGGATGCAGGGATCCTGCGCTCCTTTCAGCGCTTCCTTGACCGCGTCAATATCCTGCTCCCGCGAACGGGCCAGGCCGATGATTGTCGCGTTCTTGACGGCGCGCGCAACCGCATTAACAGCCTCCAGGTCGCCTGGCGAGGCGGCAGGAAAACCGGCTTCAATCCGGTCGACGCCCAGCTTCTCCAGCTGCAGGCCGATTTCGACCTTTTCTTTCGTGTTCAGGTTCACACCGGGTGATTGCTCGCCATCGCGAAGCGTCGTATCAAATACATAAATTTTACGCAAGTCGTACACCTCCATGAACGGAATGATCCCGGATGGCGAGACGCCCCCCTCATTTGCCAGGCAGGCAGTGCGGGGAGCGTCCCGATAATCCGGGATAAGATGCAACCGTATTTAAGAAGAAAAACAAGCCAGCCGTTCACATAGCGTGAACGACGCAGCCTTCTTTCCCCGTCAGCTCATTCAACAGTCGATTACTTCTTGATCCAGTGCATCAATTCACGAAGCTGTCCGCCGACAACCTCGATTGGATGCTCGGCTTCGTTGCGGCGTGTAGCCGTCAGCATAGCGCGGTTGGATTGGTTCTCAAGGATGAAGTCACGGGCGAAACGTCCTGTTTGGATGTCTTCCAGAACGGCTTTCATCGCTTTTTTCGTTTCGTCTGTTACAATGCGAGGTCCGGAAACGTAGTCGCCGTACTCAGCAGTGTTGGAGATCGAATCGCGCATGGAAGCAAGTCCGCCTTCATACATCAGATCGACGATCAGCTTCAGCTCATGCAAGCACTCGAAGTAAGCCATCTCTGGCGCGTAGCCGGCTTCAACCAGCGTTTCGAAGCCTGCTTTAACCAGTGCGCTTGCTCCTCCGCAAAGTACCGCTTGCTCACCGAACAAGTCGGTTTCGGTCTCTTCACGGAAAGATGTTTCGATAACGCCTGCACGAGTACAGCCGATACCTTTTGCATATGCAAGGCCGATTGCTTTGGCATTGCCTGTAGCATCCTGCTCGATTGCGATAAGCCCTGGAACTCCAAAGCCTTCTACATAGGTGCGGCGAACCATGTGGCCCGGCGATTTAGGAGCGACGAGCAGTACATCGGTATCTTTATTAGGGATAATTTGTCCAAAATGAACGTTAAAGCCATGGGAGAACAAGAGAGCCGCGCCTTTTTTCAGGTTTGGTTCAATTTCTTCCTTGTACACTTTGGCTTGCGTTTCATCAGGCATCAGGATTTGTACGACATCAGCGATTTTCGTCGCTTCCGCTACGGATAACACTTCAAAACCGTCGTTTTTAGCTTTGTCAGCCGATTTACCGGAACGAAGACCGATAACCACTTTCAAACCGCTGTCGCGCAGGTTTTGTGCTTGTGCATGTCCTTGGCTGCCGTAACCGATAACGGCGATCGTTTTACCTTGCAGAACGCTTTGGTCTGCATCTTTTTCATAATACAATGTAACTGCCATTGATAATAAAGCCTCCTTTAATTTGACCCTTTTGAGCGGGTGTTAAAGGAGGGATGGTCGGAATAAAGCTGCTATCCCGAGCTCCCCCGCTTTAACTCCCGCCCAAAATGGCGGTTCATGTTTAGCTTCTTCTACTACTTGGCGCTGCCGCGGATCATAGCGGTTACGCCCGTGCGTGACAGCTCGCGGATACCGTAAGGCTTCAGGAGCTCTACCATGGCGTCAATCTTGTCGGTATCGCCGACAACCTGAACCATCAGCGTGCTTGTGCCAATATCTACCACAGCTGCCCGGAACGTATCCACTACTCCGAGAATCTCCGGACGGGATGAGGGTTCGGCATTGACCTTGATCAGTGCCAATTCGCGGCCGACCATAGGGTTGGCGCTCAGATCGATAACCTTGATAACGTCAATAAGCTTGTACAATTGCTTTGTTACTTGCTCAAGCGTGTGATCATCGCCAGACGTGACGATGACCATCCGGGACAAGCCCGGTTCTTCGCTTGTCCCCACGGTGATGCTTTCAATATTGAACCCCCGGCGTCCGAACAAGCCGGAAACGCGCTGCAGAACGCCGGGTTGATCGTTTACGAGTACGGCGATTGTATGTTTCTTCATTCTGAATCCCCCAATAGCATATCATCGATCGTCGATCCTTGCGTAACCATCGGATAGACATTCTCGTCTTTGCGGACGACAAATTCGACAACAGCCGGTCCCGGATGATCCAAGGCCGCAATCCAGGCATCACGCGCTTCTTCCTTGTTCGTCGCACGGAAAGCCTTTACTCCATAAGCTTCAGACAGCTTTACGAAGTCCGGGCTGCCCGCCAAATCAATGTGGCTGGTCCGGTTCTCATAAATCAGCTCCTGCCACTGACGAACCATTCCAAGCACCTGGTTGTTGATAATGGCCACTTTGACCGGTATGTTGTTAATCGCGCAAACCGCCAGCTCCTGTGCGCACATCTGCATGCCGCCGTCTCCATTGATGGAGACAACCAGCCGGTCAGGATGCGCCATCTGGGCGCCGATGGAGGACGGGAATCCAAATCCCATCGTGCCGAGGCCCCCGGATGTGATCCAGGAACGGGGCTGATTAAAACGGTAATACTGCGCCGCCCACATCTGATGCTGACCGACGTCTGTCGTTACGATCGCTTCGCCCTTGGTCGTCTCATGGATCATCTCGATAACCCACTGCGGCTTCAGCACCACTTCGGAATCGACGTAACCCAGCGGATGATCCAGCTTGGACTGCTGAATATGCGCACGCCAGGCATCGGCTTTGGCTGCATACTTCACTTCCTTGTTGGCCTGCTGCAACACGGTTTTGATATCGCCAACGATCGGAATATCGGTAGGAACGTTCTTGCCGATTTCCGCCGGATCGATGTCAATGTGTACAATTTTTGCATTCGGAGCAAAGCCGTCGAGCTTCATCGTTACCCGGTCGTCGAAGCGCGCTCCGATATTAACCAGCAGGTCGGCCCCTTGGATAGCTTTATTGGCTGTAAAGGTGCCGTGCATACCCGGCATTCCCATCCACAGCTCGTGGCCGCTCGGGAATGCGCCAAGACCAAGCAGCGTCGTTGTAATCGGCACGCCCGCTTTGGTGGCGAATTCATACAATTCCTCATGCCCGCCGGAATATACAACCCCACCACCCGCAAGAATGACCGGACGTTCCGCTTCCTCAATGGCTTTGATCATTTTGTCAATTTGCGGCTTCTTCGCCGAAACCGTCGGATTGTAGCCGCGGATGCTGACTTCGTTCACAGGCTTGAACATCGCCTTGTGCGAGGATACATCCTTGGGAATATCGATCAATACCGGGCCTTTGCGGCCAGTGTTGGCAATATGGAAAGCCTCATGGATAATGCGGGGCAGATCCTTAACGTCGCGCACCAGATAGCTATGTTTGGTAATCGGCATCGTAATGCCGGTAATATCCGCTTCCTGAAAAGCATCCGTCCCGATAAAATTCGTCGCTACATTGCCGGTGATGACGACAAGCGGCACCGAATCCATATACGCGGTTGCGATACCTGTCACTAAATTCGTAGCTCCCGGTCCCGACGTCGCTATACATACGCCGACTTTACCGCTTGCACGCGCATAGCCGTCTGCCGCATGAATGGCGCCTTGCTCGTGACGGGTCAGCAGATGATGGAAATCCGAGAATCCATGCATCGCATCATAAATGAACAATACAGCTCCTCCGGGATAACCGAAGACGCAATCGACACCCTCAAGCACCAAGCTGCGAAGCAGCATTTCCGAACCGGTAATGACATCTGGTTTACTCATTCTTTCCATCAATTCTTCTTTTGACCTTAGCGTTGCACTTTGAGCGACCATTAAGTCGTCCTCCTCTCTAGAAAAACAAAAAAACCTTCCGCGCCCTGACGCTTGTTCAGCGTCTAGGGACGAAAGGTATATCTTCCGTGGTACCACCCAGGTTTGTTATTCACTTCGCAGTAAATAACCTCAACAGGTAAGAACGGCGTGCACGCCATCGTTCATACCCTGGCACATTAACGTGTGCCCTACGATTTCCCCTAATACGGTCTCCACTATAAGATGCTTCAATCATCATCCAATCGGGAAAGCTTTTCAGGGAAACAGCTCCGAGGTGAGCTCGTTGGAAAGGGTTTTTGGCGACGGTTGCAGCAAATCCGTCCGCTCTCTGAGCAAAAGAGCCCTTAACACTTCGTCCTCTTCATAGCAGATACATTATTTTGAGAATATCAGAACAAAACCTGCTTGGCCGTTCCGATATTTCCGGAATATAACGCTTATCATCCATGACGACACATAGCCCAGCCCGATACTTCGTGCCAGCGATTACTTGCGTCATATGATGAGCTTCGTCTTGCTTACAGCTTATTATATGCTTCGGCACCGGGTTAGTCAAGAACCATTATAAGCTTCTGCCGAAGCAAAAACTTAAGAAATCCATCCTTGCACTGCGGAGCAATTCCCGGCGTCCGTACATAAGATGGTAAAGCATTATAAAAGCCGGTATCAGCAGCTGCAAATTCAAGCCTGGCCGAAAGCGGGTTGATCTCATTGATTAGACGTAGACGGGCGCGGACCGATGATCCCGAGATTATCCGCCTGATAATCAGGGAACTGATCCCACTTTCCTATACGACATCCCCCAGGGATGCGCAAGCAATCCGCGATCTGCCCAAGCGGCTTCGTGACGGCGTCACCTTCGTCGCTGCACGAACAAAAACGAGCACGCCGATGGGCTTCGTCCATCTCTATGTACGAGGTGAGACGCTGCTTTACGACATGCTCGCCGTTCATCCCCAGCATCGGGGAAAACAGCTGGGAACCCAATTGATGGCACAAGGGGAAGCATACGGACGGATTCACAAATGTAAAACAGCCCGGTTATTCGTGGATTACAGCAATCCCCGCGCAATGCGGCTTTATACCCAGCTCGGCTATAAAACCGTCCGTGAACTGCCAGATTATCAATGCTATGAAATGAACAAATCATTGACAACTTCTTTTTAACTCCCCCGAGCTGCAAAACGGCAGTTATTAATAAAAGTTTTTAAATCCCGGCTGGCAGCATGGGCCTCCAAAGCCGCCGCCGAAGCCGCCGCCATAAGGGCCTCCAAAGCCGCCGCCACCGAAGCCACCGCCGAAGCCACCAAAGCCACCGCCGAAGCCGCCGGCAAACGGAAGTGTGCCGATTGCCAGTAAATCAAACAGTACGAGCGGCAGAATCGCTTTGGTCTTGACTGATTTTGCTTTATCTTTGCCGGCCGGACGCAAATAGAGCTTATTCTGATGGACGCGGACGAGCTTGCCCGTCCGTACCGAGCCGTCTTTGCGAACCGCATAAACGGTTTTGCCAACAAGTTTACGAGCTTGCTCATTGGAGACGCGTTGCATATGCAATCCCTCCTCTAATTTTCTTGCGAACCTTTACTTCCGGCATCCCGCTGCATAGGGCCTTTCGCATGAGGCGCCGAAAGCTTAGTTGTCCTATATAGCGTATTCGGAACCGGCTATTAGGGACTGTACCGTTGTCCATAAGGGACAAAGATAGGCCGTCCGGTTGTCCTGTTTTTAGTTACTTCTTTGAGCATAGGCAGCGGGATAGGGTCATATGCCTTGAATTCCGGAATTTCAATGGACACAACAAAAAAGAGCCTGTTCCATTGATGGAAGGCTCTTTTTGTTTCATGCTATGTGTAAACGCTACGCGTTTACTTTCTCTTTTGCAATGCCTGCAAGCGAGTTGAATGCATTAATGTCATTGACGGCAAGGTCAGCGAGCATTTTGCGGTTCACTTCAACTCCAGCTTGTTTCAAGCCGAACATGAACTTGCTGTATGACAGCCCGTTCAAACGTGCTGCAGCATTGATACGAACGATCCACAGTCTGCGGAAATCGCGTTTGTTGCGACGACGGTCGCGGTATGCGTAGAGCAGCGATTTCATCACTTGCTCTTTTGCTGTTTTAAACAGGCGATGCTTGGAGCCGAAGTAGCCTTTAGCCAGCTTCAAAACTCTTTTACGACGACGTGCGCGGACAAATCCGCCTTTAACTCTTGCCATGAATAGAAACCTCCCGAATGTTGGTTATGCTTATGTTTACTCTCGTAATGTACTATTTCAAGTTTGAAAGACCTTGCTTCAAGCGGCGTACATCGCCTGCTGCCATAAGCGGCTGCGTTGCCAGTACGCGCTTTTGACGGGGCGACTTGCCGGAGAGCAAATGATTGCGGAACGCCTTGAAGCGTTTCACTTTGCCGGTTCCGGTGATTTTGAAGCGGTCTTTCAAACTGCTGTGTGTTTTCATTTTAGGCATTTGATGATCCTCCTCATAGATTAAACGTTAGTTGGTTGTTTTAGGCGCCAATATCATGATCATGCTGCGGCCTTCAAGCTTCGGCATACGTTCCATCACGCACAGATCGGCAACTTCCTTCGCCAGCCGGTCAAGAATTTTCTGACCGACGGAAGCATGCGTAATTTCGCGGCCGCGGAAACGGACGGAGCATTTCACTTTGTCGCCTTCACCCAGAAACTTCACAACATTGCGGAACTTTGTCTGGTAGTCGTTCTCGTCGATATTGGCACGGAACCACACTTCCTTGGTGTCCACAATCTTCTGATTCTTGCGGGCTTCCTTCTCTTTCTTCTGCGTTTCATAGCGGAATTTGCCATAATCCATGATGCGGCAAACCGGCGGTTTCGCAGTGGGCGCAATGTTAACAAGATCCATGTTTAAATCGATTGCCATTTGCAGCGCTTCACGAAATAATTTGATTCCGATTTGTTCTCCCTCGGCACCTACTACACGTACCTCGCGGGCCCGAATTTCATCGTTGATTTGATGTTCCCTGCTAATAACCTGCCACCTCCAAATTTTGCGAATCACAAACAAAATAAAAAATGCGGATCCGCACGGACCCGCATTCCATTAACCAAGATTGTAGGCATTTCAATCATCGCCACTTTCTAGCGGCGAGCCTAAATCAATCATCGATCGCGAACCAGCCAGCCGACTGCCGGACAGGTGAGAAGCGGGTGCTTCTGCTTTTGCTTAACACCAGACATGCTGGCGCTACCGAGTTAATATAGCATAACAATCCAATTGATGTCAATCGTCAAATGACAAGCGAAGTCAGATCAGATCTGTTTGCTTTGCACTTCTTCCAGACGAAGCACACGCGTATGCTGGGTATGGCTCCATTGCTTGTTGTTTTGTGTAAAGAAAGCATAGAACGTAATAGGCAGCCATGAGAGCTGGAATACGATCATGGACAGCAGATGCGCATACATCTTGCCGGATTTGATGCCTTCCAGAATCATCACGAGCGGGAACATGACCGCTGTTGCTGAGATCGCAACAATCGGCACCCAATACGGCAGGTAATAATAAATCGACGTAAATGCATTATGGGCAGGAATTATATTATCCATCCAGAGCATCGCTGTCGCTACAAAGCCGATAAAGGTATTGTACACCGAGATGGAATACAGTGCGGCATCGAATTTCACAAAATTGCGCTCCTTGATGCTCGCCCACAGCAGCGGGAAGAAGTAATGCCGCGCTACTGTAAAGTGCCCCTGCATCCAGCGCAGACGCTGGCGTGATGAAGCCTTGAAGGTCAGCGGCTTCTCGTCGTATACCTTGGCGTCGTAATTAAGTACCGGGTGAATGCCGCGTTTTACACACCGCATCGAGAACTCCAAATCCTCTACCAGGCTGGTTGCTCCCCAACCCATTTCCTTCAACAGCTCGGAGTCAAAGCACATGCCTGTTCCTCCGAGGTAGTTGGCCATGTTCAGGTTTCTGCGGGACAGCTGCCACAGCCGGTTGCAATACCAGTACGTGATAGCATACGATGCTGTAACCCATGAATCGGCAGGATTCTTCGTATCCAGATAACCCTGAATGACTTTCTTGCCTTCACAAAGGTCATTATTCATGTGGACGAGGAAATCGTTACCGACCAGGTTGTCGGCATCAAACATGACGATCGCATCATACTGGCGGGGCATGCCCCACAGCTCCTTGAGCATCCATTCAATCGCATGTCCTTTGCCGCGCAAATGCGGATTTTTCCTCTCGCAGGCATGAACGCCATGGCTCCGTGCAATGTCGGCGGTGGTATCTGTGCAGTTGTCGCAAATGACAAAAATATCGTAAAGTTCTTTTGGATAATCAAGCTTTTTCAGGTTTTCGATTAATGCCCCGACCACCTGCGCCTCATTGTGAGCGGCGACAAGCACTGCGAATGACTTTTGCGGTTTGTGGTTGAGATGTCTCTTTTTTCTGACGATACCGAATAACGAAATTGTAAACTGGTAAACACCGACGAAAGCCAAGAAGATCTGGAAAAAAATTAAAAGAGAATTGACCATAACTTTTACTGCCCCCTTGAGACCCCATTTTTCATATTCTCTCTGTTTTTTGTTGCGTGCGTTGTTCATTGATGCGGTTTTATGTTTGTTTTCCGCAGCCATAATGATTTTCCACACAATTATTCTTTTTGTCAAAAGCGCAAATCGCCTTTTTTCGGTCATGTAAGCTTGGAAAAGGGCTTCCATAACCATTCAATGAGCTCAAACCATGTTTTTCTGTCGTTACTCCCTTATTTTGACTCATTTACGAAAAATGCTGCCCATTTACTTAACGAAAATACAATGGGAAAAGTTTCATCCAAGCCTGTTTCCAATGTGACGAAATGATGAACGCAAAGGCATATTTCCATCATTCACCATTGGATAGGGCGTTTTGGACAGTATCCTAACTTAAGCTTCTCATGTATCTCCATAACATCTTAACCATCCTATGCCGATTGTAAAACGGAAAATTTCGGTCAAAATACGATTAAATTCTCCTGTCCATGCAAAATAGGCGTTTTTCTTTGAATAAACGCCCCCAAATAGCTCGCAAGATACAAGAAACGAACCGGAACTCTAATTTGCACCCTAGTTCGTATAAGCCTATATGTGGTTAAATAGTGATAAGCAAATGATGCGGATTGACACAGCGTGAACAAATCGGCTGTAAACTGAAAATAAATTCGGAAAATCCAGCTTCGCCTTAAGGAAGGAGGTTTGCTCTGTGAGTCGAGTCGTGTACTGGCTGCAATCCAATGAGCAGCGGATATTTCTGTGGGTGAACCGCGGACCTTCCCATCGGGGTTTGAATAAATGGCTGGGAAGATGGTTGAATATGATCACGCATACGGGCGGCGCGACGTTCACACTAGTCACCGCCCTATTATGCGCGCTGCTGGCCGCCGAGCCCTGGCACACCGCTGGGTGGCAGGCGGCGATTGCAGTCGCCATCAGCCATTTACCGGTCGCGCTTGTGAAGCGCAAATTCCGGCGTTTGAGACCGCATCAAGCTCTGCCCAAGGTAAACACAGTGCTCAAGCCATTATGTGATTCCTCATTCCCATCCGGACATACCACAGCTATTTTTGCCTGGCTGATGCCCTGGCTGGCCGCAGAATCCGCTCTGATGCCTCTGCTGCTGCCGGTCGGTCTTATTCTTGGCGTCTCCGTCGGATGGTCGAGGATGTATCTGGGACTGCATTATCCCTCTGACGTTGCAGCAGGGGCCGTACTGGGATCGCTGACCTCGATGCTGGTGTGCGCCGCATGGTCCTTCAACTGAGTCTGCCGCTTGCTTTCCCTATGCGCAGACAAAGCCTCTTGGCCGATGACAACCTCCACCCGGTAGATCGGATTGCCGCGATCGACGAATTTGGCTTCATATTCAGTCAGCACGAGATCGTCGCGCAATCCTTCCTTATGCAAATCGAGTGAAATGCTCCGCATATGAAGCTCCATGTCCGCGAAGCTGTTCAGCGAAAACTCAAACAGGGACTGGGAGTCCGTCTTGAAATGAATTTCACCGAGTGAATTCAGAATCTCGATGTATTTCGACACAAACCGCGAGTGGGTCAGCCTTCTTCGCGCATGTTTGCCTTTTGGCCAGGGATCGCTGAAATTCAAATGTATGCGCTGGATCTCCCCGGGAGCAAAAATGTCTTCGATCGTCTCGATATTAGCACGGACGAGCGCCAGATTCCGCGGATTCTCTTCCCCTTTTTCCGCCCAGGCGATGCGCGCCTTGTCGCTTGCCCGGCGAATCAGCTCGTCGTACATATCAATGCCGATGTAGTTAATCTGAGGATTGCGAACGCTCATATCCGTGATAAAACGTCCTTTGCCCATTCCAAGCTCCACATAAATAGGATGGTCATTGTCAAATAATTCGCTCCAGTGCCCCTTGAGCGGCGCCGCCTCCAAAACGACGAGCTCCGGCTGCGCTTCCAAGCTTTCCCGAATTCCTTTTCTTCCTCTAAGACGCATAGTCGCTTGATTCCTCCAATATCGCTTTACCCTTATTCGTCCTTATTGTGCCGAACAACAGCCCGCTTGTAAAGACCAGCCTCAAATATAAAAAAACAAAAAGCCGATGGCGTCAGAAGTCTCGCCGCTCGGCTTAGGGTGTATATTCAAAAAACCTTCTTTTAATTAAGTATCTGACGGGAATTGCCCTGCGCGCTATCCGATTCATAGGTTTCCACCAAAGCTTCATTCAGCTTCTTGCGAGCTGAAACTTCAATATTATGGTTGCCATGAAAGCGTATACCGGCCAGTGCCATCATTTCCTTGCGCGTCAACTGAATCGTAACCTTCTCGTCCCCTTGGGGAATTTTCACTTGCGTGTTCATCCTGAATCACCTCACGGTTTTTAGTTAATAGAATTTCCAGAAAACCGACAAGCTATGACAAGTGATTGGAATAAGGGTGAAATAACCGAAAATGTTGATTTGTCGCACTTTTAATATAACACTTTATGTAAGGTATTGCAAGCCTTTTTCGTTAATTTGAGCGGTTTTTTTTCCAGTAAATAATAGGGTTCTCCAGTCGTTTAAAACTGGGTTATTATTGAGATGGGGCGGCGGCGTAGCGCTCCGTGCAAATTTTCGATACAATTGTGATTAATGATTGCAAGATGACTTATGCAAGAGGAGAACATGCTATGCAGGCGATTACGCAGATTGACCATCCGGGCGCTGCGCCCAGGCAGTGGTCGGATAAACGGTTCCATACCTGGAACTATGAAATGCGCGAGCAGTTCGGCGGGAAAGTATTCAAGGTCATGCTGGATGCAGGCTTCACCTGCCCCAACCGCGATGGCTCCATCGCTGCCGGCGGCTGCACATTCTGCAGCGCGCGGGGATCGGGAGATTTTGCCGGCAGCCGCCGGGACGATCTGGTCACGCAGTTTAATACGATCAGGGATCTGCAGCATCTAAAATGGCCCGAGGCGCGTTATATTGGATATTTTCAGGCTTATACCAACACCTATGCTCCTGTCGAAGAGCTCCGTGAATATTATGAAGCGATTCTGAGCCAGCCTGGTGTCGTTGGATTGTCGATCGCGACAAGACCGGATTGTCTGCCGGATGATGTAGTGGACTATTTGGCGGAGCTGAACGAACGCACCTATGTATGGGTAGAGATGGGACTGCAGACGGTTCACGAATCCACGTCGCAATTGATCAACCGGGCGCATGATACCGAATGCTATAAGGATGCCGTCGCACGTCTGCGGGCGCGAGGAATACGCGTATGCGCGCATATTATCTACGGGCTGCCCCAGGAAACACATGAGATGATGCTGGATACAGGGCGCGCGGTGGCAGCCATGGATATACAGGGAATCAAAATCCACCTGCTGCATCTGATGCGCAAGACACCCATGGTCAAGCAATATGAAGCCGGTCTGCTGCGTTTTCTTGACCAGGATGAATATATTGGTCTGATCGCCGATACGCTGGAACTGCTCCCTCCGGAGATGATTGTCCACCGGCTGACCGGCGACGCTCCCCGCGACCTGCTTATCGGACCCATGTGGAGCCTGAAGAAGTGGGAAGTGCTCAATGCCATTGATGATGAGCTCAGCCGCCGCAATACCTGGCAGGGCCGGTTATGGGAGGCATAGGCTGAGAATGGGGTTCCTATCCGTTCTGGGCATGGCGCACAAGCTGGCTGCCGACCGCCTGTCGCCCGGAGATACAGCTGTTGATGCGACATGCGGCAATGGCAATGACACTCTGTTCCTGGCCGAGCAGATCGGCCCCCGCGGACGTGTATATGCCTTCGATATTCAGGAGCAGGCTCTCCGGCGCACGAAGGAGCGGCTTGCTTCGGCCCTCCCCCGGGAGCGGCTTCCCGAGCTGTGTCTGATTCATGGCAGCCATGCCGGCATGGCCATGCATATCGAGGAGGATTCCAGGAAGCGCCTGGGCGCTGTCATGTTCAATCTTGGCTTCCTCCCGGGACCTGAGGCCGATACTTCCATTATCACAGAGACCTCATCTACGCTCGCCGCCCTGGATGCGTCCCTTGTGCTGCTTCGTCCGGGCGGCATTTTGACAATCGTGCTGTATCCCGGCCACCCAGGAGGCGATCAGGAAGCTGCTGCTGTGGAGCAATGGGCGTCCTCGCTGCCCCAGGGTGCGGGACAAGCCGTGCTGTACCGCATGCCGCAGAAGCCTTCCTCGCCTTTCCTGCTGGCGGTAGAGAAGAAATCAACCAGACCAAAGACTAATCCCGGGGCAATCGCTTGAAATTATAAGGAGGAATTTATAATGGCTGTACGTAAACTGGAGCATGTAGGCATCATGGTTAAGGATTTGGATCAATCGATTCCCTTTTATACGGAAGTAGTCGGTTTGAAGCATCTGTATACCATGACGCACACCAACGGCATCATTCGTCTTGCTTTTCTCGCGGGGGCTGACGCCCAGGAATCCCAGCTTGAGTTGGTGGAAGGCTACGAAGGAGAGCTGGCTGTTGAAGGCAGAACTCATCATACCGCCTTCACCGTGGATGATGTTGAGGCAGAATTTGCCCGTATCAAGCAGCTTGGCGTTCCATTAAAAGACACCGAAATCACGACATTGCCCAATGGAGCGCGTTATTTTTTCTTTTATGGCCCCGATGGCGAGTTTCTCGAGATGTTCCAGCCTGCCCCTGGCCGATAGAACCGGCACACCACTATACATAAATAAAGGAGAGATCCACTTGACACAAGCTTATCCCCTGCAATTCAAAGCCGAAATGAAAGAACGCATTTGGGGCGGCCGCGCCCTTGAACAGTTTGGACTCGAGCTTCCGGATGGCGCTATTGGCGAAGGATGGATGATCGGCGATCATCCTAACGGTATAACCAAAGTTATGAATGGCGAGCTGGCCGGACTTGGACTTGACGACATCAGAGAAAAATACGGACGGGAATTCTTCGGAACAAAAGGATTTTCCGAGCGCAACGGCCGCTTCCCGCTGCTGATCAAGCTGCTGGATTGCAATGATGACCTTTCCATTCAGGTTCATCCGACTGATTCTTACGAAGGGCTGCCCGCTGGCGAGCTCGGAAAGACGGAAATGTGGTATATTCTTGAAGCCAAACCTGGTGCGAAAATCATCTATGGCCTCAAAGACGGCGTTGACCGCGGCATTCTCGCCAAAGCCATTGAGGAAGGCAAGGTTATGGACTGTCTGCAGGAGGTCCCCGTGGAAGCAGGAGATGCCTTCTATATTCCGGCAGGGACCGTTCACGCTTTGTGCGCCGGTGTCGTCGTAGCCGAAATTCAGCAAAATTCCGATACGACCTATCGGGTGTACGACTACAACCGCCCAGGTCTGGACGGCAAGCTCCGCGAGCTGCATGTTGAAGATTCACTGAATGTCATTGCTTATGGGGGCGCAGGCGCAACCAGGATGAAGACGGATGCGGCCAAGGCCAATGAATGGCTGCAAATTGCCAAATCACCCTATTTTATCGTTGAAAAAGGGTTGGTGCGGGCACCGTGGAAGCTCTCCACGACTGCAGAGAGCTTCGTAATCCTCGTGGTGGCTGAAGGCACGGGAGCCATTGGCTGGAGCGGAGGCAAGCAGGAGATCAAGGCAGGAGAATGCTTTCTGCTTCCCGCCAGTCTCGGCGCCTATGAGCTTGACGGCGAAATGACCGTCCTGCGCAGCACCACTCCTTAGCCTTCGCGCATAATCAGCATTGACTCCCCATGTTTTGCGAGGGCGAGGGTATCCAAGAAGCTATCCGCAGTCCAATAAAAAATCCCCGCCAGAACGAGACCGTTTCGGTCACGCTTCCTGACGGGGATTTATTTTTAATTAGCTATCGGGCTTCAATTTATCCTTATGAGGATGATGCCCGGTTCTATCATCAAATCGCGCTTCCGCCGAACATGAAGCGGTATTCCCAATGCTTGCCGGCAATCGTGTCCGTGCGGACGCCGCCTGATTCTTTGGAGTACGTCTGCAGGATTTGGCCATTGCCCAGATAGATTCCAACATGGGTAATTGTCTGTTTTGATTTATCAATGCCGGAATAGGCCGATTTGGAGGTTCCTTTATAGGACATGAAGAACATGAGATCTCCGCGCTTCAGCTGCTGCCAGTTTGTTGTGGTATGGCCCTTTTGCTTGACATAAGTTCCCTGCTGACGGGAATCTGCCGGCAAAGTAAGGTTGATGCCGTCTTTGAATGCCGTCCGGACAAAATCGGAGCAGTCAAAGGTTGTCGTCGTATTGCGGTCGGAGCCGAACTCATAAGGCGTGCCCAAATATTTCATACCGGCAGCAATCACTTTTTCGACCAGTGCGTTCTGATCGCCGCTTCCGCTGTTTCCATTGCCCGGATTAACAGGAGCCGTCGGCTGTCCGCTTACTTGTATGTACTGCTTGTCCGTGCTGATATATCCCGTCACTCCGTGCGAATCCCTTACGTTGTACCAGTAGGAGTTCGGCTGGCTCAGAATGGTTACTGTTTCACCTCTGGCCAGATAACGCATGCGCGCAGCGCTGGTGGAAGGTCCTTCACGAAAGGAAACGGAGGATATGATTGTTCCTGTTCCCGTACCTGCCGGCGCGCTGCCTCCCGAAGCTGCCGACGGCTTGATATAACGGCTGGAGGTGGACACATAGCCGGTGCTGCCCCCGGCATCTTTCACCTGGTACCAATAGTCGTTGACTTCAGACAATATTTCAACCTTGTCACCGGCATGCAGATACTTCATCACACTGCTGGATGTCGATGGGCCGCTCCGAAAGCTGACCGAGGCTACGATTTCTGCCGATGCTGCCATAGCCGTCAAGGGGACATTCAATAAAGCAATCAGAATAAGGGCCAAAATCATAGTTGTACGCTTTTTCATTCCAGTGATGACCTCCATTTTTGGCTTGCTTTGATATATTCGCGGTGGTTTCAATTCTCATGTTCCGATGGATAACAATTTAGTTCCTTTAGCATATCCCTCCTTGATCTGCCAATTTAGGTCAATCCTGCTCGCCCTTTCCCATTGTACTTTCCACCTGTTTCAAGGATAAATCATACCTTCGGCTTAATTTACCATGGCAGGTATAGGATATTGGGATTATGAAAGCGATTACAGGAATAATAAAAAAAAGCACCCCCGAGGGGATGCTTTTGGAATAAAACCATTGCCAAATCTTACTTTCATGACATTAATATACCTTTTACAATCGGTCCTATATAAGTACTTTGGAACTATTTTATCCCAGTAGTTTTAGTTCCGAGGTAATTGTTTCCATTATCGATCCGGTCTTTCATATTTTACATTTATGGTTCTTTTGCATTAAATTTGTCTCATAATTCATCCATTGGAAATCCTTTCACTTACATGTTCTGCCAAGCCTCGGCACTTGATTGCCAATCCACACGATAGCCCGGCACCTCATGTCCCTTCTGCGTGATATCCATTAATACGTCATAGCGGTTTGTCGCGTCGATGATGGATTGATATTCCCCTTTTTTTATAGAAGGAAACGCAATAATTTCACCGGTATGAAAATAGACATGCAGCAAGGACTCATTTTCGTTATAAGAGCAGAAAGCAATTTGTTTGGATTCCACTGGCAAAAGCATAAAAACGCCTCCTTTGTATCTGAGTATGCACACAGCCTTGCTTGTATCTTTTTCCCCAATGCTGCTGCTTTTATGTTAGAGAAATCCGCTGCCTCAATGAACAGCAACATAAGCCAACTAAAGGCTCTACTGTATCCTTACCCATATTCTCTGGACAGAAACCCATTTTTTTGGAATCATGGAGAAAAAATATCCGTTAGATGGCTATTATATGTTTGGCTCTCCCTCATTAGAATGGTGCAAAAAAAAACCAGCGCTATACGCGCCGGTTAATGCTATCAGGTCTGAGCCGGCTCTGAGCCAGGCTGCGCCCCATCTTCCATTCCCAGAGGCTCCACATGAACATGAACACTCATTATATTATGCTTGCGCTCCATGCGCCGCTCAATCTCATCGCTTATCCGGTGGCTCTCGACAAGCGTCAGCTCCGGATCGACCTGCACTACGACATCGATCAAGACATTGCTGCCATGAACACGGGCTTTAATGTCTTTGATGGAACGGACACCATGTGTGCTCTCAATCGTCCCCCGCAAGGAGTGAAGCTCGTTCTCATTGAAACCATCCGTGAGCGCATGAGTCGAGCTGTAGAAGATTTCCCAGGCCGTTTTGCAAATAATAGCGCCTACTGCCAGTGCAGCCACCGGATCCAGCCACGGCAAACCGAATTGTGCGCCGATTATCCCCACAGCCGCTCCAACGCTGACAAGCGCGTCCGACAAATTATCTTTGGCCGCTGCGAGCAAAGCCTGGTTATTAATCCGTTTGGCCAATCTTTTATTATATATGTAGACACCCGCCATTACCGCTCCGGCCGCCAGCGCTATCCATGCGGAGACTAGACCCGGAACAGCCTTATGATCGGCGAACAAAGACTTGAAGGCATCAATCAGCACTTGAATCCCTACCGTTGCCATAATGAAAGAAGCGATCAGAGCAGCGATCGTTTCCGCACGGAAATGTCCATAAGGATGGTCCTTATCCGGCGGTTTTTGTGAGATCCGCAATCCAACCAGGACCGCGGTCGAGGCGACAATATCCGTCAGGTTATTGAAACCGTCGGCAACAAGCGCCGAGGAGTCAAACCCGTACCCGGCCACGAGCTTGCAGCCCGACAGCACGATATACGCCCCGATACTCACCAAGGCTCCCTTCTCGCCCTGTCTTATCTCCTGATACTGATTCAATGCCAGGCACCTCTTTCTGTTTATGTAACTTACGCTCGTGCCATTTTTTCTGATGTCGTTATCATACTAAACCAATATCGTGTGGGTCTAGAGAAACAGTGTTGGCAAAGACCTTACATTTATGCCGCGGCACAACTTGTTTGCGCCGGCTCAAATTGGCGTTTCCGCCTGCTGCATTCTAGCATATCCGTTCCGGAAGAAAATGAAACTTATGCTGCACAACGACAAAAGAACCCCGCCTCTGGATGTCGGGGAGAGCATCAACTCCTAGGGTATTCACAAAACAATAATATCGTTTATGCCATTCCGCCACAGCTTCCCAGTAACGTTAATTCTTCAAATCATACTTATAGAGGACAAAATAAAAACAGCCTTCCTCGAAGGCTGCCATCGCATGAAATTAGAACAGTGCGCTGTGTTTAATATCCCGGTTCTTCCTCGAGCCGCTCCGGTTCACCGCCCGAGAGCTTATTTCCGCAAGACAGGCAGTGCTTGCTGCTAAGATCATTCTCCGTCAGACAATGATTGCAGATGACACGGATCTCGCCAATCGTGTTCTCAGGTCTTGGCTCCTCAGGAAAAGGCGTCCCGCATCCGGGGCAAAATCTCGTATCCAATGGAACAACAATGCTGCAGGTCGGGCAGGTTTTCTCAAACCGGATATTCTTGATGCGCTCTTCCAGAAACTGAATCTCCTGATTCAGGCCATCCACTTTCAGACAGTGGCTTACAACCTCCTCTTCGGATTGCGCAATATTCCCCTCCTGGTGAGAGGCATGTATAGCTGTTCCAATGAGATAAAATAATTTATCCTTTTCTTTCTCTTTGCCGGATATTTGCGATTTGAGCTTTGTGATTTCTACGGTCTGCTGCGCCTTCCTGGCCGCGTCGCTTGCGCCCTGCTTCATTTTATCGAAAAAAGACATAGCTATCTTCTCCCTCGTTTCGTCAAAATTCTCCTATAATTCTTTTATATTAACACATGAGTATCCTTCAAGCTATGTCTGTGCGGATGATAAGCAGCACGATGAGCGAACGGTTCTTATCCACCTGTTCTATTCGCCATCCCCTTCCTTCGCTTGCTTCAGCAACCGATCCAATCGATTGCCAAGGGAGGTTGAGAGCACTTACTTATTACCGGATCAACAAGAAAAGCGGCTGAGCCTCCTCATAAGAGGAAACTCAACCACTCTGCTGCCGGCCTGATCATTCAAGGCCAGACCATTATGCTGCTCAAGGATAGATCTTACTCGGGCGGATACATCCGCTCGCGAAGCGCCTTGACTTCATCGTTTTCCAGGTATTCATCATAGGACATAATCCTGTCAATTACGCCGTTTGGCGTAATTTCGATAATCCGGTTCGCGATCGTTTGGACGAACTGATGGTCATGCGAGGTGAAGATCAATGTACCGTCAAAATCAATGAGACCATTATTCAGCGCGGTAATGGATTCGAGATCCAAATGGTTGGTCGGTTCGTCCATCAGCAGTACGTTCGAGCCCGAAAGCATCATCTTGGAGAGCATGCAGCGGACTTTCTCACCCCCGGACAATACGCTTGCCTTCTTAAGCGCTTCGTCCCCCGAGAACAGCATCCGGCCCAGGAAGCCGCGGATAAAGCTCTCATCCTGATCCTTGGAATATTGGCGGAGCCAGTCGACAAGGTTCATCTCCACGCCATCAAAATAGGCCGCATTGTCCTTCGGAAAATAAGCCTGTGTCGTGGTGACGCCCCATTGATAATTTCCGGAGTCCGGCTCGAGCTCGCCGGTCAGCACCTGGAACAGCACCGTCTTAGGCAGCGTATTCGGACCAACTAGAGCGATCTTATCGCCTTTGTTGACGGCCAGCGTCCAGTTGTCGATCAGCGTAACTCCGTCTACTGCCTTCGTCAGCCCTTCGGTCAGCAGAAGCTGTTTGCCCGCTTCGCGCTCCGGCTTGAAGTTGATAAACGGATATTTGCGGTTCGACGGACGAATGTCGTCAAGTGAAATTTTGTCGAGCAGCTTCTTACGTGAAGTTGCCTGCTTCGACTTGGATTTGTTGGCGCTGAAGCGTTGAATGAACGCCTGCAGCTCCTTGATCTTGTCTTCCTTCTTCTTGTTCGAATCCCTCATCAGGGAGAGAGCAAGCTGGCTGGACTCGTACCAGAAATCGTAGTTGCCCACGTACAGCTGGATTTTGCCGAAATCAATGTCCGCAATATGCGTACATACCTGATTAAGGAAATGCCGGTCATGAGAAACGACAATGACGGTGCCCTCATAATTGCCCAGGAAATCTTCAAGCCAGTGGATCGATTCCATATCGAGGTAGTTGGTAGGCTCATCGAGCAGCAGAATGTTCGGCGTTCCGAACAAAGCTTGCGCGAGCAGGACCCGTACCTTCTCGTTGCCGGAGATTTCTGCCATCGTCTTGTCATGCAGCTCCGGCGGAATGCCCAGACCGTTCAGCATGCTGGCCGCTTCGGACTCCGCTTCCCAGCCGTTCATATCGGCGAATTCCGCTTCCAGCTCGCCGGCGCGCATCCCGTCTTCATCGGTAAATTCCGTTTTGGAGTAGATGGCGTCTTTCTCTTTCATTACCTCGAACAGCTTCTTGTAGCCCATGATGACCGTCTCAAGTACACGAAACTCATCGTACTCGTAATGGTTTTGCTTCAGGACCGCCAGGCGCTCTCCCGGAGTAATATGAACTTCGCCGCTCGATTGCTCAACCTCGCCGGACAATATCTTCAGAAACGTCGATTTGCCCGCTCCGTTGGCGCCGATCAATCCATAACAGTTGCCCGGCGTGAATTTAATATTCACATCTTCGAATAGCGCCCGCTTGCCGTAGCGAAGCGTAATGCCGCTTGTACTAATCATTGTGTGTGATCCCGTCCTTCACTCCAAAATCTAGTTCATCACGCCATTATAACACATGAAGACGTATTATTCCCATGTGAGCTTCACTTCTGCGCCCGTTTTTGAAGATTCATAAACCGCGCCAGTCTCCGCCATATCTATTTTCAAGCTTTAACTACGATCTTTTTCTCAGCCATACCTGCATCAAGGAGAACAGCTGATTCATGTCAAGCGGCTTGCTGATATAGTCCGACGCTCCCGCCTCCAGGCACTTCTCGCGGTCCTGCTTCATTGCTTTGGCCGTAACCGCTATAATCGGCAGCTGCTCCAGGCGCGGAATTCTCCGAATTGCCCTCATCGTATCGTATCCGTCCATTACCGGCATCATGATATCCATCAGCACCATATCAATATCCGTCTCCGTCTGCAAAATACTCAGGCATTCCTGCCCATCCTGAGCCGACAGCACGTTCATTCCTTCATTCTCCAAAGCAGTCGTCAGCGCGAATACGTTCCGGATATCATCGTCGACCACAAGGATCTTCTTCTTCTTGAAACCGGAAGTTTCCATATGAACGGCAGCCGCTTGTTCCACAGAGCCACCGCCAGAAGCCTGCTTCTCTTCCGCAGCCATAAATTCCGCCTGAGCGGCAAGCAGCTCCACAATCTCCTGTTCCTTGGAAGGCACAATCAAAGTGAAGGTGCTTCCTGCGCCTTCTTCGCTTTCGACCCTTATTTCCCCGCCGATCAATTTGGCAAATTCGCGGCTGATGGACAAGCCCAGACCCGTTCCGCCGTAATGCCTGCTCGTGGTGCCGTCCGCCTGCTGGAAAGCATCGAAGATGAGAGTAAGCTTGTCCGGGGCGATTCCGATTCCCGTATCCGTAACGGAAATTGACAGCCCATATTCCGCCCTGCTCTTGTCCACCCCAAGCAATCTGCCCATTTCCTCGGCGTCAAGCCTGCTGACTTTGAACATAACCGAGCCCTTCTCCGTAAATTTGAAGCCGTTGGACAGCAGGTTCTTGATAATTTGCAGCAGCCGCTGTGTATCGGTATAGAACAGCTCGGGAACATCTGGCCCCCATTCGATAACAAAATCAAGCCCTTTCTGCTCCGCCACTTTGGAGAATTGCTGCTCCAGCATGGAGGGAAGCTCCGTCATATTCATGGGCTCTATGACAATGTCCATTTTGCCTGACTCGACCTTGGACAAATCCAGTATATCGTTAATCAGCGTCAGGAGATCCTGGCCTGCCGAATGTATAATGCGGGCATATTCCTGCTCCTCAGGGGTATGCGTGCCATTGCGGTTCTCACCCAGCATCTGCGACAGGATCAGCATGCTGTTAAGCGGGGTGCGCAGCTCATGCGACATATTGGCCAGAAACTGCGATTTATAGATGGAGCTTTGCTCAAGCTTGCCCGCATGCTCCTCAAGCACAATGCGCGTTTTCTCAAGCTCGTTGGATTTCTCCTCGGCAAAACGGTTCTGTTCCTCCAGATGCTCGTTGGCAACGCGCAGTTCTTCCTGCTGCGTCTGCATTTCTTCCGATTGCACCTGCAGCTCCTCGGTCATCGTTTGGGAATCCTTCAGAAGCCGCTCAACCTCCATCCGGCTTTCAACGCTGTTAATCGTCGTCCCGAAGGTCTCCAGAACTGTACTGAGGAGCTTTAGCTGCAGGTCATTGAAGGCCCCGAGCGTCGCCAATTCAACAACGGCCACGACTTCTCCCTCGAACTCCACAGGAGCGATCAGAATCTGGCTTGCAGCGGTTTGTCCCAGCCCCGAGCTGATCTGGATATAATCGCCGGGTACCCGGTCCAGTTGAATAATTCTTTTATCTCTTGCGGCTTGTCCCACAAGGCCTTCACCAAGCCGAAAGCTCCTTGCTCCAACCTCGGCGCCTGACGCGGCATAAGAGGCTTTGTTGACAAGCCTGAAATGCTCGCCCTGACCGCTATGGATATAAAACACACCGTAAGAGGCATCCAGGAGAGGCGTTATTTTGGCAATAAAAAGCCGGGCCAGCAAATCGAGATCTCCTACCCCCTGATACATGCTGACCACCTCGGTCAGCTTCATCTGCTTCCAGTTCTGCTGCTCCTGCGACTCCAGCAGGTTATTGGTAGCAATGGCAAGATCGCGGATTTCATCCCTGGTCTTGATTTCAATTCTCCGGGTCAGGTCGCCGCCGGAAGAGGCGATTTCGCCGATTGACCGGGTCACTTCCTTGATCGTGTTCACGATCGCACGCGAAATAATCATGGCTGCCGCGACCGAGATCAAGGCGACGATGATCAACAGGCTGTACATCCCGATTTTCAAAATATTATTCTGCTCTTTCAGCCGCTCCGCGCGGTCGCTTGTCAGCACTTTCTCCGTTGCGCGGAAATCCTCAAACTGGGAACGGATCGAATCCATATCCGCCTTGCCCGGATCCGTCTTGAAAAATTCAAAAATTTCAGCTGTTTTATTCTCTCTCTTCATGTCGATCGTCGGAGCTCCGGCAATATCGATCCAATGCTGAAGCGTCACTTTCAGCTTCACTAGTCTTTCCTGCTGGCTGGCATTATCGGTCAGAAGAGCATAAAGCCGGGTATAATCATCTTTCCAGCTGTCTATCGCTTCATTATAAGGGGCAAGATAATTGGTATCGCCTGTAATGATATAGCCGCGCTGCGCGGTTTCCATATTAAGAAATTTCTTCTCGATTTCATTGGTCAGATTGTGAACTTCGATATCGTGATCAGAAATAAAATCAATTTCGTTCTGCAGCGATGAGATACGGGTCGAGACGAGGAAAACGGATAATGCCAAACATAAGACTACTACAAGGTAACCGATGAATATTTTAAAGCGTATGCTCCGCCCTGAATAAATCGACATCATTATCTGCTCCTGCCCTTGTTTCGTAACAGATTTTGCTTCTGCCCAGTGTCATTCCTACTAAATAATATACTATATCCTGATAGTTTTGCATAAAACTTAATGGCAATTTTCAGACGATAAATGATATGCCATTGGCATCGTACCGCCTGGAGACGTTTGTGATGGAATCGGTAATGGTTTAAACTTGTAAGGGAATGAATCAATCCGAAATGGAGGCATTGTCATGAAGCTATTATCCATTGAACCGACGCCAAGCCCCAATTCCATGAAGCTCAACGTTGACGAGAAGCTTCCGCAGGGACAACGGCTCAGCTATAAGAAAGAAAATGCAGGCGGCGCGCCGGAGCAGCTGCGCGGGCTGCTGGACATAGACGGAGTGCGCGGATTGTTCCGCACCGCGGATTTCATTGCCCTGGACCGCAAGCCGGGTGCCGACTGGGAGCGAATTCTGGCAGAGGCGCGGGCTCTGCTGCAAAGCGGCGAAGACGTGCAGGAAGCCGGCGGCGGGATATCGCAGGAGCATTATGGCGAAGCTCACGCATCAGTGCAAATGTACCGCGGCATCCCGATGCAGGTGCGCGTCCGTATGGGGGACCGCGAGATCAAGGCCGCCCTGCCTGCGGCATTTACAGAAGCGGTAACCGCTGCGGCTGCCGCTTCCCTCATTCGCGAGCGCAAACTGGAGGAGCTCGGGATCCGCTACGGTGAGCCCGAGGAGATTGCCGCGGAGCTCGTGAAGGAGCTCGAAGCCGCCTACCCGCAGGAGCGGCTTGACGAGCTTGTGGCCGCCGCTGCCGCTGCCGCTCAAAGCGGCGGCGATGCCCAAGCGGCGGCGGCTCCGATGCGGCCCGCCCCGCTGTCGGCGGCCGAGCTTGCCGAGCGGCTCGCTTCGCCGGACTGGAGCGTACGCTACGAGGCGCTCGCGCGCACTTCGCCGGAGCCGGCGATGCTGCCGCTGCTCGCCAAGGCAATTGCCGACGACAACGTCTCCATCCGCAGATTGGCCGTCGTTTATCTGGGCGATCTGCGCGTGCCGGAGGCGCTGCCGCTGTTGTTTCAGGCGCTGCGCGACTCCTCCGCTTCCGTACGGCGCACCGCCGGCGATACGCTCTCGGATCTGGGCGATCCTTCGGCCACCGGTCCGATGATCGAGGCCTTGCTGGACCGCAACAAGCTGGTCCGCTGGCGCGCGGCCCGGTTTCTCTACGAGGCCGGAGACGAGACAGCCGTCGAGGCGCTGCGTGAGGCTGCTGCGGATTCCGAGTTTGAAGTCAGCCTGCAGGCGCGGATTGCGCTTGAGCGGATCGAGCGCGGTGAAGAAGCCGCCGGCTCCGTCTGGCAGCAAATGACCTCACGAAACCGCGATTAAGTTTATACCGGATATGCAGGATGCAGCCTCTGCTGCTTCATTTAATCGCTCGGCAATCTCTTCATTCCTTGATTACTGGGCATCCAGTCAGGTTCTACACCAATAGCCGAAAAAAAAAGGACAGACCCCAAGCGAGCTGCTGCTTCGTAGGGGCTGTCCTTTTTTGCATGCATGAATCCAAGCCGCTCCATGAATAATGCCGGATTTATCTTCCTGTTTACATGAGAACGTACGTTTGGTATAGTTGTCCTATCAAACATATGTTCCGGTTAATGTTCTGGCACCAGCTAATTATGCAGCATGGAGGAATCCGTTCCCAATCCAAGAAAGAGGTACATGAAAATTGGCAAAAAAAATATATGAATACGCGGTGGCGAAGCAAACGCTGAATAAAGTCACTGCCAAATCAATGCCGTTCGAGTGGTCCATTAATCCGTACCGCGGCTGCACCCATGGCTGCAGCTTCTGCTATGCGCGTGCGTTTCAGAGCTTTATCGGCCGGGAAGCCGACGATGAATTTCAAAACCGGATCACGATCAAGCAAAACGCGGCAGAAGCGCTTGAAGCCCAGTTGGCCAAAAAAGCAAAAAAATTCGGCGGAGATCTCGATGCAGTTGCAGATCAGATCGGTCTGATTGCAATTGGTACGGCAACCGACCCTTATCAGCCTATTGAAGGCAAGGCGATGATAACAAGGGAAATCCTTAAGGTGCTGGCCAAGTACCGGATTCTCACCTCGATTACTACGCGCTCGCCGCTCATTTTGCGCGACCTCGACCTACTGTCAGAGATGCGCATCTCGTCCATTAACATCAGCATCAACACGCTGAGCGCCGATGTTACACGCAAGATGGAGCCCGCAACCCCTTTTCCGGCCAAACGGCTGGAAACCGTCGAAGCTCTTATGAAGCGGGACATTCGGGCCGGAATTTTCATAGCTCCGATTCTCCCATGTCTGACCGACTCCGGCAGGGATCTTGAGCAGCTGATTGCTGCTGCCCGGGACCGCGGCACCGCATTCGCGCACGCCTCCCTGCTGCGTCTGTCCCCTGACGTGAAAGCATGGTATCTGCATATGCTGGAGCTCCATTTCCCCCAGCTTCTGCCCGCTTACCGCAATCTGTTTCCGGGCGCATACGCCAACCGCGCTTATGCGGATCAACTGATGGAGATGGTGCATAAGCTGCTCGAGCAATACGGCTTATCCGGTCGACCGCAGCACCGCAGGGATTTACAAGCGGATTCCATGCCTCCCGAGCAGAAATTGCGCCAGACTCGCTCTGCTGCCGGCGGAGCCGTGGAGCAGCTTGAATTTCTATTTTGATTCTGTGACTTCAAGAAGAAACTTCCCTCCCTTTGGTGACACGGCAAGTTTCTTCTTTTATGCTCTATAAACATGAAAACAAGGCGGGATTATCCGAATTAACCGGATTGTGCCCGCCTTGTTTTTATTTGGCCAAATTACGTCACATTTTTTTTCGTAAAGCGGCTCATAATTTCTTCGTATTATGCAAACCTAGTACAGACCCGTACTCATACTGCTGCGCTTTTTGAAAAGCAAAATTGAAAAAGGAGCCCCTACAAAAAATGGCGCATACGGATACTCAGTCGTTCACTTTACTTTGCACAAGCGACATTCATGGCCATATCTACCCCACGGACTACCAAAGCCGGCAAATCAAGCATCTGGGACTGGCGAAGCTGGCTGCTATGATCCGGCAGGAGCGTGAGCGGGATCCGCAGCTGCTTCTGGTCGATAATGGCGATCTGCTGCAGGGAACGCCGTTGATGCACCACTTTGTCAAATATAACCGGTCGGGCATTCATCCTGCCATTATGACCCTTAATCATCTGGGCTACAATGCTGCGGTGCTCGGGAATCACGATTTCAACTATGGCCTGGAAATCCTCCGGCAGGCTGTCCATGACTCGGCTTTCCCGTGGCTGTCTGCCAATATCATCGATTCCCGAACCAGGCAGCCCGCATTCGGCCAGCCTTATCTCATCAGACAAATCCGTCATGAAGCCAAAGTAGCGATTCTTGGTCTTACGACACATTTCATTCCTCAATGGGAAATTCCCGAATTTATTCGCGGGTTAACCTTCATCGATGCGCTGAGCGCAGCGAAGAAATGGGTGGAGCTGATACGGAATGTGGAGAAGCCGGACGTCATGATCATTTCCTATCATGGCGGTCTTGAGCGGGATCCGGATACTGGAGAAGCCGTCGAAGCTTTAAGCGGCGAGAATCAGGCGTATGCGATGTGCACCGAGCTGGAGGGAGTGGATGTGCTGCTCACCGGCCATCAGCACCAGCTGCTGACCGATGAGGTAAACGGGGTAACGATTTTGCAGCCTGGCTGTAATGGGCTGGCACTTGGTAAAGTCAGCATTCAGCTGGTCAAACGAAAGGAGGCGTGGATGATTGCCCAGAAAACGGCCTCGCTTATCCTTACGAATGAAACCGTTCAGCCCGACATCCAGATCATGAAATTAACCGAGCGGCATGAGCAGCAGACACAGCTGTGGCTGGATCGGCCCATAGGAGAGGTTTTCGACCATGCTCCTCCTCAGGATCCTTTGTCAGCAGGCCTGAGCGATCATCCATTCATGGATGATCTGAGCCCGGATCAGTTGGATGCCACAGCCTCCGGGTTAACCCGCGGTGCCGTCTTAACCAGCGATTCACCCGAATCGGGGTCATCCGTAACGATGAGAGATATCATTTTCGATTATTAAGCTGAAGATTATTTGATCGGAATAGTATTTGCTTTTGGTTTAGGGAGTATCCTTGCCCAGAAGGCGGCAGGCTAAGAGATGTTGGAAGCAGCAGCGGCTGAATCATTGGTGACAGCAGCAGGATAACGTTTGACCCATTGGTGGTCGATCCTCATCTGGGTGTCGGTTTTCAGAAAATAATTGTAGCTGACTACCCCTGCCTGGTCCGGTGTGGGATCATCCCATGTTGCATCCAGATGATACCAGTCGGAATCGATATTGACCAAGTTCCAGACATGGCTGATTTCCCCGACTTTGCCCTCAATCATACGGGATTCGATACCTGCTGAGGACAGCATTCGATATAGAAGCAGCGCATAGCCCTGACATACCGCCTGCCCGTATTCAAGCGCTTCATAGGCCGTATAACGCTGCAGGGATTCGTCATACGCCAGATGCAGCACGATCCAGTCGTGGATCGCCTTTACCTTTTCCCTCTGGGACATTGATGGTTGTATAATGTCAGGCAGCAGATCACGGACCTTCTCCTGCACGATAAGCTTCTGCTCCGGGGTCTCCCGGTACTTGACCGTCAGCTTGATATTGGCGTTTCCAGCCCATGTATGAACCGCATACAGATAAGAATCCACGATATACGCCGTATAATCATCCGCTTCGAAGGCTTCCTTGAGCAGGCTCGCAATATGAGCCGAGAGCTCATCTTTATTCCCTGAATAATCAATATTCATCTCGGTTTTCTGCAGCAGCAGCTGCTGCTTCACATGGTCTTTAAGCTCCCCAAGCGTGGACAGGTCCGAAGCGGCTTTAACCTTGGTGAAGCTGAAATCCGAGCCGAGCACAAAGGTTAGCAGGATGATGATAACCCCCATGATAGAAGAAAGCCTGTTCATAGTCCGCCTCCCTTTTCTCCATTTTGTTCCATTATACCCTAACGCAGAAGGGGGAATAAAGCTTTGGCGGCAATTAATCACGATCCGTTATCTTTATAGCGCAAATCCTGCTGTTTGTCCTTCTCCAGGTGCTATCAAGAATTCGGCCCAAGTATTGGGACGAGCTCTTCTCATACCGTTTGCAGGAAAAAAACAGTCTAAATAAGCGGAACACGTATAAGGTTTATGATTATAGGAGAAACGAAACAAAGACGTTATTCACGGCCCAGACGATCAGTCTGCCTGCACAGTTCGCAGATTCCTCGGGCGTAAGAGAGAACCCTTTCTTGAAGACGCGGTTAAAATATTTCACATCCTGATATCAAGAGCTTGGCGGCAATCTGATACACTTTGCCGTTGCTGCCCTTCATATCATGTTCAGCGCAAAAACGCCTCTCAACCCGGCATAGCCGAATCAAGAGGCGTTCATATTTACCGCTTACACTGCGTTTTTTACGCAATCTTCCCTGTAAATTTCCTACTCTTCTTTTACATAATCGCGCCAGACATGCTTGGGCTGCCAGCCGAGCAGCCGCTTCGCTTTCTCGTTGCTCAGCAGCGATTCGTAGCCGGCAAGCGGCTGGCGGAAATCGTTCACCTCGGGAAAACGCGCAGCCATCAGGTCGCGGCTCGTCACCGCCATGCTCGTATCGTCGGCGGCCAGATTGAGGGCGACCGATCCGAGCCCGTCCGTTTCTATCGCCAGACGGCATGCTTCGGCAACATCGCGGGTATCCACATAGCTCCACAGAATCCGGTCACGCATCTCCGGATTATGAATGAAACGCGGGAACCCCTTGTATGCATCCGGCGCAATAACGTTGCCGATCCGCATCGATACGACCTGCATGCCGGTGCGGCGGTGGAACATGTCCGCTGTCTGCTCATTCACTACCTTGGACAGGCCGTAGCTGTCCTGAGGCAGCTGCGGATGCTCTTCATCGACCGGCACATACTGAGGACCAAAGCGGTTAACCGCAAACACGATGCCGTAGGAAGACTCGCTGGAAGCGATAACCGCCTTCTTGATACCGAGTCCTGCAGCCGCTTCCAAAATATTATACGTAGACATGACATTGTTGTTGAAGGTCACTTCGCTTGGCTTGATATGCGCAGCCGGAATAGCCGCAAGATGCACAACGGCATCCGCTCCCGCCAGTACGCCGTATGTTTCGCCAAGGTTGTTCAGATCTATGAGAAGCGTCGGACAAAGCGGTTCCTCAGGATGCTTTACATCCGCGTTTATTACGTCATAGCCCTGTTCGACAAAATGCCTGACCACCCATTTGCCCAGCATCCCGCTTCCGCCGGTAACCACTACTTTCGCCATTCTACTGGCCTCCTCCTATTTGGTCTTTCACCAGAACTTTTCAATAAACCTCTTATAGTATACGTTCCGCCCTATACAATTAAAAGTAGTGAATTCATTTACATTTAATTATAGATGATATATCTACTATACTTTTTAATACCTCCATATAATCGTTGACCTTCTGATTATTATCATCTGCACCTTGATCGCCTGCTCAACGCATTTCATTGAAATTATATAATAAAAGGCTCCCTATCTCTCGTACATACGGCTTCTGTCCATCAATCACAAGCCTGCTGTTTTCTGGATTCCATGCCGTCCAGGAGGGAACAACACCCAGATAACCCGACGTTTCGTTCAAAATATTATTTCCCTGCAGCTTGCCCGCTTAAATCGAAGATCCTTGCCCATCCAGTACGCGGTCTATTCCAGAGCGCCATCCGCCCCAATGTAAGCAATCTGATAATTATTGATCCAGGCGGCCCGGCTGCCTCCATCCGGCCAAACGGCTGAAACATCCCCGCCTAGCCCGGTCTCATATTGGCTCAAAAAACCTCTCCCGCTCCAAGTTCCGGGGATGAGACTGAAGTGGATTCGATCCTATCATTGTCTGCTTGCAGATTGGCTAACATCTCTTTTAACCATCTCTCCAAAATAGCGTCAGCATGACTGTTCCATTTCCCGTGCCATGGACTGCAGTTTCTTTTTTGAGCGGTGTAGCTGTGACTTCACTGCACTAACAGAGGTATTCTGAAAACGGGCAAGCTGTTCATAGGACATTCCATACTCATATATAAGCAAAAGAGACTGCCGATGCTCCGGTTCCAATGACAAGAGCAGCTCGTGGACAGTCTTCATTTCTAGTTGATGTTCCATTCCTTCTTCGGCAGCTCCAGTGATGAATTCGATGTTATCGTTCCATATTTCCTGTCTTCTAAGTCTTTTCCGGTAAAAGTCGATAGCTGTATTTCTGGAAATGGCGTTTAGCCAGGCTTCCTTCTTTTCTTTATCCTTCAACGTATGGAAACGGCGGAAAATCTTCATGAAGGTTTCCTGTGCCACATCCTGAGCCAGAAAGTGGTCTCTTATAATCGAATAGGCAGAATAATAAACTTGCTTGTAGTGCTTTTGATATAAAGCGCTGAAAGCATCGTCCATTGTTCCATCCTTCGCTGTCTGTTCATCCTTTAGCATAGAAGCCCATCCTCTCGAAAGATGATCTCCCCCATCATCGTTCACGCTGTCCTGACGATCTTTCTCTCCTTAACCGGGTCTATCCCTCTCTTATCCTATAAGTTCGATATGAATAAAGCTTCTCCAACTTGTAAAAAGCATGTAACAAAGTTACCCGTCTTTTAATCCGCCTCTTCACCAAGCAGAAAAAGTTGCAAATAACTCCAAAAACTCCTATTATGATATTAATTAATATAATCATTATATTAATTAATAATAATATTAATTCAAGGAGATGAAGCTGGCAGTGGCAGATCTGAAAACAGTAACCAACAAAGTCATTGTGAATACGGATTTAAAAGAGGGCACAGTCAACCGCAATCTATACGGTCATTTCTCCGAGCATTTGGGTAGATGTATTTATGAAGGAATCTGGGTTGGCGAGGATTCTCCCATTCCGAATACGAATGGTATCCGTAATGATGTTGTTGCTTCGCTCAAGAAGCTTAACATTCCTGTACTGCGCTGGCCGGGAGGCTGCTTCGCCGACGAGTATCACTGGAAGGACGGCATCGGTCCAAGAGAATCCCGCAAGCGGATGATCAATACGCATTGGGGCGGCGTCATTGAGAATAACCACTTCGGTACCCATGAATTTCTGATGCTGTGTGAAATGCTGGAATGCGAGCCCTACATATCCGGCAACGTCGGCAGCGGGACGGTCCAGGAAATGTCGGAGTGGGTGGAATATATGACCTCGGGCGGCGTGTCCCCAATGGCGGACCTGCGCAAGCAGAACGGCCGGGAGAAGCCGTGGCACATCAAATATTTTGGCGTGGGCAACGAAAACTGGGGCTGCGGCGGCAATATGCGTCCTGAATATTACGCCGATCTCTATCGGCAATACCAGACGTATGTCCGCAATTACGAAGACAACCGGATATACAAAATCGCCTGCGGCCCTAACGGTGCAGATTACCGCTGGATGGAAACGCTGATGAAGGAAGCCCATACGAAGATGGATGCGATCAGTCTTCATTATTATACGGTTCCCGGCAGCTTCTGGGATGGAAAAGGAGCAGCGACCGGCTTCCCGGAAAACGAGTGGCATCTAACCATGAAGAAAGCGCTTTATATGGAGGAGTTGATCACGAAGCACTCCGCCATTATGGACCAGTATGACCCCGGCAAGCGGGTCGGATTGATTGTGGACGAGTGGGGGACCTGGTTCGACGTAGAGCCTGGCACCAATCCGGGCTTCCTGTACCAGCAGAATACGATTCGCGATGCGCTCGTAGCCGGGATCACCCTTCATATCTTCCAGCAGCACTGCGACAGAGTGCAGATGGCGAACCTTGCCCAAATTGTGAATGTGCTGCAGTCCGTGATCTTGACGGAGGGGGAGAAAATGCTTCTGACGCCGACCTATCATTTGTTCGACCTGTTCAAGGTTCATCAGGATGCGGCCCGTCTGCATACACACAGCATATCGCAGGACTATGAAGGAGAAAGCGGCAGCATACCGCAGATCTCCGCTTCCGCCACTGAAGATGGGCAAGGCCGCATTCATGTCAGCTTATGCAATATAAGCCATCAGGACGGAGCAGAAGTTGAGATTGAGCTTCGGGGATTGGAAAACAAAACGCTCTCCATCACAGGCACAGGGCTGTCTGCCGATGTCATCGATGCCCATAATACGTTTGATCAGCCCGACAATGTGAAGCCAGCTCCATTCGAGTCCTTCACCAGAGAAGGCTCCACAATCAAGGCGAAGCTTGCGCCGATGTCAGTTGTCTTGCTTGAAATTGCTGCGGAATAGGAAGCCATCTCCATGAGTGCTATGAATCATACCTCTTCCTGCAAAGGCTGCTCCGATCATTACAAGGTGACGGAAGAGCAAATCAACCGGATCTTGTCGTCCAATCTGGTCAAGCACGGCAGCTGTGTGCCCGATGAGCTGTACGAGCGGAGACTCGGCGCCTGCCACGAATGCGCCAAGCTGCTGGATGGCACAACCTGCATGCTGTGCGGCTGTATTGTCCGCGTCTCCGCCAAGTTTGCGGAAAAGCGCTGTCCCCATCCGGGCGGAGACCGGTGGATGGCAGAACCATAAATAAAGCCAGCAAGGGGACTGCATCATGATTATCATGCTGCAGTCCCCCTGTTTATCCGTTTCTAATGGATGTGTTCAACGCCGATACATGAAATCCCATCCTGTTTGTCAAGAAGCAGCGCTGAAAGGCGCCATTGCAAAGCCGGTGCTGGACTAAGCGACAAACGGATACTGCATGCACGAATCCTTGGATGAATCTGATTGGCGGCTTCATTAAACGCCAACAAAAAACCTCCCGCTAGGTGGAGGCTAACAAATTTGATTTTATTTAACAGGACAGCGGTACATGGAGCATGAATGTTCTCATTAAAGTCATAAGATTCCAGCGGATGCTTCGGATACTCTTCCTAAATACAGTATGCCGGATCCGGACCGCCGCGCTCTTCAGCCCAGAGTCGGCAAAGCGTGCAGGCTTGCCGGCCGCATATCCGTCCACTTCGAATTGATATAGTCCACGCAGGACTGGCGGCTTTCTTGTCCGTAAACGGCGGACCAGCCCTTCGGCGTCTCCACGAAAGCCGGCCATAACGAATACTGCCCTTCCCCATTGATCAAAACGAGGTAAGCCCCATCCATGTTTTCAAACGGATTGCTCATAGATGCTCTCCCTCCCATCGCCTTTTCCCTGCCTGCAGGAAATTATAAGGTGAACGGATGGATTCGAATCGCCGGAGAAGCTCTTCCTCGTCCCACACCGACGCTTCATCAGGGAACGAATCATGCATGGCGCATACCGCAAGCTCATATCCTGGGCAGCAATCGTACAGCCGAAAACTGCAATGCTGCAGCAAAAGCTCTGTGTTCAGCTTAATTCCGGGGCTCCCGACGCTATCGTCAATAGAGAAGCTGAACGTATCAAGTCCAAGCCGCATCCCCCGCCCATCGGCCTTCATATAACTTTCCTTCAGCGTCCACAGCCGATAGAAAGCCCTCATGCGCTCGACGCCTGTCAATCTATCGAGATCCGCCGCTTCCTGCTCCGTGAAAAATCGCCTTGCAATGCCGGCCTCAACCTCTTTGATCTGTTCTACATCAATGCCGACTGGCTGCCGGTCCGTGATGCAGGCCACCCACTCGCCTGAATGCGCAACGTTGAAATGAAAGTCTGCAATCCCTTCGAGCTGCGGTTTCCCGTTGTTGTCAGGCTCGATCCGCAATGCCGAATTGGCTAGCCCGAGCTCCTCGCCAATCATGGTGCGTATGAGCAGCTCCGCCATCAGTCCTAAATTAAAATCTTTGTTATGACGGAAACGCTGCAGCCTGTCCAGCTTTCCGGACGATATATGCCCCAGCACTTCAGCATATCGCCCGCGGCTTCCTTCCGTATGGACGCGCACTGCCGTCACTCTCATCCCGGTCCCCTCCTGCTCGCAATAATTCCCCCTGAATGAAGTCGATGGCCGCCTGCCGCCTGCACGGGGTAATTGATATGGTTGAAGCTATTCATAAAATACCTCCGCGTTGTTTTGGAAAATAGGATATCATTAATCTGACCTTCCAGTAAAATCAATCATTTGTCAACCAAAAGTCTTGGATTTTAGCGTGGATATGGCCTAATTCCTGCCGACTGCTGCTCATCATATTTGAGTCCGCTCAATTTGATTTAACCTGTCGTCTACAAAATGCAAGAAAACCCAGACGCATATAGTCTGGGTTTTCTTGGTGGAGCCGACGGGCAGCAAGCCCTGATCACTCCAATAACATTTCCGAGGTCCTTATTGCTTAAACTGTAGTCATCCCGGCCATTTCATCTGCTCCTTAAATCCTTCGCATTCATAAAAGCTGTTATCCCCTGATGAGTTAAAATCTGCTCTATCATCACCAGTTAAGAATTTCTCTTGCCAATGTAACCAAATCCAGAATATCGATCGCTCCATCCGCATTCCTATCATAGTTCTTCACCGAATCCCAGTCTGCATCCGCCGACGTTTTGCCGTAAGCAGCCGCCATGATCGCCAGGTCGCCAATACTTATTTTGTTATCGTTGTTGTTGTCGCCTGGAATTTTCTCAATAACCGATGCTTTGAATGTCTGCAGAGCCTCGTTCAATGCGGACGCAGCCTGCTCCACCTCGGTTTGTGAAGCATCCTCATTGGCTGCCACGCCCTGGGCCAGATCAATTGCCGCTTGCAGAACCGCTTTCGAGCCTGCAGGATATTGTCCTGGAAGCTTGCCCTCTACCGCTTGATCGTGGGCGCCTTGCGCCTCGTCAATAAGCTCGTTCAGAGCCGTTTTATTGATGACGTCGATTTGTACATTATGAGTGGTTCCCTCAAGTGTCGATTCAACGCCTTCTTTGTTGGCCGCGATCACATTCGCAACCTTGATATTGGCGATACCGGCCGTGGCATCCGATTTCGCTTTGAAGGATAATGTAATCAGTCCGCCGTTCGGGTCAGCCTGAAGCTCGCCAAGATGAATGCCAAGGATACGAAGCTTTCCTGGTTCATCCTCGTAATCGACGACGACGAATTTCTTATCGTCCGTCGAGACCGGAGGAGATACAAGCCCGATTAAGTCCGCATCGTATTCTATGGTGATATCCTGAGCCAAAATCTCGGCTTCGACCCCATTCAAGCCATAAGTCAGGTCGAAGGATTGGCCTGCTTTGACGGCATCGGTCCCGTTCAGAACAACTCCCTCAGGTGCGGAGCCTTCCAGTGTACGAATGTCAGCAGCAAGGTTCTCTGCAGCGGTGCCTGTTTGATTAACGGCAGCTACTTTGACATTATAGCTTGTGCCGGAAGCCAATTCGTTAAGCTGAAATACATTATCCTCAGTGCTTCCAACGTGCTTGCCGTCAACAAAAACGGAATAGCTTTGTGCATTATTGGCTTTAGGCCATGAAAGCAGGATTCTGTCACCGGAAACGCCGATCGCTTGATAATTATCGACTGTCCAGGATGGAAGCTGATCATAGCTGCTTGTCGGTTCTCCTACTTTTTTGAAGAAATTAAAGCTGAACGTGAGATCAGGGAAGAAATCAAGGAATCTCACACCGGTGAATTCTGCCGTTTGATAATTGGCCAATGAAACATCGTTAACGGCGACAGCATTGTTCGAATAATAGCCTGGTGCAGGGAAATACCAATACGGCTCCTGGCCTTCCTGTGTATAACCCGAACGGTCGATCACTTCGCCGTTGAATTTCTCATTTCCGTTTACCTTCACTTTGACATTCGTCGGGTCTATTCTCGCGCCGAAAATGAATCTGACGCTGCTGCCGTTGTCAGCGGCAACATCATTGTTGTTTTTGACCGTGGTGATCAAAGGATCGAAAATAACCTTGGCATATTTGAACATGTTGTTGCTGCCAAAGAATGTTATTTTGTTCGTAGCCACTTCGATGTATTGAACACCGTCCTTCAAGCCTGCGCCTTTGGCTACGAGCTTGTATGAACCGTATTCCTTCGTTTCCCCGGGCGAAAGCGTAATTTTCGCTTTTCCGTCTGCAACCGCAACGGTACGGATTAAAGCTCCGAACGGTTCATAAATGGAAATGGTATCCGCCGTTGTGCTCGCCGTAAACGAAGCGCCGTAGCCCTGCAGGAATCTGCTGGCATCAAGATCGATATTATAGTGGCCTGGAATCCCCCAGGGAATGGCATCATAAGAAGGCGTATACGGAGTGGTGTATGCGTTTGCATCCGCATATGCGGTGTTTGTCGCAGATGTAATCCCCAGGGACGACGCTTCAGTCCAGCGGATGTCCTGGTCAAGGATCGGATTATCGATACCGCGGAAATATTTCTGACCCATCATCAGCAAGGCGTTGCGGTTATACGAAGTAATGGTATGGCCCTGGACGGTAAGGGTAACCTGAGCGCGGCGCGGGTCAGCGCCAAGAAATTCATATACCTTTCTGGCGGCGAAGACAGATTGTGCCTGGCTTTCGGCAATCGTCCAGCCGTGTTCCGTACCGCCCATTACGATGACCGGACGCGGCGCCATCAGAGCAACCAGCGAGTTTGCGTCTACAGGCACTTTGAACAGGTCATCATAACCGGGAGTGGTTGTTCCTTCGAAAGTAATCCCGTCCTTTGGAACGGACAGTCCCCAAGGATACTGTTTGGCTGTGCCGGCCCCTCCGAATCCTTTGCCATCCGTATAGCCGTTCGTCGAACCGACAATGGCCATCTTTTGGAGATTCAGCGAAGTCCATGAGCCGCTGCTCTGGCTTGCGGCCGGCATGGATTCATTGGACTGGCCCATTCTCCATGGATAGACTCTGCCGTCATATCCGAGACGTATGCTTGCTGCGCCGAATTGACCGGATTGATCGGAGCCGCCAATTGCGATACGGGGCTCGAAAGCCGCCATAGCCAGCGAAAGCTTGCCGCCTATTGAAAGTCCCATCGTCATAACCTGCTTGGAATTGATTTCCGGAAAAAGCACTTTGCCGTCCGCCACATATTCAAGTGCGTCCATGAAGCGGCGTACACCCCAGCTTTGAGCGGAAATGTAGGTAAAGTCATTGGTTTTGGCATCGTACGGGAACAGATTATTCAAAATGCCTGTTCTTGCCGCATTTTGGCTGGCAAACGCCGGTATGGAGGCTGTAGCGTAACCTGCATTGGTATAAGCAGTGCCGCTATCGCCAATGACGAGCGGATAAGGAGCGGTAACGCCTGCCGCAGCGGCTTGTTCAGCCGTAGGCAGCGTAATGGTAACATCCACTGTCTGCGTAACTTCTCCAGCCTTCATTGTAATGCTAAGCTTGTTTCCGCTTCTCGTGGCGCTTAATTCCTCCGGCGCATCAGGAATATTGCCCATAAAGTAGGTCTGATACATCTCATCGAGCTCAGCCCGTCTTTCCGGCCACTGTGAAGGATCGGTCACCATCGTCCCGTCATAAAACCGGAAGGGGTTCGGAAGCTCATAGACCTTGTCCAATTCCGCTGCGCTTTTGAATTCTGTTGCAGATATCCACTTTGCATACAGGGTCCGGCTTCCAATTACAGGTGCATTGAAATAATAGGCGGATGTTAAATCTTCATTAGAGAACCAGCCTGCAAATTCTTTCCCCTCTCTTACAGGGCCAGCAGGTTTTTTTGCCGGTTCTCCGGCTGCAACACTTTGCTCCGGTACGGCATTGCCACCGTTTGTGTGGAATGAAACGGTAAAGTCAGCGGCAGCCAACTGAGCCGAGGCATAACCTCTGACGGAAAACGCGGCTTTCTCCAGATTGCTGTCAGCCGAACCTGCCTGCGCCTTGTTCAGGGGAACGGGCATGAGCATCAGAGCGGCCAGGATAAGGCCGATGATGCGTTTTGGCTTTTTCATTACAAACATCTCCTTTGTTAGAATTAATAGCACTTTGCATGTTAGTTGGCCTGTGAAAATGCGGGACGCTGCGGTACTCAAGTCCGCTTTGTGCTTGATATAGGCTGCGAGAATGTAACCCCCTGTCCTGTATTCAATTAGCTGCTTGAACCATGTATACAAGTCATACAAGCGCTTTCAAACAACTTATCATCTTCTTATCTATTTGAATATTATCCATTATCCTACGGCTAGCCTGTAATGAAACCAGCGATATTCCTGTCTAATAACCTTTTTCCTATTCATATCAAAATTCCAAAAACTATTGCTGCCGGAGCAGCAGAAGTTATACTTTCCGATATTTCAAAAAAAAAGAGAAACCGCCATAAACAGCAGTTTCCCTTATCCTTCAGAATCCACTACTCTGTTCTTCGCACAGCAGCTGCTTCCCTGCAGCTTTATTGAATCCCGCACTCAATACCTGCTTGGCAGTCTGCCGGACGGTCCCCAGCTTCCAATACGTGAACTTAAGGATTTTCCGACTTGAACGCTTTGCGTTTCTCGTCCATGACTTCCTGTCCGCCGATTTTCATATAATCCTGAACTTCCTTGTCGTAGACCTTGTCAAAGTCTGCTGTTTTCGCCGTTACGACTTTGACCATAATCTCGTCGTTTTTGGCATCCAGGGTGGTCGCATATTTGATCTCCGACTCAATTGGCGTTAAGACACGAGGCTTGACGATCCCGTCGGACATGCCTTTCTCGATACTCTCTACCGTAAAATCCTTAAATGCCGGATCGGATGCGTTCGCTTCGATATTCAGCTTTTCGTCCGTGTTGCTTACATATTTGCCGTTTAGAATAATGCAGTAATCGAAATAGTTATACAGTGTCTGATTGACCAAATCATTGTCAAGTGTATAGGGAAGACCGTTCTCCATCTTGTACGTTTCGCCTTCCGTACCGTTCTGCAGCGTAATAATATTTTCCGGCTGGGACATCCAGTCCAGGTATTTGACTGCGGCCTCGGCGTTTTTGCTGGCCTTCGGAACCAAAATATACATTCCGTTCGGGGAATACACCGGCTTGGGATGCTTGCCGCTTGCGTCCGTGAACGGGTCAATCAACGCCAAGCTTGCGTTCGGATCCGCCTTCTTCAATTCCGTGTAATACCCCATGTATACGGGCTCGTTGGTATTCGGCGTAGCGGCGCCGACCCGGCCATTGATCAGGTCCTTCTGGAACTGCTGCGTATCCTTGTTCATTTGCAGCGGGAAGTCGGGATCGATCAGCCCTTCATTATACAGCTTGTTCAGGAAACGGTAGGCTTCCTTATTTCCCGGCATCAGCCATTCCGCACTCGCATACAGGTCTTCCTGCGAGATTTTATCCCACTCCCAGAACGAATACTGCAGGGCGTGCATATGGAAATAGTCGATATAGCCGTATGGAATGACGTTGTCGCCGGATTTTCCCGGTTTTTTCTCTTTGAACGCTTTCAATGTTTCGTAAAATTGTTCTGTCGTTTCTGGCAGCGGCAAATTGAGCTCCTTCAGCCAATCCTCGCGGATAAACGTCGTCATTTGCGCGGTCAGCACGCGTTTTGCCGGAACTGTGTACTGCTTGCCGTCAAATATCCCGTAACTGAGGAGCTCATCGCCCATCGTCTTCTTCAGGTTCGGGCCGAACTGCTCGATCAAGGGGCCAAGATCGGTCAACCCGCCGTCTTTGACATATTTCTGAACGGTTGGCTGGTCATACGTGTAGGCGATATCCGGTGCCTGATTGGCAGCCATCAGCACGTTCAGCTTATCCACCTCCTGCGAGCGCGGGACGGTGACGAACTCCACCTTGATGTTGTTCGGATCGCCGAAATTCTTTTGAATAAACTGGGTCATAAAGTTGTCCGTGATAGGCGGCGCTCCGGCCGGGGTGTTGTTGCGGTCAAACAGCTCTACCCGCAGTGTGATTGGATCTCCTTTAGGCTCTTCTGCTGCCGGCTTGTTCTCATCCCCCTGATTGTCCGCTGGCGCTTCAGTCGGCGTGTTCGCCGGCGTGTTTGCTGGCGCTGCGCCGTTGTCCGAATTGTTGCCGCTGCTGCAGCCTGCCAATACGGATGCAAACAACAGCAAGGTGAACATAATCATGCCTGTTTTTCGGATTGCGATTTTCATCAGACTTTGGCTCCCTTCATATTTTGGTTTTTTTCTATCTATAGCAACCTTCGCGAGGACGGCTTAAGGGCCGTATGATCTGACGAAGAGCGACTATCAGCCTTTGACTGCCCCGATCATCATGCCTGAGATAAAATACCGCTGCAGCCATGGATAGATAAGAAGAATGGGCAGGGTTGCGAACATAATGGACGCTGCCTTGAGGCTCTCCGGCACCGGAGCAGCGGCATTCATCCCCTCTGCGGTAGCCATATCAATGACCTGACTGTTGATAACCATCTCGTACAGCCTCAATTGAAGCGGGTACAGCTCCGATTTGGTGATATACAGAAGCGCGTCCATAAACCCGTTCCAGCGTCCTACGGCATAGAACAGGCTGAGCGTAGCCAGCACCGGGAGAGACAAGGGCAGCACCAGTCGGATCAGAATCTTGAAATGGCCTGCTCCGTCCATACGCGCGGATTCTTCCAGCTCCAGCGGAATAGAAGAGAAGAACGTCTTGATAATGAGCAGATAGAAGGCATTAATCGCTCCCGGCAGAATGAGCGCCCAGACCGTATCGAGCAGATGCAGGTTTTTGATCAGCAAATATTCCGGAATGATGCCGCCGCTGAAGAACATGGTCAGCACGATGATGAGCAGGAACAGGGTTCTCCCCTTCAGCCTCTCTTTGGTTAGCGGGTAAGCAGCCATAACCGTCATAATCATTGAGAAAACGGTAAACAGCGTGACAAGCCCGATGGTAAACACCAGGGAGCGAATCATTTCCGGATTGCCGAATACGGTCTTGTAAGCCGTCAAATCGATGTCCATGGGAATAATGGTGACCTTGCCGGCCATGATCGGGCTGTTGGAGCTGAGCGACAGGGCGAAGATATGGAGCATAGGCACGAGGCATAATACTCCCGCTACGGTGATAAAGCATATAATGATCGCATCGACGACTCTTTCGTTTCCTTTTCTGGTCATAATTCTCCTCCCCCCTTACCAAATGCCTTGATCGTTGACTTTGCGGGAAATAAAATCGGCAGACAGCAGAAAGATGAGCCCGACAACAGCCTGGAACAGGCCGATAGCGGTAGCGATCGTATAACGCGCCGACTGGATCCCGATCTTGTACACATAGGTGCTGATCACTTCAGATACATCCGTTACAAGGGGATTGCTCAGGACGAAAGGACGGTCAAAGCCAATGCTGGCCATATGTCCGATATTAATGATTAATAGAATGATAATCGTCGGCTTGATGCCAGGCATGGTAATATGCCAGATTTTCCGCATCCGGTTCGCTCCGTCCACATCTGCTGCTTCATACAGGTCTCTGTTGATGCCGGTCAGAGCGGCCAGATAGATGATGGTTCCCCACCCTGCGCTTTGCCATATGCCGATGCCCAGGTAAGAGAGAACCCAATACAGCGGCTCGGTCAGGAATGGAATCGCTTCCAATCCGAATGATTTTAAAATAATGTTCACGATACCGGTGTTCGTTGCGAGCAATTGGAGGGCCATCCCGCCAATAATGACCCAGGAAATGAAATGGGGCAAATACAGGATCGTCTGGGCTCCCTTCTTGAACCACTTCACACGCAGCTCGTTAAGCAGAATCGCCAGAATAATCGGGATGGGGAAGCTGATCACCAAATCCAGAAAATTCAGTACAAAGGTGTTGCGCAACGCATTGTAGAAAGCATCCATGGCGAACACTTCCCGGAATGTCTCAAAACCGATCCAGGGGCTTGCCAGAACTCCTTTAAACATGTTGTAGTCCTTGAACGCAATAATGATGCCAAACATGGGAACATACTTGAACAAGACAAAATAAACCAAGGGCAATATCAACAGCGCATATAATTGCCAATCCCGCTTCAGCGTCTTGAAACGGATACGCCGTACGCGGACTGCCGTCTTTTCTTGCCGGCTGGTCGTTGCAGTAGCCATGGTAAGCCTCCTCTTCCTAAATGTGACAAACCGTTCTTGAGCACCAGTCTAACACCCGTCAGCCACGCTTGGAAATTAACAATAATCGGGAGGTTAACCTGACCAAAATCTGCTAGGTACCGGGGCAGTTAACACTTTTTAATGAACTTAACCTTTCTTGAAAACGGAGAATTTCCCTGGATCCACAGGCAAAACGCCGCTTAGTATGAAGATATTCTCAGCGGCGTTAGCGCTCCATCAGGAGGGAATCGCGTAAGCCGGATCGATCCTGCCGGCTTTTTCAAGAATAATGTAGAGAATTTTGGCGGCTTCGGCGCGTGTTGTGTTGCCAAGAGGATCAAAAATGTTGTTCCCCTTGCCTGCGATGATGGAGGCCGACTGCATTTGATACACGGCAGCCTTTGCGTAGCCGCCTATCGATTGATCATCCGCAAACGCAGCTTGCTTCAGTTCTGCCTTCAGATCCATGTCGAACGTGGAAGCAAGGCGAGACATAATGACTGTGATGTCCTGACGCCTGATCGGATCGTTCGGGCCAAACGCTTTTTCGGTGTAGCCGGTCACAATCCCGTTGTCCGTGGCCCAGGCTATGGCGTTCGTATACCATCCGCCGGGTACAGTGTCCCCGAAGGTCAGCGGGACTCCGGGCTGCGCTCCGCTGCCAAACGCGTTGTAGAACATCTGCACAAATTCGGCGCGGGTGAGCTTGCCGTTCGGACTGAACTTTCCGTTTCCAACGCCGGACACATACTGCTGTGCGGCGAGAGAAAGAATATAGCTTTCCGCCCAGTGTCCGCTTATATCGGTGAAGCTGGGCAAACCGGCGAGAGGGACAGCATCGTCAAGCACGATCTCAATATTTGCGTTTTGCTCATTAAGGATAATGGTTTTGCCGCCGCCACTGCTGCCGCCTGTACCGGAATTGTCTCCGCCGGAATTGGCCTCGCTGCCAGGACGGGAAATCTGAATGGTCTGCTCTTTCTTTGGCGTGGAGACCGGTTTGCCGCCGCCGTCATACCGGCTTACCGCGGGAGAAATAGAGATGGTTTCGATTGCGTTACCCTGATAATTTAATTTCAGCACACCTACCTCAAGCTTGCCAGAGAAAACATTCTTTCCTTCTGTCGTCATCCCGCCGATGAGGTGCCGGGTGCCGTTATACTGATAAAGGCTTGTAAAACTCGGCTCCATCTCATGGCTTACATACTTTATGCCATCCGACAGTTCTACCGACATCTCCACGCCGGCATATTTTTCTTTTTCCGTGAGGGAAATCGTCACCGTGAATTCGGTCAGTGCAGTTTCCACATTGATTGGTGCGGCTTCGGCATTCGATGGAGCGGCATTCACCGGCAGGCCGGCCATACAAACCAATAGAACAAATGAGAGCGCAATACATACGGCGTGACGCGATTTTCTCAAAACTCTCATAATATTTTCCTCCTAAGCGTGTCGGCACCGGGATAACGTACTCCCGGCGCCGGTCACTATCTTTCCTGAATGAACGATTTGGCTGCTGTTAAAATCCTATGCTGTTGTCATTAAGAACCTGGATGAAGACCAGCAGGTCGTCTATGCCCACCTTGCCATCGCCCGTATAATCGGCGCGATAGGCGTTCTCCCGCCAGTTGCTGTCGAGGCTGGAGGCCCCATAGTAGCCGGCAACGGCATAGAAGTCGTTCCAGTCAACGACTTTGTCGTTGTTAATATCGTAGGTAAGCACCATATAGGAGCCCACCGTCACCGTCGCTGTATTATTCAGCGGAGTGACAGCTAATTCGTTTTTGCCATTGCTTGCAAACTCAATGATGATCTCCACGCTCACGTCGCCGACATAACCCGCGGGAACGGTAAAGTTCAGATCAAGCAGGTTCAAAAGATTCTCTCCGGAGGAGATAGGAGCGCCCAGCTTGGCAACGGCAAGCTGAAGCTCCTTCTTGCCTGCGTCGTTCTTGGCGTCTACAACCGAAACGCCGGATTTGCCGACTGCGCTTACGTATGTGAGATCCGCGTCGTATTTCACCCTGGCGTTGAAGCCCTGCAGGCCGGTGTAATTTCCTGCGTCTAGCGTGAATTTGACAGGTGTCTCCTTATCTTTGCTGTTGACGATTACGCTTTCCGGCACATTGACCGTGTAGATGATGCTCTCGGGCAATGTGGCCGTAATATTGAACTTGGCGGTGAAGCCGGAGAAGCTGACTGTCGCCTCTGTGGTGCCGGCTTTTTGCACCAGCGTGCCGTCCTTCACGTCGGTTTCATAGCTGCTGACTGCCTTGGATGTGCCGTCCTCAAAGGCTGCGGTAACAACAAGCCCCGTCAGATCGATGCGCTCGCCAACCTTGTACTCCACCTTGTTCGGCGGCGTGACGGTGATGCCGGTAACGGCCTTCGGCGCGAGATCAAAGACGTAAGGCTTGACATTGACGTTGCCCGCCGCATCCTTCAGCCGGACAAGCGTGAGTTCGCTGCCTGCAGAGAGAGGCTTGTCAAAGCCGATGGTGACGATGGTGTTGTTCTCACTCCACTGGAGGGTGTAATCCTCGGCGAAGTTTGTGCCGAAGCCGAAGTTCTGCGGGTCCATCGGATTCGCAAAGCCAATGGATACGCTGGTGTCGGCCTCCGTGATCATCGTATTCTTGGGATTGAAGATAACGTCTCCCAGCTTGGTGGTCGGCCACGGAAGCGATTCCGGCCTTTCGCCCGTATCGGTGTTCTTGTTCGGGAACTGCGGCCAGTTGGGACTTGGCCCGATCTTGATATTGGTGGACGGCCAGGACGGCGGCAGGACAGCCTTGGCCATGTTCAAATCATAAGAGAACTGGAAATTATAATCGGGCAATGATTCAAGTTTGACATCCTCAAGACGGACAACCCTGTTCACTCCTGCTGTATAAACGGCCGGGAAGCCGGGAACATCTTCCTGGAAGAAGGAGTGCTTGTTGGTGTTGTCCGCATCGGCGCTGGAATAGCCTGTCAGGATAGAAGCGCCGTAAGGAAGAATCCAGCCGGGCTCCTGTGCTTCGTTCACGCTGGCCGGAACCGGCACATCGTTGGCGAAGATCTTGATGGCATTCTTGTCGACCTTGCTCGTGAAGCCGAAGATCCAGCGTTGATTGTCGCCGGTGTCGTCAGCCGTGAGGCTGGTGCGGAGGATACCCGTCAGGTCATAGCTCTGGAGATAGACCGTCTGGCTGTCCTTGGCCTTGCCGATGGTGGAGAGCGTGTAGCGGCCCGCCGCAACCTTGTCGGCGCTGAGTGTGAAGGTGGCGACTCCGCCAACAACATCAGCGGTATAGACGCCAGCACCCGTGTTCAACATCACCTGCGAAGCGTCGGAATACGCCTTGATTGTTGCCGGATAACCCGCTGTTACCATCTCGTTCGTGGTATAGAGTGAATATTTGCCCGGCCGTGACCATTGAATATACGAGCTGTCTACCTCAAACGGATAGCTCGACATTTCCCATACGCTGCCGTAGGTTTGCGCCGGTCGAACCGGCGGGTTGACGTTAACGCCGAGCGTATCGGGTCCCTCAACCTTGAGAGGATCGCCGTATTTTCCGCCGTGGAACTCGCGGTCCATCATAGCCAGCACATAGGCGTGGTCGCGGTCCTGAAAGGCATGCGCGCCGTCATGGACATATACGCCGATATTGCCGCCTGCGCCGAGCAGCTCATAGACCTCTTTGGCGGCGACAGTGGCAAGCACATTGGACGGGGAGCCCAGCCAATCAAAGCCTTCCCCGGTAAAGGTGATAAGCGGCCTCGGAGCGACCAGCGCCGCGAGAGCATGCGAATCAAACGGAAGCTTGTCAAGGTCAAAGCGGAAATCCTCGGCCTTGACGCCAAGCCAGTGGGCTTCGCTTGGAGACAGCAGGTTTGTCGGCTTCTCGTTGCGGAAGAAGCTGCGGTTCATGTTGGAGTTGCTGTAGGAGGCATTGGGAGCCCCGTTCGCGCTGTTCGGCACGTTGTAGTTGTAGATGCGGCCCTCGGAGGAATAGCGCATGGACGCTATGCCGCCCTGACCGGGATCCACGGGCACAACAATGCTGATGCGCTCGTCGAACGCCCCGGCGAGAGCCGCGCCCTTGCCGTTGCGGGACACGCCGGTGACGACCGAGCGGGTCGGGTCGATAAGGCCTTTATACGCGCCGTTCTCAAGCGCGTCAATGGTCCGGGAGATGCCCCATGCCCATGCCATCAGCGCGCCCGAATCGCCCTCGTACGTATCCTTGTTGAATGGATACAATGTGGTGTACAGGCCGGTGCGGCTGGCGCTGTCGCTGTAGATCGTGCCGGTGGGGTTGTTCATCACGGCATAGCCGTGACGCAGGAAGGCATTGCGCATATTGGCGGAAACGCCGCCGCCTACGCCGATAACAAAGGGATAGGGAGGCGCGATGTTCGTTTCGCCGTTTTTCAGATCGGCATCCGCCACACCTTCCTTATAGGTCGGGATGTAAATGCCGGTTACGTTGTAGCTGCCGGATTTTCCGTTGTCCGGATTATTGACGGTAACCGTCAACGCTGCGTTGCTCGTGCCGAAGGTGCCGGAATAGGTGACATCCTCCTTCCTGGTCTGTTCCTTATGGCCGTAGTAGTAGTACTGCAGCTCGTCGGAGATCTCCGCCCGGCGCTGATCCCACTCTGACTTGGTAGTCGCATAACCGTTCGTTCCCTTCGTCGGGTCAAGGAATTTAAACAGGTCGGGCAGGCCGTCGGAGCTGGGCAGCTTATTGATGTCGGTAGGGAAATACTCGCGTCCCGCGGGAGGCTGGGCTTGGGACGGACCCTGGTTGGATGGATAATACGCATTTGCAGCGAAGACGGAGGGCACCATTGAGAAGCTCAGAAGTACGCCCAGGATGGCACTTAACAGTTTTTTCTTGGTTTTCATGCATCTTCCTCCTGTTTTTTTGAGTAGGCATTATTCATTTACATTGGAACCAGCCAACAGCCAGAGCTTCGGTTCCATTTATCCGCTGCTGTTTGCTTGACTTTGCAGTTTAAGGCAGCAATGACGCTCAGAAGCAGCTCCACCTCCCTTTCGAAATCAGCTGTTTTTTTGCCTTGCAGCGGCACGGCCAGAAATGAAATCGCTTCCATTCCTTCAAATCATGTTCCCCTTGCCGGTGCCGTTTGTTCGCTTCGAGCGATTGCCAATCCCGCTGTCATCTATTCACAGCGGACATGCCGTGCGCGGCTGCTGTCTTCTTGCCTGTTTGCCGGTGCAGCAGCCGCATGAGCCCTCCCCTTCCTGATTGTGGCAAACATTCTTGACCACCAATCTAACACCCGTCCGCCACACTTGGAAATTAACAATAATTGGGCAACTAACCCGCACCAAACAAGCCCTGCACAACGTGATAATTACGATTTAAACAGACTTAACCTTTCTTGGAGACCGGGGAATTCCCCCGGGAAACGCAGTAATCTAACGGTCGGAACGGTGCAGGCTGCGGTATTCTCCGGGAGGGAGGTTGTACAGCTTCTTGAAGGCCCGGTGGAAGGAAATGACATGATTGTATCCGACCTTCTCCGCGATGCTTAAGATGGGTTCATCCGACTCCACGAGCAGCCGTTTGGCATGGCCAAACCGCAGCCTCAGTACATAGTCGATAAACTTCTCTCCGAGCTCTTCTTTGAACAAATGACTGAGCGTGCTGGACTCCAGGCCGAATCTGTCGCTAATCTGTATGAGCGACAAGCCCGGGTCCGCGTAATGCTCATCAATATAATTTTTCACCTGGACGGCAACGCTATGATGCTTTCTGTTGATGCGCTGCCGCATGAGCTCGCCTTCGAGCTTTTCCATCGCAGCCGTCAGCTGCTCCTGCAGCTCAGCCAGCGTTTCGGAATCGTCCACCAGCTCCTCGAATAAAAGCTCATAATACTCCATCCACAGGAGCTGAATATCCGGGGACAACATGCCTAGCTCTTTCGTCAGCTGCCTCGTCACATTGCTCATAAACTCCGCCATCGCCTGTTTGGTCACCAAAGTCGCATTCATCGATTCGAAAATTCGAATGAGCTTCTCCTTCCAGCTCTTCTCGTCTTTCCGGAAGGACTGCGTCACATCCTGAACGGCCTGGAAATAGAAATAGGCATCCCCGTCAGCCTTAGTTTGCCTCATTCGATTATCGATAACGGTATTCGTTCCGAAAACCGCTTTATAGGAGACATTTTCCTGCGCATTGCGGCAGGATTGAACGATCATAGGGACGGAACTTGATTCTTCGCCGATCCCTGCCGAAATTGTCAGCTCCAGATGGCGGTTGATCCATGTCCGAAAATCCTCGCATATCAATCGCATCGTGTCGCCGTATGGCGTTTCCGATTCAAACAAATGAACGGCAAACACAATTTGATAAGGCTTCATCCAGGCATGCCATACGAACAAATCCCGCTGCTGCGCCAGCTCCCGGAAAGCGCTTTCCAAAATGAATTTCAATAGATGCTGGTCGCTCTGCTTATACTTTTTGGTAAATGCACGATAATGATCGATTTCCAGCGCGACGACACAAAGACGGTCGAATGCATGCGGCAGGCTGAGTGCGGCCATTTGCCGCTCCCACTCGGCCTGGCTTGATGTCCGGTGTCCCGCCAGAAGCTCCTGAAACAGCTGCTGCTGGCGCAGCGCCGTGTCCTCCTTATACAGATTGTCGTAATCAAGCGACTTTTTGAGCAAATGATCCAGTGCGGTCTCGATGAAAGCAAACTCGTTGCGGGGGGTCTTCCTGCCAATCTCTTCGCCTTTGCGGGCCGTATAACCGCCGACCTTCCCGAAGATAGCCTCAAGCGGCTTGTAGTGCATATGGGTAATGAATGTAAATCCGCCAAGCGCAAGCACGATCATGATCAGCACAACAATTACCCAAACATTCGAGAGAAAGGACAGCACAGTAAACTGCTTCGCATGCACGCTGTCGGTATAGTAATACCATCCCGTATAGGGGGAATGAGCATATAATTGCGGCGGATCGACCGCTGCGCTTCCTGTTTGAAAAGGCTGTCGCTCCGAATCCAGCAGTCGGACGGAGCCGCTGCTTTTCTCAACGAAACTGTTCAGAAACTCGACGATGGAGCCGGTATAAATGCTGACGACCACTGCACCTTGCTTCAACGATGCGTTCGGGAATAACTTGACGAGAGAAACGACCTTCTGGGGATTATGGTCCGGCATTGACAGGGAATAAGCCCTCGGGTTCGTCCAGCCGGACAATCCCTGGCTGCCGTAGGCAGACATCAGAAACGGCTTGTCGGCAAACGACGCCAGCTGATAGGCTCCCGAGTCGGCTAGTACCCGCCTGTCGGACTCCTTGTACAGATAGATTGAATGGACAAAAGGAAACAACGATTTCAAATCGATCAGGTTCTTTTGAATGACGAAGTAATCATAGACGGTTTTGGGCCTATCGGAGAAATAGTCCTGTATCGCGTTATTATTCACCAGTCCGCTGACGACGTTGCGTTCGATCAGCTTCAGGTTCGCATCGGTATTGCGCATCATTTGCTCGACAATCGTTCGATTCGTATCCATGTATCTGTTCGCGGAGGCATTATTGAGCACGGTGAAAAACACAAAAATAATGGAAGAAATAACTACGAAGAAAATCGGAGTATACGAAAGCAGCATGCGGTAATACCAATTCATCCTCAATCGAATCCACGCTCCTGTTCTCGGCGTTTCGATTAGAAAAAAAGCAGAAGGTCAGTCGGGAATCGCCACCGGGTATGTAATGGGGTACGGATTATTACGCCTTAATGATTGTATCGGTCATCACCCTCTCACGCTCACCTTACGAGCAAATCAGACTATGGGGAAAATTGTATCAACTACGGATAGAAATTCATATGCGAATGATGCACGATTTGCTTTAAAATAGCACGATATTTGTAAGCGTATACATTTATTTATCTGGAAATCGAGAGGCCTTTCCATTTTCTCCGGGTTATATGGTTTGCCTTTCTATTGAACTCAGGAAGAAAGGCATGCCGGAATTCCGGATTCAACATCTGGAATTCAAGCATGCCTTTCTGATTTGCTGAAATTGAAATTGTCATACATGGCAGCGGCAGGCTGCGCCCCTTCACAGCTCTGTCGGATTCATGCCGGTGATTTTTTTAAACAGGGTGCTGAAATAGGGGACATTCTTATACCCGACCCGTTCGGCTACCTCGTATACCATCAGATTCTGCTCAAGCAGCAGCTCTCTCGCCTTCTCGATCCGCACCCGGGTAAGATAGTTGTTGAAGGTTTCACCCGTCATATTTTTGAAAATAATAGATAAATGATTCCGCGAAATAAACACCTTGTCCGACAGCTCGGCAAGAGTCACTTCCTCCGCGTAATGCTCATGAATATAATGCGTCATAAAATCTACGACCTGCCTGTGCTTGCTGCTCCCTTTCCACTGCCGGTTGCTGCAAATCACGGATATTTTGGTTGTGAGCCATTCCGCCAATTGCTCCGGCCGGGTCAGGCCGAACAATTCTTTGGCAATCTGATCATTCGCGAACAGATCGTCAAGCACCAGGCCGGCTTCATACAGGCAATACGTAAAAATGCCCCATAGCTCGCTTCCCAGCATCTGTATATAATCCTGCGTCATCCCCCCTTGCTTCTCCAGCTTTCCGATATAATCGGCAACAAGCTGATGCGCTTCGGCCTCCTTGGATGCTTTGATGGCGCTTGCCAGCTTATAAGAGAATTTGACGGGAAACAGGACAACCGATTCCTGCTCTCTTATTTTCTGTCTGTAGGCAAACAAATCGTAAGCAGGGACAACCCGCCGGTCTCTCAAATCAATAGCGCGGAAGGCTTCCTCCGTCGAATCCGGGATTTTTACCCATTCCCCTTTAACGCCACCGATCCCGACGCGAATAACCAGCTTCAGGTAAAGCTTGATGCTGTCGATCAGTTTCAGGCCCAGTTCCTCCAGCTTCTTCTCCACCTGCTCCGGGGTTCCGGCTCCCGGGTGGACGATGATCAGCGCTCTTGTGCTGTGGAGCTCCGTGTATTCCATATGGGGGAACACTTTACCGGCGACCTCGCATGCGATATTGCTGATAGCAAAACGAAACAGGTTCCAGTCAGACAGGGAAAGCTCGCTTGCACGAACATCGCGGACCAGATCAATGCCGAGCGTTGCATGATTGCTCTCCAGCCAGTGGAGGTAAGGCTGCGGCAGATGGCTGCCATTCTGGTAGGAGCTGTCCAGTGTGCCGACCGCAGCCGATCGCACCCACTCCTTCTCGATGAAAGGCTCGTACAGCATCAGCTTATGCTCAAGCTCGCCTTGCCGGACTCTTTTCTCTTCTTCTTCCACCAGCTCCTGAATAACTTTACCTATTATCGATTTTAAAGTCGGCACGCTGATCGGCTTGGATACATAATCGCTTACGTTATGTCTCAGCGCCTGTCTGGCATGCTCGAAATCCGAATATCCGCTAAGAATGATGATTTTGCCGTTAAACCCTTCCTTCCGCAGCTGCTCCATCATATCCAGGCCGTTCATCACCGGCATATAAATATCAGTGATCACAATATCCGGCTGGGTCTCCCGGATCAAGTCCAGTCCGTCTTCGCCGTTCAAGGCTTCCCCCGCCCACTGCGCATTCAGCTCATCCCAGGGAATAACGCGCTTCATTCCTTGCAGCACATGGCGTTCATCGTCAATGATGGCAATCTTCCACACAAAACAGACCTCCTTTAACTTCAACAGCAGCGAAGAAATCGCTTTCACTCTTTATACTACCAATCCGTATCAGACATGCAAATCTTAGAGATTCACCCTTTATTTTTAAAAGCTTAACTATTTATACGGGATTGTTATCTGCCTGCTCTTTAGGCTGCGGCTCGGTCAGCAGCGGAAGGGTAATTTCGACCCTGGTTCCCCCCTCTTCCCGATCCGTCAGGACAACACCATAGCAATCTCCGAAATAACCGGCGATTCTCTCCCGCACATTACGGATGCCGTAGCCTCCCGTACGACGTTTCTGTTTCCCCTCCGCCACGCGTTTGAGTCCGGTACCGTCATCATCAATGATGATTTGTAAAGAATGATTCCTGCTGCTCATCTGAATACGGATGTGACCGTTAATTCGCTTATTAAAGCCGTGGACGACCGAATTCTCCACGAACGGTTGAAGGGTTAGCTTCGGAATAAACAAATGCTGGATGTCTTGTGGAACCTCTATCGTATACTGCAATCCGCCTCCCCAGCGCAGCTGCTGGATCTCCAGATAGCAATTGATATGCTCAAGCTCCTCGCTGATTGTGATAAAGCTCTCGCCATTGGACAAGCCGATCCGGAACATACGCCCCATCAGCTCCAAAATCCGGCTGAGCTCGCCCTGTCCGGCTTCAATGGCCATCCAGTTGAGCTGATCGAGCATATTGTACAGAAAATGCGGGTTGATATTGGCCTGCAGCGCCTCAATCTCGGCTTTTTTCTGCTGCTCATACCGGCGTTGAACGGAAAGATACAATTCCTCGATGCGCTCATTCTGCTTGCGGTAACCGGCAAACAAATAACCGAATTCATTCTCGTAATCCGCCGGGAGCTCCACATTGTTTCCGCTTACAGAATACTGTCTCATCGCCGTTACCATCTCTTTGATCGGCTTCGTGAACTGTCCGCTTAGATAGTGGGTAAGCAGCAGCACCAACAGAACGGCTGCAATGCCGATAAGTACAATCACCTCGGCCAACTGGAAGCTGCTTGCCGTAATTTGATCCCATGGCGTGATTTCCACCAAAGTCCAACTGGAATCGGCCAGCTTCGAATAAACCAGGAGTGAATCACGCACCTCCGGATTTCCCCGGATATGGACATAACCGGATTGGTCGCTTTTGACATCGATCCATTTGGACAGCTCCGTCTGATTCAGCGCCTGGCCGATCTTCAGAAACTGCTGCCCCTCGGTGTTCGTCATCATACGGTTCGATCCCGAGGAATTGCCCGTCAGCAGCGTCTGAATTTCCTTGGCCTTCACATGAACGACAAGCACACCTAAATATTTGTCTTCATACACAATCTTTCTGGCAAAGCTGAGTACGGGAACATCGCCTTGAAAGCTCGGAATCTCATGTTCGCTGGACCACGCAAAATCGCTGTTGACGAGATATTGAGACCAATCCTGTTTATTCAGATCCCTGATATTGCGAAATTGGATATAGCTTTTGGCATCCCCGCTTTGAGGACGGTCCATGTACAAATCGATCCCCTGGATAAGCGGTATGGAATAGGTCAGATTCGCCAGCGCGCGTTCAACTCCCACGTACCCCCGGTACCGGTCAAATTCATCCTGCGTGTTCACAAGAAAGGTGATCAGCTCATTGTCCCGGGAGGTAGACAGCGAGATTTGCTCGATCATGACAAGACGCGTCGTGATTTCATTATTCAGCTCATCGAGCAATTGCTGCTGGTAGTGGGAGGTGGTCCGCACAAGCGCCTTCGACGAGAGGTTGTAGCTTGTCCATGCGACGAAGGCAAGGACTACTATGATCAGCAAGGCGAAGCTGCGGAAGAAGAGGCGGTCGATTCTGAATTTTTTGAACGGATTGGTCATGCCGATTCACTTCCTTTATCTTCCGTCTCAGGCGAAAGAAACGGTAAAGCCGCGAATGAGATTCGCCGCTTTACCGCTATTGGACTCCTGATTGTTCTTCATCTTATCCTTTTATCCCGGTTGTTGCAATTCCTTCAACAAAATACTTCTGCAGGAACATAAAGACGAGCGTGGCAGGAATGATGGATACAAGCGACATCGCCAGCAGCTGGCCCCATTGCTGGGCGGATTGGGAATCGTTGATCATCCGCAGCGCCAGGCCGACCGTATATTTGTCTACCGAGTTGATGTACAGCAGATGACCGAGGAAATCGTCCCAATTCCACAGGAAGCAGAAGATCATGACGGTAACGATAGCAGGCTTGGTCAGGGGCATGACGACTCTCCAATAAATATCGAACCAGGTGCAGCCGTCCATTTTGGCCGATTCGTCAAGCTCTCTCGGAATCCCGCGCACAAATTGAATCAGCAGGAAGACAAAGAACGTTCCGCCCGCCCCGCTTGCCAGCAGGTGAGGCACGATAAACGGCAGATACGTGTTGACCCAGCCCAGCTGATAAAACAAGGCATATTGAGGAATAATCAGCACCTGTCCCGGCATCATCAGCGTCAGCATGAGCAGTGCGAACCAGAAGCTTTTGAGCGGAAAGTCCAGCCTTGCGAATCCGAACGCAACAAGCGTGCTGGAAATAAGCGTAGCAATAAGCACGGCAAGCTCCAGTCCGAATGTGTTGAGATAAAAATCCGTGAAGGAATGCCCGGGAACCGAGTTCCAGCCTTTTACAAAGTTGCTCCATTGGGGTACGGAAGGAAATATGTTCGGCGAGCTAAGCTCGCTGTTTTGTTTGAGCGATGCGCCGATCCACCAAAGGACCGGGTACAGCATCAAGATGCTGAAGACGATCATGAAAATATGCCGGACAGCCAGACTCCATTTTTTTGTCATTTGCGCTTTCTCCCTCCCGGCTGAGCTTCGTAGAACACCCAATATTTCGAGGTGCCGGCGATAACGACCGTTGCCACCACAATGATGACGAGCATAATCCAGGCCAATGCCGAGGAGTAGCCCAGCTGATACCGGCTGAATGCCCGCTCATACAAGTAAAGAGCATAGACATAGGTGGAGTTCATCGGCCCCCCGTTCGTAATGACAAAAGCCGAAGTGAACATCTGGAACGCGCCAATAACGGCCATGACAAGATTGAAGTACAAGATCGGCGAAAGCATGGGCAGCGTAATTCTGAAAAATTGAATGGGCTTGTTGGCGCCGTCCACCGACGAGGCTTCGTACAGATCGTTTGGAATCTGCTTCAGTCCTGCAAGAAAAATGACCATGGTCGAGCCGAATTGCCAGACCGTGAGCAGAACGAGCGTCCCCAGTGCCGTATCGGGGCTTGTGATCCATCCTTTTCCCTCTATGCCGAAGACCGCAATAATTTTATTGAATATCCCGTCAACGCCGAAAATATTCCGCCACAGCAGCGACACCGCTATGCTTCCGCCAATCAGCGAAGGGAAATATATCGCTGTGCGGTAGAAGCTGATACCCTTTATCGCCTTATTAAGCACCAATGCTACGAACAGGGCAGCGGCGAGCTTCAACGGAACGGATGCAATGACGTACATGAACGTTACTTTTACGGACTGCACGAATTTGGGATCTTCCGTAAATATAAGCTCGTAGTTGCGGGTGCCTACCCATTTGATGGGCTCCATCAAGGTGTAGTCGGTAAGCGAATAATACAATGACAAGAACAGCGGATACGCGGTAAGTCCGATAAAGCCGAGCAGCCAAGGTGAAATAAACAAGTAGCCCGCAACGGGAGCGTTCCATCTGCTTGGGGTAGAACGCTTTTTCCTGGCGTTCTCAGTAATGTTTGCGGTAACGGCTGTGGAACGTTTCATGTGTAGTCACCTCTTGTAATCAATTTTATACTTTAAGTATAAAGGCGGGTTCCCCTAGACTAAAGGAGAGGAATCCTCGAATTCTTTCAAAATATCACGAAAAAAAAGAAGAAGCGGCATTTTTGCCACTTCTTCCAAGAGGGTCCCGCGGTCACGCCGCTCCCCCGGGGTTAGACCAGACGGAAGCCATGCTTCCCGGAAATAAACTGAACAGGAATCGCAGGAAACCAGTTCTCGATCCGCTTGGCCAGATACTTCATGCCGGGTTCTTCGCTTTGGGCATGACCCAGCATGATCAAAGCCTTCCGTCTCTGTTGATGGACAGCATCGCGAACATATTCCGGAGTTTCCCATTCCGGGCCTTCCCCTGCTATAATCAAGTCCACATTCTCTTTCCCCAAGAGCGGGATGGACAAGGCGCCTCCGCCTCTGTACCCTGCCAGCAATCCGATCCGTGTACATGTCATGGATAAATCCCCGACAACGCGTACGTAGGGGATGTCCAGATTGCGCTTCGCGCATTCGGCTATTTCTTGGACAGTCATAGCCGGAACAGTGACAATTGAAGCCGCCGGCTGATGCTCAATCACACAGGATGCCCAGCCCAATTCCTCGATTAACCCTGCCACAATCCCGTCAGGCCGATAACGGTGCCAATAATCGTGAAACCTGTAAATAGCGATGCCGGACTTGTCGACAAGCTTTTGTTTTTGCTGATAGACCGGATCATGCTGCAGGGCTTCGCCTTGGTTATGGTGGCTGTAAAATGTTCCCTCATGCGAGATAATCAGATTTGCTCCCGCTGCAATTGCCTGTTCAATCACGTCCTGCGTCGCCATGAACGTGGTCGCGATTCCCTTCACAGCTGTGGACGGATCTCCTGACTCCAGCCCGTCTACCGTTTGCTCAAGCCGGTCAACGGGCTCCGTTAATTTGTTCAAGACGTCATTAATGGATATCGTCATGGCTGCCTCCTCCTCAATAACGCCAGGCCCGGAACAATGTCTGTTCCGGGCCTCACGTTCTTTATTTGTTATTCATATGCCTTTGCTGCCGACTTCAGCTGCTCGAAGGCCTGCTCCGGTGTTATTTTGTTGAAGCTGAGCGAATCGCGGACAAGCGGCCAATCCTTGTCCACATAATTCGTCCAGCCGCCAGGTCCGGCTGTCCAGGTTTGTCCGTCCTTCTCCGTTTCGCGAAGAAGCCCCATGCCGACTTTATCGATATCGCTCATACTCGCTTCCAGTGCTGCCGCATTGTCCTTATTAACCGGCAGCCCGCGCGAGGTCTTCAATATTTTAGCCGCCTCGGGGTCGTTTACGAACCAATTGACGAATTTTTTGGCTTCGTCTGTTTTCTTGGAGGCTGCGGAAACAGCCAGATACATGGAAGGCTTGAGCCATCCGCCCGCTTCTGTCGAACGGGGCATTTCTACAAGCGCGTAAGCTCCCTGCTTTAAGCTGTCCCATGAACCGTAATTATTGGAAAAGCTGAAACGAATGAGAATCTTGCCGGCAACCATCAGATCCAGCTGGGGATCAAACTCTTTGTCTGATGAATTGATATCTGCCGGAGGAACGATTCCTTCCTTGCGCAGCTCTTCGAATTTTTTGGTCCATTCCAGAAAGGTAGCCTCATCAACATTGAATTTGCCGTCCTTCGACACAATCGTGCCTTTGCCTTTGCTGTACTGGAATGCCGAATAGGCAAAATAGTCGCCTGCATAATCCTTGGTAAAGTACTGTCCGTCCGGCAGCTTGCTTTTGGTTTCCTCCGCCAACGCGAAGAAATCGTCCCACGTCCAGTCATTGGCGGGCGTTTTAACTCCGAGCTTATCCAGCGCCGCCTTGTCGAAGATCATTCCATAAGCGACAGAACCCAGCGGTACGGCATATTGATTGCCATCTGCTTGTCCTCCGGCCAGCAATTTCGGATCAATTTTACTTACATCGACTTCTGGCGTCAAGAGAGCCAATTGATTACGGGCCGCCCAATCCGGAGTCCAGCCCGGATCCAGTTGAATAACATCCGGCGCATTATTGGCCGCAGCCTGCGTTGACAACTTGTCCAGATAACCGTCTATGCCGGAATACTCCGGTTCGAACGTAACATTCGGATTATTTTTCGTGTACAGATCAAGCGCCGCCAGTGTTGCCTCATGCCGCTCCTGGGCACCCCACCACATAATGCGCAGCTTGACCGGCTTATCTCCCGTTTCTGCTGCAGAGCCCGCAGACTCCGAACCGTTGTTTGGCTCATTTCCGCCGCCGCATGCGGCCAGCAAGCCCACTAATGCAATTGCAACGAAGACTGTCAGAGAACGCTTCCATTTCAACATCGTTAACCCTCCTGTTTTTGAACAATGAATATCCTGCTCTGCTATTAAGAGTAACAAGTTAGCATGAAAGTTCATATAAGAGCGATGCACGAATTATTTTAAAATAGCCCGATTTCTCAGGATCAGTTCACCCGCCCGGCCGGAGGCTGCGGGGCTATAAGGTCAAAAAAAGCCGCGTTATACGCGGCTTCCCGTGGAATGATCCTGATTTTGAATCCCGCCAGCATGGTTCACAGGCTAGTCCGATTCGGCCAGCTCCACATTGTGATAGACCTGTTGAACATCCTCCAAATCCTCCAGCGCGTCAATTAATTTCTCGAATTGCGCCTGGGAATCCTCTGGAAGAGTTACATAATTCTGGGCAAGCATGGTCAGCTCCGCAACGGTAAATTCGGTAATACCGGCATTCTTGAACGCCTCCTGGACGGCATGAAATTGATCGGGCTCGGCATAAACAATAATAATCCCGTCTTCCTCCACAATGTCCCTCACATCAACGTCAGATTCCAGCAATAGCTCCATGACCTCATCCAATGACTTGTCCGCCAGGCCAAAAACAGCCGTTGAATCGAACATATACGATACCGAACCGCTGACTCCCATGCTGCCGCCATTCTTATTAAATGCGGAGCGAACCTCCGGAGCCGTGCGGTTTACGTTATTCGTCAACGTATCCACGATTACCATTGAGCCGTTCGGTCCGAAGCCCTCGTACCGCAGTTCTACATAGTTTTCATCGCCGCTGCCTTTTGCTTTTTCAATCGCGCGGTCAATGATCGCTTTTGGCACATTGTATGTTTTAGCCCGTTCGAGTACAACCCTCAGCGTCCGGTTTGATTCCGGATCGGGCTCGCCCTTCTTGGCCGCCACATAAATTTCCAGGCCAAACTTTGCATAAATACGGCTCACGTTCGCATCCTTGGATGCTTTCTTTTCTTTAATATTGTTCCACTTACGTCCCATACTGTCCCCGCTTTCTACTTTGCTTTACATTAATTATAGCCGATTTATTAAGCTGTAGGCCAGTCTTGCAGCTAGAACCACTCAAAATCCAGCAAGAATTCATCAAACAACCATTTATTTTCCAATTTATTTATTCGATAAGTACGATCTATTCCATATCCATCTTCATTAAGATAAGTTACCAGGATTAAAATTTCACTGTCATTTATCCATTTCACCTGCTTTAATGCATACTCTGTAATTTTATAGACACCATCCTGTTTTCCAAGTTTCGAATATTCTTTAACCATTTCATCCAATGATTTATTGGAAATATCAATTTTATTTTCAATTACTGATTCTATGAATTTAGTTGAAGCGTACTCCTTCCACCGATTTATATCGTTATAATTGCCGAAATACAATTGTATTACATTTAAAATCTCGCCATGTTCTACGCTGAGTTGGGCAATTCCATTAAACGGGTCTTCTGTATAATATGTACTGTCAATAATGTTCGGATCGATATCGTTCTTTATTTCTTCTGCAATTGCTTGATCCGAATATTCTTGAGACTCTTTTTTGCTTTCAGTTTCTTTTTGACAGCCTATTACACTTAGAGACAATACTGCTAGAATTACTATCAATTTAGTCATAAAGCGCTCCCTGTTTTGAACAAGCTTTTATAAGTCCCCCATATTGTTTATCGAGAAGGCCATTCAATCTTCCACAAATTAATCAGTCACACTCAATAAAGCAGCACTCCCTTTTATATCTTACTCTGACTATATGAATTTTAAAGCTCATGCCAAGCAAAATCAACTCAAACCGCTGCTCCTGAGACTGCAGCCTTCACAGTGCGGACTGCACGCTGCAGCTTGCAGCCTGCGATCCGTATTTTCGAACCACGAGCCTCCATTGTGATTTTGTTAAACAGGTCAGAATCCTCTACATTACGGACGCCAGGCATATGCCATAATGATGATGACAGGCAATTCAACTTCAATGCTGAAGAAGAGGAGTGGCGGAAATGGAACGAAGGGAATACGGCAATACCGGCATGCAGGTGAGTATGCTGGGCTTTGGCGCAGCGGAAATTGGGTTTATTCAAGCCGAAGCGAAGGCCATCGAACGGCTGCTTGGCAGCGCGCTTGATTCGGGATTGAATCTGATCGATACCGGCGAGTGCTACGGCGACAGCGAAGAGCTGATCGGGCAAGCAGTCGGCCATCGCCGGAGCGATTATTATTTGTTTACCAAATGCGGGCATGGCAAGGTGGCGGGATATGAGCGCCCGGACTGGGAGCCTTCGCTGCTGGAGGAGACGATCGACCGCAGCCTGAAGCGGCTGAGGACGGACTATATCGACGTCATTCATCTGCATAACTGCTCCGAGGACATTTTGCGTCAGGGCGACGTGATCGAGGTGCTGCTGCGGGCCAGAGAGAAGGGGAAAATCCGCTTCGCAGGCTACAGCGGCGACCATTACGCCGCGCTTTATGCCGTGCAGTGCGGAGCGTTCCAGTCGCTCCAGACTTCTGTCAGCATCGCCGATCAGGAAGCGATCGAGCTGACTTTGCCGGAGGCGGCCAGGCAGGGCATCGGCGTGGTGGCCAAGCGCCCCGTCGCCAACGCAGTCTGGTTCGCGCCGGAGAATATTAATAACGAGCGCCATCAGGAGAACTGGAACCGGCTGCAGAAGCTGGACTACGATTTTCTGCAAAAGGACGGCGAAGCCGTGCTGAAGACGGCGCTCCGCTTCACCCTGGCCGTTCCCGGCGTCCATTCGGCGATCGTCGGCACGGCCAGGGAAGGCAGATGGCAGCAGAATGCCGCCTATCTGCAGAATGGAGTACTCGGGCAGGCCGAATATGAAGCGATCCGCGCTGTTTGGAAGGAAAGGGCCGAACCGGACTGGCGCGGACTCGGCTGAGCCGCAGCTTATAAAGTCTATATGTTGGGATGAAAGTCCCCTTGCTCTGGTCTGTAACGGGGGGATCTGTTGAAACCAAGAAGAACCGGCTAACGCCGTCCTCTGGGAGCGCAACGAGTTTCTTCCCTCAGAAATATAAGCAAAGGCATAGTGGGTTTTATACTTTCTTCTATTTGAACAAAGCCGATTCTTCCTCTCTTGTCGCAGGAAAAATCGGCTTTTGTTTTTTCGTATTACTCCTCCACGATTGCGACCGGACGGGCCCAGCCGGCACTCGCCTTTTCGACTTTGACCGGAAAGCAGCTGACTTTGAAGCCAAACGGCTTCGGTATTTGCTCCAAATTGGCCAGCTTCTCGATTTGGCAATATTCGCGGTCCTTGCCCACATAATGCGCCGCCCACAGGACGCCTTCCCTCGGCTGCTTCTTATACGCTTCAGCCTGCAGGTTGAGCGGGATATCCCAGCCCCAGCCGTCAGTACCGACTACCTTGATTCCCTGATCCAGCAGCCACAGCGTAGCCTCGGCCGATACCCCGGCGTGAAGGAACGCATAATGCTCATGATACAGCCGTTTGTCCGCATCGCTCCTGATGAGTACGATATCGAGCGGTTTCAGCGTATACCCGATCCGTTTCAGCTCGGTAATCAGGTCATCCGTCTGAATCTCGTAACCCGGCGGCTTCCCGCTGAAATCGAGCACCACGCCATCAGAATAAAACCATTCCAGCGGCAGCTCGTCAATCGTCCTTGCCTGCTTTCCTTCCGAAGTCGGCCAGTAGTGCCACGGCGCGTCAATATGAGTGCCAGCATGCGTGTTCAGCGTCACCGTTTCCGTCGCCCACGCCTTGCCTTCCGGAAAATCGTCCTGCTTGAGGCCGAGTGCCGCCGCCGCTTGCAGCGCCCCGTCCTCATGAGTCGCATACTCGATTTTTGCCGGCAGCGGCTCGCGGATGCTCGGACTGATCGGCACGCTCAAGTCGATAAGCTTCATCGCATAAATCCCCCTTCATTGTCACCACCGGGTATTATACCATATTGCTCTAACTGCAGATCACCTGCCTTTATGAACATTTACGATAACTTAATCTTTCAGTTTATTCAGATACATCAGTCAACTGATGTATCTGAATAAGCGCTCCATGGATCCGATTATTTCTTAGCCATATACTTGCGGATATCGAATGCAACGGCTGCGACGATAATGAGACCTTTAATGATCAGCTGCCAATAAGGGCTGACGCCGATAAAGGTCAGACCGTAGTTGATCACGCCGAAGATCAGCACGCCCGCCATAACGCCTGGCACCGTACCGATGCCGCCGGCCGTTGAAACACCCCCGACCACGCAGGCCGCAATGGCGTCAAGCTCGTACATATTGCCGTAATTGTTCGTCGCTCCGCCGGTGCGCGCCGCCTCCAGCACTCCCGCGAGTCCGTAAAGCGCCCCGGAGATGGAATAGACGGCAATGAGGCTGCGGGCAACATTAATGCCCGATACATGCGCCGCCTGAACGTTGCCGCCGATGGCGTACATGTTTTTGCCAAGCCGCGTTTTATTGAACACGACCCAGCAGATCAAGGCGACGATGACTGCGATAATGACAATGTTGGGGATGGAGTAGCCGCCCCCGAGATCGATAAAGCCGGAGCCCCATTTCGTGAAATCCGGGCGGAGGCCTCCGATCGGCTGCGACTGGTTCGGCTCCATGTCGAAGTAGATGGAGTTGACGCCGTATATGCCGACCATTGTGCCCAGCGTGGCGATGAACGGGGGCACGTGAAGCTTGGCGATGATCAAGCCGTTCACCAGTCCCACCAGCAGGCCCGCGATAATGCCTACAATAATGGGAGTGCCCACCCACAGCTGTGGAAGATCCGGAAAAAACCGGTTTGTGTACGACTCGATCTGCAGCATGGAAGCCGAGATGACGGCCGTCAGTCCGACAACCCGGCCCGCGGATAAATCCACCCCGCCCGTGATGAGAATGAAAGCCGCGCCCAGCGCGATAATTAATCTTGTTGAGGATTGCTGCAGAATGTCGCGCAGCGTCGAAAAGCCCAAAAAATGCGGATCCGCAATCGCGATTCCGATAACCAGCAGTATCAATACAACGAATATAGCGCGCTGCGCCAAATAAGTTCTGACCTTCATCATGGTTTGTGTATTCATTCGTTAACCCTCCCTGATTCGACCGACCGCTGCTGTGCGGCCAGCCTCATGATCTCCTGCTCCGTTGCCGCGCCGCCCTCTACGATTCCCGTCTTACGGCCCTCGGACATGACCATGATCCGGTCGGACATGCCAATCAGCTCCGGCATTTCGGAGGAAATCATGATAATGCTTTTTCCCTGTTTGGCCAGCTGTGCAATAATCGTATAAATTTCATATTTGGCGCCGACATCGATGCCGCGCGTAGGTTCATCCAGAAGCAAAATATCCGGTTCGGTAAGCAGCCAGCGCGCAAGCAGCACCTTCTGCTGATTCCCTCCCGACAGATTACGGATCTGGGTGTTCACCGACGGCGTCTTCGTCCGCAGCTTCTCGACATTCTGCTGCGCCTCTTCTCTTCCTTTGCGCTCATTCAGCAGGCCGGCCCGGTTCTGGTAGCGGCCCAAATTGGCTATAATCGTATTCTCGTACACCGACAGCACGGGAAATATGCCGGTGGCCCGCCTCTCCTCTGTCAGCAGGGCGATTCTATGCCTCTTCGCATCGGAAGGCGATTTGATCCTTACGGCTTTGCCATGGATCGATACGGTGCCGGAAGCGACGCTGCGAAGACCGAACAGCGCTTCGACCAGCTCGGTCCGCTGCGCGCCGACAAGTCCGCCAAGACCCAGAATTTCCCCTTTGCGCAGTTCAAAGGATACGTTCTGGAACGATTTCGGATTCGCCGAGCTTAAGGACTCGACCTTCATCAGCGTATCCCCCGGCACATGCGTCCGTTCCGGGAAGCGCTCCGTCAAGTCGCGGCCGACCATCCGTTTAATGATCAGATCCATCGTCAGCTCGCCAGCCGCCCATGTCCCTACCCGCTTGCCGTCACGCATAATTGTCACATCGTCGGAAATACGCAGGATTTCCTCCATTTTGTGAGAGATATAGATGATGGATACACCACGCGAGCGAAGCCGGTTAATGATGGTGAACAGCTGCTCCACCTCGTTGCCGGTAAGCGAGGATGTCGGTTCGTCCATTACGATTACCTTGGAATGGAACGATACGGCCTTGACGATTTCAAGCGACTGGATCTTCGAGACGGACAGCGATCCCGTCTGAGCCCTCGGATCGATATCGATATCAAGGTCGCGGAAGATCTCCAATGTATCCTGATACATTTTTTTTTCATTTACTAACCGGAATGGCCCATAGCCGAAGGTGGGAAACCGTCCGAGCCAAATATTTTCCATCACATTGCGGTAGGGCACTGGATGCAGCTCCTGATGAATCATGGAGACGCCCAGATTCAGGGCATCTCTGGAATTCTGGATCGCTACCTGCTGACCGCTAAGCTTAATCTCGCCCGAGTCCGGTTGATAAATGCCGAATAAACATTTCATTAACGTTGATTTGCCTGCGCCGTTCTCCCCCATCAGCGCATGAACGGTCCCCGGCCGGACATGCAGCGCAACCTGATCAAGGGCCTTCACACCCGGAAATTCCTTCGAAATGCCATTCATTTCCAAAAGATATTCGCCCATTACGATCCCTCCACTCCCCGTTTAATGCAGCAGAAAGGGCCAGACGAGCTTTCCGCCTGCCCCTTTTCGGCTTCCCTTTTTACTTTGCGTCGTCCATGTTGTCCTTCGTGATTTTCACGTACGGTACCCATACATATTTGCCGTCTACAAGGTCGTAGCCAGTCGTTTCCTTGTTGGGCGTCTCGCCCTTGGCGACTGCTGCGGCAATGTTCAGCGTCGCTTTGCCCTGATTGACCGCATCGTTCAGGACGGTGCCCAGCATCGTCCCGTCCTGCAGCGCCTGCAGCGCGGGAGCCGTTGCATCTACGCCGACGACCGGCATTGTTTTATCGCCTGTGAAATAGCCCGCCGCCTTTAACGCCTCGATCGCTCCCAGAGCCATATCGTCGTTGTTAGCCAGCACCGCTTCGATTTTATCGCCATTGGCTGCAAGGAACGCCGACATCTTTTCCTGTCCCTTCACTCTGTCCCACATCGCCGTATCTTCCGCAACCTTCTCTACCTTGATGCCTGCCGCTTCAATCGCCTTGACCGAATACTCCGTACGAAGCTCCGCGTCCTGGTGGCCCGGCTCGCCCTTGAGCATGACATACTGCAGCACGCCATCGCCGTTCTTGTCCGCTGCCGGGTTGGCTTTCCAGTAGTCTACGATCAGCTCCCCGGACATCGTACCCGATTCCTCGGCCTTTGCGCCGACATAATACACTTTATCCCACTTCTGCATATCCTCCGGCAGAGGCTCGCGGTTGAAGAATACAATCGGCGTATCCGCTGCCTTTGCTTTATCGATCAGAGTGCCTGCCGCTGTCCGGTCTACCGAGTTGATAGCCAAAGCGCTCACCTTTTTCGTAATGAACAAATCAACCTTGTCGTTCTGCGTAGGCTGCGAGTTTTGGCTGTCGACGATATCGACAGTCGCCACTCCGCTTGCCGCCTCGGAAATGGCGTTGCGGACGCCCGTCATAAACGTGTCGTCAAATTTGTAAATGGCCACGCCGACTGTCGGCAAATCGCCGCCGCTGCCCCCGTTTGATGCCGTATTTGGCTCATTCGAACAGCCGACCGCTGCCGCGGACAGCATCGCGCCAATGGCAAGTACTGAAATCATCTTTCTCATGCATACAACCTCCCGATTAATGTGTATTTGTTCCCGCTACGTTATCATTATGCTCCCGGGAGGGCCTTGGCGGAATTGATTATTCTCATGTGTTCTATCGATTTTCTCATGCCTTTATTTGATAAAGGGAAACAGCAGCTTCTGGTTTTTCTCGTCCAGCATATTGTTTATATCAATAACGACCGTACCGCTGTCCACCCGCTCCGGGAGCTTTTTCCCGTCTGCCGCCTCCACCGCATACTTGACGCTCAGGTAGCCCATCGTAAAGGGATTTTGCACAATCGTGGACTGGATGACGCCTTCCTGCAGCATTTCCATAATTTCCGAAGTGCTGTCAAAGCCGATTACCTTGATTTTTTCGCCCATACCAAGCTCTGCCACCACGTTCATAACGCCGATCGTCGCAATGGCATTCAATGCAACAATGCCGTCTATTTGGCCGTATTCCTGAAGAATTTCTCTTGTAACCTGCTCCGCGGTCGCAATATCAGACTGGGCATACCGCAGATCGACGACCTGCACGCCGGAATACTGCGCAAGCAAATTGAGCAGGCCCTCCTCTCTCTGCACGGCATTTCGCGCGCCTTCGACGAAGCTGACGACGGCGACTCTGCTGTTGTCGCCGGTCTGCTCGATCAGCTCCATCCCGGCCTTCCGCCCGGCGGCATAATTATCGGTGCCGATGTAACTTTTCGCCTTCGTTGAAGCCACCTCCGTATCTATCGAGATAACGGGGATTCCGGCGCTTCCGGCCTTGTCAGTCGCCTGACCGAGCGATAAATAATCGTTGGCCGCCAATATAAGAGCGTCGACCTTCCAGTCGATAGCCTGCTCGACCAACCGGATTTGCCCGCGGACATCCGTTTCCAGGGGCGGGGCTGTAAAACGCAGATCAACCCCGAATTCCTTCGCCGCAACCTCCGCTCCCATCTGCACCGTTCCCCAATACTCGCCCTGGTTCATCTTCACGACCATGGCGATTTTCTTCCTGCCGACCGAAGCCATTGCGTCGCTGCCTCCGCCGCATCCGGTAACAAGCAGGATTAAGGCACTTATGAGAAGCAGGCTTCTGGCTGCAGACGCAGGCTTTATTCCAACCCAAGCGGAATCCATACATTCACCTCCGTTCCTTCCTCCAGCTCGCTTGCCACTTCAATGCCGTACTGCATGCCGAAATACAATTGAATCCGTTCATGCACATTGCGCAGTCCCACACCCGAGCCTTCTCCTTCCGTGCGCGAGCCCCACAGCAGTACACGCAGCCGGTCAGGCGGAATGCCCAGTCCGTTGTCCTTTACCTGAAGAAGGATCCGGTCCCCGACCGCCTCAGCCGAAATCCGGATCATGCCGGGATCCACCATTTTCTCAAAGCCGTGATAAATCGAATTTTCCACAATCGGCTGCAGGATCAGCTTTATCGTTTTGCACATCAGCACCTTTTCGCTTGCTTCAATGGAAAAGGTGAATTTCTTTTTAAACCGGATTTCCTGGATCGTCAAGTAGCTGCGGATATGCTCAAGCTCGTCGCTAAGCAAAATAATATTGTCTCCCCTGCTCAGCGAAATCCGGAAAAACCGGGACAGCGAAGTAATCATCCGGACAACATCCTCGTTCTTCCCGGAGCTGGCCAATCGGACGACTGAATTCAAGGTATTATATAAAAAGTGCGGATTAATTTGCGCCTGAAGCACTTCAAATTCACGTTTGCGCTTCTCTTCCTGCTCTTCGACGATCTGCTTCATCAAATCTCTTATCCGCGTGACCATAATATTGAAGCGGGCCGACAGCTTCACGACTTCGACGTAGCCGCGCACATTAATCGTCGTGCCGAAATTGCCCTGCTCGACCCGTTTCATGGAACGCTCCAGACTTTTGATCGGCCGCGACAAATAAGAGGAGACAAAATAAGCCAAAATGACGACGAAGCCCAGAACGGCAAGCATCAGCTTGAGCATGAATTCCGTCATTTCCCTGCGCGTCGTAACCGCCTCGTCCATAAACGATACGCCAATCACCTTCCACTGGATGCCGGGGATGGTCTGAACCGTAATAAGCCGTTCCTCTCCCAAAGCGGTGTCTTTAAAGGAAGCATTGGAGACCCGGCTTACCCGCTCGACATTCTCGCTTTTCAGCCCCGCATAAATAAGCTGCTGCTGCGGGTGATAGACAATATTGCCGTAGGAGTCAATCATATAGACGTATCCTTTTTCCCCCAGGCTGACCTTCTGCATCAACGTGTCGATAGTCTTGAAGTTGACGTCGAGCAGCAGCACGCCTTCGATGGCTTGGCCTTCCTTCTCAAGTGTCAATTTTTTGCTCAAGGATACGACCCAGGGATACCTGCCTTTGAACAGATTCTGAATATGGGGGGACGAGAACGAGACAGGATCCCGATCCTTCAGTGCCTGCACAAACCAGCCTTGTGTCGGGACATTGGTATATTTGCGCTGCACCCCCTCTGGAATATCGGCTACAAGATTGCCATGGCGGTCAAAAAAGGTAATCGATACAATGTCCTCTCTCGTATCCAGCACCGTGTCCAGCTCCCGCTGCAGCTGAGAATCGGGAAATTGCCGGGACTTCTGAATTTTATCTTCGATCAGTGAGAAGGTGCCGGCGGTGCCATTCAAATAAGCTTCAACATTATAGGAAACCTGCTGCACAATTTGCTGGGTGCTCCTCTCCGCGTTCAATCCGGCCGTTGCGGCAAATTTGCTGTACAGCAAAAATCCGACGAGCAGCATCGCCAGCACGGACAAAGACACGAACGAGGCTGTAATCCAGAACTGGATACTCCGCAGGAGATTATTCATCGACCGGCACCCTTGCGCTGCTCCGGTATTCCTTCGGCGAAATGCCGTACAGCTTCTTGAAGGAAAAGCTGAAATAATTCGGATCGGCATAGCCTGCCTTCTCGGCTATTTCAAACGCTTTCATATCTGTCGTGCAAAGCAGCTCCTTGGCAATCTCCATACGGAATTGCTGAAGATAGGCGACGAAGGTTTGCTTGGTTTCTTTCTTGAACAAGCCGCTGAAATAGCCCGCGCTGATGTAGAGCTCGCCACACAGCTTCTGAACGCTCAGCTCAGGATCCGCATAATGCCCTTTCACATATTCTTTGGCTTGTTCAATCAGAGATCTTTGCGTAGAGCGTCGTTCACTCGCAATTTGACGCATAAGACGGATGCTGACATGGACGGCCCAATGCTTCGCCTCTTCAAGATTTTGAAACCGGTCGATTTGCGTAAACAGGCTTGTCTCGGAGGACGGCACCTGTTCAATCGCAGTCCCAACCTCCCTCGCAACGCGAAATATTGCCGTTACCAGCTCAAGCAAATAGAGCTGCAAATCCATCACCGTTCCGCCCGTATCGGATAGTTCCCGAAACAGCTCGCTAATAATTGTGAGCAGCTCCGGTTCCGTGCCGACCTTAATGCAGCGCATAAGCGCCTGCTGCTTCAGCTCGTCGAACCGGGCGGCAGGGGCAGGCGTCCTCTGCTCAACGTCGCCGATCAGAATGACCCGGTTATTGCCCAGCAGCAGACGATAATCCAGCGCTTGTGCAGCGGAATCGTAAGCTTCCTTAGCGTCAACCAGCCGCCCGATAGGCGTGCCCAGACCGATGGTGACGGTGCATTTTAAATATTTTTCGACGCCTTGCCTGATTTCCTCCATTGCGGCGGATATGCGGTAGATGAGCGAATTCCGGGAGGTTTCCGGACCCGAAGCCAGAATGACAACATCATGGCCGTGAATAAACGCCCTGGCCGGCGGTTCCAGCCGCCCGGCAATTTCCCCGGCAATGTTGTAGAGGGCGAACAACTGCAGCGCTTTATCCGAAGCGAGGCCAACGTCCTCCTCAGGCTGGGAATCCACGCGTATAACCGCGACGATGAAGGAGCCCCCCTCCAACTGCAAGCCGCATAATTCCGAATGGCTGTGCAGCTCAAGAATTGTCAGCTTTCTGCTCATAAGCGACGACAAAAACAGCTGCTGCAGCAAAGGCAGGCTTTGCCTGTAATGCTCGCGGAGCGTTTCTATATTTTTTCTGGCATCGATCTCCTCGTCGATGGTCTGCTTGACCTTGCGCAGCACATGCGTAAACTCCTGTGAGGAGAAAGGTTTTAACAGATATTCATCAATGTGAAGCTTGATCGCGCGCCGCGCATATTCGAATTCGTCGAACCCGGTAAAGATAATAATTTTCACAGTCGGCCGAAGCTCGCGGATTTTCTCCGCTAATTCAAGACCGTTCATGTACGGCATACTTATGTCTGTTACGACGACATCCGGCGTAACCCGGTCCAGCATGTCCAACGCTTCTTTTCCGTTCTCGGCGGTCGCAGTGACCTCAATTCCAAGACCCGCCCAGTCTACCTCGCCAAGCATGCCTTCGCGCACATCCGCCTCATCATCAACCAACATTAATTTATACATTCGATATCCCCCATATCGCGGTGCTGTTTGGCCGGTTCATAACAGGAAGAACGACCCCCGTATCTGCGGATACGGGAGCCGTTCAAAAAACGCTGCCAAACGACTATATGAAATTAATATGCATCAGCAACCGCGACAGCAGCATGACAGCCTGGGCACGCGTAGCGGTACTGCGTGGTTCCAGCGTATTTTCCGTCATGCCGGTCAGCAAGCCGATGTCCATGTTCTCGGCCACAGCCTGTCTGGCCCATGCGCCAACCTCATCCTTGTCGAGATAGCCCGACAGGAGAGTATCCGGATCGGTTGCCGTATCCGCCCTGTACCCTGTCAAGCTTATTGCCCGGGATGCCATCACGGCCATTTGTTCGCGGGTAACAAGCTGAGTTGGCCGGAACGTTCCGTCTTCAAAGCCGTCTATAAGCCCAAACTCGGCACCGGTCTGAACCGGCTCCGCATACCATGCATCTTCATTTACATCTGTAAAGGACTCTTCTCCCTCCCCCTTCAAGCCTAAAGCCCGCACCAGAAGGGCAGCGAACTCCGCTCTGTTAATCGTCCGGTTCGGCGAGAACAACGTTCCGCTGTCGCCTTTTACAATCAGCTTCGACGCTAATCTCTCAATTTCACCGGCGGCCCAGTGCGACTGAATATCAGAGAACGTCTGCTTGTAGGAAACGACGCCGTAGACGCTGTTTCCGTTGCGTTTTATGACAACCTCGGTCTTTCCATCGGTCCGGGGCGCAAATTGCGACGGTGCGAACAAGATCCCGCCGCTGACCGTATCGGTGTAGAACGCTGTCGCGGTCACGGAGTCCTGGAGACCGGGAATAATGATGCTGCGGTTCACAAAGGTTTGGCCAAATTCGCTGATCCCGATCGTCTTTCCGTTGGCCGCAACGGAAATCCGGTACTCGACAGGCGTTCCGAGCAGCGTCATGCCGGCATTCAGCCGGCTCTTCAACAGCCCGGTTTCCGCTTCATTTAACTTGCGGATGGCAATGACAAGAGTCATCTGCCCGGCATCGGCCTCAAGCTTGCCGGCTAATGATGCCGTTTGCAGAACATGCAGAGGCAAATCGTACGATGCAAACCCGCTGCGTATCGAAATGATGGTTTTCCCGGATTCATACCTCTGAAATGCCTGCACAGGTATATCTAACAATAGCGCATCGGCCGATTCTACATCAATCACGAGTTTTCCGCCATCCGGAACCCTGCCAAGTTCATCCAGATAGGCCTCCAATATAGACGGCTTGACCTTGACATGAACCGTCTGCGTACCGTCTTCTAATTCCGTAATTTCTACTGTTTTATCGTTTTCCTCCAATGAAATTTCGGATCGGGGAGTTGGGTCGGCCGGATTTCCGGGACTGCCGTTACCGCTCCCCGGACTGCCCGGACTGCCAGAGTTCGTGATGGTAACATCAATATTTGTTCCCGCATCCCATACCAGCGCATTCAATTGGCTGTCCCCTAGTTTTACCCGGTCCAGATGTATGGCCGCCTTGCCTTCGATATTGGCTTTGGCCTTGAATTTCACCTTCGCGATCACCACATCGCCGGATTCTCCGGCTACATTTTTAAGCTTGGTAAATGGAATCGTAACCTGATTCCCCTCCTGAACGGGAGGAACCTTATAGCCAGCGTCTGTCATGTACTGAACGACGTCTACAAATTCAAGTTTTTGCCTGTCATAGCTCAGTTTCAATTCATATCCATAAACGTCCTGAACGTCTTTGGCCTGAACAGTGACAATAAATTCCCCGTTTGGCTGCACCTGCCCCGCATCCGTATCCAATGTAAACACGGCTTCTGCCGAAGCTGCAGCAGCTCCAACCAGATACAACATGATGCTCAAACCGATGACCGTTACAACCATTAACCCGTTCCGACGCGCTTTCCTTCCCATGTATCCCATGCCTCCGTTTTGCTGAACAGGAAAGGGGTGACCCCATTGATAGCGGCCCCCTTTCCCTTACAGCCGTTTACACTAAAATATTTCTGGCGACCACGATCAGATCCATAATATCGATGACGTTGTCATTGTTCAAATCCAGCCGCTTAATCTCGTTCCAGCTGCTGTCCTCGCTGTTCAATCCGTAGTTTGCAGAAATTATTCCCAGATCACCGATCGACACTTTGCCATCGCCGTTGACATCGCCCGGAATCGCGGCGATTTGCTTGCCCAGGAATAATTGCAGAGCGTTGTTCAAAGATTCTCCGGCATGCTCGACCTGAGCTTGAGTCGCTGCAGAATCACTGGCTGTTTGTTCGGCGGACGTCAGCTCCGCTTGCAAAATCGCTTTCGAGCCTGCAGGATACTGCCCTGGCTTGGTACCTTCTACTGCCGCGCTTAAAGCTGCCTGCACTGTACTAATCAGATTGATTAATGCGGACTTATCCACCAATAAAAGCTGAATGTTCAGGACAGAGCCGTTAGCTGCCGCCTCCTGACCCGTATTGCTGCTTAATGTGGCGGAGGCCACCTGGATCGCGGCTGCCGGGATGCCCGCATTATCTTTCACTTTCCATTTCAAATCGACCAGCGGTCCGTCCGAACGAATGGCGCCGCCCGGCCCTTGGCTTGCCAGAATGAGGCGAAGCTGCCCTGCATCTGTTAATTGATGATCCACAACTGCCAGCCCCTCCTTCACGGATACGGCCTCCACAAATTCAAATGCCGCCGTATCGAAGGTTATCGAGACATCCTGCGCATAAATCTCTTGTATGACACTGCCCTGCACTCGGTCAAGGCCATAGCTTGTCACGAACGTTTGGCCGCGCGACACCTGCGCCGGTCCCGTTAATGACGTGTTCGGGGCATCGCTTGCCGTTACCGTAACATCGGCTTTGGCGGTAAAACCGCCGTCTGCCGTCGTTGCCGTTACATAGGTCTCGCCGGGAGACACAGCCGTAACGGTACCGTTATCGCTTACTGCCGCGATTGCCGGATCGTAGACCGACCATGTTACCGTTTTAATGGCCGCCCCTTCAGGTTCAACGGTGACGATTAACGTCTCGCTGCCTCCGACTGTCAGAGACAGTTTATCTTTGTTCAAGCTCACTCCCGTCACTTTGGAATCTTCCGTTACTGCAACGGTCGCTGCCGCCTGCACATTGGAACCGCTAACGGTCCCGTTAACGGTGAAGCTTCCGGCTTGAGCATAGGACGCGGGATCAACAGCATTCCATGTTACTGCAACCTGGGCCCTCGATCCATCGGAATATACCGCTTCGACTACCGGCGGCAATATCGGCGCTACCCCCGCTTTTGTCGTCACATGGATTCCCGGAATTTCCTGGATAACCGGTTCGTTGAACTGATTGCCGAGTACTTCGAGTTCAGTAATGGTCATGGCTCCGGCCGCGCTGGAGTATGGAGTGGCATTCTCCATGCCCACACGCACCTTGGCGGATGTCAGGCTGTCAAATGTGATCGTGGTCGCTTCGTTAGCAGCTGCCGCCCACGCAATGTTCTGATTACCGGCGGATACCCACTTCAAGCCGTCCCAGTATTGAACATCAAGCGATTTTGGCAGATTATTCGTTGGAGCCGTACCGCCAATCGCGAAATAAAGCTTCATGGAATCGAAGCTTTGCTGCTTCGGCCAATACACCTGCACAAATTCATAGGGACGCGTATTGTTGACTGCCGGCAGATTCGCCGTTGCCGAGATGCTGTATCTGTTGCTCCAGCCGGCGCTTGTCTTGTTGCCGTCCAACATTAAATTAGGATAGGATGTGCCGTTTGTAAATGTAGCCGTTGCAAGCGGTCCGACAGCCGAAACGGTATCCTGAGTTCCAGTACCCGCCGCGCTGCGGGCCAGATTGACGTCAGGCGTATACTGATCCGTCACCACAACCGTGGCTTTTGCCGGATTCGGCAGTCCTGCAATTTGACCGTTCACCGTGATTACGCCGTTTGACTCCAGCTGGCTTGGCGCAATTTCCTCCCAGGTTACGGGCTTCATTACACTCAGACCGTTGGTATAACGAACCTTCACATTAGCCGGCAAGACCGGCATGTCCCCTTTGGCAGCGGCAATGCTGACGCCAGCTTCGGCAAAGTCGTATACATCTACATAAGCGATGGCCTGCAGACCCCCTACTGACGCTGTAGCCTGGAAGGATCCCGCCACCGTTGAAGCCGGAATATTGCTCCAGGAGACGGCTTGCCGGGAAGTCGTCCCGTCCGCCTTTACTACGGTTACCTGCGCCGGAAGATTGACATCGTCTCCCTTTTTCACATGAAGCGTGACCGGTGTTATTCCAACATTGCCGGTCGCATCTGCAGCAGCGGCAAATACTGTCGCTTGCGCCGGAGCGGAGCCGTCGAAGGAGGCGGTTACCGTGATCGGGCCTGTCTGTCCTTTATTCGACTGGACAATGACAAGCACCTTGCCGTTGTATGCGGAGCGTTCCGAATATGCGCTGCGGTCCACATTGTTCCACTTATAGAGCTCCGCGCTTTCCTGCTGCCCATTGTCCACACCGATAATCGAGCCGCCCGTAACATTGAATTTAACCAGTTGATTGGCATCCGGAACCAGGCTGCCGTTCTCGTCCACTACATCGGTTTCAATATAAGCCAGGCTGCGTCCGTCGGCGGTAATGACCGGCTTGTCCGCCGTCATTTTAAGCGTGTAGGGCTGGCCTGCCGTTTTCACGACGTCGGTGGACGTCACCACCGGACTGGTTGGATCCGCGTACGTTTTTACTTCCAGTGTTCCTGGCGCGAATGGCACCTTCCAGGTGAGATGAAGCTTTCCGTACTCACCGGTCGGGCTCAAATATCCGCCTGTGTTGGTGCCGCTGGTATTCAGCTTGTCATCTTTGGACGGTTCGGAGGTTTCGTAGTATTTTTTGCTGTAATTGGTTGTCTTGATATCGAAGCTCTTGCGGCCCAGCGATTCGCCGTTCAGGAACAGCTCCGCGCTTTGCTGGTTGGTGTTGACCCATACGTCCACGATCTCCCCTGGCGTCCAGCTGGTCCAGTTCATGGGCACGATATGCGACATGGGCTTCGACGTCCATTGGCTTTGAAAGAGATAGAAGGAGTCCTTGGGGAATCCAGCCGTGTCGATAGCGCCGAAGGAGGAGACGCCTACCGGGTATACATTGTACGGAGTGGGCTCGCCTATGTAATCGAAGCCCGTCCATATAAACTGGCCAATAAACGGTTTTCTGTCCCGGTCTTTCTTCAAGCCGTACTCGTTGCCCATCGTCCAGGAAGCAAAATTGTTATCATACGACGATGTTCCGCGAGAGCCTGGTGTCTGGTTCACGCCGGTATTGACCAATTGGACGTCCTGATAGACTCCGCGCGCGCTTGTTTGCGAAGAAGATTCCGATTCAAAGAAGAACGTATTCGGGAACCGCGTTGCCAGCGTATCCACGGATTGCGCCGTATTGTAATTCAAGCCGTATCCATCCAGATAATTATTGATGAGACCCCAAACGCTGGTAGGCGTCGGTGGAGTCCGCTCCTGGTCGCCGCCCATGACGACCGGCCGGGAAGGGTCGATTGCCAGAACATCGCGCTTCAGGCGGATGGCTTCGCTGTATTCATTGAAGGAGGCGACGCCATACAATTCCTGCGTATTCATCCAGGCTGGCTTCGTGCCGACTCCCCGCACCTCATTGCCGATCGACCACATAATGACGGCCGGAGAGTTTTTATCGCGGTTTACCATTTCCTGCAAAACCCAGTCGCTCCACATAAATTGAGCGCCATTGGTGCTCGGAACCGGCGCAAGGACCGAACCCGCCCAGCCCTCGGGCATACTTGTCAGGAACCAGTTGCCAAAATCGTAGGTAGCCTTGCGGCTCCCCCATCCGTCAAAGGCCTCTTCCATAACGACGATCCCCAGCTTCTCGCAAGCAAGAATAACTTCTTTGCTCGGCGGGTTATGCGAGGTTCTGAAGGCGTTGACGCCCATATCCTTGAGAATCCTGAATTTCCGCATGGCCGCATCCAGCGTGCTGGCTGCTCCCAGTGCCCCGTCATCATGATGCAGATCGACGCCCTGGAGCTTCGTATAGACGCCATTCAAATAAAAGCCGCCGGAATTAGCGGTCGCATCGGCATCTGTCACATCTACATCCTTGATTTCAACCCAACGGAAGCCGTATGACGTATCGATCGAATCGACGACATTCGGTCCGGTGCCGCCGTTGATTTCGGTAATCAGCTCCGTACGGATCGTGTACAGATACGGATCGTCTATCGACCAGAGGTGAACATCCGGCACCTTAAAGCTGTCGTTCAAGGTAAGCTTTGTAGACGGATTATAATCGACCACATCACTGGTATGTGTCGCGACGACACTTCCGTCAGCTGCAATAACGGACGTGCGGATATTTGTTACCCCATTGGAGGCTTCAGAGTAAATATCCGCGGTCACCGCCAAATCGGCGCCTTTATCCGCTTTGTACGCGGCTTCAAGTCCAGGCGTGGTATAGGTGAGGCCATGCCGCAGAAAACGCGTTTTGTCGGTTACGACAAGGCTGACCGGTCTTGTAATGCCGGAGCCTGTGTACCAACGGCCCGATGGGGCCATATTCTGCACTTTGACGGCTATGACGTTCGGCTGATCGCTTCCCAGCGTCACATAAGGAGTGATATCGTAAGAAAAGCCGGTATAGCCGCTCGGGTATTCGCCAACCAGATTGCCGTTCACATATACAACGGAGTCTGCGTACACGCCTTCAAAGTCGATGGCAATCTTCTTGTCTCCCATGGATTCCGGCAGTGTGAAGGTTTTGCGGTACCAGCCCAGCCCTCCCTGCAAGTAACCTTGCGAGTTGCTTGAGCCTGCAAGCTTCTGTCCTTCAATGCTCCAGTCGTGAGGAACATTCAGCGTTCTCCATGAACGGTCGTCAAAACCGGATTTAACAATGTCGGCAGCAGCGGGCGCATCGGGAGGATCCTGCAGCCCATTGACGATATTGCCGGAGATGAGCGCCGGCGTACGGGTTGCGAGATAAAACTGCCAGTTGTCATTAAAATCAATGCTGCGTTCATTATTTTCCGCTACAGCTGTGATAACCTTCGAAGCCGAAGCTGCCGGGTTTGAGTCGGCGCTTGCCGGGAATGAAGGCAGCAGCGTTACTGCAAGTATGCCGCATAAGATCATACTTACGGTTTTTTTGATTGCGCTTCCATTTTTACTTTGCTTAACCCTCATCTTGTCCTGGTACAGTGGAGCCTTGTCTAACGATGATCTCTTGCGGAGTTTAAAATGCAATAAAATTTGATTCAATCTTACAACCTCCCCGATTGTGATTTACTTCTCATTCATTATGCTTCCGGGGAGACCATGGCGGAATTGAATATTCTCATGCCTTCTATCGAATTTCTCATATTCTTTGACAGGACTGTCAATTATATCTGCGTCAGCGTCGGAACGACAAAAAGCCTACTGCCGACGGGAGCAATACGCTTTTTTGAATAATCAGCAAGTGTAACATTCGGCCTCTACTTCCGACATGATCGATCGTTTCCGTTCCGTCAATAATCGTTCCCGCATTCATATCGATGTTATCATTCATATTCTCGTAAATTTCCAGCAGATATTTATTCTCGTCACTTAGCCTGGAATCTGTTCAATTATTTCTCCATTTGCAGAACGGCCTATTACAGTGGAACCTGCCAGGTCTAATCCATCTGTTATTAAGAACCATAACCTTTCGCCGCTATCGTATTCAAGTATCTTTGCTGGATATTGCTTTCCTTTGTTAGTCGTAACAAGTACGCTTTCAACATCGGAGTCGAAAATTTTTCCATAACTAATCTCCGTGTACTTTGAGAACTCCCCCCTTAAGTCTGAATAAGACCAGCCTAACTTATATCCCTTTGGAGTTTGCGAAGTGGAGCCGCCAATAAAATGCCAGCCAAATAGATTTTTCTTTACTATTACCATACCGAAATACTCTTGTGAAGCAGTGCCCCATTCATAAAATGCGATGGCATTTTTATTTTCTAATCGTTCAATCCGAACAAGGTTTGTCATTGGCTGGTTTAAAGAAAGAACAGCCGTTTTAATGCCTTGTGTATCGTCCTTCAGTCCGAATGAAGCGATTAATATCGCAGCGATGGATAAAATGATTTTCATTATTTTTGACAAGAAACCATCTCCTCACCAGAACACTTAAAAAGACGTTTCTGCAGCCTTAAACTCAACCATTATACGTTACCAGTGTCTGGAAAGTTTCTTTCATCCCCCCGCCTGCTGGCAGGAATCTTTTTTCTTGCCCTCACTCCTTTTCAACGGGGCGGAATCCTGTGTTAACGACAGCTTTAGCACGTAAACAGATCGTATGAACCGGAAAAACCAGCCCCCTTAAAGGGACTGGTTTACGCTGCCCAGGCTGTCTAAACGTTCGCTCGCATGCATGCGTTTGAACTGGACATACATGAAGAAGCCCGTCAATATCGTGGCGATGCCTGACCAGAAGAACCATGTTTGCACGCCGAATTTGTTCACAATCGGTCCTGCCAGAGCGAGCCCGATCGGCGCGGAGAGCAGCGTGACGCTGGTCACCAGAGAGATAACGCGGCCCAGTATGGCAGGTTCATATGCTCGTTGAAGCATCGCCATATATGGGCCATTGAAGAATGGGGCCGCCATTCCCATGACGGAGGAAAGGATGACGAACAGGATGAACGACTCTTGGCTGATGACACCGATCGCTACGCAGGTGAGGCCGATTCCAACCAGGCTGATGCAAATATACGCAATGTCTTTCAAGCGGGAACCGAGCATGGATAACAGGATCGCGCCCAGAATCATTCCGATACCGAATAAGGCTTCGACCATACTCGCGTTGTAGCCGCCGCGTCCGAAATGCGACAGGGTCATCAAGGGAAACAAGGTCGGAAGCGGCATGAACGCAATACCGAAAATCGCGGTGCCGATGGTAAGCAGAACAATCGGTTTTGCCTGAATAAAGGCTTGCCAGCCAAGCTTGAATTCGCTATAGAAGGAAGGAGCTGATGGAGTGGATTCCGCTTTTGGCTGATGGATTCTCGTGAGCAACAGCATCAGATTGGCGATCAAAGCGCCAAACACATCCAGAAACAGTACAATGCCAAGAGAAGTGGCCGAGTATACCGCAATGCCGAGGACAGGTCCGGCTATCATCGAGACAGATTGGATCATCTGCTGCCAGCCTGCCACCCGGGTCAGCTGATCTTCCGGAGCAATCAGTGGTATTGCCGCCTGGAAAGCCGGAGCATGGAACGATGAAGCGGTCGAGCGGATCAACAGGATAACATAAACAAATACCAGGCTCGGGTCACCCACGTAATAATAGATACCTAAAGCCAAGCTGAAGAGGGCAATCGTCCCATCCGCTGCAATCATCGTTTTCTTGCGGTTCCAGCGGTCAAGCCACACACCGATAAAAGGACCCAGAATGACCTGCGGCAAAAATCCGGCAAGCCCGGCGATCATCAGGACAATCGCAGACTCGGTCGTCGCCGTCAAATGCCAAATGATCGAGAATTGAACCATGGATGTGGTCAGAATCGAGAAGAGCTGACCGCTGAAGATTAAGGCGAACGTTTTTTTCCATTGCTGTTTCATAAGTATTCCTCCAATTTTTAGCTCGTATTTTTTTGATACCAACCGAAGGTATGTATATTGCCAAAAAATAATCTGCCTCAGAGGCAGTTATTTTAAGCCTAAAACCTTCAGCCGGCTTTCATATCTTTTCACTGTACAAACGATAAAACTCCGCATACCGGTCGATCATTTGCTCATCGAGCAGGTCAAGCCCTAATCCTTGCAATACTATCTGGAAGAACCGGCACCGGCGAAGCATATCCTCGGCTGGGGCTTCAAAAATCAAGGGGGTCAGCCACAGATTGCTGAGAAGCATGATCGTTTCGCTAAGCTCCTTGGGATAGTCGGTTTTGATGGAGCCATCCGCTATTCCCTGCTCGATGATGGGCTGGATATAAATGGGCACTGCATCCTCAATTAAGCTTTGCATTTGGGCTGCCAGCATCCTTGGATTGTTCAGGAGATTAGGCGCCGTAGACATCATTTCCAGTTGTACGGGATTATTCAAAGAGACGCGGATGATTCGGCGAAGCTTATCCAGACCGTTAAGCTCCTTGTCGTCCCGGATGGCGATCAAATTATCGTCAACTCCTTTGAAGAGCTGTTCGATCACCGCCAACATGATATCCTCTTTTGACTTGAAATGGTGATAAATGGCTCCCTTCGTAAGCCCGCCAAGGCCGTCTATAATATCCTGAATAGAGGTGTGTTCATAACCTTTTTCCATAAACAGGCTCAGCGAAACGTTGAGAATCTGGTTTATCGTTTCTTCAGGGTGTTTATTTCTTGCCAAGATTTCTTCCTCCTTTCATACATTCGGTTGGTATGTAACTAATATATCGGTTACCCGTCGAATTGTCAAGCTAAATAAAATAGAAGATCAATCAGGCCCTTCTTGTTAAATTTACTTCCCATGTTTGATACGGTGTCCATGCTAAAGGGTACATATAACAAGCCATTCTTATGCTGTAGCTCTTGTCTTCTATTTGCACAACTTGTGTAAAGAAAAGAGTACTTCCTTCATTCTGAATTTTTAAACCGCTAGAAGTATTGATCTGTATCGGATGTGGACTGGAAATTATTTCTTTAACAGCATTCCTATCGGAGTAAATCGTTATATCCTCTAAGCGTAAATTATTGATCCCGGCCTTTAATTGATATTCGCGGTTCCAATCCGAGTGTCCAATACAGGGTATCGAAATCAGTAAGGTAAGCATGAGCGTCGCGGAGATGATTTTTATAACCATGTTTTTGAATACCAGAGAACTAAAGAGTATAACGAAAATGACCATAAACAATACAATGATCACGATACTTGCCATCCAATCACTCAATAGCCAATTAAGTATCTTTCTCCCTCCTACCCGCTGTTGCATGCCAATCGCCTGCCATAATATACATCTTGTTGTGGCTGAGTTAACAATAATTCAGAACGCCATGTTTAACTAGTACTATCTTTCCCTGGTACCTAACATAGAGTCGCCAACAGGATGCCAACTATTCAACCCGCTCGCTATCAAACGGGAACGAGGCCGCGCCGTCGATGTTGGCTGTGCCCACGAGGAAGTCGTTATCGATCGTCCCTTCCCATGTGATAGTTATTGGATACGGTTTCGTCATGACAGTCGTGAATGTCACCTGATGCCCGGATACCTTACCCTCTGAAATCGGCACAGTGACATCCAATACCTCATTGATGAGCGAGCCGGACAGTCCCCCCTCCCTCGTCACGATCATGAGCCGGAGTTCCTGTGTCGCCGCAGGGTGGTAAAATTTCAGATGCCACGTCCCATCTGGTTTGGCCTCTGATCGTTCTCCGGCCGTGGAGCTGCTGATCTGCCGTTGGGGAGGCAAGGATGACTCGCTGGACATACCTTCGCCGAGACGGGGGCGCCCAGGCTCGGCCTGCACTCCGAGCGAATTCAGGAATCCGGCGTTCATCCGGTAAAAGCCAATCAGCATCAGCAATTCGATGATCTCTCCCTCGTTGTACGATGCTGTCAGCTCCTTCCATGTCTTCTCCGAAGCGCAGTCGTCTGCACAGAGGTCGTCGATTAAGTCTAGTACCGCCGCATCAGCATCGGACCACGGGCCAGCGCCTTGTGCAAGGGAATCAATCTCGGCGGCGGTCATTCCGGCACCGAGAGCTCCGGGAACGTGGTTGGCCCACTGGTACTCGCACGAGGAGCGGAGTCCAACACGTAGGATCAGAAGCTCGCGTGTTCGCATTGACACCCGTCCTCCGGTCGTGAGGTGCGCTCCAAACTCCAGCCAGGCCTCCAGCAGGTCTCCACGGTGTGCAAGCATTCGAAGCACATTCGACGCTCCGGTACCTGCCAACACGCGCTGATCTTTCGACAGCGCCGACACATCCATCAGCGGAATCCGAGCCTCCGTCGGCCGCTTGATTGCTCCCCGCCCTTGCCGCATATTCACTTGTGCCGCTCCGTCCGATTTGTTCCTCATTTCCTCTTTCATCAAGCTTTTCCTCCTTTAAATAAACCGTTGTTCTATTTATTATTGGTTACGGCAAGCTTATTTGCAAAAATCTTTAGTCCAATCCGTTCTCTGCATCATCTTTTATTGCATTCACCCACACCTCGACCACATCTGCGTCAATACGATATAAGGTATTTGGGAGAGCGCCAAGCATACGCTCAATGGCGTCCATATAGGCTGCATGAATTGTGACAATACGTTCAATCAGACTTCGTTCATCGCGCTCCGTTCCGGATGTTTGCAATAGCCTGGCATGAGTGCTCCCCATACCCTGCAATAGGGATAGGATGACCTCACCGGCCTGTGCAGGATAGGCTGCAGTGAAAACGCCTTCCCGAATACCTTGTTGTACAATCTTGTTCAGCAGCGGCGCACGATGTGTAATAACCGCCTCGTTCACTTTGTCGCGGACTACGGCGTTCGCATCGTTGTACCAAACGCTCTGCAGCTTAGCCAGCTCTGTCTTGTGCTCTATTCGCTTTTGATCAAACGCGTTAAAGAAGCCCTGCAGTTTTTCGATTGCAGACAGAATAGGATCATTTACGATAGGAAGGATTGGTTTTTCCGACTCTTTATTTAACCGCTCAATAAAAGCCTCCAATAACCCTGGCTTCGAATCAAAATAGTGATAGAACGCTCCGCTGGAAATCCTTAGTTCAGACAAAAGGTCCTGAATAGTCATCTGCTCATAGCCTTTGGTAAATATGAGCCGTTGAGCAGCATCGAGTACTTCATTTCGTTTCTTGGCATATTCATGTTCTTTAACAATACGTGCCATTATTTCCTCCTTCTTAGATTTATATTTAATAAACCGACTCTCTCTCTATTAATTAATAAGATTGTATCATATCTTGCCATAATATCAAGATCTGTTAGTTTCGGCCGCAATTCTCCACTCCTATCGGCCTTAGAGAAGGGATGAAGCATTCGTGATCCCTTCCCCGGGTGGCGCACTGCTTCAGAACATCCACTATCGTGTTTCTTTCGTTCAACTTCCATCTGAAGAGGGACAATATTAAATGTACATTGTTTATTTATCAAGCTTATTAGAAATCTCTTTGAGGACTGTCAAAACATTATTAAGAGCTATTAAAATAAAGCCCAATAGAACAAAAGCAACAATTTCATGAGTAATAAAAGAAATAACCCCTAATATACCAGCGTACATACAATAAAGAAAAATTTTCATTATTACCTCCTGGATGTTGTTATAGTTGGACCATGACTAATCTATTCTGTCTGTTTGGCGAAGACCTGCCGGCTAGCTCAATAATACCGATTTTCTCCATCCCTGTGAATAAAAGTTTTTTTGGCTCACCTCAACTTAGATATCCGTATGCTGCATTTTTTGCCGGATTTGTAATTGGGGGAGCGGCGTTTGAAGGAATGGTTCGTTTACGTGTATCACATAGCATGGAGGCCCAGCCTTTCTCCGGATGATGTAAGATTACCGGTTGGCACTCGCCGCCGGACAGCCGGATTACGCCGAGGGTGGTCGCACAGCTGGCGAGTATCGGCACATCCTGGTATATGTGGCTGGAGCAGGGACGTGATGTCCGCCCATTAGCACAAGTACTGGAAAGTCTTGCTACTGCTCTAAGACTTAGTCCCAATGAACGCCGTCATCTTTTTTTCTTGCGGGCGAATCATTGCCGCCTAACTTGTCTCCTCAAGTAGTTCTATTTCCGAAGCGTTGCCGCCTCATGATTTCAACTTAATCTGGCGACTTTTTACTAACCCGGGATGGAAGAAACGCTTCAGTAAATGGGAACAAACCGTCCTAGGAATCATTGCGGAATTTCATACTGCATCAGCCCGTTACATTGAAGATTCAATATTTGTCATCGAATGAAATTAGTTCACCTGCCGCTCCTTAGCCCCATAGTTTATGCTAAATAAAGAGATCCCTCGCGAAAAAAAGCAAGGGATCTGTTTAACTCAACTAAAACGGATGTCCACATATGATGTGTAACACTATATGAAAATACAGCTGAAGCATGGCTCGTCAACGAAACTTGTAAATTTATATTATATAATTTGTACAAAAGTATATCTATTTAATCCCGCATAATTCAAGCGTAATTCCACTCGTCTTCCTTGGTGAAGTCTCCCCATGGATCGATGCCGTCGTAGCCTCCGACGTACAGGACCTTGTCGCCGCGAACAATCCATTCCATGCCGTGCTCCGTCTCCCATTCGCAATTGAGTTCCATATGCAGGACGGGCTCATCGGCGTTTTCCGGATTCGGTATGATGAAGGTGAGCGGCGTAATATGGTTGAGCACGTCTCTGGCCGACTCATAAACGATGGGCTCCTCACCGATATATTCGAGAAAAAAGTCGCTGTACCTGATTGATGCCTCGCAAAGCCGGACAATTAAATCATCGCTGAAAGCATTAAAATAAATAATGCATGACTCCGCATACCCGATATGCTCCTCGTCGTCCATAATGACCGACACTTCCCTGTTGAACAGCGGGGAGTATACGTCCGCTCTTACGAAATAGCCGTCTTTTCGAATATTGTTCAGCATCCCGCAACCTCCATCGATTCTTTTTAATCCTAATAATAGCATATTATGGAGTGCGCAAGCTCCGTGCTGTTGAGCGAAAGGCTGCCGTGCGGCAGCCCCTCGGAATGCACTATCGGGCCCATTGAAAATCCCCTTCAGTCAGCAGAGTACTTCTACTGTGAATCCTCCTGGTGCTTCGACATAAAAGGTGTAGCCATGTGCTTGTTGGGGAGGTTTCACATCAAAGCCATCCTCTTTTAAGCGTTGATTGATCGCATTCACTTGTTCTTCATTTTCCTGGGGGAATCCAATATGGAAGGTTTTCGGATAACGTACTTCTTCCCCTTTCATTAAAGTCAGGACGAAGCCATCGTCATCAAACAACGCCGCAAAGCTGTTTCCTCGGGTGCCCGCGCATGTCATGCCAAAATAAGTTTCCAGAAACGTCCGAGCAGTTGAGACATTCGTAACGGTTAGATTGAGATGTTTGATTTTCATTTTCCCACCCTCTCCTCAATTCGTTCTTGAACCGTGTTTCATCCTCATTATATTACCTTCATGCAAGTGGCAGGGTTTGGGTAAAATCACCTTAAATTATGTATCTTTTAAGCAGATAATCCGTCACATTTCTTGAAGGATTTTGAATGAACTGCTGGAGATCGCAGACGCGCTTAGTGTCGCAAGTTTAGATTCCTTATCTCTCATGTACCTCAATAAAATTGTCCATGACGGATCAAAAGGCCTTCGGGGTGATTGTCTGTCCTTGCATGGTCCCTTCGAGTGCCTTAACATAGGCTTGCGCCACGTCAATCGCAGATGTGCCATTTACGTTTTCCAATCCAAGATTCACCCGTAAATCCGAGCTCATGCTCGCCAGAGATTCCTTTACCCAGCCTGGGCTGACGATATTTAATCGAATTCCACGCGGCAGCTCCGCCGCCGCGGCACGGACGAAGCCTTCAAGACCATTGTTCACAAATGCGCTTACCGCACTGCCGGGAATGAGGTTCTCGAACATATTGCCGCTTGTAATTGTAATGGATCCCCCATCACGCAAATGATCGGCTGCGCGGCGTATGAGAGCAACCTGTCCCAGCACTTTGCTCTTCATACCATACGTGAAGTCTTCTTCTGAAAGAAATTCAAGTGGAGTCAATTTGCCGCTTCCAGCTGTGACAACGACTGCGTCGACATTGTGCACCTCCGCAAAGAGCGCATTAATGGAATTTGAGTCCTCCAGATCCACTTGAACCGCTCCTTTACGTGATGCACGAACAACTTCATAATTTTTTTCTTCAAGAGTATTGGCGACCGCGTTGCCGATGGTTCCCGTGGCTCCGATCACGATTATTTTTTTGGGATTTTGCGATTTTCTTAAATGTAACTCCTGGTTATTCATATGAATTCCCCTCCTTATTTCTTGTACAACAACTTCAAAAACCAAAAACTTCATGAGGATTTTTTATCCAGGCTCTTGGATATCTGGGAACAAATAAGGTAAACCACTTGACGGCCTCAGCCCGGTGCAATACAGGACTAAGGCCGCTTAATTGAATGTATTTTTTGTACTGTCTGCTTGACGGGGTGCAGTTCAGTCCTGGACTGCCGCGGCATAAAGGAACCGGCAGTAACCGATTTCGGCAGCATTCTTTATAAGTTCAAGATTTAGCCAGCCTGCAAGCGCATGAAATGGCTTATCGGTGAAAGGCCATCTTGTTCGATCGTTAGAAAGAAGTTCATCATCCAACAACTTGGCCACTGCAGTTTCCCATTCATGACGCAAGTGTGTGATTCTCTCCCTCGTTTCGATGATGTTGCCAGGACAACTAACATCCTCACGCGTTAATGTTCCTTTTCCAAAGGAATAGTCAAGAACCATTGTCCACCAAAACATGATATGCCATGTTAACCAAGCTATACTCGCCGGTCCAATATCGTAAGCCTCTGATTCCGGCCAATCTGCGCGCCAGACTCCTGATTCATTAAAAACATGAAGCCCCTTTGAAGCAGGTCGCCACAGATACTCCTCATCTTCAAGGCCATCGAGATGAATCTCTAGCATTTTCCATGAGATTTCGAACTGGAAATGTAGTGTATGCCGGATGCAGTCTGTTATGCTTTGAATATTTTTATCGTTCACAGCTGCTCTCCTCCGTTTTCTATGTCAATTAAAAAACAAACATTCATTATAAATGTTTGCTTAATAACTAATATTTTATCAAAAAGTCTATTTATCGACAATGCTGACAAACAAACATTTTATCATGATTTTTCAACCACTCTCCTCTCATTAGCTCAATCATCACCAAAGAAAGACGAAAAAGGAGCTGCCTTTCCAGCTCCTTTTTCGTCTTTTTAAAACTATCGCGCCGGGAAAGTTTGATTGTACTTGCCGATAATCAGCTTATTGGGGATTAAAACAATCCCCGGCGAATGAGATTAGCCGTCACGGGGACTTTGCCCGCTTCCCTCGACCACACGGACAATTGGCCGATATGGTGGATTTCATGGGCGATGACATGCCGCATGACTTCTCCATATTTGAAGGTAACGGGTTCCCCCTTTGGTGTTAATTCCGTTAAATCCTTCGAATCCATTTCATCGGTCCACGACAGGACAAAAGGACGGACTTCCTCGTGAAACCTGGCGGATAATTCCGTCACCTTCTGCAGGGTGGCATAGGGTTCGAATGGCTCCGTGAACTCCGGCTTCATTTGCAGACCGGATATCCAACTGAATTCCACATCCACGATATGAAACAACGTGTGCAAAATGCTTCCGATCCCGCCTGTCCGCTTCTTGAGCAGTTCTTCTTCAGAAACGTCTTGGCACCAGGCGAACCAGTCTTGCCGAACTTGCCAGTTATACTCGAATAATTTCAACATCTGTTTTGCCTCCTAATAAAGCCTGAATTTGAAAGCATAAAAAAGACCACGGGCAATCAGCCCATGGCCAGAATAGAGCGGACACGCGTATGGCGTATCCTAAACGCACATCTGTTCCGTAAGGGGGGCTAGTTGCGGCATAACATCTATGCGGTTTTTATTCATAGCTCCCACCTCCTTTGTCGATGCCATAATCTTACATGATGATTTCCGGTGCGTCAACCTCTTTTGCCCAGCGGGAGAACTCTATCGGATCAGATGTTTAATATACATAGCACCCTTCTCAACTGAAGTCTCTATATAACCGACGATTTGTTCAAAAGTAAACACACTCAACTGCTCTTTAATTGAGCTTTGTTCAACATTCATATCTTCAAATACCTCAGGTAGAAATTTTTCTATATCTTTTTCTGTGACTTCTTCTAATTCAACGATTTCAACCTCTTTTGTAATCACCTGGGTAAAATTGTTTGCAACGTTGTAATAGTCCAATAATTTTCCATTTAACAAACGGAAATCATTATGATATCGATCCAAAACGTCCTTGTCGTTTTCAAGTCTATTTTTTAACCAAGGTATAAAGAAGCCCTTTAACCATATATCATCAGCAATTAAATGTGTATAATAACCCAATATATAATTGGCATGCTTATGGGAGCTATATTTATTTATGAATTTTTCATAATCAATACTCCTTGTGTAATCACTATGGCTTCCGGCAAAAAAATGGGATAAATCTTTAGGAGAAACTGCATCAGGTACAATTCCGCCTAACAAAAATGCCGGTTTATCTTTTATTGAAAAGTGGTCGGCTATTTGATTAGCAATAATAAGGTGCATCATTCTCGAACCCATTACTTGCTGGCCCCCCTTAAGAAGAATTATTATGCTCCGCAAATTTCATGATGCCCTAGCTGAAGCTAAGCAAGATAGCTGGGATTATCAAAGTAAGAAGTAAGATAAACCCCAATGTAACTGCAAAGCCAATAAGTACATTTACCCAAAATGGGCGTTCATGTTCTTTCGAATCCAACATTTCAATTTTTGTTTCGAGTATAATAATCCGCTCCTTTAACGCCTGTATTTCTTGATCTTCTGCCAAATGATCCACCCTCCCTATACGTTCCTATGAAGGAATCAATATTCCGCTTTCGTATCCTTCAAAACAATATCCGTTAGCCGAATGAAGGCCAGCCGCGCGGCAGCCTTTAGTAATTTATACAAGGGTCCCCAATAAGAAAACTGTAAAAACGATACTGCTTGCAACCAGCATAAATCCGCCTACCTTATAACTCAAAGATGTACCAAAATCATTGGGGTATTTTTTTGAAATCAACACTGTTGGCAACCAAAAAATGATAGCGGCTATAAACGGAATGTGAAAACCCACGTCTCCATTCGTATATATATCCCAGTTGAACAAGTGAAACAGATAATGGCTTTTCATAAAGTTGTTTTGAAATTTAAAATTAAATAAAAATCCCGAAATTAGAACAAATAATGCAATTGATCCTGATCCAAACGATCGTTTTATTGTCAAATCAATTCGCTCCCTCAGCGTATGGGTTGATTTAACCTTATTATAGTCATTACCAGTTAAATCTGAACCTCAGTCTTTATTTATTCTAATAATCGTTTTTTTAAATAATTCAAAAAACTTACAGCGTTTATTGAAAGAACACACGAGATCAAGATCCAAACCATAACCCGGTCTGATTGGAGACACTATGATAAATAATCTTTCCCCTGGACATCGTCAAACCTCCTCTGCATCCATAACCATTTAGTTCTTTATAAAAGTCTTAGTTTCTTCAATCAGATCACGCAGCTCATTGAAGGACTTCTCCAAAAAATCCTGATCCTCTGTGACTAAACTGACTATATTATTTACTCTCTTGGAGTATTGCCTTGGTGCCATTCTAAATGAATCTGCAATTGCAACAGCCCCTTTTTCGTTCATCAAGTAGCACTCGTTAACAGCGAACAAGACCTGATTCAAACAGGATATCGACCGAAAACAGCACCCTGCGATGTACGCCAGATCTGTTTTATACATCCCCTTTCTCCCATTATCAAGTGCAAAAGCCGCTTCCCAAAAAAACTTGTGAATCATGGACTTTTTCAATTCAGGCGGATACGGAACCGTTCTTGTCTTCATTTCTCCAATAGTACCGGAAGGATCCCATAATACTTGGCATAACGCGATCTCCGAGAAATAAATCGAGTTGATAAATCCATGTGGATGCCCCGGCTGATAGTCAATAGTAATTTCCCCCGAGCGACATTGCTCGATCACGTCAGATACCTTGTTCAGATCGCGATATAGAAAATCAACAGGATAATGATTAACAACCAGCCAGCCGCCACCATTGATCCACGGCCCCCAGCCGCCGATCTCCGTAACCAAGTTATGTCTGCCAGCATCATCCATACCGGCGGCAAGCTGTTGAAGCCCAGGAATATCTAAACCGCTTCTGGAATCGTAATATATGCCAATATCGATATCTGAGTTGTGAGTATGATTCCCTCTGGCTCTTGAGCCGCCAAGAACAATAGCCCTCACGCCGTTTATTTGCTTCAGACCGTTAACAAGCATAGAAATTGTATTTTCAAGTTCCATAGACCCTCCGTGGTTGGCTATTATATTTTTCCCTAATAAAAAGGGGAACGTGTGCTTCAAGCTATAGTTAATTTCCAGTTCAGTCACCTTCTTAACGGATTGCCCAGACTAACTTTTGTACCAGGTTGGTACAGCGCTTTCAAAATTCCGGTGATCGTCCAGCACTGTACGGATGCGGGCCATCATCGAATCGATTTGTGCCGGCACGACCTTGAGTGTCCAACTGATCGTTCCGAACATAATCAGCGCCGAATATAGCGCATACAGGTTCCAGAATTTTTCCGGAATCTTTCCGTTAAAATAACCGTCGATTTGCCCAATCGAGAACGGAATGCTGACCTCGCGGCTGAAGTAGGCGATTTTCAGAAAATCGTGATACGGGTCTCCCCAGTCGTACCGGTTGAAATCGATCGCCGCCGCATAAGCGCCGCCATGCACAAGCAGATTGCCAGGATGAAAGTCGTCGTGCTGAAACCGGTTCGGGCGACCCTCCATTAGCGGCAATTGCCCTTCGATAAAAGCGACAATCGCATCCTCTTCAGGCAGCTTGACCCCACAGCGGCGGTATTCCGCCAATTGAAGGTTGTGCTTCGCTATCCTTCGCATTGACCACGCTTCCATGTTCTCAAACGCTTCCACTTCGTGCATCATAAGCAGCTCCCGTCCGGCATCGACACCCACGTTGTACTGTTCGTCAGCCGTCATTAGCGGCAGCCTCTCGGAAGCGTCTTCCCCCTCGACATAACGCAAAACCATGTAACATAAATCAAGCGCCTCGACCGTACCGAATGCAACTGGCTCCGAGGTTCGGACGCCGAGTCCGTGTATGCGGCCTACCGCCTCAAACTCCCGGCGTTTGCGTTCGCTCTGATTGAAAGCGGCAGTACGAAGCACGTAAACCGGCTTGTCACTGCCTTCGTAAACGAGATATTTCCCGTCATAAGAGAAGCCTTTATGAATCTTTGACACGTCCGTCGCTTTCCACAACGCCGGGATATATTCCCTGATTTCGGTTATTCGCATCGTGACGCTCCTTCTGGGAATTTGATATACGGTATTGTATTAACTATATTATTTCACTTCTAAGGTTCCAAGACTCTTCTGCCATTTTAAGCAGTGCCTGACTAACTAAAAAAAGATGACTTGATTTTTCTTCCTGTTTTATTCTATCTTCTACTTCCAAGTTACAAATCAGCTTATCAATAACCATAATAAACCTGAACGCCGCAGCTGCAGTAAAACCGAAACGAGCAAGTCTGGAATCCCCGTTCCACTCCATATCTCTAAGTCCCTGCATATAGTTTAGAAACAACTCTTCCTTATATTCTGCTGCCTTGTTAATTGGAACCTTCTTCTTTATTAATGCATATCCAAACATTCGACCGAGTTCTTCTCCTACACCTGAAATGCTTGCAAACTGCCAATCAATCGCTATTAATGAATCGTTTCCATTCAATTGCTCTACAAAAATGTTATCCCAATGTACGTCTTGATGGGCAAACACGCGCGGCAATAATTCCAATGTCTCCAGCAAGCTGTTTACTCGTGTTCTATTAATCTGATAAATCTCCCAAGTGGAGCTCTTCATACCTTTAAAATCCTTCAAACAAGAATCCCAAATAATTTTTTGCTTTTCAATGGATTTGGCATAAGCGGTGCAAACCTCTACCCATGAACGCATCCAAGTGTGACATAAGAAAGACTCAATCGGGAGATGAGTTCCTGTAAGGTACGCGCCATTATATTTTCCGAGCAAGTAGGATATGTTACACATGTGCTTAAATGACCAGTCACTTTGGATAGATTCAGCAGCTATATCCTCAAGCCAGATCCACACATCCCCATTAGGATACTCCTCCACTGCATGGCATATGGGCGCCCTTATACCAGGCGGCAGCTGATTCAGTATCTCTGAATGGTAAACCAAAGCTTCACGTTTCCAATAATTATAGTGATCGACTTGATTTCGCGTAATATCGGGTTTAACTATTTTGAGTATCAGGGCATAATTATGCTTTCTATCGTTGTCCAGAACTGAGCAGGATACCCTATAGACCGAACTTTCTTCCTTGTTTTTTCCCAGCAGGCTGCAAGTCCACGTTAATAACTGTAGATATTCGGACTGAAAAATTCGTTGCAGTAGAGACTGCAAGCAAATAGGATCAATCTCCCATTCTTTTTCCGTTTTTGTGCTTAACATCACGATCACACCTCTGTTTCCTCAAAAACATGTATTTCATTGGGACAGCCTGATGCTCATTACACCCTATTTCCTGGCCAAATTTTTGGAGAGTAAACCATAAAAACGATTTTGTGGCTTTCATGGTACCAATGAAGAATTAAGGATATGATACAACCACCAATATAAAAGAAAGGGAATACAACAGGTAATTAGTATTAATATAACAATAGCTTTGCTTTTTAATTGTTTCCTCATCTATACCCTCCTTTGGCTAACATCGTGGCTTATCCCTGGTCTGGTTTGCCGCGTTCTTTCACACTTGTCCCATTGTGAATCCCTGTATCATTTATTATAGAGGTTTTCTCTGTGTCCATCTATTCGGGGCAATTTCTATGCTCTATAATTTGAATAATAGGTGTTGTTTAGAGGTTTGAGGAACTTCTCTGAACGACATAATTTTTATTTCAGGAGGGAGCAAATGGAAGCTTTTGCAGAATATTTGGCGCATATTGATAACACGCAGCATCGGGCCAGAACGGAAGAAGTTTTGACTTGGGTAACGAAGAAATTTCCAAATTTAATGCCAAAAATTGCATGGAATCAGCCTATGTTTACCGATCACGGCACATTTATAATAGGCTTTAGCGTAGCCAAACATCATTTGGCTGTTGCCCCGGAAAGAACAGGGATTAATCATTTTTCTGATGAAATTGTGCAGGCTGGCTATGATCACACCAAGGAGCTGATACGTATCCGGTGGGATAGTCCGATTGAGTTCTCATTACTGGAGAAAATGATCGAGTTTAATATTTTGGATAAGACAGACTGTTCCACTTTTTGGCGGAAATAAGAGTTATCGGCACTGAAAAAGAAAAGGTGTACAGGCTCTAAAGCCCGTACACCTCTTCTTTTTCATAAAACTGGTTTAACGGATTCTAATGGCAAAGGTTTTTGTGTTCGTTGCACCTTGATCATCTGTAACCGTCAGCTCGACTGTATAGTTTCCTTTTTTCGCATAAGCATGTACAGCTGTTTCGCCGCTGCCTGTTGATCTGTCCCCAAAGTTCCATTCATAGGAGACAATGCTGCCGTCCTCATCATAAGAGGCAGTGCCATCAAATGTTACGTCACGTTTGCGCTGAGCTGCATCTGGTCCTTGAATTAGCGCTACAGGTGCAAGGTTTGGAGGAGCCGGCTCTTCCCCGTCCTCTGTTACATACACTCTGCCAAGGGCCGTCGCTTCAATTTCGTTGCCTGCGGCATCCCATACTCTAACGACGATGACTCCGCCTTCAAGGCGCAGCGACTCCGGCGTTATATAGGCTCCTTCATAATGACCGGATGTCGTTTCGGTCATCGCGGTTTCGTTGAAACTGGACAGCGTGTTTCCAGGCAATTCGATACGGAAGGAAGCGGAAAGACCGGGATCACTGTCAAAGGATACATAGACCGCTTCCCCTACTGTGAGATGCACATCCGTGAGCGGATTCAAATTCGTGATCACCGGTGCATTCCAGTCTGCAATCACCGTACGAGAAATCGTCGTTTCATTGCCTGCCAGGTCCGTTGCGGTTACAGTAATGACATTCTCACCCGGATTAATCAATATCCGGTGAACAAAACTGCCGTCTTCAGCGACCTCAGCAGCCTCACCGTTAACGGTAAGTTCACTTAGGAATTCATCCGTTACCGTACCACTGACGGCATACGCCTCTGCATTCGTTTTCTCTCCATCCTCAGGAGAAGTCACTGCCAGTTCAGGCGCCGTTTGATCAAGTGTTACGGTGACTGGCGCAGAGCGGTCAGTTACCTCTTCACCGACCAATACCTCAGCGGTCAGAACGTTCGCACCGGCATTCAAGTCAATTGTCGCTTCAAACAGATTGTCTTCCACTACTGCTGTTCCTGCCTCTACTTCCCCGTTATAAATGACAACGGTAGATCCATTGGCAGAAGAAGAACCTGTAATGGTAATGCTTTCTTCATTGGTGTAAGTATCCTCAGCCGGTGATGTGAAGACTGGAGCATTGACCGGATACTGTACAGCTGCGCGGATCATGTAATTTCCTTCTTCTACAGGGGAAAGTGACCATACTCCGCTGACCAATTGCCAATTTCGCCCCGAAACAGTACTGCTTTCGTCTGTACCAAGTCCTGGCGCATTCGGATCCGGCTGCGTCTGGATGTAGACGATGTAGAAATCACCTGCAACAGATACCGGTTCAGCAAACTCGACCACCGTCCACTCATCATTGCGAAGAGCTGTTCCATCAAATGGTCCGGCGAGCTGACGTCCAGGGGTGCCATCCGGTCCCGAAGCATCATATATGGCATACTTGAATTCTGTCCCTCCCGGTACAGGCCATTCCGTGTTCCAGAAACGGAAGGAAGCTCCGGTCACTTGAGCCGCTTCAGATTCCGGTGTCATCCGAACGGCCCATCCATTACCTGCAGCATAAAACGCATGTGCATTTTCCGCTGTGCCATCATCGTAAGCAATTTCGCCTGCATGGCCGATAAATGGCTTCAGATCAACATCCTGCGTTACAGTGCCGTTTGCGGGAACATCGACTGTTATGGATTTACTGTAGTAATCCAGTGCGGAGATGGACAGGCTATACTCTCCTTCATATACGGTAAGCGCAAATGTTCCGTCTTCTCCGGTACGTACTGGAGCTACCTGTGCGTCCTCCATCACCATGATAACCGCGTCAGCAATCGGTTCTCCAGTACGTTCATTCCTCACTGTACCCGTAATGGTGCCCTGGGGAACAGCCTCCAATTGGAAGTTGACTGAACGCGTCTGCCCATCCGCAATGGTTACCGGAACCGTTTGTGGATAGTATCCATAGGATTCCACCTTCAGATTGTAATCGCCTGCTACATGATTGAAGCTGTAACGGCCCGTGTATGGGTCTGTACGTACGGAACGTCCGGTTTCAACCACGGTTACCGTCGCTGAAACAGGAAGACTGAAGATCCCGACCTCATCTTCTTTGGATACCGAATCGCCTTGTGTCGAAATGCTTTTGCTTGCAGCAAAGTCACTTAATACTGGAGCAGAGACGTCTCTTAATACTGGAGCTTTCTCTACAACCTTTTCTTTGACCGTTTCGGAGTTTGTATCGCTTGCTGTAGATTCAGGAGCTTCGACTGCAAGTACCCGGAAATCATCCAGATACCATCCTGCATTCGTCACACTGCCGTCTGATGTGAATCTGAATCGTACCTGAACCTCGCCTCCAACGTAGTCATTTAAATCAATGAATACAGGGGACCATTGTTTTCCTTCATTCGGATCGGAGAAATAAGCGATCTCCGTCCAAGTTGAACCACCGTCAGCTGTTATTTCTACGTATGCATCATCATAGTTTCTCTCGATTTCATACCATTGGTTAAAGGTAAGAGCTGCATTGCTGTTTGCAGTCAAATCAATGACAGGCGATACCAAGGAGAAGTTGGCGTCATTTTCATAGGTACTGTCGAGATCCGTTCCCCATACATTAGGCGGACTCACAGCAGCAGCCGGCCCGGGTGCAGAAGGGACTCCTCGTTCCCATTCATCATGCGTGCCTGAGTGCGTCCAGCCGTTATCGTCTGCACTGTCAAACGAATCACTGAAGATCGATTCGGGCACTTGAACATCTACAGAAATTTCGTTGGAAGCCGCGCTTTCATTCCCGCTGTAATCTTTTGCCTTGACTACATAATAATAAGTTGCGGCGTCTCCTTCAATCGTGATGCTGTCCACATAAGTCGTGTCAGCAGTCGTTCCGATAAGCTCATAACCTGAGCCTGAAACGTCAGAACGGTAAACATTGTACTCTTTCAAATCTTCCTCTGCCGGAGCAGTCCAGTTCAGGGTGACGTCACCAAGAATGGAAGGTGTTCCCGTCAACTCTGTCGGGGAAGCCGGAGCCTCTTCATCTGGCAGCTGCAAGGAGAAATCGTCAATATACCACCCTTCGCCTTCAATCGAACTATTGGAAGTCAGCAAGAAAGCTATATATACTTTTTGACCCGCATATGCTGTCAAATCGATATATTGGTTGACCCATGCCTCGCTGCTGCCGGTGAAAGTAAGCAGCTGTTCGAACTCATAGCCGCTGTCTTCCGTTGCGATATAAACACTTCCAAAATCTCCGTTATCTTCCAGGTCATACCATTGCTTAAAGGATAACAATCCGCCCTCCGGCACATCAACCAGGTTGATTGGCGGTGCGATTAAGGCCGTGCTGGAGCCCGGTGCATAAGTGCCCGTTAAATTCGTTGCCATAACACTGTCTCCGGAATATGCACTTCCAGGACCGCTTTCGGGAGTTCCCCATACCCATGGGTTTTCGAAGTCCGGCAGGAATCCAACAGAATTGCTTTCGAAATCTTGGAAATAACCAGGTTCAATTCCTTCCAGTACAGTTACAGAATATACTTTCGTATCATAACCGTTATTGCCGTAATCGTTGACACGAATGTAATATTCAAGTCCCGGTTCTTCAATGAGTGAAGCAGGAATCACTGCCCGGTAAGTCCCGTTTAACCCATCTCCGGAAGTGAGCTCCGCTGGTATGTAACCATAGAGACCCGTTCCTTTAATTCTAGCAAATACGCTGACATCTGTTACTCCTACATTATCGCTCGCACCAATTGTAATTGCGGTATCAAGTCCCGCATAAACGGTCTCAACTACCGTGTGCTCGAGCTCAGGCGCTGTCAGATCATCTCCATCAATGGTTACGCGGCCCGTTACAGATCCAACGCCTTGAAGGACAGAACCAACCGCATCAAGCGCATTTACGATACCATGTCCATAACCGTTGTTAGGCGAATTCGGAAAATTGCTATCTGTTCTTTCCGTCGCCGTTTCCGTCAAGATATCTTCCAGATCGTCTACAGTGAGCGAATTATTGGCTTGCAGCAAGAGCGCTGCGATCGCTGTTGTATGAGGGCCAGCCATTGACGTTCCGTTCCAGCCGCCTTCATAACCGCCGCCAGGAACAGATGAACGGATGTTTACACCTGGCGCAGAAACCTCAGGCTTGATCTCGCCATAAGGAGAAGGTCCTTGAAGTGAAAAATCTGCCAGGTTGCCGTTAACATCCGTAGCCCCGGTAGCGAACGATTCCGGATAGTTGGCCGGGTTTGCAACAGATCCAGGTCCGCCGGGATTCGTTATTGTAGTATTGCCTGCAGAAAATTCAGGGAAAATCTGAGCATCCCGCCAGGCTTGTACGATCGGACGGAACCACTCGTCGATGCCTGGACCTCCGCCCCAGGAGTTGTTTACAACATCCGGCGCAAGTTCAGGGTGAAGATTCCCTTCCTCATCAACCGGAGCAAGCAGCCACTGCGCACCGTCGAGGATGATGGCATCCGTTGTAGATGGATTAAAGATCCGGACCGCCATCCATTTCGCACCGGGAGCAACGCCTATAATATTGGTGCCATCCTCTTCCGCACCGACCATCGTACCCATCGTATGCGTTCCGTGACCCTCAGCATCCGTCGGCATCGAAGAACCGCTGTGCGGATCGTACCAGCTGAGCTCCGGATCCACGACATTGCCATTGGCATCCAAACCGCGCCACTTGCTTGCCAATGCAGGATGCGTATATTCAACGCCTGTATCCAAGTTAGCTACAACAATACCGGAACCATCGATTCCCTGTTCCCATATTTCAGGAGCATTGACTTGGGCAATGTTCCACTCGATGTTTTCAGGGTCAAAATCTGAGGCTTTTGCCTCGGAGCCCTTAACAGCAGTAGAAGAACCGCTGGCTGCAGCGCTTGCCTTTGGTGTGGAAACATTCTTGTCCACGGTAACTTCCTGGAGAAAGCGTTCTTCGTTCGGAAGAATTTTATCAATACCGGGCTGGAGAGCGAGTTCTTCCACTACTTCCTTCGTACTGGTAACAGCCAGGGAGTTGACGATAAAGAAGCTCTTGTATTCCTTAACTCCTCCTGATGCCTGCTGCGCATCCAGATACTTTTGAATCGGGATTTGAGTACGGGTTGCAGCCTCTCGAAGCGTATTTACGACTGATGTCCTTGCTGACTTTTTCGCGGCCGCAGGTGTTGCCTTTTGAGCCGTTGCGAGTTCAAATGCTTTCTGAGCAGCAAGTCCGGTATCTGCCTGCTCACTTAATTTGACGAGATAAGTCACATACTTGTCTTCTTCAAAAAGTTTGTTCAGCTTGGAATCTACTTTCGCCGTAATCAAATCCGGGGAAGCAGATCGCAAATCGACTTTGTCTGATGCCGCCGCTGCAGGAGCAGCGCCAACCGGAATAACAATAGACACTGCCAGGAGGAAAGCCATCCCGAGTGAGAACGTTCTTTTAGTTTTTTTCGCTGTGACCAAGTCTACTACACTCCTTTAAAATGGAATAGAAAACGGTAGGATCTTCTCCAAATTTTTGGAATACATTTTTGCTTACAGCAATAACAAAACTAGTACTCTTAGAAACACCAAATAAACCACTAACCGACGAGAAGCACACAACAAAATCTGGCTTGTCTTTTTTTGATAACCACCCCCTTTAAGGTGAATCAAACGTTAGCAATAGAGTCAATACATACAATTTGCAAGTCAAATCAGAGAGAATGTCATCTTAGATGGGAGGAAGCTAAAATCAATAGAAGTAGAAACAGAGGATGTTGTGGGTCTTTTTAGAGTGAGTTAAGGAACATATTTATTCCTGTATTCTTACACGAGGGTATTTAAGCTTGAGTAAAGTATAAAGATATTACAAGAAACTTACAAGCATTTATGTAAGTGTTCCTTACAAGAAAATCAAAATTATCGCAGATAATTCCAGAATTTAACACTAATGCCTGTTAGTTGTGAAAGACAGCCTATTCACTTAGGTCGGCTGCCTCCTCCTGTTGTTTATTAACACTCGTGCCCGTTAGCGTAAGGTTATAACAACCATATTCGGGCGTAATCATTTGAGGTAGTGTCTTGGTTCAACCATACCGCTTTTATTCCGAGCTTTTGGGCTCCTCCAACATCAATTAATATTGAATCGTCAAGAAACCATACATACAAATAAGATTCCTGTATGTCAGTTTTTAATAAAAATGATATAATTTTCATACTAACCTATCATATCAATAAAAAAAAATCTTCTTATGGACATAAAAAATGAGGGGATGGATGGTGTGTATGATTTCAAAAGGTCTGGAAAATGGTTCTTTGGTTATTGCAGGCGGGGGACGCTTACATTCGGATGTAATTGAGCGGTTTATAGGATTGGCAGGCGGTACGCAAGCTTCAATCATTGTGATTCCTACGGCTCAAGAAGAGAACCTGAATGCCAATAAAGGGCAGGATTTAACTGCTTTTGAACAGGCTGGGGCTGCCAATATCACATTCCTTCACACTAATGATCGAAATTTGGCTGATACGGAGGAGTTCGCCGCTCCAATAAAATCGGCCCATGCCGTATGGTTTTCGGGCGGAAGACAATGGAGGCTTGCTGATGCCTATCTGCACACGAAGGTTCATCAGGAATTGAACGCTCTTCTTGACCGGGGAGGTACTATTGGCGGAACTTCTGCGGGTGCGACAATCCAAGGGTCCTATTTGGTAAGAGGAGATACTCAAACAAACACCATTCTTATGGGTGACCATGAGGAGGGTTTTGGTTTCTTGAAAAACGTCACGATTGACCAGCATTTGTTACGTCGAAACCGTCATTTTGATCTAGTTGAAGTTATCTCCGCTCATCCGGAGCTGCTGGGTATTGGTATTGACGAAGGAACGGCCATTGTGGTTCAGGGAACAACCTTTGAAGTAGTAGGTAAAAGTTATGTTTCCATTTATGACAAGGAGTATATGAATACTACAGGCGGTAAATTTTATTTTCTATCCCCTGGAGATACATTCAACCTGGAAACAAGAGAAGCAAAATTATCATACAATATGAATCAGGCTTCCAATCAGGCGTCAAACGAGTAGAGAGCGTAATGACCTGAATTGGTAACGGCAAGTTTAAGGGTGCCCGATCGGGTACCCTCTTTGTCGTATCCCATGGTTCTGGAATGCCGGGCGGTGACATATTCCGCACTGTGTAACGCAAGTTTTGGTCAATTCAATTGAGAAAGTAACGTTATGATATCTTTATGTCCTCTACGTTCAGCCCACGCAAGAGGCTGAGCCCACTTTTCATGTTCCGGAAGACGAGGATTCGCTCCCTTGTCCAGCAAAAAGCGAACTAATTCGGTCTTTCCATATTTCGCTGCCCAACCGAGTGGAGTAGATTGGCTCTCCTCGTCAACCACGTTTAGCTCAGCTCCAAATTCAATGAGAAGCTTAGCAAATTCCAAGTTGCCGAGCCATGCAGCCTTATGGAGATACGAAACACCTACCCAATTTGCGTTATTCGCATCCGCGCCGGACTCCAGCAGTAATCTGACCATTTCCAGACCGCTGTCAATGGCATATCCCATGAAATTATTGGCATACCAAGGAGCGTTTAAATCTGCTCCGCCTCTAATAAGCATCCTGACAATGTCTGTGTGTCCGGATCCTGCAGCCATACAGAGCGGACCATAGTCACCGCCGCCATTTATCAAAGACGGGTTAGCTGTTAGTATTTCACCCACTAAATCGATTCTCTCCATCCAACAAGCTGCGTCAAGATTAACCGAGGCTCCATAGGTATAAAGCAACTTCATCAACAAGTCGTTGCCGTTGCTCATGGCAATGCTAACAGGATTGGCTCCTGACTCCACACTGGAATTCGGATCCGCACCACGCTCCAAGAGCAACCTTGCACACTCCTCATGGTTGCCTGCAACCGCAGCCCAAAGCGCACTTCCTTGCGGAGCGTCTCTTTCCTCGGCATTCGGATCAGCACCCTGATCCAGCAAAAGCTTTACCGTATTAGCATTCCCGTACTTGGCCGCGTAGCTTAAAGGTCTCCTATCCACTGAATTTTTCGCGTTAACTAACTTGGGATCCGCATGCAGTAAGGAAGCAACACGGACAGAGTCGCCGACGGTTGAAGCGGCCCAGATGTCGTACTCTGCGCCGCACGCAACCAAAAATCCAACAAGGAACCATTGGTTTCTCATCGCTTGCTCGCTTAGATCCCGAGCTGCACGATACCAATAATCACCGTGAATAGCAAGATGGATGGGCATGGCCCCGTCCGACCTTTTGGCTTGAATGTCCGCTCCGCGGCGGAGCAAATCTTCAATTAACCCGATCTGTCGGGTGAGAACAGCCCAGTGCAGGGGAGTATTGCCCCGTTCGTCGCCCGACCTAACCAGCTCTGGAGAATGATCCAATTCCCGAAGTACATTCTCTCTCTGTCCCTCTTTTATCCAACCTGCAATTTTGTTGCCCGCAGGCGAGGTTTGAAAATTTTGTGCAAGATGCTGCTCCAGGATGTCCACGATTTGTTGGTATCCGCGATCTTTGGCTTTCGTCAAAGGATCGTCCTGCCATCCGAGAATTTGTGTGTGCTTGGTTACATCCGCTCCATATTCCAACAACAATTTGACCGATTCGGTATTTCCTGACCTGACAGCAAAATGTAAAGGGGTGAAATATCCCCATGTGCAGTTTGCAAGTCCCGCGTCATTTCGAAGCAGTGCTTCTAAAGCCGCAGTGTCTCCGAGCATAGAATGGATAATCGTTTTCCTTTTGCTCTCTTCGATAGCTGTAAGGTCAAACCCTCTAAATATCTTTTTCGATTCCATGCTCACACCCACCGTCAGAGATAGATTCGTTTGATATACGGGGTGAATAATCTTTCAAAAGTTTTATAATTTTTCTTCCATTTTACTGAAAAATTAAATATGCTGCAATCGCTTGAGAATATATCTTGGTACGTATCTGCCTTCATTTCCATACACTTTGACACTGTAAACATGTTGAAAAGCATTACGGTCCCTCACTTCGAACATAAAAATGACTTGACAATATACACAATACAGCAGTAAGTTTATTTCACAGTATTCTTATGCGAATATAATATATTTACCGGTCAACCGGAAACAGCCTTGCGGCTCGTTTGCGGTTTTTTGTTGTTAGCTCATTGGATCCTTCAGATCAGGCGAGCAGCTCTGCTGAAAGACCATCATTATTTTCGAAAATGGAGTGTGGAATGAATTGAGCGAACGTAATCGGAAAGTGCACCTGAATGTGTTTGTGCGTATAGCAGGCCACCATGCTGGCGGATGGAGGCACCCCGAAGCGGAACCTGAACGCGATCTGGATATTGATAAATATGCAGAACTGGCTCTTTTGGCTGAGCGGGGCTTCATCCATTCGCTGTTTACGGCAGACAATTATTCCGGAACAGGCAGAAGGCTGGAGCCGTTCACTCTGCTTTCGGCGTTGGCGGCTTTGACGAAGCATATCGGATTGATCGGAACGGTTAGCACGACCTACAACGATCCGTTTCATGTGGCCCGCAAGCTGGCGTCGATTGATTATCTGAGCAATGGCCGGGCCGCCTGGAATATTGTTACGGGGCATTCGCCGGGAGATGGGGACAACATTACGAGGTGGGGAGGTTATCCGGAGCAGAGCGAACGATATGCAATCGGCGACGAATTCGTCGAAGTTACCAAGCAGCTATGGGATAGCTGGGATGATGAAGGGGCGGGCAGCATCGGGGAAAGTGAGCTGCGGGTTAACCATATCAATCTTCACGAAATTGATTTCAGAGGCAAATTCTTTAATGTCAAAGGACCCTTGAACATCCCGCGTCCGCCGCAGGGCTACCCCGTTCTGGTACAGGCGGGTTCCTCTGAAGACGGCAAGGAATTGGCGGCCAAGCATGCCGAGGTAATCTTTACTGCACAGCAAACGCTGGGAGCCGCACAGAATTTCTATGCCGACGTCAAGGGAAGATTGGCTAAGTACGGAAGGAATCCTGACCAACTGGTGATCATGCCCGGGCTTGCGCCCATTGTCGGAGAAACGGAAGCGGAGGCCAAAGATTTGGAGAATGATCTGTTCGGCCTCTTGAATCTGGAGAATTCGCTTGAGCGCGCTTCCCGTTTTTTTTCCGTCAATCTGTCCGAGTATTCGCTGGATGATCCGTTGCCGATCGATAAAATCAAACCGGAAGACGGCAGCCGTAAGAGCGGTATTACCAGCCGGCGCGAAGTCGTTCTCGATGCGGTCCGCAGAGAGAAATTTACGATTCGTCAATTTCTAAATCGGAGCGCCGGTGGACACGGGCATGTCACGTATACGGGCTCCTACATTCAGGTGGCGGATTTTATCGAAACATGGGTGCGGGAGCACGGAGCGGACGGATTCAATTTATTGCCGCAGGTTGTGCCTCATGGCTTGGAAACGTTTATTAACAAGGTCATTCCCGAGCTGCAGAACCGTGGAATTTTCCGTACGGCCTATGAGGGTACGACCTTGCGCGAGAATCTCGGACTGACTCGACCCGAGAACAAAAATAGGGAAATATGGACGGCCCGGTACCAGACCAACAAGGAAAATGTATCAAATCCAGTGCAGTAAAAGCCGGAATTGATTCCGAATAAAAAAGAAGATTATGAGGTGAACAAGCTGACTAACATCAATAGAAAAGCCCATTTCAACGTATTCATTCGCAGTACCGGACATCATGCCGCTTCATCTAGGCATCCATCGGTTAATCCGAACGGAGGTCTGGATCTGGCGCATTTCGTCAATCAGGCGAGAATCGCTGAACGTGGGTTACTTGATTCTTTGTTTGTTGCTGATGGATACTCTGGCGCATCCCGCCGATTCGAGCCGTTCACACTGTTTTCCGCGCTTGCCGTGCTTACGAAGCATATCGGTTTTATCGCTACAGTCGGAACGACCTATAACGACCCCTTCCATCTTGCCCGTCAATTCGCTTCGCTGGATCATATCAGTAAAGGACGCGCTGCGTGGAATATCGTGACAGGGGCCCAGTCGGCGGCGCATAATTTCGGCCGGGATGAGCATCCGGATGTAGAGCAGCGATACAAGGTCGGTGAGGAATTCGTAGATGTTGTCAGGCAATTATGGGACAGCTGGGAAGAGGACGCTCTCGTGTATGACAAAGAGAAGGGTCAGCAGCTGGATTCAAACAAGGTCTACAGTATTAATTTTCAAGGTGAATATTATAAAGTGAAGGGTCCACTGAATATTCCACGTCCTCCGCAGGGCTATCCGGTACTCGTTCAGGCCGGATCTTCTGAAGGCGGCAAGGAATTGGCGGCAAGGACAGCGGAAGCAATCTTTACCGCTCAACAGACGTTTGGAGCCGCGCAGGAATTCTATAGGGATGTGAAAGGAAGACTGGGCAAGTTTGGAAGAAACCCGGAACAACTGCTCATATTACCAGGATTGAGCCCGATTATCGGCGATACGGAAGCGGAGGCCAGAGACCTCGAAGAGGAGTTGTTTTCATTGCTTAATACGAAGCATTCCCTTCAAAACTTGTCCCGTTTCTTTACGGTAGACCTGTCGGAATATCCGCTGGATGCGCCTGTACCGCTGGATAAGTTGAGGCCAGCGGAGGACTTCAGAGTCGGAATCACATCCCGACGGGATGTGATCATCGATGCTGCGATCCGGGACAAATTTACGATCAAGCAGTTCCTGAGCCGGAGTGCAGGGGGACATGGCCATGTTACCTTTACGGGGTCTGTGCTGCAGGTAGCGGACTTCATTGAGAAATGGTTTCGCGAAGGAGGCGCCGACGGGTTCAACATTTTGCCGCCGATTATTCCGTCCGGTCTGGAAGCTTTCGTGGACAAGGTGATACCGGAACTGCAGAACCGCGGAATCTTCCGTACTGCTTACGAGGGCAAGACGCTGCGGGAAAATCTTGGTCTTGCGCGTCCCGACAACCAACATAAGAAAGTATGGGCTGCCAACGGCCAAAGTCTTGCCGCGCTGAATGCCTCCGGATAAATTTTGTGCCAACAATACCTACCGGATCACCGGAGAATGCCTAACGGGCTTCTTCGGTTTTTTGGTTTCGGCAAAGACTGGCATTCCAACAGGAACGGCGGGGCAACCCAAATTTGCTGTACAGATATGGAGGATGAACAATGAAAAGGACGATCACTTGGCTTCAACTCGCAATGCTAATGGTGTTTCTTGGAGCTTGCACATCAACGGGGAACAATGGGAACCCCAATAGCCCCGACCCTCATCCGAGTAATGAAAGTGCCGATGACGAAGATTTCAAGAAGCTGGGCGCCGAACCGCTGGAACTGAAATTTTATAGCTACGGATCGACATTTACGGATTCCGAATTCGCGATAATGATCGCCGATCCCATCCACAAGAAATATCCGAATGTGACGATCAAGCGGATTACACCGGCGGAAGATACCCCACCGGAAGAAGTGTTGACTACATATACACCGGATATCATCTTCAGCAGCGCGAACCCGCAGCTGGTACGCACCGGTGTGTTCCAGGATCTGCGCGAGTTGATCAAACGGCATCATTTTGACGAGAGCCGCCTGAAGCCAATCGGGTACGATTACATCAAGAGCATTACCAAGGGCCGGGGCGATGCTATTTCCGCGCTTCCGTTCAATATAAATCAGCAAATCATGTATTACAACAAGGATCTCTTCGATAAATTCGGCGTTCCTTATCCGACGGAGAAGCAGTTGACGTGGGACCAGACACTGGAGATTGCCGCTAAACTGACCCGGACCGAGAGCGGCGTTCATTATGTCGGTCTGGCCGCAGACAATCTGACCGGATTGTCCAAATCACTCGCTCTTCCGCTGCTTGATGCAGAGACAGGCGATGCCGCTATCGATACGCCGGAGTGGCGAAGGATATTCGACCTGCAAAAAAGGATTTTCGATATTCCCGGTTATATTGCGACAGACAAGTTCTGGAACTGGGGCAGGGATCAGTTCATGAAGGATCAGGTGATTGGAATGCGGGTCTCCTTCCTGGCGAACATGGTGGGTCCGTTAGAGGAACTGCGCCAGCAGGGTGTGGAATTCAATTGGGATTTCGCCCCTTCTCCGAGCTTTGAGGATCAATTGCCCAAGACAAGGGAGGCACAAATTCATACCATCGGAATCAGCAGCAAAAGCCCGCACCAAGACGAAGCTTTCCAAGTGCTCCAGGAGCTTCTGTCGGATGAAGGGCAGCGCATAATCGCTCGCAATGGCAGAGTGCCCGCCATTATCAATCCGGAGCTGGAGAAGGAATTCGGACAGGATATTCCGGTACTGAAAGGAAAAACGATCCAGAATGTGTTTGTAGGTACGCCAATTCTGAACCATTATATCCACCCTTACGAGACGGACATCCTCATCCGGCTGACAGAGGCTACCGAGGATTTGGCAATCAATGGACTCGATGTGAACTCGGCGATTCGCAAAGCAACTGAAGCGATCAACAAGGATGTCGATACGCTTCGCACGACACTGGGGGAACCCTATTAACGGTAAACAGTAAAGCGTCTGTAAAATATTTTCGTACTTCAATCGGGAATGGGATCAAGTTCTTTTCATCAGCAATTGACAAGAACTTGATCCCATAAATGAAAGAAGCCGCTTTTTCTTCCGGCATTACAAGTCTCCTGATAGCTTAAAGTGAGTGATAGCGCCGCTCCACAGAATATGGAGGTTAACTCGATCTTCTGGTGAAAAAGAAGTTTTCACTTTCGCAGCAGTAGCGATTGAAAATGGGGAGCCCCTTCACCCATAGGAACGGTGTGGAAGTCTTCCACCCGAAATCTGGACCTCACAACTTCCTGGATGGAATCATCCTGAAACATGGTGAAAAAGCGTTTTGGTTCGTAGAAATCCTTTTCCCAAACCCCTTCCGAATCCTGTCCGCCGTATACGCCATAAAAGAACAGCCCCCCAGGTCTGAGGACCTTGGCGATTTGACCCAATACGGAATCAAGCCGAGCCTTCGGCACATGGAGGAGGCAGTTTAGCGCGAATACTGCGTCAAAGCTATCTGCATCAAATGTTAATTCGGAGAAGTCCATGCAATAAGCGTTCAGCCCCTTCTCCCTGCAAAGCTTCACCATCTCTTCGGAAAGATCAGCACAGGTGACGCGAAGCCCCCTTTGCTCGAAATAGAAACTGTCACGCCCTGTTCCGGCGCCGATTTCAAGAAGCGTTGAGCGGTTTTCTCGAAGCACTTGCCCGACAAACCGTTCCCGTTCTTCGAACTTCCAAGGCTCAATTGCTGCCTGATCCCTTTGTGCGGCGAATCGGTTATAAGCTTGCTTCAATGTCGTTTTGTCGTAAAGTGTCATTTTGGAGTTCTCTCCCATCCGTCTTTTTGTTTGAATTAAGTTTTCTATATTCATTTCAAGATTGACAGCAGTTCTTGAAATGGCGAGTGATTCTATGTATTAAATCTTTTCTTATATCTTCCAGAACTTTGGGAAGGAAATCAAGTTTACATCCTTAGGTCGTTTTTCATGAAAGTGGATAAATTATTTGCATGCAAAAAGATAATTGATGAAAATTCTGGAATGATGCCTTTTTTTCTAACGAGTGTGCTCTCGAAGTTATCATAATGTAATTTTTAGCGTCTGGAAAGCCCCATCCGATTTGCCCAAACTGGGTCGGTAACTATGTTCAGTCCTTTGTTTGAATATTGTGTCCTTCAACCTATAATCCAATGTTGATTGCTCATAAGTTGCTTTCTACTGGGAATTTACCGTATTCTTGGTAGAGAGTGTTTGTCAAAAAGGTGGTGGGGAATATGATGAAAGAAAATCCAAAGCTTAACGACATTTCGCCGGATCAAATAACGACGACTGAGGAGCAACAGCTGCGAAATGGAGAAGTAAACACTGAACATGAGGAAGAATGCGATATCAATATCGAGGCAACCCTTCGCGTTCTCAGCGGGAAATGGAAGCTGCAGTTGCTATATGAATTGGTTGGTAAGACCCGGCGGTTCAACGATTTGCGCCGGGGGCTCTCAGGCATATCCCAGAAAATGCTGACTCAGCAGCTTCGTGAATTGGAAGAAGACGGTTTAGTAAACCGTAATGTCATTCCTGATATCCCTCCAAAGGTAGAGTATTCATTGACGGTATACGGGCAAACGTTGGGGCCTATGTTTGACATCATGTTTGAATGGGGGCCAACCATCGTCAACGCTTGGCGCAAAGCAGCAGCACTCCCCACGCATAAAACTGCCTTCGACTCTTCGATGTCCTCTGCAGCTGATAATTTAGAAAATGATTCAGAAGCTCACAGGAACATAATCCTGAGAGCTTCTTTTTTAGTCTTCTAGTTCTTTATTTCTCACTGTCCAATAAAGCCATCGAATGTTTGTCATAACGCTCTCCCGCCACCTCTTCAGGGGCAAATACGCTGCCAATATCATTCAATTCCCCGGGAGACAGATGTATCTCCACTGCGTTCAATGCATCGTTCAATTGTGTGCGCTTGCGGGCACCAATCAGCGGAATGATGTTCTCCCCTTGACCGATTACCCACGCAATAGCCAATTGCGCCACATTGGTGCCGTGAGATTCCGCCAATCTGCGCAACTTCTCGACCAGCTCCAGATTATGCTCAAGATTATCCCCTTGGAAACGTGGCCCAAAGTTACGGATATCCGCCGGATTGCCTGATCGCTCCTTCGTCCATGCTCCGCTCAGAAGCCCCCGGGACAGTACCCCGTAAGCACTCAGCGAAATCTTCAGCTCACGTAATACAGGCAAAATCTCTCGCTCAATGCCACGACTGAACAGAGAATATTCGATTTGCAGCCATGAGACAGGATGCACGGAATGAGCGCGGCGAATGGTATCCACACCTACCTCGGATAATCCGATATGCCGGATATATCCCGCCTGAACCATGTCCGCGACCGCGCCAACCGTCTCTTCGATCGGTACGTTCGGATCAAGTCTCGCTGGTTGATACAAATCGATATAATCGGTGTCTAGACGTTTCAACGTCTGGGCAAGGAAATTTTTCACGGAAGCAGGGCGACCATCGACGCCGCCCCAACCACCTTTCGGATCGCGCAAGGCACCAAATTTAACAGCGATAAAAGCCTGCTCACGGCTTCTCCCTTTCAGTGCTTCGCTAATCAGCATTTCATTGTGACCTGACCCATAGAAATCTCCGGTATCCAAGAGTGTAATTCCCGCCTCCATCGCCGCGTGGATCGTTGCGATGCTCTCCAGTCGATCCGCATCTCCGTACATATCCGACATCCCCATACAACCGAGTCCGATCGCCGACAATGCTTCGTTGCTTTGGCCAAGTTTGCGTTTTAGCATTTTAGGGTTTCCTCCGATTTCGATTTAAATTGCGATTCGTTCTACCAAGGCGTAAATCTAGTATGAATTAGAGGTTAGCCACCCACAAGGAGGCACTATTTACTCATCTGGTAACCTTCAGGTGACTTACTGTTGAATGTAGAGCCCATGCAGGGGTCCATAACAGCTTGCCGGAGAACGCGGAAAAAAATATATATCCATATAATGAAAAAAGCCGCGATTATGCGGCGTCTTAGATGTCGCCCCTGCCAGGCGTACATAGCAAAGCGCATGCCGATGTCGGCATGCGCTTCTAAAACTGCGAAAGTTTTTTTATTATTGTATAGCTGTTTCCACATATTTTTTGAAATTATTTATAATTGCCTGCCATCCGGCTTGCTGCATCTCGATGGCATTGGTCTCTTCCGCGTCGAATGATTCAATGATTCGCGTGTCGTTGTCTTGGCGAATAAAAGCGATCTTCACTTTTCTGCCGTCGGCCATCGTATAGGAGATGCTCTCGTTAATGCTCACCTCGTCGTACACGCCGCCGAAATCAAATCCAAAGCTGCCGTCTTTGGCTTCCATTCTTGATACGAATTTACCGCCGGGCTTCAGATCATTCTCGGCGTGTGGCGTGTGCCAGTCATCGGAGGCATTATTCCATTGTTTGATATGCTTCGGTTCCGTCCAATATTCCCACACGCTTTCGACGGGAGAATGAACAATTGTTTCTACTGTTATCGTTACCGGATTACCTGTTCCCATTACATTACCTCCTTATATGACTATGTTATTCTCAAATAATACCATATCATCCACTTGCAGTCGATACGTCTGAAGTCCATGACTCTATAGGTCTCTTCATGATTTTCAACTATATAAATCAGGTCGTGCAAGACGCCCCAGCGGTTCATGGCCTGCTGCCTGGAAACGATGCACTCTGAGAAGAGTTTTATAAATTTGGTCCATATAATATTTTACAGCCGTAAGGAATAAATCACGCTTCGTGCCGTATGTGTCATATAAACTCTGACGGGCAATGCCCAGCCCGGTTATTAAGTCCGGCAGCGTGGTGCCTTCATAGCCCCGGCTCCCATAAATAAAAGGAGCTGCCGCGGCAGCTCCTTTATGCGTAAATCATGGGGGTATCGTTTTACTTGCCTTGGGCAGCTGCAGCAAATTACATGTCTGCATCGGCCCCGTCCGTTATTCACTTAAAAAATCTGTTTCCTTCATGAGGTTCATCATCATTTTCGCCGTTTCGGCACGGGTTGCGAAGCTCGCAGGATTAAAGTTTCCGTTCTCGTCTCCTCCAACGATGTTTAGGGTTGCCAGGACGGAAACTGCTTGCTTGGCATATCCGGCAATGGCAGCGGAATCCTTAAAGCCATCTGCGTCGACAGACGCAGGCTGCTTGTTCAGGTATTTCAATACCCGCAGAAGAATGACAGCTTCTTCCTGCCGTGAAATTTGTTGGTTGGGCTTGAAGCTCCCGTCTTCGTAACCGGTAATGAATCCGCGCTCGCTGACTGCATGGACAACTTCCCCATACCATGCAGATGGCGATACGTCGGTGAAGCTGGTTGCTCCATCTTTATCGGCCAGTCCCAGACCGCCGGCCAGCATGGTGACAAATTCAGCACGGGTTACGTTGCTGCGGGGCTTGAATGTTCCATCCTCGTACCCGTTAATAATCATCTTGTCGGCAAGCGTCTGGATAAATTCCTTGGCCCACGAATTGGCGATATCGGTAAGCGCAGTACTGTGCCCGATTACGGCATAGGTCGAGTTATGATCCGCTTTTACTACTGCCACAGCCCGATCCCCAACATTCGGGAAGACGGTCGGGACAGGCGATACAGAACTGTCGTCATGAATGACTGCTCCTACCGATTTTGCAGGATCTGCAGCATCTTCGAGTTCAAAAGACCGGTTGATGTAAGATCCTTCAAAATCGTTGAAATCATAATTCTTGCCGTCGGAAGCTATTGAAATCGCAAACTCAACGGCTTTGGACAGCAGCTTTCCTCCGCTCTTGCTGATGGCTTCAAGAGCAGCCGCATCCGAGACTACATTCATCGACACGTTGATGGTCGCCTTTTGTACGGTTGAAGCATCCAGGCCGAGCTTTTTCGCTAGAGCGTCCACGTTCATGAATGCCGCCGGAATCTCGTAGGCGAAGCCGTCGCCCTGAAGCACGATCTTCGCCGAAGCCTCATGTTTGCCTGCTTCCGTCAGCAGTTCCGGCGTAAAGCTCGTAATGGACTTACCATTCCTGGAAACCGATACAGGCACAACAATAGCTTTAATATTGGCTGTAACAGCCATCATTGCCAGCAGCTCAGTTTCATTGACAGTATTGACGGTTACTCCATCGGCATTTTGCTGAACGGTGACCGGAGCCGTCAGAATGGAAGAAGCGTCTTGTCCCAACAGGGATTTTGTCGCATCACTCACTTTAAAATCATCTTGTCCAGGCGCCGCCGGATTAGACGGTGAAGAAGGCCACGAGTCAATGCCTCTACGCGTTACATCAACCGAATAAGTTTGCGTTGTCCCCGCTTGGGAGGTAACGACAACGCTGATGTCATTGGAGCCGACACTCAGATTAACCGGATTATCAATCCTCACGCCGTCAAGCTGCAGATACGCGGATGCGCGGCTGTCGGCAGTCTCATAGGTAACGTTGGTTACGGAGACAGCGTTTGGTACAGTCGCCGTATAGGCATAAACATTCCCTGTCACCGTCTGGTCTAATGTAATCCCGCTTAAAGCAAGCGAGCTTAAAGCGGCATTGCTGGAAGCGTCTGGTTTGTCGCCTGGCGTCCGCACCGTAATAGCCGGACCGTTGCTGCTCCAGCCGCCGGAAGCGTCGGCTGTTTCGACCTTGAAATTATAGGCTGTATCTTTGGTCAGGCCCGTGACGCCGTAAGAATTGCCGTAAACCGTATCCATGACCGATCCGTCCTTGTACAACCGGTATTGGGCGTTTTCCGCATGTGTATTCGCAGGCGTCCATGCCAGGGATAAGCTGTTTTGCGTCACATCGCTTGCCGTTAGCTGACTGTCTTTGGGCCAGTAGTAATCGTTTTTCGATATTTTGATTGAATCGTACAGATACGGCGCTATCGCGTACCCGTTCGGATCGTTCGGATCATATTCCAGGAAGTACGTGTCCAGCGACATCACGCCATCCTCTATTTTAACAGCCGTAAAGCTCTGCTGATGGAGCGAGGTATCATAGGTTGCCGAAGTTTTATCGATAAATTCATAGTCCGGCGAAACATGATACAAGGTGTTGTCGTATTTTATTTTTTGGTACCATTTCGAGTTCCCCATCGTTCCGTTCACGATGTACAAAGGCGAGTCCGGCTTGATGAACACTTCGCTGCCGCTATCTGCCAGCTTTTCAGGCTTGGCATTATAGCCGTCCTTGACAAAGCCCCTCGAAAAGCTATGGTCATGTCCCATCAGCACAGCGTCTATGTTCAACTCCTGTAAAACAGGCGCAAGAGCGACCCTGAGATCGTTAATGTCCTCATCGTCTACATGATCCGTTGCGGCGTAAAGCGATTTATGAAGCATCACGATATGCCAATTTTTATCCGAATTAGCCACATCCTGCCTCAGCCAATCAATCTGCTTGTCCAAGCCTTCCCCGGAGTAGTGCTCCGAGTTAAGCACAGAGAAATGGGCTGGACCGTAGTCGAAGGAATAAACACTTGGCAGCCCCGCGTCCGGGTCGTCCGGATTATTCATATAATATTTAATCATATTTTCCTCATCGTGATTACCCAGCGCAGACACGACAGGAGTTTTCATGAAGGAGTCCTGCCCCGCCTGGAAAAGCACATCCCACTGTCCGTTGGAACTGCCGCTTTCAGTGTGATCGCCGGCAATATAGGTGAAGGACGCATCGGGAAACATCTCTTGCGCGGTCTTGAATGTTGCCGCGCTTGCCGCGCTCGAGTTAGAAACCTGCGGGTCGGCCATGTAAGTGAACATTACCGAGTCATCCGAAGCAGGCGCCGTCTTGAAGCTTCCGGCAGGACTCCATGCATTCCCGGCGGCATCCCCTACCCGGTAAATATATTCCGTTCCGGGCTCCAGCCCTGTCACGCTTACGCTGTGGAAGTTTCTTATTCCGTCAAAGACCAGCTCGCCCGGGGTCATATGAACCTCTTTGACCTCGTTCTTCCCCTTGAATCTTATGGATTGATTCGACGGAAGAGTTGCCGAGTCGGTCTTCTTCACAATCTCAACGGTGCTGTCCGCCAGATCGATATTGTCTGTGGACCAGACAAGCGACGCGCTTGTTTGGGGATCCAATGTAATGGAATTACTTATATCCTTGGGCATCTTATCAGTCAGAATTGCATATTTGGTGTATTGCTTGAACTGAGACCAGCCGCTTTCCTTCCCGTCTTCACTCTGCACCTTAATCCAAAAGGTATACTGCGTCGACGGAGCAAGGCCGGTAAAAGTTTTGTGCGGCTGCTGCTCCCATTTGATTTGATCGCTGGTCGGCCGCTTGGCGGATTGAATAATGCTGTAATCCGTAATCTTGGCTTCCCGATCTTCCGTATCGGTCGCGTAGACGTCTATGGTGACAGAATCGGACTCGACATCGCCTGCCTGCACCGTTACTTCAATGCTGGAGAGATAGTTGTCGAAATCAAAGGCGAGCTCCTGATGCTCGAAGCCTTGCAGCACGGGGGAACTGAACGTTTTGCCTCCGTCGGTAACCGTAAGCATTTCCCATGTATGCCCGAAATCCCAGCCCAGAGCTTCATAGGTAGCCTGGTCATACAACTGTGTATCCGTTTTGGTTGTGCCGTCAAACGATTCGCCGCTGGCGTCGCCAACCTTCTTCATTTTGTCGAACGACAAGAGGTTCGTGGCAACAGCTTCGGGATACAAATCCACATCCGGGTCGGGATCGGGATCGGGAACTGCCTTTACCCGCCCCACGGCCGAACCTACACTGCCTGAATTGGTAGCTGCTGTCATCAGCGGATTGGCAGCGACACTGTTTCGGATAACGCCGGTTCTCAAATCGCCGACAAGCCCGCCAACTCTTGTATAACCGTCAATGATGCCGGCCGAATAGCTGTTCTCGATGAGTGTATTGGGGTTCAGAACACGTCCAGCCAGCCCGCCCTGACTGTCTTTGGTCCCTTCTTCCCTGACATTGACGAGGGAATAACTGTTCCTGATCGTGGGATGCGCAGCCTTGTCCGGAGCGGGCGTCTGCTTGATCGTGCCGGAGCTGTACTCGGGAATTCTGCCTGCAATACCGCCTACGCTATGGTCGCTGCCGATGACCTCGCCCGTTACGTATACATTCTCGACCGTACCCCACAGCATGCCGGCCACGCCGCCGACCGTTTGTCCGCCGCGGATATACACATCGACAAGGCCAAGGTTTTTGGCAACCGCCTGCACATCGGAATCGCCCAGATGATTGAAAAACCCTACGGTTCCGCTGTTTGGCATATCAATTCTGAGATTAGCGATCACTTTGTGGTTGCCGTCGAAGGTGCCGTAAAATCTGCCGAATGGCTCAAAGTTCGTAATCAGCTTCATATCGATATCATTCATCAGCTTGTAATAACCGTCTTTGGGAATATCGGGATCACCGAAATTCTGACTTATATAGAGTAATTGCTCCGGGTTGCTGATTTCGTAGATTCCGTTATTTAAAACAGGCTTGTCCTCTGCAATAACCTCCTCGGCGTAAACCTTAGAGGAGAAATTCGCAAAGAAGGATAAAAGCAACACAACTACCAGCAAAGATGACAAAAGCTTATTTCTTAGCATTGTTAAGCTCCTTTCGTTTATGTAACGTTCAACATAACAATCTAGTGTTAATTTTCAGCCTCATCTATTTAAATTTCATGTAAAGGTCTCTATCTTAAATCCAGATATGCAACTATAAATGAGAAAAAATGGATACAGAAAATTCCAAGTGTAATTAAGCCAGTTTAAAGCGTTCACGAACAATGTGAAAGGGAATGCCTTCCTGCCCGCAATCGTAGACAAACTGGAGTCGATCCAGTTGGACTTGCTTACGAACGGCACGTAATCCATCGCCCAATGGACAAGACTGTTCCAATCCCGTAGTGCAGTATAAATGTGTCCAGGCCAGCAACGCCCACAGTCGGGTAAAAGCGGTTGCTGAACGAACTTGGTACGTGTCGAAGCCGAGGTTATTCTTGGACTGGCGGAAAAAGATTTCAATCGGCCACCGCTTGCTATAGTAAGTCGAAATGGTTTCCGTATCCAAGGAAACATCGGTGCACAAAAAGGCACGTAGTGCTTTAGACTCTCCAAACGCTTGCTCCGGCCAGCACAGGAGAACAACAGCGTTTTCTATGTCATTTAAGGCACCTTCATATCGATACGTCCAGTACGAAGTTCCGTTCACGGTCACAATGCGAACGTCTTCTTTACGGATATGGGCGGCAAAGTCCTGGACGGAAATACGGATGCCTTGTGGATAGAGGATGCGATTGGTTTTAAGACCACCGATCAGGTGATAGCCCGCGGCAGCATAACTGTCGATGACGCGTGTACAGGTAAACCAGGAATCGACCAGCACGTAGCCACCATGAGGTGGCAGCGGAAACGTAGAGGCCGCGTCGCACACGTGATCGATTTTCGTGCAGACCGTGCCGTCAGCATGGGTTTTCGTTTTGTCGTAGAGGTCAAGCGAATGGATCAAGGAGGTGTCTCCGCTTTGGACGATCGTCGCTTGAACTTGATGGCCATAGACGACTTTTCCTTCAAGGTGCGAGTGGTGAAAGCCCGTCAGTTCCATCGGAGATTGGGCCTGTGACGAAGGCTTTGTCTTCTTGGAGATCGTATCATCATGAATGATGAATAAGGGCTCTGCCGTCTGGTTGGATAGCTGAATGACATGCTGGAGCGATTCGATCTTGACTTTATTTTGGAGCACCGCTTCATTCCACTTGCCCTCGGCCAGAAAATGGCCAAGTGTTGTACGATGGCAATCGCTGTATTCGGCTAGATCGACCACCTTGCCACGAAAGCCTTTCGCCGTAGCGGCCACCATGTAGGTTTCGATATGCGCAACGACCGGTTTGGAAAAATAAAGCGGCAACCGATGTTGCAATAAGTAGTTGCGAAGCGTGGCATGATCAGGTGCGATGGCGGTATAAGACATAGCAATTTCTCCTTTGGTGTTGCAAACTCGCCCTGGGATTGATAGATATTCTGTTAGGAGGCCGCCCATTAGTTAAGCAGCCGACCTCCCTCTCACACCACCGTACGTACCGATCGGTATACGGCGGTTCCATTAGGAATGCACAGTAACTTTTCGATAATAGTTCGAGAAAAAGAGGAAACCGAGGTCCTTTATTGTGTTGTTCTCGAGGGATCTTGAGAGGATTGGGCTCAAGTCTCCGCCTGCGGCACACCGATTTCCGTGTCCTCAACTTATGTCTTACGACGACCCCCGCCCGAAGGTATATGGATGAGGGAGATGACTCGTCCGTCCTTGACTGTTCTTGAAAATACTTATAACATTTATGCTACCTTACTCTTGTAAGCCCTCTTTGCGAAAATAAAAGCAACAACGAGAGCGCCCAAGCACCATAGAATTGCAATCAAAGCGTCATTCCCTAAAGGCTCATTCATAAGAAGAGAACGGATGGCTCCAACAATGGCAGTAACCGGCTGATGTTCTGCAAAGGCACGGACGACTCCGGGCATGGATTCGGTGGGGACAAAGGCTGAACTCACAAACGGCAGGAACATAAGCGGATAGGAGAATGTACCAGCTCCTTCGGCGCTTTTGGCTATGAGGCCGGATATGACTGCCACCCAGGTCAATGCGAGCGTAAACAGCAATAGAATCCCGATTACAAGCAGCCATTCAGTGATTCCGGCAGACGACCGAAATCCCATTAACAGGGCAATCAATAAGATAGCAACCATTGAGATAACACAGGATAATACCGATGTCAGTACATGCCCCCAAAGCACGGACGATTTTGCAATAGGCATGGAATGGAACCTTTCAAAAATGCCTGTTGTGACATCCGTGTTTAAGCGGACGGCGGTATAAGCTATTCCGCTGGTAATGCCCATGAGTAGAATACCAGGCAGCATATAATTGATATAGCTTGCGGGACCTGAGCTTTCGGAGCCGATATCGATCGCCCCTCCTAATACATAGACAAACATGAGCATCATCACGATTGGCAATGCAATAACCGTAATCACCGTGTCAACGCTCCTGAAAGCGTGGCGCATACTACGCCCACTCATGACCCTAGTATCGCTGAGATAGTGGCTAAATTTTGAAACAAATTCCATTTTATGCTTCCTCCTTTGGTTGGTTGTCGCTGATAATTGCAAGGAATACATCCTCTAACGTAGGCAGTTTCTGAGCGTATTCTGCGATAGGAATATCCGCATTTTCAAGCCGATTCAAAATATTGGCCATTTGTTTTGCACTCCCATCAGTGGCAATTGTAAGCGTGAGAGTTTCCTTGTTTAGGATCGCATTGTATTCAGCAAGTAAATCGAGTGCCGTTTGCGCCCCGTTTTCATTGTGAAAACGCAGTTCAATATGTCCATGCGGAAGCAGTTTTTTCAGCTCTGCCGCAGTTCCCTTCGCTATAATTTTTCCCTCATTAAGGATAGCGATTTGATCAGCAAGCTGGTCTGCTTCCTCCAGATATTGTGTAGTTAAAAACACGGTGGTTCCCGTGCGGGCAAGACCCTTTATGATTTTCCACATTGCCAAACGGCTTTGTGGGTCTAAGCCCGTAGTCGGCTCGTCAAGGAAGATAATTGACGGACTTCCAATCAAACTCATTGCCAGATCGAGCTTCCGGTACATACCGCCGGAATAGGTCGCAGCCGGTCGGTTGCCGGCATCCAGCAAGTCAAATCTTTCCAGCATTTCTTCCGTTTTGCGATTTACATCGGATAAATGACGCAGTTTTCCGATCATGCGCAAGTTTTCCCGCCCAGTCAAAATCCAGTCCAGCGCGGCGTTCTGTCCAGTCAGGCTGATTACTTCCCGTACGCGTTCCGGCTGCTGCACAACATCGAATCCGCCCACTTGAACGTCTCCACTGTCGGGCTTGAGCAGAGTGGTCAGGATTTTGATTATCGTGGTTTTGCCCGCTCCATTAGAACCTAACAAGGCGAAGACTTGCCCCTTTTGTACGGAAAAGTGGACTTTATTAAGCACTTTCAAATTTTTATAGGACTTTTCAAGTCCATTAACAGAAATCGCAGTATTTGTTTTAACCAAATTATTTTCCTCCTTAAATGACCGTAACATCGGTCAACTATATGATGACTAATTGTTTAGTCACTTTATTTTAAAAAAAAATGAATACAATGCCTGTTTGCTACTTTATCAAAAATTTCAAGAATACCTCTACGGTAGGAAAGATATAGTCCTCCTTAAAGCTACGACTGGTAAACGCAACTCCTTGGAAACTACTATAGCAGAAAAAAGCAAGTTCTTGAGGATTCCCCTCCTTAAAATATCCTTTTTTCTGACCGGATGAAATCAAATCCGCCAATACATTAATCAAATTTTTCAATGAACACTCATACCTGGATTTCACGTCTGGGTTTAGTTCGTTTTCTGAAAAGCTTTCAATTTGACTTAGAAGAAGAAACCCATCGGCGGTAGAAGAATCTTCTATTAGGTTCTTCAAAAGAAATTTTGTAGCCTGGATCAAAATCTCTTTTTCATCCCCCTCTCGTTGAAACAACTTGGATATATTATCGACATTTTGAACTTCCAACTCGATCAACTGGTTCATGATCTCTTCTTTCGATGAAAAATACCGATAGGCTAATCCCTTACTAACACCGGCTCCATCTGCTATATCCTGCATGGTCGTTTTAAAAAATGTTTTTCGGGCGAAAAGTATTGTAGCGGCATACATAATTTTTTCAACTGTCTCGGTTCTCATTGTTTCAAAACGTTCTTTTTGTTTACTCAAATGATTCACCTCATTTATAATGACTAAACATATGGTCATTATAAATGAGTATCAACATTCTTGTCAACTGTGTATTCAATTTATCTAAATCACATGCCGAAGCGATTCGGCTCTGACTTTGTTTTGCAGGACGGCTTCATTCCACTTGCCTTCAGCCAGAAAATGACCAAGTGTCGTACGGTGGCAATCACTGTATTTCGCTAATCTTGCCACGAAACCCTTTCGCCGTAGCTGCCAACAAGTAGGTCTCCGCACATGCGCGACGACCAGTTTGGAAAAATAAAGTGGTAATCGGTGCTGGCACAAGTATTCGATTTCTCCTCGTGTAAGAGTTTGTTTTGGTGACTACTTTTCACCACAAGGAGAGCGCTTTGTCTCTATTCTTTTGATTTTACAGTTTACTGGAAGTGAATTTACTCATTTATAGTATGCAACCAAAAATAAAAAAAGCCGCAGACGCGCGGCTTCCATTATCGAATCAGAGAAATTTTTTCTTTCAATTTGTCTGCGGCAGATTCACAAGCTTCTCTTCCTGGGCGTCAAATAATGCAAGCTTGTAATTGATCTTTTCTAAAGTTTTCATAAAAAGTGAAATTTGCTCCTCTACTTTGTTTTTTTGACGCATCATCAACGTTCTCCGCTGATCAAGCGTCTTGCGCCCGCCCTTGTACAGCTCTACATACTCCTTTATTTCCGTCAGAGGCAAGCCCGTTGAACGGAGGACCTGCACCGTTTCAATCCAGTCGATATCAGATTCACTATACAAACGCACTCCGTTGTCGTCCCGCCTAACATGGGGCAGCACGCTTTCTTTTTCATAGAAGCGTAAAGTATAACGGGAAACTCCCGTTTTCTCGGAAACTTCCTTAATCGTGTAGGCCATATGTCCGCACTTCCTTGTTATAGATTAGAGTTACTCTAAGATATTCTACCTTAATATCCCCGTTTTAACTATAAAGAGCCGTTCGCTAGGACGATGGCGGACATGTGAACGATGTCCGGCAGCAACTCAGCAAGCTCAGCCGTGGGGCAAACTCAACCGGTAAATTTGTCGATTCGCCGAACGGCGCGATGTGTTATACGCCGATATCGAGGTATGTTGATTGACTTAGACAAGACTCTAGCCTGTATGCTGTTAATAGCTCTACTAGCTTGACAAATTCATTGCCTGGAAGGGGAAATTCATTTGAGTACGAAAAAAATCTGGTTCGTTACGGGTGCATCCAAGGGGATGGGCCTGACATTGGTTAAAATGCTGCTGGCAAGAGGATACAACGTCGCCGCGACGTCGAGAACCGCCCAAGATCTCCAGCGGGCTGTGGGTGAAAACAATCATTTTCTTCCGCTGCAGATGAACTTGTCGGATGAAAATGATGTTAAAAGAGCGCTAGCCGCAACGGTCGATCGGTTTGGTCGATTGGATGTGGTCGTTAATAATGCGGGTTACGGACAGGTCGGACCCTTCGAGGAAATTTCTGATGCCGCCGCCAGGCAAAATTTCGAAGTCAACGTGTTCGGAACTTTTAATGTGGTGCGTCAAGCGCTGCCGCAGCTCCGAAAACAGAGGTCGGGACATATTATCAACTTCTCATCCACAGCCGGCTTTTACGGGTTCGGCGGAAGCGCCATTTACGCGGCCACCAAATTTGCCATAGACGGAATGAGCGAAGCGCTGGCTCAGGATGTACAGCCTTTCGGGATTCATGTAACGGCCGTAAAACCCGGATATTTTCGCACCCAATTTTTATCCCCAGTATCCTTGAAAACGAGTTCGGCCCATCTTATCGACGATTATCTTCCCCTCAGGGAAGCCCAGGAATCCGCCCTCAAACAATACGATCAGAATCAACCGGGTGATCCGAAGAAAGGGATGGATGTGCTGATTCGCGCAGCGGAGTCCGAGCATCCGCCGCTGCATCTGTTTCTTGGGAAGGATGCTTACGAAGTCGCCCGCACCAAGATCGAAAGCGTTCAACGGGATCTGGCAGCATGGGAAGCTCTCGCTACATCAACAGACTTTGACTAACTGAGACACGGGGGTGAAAACCTACAGGGGCGGCAAGGAGAAGCGTGCAGGATAGGGGGCAGATTGGGTGAGGCTGCCTCCACCTCTGTAGCCTCAGCATTTAACATATTTGATGGATTCTTTTCGATTGCTATTATAGCTATTTTCTTGATCTCCGCTGGATCGATCAATGCTAGTTGCCAGGCGTTGATATAATATTTATCTCCAATACTAAGGTAATTCACAGTCGACTCTTCTGCTTTTCGCCTTTCATTTGTTGACTGGCATCCGCCAATCACCTGCCCGTTATTTCAGTAGAAAAAAGGAGCAGCTGCCGTGGCAGCCGCTCCTTTTATTGTGCCCAGTTGGCTTGCAAATTTTCTTATTCCCCATTCCGCGAAACATTACAAGACCTTGCCCAGCTCTCGTTAATGCTCACCTCGTCGTACATGCCGCCGTAATCAAATCCAAAGGTCGAATAGCCAGCTACGACGCTGACCATCCCTACAAAGCAGCATTCGACCAACAAGGACCACGACTGCCGGTGCACTCCTGCAATTGCCCCCGGCGGGCTACTGAGCCGCCTGGGTGGACCGTCTTTCGTTTTCCGTCGCGCTCATTGTTTAAAGTAGTGGCCTTCTTCGATGTCTGCGATCAGTGCAGGGTGCGTTGGCTGCCAGCCGAATCGTTCCCGGGTCAGTGCGCTCGACGCCGGGTTGTCGATTGAAACCAACGGGGCAAGAAATCTGAAGTGCTGGCTTGCCTCCTCGGCCGTCATACTTACAGCTGGGATTTGCAACTGGCGGCCGATGGCCTCTGCGACGTCCCGAAACGTCACCCCCTCCTCGGCGACCGCGTGCAGTCGCGTACCGGCCGGGGCGAATTCCACAGCAAGCCGGAATAGGGCCGCCGCGTCAAGTCGATGCACAGAAGGCCATCGGTTCGATCCGTCGCCGACGAAGGCGGATACGCCCGTCGTGCGAGCTATGCCGATTAGGGTCGAAATGAATCCGCGCGTGTCGCACTCGCCGTGCACGGTCGGCGCCAACAACACCGAAGAGGAGCGCACGCCGCGCTCGGCCATTGCGATTACGGACTCCTCAACTGGGAGACGCAGCGCTGTGATTGTGTTGGGAACGGCGGGAGTCTCTTCGCTGAGCAGGCGTCCCGGCGTGCGGCCTATGACTCCCGAGGTGACCGCGAAGGGTTTGTGAGTTCCTTCCAATTCCAAACCGATCGCTTGAACTGCGTTTAGCTCAACCTGCGCACGTGCAGTCGAGTCGGCGGTCTCGGAGATGTGCTTGTTCGCCGCGTAGATCACCGCGTCTGCTGCAGCGGCTCCGGCACGCAAGCTGTCGAGGTCGTCGATGTCCCCGCGGTGCACGTCGATGCCGACTCTCGCCAAAGTCGCGGCGGAGGTGTCGGAACGGGCGAGACCCAGGACCTGATGCCCAGCGTCGATGAGTTCGCGTACGATGGCGGAGCCGATGAAACCCGTCGCTCCTGTGACAAAAACACGCATAAAGAATTCCTCCTAAAATGAAAATGATTACTTACATGTGCAATGCTAAAGTATAGAGTGCGCTCGATAGCAATGCCGTTCGAATCAATGCTATTATAAAAAATATGTTCAACGTATTTTCGGGCAAACAGAACGTGCCCGTTATTGATAGCTATATCCTTGAAAGCAGAAAGCTTTGTTGTAATTCCAGGTTAGCGTGACCTGTTTAAATAAGCTAGCAGGCGGGTAATCTATATTGCAGAAACCATTTTGTTTTATGAATTGATAAGACCTTCAAAAATGGGGGTCTATTTTTACGTATCCAGTTCCTATACTTATACGGAGGTTAGCCATGCACCGCGTAAACCTGAACCAGGAAGCCTTCAATCAGCAAGTGTTTGAGCATGCTTCCTTCGGAATTGCCCTTATTGCGCCAGACGGTTTGATTCTGACAGTAAACCCTGCTTTTGAGAGAATCTTTGGCCACACCGGTGCTGAGTTTGAAAACAAGTTGTTTGGCGACCTCACTCACCCCGATGATGAGATGGCAAGCTTTGACGATCTCAAGGCGCTGATGGGAGATGATAATAGGGAGGTACAGCTCGAGAAGCGGTACCTCAAAAAGAACGGCGACGCGTTGTGGGGACTGCTCTCCGTCAAATTGTTCTGCAACGAGGCAAACCAGCCGATATATTACATTGCCCAAATTATTGACATTACCAAGCAAAAAGAATCAGAACAACGGCTGCAGGAATCTGTTGAACGGTACACGTCGCTCAAAAAATACAACCACGACGCTGTCATTTCCTTTGGCCTCAACGGCATTATCATTAACGCCAACTCGATGGCGGAAAAGTTGACAGGCTACCAAGTCCACACGGATCTAATCGGGATGGAGCTTTCGAATTTAATTGGACAGGCTAATGTGAGCCTCATTTTAGAAAAGGCGCTTAACGATAATACGATTGAACAGCAAATTGACACGATTGTCACCAAAGACGATGAAGTCGTCGAAGTGCTTACGAGTCTTGCACCGATTTTTGTGAACCAGAAAAATATCGGGTTTTACCTCATCTGCAAGGATATCTCCGAGCAGAGGCAGCTGATGCTGGCAAAGGAGACAGCTGAGTCCACGAACAAAGCCAAGAGCGAGTTTCTGGCTATGATGAGCCACGAAATTCGTACCCCCATGAATGGGGTGGTGGGAATGACGGATATTCTGCTTGATTCCACGGATGTAAATGACGAGCAGCGAGGTTATCTGGAGATCATCAGGAAAAGCGGGGAAACCCTGCTCAACATTATTAATGACATCCTTGATCTTTCCAAAATCGAGGCAGGCCGAAGTGAACTGCAAGAGGATACCGTAGATCTGCGCAACAGCATCAAGGAAAGCTTCGGCGTCATTTCCACGAGAGCCGATGAAAAGCAACTGGAGCTCTCCTACACCATCAATCACGATGTTCCCGATTTTATTTATTGCGATGCCGATCGCTTGAAACAGGTGCTCCTAAACCTGCTCGGAAATGCCGTCAAATTTACGATCAAGGGCAGTATTTCGGTTAAGGTGATGCGAGTGAAGGAAGGTCCTCCCCGGTTGGCCTTTATTATAACGGATACAGGCATTGGGATAGATCCCGAGCGTCTTAACGACATTTTTGAACCGTTTGCGCAGCTTGACAGTTTTATGGTGCGCAGACACGAAGGAACTGGCCTCGGTCTTGCCATCAGCCGCAAAATCATCGAAATGATGGATGGCGAGATTTACGCTGAGAGTGACGGCAAGAGCGGCTCGACGTTTACCTTTACCATCCCGCTAAAGCAATCGTCGAAACCCAACCGTGAAGATATGCGCATGCAAATGCATCAAACGTCACGCAAGGCGAGCATTTTGGTCGCTGAAGACAATCCCATTAATCAGCTGGTACTGACGAAAATGCTTGAAAAAATGGGGCATACGGTTACCAATGTCACAAACGGCATCGATGTTGTCGAAGCAACGCGCAAAAAATCATTTGATCTCATCTTCATGGATCTGCACATGCCGATTGTGAACGGCCTGGATGCAGCGAAGAAGATAAAAGAAGAGCTCAAGGAGCAAAGTCCCCGCATCGTCGCAGTCACAGCCAATGCCCTAAAGGGCGACCGGGAAAAGTGCATAGCTGCGGGGATGGATGAGTATGTAAGCAAGCCTGTGAAGCGCGATGTCATCCTAAAGCTTTTAAACCAATTTGTGAACGAATAGAATAAAGCCGAACGTTTAAAACGTTCGGCTTTATTCTATTCCCAGAGATATATCGCTTTCCATCAAGTTGAAAGCAATGCTTTTCGTTCCAACTCTTTCACAAATGCCCAATCCTTTCGGCGGGCGACATGGAGAACAGCGCCCCAGTGGCGGTGAACCGACTTTTCTGGACGGCTATTAAGGCGAACTCGGATTTCGTTGAAGAGCTTATCGCGTTTCCATTCCTCCATAAGTATGTGTCCGGAGAAAGTTTCGAGCAGTTTAATGTACTCATCAACATGATAAATGCGCTCCCAATCGAAGTGTCGAACGTGAACAACCTCAAACAGCCCGCTTTTCTCAATCTCATCTCTTAGCTCGTGCAGCTCCCCTGGCCGCGGCCAATCGTTGTTGTCTACCGATTTACCCTCGCCGATCTCATAGTAAACGGCTTGAATTTCACGGAAGAATGGGTCCCCACCGTCTCGAAAAACGTGATCTGCGCTCCAAAATGCCAGATGTCCGCCTGGACGAAGGATTTGCCATGCCTTGAGGTATCGAACTTCGGGATCAACCCACTTCCAAGCGGTTGCAGCGAATACCAGATCAAACCCTTTCTCCGTCTCTGGTTGCCAGTCCTCGATACTTCCCGTGATTATGTCAACGTCCATTCCGACAAGGTTTTGACGGGCAACTGCAGCGAGCTCAGCGCCAAGTTCTACGCACGTAATTTTAAATCCGCGCTTGGCTAACGGAAGAGTAGCCTTTCCTGTAGCACAACCCACTTCCAACAAACGATCGCCTGGATGCAAATCCGCCGCATGAATTAAATCGTCGAACAATTCTTCCGGGTAATCCGGACGCGCCTGCTGATAAAGGCTCGCGGACTGTTCAAATGACTTGCGCAATATCTTATAGTCATTCTTCCAGTTCATTATATTCCTCCTTGTATGTTACTCATATTACAAACGGGCCATTATCATAGCCCAGTCATACAGTTTCTAAATCAGCATCTATATGGATTCCTCCATCGATGGCTCCATTCCTCAATCATATTTTACCAGATTAGACCTATACTTCTCTGTAATTTAATAGATAGAGAGATGCAATTTCCCAATCAGGATCGATCGTGGGAGTTACCGTGCAGAATTCTCCTTGACAATAGATGACGTATCACTTATTATCGGGATATAGATGACACATCATTTAATTATGAGGAGAAAAAAACATGAGCCAAACCAAAATTCACGTTCTGCACACTGGAAGCGTCAATGTCGATCGCGCTTTGCCGTTTAAGGAGAAAACACTTCACCCCTTGCCATTCTCGGGTTGGCTGCGTCCCAATAACTGGAGAATGTGGGTCCCCGTTTCTGCCTATTTGATTGAGCACCCGAAGGGACTCATTTTGGTCGATGCCGGCTGGCATGAAGATATGCGCGTGAACGTGCGCAAACATCTCGGCTTCTTGACAAGCACTATGATCTCTGGAGTATTGCCCCCAGGACAATCCATAAGAGAACAGCTGCAGCATTTGGGGTATACGGATAAGGATCTAGATCTTGTCATTATGACTCATCTGCATTCCGACCATGTCAGCGGAATTAAACATGTTAGCGGTGCAAAACGCATTATTGTTTCGGATTTGGAGTGGAAAGCGGCGCTAAAAGATCGCAACTATATTAAATCCATGTGGGAAGGTGTAAACATGGAAAAGTTCGATATGAAATCTATTCCTCACGGTCCCTACAAGAAAGGTTTGGATTTATTCGGGGATGGTTCGATCTACATCATACTGACACCTGGACATAGTGCAGGCATGGTCTCTTTACTTGTCAAAACCGATGATGGCTGGGTCTTGCTTGGCAGCGATGTCGGATATGCCAGAAGATCATGGGAACAACACATACTGCCAGGTGTGACAACAAGCATGGAAGAAGCGGATAAATCTCTAACGTGGCTGGGCGAGTTTTCCAAACGGGACGATTGCAGAATGGTCATCGTCAATCACGATCCCGAGATTGCGCCTCAAATAATAACTTGAAAAACAAGGAGGAGTCAGCGTTTGAAATTTCATTTAGCAATGAAGTTATCATGGATAGCAGTGTGGATCATATTTATGACTATCTTAGTAAATTGGAGAACTTTTCAATTTGGAATTATGCAGTTATTCGTGTCGAGGCGGTAGAAGATCACAAGGATACCTACAGGTTAGTAAGGAATTTAGGTCAACATGTAGAAATAGAAACGATAACTATCATTAAGGCTCAAAAAAACAAATTTCTGCAATTTCAAGCGACCGGAGGCAGATTTTCTTATGAAATGAAATATGAACTCAAGCAACTGGGAAATAAAACGTTGCTGGCCAATTATGCGACAATGAAGCCGAACGGTATTAGCGGCGTGTTGCTTAAGCTTTTAAAGGGGAAGATACAAAATGAAGTAAAGAATAATCTGCTTGTATTAAAAAACATTATGGAAGAGATAGGATTGCCTTGACAGCTTATCGGAAGAATTCAATGTTCGACGATTCAAGATTATCATTTTTCATTATCATCATGATAAAACGTTCGGACTCTCGGCAAATTTTACGACCGGACGTGGAGCAGCTCCTCACGAGCTGCTTTGACTGCGCGGCCATGCTCCTTCTCGATCCTAATCCAGTCGCTCCAGTTGCAGAAGGACCTCTTCTAACGGTGCAGAGGCATCGATCACAGTAGTTGCTGATGCCCGTAATTGGGGTTCGACTTCAGTAAGATGATGCAGGATAAGTTCTCGCTCTTCGGGGCTTTTGCCGAAGTTGTTGTTAACCCGATCGGCTATCCGTGCAAGTATTACATCGGCAGGCGCGCTAAGCAAAACTACATGGTCGAATAATGAGTAAAACTTTCCCTGATTTGACTTGCAACCGGCAACGAAGAGTTTGCCTTCCTGGTGTCTGGTCAGCAGTTCTTTAATCGCATCTTCGCGCCAGACCCAGTCGCTTGAACCATCAGGCAGATGGACCCATTGGCTCCACTCGTCGCTGTCTGTATCCACTACCCGGTGGCCTCGTTCGCCGAGTTTCTCCAAAGCAGTCGACTTTCCAACTCCGGACATCCCGGTGACCAGTAATCGCAGCATTTTTCTTCCATATACCATATTTTCTGAATAAGGTGTCTGCGCATTAAACCTCATAATTTCCTCCTAATTCAAGGACCATCATGCCCTCCCTTGTTGAGTTATCATGCTTCGTTAAGTCCGGCGGGTCCCCTATTTCACAATGTTTCTATTCACTCTCAACTTATGTTCAATTCTTCAAATGATCTTTATCATAAATGACGACCTCCGCCGCCTGTATGCCAAAGGAGACACCTGTACCGGGAACCGGATTGGTTAGCTTCACGGTGAAAGTCTCCCTGTACTCTATGCGCGCATCATCAATCAGCTTTATAGCAATTGTTTTCGTTCTCTCCCCGGATTTGAAAGTTAATATTTGCGACCCTAGTGTGAAATCTGAGTTCTGCTGCGCCGTCACGGATTCCACAGCCAGTTGGATAGAAACATCCCCTTCGACACTTCCTGTACGAACAACGGTCAGCTGCGCGGTTTTATCCTCCTCGATGACATTGTATTGAGGGGCTTGGAAGGATAATTTGGTCATATCATTATCAACGATAAAGATGCCATCCCCACGCTGAGGGGTGTACACCTCTGCGCCAACCGGGTTGAAAATGTTAAAAAAGAAATATTCATCGCCTTCTATAATGTGATCATCTATGATCGGCACAAGGACATTTTTCTCCGTCTCCCCGGGACCAAAGGTGAGCGTTCCCGAGACAGCTTCATAATCGCTGCCGCTAAGCGCTGAATCTTCGTCCCTCGTCGCATAATCAATGGTCAGGACATCGCTCGTTGGGTAATCCCGGGTAATCGTAATGATGCTGCTACCTGCATTTTCCGAAACAAAAAAACCGGTCTTATAAAAGGTTAGCGTATTCGGTATGGCAGGCGGTTCGGACGACTTGTTATTCTCAATAAATACATTGTACTCCCACCAGTCCGATTCATGAGGCGGACCAGCAATTTGATTAAGGAGCGCAACGCGGAAGACTTCTTTCCCTTCCTCAATGGAATCGGTGATGACAGGCACGTCGATCCGCTTCCACCATTCCCCGTCGGCAAAGGTCACAACTCCTCTCGCCGGGGTAAAGTCTTCATTCGCAGTCGCCGGATTTCTGCCTGAAATCGGTCCCGTCACTGCTATAGCTTCATAATCAACAGTCACAGCACCGTCAGCGTTTCCCATTCTTTGAATATACACGCTTGCCAAGCCATCCCTCTCACCTACTTCCGGACTGAAAGCATTGAGCCTGAAGAAAGGTTCCGCTTCCTGCTGCTCTTGATCATTGTCCCATATGATGATATGTGCGATGGCCGGCGTCTCAAATCCGTTTGTCATCTGGTACAATTCAATCCCAAAGTATTCACCAAGGACACTCCTGTATCCCGGTGCGCCATATGTAGACTCTTCAATCTCATCGTCGATGATTGGAATAGTGATCGTCTTCGTTATTTCTCCCGCTGCAAACGCCACAGTCCCTCGGGTTTCCCCCGCGGCGAAATCAAGTCCGGGCTCGGCTGCTTGCTCTCCTGAAAAGGTGAGCCGGTACTTCACATCTGCGCTCTCCTCAATATGATCTTTGCGATAAACCGTTAATGTAACGGAGCCATCCGACTCGTTGACCCCATAATACGGACTTTCAAACTGGAAACGATCATCGAAAGCGGCCTGCGCTGTTCCTTGAAATAAAAGAAAAAGGCCTGGGCTCAGAATAAATATAACGATAAGACAAAAACTGCGCTTGATACTTTTCCAGCTTGTCATAGACTGCCTCCCTTGACTTTAGAAAAAACCATATTATGAAAATGATTGATTTATTATACAAATTGTATCTATTGTAAGTTTATAGAAAACCCTGTACTTCTGACAAGGGTTTGATCAACTATTTAAAATGGGTCTTCAGAACCTTACAGATTCAATCAAATTTCATATGCAAATAAATTACTTCGAGCGTATCCGAATTAACCCTGTTGTAGATAAAGACAAAAAGAAATGGGAAATAGTATCAAAAGATGGTTTGATTTCACTTAAGTCAAGCTTCCGTATTTTAGGAATCGAAAACATGTCATCATTATTTTCATTAAAATTTCCGCGTGATGGAACCTCAGTTATCCAATCCATATGTACTCTCCTTTATACACTCTTAATAAGCCCAGCTATGCACACAATAAATACGGTAATAAAAAATAGCAGGATAGATATAACCACAGTTACTATCCCTCTTAAAACAGAAAGCCAACCGTTAATACCGGATATTCCGAATGCCCCCATCGTAATACTTAGTCCTGACAATGCTAATAGAATAAACCAAGGATCTATCCCCGTTACATTTTCAATTGCTTGAGCAAAATTTCGCTTAAATAATATCATGAAAAATAACCAGCATAATAAAGAAAACCAAAACGCCCACAGATTAATTTTTCTCAGTAGTTTCAACATATTAAAACCACTTCCACTTCTCTGCCGCAGCAGAACAATTGTAATAAAGTCCATCCCTTACAGGATGGACTCACACTCAATTTCACGCTTATTAAATCGTTCGATCTTTTGTCAAATACAGGGCCAGATCGTGTCCGACTCGAACAAAACTACCCGGCTCCACCTGTTGGCCTTCGTAAAATATTCCTCTTCCATCAGGGATGTATCCCCGCTTTGCATAAAGCCGCTGTGCATTACCGTAATCGTAATAGAGTCCAACTCCGATTCCGACAATACCATATTTATCAAATGCAATTTGTTCGATCGCATCCATTAATGCGTTGCCGATGCCTTGTCGGCGTTGAGAGGGAATAACATCCAGATTATTGATCTCCGGAATCCCTTTGTCTGCGAAATACGGATAATATGATTGGGACAGAAGATGCAGCCATCCAGCGAAATTCTGATCATATAAAGCAACAAGTGTGATCCGCTCCCCAGATTTATTCTCTTCCCAGCACCTTTTTATATAGTCCATTGGTTTCCCGATATTATGGTGTTCAAGTGTTTGGAAAACCACGCCAATATCTTCATTTTTCATTTGTCTGATTTGGATGCGAGTATTCATACAACATTCCCCCAATGCCGCTTATTTTACACGTATAGCGATTTCGTACGATATGCTACTTCGCCGAATATATCCCCTCCTTATAAGCCATCGTATAAACTATCCCCGCATCCGTTAATACCGCAGAATCTATGGTGTCCTTAACCAGACGAACATTGCGGCCGGCTGCATCAATTTTGTATAATCCCAAGTCATAGCCATTGGACAGATAATAAACGCCGGCACTCCCCGCATAGTACGAACTGACCGATTTATCGCTTAGTTTGACTTCCCGCCCATTCGCAGTATCATATCGGTATAATTCTCCCAGGCCGGAGCTGTCTTTCGTATTCTCACTTGCAGTGTAGTAGAGACTCCCATTAAAGAACTGCGCCTGCATCAGTTCTCGTTTGACCAGAATCTGATCATTGTTTCCATTCAAGTCGACACTTTTCAAATATCCTGTGCTTGAGCCGGTATAATAAATCCGGTTGTCCGCCATCCAGAATTCATTTGCCTGAGAGCTTAGCTTGACCTGGGTCCCGTCGGCCAAATTGATTTTGTACACCGAGCTTACGTCTTGAGGATCGCTTTCTTTATAGCCCAACGTATACAGGTAACCGTCTTTAATATACATGGCATGGCTGGTCCCAAAACTGATGCCCCGGTCGTCTATCGTCCGGTTGATTCCGTAGGCAAACCCCGGTTCTCCTATAGATGAAGCTTCTCCCGTCTTCGTATCGACCCGATTTAAATTATCGGCTCCGCCGTTCATTGGCGCGAAATCCGTTTGGTATATATAGTCACCTTCTTTTATAAAACGGATAAAGCTTTTTGCACCTGCAACGCTTTTCAGAGCGCTATGATCAACCTTATACAACGTCTCGCTTCCCATCGTCAAATCCCCGGAATGCAGGTTGACATACAATTTATTGTCGATTTTCTCAATACTCACCAGCCATCCGTCCCCTGGCCTCCACTGCTCGACTGCACAGATTTTCCTGGATTTATTTTCGGCAAAATTGAATGCATCCAGCTCGGCATTGTTATTAACCATGGATATGTAATAGAGCTCGTCATCGATCACGTTCGCAAAGTCAAATATGGCATTTCCCTGTATTCGGACTTGAACCTCTTTCTGTCCGTCTGTTTTCTTGTACAACGCTTGTATTTCACTGTTGTTTGTATAACTGCGCTTGAAATAGTAAACAGAATTTCCGTACTTCGTAATAGGGTAAACGGTTTGCGTGTAATCGACCCGTTTGCGGGTATCGGTCAACTCGGCTTTGATCCGATCCTTGATAGCCAACGTCTGCGGGTTCTGCAAATCTACGTTTTCGTCGCCGATCAGGACCAGACCGTCCAGCCAATCGATTTTTTTGTCCAGTGCCTCGGCTGCGCTCCTCAAAGGCAGTACGATTCTCCCGTTTATTTTTTGCGGCGCGATGTCGATGGCATGGGGCTTGTTATTGACCAGCATCGTTTTGCTGTTTACCGTAAACTTGATGACCTTGTTTAAATTGGAATTCTTCAAGAGCACGTCATTCGGATTTTGAGGCTGCCAAACCGCTTCCCACATACTGCTATACTGGCTGGCTTGAGTTGCCAGATCACTCATCAATCGAATGGGTACCAGGATATGTCCGTCTCTCTGCACGATTTGATAATCTTGATAGAAGTCTGTTTTTTGTCCATTTGCAAAGACTTTATTCTGATAATCGAACGGAACGATTACAATCTGGTCGAAAACCTCGTTTAACGGTTTTTTGTCCCCCTCTTCAGCCGCCGCATAAGTTATTAGAGAACCGCTGACAAACCATATGCCTATAAACATGACCATTATAAAATTTTTCATAAACATCCCTCCTTCTCCCAAATCCTGCTTAATCCATTTACTTACAAGTCATAAGACGCAACCATACCGTAAATGTTTCGGTCCAGACATTCAGAAGTGTCGTACCGGGACCATCCCCCTATTCCCATCTCCTTCTGTATACCCAGCACACGCCCAGCACACAATGATAAACTATGCTAAGAGGTTGTACATGCAATATAGTGTCTGCTTTAAAGCCGGCTAGGTTAAAATAAGGATGAGACCGGACTTGTTCGTGAAGGAGGAAGAACCAGATGACCACCCCGACAACCGCTCCAACCAAGGAATCTCAGCGGCTGTTTATAGCCGTACCGCTGCCGGATTCACTGAAACGATTGATCGGCGCATGGACGAGAGATATCCGTACATCATTTCACTTTCGCAAATGGACAGACGAGGCAGACCTGCATGTGACGCTGCAATTTCTGGGCGATACGGCTCCGGTCCTGATCCCTGAACTGAAGGCAGCCCTGGCGTCCGCAGCCGGCTCGGGCAGAATCCAGCCATTCACCTTATCGCTCCGGGATACGGGAACCTTCGGCAGACCCGGGCAGCCAAGTGTGCTTTGGGCAGGAATCGGCGGCGAACTGGAGCAGCTGCACAGCCTTCAGCGCATGATCGTCGAAGCAACGGCGCCGCTCGGCTTTGCAGCGGAAAAACGCCCCTACAGCCCCCATCTCACTATCGCCCGTAAATACACAGGCAAGGATGAGTTCAGCCCGCCGGAGCTCCTTCGGGCCGACCATTCGAGCGGCCAGCTGACCAGCGGCTCCCGTCATAACTCCGATGACGGCACGCAGCCGCAGGCTTATGGCAATGTTAACGATCCGCTAAGTTGGCGGGTCGATGAGATTGTCCTGTACCGTACCCATATGCATCGGCGTCAGATGTATGAAGCGGCAGCCCGCTTTGCTTTACGCTGACCTTATAGAAGTGAATAGGAATGAGCAAAAAGAGCCGTGAGGAATTGATTCCTCATGGCTCTTTCCTTCTTCCACAGTGGATGCACCAGCACAATCATGATGTGAAGCATGTTCTCATTTATCTCTCTTAAGAAACGGATGATGCACTGCAAAATAAACAGCACTACACGCTAAGCCGGCGATTGCTGCAACAAGATACATACTTTGATAACTTGTCTTGCTTGCAATCCATCCAAGTACAAATGATCCAATGCCAAAGCCCAGATCAAAGAACAAAAAAAAGGTCGAAATAGCAATGTTTCGACGTTCAAGGGCCACAGCCTGAATAGCTAATAACTGAAAGCATGGAAATAGTGCTCCATAACCTAATCCAATAATCGCTGCTGAAAGTAATAACAGAAATCCAGTTTCTGATTTACTTAGCAATATCACCCCGATGACAAAGATGATCGTCCCCGGATACACGATAAAATGCTCTCGCCATTTATCTAAAGCCATACCGACAAGTGGTCTTGAAACAATAATGATTAGTGCAAAAATAACAAAAAACAGACCCGAGAAGCGGCTTAAATTCATTTCCATTGCATAAGAAAAGATAAATGAAGTTAACGAGCTATAGGAAAATGACAGCAAAAATCCTACGAATGAAATGGGAAGTACTTTTTTCTCTATTAAATTACGCCAGGACTTTTTTTCATTCGTTATTAGTCTTACAGAAGTTTGTTGAGAATGCCGAACAAATACTAAGCATATCAGGGATAGACCAGATAAAATCAAGCTAACGATAAAAAGGGCCTGGCTATTATCATATCCATGTATCACATAGGCTCCAATTGCTGGACCAATGACCATGGCAATGCTCATGAACATACTAAAGTACCCAATGCCTTCTCCTTTTTGAGATTCTGGAATCAGATCAGCAGCTAAGGTACTTGTAGCAGTAGCAGCGACGGCAAAGCTGCCGCCGTGTATCAAACGTACTATTAGTAGAAATAAAATACCATACGCTCCTAAATAAATTGCAACAGCTAGAAAAAATAACAAAAAAGAAATAATTGCCGTTTTTTTCAAGCCAATCATTTCGATCCACCGACCGGAAAATAAACGAAATGCGATAACACCCACCGACCAAAGTGTAATGACCAAGCCCATTTGTTGTTGATTGCCGTGCAAGACTTCCTTTACAAAAGTCGGGAGCGTAGTGTTGAGCATGTAGACGGTTATATAAATAAAAAAACTGCTAAGGCAAATGGCTATGAAATTTTTTGTCCAAAGTCTGCTGCCATGCACATATGTCATCTCTCTCTTCAGCTAGTTTGTACGATGGAACGGTGCCAGTTAACCTTTTATGGAGCCGTTGAAAATACCACCAATCATATTGCGTTGAAAAATCATAAAAAAGATAACGGATGGAATCAATATAATGGCAATGCCCGCAAATACAAGTGTATTGTCGCTGCCTTCATGCGCAGATAATAAGGTAATTCCAACCTGTACGGTCCTCATTTCTTCTTTGGTAGTGACAAGCAACGGCCACAAATAAGAGTTCCATACACCTACAAAGGAGGACAGCCCTAATGAAATAATGATAGGAACAGATACGGGTATACAAATGCTTGCATAAAATTTGAAATCACCGCAGCCATCCAAGAAAGCAGCTTCTCTTAACGTTCCGGATATGGTCTTAAAACCTTGTCTAAACATAAATACTTGTCCAGCACTAACAAAGAATACAATCATGATTCCTAAATAGCTATTCAACAGATGTAATTTACTAACCGTAATAAAATTCGAAATAAGCAAAGCTTCAGAAGGAATCATCATCGTTCCAAGAATGAAAACAAACATAAATTTACGACCTGGAAAATTAATAAACGCTAGTGCATATGCGGCTAAGGTCGATATCAGTAAGCGGACTAAGGTCACGATTAGCGCAATCATAAATGAATTCAACATGAATCTGGGAATCATCGTATTAAAAAGGACTTCTTTAAAATTTTCTAGATAGGAGAAGCTATCCGGCAATACGGTTGGAGGAAAAGACCCGAATTCCCCTTCGGTTTTAAATCCCGCGAGGATAGCATAAAACAATGGGAATGCCACAATTAATCCAAGAAGTAAGCTTAATACAGTGTTCAGAGAGGTTTTCCATGATCGTTGCATTCTCATTCGTAAACAACCCCTCTTTTTTCATATAAAAAGTTAATAAGCAAAAACACAAGTGTAAGCAAAAATGCACAAATACTCGCTGTACTGCCAATCGTATAATTCAGACTGCGGAATCCTGACGTATACACATAATAAATTAATGTAGAGGTATGACCAAGCGGATTTCCTTGGGTAAGGATCATAACGGGTCCTACGGTTGTCAACCCTACAATAATCTGCGTACAAACGACATAAAACAACGTTGGAGTAATCATTGGAATCGTTATTTTTACCGTTTTTGTCCAGTAGCCGGCACCATCGATAACGGCCGATTCACTTAAGTCTTGCGGAACATTACGAACAGCAGCAAGCAGCAGCATAAAGTCAAAGCCCATCATCGTCCAGACTGAAATCAATACGAGTGACGGAAGTGCCCATGTAGAATCACCTAACCAATTGATGTCGCTCGCGACTCCCAATAAATTCAAAATATAATTTAACAACCCATTGCGAGTCAAAAGGTGTTCAAATATTAAACAGGTTGCCGCCATGGATACAGCCATTGGAATGGAATACAAGAGCTGATAGACGTTAGAAAAAGGTTTTTTCTGTGAAGCAATCAACGCTAGTAATAAGGGACAAATAATAGCCAGCGGAACATACATCGCCGTAAATTTTAAAGTAACGAGAATTGAATTCACAAAATCCTTACGGCTTAAAATATTAATGTAATTTTGCAATCCAACAAAATCGACAATCTCACCTCGTGAATTAACCGTAGATAGACTATAAATAAAGGTCCGAATAAACGGAAAGTAGTCAAATGCTAATATAAACGGGATTATTGGAGCCAAAAATAAATAAGCTTTTAGGGTCTGAATTCTTTTTCTTCGTCTTGCCAGCTGCGCCAGTGATGGAAAGGTGTTCGTTTTCTTAGTAGCACTCGTAAAAGACGTCATATAAAAACTTCCTCCAGCTAGTTATTGACTTCATAATCACCCGAAAAATTGGAAGGTTCCAATTCTTTAGAGTAATGATCCTCCCGAAATTTAAGCTCGCAAACTCCTGACAAGATACACATCGTAAATAAAATCCAATGCACGCGATAAACCCCGCTCCGATGGGATTCAATATACAGGATGCTTTTATTCGGTGTCAACGAATCAATAAATACTTAATATTTAAGAGATGCTTCTCATAAAAATTCGATTCGATCTACACAATATCTTAATTTGAATATTCCATCGTCATCCCTTACGATAAAAACAGTTTTTGGAACGTTCTAATAAAAGGAGCTTGAGGATGAGTGTAACCATTTTAGATATCGCAAAAGTTGCCGGGGTCTCAAAAAGTACAGTTTCACTGGTTATTAACGAAAGTGATAAGGTGAAATTAGAAACGAGACATAAAGTATGGCAAACGATTAATGACCTGGGCTATGTGCCTAATATGGCTGCAAGGGCATTGACAACAAGTCGAACGAAAACATTGGGGCTGATCTTCTTGACTTCAGATGAGACCTCTCTTCCTTATGCTATGGACTCCGTACCCGAAACCTTGCTTTATGATGTTACCTACGGAATCAACGCTTGTTTAAGAAATACAGATTACAGCTTGCTTACTGAACGCTTTTCAGTGTCGGGCCACGCAAAACTGCCTGATTTAATTAAAAACAAACGTGTAGACGGTGTATTTTTAATTGGTGGATTATATGACGATGCCTTTATTAATCTGGTCCTTAAGCAAGGGATTCATGTCGTCATTATAGGACGTCATCAAGAAGGGGTTGATTCTGTTTCTGTTAACGCCAACAAAGTTGGTTATTTAGGAGCAAAATATTTGTTGGAGCAAGGACATAAGCAAATAGCATTTATAAGCGGGCCAGCACATAGTTCGATTTCTCAAGACAAACAAAATGGCTTTGCGGCAGCTGTTGCCGAACTAGGCATCAGCATGGAGCAAATTTATTTCATGCATTCGCCGTATACAGGTTTGGGTGGATATCAAACGTTGAAACAATTGTGGAATGATGGAGTTAAGCCAACTGCCATTTTTGGCGGCAGTGACGGAATCACTGCAGGAATCATTCTTTTTTTATACGAGCAGGGAATTTCTGTACCTAAAGATATTTCAATTATTAGTTATGAAGAATCGCTGCTTTCAACACATGCTCCCTTTTCTTTAACCGTAATTGATGGACATAAAATACAACTGGGTGAAATGGCATGCATGACGATGATTAACCGTATCAAAAAGCAAAATGCACAAGAAGTAACATTAATTATCGAGCCCTCATTTATTTTGCGAAACTCAGTCAGATCCTTAATTTAAAAATAAATAGAATTCTTTTAAGGAGGTGGTGATGTTAGCCGTCCAAAACGCGATGTACGACTCGTAATTATAAATCCAATGCTATGACGATAAAACTTCGATAACTATTTTTATCCCGCTGCGGTAATCTTTCTTTTTCACATGTTCAAGTGAAGAACAATTAAACAATTCTAAAGATAGTGGAGGAGAAAACCATGCGTTTAGCAACAATGACAAGTCTATTTCGAGAAAAAAGAGGCGCCGATGATCACATCAGCTATATTGAATCTATCCAAAGATGCAAAGATACAGGCTTCTCTGTGCTGGATTTCAATATGTGCGCAATGATCCATAATAAAACCGAATTAAATGGCCCCAATTGGGAAGCCGAGCTTGAAAAAATCAAAATTGCCGCACAAAATTTGGGTGTTGAATTCTCTCAATCACATTTACCTTATTTGCCCGGAAATAAATTGTTCCCGGCAGGTTCCGAGGAAGAAGCATTCTTTAATGAGATCACTTGGCGCTCTCTGATCGTAAGCCATGAGTTAGGTGTAAAAGCTGCTGTTGTTCATCCTTTAACAGAGCAGGTGTTTGAAGAGCATAATGAAGAAGCAAACTTAAATTTGAACCATCAATTCTACGATTCTATAGTAGAAGAAGCTGCAAAACGGAATGTAAATATCGCATTTGAAAATATGGTGGATACAAATATCAAACGGCGCTTTGGTTCAATCGCAGAGGAGCTCATTACATTAGTTGACTCTTTTAACGATTCACACGTAGGTGTTTGTTGGGATATTGGACATGCAAACCGCATGTATAAAAGCCAAGTTCGCCCGCTTCGTCTTCTAGGTGAAAGAATCATTGCCCTTCATGTCGATGATAATTATGGTTTGACAGATGACCATTTATTGCCTTTCTTAGGGAATATCGATTGGGAAACGATTATGTCGCTGCTTACAGAGATTGGGTATAAGGGCGATTTCGTTTATGAGATCAAAACGAACAATTACATGCCGGATGAACTTAAAAATGTGACTGCTGAATTTTGTTACAAAGTTGGGGAATATTTACTTTCTCTGGGTAAGGCCCCTAAATCCGGAGAGGTCAAGTAATCTTATGAGATTAGTGACATCTACAAACTTGTTTGGAAAAGGCCGCAACGGACGTATGCATACACCGTATATCGAATCTGTTAGGCGCTGCAGACAGGCTGGATTTAAAGTTTTGGATTTTAGTTTTGTCGAATTTTTCTTCACCCGAACAGAGCTGTGGGAAGAGGATTGGCAAAATGAAATTTATATGATCCGGAATGAAGCGGAACGACTCGGTGTGACGTTCTCACAATCCCATTTGCCTTACAACCCAGGATATATGCCGACTTGGAAAAATGAAGAACAACGACTTTTATACGTAAAACACATGGAACGAAGTATTCTTGCAAGCAGTATGCTGGGTGTTTCATGGGGTGTTGTTCATCCATTTACTCAATGTGAGGAAACGGAATTTGACGAGGAAGCAAGTATACAATTTAACCATCAGTTTTACGCTGATTCGATTGAACTGGCTTTTAAAAATGGTGTTGGTATTGCATTTGAAAATATGATTGAATATCCAGAACACCGTAAATTTTCTGCCCGTGCCGAAGAATTAGCAGCATTAGCAGATTCTTTTAACGATAAGCGAATTGGTGTATGTTGGGATTTTGGTCATGGGCATCGTATGTATCGAGACTTATCTCGTCCGGTAAAGGTTTTAGGCAACCGCTTAGTTGCTCTTCATGTTAATGATAACACGGCAATATCTGATCAACACTTTACACCCTTTATGGGGACTGTTAACTGGGAAGAGGCTATAGATGCACTATGGAGCATTGGCTATTCAGGCGATTTTACTTATGAAATTTATGGTTTAACAAAGCAAATGCCTGAAGCTTTGAAAGATATATCGGCAAGCTATGCTTATCAAATCGGCAACTATTGTGTCGACAGATTTCATGCCCATGCAGCTAAATTATAATGTTAAAAATCTTATATACAAGGAGCTTAATCAGACATGAATAAATGGTTATCTAAAGTTTTTGGCATTGCATTAGTTCTCTCTTTAATTGCGGGATGCACGTCAGGAGCTTCTACAAACTCATCTAGTAACACTAATGCGACGACCCCAACTAATGCCGCAGCTACGGGAGAAGCATCCTCATCGGTCGTTCCAACAGATGGAAATTTATTGCCAAGTAAACCTACAGAAGTTATCTTTTGGCATTCGATGACGGGTGAGGCTGCAGAAATGATTGAGAAAACTGCAAAAGAGTACAATGAGTCGGTCGGTAAAGAAAAAGGAATCACGATTACGCCTACCTTCCAAGGTACTTATGATGAAGCATCTACCAAATTAGCGGCAATCCTGCAATCCGATTCTCAAAAGGAACTGCCGGATATTATGCAGCTAAGCTCTAAAGGGATTTTTGATGTAAAAAATTCCGAATATATTGTACCTGTTCAAGATTTTATCGAGCAAGATTCTGAAGGGATTAACTTAAATGATTTGAATCAAAATGCAATGCAATATGCCATGTATAATGATAAGATGCTTGGCTTGCCATTCTCTAACTCATCGATCATGATCTATTACAATAAAGATCACTTCAAAGAAGCGGGCTTAGATCCGGAATCACCGCCGACAACACTAGAAGAGTTAGCTGCAGCGGTAGATAAACTGGCTGTCGTTGAGAAAAATAAAACTACTCGTTACGGTATTGGTATTAAATTGCGTTTCTTCCTGCTCGGAACATGGATTCCTATGCAAGGCGAGAACAAATATATTTTCAATAACGAAGATGGACATTTAGATACACCAACTAAGCTTTCGATGACTAGTGATGGTACACTCGAAACCTTGTTAACAGAATGGGAAAAGGTTCTTGCTACTGGCGGTGTAGAATACACGGATACTTCTCCGATGGCAGGATTTCAATCCGGGTTGTATTCCATTATGCCAGCATCCACTGCATCTATGGGGAGTGTAACAAAAAACATCATTGATGCCGGATTATTTGATGTAGGGGTAGCGGAATTGCCTCGTCTAAATGAAAACAGCACTACAGGTACAGGAGTTGGCGGATCCGCCGTTTATCTCTTTGACCGCGGCAACAAGGATTCCATTCTTGGTGCCTGGGATTATTTGAAATATTTAGCTACACCTGAAGTATCGGCAGAATGGTTTAAGAGTACTGGTTACTATCCAATGAATAACCAAGCAATGGAACTGGAAGGAACGAAACAATTTTTAGAAAAGAACCCGCAATTTAATATTATCCAAACCATTATGGAGCATTCTAAAAATTACACGAAATATTTAGAACCATGGGTACCTTCTTTCACTGATATGGACCAGCTTATCCAAGATGAAATTATTAAATTCAGCAACGGCAGTCAGGATATGGCAACGACAATTTCGAATATTGATTCCTCAACGAATCAATTGCTGCAGGACTGGCATACTGCTAATCCGTAAGGATCCAATATTTCAGCTAAGGTAATTAAGCTATATCCTTTATTTCGTTGAACCCCGAAGAGCTCACTTAAATGTGATCTATTCGGGGATTTGTTAATGATATAAGATAACACTATGAGTGCTTTGAACAACCGCACAGAACCGTAAATAGTTCACTGGAATATTGGTATTCGGTCGACGAGGCTACTACAAGCTTTCGAACCTGCCCTTCAGTCCCGTCCACATTGAAATTTTGGTAGGCGCTGAGGCTCCGGACTCCTTCCCATTGTTCGCATTCACCGTTTGTGCAACATGCGTTTACTGGTCGATGTCGATCCCGATGACCAGGTGCTCGGCAGTAATTTTTTCAATGAGTTGTTTTTGTATGTTCTGCGATTTAAACTTTATAGTGGAGCGTCCTCCTGGTCCACGAAGAGCTAACTGGGGTGATTTTTAAAAATGAATCCCGGTTCTTGTTCCGAACCGGACACCGATGGTTCTTAAAAAAAGGGCCAAAAGGGAATTTTATGGTTGCAGCACATATTGCGCCGGGACCCGGAGTGAACAATAATAAAAAAAAGGAGTGGCTAACATGCTTTTAGATGAAATGCTCGAGCACAACAGAAGGTTCGTCGATAATAAGGAATATGAAAAATATCAAACTTCAAAGCTTCCCAACAAGAAGTTAGTGGTTGTATCCTGCATGGATACCAGGCTAACGGAATTGCTGCCAAAGGCGATGAATTTACGAAATGGGGATGCCAAAATTCTTAAAACAGCCGGTGCGGTTGTTTCTCACCCTTTTGGCAGTATTATGCGAAGCATCATTGTTGCCATTTATGATCTCAACGCCCACGAAGTTTGCGTTGTAGGTCACCACGACTGCGGTATGACCCATGTAAATGCAGCTGAAACTACAAGAAAGATGATCGAGCGAGGAATTTCCGAACAAACGATTACCACTTTGAATTATTCAGGAATTAAAATAAAGGATTGGCTACGCGGGTTTGATTCTGTTTCGGAAAGCGTTCACCAAAGTGTTGAGGTGATTCGAAACCATCCGTTAATCCCTAAGGATATTCCAGTTCACGGCTTGGTTATTAATCCCGAAACCGGTGCTTTAGACATTATTGAAGATGGCTATAAGCATCAGCCATAAACATAGTGGAGGACACTCTTGTTCTGAAGTTATATCCAATAAGATAATACTGTAATTTAGTTACATCTTCTTAGCGGGCGGTGTCAGTTCGCTGGTACTACCCATAGCTAATAAACGAACAAGAAGCACCCCAAATTAGAATCATTAGATTTAAATTTGGGGTGCTTTGGATCTCCATCGCTTTTGACGTGGTGGTGAGCGTTTCCTTGACCTGCAAACCCGTACCGCCACTTGTATTCAACTGCTGGACTCGGGTCCAAGTACACTTCAGTTACACCCCTTCTTTCTCGATTGCTGCCAGCATATGCTGATATATTTTTCGCGTCGTATTTAAATTCCTGATCGTCATTTGTTGATACATTTTTGTACCAACCAATTTTGTCATACCTATTTTATTCACGTTTATTTTTTCTATCGCCCATAGGATCGCGCCCGGAGCGTACTTCACTGTTTCGATCTCCGGTTTTATGGCCAGCTGGTCGAGTACGGATTCGTCATTGATATCTTCCCATAGGAACAGGACGTCGCATCTCATTTCGTCATTGTTTATCCATGCTTCGGGAATCGAGGATATCACTTTCCTCATGTCTTCCAAGCTAAGGACCAGCACCTTGATTTGCAGTCCGAAAGTTTCCAGAATAGCTTTTTCGAGAATTTGCGCTATATCCTTTTTGGAGTTGCCGGCGGTTGTAAAAATGATATTCCCCATATTGATATAAGTAACGGCGTTTTTCATACCGGCTTGCTCGAATGATTTTTTAAGTATTTTCATATCTACTTTGTTATTTCCACCAACATTGATTCCGCGAAGCAAAGCAGTATAGACCATAATTCCCTCTCTTTTGTCGCTATTAGCTTATGTCTTCAATGACTGCAATTCCATCTATTTCAAGAAGACAAGACGGACGCGAGAATTCTGAAACAAATAAAACGGTGACCAAAGGCGGGTGATCTAACATACCGGCCGTCTCCTGAAAAGCCTCGTAACCAATCCTGGGGTCACTTCCGCTAACTAAATAGATATTGAGCTTGACCAGATTGGCGAAACTTGCATTTTCAGAAGCTTCAGTAATTGCTTGACTAAATGCTGTTGATTTGAATATACCCTCCGGATTTTTATACTCCATTTTAAAAGAAGACATCGGGTTTCCTCCTTAGTAGGAAGTTGACAGAATTCGGAACAGCTTACCGCGGTCATTCCTGTCGTTTCATCAAATAATACATATAATCAGTTGGAGTCCCGCCATACCCTTGCTGCCTCAGCATCGCTGTCACATTGCCCCGGTGATACGTCCCGTGGTTGACTACATGCTGCAGGATCTCAGAGAAATGCGTATCGATTCGGCCGTACTGCGGATGCACGATCGTCATCGCCTTGTCCGGATCGGACGTACGCCGCAGCAACTCTCGAAATTGTTCGGCGAGGCAGGCGAAAAGCTGCCGCATCTCGTCCACAGATTTATCCTTCGCTTCCTCCGTCCAACCCTGGATCTTCGGAAAAATGTCCTCGTTCGGAACTTTCGCTAGCACAGACATGTAGATCTGTTCGAACAAGTACATATGCCCGAACGTTTGCGATACGGACGGGAACACGCTCGTCACTTCCGCATGGAACACATGCACCGGAAGCTGCTCCAAGCAGGTGAAGAACTGATTATTTGCCCACACATGATACTCGTACAATTTTTTCGGGTTTTGAGTCATGGATGAAATCACATTCCTTTCGTATGGCTGCCGCAACCTTGTCTCTATCGTATACCAGATTTGCTGACAACCGTTGTCAGGGGAGTTCAATCGGGAGCGTCTTCATAATGTTTTGCTATTCCATATGCCATTTCCTGAATTCGACGCCTCAGCTCCAGCGGCTCCCGAATGCGAATGGTCGTTCCGAATGTCACCAGATACTTCGGAAGATACTTGTTCATCGTCGGGATATCGAGCAGAAATCGCGCTTCTCGATCGGTCCGCTCCGTCAAATAGTGGCGCAAATGCCAGTGACCACAAACCGCCTTCATCGTGTCGGGATCTCCCTCGATACAGATGACCGTCAGAGGTCCGTCCGCCTCCCGTACCCGTTCGGACTGGTCGCGGAAATAGACGGCTGCTGAGAAATGCTCCGGCTTTATGAATCCCGATCGAGTCGGCTCCAGTCGTTCGATACGGTCCACTCGGAAAGTCCGTACCGCCTTCGATCGATGGCAGAACGCGACAGCGTACCACTCGTTCTGGTCGTAAGCCAACCCGTACGGATCAACTTCACGCTCGTTAGCTTGCTCTGCATTTACTTTGCGATAGGTCATGCGCAATGTTTGTCCGTCCATCGCCGCCTGCTCCAGGTCCCGTAACAACAGAACAATGGAAGGCGGTCGTGCCGGAGAAATTACATCCAAGCCGCTCGTGTGACGGGGCAAATCGTGGCGCTGCTCTTCGTGCAGCCCGTTTTCCACCTTCTTCAACACGCTTCCCAGCTCCTCCGTATAAGGATAGCCGGCGCCTTGCGAAAATTTAAACGCGTCCGCGAGCGCCTTCAGCTCTACGAGGGTGAAGAACAATGGCGTCTCCTTGAAGGTTTCCAGAATGCGAATGCCGCCGTCATGTCCCGATTCTGCGACGACCGGCACTCCGCTTGCGCATAAGGCGTCGATATACCGGTAAACGGTACGGATGCTAATCTCCAAGCTGTCCGCGATCTGCGCGGCGGTGTGCTTCCTTCCGGATCGCAGCATCCAAAGCATGGACAGCATGTTATCCCATTTCGCCATCAGAATTGACCTCTATTCCTACATAATCTTTTTTTAATATTTCCTCGCGGTTGAAATATACCAGTGACTATATATGTTTCTCTACCCGGACGTCATCATGTCCAGAGTTGGACTAAATCCCTGGTATGTAACTATTCACGTTATAGTTGTGAAGACTCATATTATTTTCATCGGCTCCATAAATATAAAAGAAGAGCTCTTGCGAGCTCTTCCTGACTGTGGTTCATTGAATATGGCCTTCGTTATCCATCATTTTATCACTTCTATCATTTGGTTTAAAGGGGAAAAGATATTAAATTGCAATAGTTCAAACCACCTATTATAAGGTGGTTTGAACTATTGTTAATTATTCATTCCTTACCGATCTCGAGCTTTCCCCCATAGAGAAAACAGCCAACTACAAAGAGATAAAACAAACCTTTAACGCTTAGAATTATAGGTTGACTGCCAACGTACTGATTAACAAACCCCGAATCCGAAGACGGAACCATAATAATCAAAGAGCCGATTGTTTGAATGATAAGATCATTTCGCATACCACTGGGGACAGCATTTATGTATGCACGGGTCATCAGTACAGCCGCAATAAAAATATCACTACGGGTTAATTTGCTCTCTTTGAAGGAAGCCAACGTTTTTTCATTTTGCATACCATCGTATAGGCAGGATTAAAAACATTGCCTACCTCGTATTCCACGCACTGACCCATTAATTGACTTGCTTCCTGTACGCTTAAGCCATAGCCGTTCTCATTGGTCAGCCAGCGAAGCATCTCCGTCGATGCATGCTGAAGGGCCTGATCAAGAGGTCTGGCGTTTCCTACCGTAAAAATCGAATCCTCCGACTCTCCGCGCGGCCAGCCGATCGTTTGCCCTTTGAGCAATGAAAGCGAGAATGTCGTATCCATTGAAATTTCGAGCCCTGTGCCCACGATTTCGCCGTCCCCTTGCACGGCATGGCCATCCCCGAGATGAAAGAGCGCACCTTGGACGAATACAGGCAAGTAGATGGTCTCGCAAGCTCCAAAGCCTCTGTAGTCCATATTGCCGCCGTATTGACCGGAGGTTGCGGTACCGATAGCCTGGCCCAACGCCGGAGCGACGCCGAAGCAGCCGAAAAAGGGAGCAAGCGGAAGCTGCAAGCCAGCTATCATTTCAGATTCAAGCTCCGGCCGAGCCGTCCGGCTCTCGGTATTGATCTTCCATCTCTTTGTTTCCGCTTTAGGAAGGTTTGGAAAATAGGACGGATCGACGACATTGGGAGCAAGAACATCCATCGACCATGCCCACTCGCGGTTCGGCACAATCGATTCGAAGCGGACGACAAGCGTGTCCCCGGGCTCCGCGCCTTTCACATAAAACGGTCCGGTCATCGGGTTACCCGCCATCGCAGCCGAGTTTCCGTATCGATCCCATCCTCGGGCGTCCACCGTCGAGGTCGTTATCCGGTCGCCGTCGTTGACGGTCAGTACAGGCTCATGCGAGCCGATCGTATTCCAATACCTGCTTGGCGCCAACTCATGTACAACCATTCAATCACCTCAGTTTCAAATTGTTTTTGATCCTTTAAGTATACTCCCATTAAGAGTAAATTCCACTTCATTGAGAATGAAAAAATTTTAAAAATATAAGAAAGTACAGATTTATACTTTGCTTATATTCTGAGGGGAAGAAAACGACTTCGACGCTTCCTTTTCATCGAATCAGCTTGCATTACTAGCAGTTCTGTTCTACAGGTTGAGGTTTTTATTTGATGTTTGAAAATCTTGAACATGCACCGAGACCTGCTTTACTATTGTTTTCTTAAAAAAAACTCATTTGATAGAAGTGATATCTCAAATTCATTATATGCTACAATTGGTATCATCAATTTCATTTAATGATACATAACGTATCTTTTATATAAGCTGTTGTCTTTTCATGAGATCATTCAGAACGTTTATGCAATGGACAAGACATCTAAACATTGGAGGTAATCAAATTTGATTAGAAATCGCTTCGCAACCCGTGTACATCCGCTCTTTTTGTTTCCTATGGCTGTCTCAGACAAACTTCCGTCTTCCAACTTACCGGACAGACAGCTGACAGTAACAATAAGCAAAAGAAATAGATTTTATCTTTATATACTTGCGGTCCTTTGTCTGCCACTTGCTTTTTCCTTGACTGGCCTTAACCAAACGTTCCCTCCATTCGATGTTAATAATCCCAACTATTCTCCCAACAATAAGCTCGCGGCAGCCGCTGCTCCAGCCATCAGGGATGATACTCCGGCTATTCAAAAAATGATCGATGAAACGCCAAGCGGAGGCAAAATCGTCATCCCCCCGGGAGTTTATAATATTAATAAAAATCCGGAGCATATTGTTTATACGGATTATGGGAAAAGCTATTCCGCTTTAAAGATCACTAAGCCTATTACCATTGTAATGGACAACGTCACATTTAAAACCTCAACGGCATATGAATACGGGGTTTTCTGGATATATAATACTTCAAATGTGCATCTGAAAGGTGGAAGCTTAATAGGTAACGCAATGCCAACGGATGGTCATTACATGTCCAGAGTTGCCGTCCTCGTCCAGAAAAGCAAAGATTGTTTGATTGAGAATATGGCGATGATGAATTTCTCACAAGGCGTTAATTTATACAAATCGGATAAGTGCATAGTCAGGCACAACGTTACAGAAAGCAACAGTGGTTCCGGTATTATCAGCATGCAATCCAAAAACTCCATCATCGATTCCAATACCATCCGAAATTCCGGCGACGGACATCTTTCACTGTACGGTGGAGGAGAATACAATACGGTTTCCAATAACACGGTTTCCGAGAATCGCGTAAACAAAAGCGATCAGCAGGGGATTTCGGTGGAAGCGGAAAAGAACAGCTCGATAATAGGCAACACGGTTACAGGCTTCTACTATGGCATCGATATTAAAAATGGTTCCAGCTATTGCAATATCACACAGAACACGGCCACAAACAACAGATATAACATCGCTCTGCGGACGGGTGATCCCAACAGCAAACTAATGACGAGCCACGGTATTATTATTTTCAAGAACAACGCGATGAATCCCCGTAAAGGAGAACCGAACGCCGGAATATACGTTTCCTATGCGGGAGGCGGACATATTATACAAGGAAATACAACCAACGAAGGGAAGCTTATTTATGGCAGTACAGTCGTAGAAGAAGATATGAAAAATATATTTGTTAATTTTGCAGCCAATATCCTGAAATAAGAAGGACCGGCCGTGCCCCTTTGGCGGCGTTGTACTGCCACTACTGAGTACGATGAAAGACTGTAAGAAATCACTTTGAAGGGAGGTGATAACATGGAACAACAAGTGAAGAATGTCTGGGAACAGCCGACCCTGGAAACGCTGCAAGTGAGCAGAACGCTGGAGGGAAAAGGCATGAAGTACATTGACGCTGTTTCTCCGAGCGACCTTGATATTACCGATACGCCTCCGGTCTCGTAATGTGTACTTAACCTGAAGCACGTCCAAGTCCCCTATACATTTTTGTATAGGGGCATTTTTTTCATGACTATTCAAGGCGTTATTTACGGTGAAGGTTTGGGTAGATTCGCGCATTGAAGGATTAGGATTGTGATCGTTAAGTGGTCATAACTCAAAACCAAAAGAGGAGCTGCCGCGCGGCAAGCTCCTCACTAACGTACCTGTTAGCTTAACGTTTACGGCTGCCCGATCTAAGCCTATTGAATCTTAGCAGCTGCATAGGCTGACCGGCACTTCGTGCTGGCGGCATTCCACTCCAACAGCCGAGAGGAAGCCAGCCCGATCAAGGCATCGATACACATTATGAGATCTGTTTGATCCGAAATGCTTTAACAGCCATGAAGATAACGTGTACGGCAATAACTAATCCTATCAGATAGATTAAACCTTCATTGATACGATCCCAAATCTCACTCACTCTTTCAAATGCCTCGCTGCGGAGCGGCGTTATACCGGATTGCGCGAGTTGCTGCATAAAATCGGAATTCCATATCGCCATATCCGAGAACATGAACAGCGCGAGGACGAAATAGAAAATATTGAGCAAGATTTCAAAGCCGACCAGCCTTACTGTCCACTTCCTTGAAATCATCATCAAGATATCTTTCAAGATGCTTAAGGCCAGCAGGATCCATATTATCGGCAGGAACCCGCGAAACACTTCTTCATTGAAGAATGACACAACCGTCGAATAACCGCCGTCCTCAAACCTCCATACACCAAAAAGGTCGATTGAGAAGGTAAACAGCACGAAGAATAAAACGGTAATGATTATGCTTGCTATAGGCTCGGCACGCTTAATTCGAATCCGACGATCAGGCAGGGCTGGTAATTCAGACAGTTTCCAGTCATGGGCGATTCCCAGCTTCCTTTTCTTAGCATTTACAACCTCTATTATGACAAACATGATCGTCACCCAGGCGAAGCCTTGAACGCAACCCACGATAAGGAAGGAAGCCAGATTGCTCACCAAATGGTTAAGGACTTGCGATGGATTCATGAACGTTTCAATCGTGAACACGACTGCCATTGCAACTGCAATCGAGATAATTACCATCTTGAGAACGGACAGATAGGTCGAAAAGATTGCCGGACTAATCAGATATCTCTTATCTCCCCTGTACCTTTCAGATAATTCACTCGGATTCCCCAGTTCAAGAAGCACCTCTTCCACATCCGTCCTGGTCGCTTCTCTACCTTGGACGCGCTCCTCAAGCATATCCTCGATTAAACCCTTCAGCTCTTTCTCTATATCCGTCCTCTGCTTCTCAGGCAAGTTTTGCGTCACCGCAAAAATGTATCTTTTAACTAACTCCATCCCCATCGTCTCCTCCAATCAAATTTTCAAGGCTCATGTTCATGCTCCTCCATTCTAGACAAAGCTGCCGGTAAACTTCCTTCCCTATAGAACTGAGCAAATAGTACTTCCGAGGGCGAGTTTCATTGGTGTCCCATTTGCTTTCAAGCAATTGCTGCTTCTCCAGTCTGCGCAAGAGCGGGTACAGGGTGCTTGGATCGATGTTAATGCCCTTCTCCTCCAGGATGGAGACCAGGGAATAACCATACTGCGGTTCAGATAATTGACTGAGCACGCCGATAATAATCGTTCCACGCCGCAACTCCTGTGTTAATCCGCTGATCGTTTCATTGATATCCATTTATTTCATCAACTCCTGATTACATCATACTGTATGTCGCACACTGTTGTAAATGGTGTAATAACACTTATTTTATAATATTTGATTTTAAGCCATGTACGACACGCGTATGTGATGCTTGAAGAAAAATTCAATATATCTAGTCCTATATATTTCAAACAATATAAAGCGAAAAGGCCGGGATCCTCAAGATGAGAAAGTCCCGGCCCTTTATATGATGTACAGACCATACGAGCGTCTGCTCGATTGGGGTGGCCATTATCATAGCCCCGTTGTTCAGTTTCTGGATGTAAAGAAGAGCTTGAACCCTACAAAACACGGGGTCAGCATCTAATGAATTTACACTATTTAACACGACAGCAAGAATCTCGTCTTACTGGACGCGGCAAATCCGCCTCATGGTGCTTGGAACAAATATCAGTAACCTGAACTTCTCCCCCCGCGTAGTGCCCGGACTTCTGTAAGGCTTCCACGTTGCTGTAAGTCAAAAAAGCTCGATTAAAATGATTGTTTCACTGCTTCACAAGCAAGAAATGCTAACTGTTCTTTAAGCTCCCACTACTTTTGTTCTGATAGAAAAGAGTGTCAACAGGTAATCGGCCTGCACTGGAGCAGATAGAGCTTCTGCTGAACGAATGCCCACTCGATATCGAGCTCCCTGCCAAATACATTTTCACAACACGTTGCTAACTGATGAAGTTTTTGAAGTTCTATTTCATTTAAACAAATCTTATTTACGTTTAGATCCGTCTTATTGCCTGACCTTTGTTCAAGGATTTGACCCACCCTGCTTAATCGAAAAAAATCAGGTATAATTCGCCCGGATGCAATCGACTCACCAAGCCCCCAACTGGCTTCTATAATTCTCTCGTCTGCTTTAGAGACGGGATCTTGAGTAAAAAGGATACCCGACACCTTTGCAGATACCATTTTTTGAAGAAGGACTGCCATCTTGGGAATTTCAGTTATCCCGAACCTTTCATTGTAAACCTTCACTCTCTTGGAAAAAACCGATTCTCGGACAGCAATTATCGCTTCTTCGATCGCCTGGACAGTAGCTGCGTTTAAGCAGGAAATATATTGCCCTGCATAGCTTTTGTTCTGACTATCTTCGCCGACAGCGGACGATCTGACGGCAATCGGCCCCAGCTTACTCAGAACCTGATGCAGCTCTTTTTCCAAGGAGATTTCGCCCGATTCAAATTGATTAAGAAAGGAGTCGGATATCACAAATCCTTTAGGTACGGGCAGCTTGTGTTGAATAGCAAGATTTAATTGCGACGCTTTCCCTCCAAATTCACACGGATTTACGGCATCCTCTAATGGTACCAAGTACCGATAACGATTCATTGGATCACACTCACTACAATTCCTGAGGTCGCGTCCAAACGAATTTGATCGCCATCCTTGATGGTTGTCGTTGCAGTTTGACATCCTACGACGCAAGGAATATTGAATTCTCTGGCTAAAATCGACGCATGGCAGACGACTCCACCACGGTCTGTAATAAGACCGGAAATCAGATGGGCTACCTCAATAAAATCGGGGGTTGTCATCGTTGTGACAAGAATATCCCCTTTTTTTATTTTATTAAAATGTTCTTTATTTAAAGCAATACAGGCCCGTCCTTGAGCACTTCCTCTAGATGCCGGGGTACCGCTGACTAGAAATTCCTCTTCAACATTCAAGTTGTTATCATTTTGGCGAACTTCTTGCCGTTCATTCAATAAATCGCGAAGCTCCTTGCTCCAAGTGTTGTTTTTGGCCCATTGTCCTTGCTTGATTCTCAGTTCTGATAGCGTTTGCCATACATGCATTTCAAAGATCGCTTGATCAAAACACATAATTAGGTCAAACGAAGCCATTTCATCCAATCTTTTCAGGGCTAATATATATTTGGCCTTTGAATAAGGCAAATGGGTTGCAAAAAACTCCAATATCTCCCTTGTCGCGTTAATGGCTTCGCGCATTTGTGATTCATTTTCGGTTGTACGATCCAGCTGATAGTTGTATATGCTCTGATAAGCATTCCGTAATATGGGTTTGAAATTTTCAAGTACCTCACCGTAAGCGATTCTGATCTTATTGAAAATCATCTACCCCTTTCATTGTTTTATGGAACGCAAAAAAGACCATGGCATCATCTGATCATTAGTTATTATGAAAAGATTTCTCCGATTAGATGAGCGCGATGAAACAATTGTTTGTTCAAAGATCATAATTTGAGTTGTATTCATTGCACTTCACCCCTTTACATATTTGGTAATTCAAAGCTACCACATGCCACAATTAAAAGTAAATCATTTCCTCTGTATCCTGGAATGCCAATTCTAAGCAACGATCTTGTCTCAAGATGGGTTCAATTATGAAGTCAGAACCAAATCACCTGGACCGAAATAATGAATATGTATCAATACTGACGATGCTAGCAAAGAGCCGACCGTGAGCGCCCGTAAGTTACTGTCGTTGGCGTTTATTTTCTTCGCTTTGACGGACGATCTCGTCAACGACGTGCTCGATCGGTGCGGTGGCGTCGATTATAATTCCGTTTTTCGGAATGTCTTCTTTCGTTTGGTGCAATCGCGCAATGAGTTCCCGTTCCGTTTTCTTTCCGCCCCACTCATTTTCCGGTCGCTCGTCAAGCCGCCGGTTCAATGTGTCAAGGTCGACCTCGAGGACAAACACGCCGTCAAATAGATCTATGAATTTCGAAAAGTTCCTAGAACCACCGCAGAAAAATGTTACCGCCTCATGCTGATTGGCGACTAAAGCTTTTACTTTATCTACATGCCAAATGTGGTGCTCGTGCGTGACGCCATCCGTCCGTGTACCCGTTTCCGGATCGCCTTGATAAGCCAATTCACGGTCACCATTAATGGCATGGTAGCCGCGCCGCTGCAATTTTTTGCAAACCGAAGTTTTGCCGGTGCCGGAAACGCCTTCAATCAGATAATTCCTAATGCCCATGGCTTGACCCTCCATTCAACTGGATAAGCACAATATATTGGATATGTCTATCTGTCGTTTACTGCCCTTTACTTCAATAATCCAAAGAGGATCTGCCTCGAAGCAAGCTCCTCCACTATCGTACCCGTTAGCTCAACAAACAAAGGTACTCCATGCACATCTTATATTCATCTAAAAAAAGATGTATTGGTTATCTTCACTTTGTTCCTTTCTGCCCAATCAGCTAAATCTGCTGCGCATTTCTCTTCGTCCTTCGCAAACCTAAAACACATATGCATCAGGCACATCTGTGAATGTAATAGCAACATTTCGAAACTTCTCATGATCTATAATTAAGTATGTATTGAAAAATGATGAATGGAGGAATTTATGAATGAATAATGCATTTAGCGACAACAACACAAAGGCAATGGAAATATTAAACCGGATGTTTACTGCTGAGATGGAATTTATGCGCTCTGATGGAAGCGATTTTAGTGGTATTAAATCAGTCTTTCACCCCGACATCGTGGTGCATGAACCAACTTCGCTTCCTTATCCTGGCGATTGGCGTGGTTATGAAGCTCTTGGAAGACTCTTTAAAATTATGCATAATTCGTGGAACTCCATGAATACCGAGAACATGCTTGCGACACTTGACGGTGACACCCTTTTTATGGGATGTACTTTAGTGGCGACTGCAAGACATTCTGAAATAGAAATCCGGCTACCTTTCGCCCAAATCCTAAAAATAAAGGACAATTTAGTAATTGAAGGATTTCCATACTATTTCGACACTGTCGCTATAAATACAGCACTTGGTTATAGTCAGGATAATGTTAAAGAAGACATAGCTTGATTCGATTTTGCGAGAAAGAGAATGAGAACAACCTGCGGTGTTTGTCGCCCGCGAACTCGAAGTCAGTTACCCCACGGCTTGGTTGATGCTGCACAAAATTCGTAAAGCCATGGCGGATCGCTTGCCAGTGCGATAAACAGCAGCATTGCCCCTCTTGCCAAATCTGGCGCCAGCGCTCGATCAGCTTTCCACATAGGTCCCTTTACCGCATCATTCAAGACTAAAGAATTAATATTGGTCGCTTGTATGGATAATCAACCTCCTTTCATTTGAAATAAAAAGAGAGTGAAGAGCCGCGGCTTCACTCTCTTCATTTGGAACACTCCAGAATATTAACGCTATCCGGACAAGTTACAGCCTCCTAATAGGAGGCCCAACCCTCTTCATTTCTTGCAAATAGTTGACTAGACGATCAAATCGTTCCTCCCACGTGCATTCGACGTCGCCGTATCCATATAACCCCTCCCCCATTATCCATGTTACAGCGATTTGGACGCTTTCGACAGAAGGCTGGACAATTGTGCTAAATCAGGTATAGCCCCTTCACGCAATTTGATCCATTTCCGTTCTGCTGGTCCTTCAAAGCCTTTTGGAAACTCAACGTCAGCTGCATTCATAATCATGAATGCAATTGCATCCTTCGAAGGCGAAATAACCGCTGCAAATTGCCCGTTTTTTAGAAAATGTGGCTTCTTGTATTGAATTTTTTCTTCCACTCCATGAATCGTCTCATGAACCATCTGCCGCAGCTTGCCGCTCAGTTCAATTTGCCATTGTGGATTCAGATTTTCAATAAATGTGGTCACTTCTTGATTCATTTTATTCATTCTCCTTTCGTAAGCTATTTAGCCTGCTGAATCATTGCCAAGTATTCAGCATAGCGTTCCATGGATGCAATTGCGCCTTGCTCCGCACCGGAAGCAATGGAACCTTGAAGGGCTTCAGCAGATGCGTATTCCGTGCGCATAGTCAGTTTGGTTAGGCCCACATCAAGTTGTTCGAACGAGTCGAATATGAGGGATTCATGCTCGTTATACGGGGCCATATCAAAAATCATGGTGTAGTTCAGCCGTTCAGGCTTGGCAATCTCGCGATATGTGCCAGTGAAAGGAAACTCGGTCCCGTCTTGGCCACGTTGAACGTATCGATAGGTACCGCCAACGCACAAATCGATCTCGCAAGCGAAAAGAGGTACTCCGCCATATCCCCACCACCGGGCCACATGCTCCGGCTTTGTCCAGGCATCCCATACCAGCTCTCGCGGCGCTTGAAAAATGCGTTCGACGATCAGTGCTTGACCTTCTACTCGAGTTGTTGCTTTTGCTGCATGTTGATTCATATTCATATTAATCTCCTCCTAATAATGGTATGGGTTCTCCAGGGGGAACCGAATAAGGCTGAATGAAAACGTAACGGAAGATGTAATGAGCACCGCTCTCTGGGAGCGTTGGAAGACACGCGTTAGCACCAATTTTTCGACTTAATTTTCTGCCATCAAGTCCTGCTATTCCGGAAATTGAAGTAGTGCCCGAGAATTACTCTTCTTCTTTGGAAGCATCCAGAAATCGGGTGAATATGGCAACAATCAAATCCGTATTCTCCATTAAGGTCACATGAGTCGTACCGGGCAACACAGCCAACTGAGCTTTGGGAAGGCCAGTCAGGTCTCCAGCTACACCACCTCCAAGCAGCTTAAACATCTCCAATGCATGTTCGGGACGAACATTGTCAGAATCCCCAATGACAGTGAGTACGGGAGCTTTAATTGATTTGATCAGAGGCGTCCAATCTAGCTTTACGCTACCCATCGCCTTGATTTTGTTAACCAGCTTGGGGAAATCTTCCGGACGCGGTGCCAGCTTTTTATATTCCTCTTCAATTGGGGTGCCTACGAAAATTTCCGGCGTGATGAAATCCATCATTCCATTAACCTCATCGTACATGCCGTCGCTCTTAAACGTCGACGAGGCTACTACAAGCTTTCGAACCTGCTCCGGATGCCGGGCAGCCATTTGAATTCCGACTGCACCACCTAAGGAATGGCCGATTATATCGGCATCCTTAATCCCGATTTGATGCAGGAGCTCAGCCACATCGTCGGCCATCTGCTCGCTGCTTAACGGACGGTCAATGTCAGCGGTACGTCCGTGACCTTGCATTTCGAGAGCAATCACCTGTCGGCTCTCGGAAAGTTTGGGAATGAGTGTGCCAAACGCGGAGTCAATAGACATAAATGCGCCATGGAGCAAGACGACCGGATGCCCGCCCGTGCCATGGATCTCATAATACATGTTGAGCCCATTCACTGTGGCGTAATGACCGCGTTTCTCTTTTGATTGCTGCGACTCGACAAATTGAATGGTTTTATATAACCACAATGCTGCTTCTCCCCGAGTCATGGCCTCGTTATTTAGGTTCTCGAAGAAGGCGGGATCGCTTAGGTCTAACCCTTTGATGCCAACGGCTTTTTTCAGCAACTCCGCATATAGCTGCCTGGACAAATCAGCGTTTGGATTAACCTCACTCGAAAGCTCCAATCCGTTCACACGTGCGATTACAAAGGAATCGCTATACCATGCGTGATTGGAAATCGTATGAAAAAAATCTGTGGCGACCGGCTTTTTACCCGATCCGGTCTGATCAAGTTTCAGATTCAAGCCTTTCACAATTAAATTGACACCTTGTGCAACACTGGCTTTCTCACGCGGTGCAAACTGGCTACTTGTGATGCCGGATACAATACCTCGATCCTTTAGCTGAAGAATGGCTTCTCGTTCAGCATCATTTAAATCGGTGAAAGCTAACACGGGTCTGCTGGCCAATGCTCCGAGCAACACGACGGCAACTATCAGGAATGTCAACTTCTTCAAACCAACTCACTCCTTTTTCATATGTTTTCGGTTCTTGCCTTGAATATACCCTAAAAGGAATATTCCTGTCAAGGAATATTATATATTGAAATTAACCACTATCGCCTTGAATGCGCCTGAGCGCGAAAGCTGGCCAAGGATATATATCCTTGGAGCGTACGTCACGGCTTATGTCATGTTCAAGTGGGTCTCGGACGGCTCGACGCGTTGGGTTCTGCCGAATGCGAAGTAATAGAGGCCATGGAGTCGTGAGTGTGAGCAGGAGGATGCGCATCAGTCGGTCTCCTACTGTCTTCATCTTCGTCGACTGATTTTTCATGAAATTCCATCCTTTCAAATATGACCGTCAGTACTTACTGAAATAATGGTCATAAAAAACTAGGGAGCTATAGCCCTAGCTAACATCTTCACACTCACCTTCATAAAGGGTCCGAGGGTGATATTTGGGTAGTTCTCACCGGCTTCCAAATCATTGATGAAAGCGCCGAATTGCGCCATTAAAAAAGTAAAAGCCTCCATCTCCGGATTTGAGCAAATGATCTTGCCTTTTTCCTCCATCGTGGTCAAGTATTTCGTCAGAAATTCTAACAGCTGATGAGGGTGCTGCATTTTTCGTTCCTTGAACCCGGGCAAATGAGCCTCATCTTTGATACTGATCAGGATCAACTTCCGATTTCGGTTCATAATCTCGTGATATTTTCTGCAAATGGTATAGAGGTCTTGTTCCAACTCCCATACAAGTTTTTCCTCAAAAAGCAACCGCATCTCTTCGGCGTAGTGAAACCGGTCGAGAGCCGACTCAAGGAGGTTCCGCTTGCTTCCGAAATGACGAAACAGCGTCTTTTCACTTAAACCGGCAGTAGTGGCGATTTCCTCCGTAGTTACGCCGTTATAGCCTCTCTCCGAGATTAGGTCTATAGCAGCTTGTAAGAGTCTATCCCCAGTTCCCATTTTGTCGTTTTTCATGATAAGCTTCCCTTCAAAAATCAAATGTCTGTCAGTGGTTACTGTCATTTTAGGCCAATCTTTTCCTCCTGTCAAGTTGGAAGTTCTCAGAATGTCTGATGAAAATAAAGTTTTATACTTGAATGCTTAATATTACGGGCTTAAAGAAAAAGAAAATCATCAATTGCAGCATCGATTTCGATACCCTGAATTGAGATGTCATGAATGTAGAAGTCAGAACCGCCTGGTTTAATCGGAATGGTTCCAGTTATACCTTCCAGCCAAGTGTTAAAATTGGCTGAAAAACCGTCCCTGAAAATAAGGGTTACATCATTATCATAACTAGTTGGGTCACCATACGCCATACGAACCACATGAGATGCATGGTCATAAGACAAGATCTTTAACTTTGCATCAATATAATCTGAATCAAGCAGTTGTTTCATAATTGTGCCGCTGCTTGCTCTCATAAACCCAACCTCCCCCAGCTAACTGGAGCAGTTGCTACCGGCAAACTGCTCCAAGATGCTTTGAACTAACGTATCCGTTGGCCGTTGGGTCTGTCAAATCTTTTGTGTAAACTCTTTTTGAAGGCTCCCCCGAGGGGGGATTTATCGTAAATGCTGCCCGATGCGATCCGGATAGAAGACAGAGAGCTGCAGGAGCATTTGACCCCAGTTTTGAACACGGCCAGTCCATTTACGCGTATCATCCATGGTGGCCAGATAGAGCATTTTTAGTAACGATTCATCCGTTGGAAAGATGCTTTTTCCCTTCGTCACTTTGCGAAGCTGACGATGGTAACCCCCGTCGTCAGGCTTAGGCGCTGAGCAAGTTGTTCTGCCGTCATCGCTCCTTCCTGCAACAAAATTGAGACCATCCTCAGATCACTTATTCCCAGCTGAAAATCCCCGTGGATAAAGCCCCTGTACGATTCGTTATACGACAACATCTCCTAAACGCTCTTTTCCTGTTACGACAAGAATTTCATACCGGCTTGCTTTAATTTAAAAACCGGATGGAATATCATGGGATATCTACACCGACTGGCAATAAGTGTTTATTCGTCACTTTGGTTAGTGGAAACAATCTGGATCCTGTCCCGCCTGCGAGAATAATTCCCTTCATTAATATCTCCCTTATCTCCCCGGTCATCAATATAGGTTGACAAGGATAATATTATTTGGCATCTAACTCGGCGACGACATTCGCGATGGCCGTGAACGGATCAAGGGCAGCATATTCCGCCTTCAATCTTTGTGCATTCGCTAAGAATTCCGTCTTAGTGAGTACGTTAAGGACCGCCTCCCGAACCGCCTCTGGCATCGGTGTTTGGGTTTTGAGATTGATTGCGGCACCAGTATGGGCCGTGCGAGCGTTACCCTCAATCTTATCTTCGGAAATGCCAGCCAATACCATCGGCACTCCGAAACTTAACGCCTGCTGCGTCCCGCCAAAACCACCGTTTGTGACGAGAACATTGGTATGCGGAAGGAGATCGACGAAAGGAATGAATTCCACGACGCGTGCATTGGCTGGTACGTTTTTGACTTCATTCTTGCTGCCTGTCGCCGCAATAACTAGAACGGGCAGGTCAGCTAGCGCTTCTAGTGTTGGATCAATGAGATGAGTGAAGTCACCGTTTGCTACTGTTCCCTGTGTTACAACGACAACTTTTTCAGCTTCTAACACATCCGACCACCATGCTGGCAATTTAGCATCTACGGAAGGAGGGGTAGGAAGCGCACCGATGAAGCGGACGCTTTCGGGCAGGTCTGATCGCTTATAGCTCAGTTCCTCTACAGACAACTGAAGATAGCTGTCCGCACGTACGCAACTGTCAAGAAGGTATGACATTTCCCCGATCGCTCCTAGATCCGTTAACACCTTTTCATAGAGCTTCTGTGCATCCCCGAATATGGTATTTTTCATTAAGCCATTAAGGTCGATGTTTCGTGCACGGCCCTCTTCTGAGCTA
>NZ_JBWDNU010000028.1:0-22475 GCF_056269365.1 Paenibacillus sp. JT22N12 | reverse complement strand
TGGAATGATAGAGAACACGGAGGGGATTTCGCGAGTATATGAGGGGTTGTTTACTATATTTGATTACACCCGCAACGGATTATTCTATGCTCCGGTCTATCTGGCATTGGGGGCTTGGGCAGCCAAACGGAAGGAGCCGGTAAGAAGACCAATCACGAATGCATGCTTGTTTGCCGTATCGCTCGCCATGCTGCTCGCGGAGGGAATCCTTCTGCATGCAGCGGGAATTCCCAGACATGACAGTATGTTTATCTTCGCATTGCCTACTGCTTATTTCTCGTTTCAGTGGGCGCTTCAGTGGAGGGGAAGGACGAGGAAAGCGCTCAGAGAGGGGCGCGTATGGATTTATATTTTGCATCCCCTTGCCATCGTACTCGTTCGCGGGTTGGCAAAGGCTGCGAAACTCGAATCTTTATTCATAACGAACAGTCTGCTTCATTTTGTCGCTGTCTGTCTGTTGTCGATTATGATGGCAGCAGCAGCCGTACGATTATCCGCTATGAAATTCAACTTTGGACGCTAAGCCCTTACAATAGGGCGTAAGTATTTTATCGAAAAGGGGAGAAGGCGTTAAATCGCCATCATCATATGTTATTTCCGAAAGCATTCATCACGAAGCGGTTCGCTGCCGTTTTCGTTCTCATTAGTCTATTGTTCACGTTCGGCGTTTCCTCATTGGCATCTGCGGCGGATGTCCCTGCTGCAGCCCCTCAGCTGGAAGCGAAATCAGCCATCCTCATGAATGCGGAAAACGGACAAATCCTATATCAATCCAACGCGGATGAACCGAAGCCACCTGCCAGCATGTCTAAAATGATGACCGAATATCTCGTCTCCAAAGCCGTACAGGAAGGAAAGCTTTCTTGGGACCAAACCGTAACGGTAGGCAAGAACGCGGCGGCGCAGATTGGAAGCCGGATTTTTCTGGCGGAAGGCGATCAGCATACGGTTAAGGAATTGTATACGGCGATGGCCGTCGGCTCCGCAAACGACGCGACAGCGCAATTAGCAGAGTTGGTTGCCGGCTCCGAGGAAAATTTCGCGAAGCTGATGAACGAAACCGCGGTCAAGCTCGGCATGACTACGGCGCACTTCATTAATTCCACGGGACTAGACCGAGCGGATATGCCCGAGGAATTCCGTCCTTCTTCCATCGATGGGGAAACGGTAATGTCCGCCCGCGATTCCGCGACTTTAGCCTATCACATTCTAAAGGAAGTACCAGAATTCTTGAATACTTCCAAAATCCAGTCCTACAGGTTCCGCGAACGGGATAAATCGCCGATCACGAACGTGAACTGGATGCTCGCAAGCAACAAGGACGTTCCCAATTTCCGCAAGTTCGCCTACGAAGGCGTAGATGGATTGAAAACGGGACATACGAGTAAAGCCGGCAACTGCTTTACGGGAACCGCTTTGCGTGACGGAACCCGACTGATCGCTGTCGTCATGGGAGTTCCCGGCGATACGAACGACGGACAGCGTTTCTTGGAGACCGCCAAATTGTTCGATTACGGTTTCTACGGCTTCGAGAAGAAAACGATCGTCGACGCGAAAGCCGTCGTACCGGGATACGCAACGTTAAAAGTCAAAAAAGGGAAAGCGAAAAGCGTACCGGTCGTCACGACGTCCGATCTGACCGTATTGATTCCTAAAGGCCAGGCCGTGGAAACGACGGTGCAAGAAGTGAAGAGCGCGCAGGACCCATTGGTCGCTCCGGTCAAGCTCGGCGCTAAGGTAGGTACGGTTACTTACAAATACAAAGACCCGTCCACCCAAGAAGAAAAGACGGTTACGATCGACTTGGTCGCTACGGAGGCCGTTAATAAAGCAGGTTGGTGGAGGCTGTTATTCCGTGCGATCGGCAGCTTCTTCTCCGGACTGTTCCAAGGGATCGTAGATCTTTTCTAAATTCCGACATAAGCGGTTGCCTATTACACCTTCTTTATGTTTAGGATCTTCGGGAGGCTTACATAATGGAAACAGGAAAGTAACCATTGAAGAGTGAGTCCATGACAAAAAGAAATTTGATTTTTGGAATTTTACTGATTTCGTTCATTTCATTTGGATGTCAAGCCTATGAAGTCCAGTTTGACGATCGATGGGCGCCGCGTGCGCAATTGCCTGGGTGTTGTTCGCGATCAGCATGATCCTGTCCGTCATCATTTAATGGCCACAAACAACTATTCCGGTACGAAAACATTGCTGTTATATCTTGTGCTCCTCTTCGGTTCGGCCGTTTTTATTCTGCCCCTGGTGTGGATGGAGCGCAGCGCGATAATGGACTCTTCTCAAATTTTTATCGTCCCCCCGTCTGGATTGGGTATTACACGGCCAAATGGGAGTTGCTGATGGGGCGGCTACGATGGTTCTTATCCCTCCCATTCTATTATTTGTTATCGGACAGAAATACTTTATCAAAGGAATCGCCGTGTCTGTGATCAAGGGTTGAGAATTTCTATAGTTTGAAGGGGGAAATGCCAAGTGATTGACGGGTAGTTTCTGACCGATGAAAGTGTTAGCTTTTAAATGGGTTTACTCTTATGCGGAACGTCTTATTCAAAGAGACCGAATAAACAAGGGATGTTCGGGTCAGTTTAGACAATGGATAGGGAGGTGCCAGTGCGTGGAAGAATTGAGAGGGGAGCATGTCCTCATTCGCAATGGCGAATTAAAACGCAGGCAGGAAGCGAACCGGGATTACTTGATGAAGCTGAACAGTGATCATCTTCTCTTTAATTACAGACTGGAAGCCGGCCGATACTCGGGTAGGGGCATTCCTCAGGGGGCGCACGGAGGTTGGGAGTCGCCGGTCTGCCAGCTTCGGGGCCATTTCCTCGGCCATTGGCTGTCGGCAGCGGGTATGCATTACTTTGAGACCGGGGACCCGGAGCTGAAAGTGAAAATGGATCTCATCATCGATGAATTGGCCGAGTGCCAGAAGGACAACGGAGGGCAGTGGACAGGTCCGATTCCCGAGAAATATTTGCACTGGATCGCGAACGGAAAGGGTATCTGGGCTCCGCAATATAATCTCCATAAACTATTTATGGGTCTTGTGTCTTGTAGATGCTTATCTTCATGCCGGGAATCAGAAGGCGCTTGAGATCGCGGATTCGTTCGCGGACTGGTTCGCGGATTGGAGCGGCCGATTCTCCAGGGAGAAATTCGACGACATCCTGGATGTGGAGACCGGCGGGATGCTGGAGGTCTGGGCAGATCTCCTTCACATCACAGGAAAGGATAAATATAAGACTCTGCTGGAACGTTATTATCGCAGCAGGCTCTTCCAGCCCTTGCTCGAAGGTAAAGATCCGCTGACGAATATGCATGCGAACACGACCATCCCGGAAGTGCTCGGCTGCGCCCGAGCGTATGAAGTGACGGGCGAAGAGCGATGGATGGATATCGTGAAAGCTTATTGGAACTGCGCGGTGACGGAGAGAGGACACCTGGCGACGGGGGGACAGACGGCCGGTGAGGTCTGGATGCCGAAGATGAAGATGAAGGCACGTCTGGGGGACAAGAATCAGGAGTATTGTACGGTCTACAACCTGATCCGGTTGTCGGAGTTCCTGTTTCGGCATTCGGGCGACCCTGCTTATGCCCAATATATCGAATACAATCTCTATAATGGCATCATGGCCCAAGCCTACTACCAGGAATATCATTTGACCGGTAACAAGCACGACCACCCCTCGACCGGACTGTTAACGTACTTCCTGCCGATGAAGGCTGGTTTGCACAAGGATTGGAGCACGGAGACAGACAGCTTCTTCTGTTGTCATGGAACCATGGTCCAAGCGAACGCGGCCTGGAATCGAGGCCTTTATTTATCAGGACCGGAACGGCATTTATGCATGCCAATATTTTGACTCCGAGGTGACTTTGGAAATCGGGGGAGACCCCGTATGGATCCTTCAATCACAGGATCGGATGAGCGGGAGCATGCTGAGTTCTTCGAACACAGCGGGGTATCAGGAAATTAACGAAATGACTGCGTACCATGAAAACAGGCCTCCATACCGAAAGTATGATTTTGTCATTCGCACATCCGCCCCGAAAGCGTTTACGTTCCATTGCCGGATTCCGGAATGGATCACGTCCGAGGCTATTATTTACGTCAACGGCATCCTTCAGGGGAAAACGGAGGACAGCGGCCGATTCTATCCTATTCAACGAACCTGGGTGGACGGCGACAGGATCAGCCTGATCCTGCCGATCGGTATCCGCTTCATTCCGCTGCCGGATGACGAGTGCACGGGGGCTTTCCGTTTTGGTCCCGAAGTGTGGGCAGGCGTATGCGAGGCTGAACGAATTTTGTACGCGGAGAATGACGACATCGCTTCCGAGGTCGAAATGGAAAACGAGCGCGAGTGGGGGAGCTGGCGTTTCTTCTTTAAGACGGTAAATCAGAACCCGGCGATTCAATTGAGGCGAATTCGCGATATCGGGTATGAGCCGTTCCAGATTTACTTCAAGGTGAAGAGGGTCTGATAGGCCATGCCAAAATCTAATACCTGAATGGGCAAGTAGTTCTGTAGCCGCTCTAAAAGATCTGAACATCATCAACGGGAAAAATGGCCATTTGTTTGACCCAAGCGGATACTCGACGCGCGCGGAATCGGCAACCATTTTGATTGCGATGATGGAATATAACGAGTTGGAGATGTAAAGGCAAAGTCGGGGACGGCAGCGGGGAGAAATTCCCGGCCGTCCTTTGCCATTCATCCAAGCATTGCCCTTTTATTCAGGTGATAGCCATTCAGCATGGGGGGTGCAGAATCGAAACAAGAAGCAGCTCCGCCAATCTATGATTCCTACAACTAATCGATCGTAATTTTAAAGCAAACCGGATATTCGGTTAGAATATTCCCTTGAACGGTAATCCTTAATCCGGCTTCTTCACGGCTGAATGCTGCAGCATTATCAAATCCTAATATCTCAACGGATACAAGATCTCCGTTAAAATATTTGCTGTCTTTCTTCAGTGATTGGATGATGACTTCATTGTTCGCTGGCCAACTGAGTACAGTCGCGTAAAGATAAGGTGCCTTATAGGTGAAACGGATATCTTCACTTGTGAAAGGTTCCCGTCCGACATCTGTAAATGCACCCTCAGGTACTATTGTGGAACCTTCACCGAATATATTCCAGTATGTCGTATCATAGATAGACTCGCCATTCGTATCTAGCCATCTTCCAATGCTAAGAAGCACTTCTGTCTCTTCTTTTGTAATTGTTCCATCTGATTTGGGTCCGATATTAAGGAGCAGGCAACCATTTTTACTAACAATATCAATGAGATCACAGACGATATCTACAGGATTCTTAAAGTCGTTGTTATTTGTAAAACACCAAGAATTTATCGCTATTGCCGTGTCGGTCTGCCACAATCTCGGTCTGATATTACTTAGCTGTCCACGCTCAACATCGAAGATAGCTGTACCATAAGCAAACGCATCATACTTATAATTAATCGCTACATCAATGCCCCATTCAAGCGAGCGATTATAATAATAGGCAGCAAATTTTTTGATATACGGTTTAAAGGAGGCGTTGTGAATCCACCAATCAAACCAGACGATCTTCGGCTGATATTTATCCACTAACTCGCAGGAGCGGACAAGCCAATCCTCAAGATGTTCCTGAGGTGCGGGCGAAGAGAAGATGTTATGCGAATCCTCCACACTCGCTGAAGAATAGATAGGACTCGCATAACCATAAGGCTCCTGAAACGTGATGTTTTGAATACCAGATTCGAACGTTCTGCCACCTCCGTAAAAGAAGAAATTCTCCGCTCGATGGCTTGATACGGCAAATATAAGCCCTTCCTTCTCAACTGCTGATTTTAATTCTCCAATAACATCACGTTTCGGTCCCATTTTGGCAGCATTCCAATCAGATAACTCACTGGCGTACATCTGAAAACCATCATGATGTTCGGCTACAGGCATAATATATTTGGCTCCTGAGGCTTTAAACAATTCAACCCACTTCGCTGCATCGTAATGTTCTGCTTTAAATTGCGGTATAAAATCGGCATATCCAAAATCCTTGTGTTCGCCATAGGTTTGAATATGATGCTCGTATTCTTGAGTACCCTGAATATACATATTACGGGGATACCACTCATTCTTAAAAGCCGGGACGCTGTATACACCCCAATGGATAAATATTCCGAATTTCGCCTTTTGATACCAAGAAGGTTCGGGATATTCACTCAGAGATGCCCAAGAATCTTTGTAAGGACCGTTCGCGACAACCTTATCAATCGCTTTTAAATGCTGTTCATATTTTCCATTCATCATAATGAAACCTCCTTAATATCAGCCTTTCTTTTTTAAGTATAGCAGGGTCATGGCGATATTGAAGGGTGTATTTGAACGTGTATGTGGACGATATTAATCCAATATGATATTTTTATGATGTTTAAACAGTAGGAAGAAGGGACCTGACCTTAAATGTTCAATATTTTTGAGAATATATCCGTTAAGAGTCTGATAAGCAGAGTAAATGTTTGTGCTCCGGATTGGGGAGAAGAGAACTGTGTGTATGCCTATAATAAATTTTATTATTTTTTAGAAGGGCAGTGCACCCTCATTCTGAATGGGGATACCTTCATTCCCCAACCGGAGGAACTCTTCTTGATACCTGCCTATACTCCGCATACTTACTATCAGAATCCTGATCATCCCATCATGAAGTATTGGACCCATTTTAATCTCATCTTTCATCAAGAACAACAAAAACTCGTCTACCACAAAGAAACTGTCAAATGTACCATCCCGAAACATCAAATCATACCCGTCTTTGCGGCATTAGCCCAAACTAATCTTTCGACGAACCCGCTGGATACTTTGACTGAAAAATCGGCATTATTGGAAATTCTGAGAATTTTTCTGGATAATGTGAATTTGGATAAGATATTACCGATAAACAAAGACCACTTTATGAGTAAGATGGATCATTATATTAAACAGCATCTACATTCTGAGATCAGTTTGAATGAGCTTGCCGATCTGGTGCATCTGCACCCGAACTATTTTATAAAATATTTCAAAAAGCATTTTTCGGTTACACCTATCGAGTATGTCAATGCAATCAGACTTCAAACGGCAACACATCTATTAAGGAATCAATCCGATCGGAGCATTCAGCGTATTGCACATGACGTAGGATTTAATGACTACAGGTATTTCTCGCGAATATTCAAGAAGAAGTACGGGGTGTCTCCATCGCAATATTGAGGAGACTGCAGAATAAATGAATTGAAATTATGGAGATTTATATCACCGAAAAAACGAAAAAGGCAGTCCTTTCTCAACTGAGGGGGGCTGCTTTTGCTCGATTAGGTGGGTATTGTATTCATTCGCTGGATTGCTGTACCAGATCGAGTAGAACTTTGAAGAACACATGGCAACACTCCAAAGCACAATGGCTTGTGGTGGAACTGGCAGGAAAATGACTTCCCACAGTATTGGATAATCCCCGGCTACCGCTACGGTCAGGAGGTTTGGCTGACCGTAATTCCCCGCAAATAATATGGAACCTGGCTGATCAAATTGATTAAATCGTACAGGCTGATCAGGCACAAGACGATTCTTTATTTTGCGGGATCCGGCTCCCACGGCACGAACGTTCAACCACCGGCTACCGCTAACTTACGGCCACATAAAAATGAGGTCCACCAGAAAGATCTGGTGACCTCATAATACGAACGGGCAAGATAGCGCAAGACAAATATGAGGCAGCCGGTCACGATCAATCGGCTGCCTTTATTCAACTAACGGGCAGCATAGTTTCACCAATATCGGGCATAATATGCAAATCTAGAGGGGGTTTACTGTTTAAATGGATATTTCACTTATCGTTGGTGGTTTCATCAGATGTTAGAATAGATAAGTTAAAAAATGTTACGGATTTTAATTTACTTATCTTCACGTTTGAGGCTGGATTTAGGTTGGTGTCTGATAAAGTGTTTTCCGGCTGGAAGCACATTAGGAAGCCCGTCATATTTCCCCGTTATTTCACAACCGTTCCCCGTCTAACGAAAACGGGGGGGGATGCTACATTTAGAGGAAGCTAAAGTTAACTTGGAAAGAAGGGGAGCACATTGAGAAACAAGAAGAAAGGCATTGCGGTCGCTCTGGCAGGCATAGTTCTTCTCGTAAGCGCTTGCGGTACATCGAACAACCCGAATTCAACTTCCAACAACGGAGGGAACTCGTCCGGCAATAAGCCGGCCGGATCCGCCGCTCCGGCGGATCCGTTCGGCAAATACGCCGATCCGATTACGATTAATGTCGGACAGCAGGTCGACCCTGCAGATACGACGCTGCCTGCCGGCGATACGCCGGACAACAACCAGTATACGCGCTATATCAAGGACAACCTGAACATCGATGTGAAGGACGCCTTCACGGCATCGCCGACCAACTACAATCAGAAGGTCAGCCTCGCGATCTCCAGCAACGATCTTCCGGACGCGATGGTCGTCAATGCCCAGCAATTCCTTAACATGAGCGATAACGGGCAATTGGAAGACTTGACCGATGTCTTCAATCAGTATGCATCACCCGCAATGAAGCGCGTGTTTGCCGACTCCAATAAACGGGTGCTTGACACCGTTACCTTCGACGGCAGGATTATGGCGCTGCCGCAGCCGGATGACGCCGGCATACACGAAATGTGGATCCGCAAGGACTGGCTGGACAAGCTAGGCCTGCAGCCGCCGAAGACGATGGCCGATCTGGAGAAGGTCGCCGACGCTTTTGTCAACAAGGACCCCGACGGCAACGGCAAGAAGGATACGATCGGCATTGCCGCGCCGGACAGCAGCGACGCCAGCAAGCTGTATGCGAATTTCCTCAATTCCTCAAACAATCTCTACGGCTTCGATCCGATTTTCTCGGCTTATGACGCCTATCCGGGCTACTGGGTCAAGGATGCTGATGGCAACCCGGCTTACGGATCGACGCTGCCGCAGACGAAGGAAGCGCTCGGCGAGCTTAGAAATCTATATGCCAAAGGGCTGATCGACCAGCAAATTTCGGTCCGCCAGGATTCCGGTGAGCCGATCGTCAGCGGTCAAACCGGAATGTTTTTCGCTCCATGGTGGATGGGCTACGGTCCGCTTACTGACGCAGTCAAGCAAAACCCGAAAGCGGACTGGCAGGCCTACGCGCTGCCGCTTGACGCCAACGGCAAATTCAGCCCGCATCTGAGCGCGCCGGCCGGATCATTTCTTGTCGTGCGCAAAGGCTACAAAAATCCCGAAGCGGCAATCAAGCTGGAAAACCTGTTGCTACGCGACGAAAGCAAATTTGATCTCGCCAAGGGTTCGATCGGCTACTACCCGGTACGTCTGCCTCTTGCGCCTTCCGACGAATCGGAATTCACGGTTCAAGCTCTGCGCGATGTACTCGCAGGGAAGAAGACGGCGGCAGACTTTGCCGACAAGCCGGAATACAAGCTGCTTGCAGCCGATCTCGCCAATATCAAAAAAGTAAAGCTTCAGCCATACGACGACATGGATATCCAATACTGGAAGCCTTTGGTCGATTGGGGAGCGTGGACTCGTCTGTACTCGCTGATGGTCGGCGTCGCTCCCAATGTGGACGTTCAAATGAACCGGGTAAGCAGTCTGATCTACTCCCAGACGCCTACGATGGAAAGCAGATGGGTCAATCTTCAGAAGATGGAAGACGAAGTGTTCCTGAAAATTATCGTCGGCACTGCTCCGCTCGATTCGTTCGACCAATTCGTTGCCGATTGGAAGAAACAAGGTGGCGATCAAATAACCGCCGAAGTGGCTGATGCCATTAAGTAACAGACCCTAAAGGATGACAGGATCTGAAAATGAAGAACCTCCCATTCTGCAAAAATAAAGTGGCACCCGAACGGGTGCCATTTGTAATGGGCTAAGAAGCCATTTAGGAACCATATCACCCGGCTTGCGCGAAACTATTTATAAATTTTTTGCTTTCACTTGCAATGGTTTCATATTCGAAATCTTGGACATAGTGACCGCAATCGAGTATAACCTGTTCATTCACCTTTATTTTTGCAAGGTAGTTTTTTTGATTTTTCTGCCATTCTTCCGTACCGATCCCAGTCCCTTCGCCATTCGATGTGAAGAACAACATAGGAATCTGCGGCGGTGGCATTTCATCCACCTTCTGAGCATTGGCTTTAACGCTTTCTATCTCCGTTATCATTGGTTTTGTTTCTGTTCTTCTATAGAAAACGGCTTTATAGATTTCCTTCTCATGGTTGGTTAGGGAACCCCCTGTAATGGCCGATTCTCCGTTGGCAAAAGAGGGAATGAATCGCGTGATACCCGTCTTTGCTCCAAATGAAAACAACTCGAACACGATTTTATTGGGGATTTTAACATCAGTATACGCAGCGGGAACAGCTGGATCTAGCCCTACAATGCCCGAGACTTCATCGGGATATTTTTGGGCCCAGTATAAGGCCTCTAATCCGGACATCGAATGAGGAAACAGTACATAAGGAGCTTGCTCGCCCGCTAAACGCAGCGCTTTTCTGGTTTCTTCGAGAACGGTATCGATATCCCGGGGAACATCTGCGACTTCGCTGAACCCGTATCCCACTCGCTCGACTACGGCAATGCTATACTCATCACTTAAGCGAGAAAAAAGACTTTTGAAATCCAAGATGGGGGAAGCCGTACCGCCTCCCGCCAAAAATACGAGTGTGGTTTTACCCTTACCTTCCATATATACGCTCATCGCATGTCCGTTTACGTTAACCATTTCACCTAAGGGTGCAACTAATTCAGACTCTCGATTCAATTGAATGTTATGATTAATAAAGCTGCCCAAAATAGCCGAAAATACAATCCCGATTATTACCCCTACACTTATTCCGGTCCTCTTCAAAATCTTTCTCCCCGTACCTTTAACTTTATGTTGTTCTACCATTCTGTCAGCTCCATCTTATCGAAGTTCTCTGTCACATCATAGCAAGATAAGCAGTTGGTTAACATGGACCAAAGTTGGGGTAACGATAGACAATAGTCCAGGCTGGCTTATGATGTGGCCCAACCCGTCGTGGTACAGGACCTGTTCATAATTGAACTGAATCGGTACTTTCCCGAGTTCCTTACGACTCTTTGTCAAACCGCAACTGACGGTAAATAATACAAGCCCGCCGCTGTCGGGCCATGCGGCGATGATTGTAACCATTTTGTCATCGGGCCTTAAATTTATTGTAACTTCTGTCACCTGCGAATGAAATAAGATGAATTCCGTAAGGGATCCTGAATAAACATGACGAGGTGTACAAATATGAATCGCATAACAAACAGCAAAAATCTTCGCAAATGGTCCACAATCGGTCTGGCTGCCATGATCTCGCTCGGTACGCTGGCTAACGTAATTCCTGCTCATGCGGCAAACACGACGAAGACTGCCGCACAAGCAGCAGCGACAAAAGATAATGGAACTTCCTATATCAAGAACATTCTAGCGCACGCTGAGCAAGGCAAGGTGCAAGGAAGCAGCTTTGTGTCCGGTAAAACGAGCATCAAAGAGGTTCACAAACTTTGGGGCTCTCCGGAAAGCTTGGGCAATGGTTACGAAAGGTATGATTTCAGCATGGGCAGAGGCGCATACGATTTCGGTATCAGCAGCAAAACCGGCATCGTTTTTGATCTTCGCTTTTACTTGCCACCGAGCGACCCGTCGAGAGGCCTCAGTGAAATTACATTTACTTCCATCATAGCCGCGCTCGGCATGCCGAAAGAAGTCAAATTCAACGGTAACGACAAAATCTACGTGTATCCGGCTGGCGATCATCAACTGAAATTCGTAGGGTCGAAGACGGCTCCTAAAGGCAAAACGGCGCATATCAACCACATCAACGTCTATACACCGAAAGCCGACGTCTAAGCGCGTATCCACTGGATCATAAGAGGTCTTTATTAGAAACCCGCCGTTTTATTGACGTGGGTTTCTTTTTACATTTCACGCTTATTTTGATGCCCTCCAGAGAGTGCGGCGCTCCAAAATGTGAACATATGTTCTTATTACGATCGTCTGATATCGGTGTGAAGGGGTCTATGATTGGTGCTGGAGTTAGGTGATTTCTGATACAATTAGCGCTTCACAATCAGAAGGAATAGTGAAGCATTTTACCTCAAAAGAAGATCTTGTATAATAAACATGATGTCATAATTAGTAAGAGATCACGAGGTCTAAGGCAACTTCAGGTGGAATATATAGGGCAATCGGTAATAAATGGATGTTGGGTTAACTATCACTGCAAGCATCAAATACTTAAAAAACAGGAACGCTATCGAGGTGCTGAGAGATGTCTAATAGGGGTATTAAATCCAAAATATTAAGAAAGTACAATGTTAATGAGATAGAAATAATAGGCCGGGGAATGGAAGCGGAAGTATATATTTATGGTAAGGATAAAGTGTTAAAGATATATGGTAGTATGTCGGATTTCAAAAAACAAGAAATTTTAAAAAGGTTCTACGATTCAGTTCAATTCAGTGATATCAGTTATAAGCTTCCCCGCATTTACAATATTTTTGAAGAGGGGGACATAGTAGTAACGATTGAAAAACGAATCAATGGGGAAAATATGCAAAATCTTTTACCAAGCATGAGCAATGAGCAATTAAATACTGTCATGAAAGCCTATCTTTCTGCACTTTTAGAATTGCAAGCAGTCAAACTAGTTCCAAAATTTGAAGGATTGAAGTTATTTAACGATTATAAAATTCCCATGTCTCAACAGAAGGATTGGCATGATTTATTAAAACAATTTCTTATAAAAAAACAAAAAGAGGTGCATGGATATCTTTCAAAGGATGTTATGCACTATCAAGATAAATTAGGGATATTAATGAGAATTTTATCAGTCGAATATCAAGGTAACTATTCATTAATTCATGGAGACTTTTTCCCCGGTAATTTACTTATTAATGAAGAAGGTGTAATTACTGGCCTACTTGATTTTGGCTTAATGACAATGTATGGTGATTATTTATTTGACGTTGCTACAGGTTGGGTATTTTTTGACATGTATGATGAATTAAAGGCAAATATATTGGAAAGATACTTTAATTTAATTGTTAATACCCTTGGTAAAGAAGTAATAGAAAAACTCTATCTTTATGTTTTGATATACAGCATTTTATCTGCGAATTTTTATTCCGAAAATTGTAGTGATGGTCATTACCAATGGTGTGTAAGCAATTTAGAAAATAAAATGTACTGGGATGCCTTTTATTAAGCGAAAAAAAAGCATGATTGAAGTTGATGAAAAGATTTACAAAAAAATTATGACTGTAATGTTTGATTCGATAAACGAAACGTCCCGTAAAGGGGCGTTTTTGTTTGGTTATAGGACATGTTTCTGCGATAGAGGCAAAGAAGCCCCGCCATTCATCCACATGATTTGGAAAACTACTTAAAAGCATGGGAGTATTGGAATGGACTTTCGCTTAATTAATTCTTGTCTTCCTCATTTGTGTTAATTAACTAGTCGTTGAGACGTTTTAAACTAATTGGGCACGATAGCATAATGCCGAAGGGCAGTCGCGCGGCGCCCTTTACTATGCTGACGGGCAGTTGAACGCAACAAAGCTTTCCGGAAATTTGTATCTATAGTGGATTAGATAACGTACTCTATAGATGAAGAAACCATTATAAATCAATGTATTTCCGTTTTTTTAATTTTGTGGCTGTATCATGCTCTTAATTTTCCTGTGAGAAATTGAACATATAAATTTGAGGAGGTTGTGAATGGAGTTGAAAGGGAAAGTGATTAGATATTTATATATACATTTGTTTTATATTGGAGATACACCTCAAAATGAGATGGGTGAAGTACAAACTTTCATGCATTCAAATCGCGTAATTCTGGATAACGTAACGGAAATGGCTGGTCATTCTGAAAATAAGCGCTTGAATAAAAATCTAAAAAAGTTGGGCATAAAATCATATCCGATGTACGTCCTGGTAAATAAGGATGGGATCTTTTATAGCTCCCCTTACTTAAGTGAGATGGAAGCATTCATAAAAAAGGAACTGAAGGTTTCCGATAGTTAAGCAACGGATCACGATTAGCACAAGTGAAATGGAACAACTTGCACTTTCTTGGTTTTTAGAAAATTAACCAGTAGGAGGTTTTTATTTTGATAAGGAATGCCTCTAAGGCAATTTTAATCCATGACAATAAATTGCTCACAATAAAGTATCAAGATGATAAAGGTATCTTCTATTCATTACCAGGCGGCGGACAGGAATATGGTGAAACCCTAATTGAGAATGTTCGACGGGAATGTAGGGAAGAAGTCGGGATAGATGTTCTAGTAGGTGATCTATTATTTGTAAGGGAATTAATAGATGAGACAAAAAATATCCATCAAGTTGAATTTATTTTTTTATGCTCATCAAATTCCATTGAGGAAGCTTGCATGGGGGAACTTCCAGATGCTGGACAATTGGCAATTGAGTGGCTGCTTTTAAGTAACTTATTTGATTATAGACTCTACCCACTGGAGGCTCGTAATTATTTAAAAGATTTATCAAAGTGTAAAACAACATTCCCGGTTTATTTAGGAGCTAAATAATAAAGAAGGTTAAATGCGAAGAACGAGAGGAGTATTCCCCTGATGAAAAAAATTCTCATCGTTGAAGACGATATCGAAATTAATCGGCTCATAGCCAAATATTTGGAAAAAGAAGGATTCGGCATCTGCTCTGTCTATGACGGAGAGGAGGCGTCCGCGGCCATTGCCGATCATGATTATCAGCTCGTCATTCTCGATTTGATGCTGCCGCGCATCGATGGCCAGGATATTTTGCGCAAAATCCGTAAAAAGGGGACGATCCCCGTCATTATTTTGTCGGCCAAGGACCGGGAGATGGACAAAATATTGGGGTTGGAGCTTGGCGCCGATGATTATATGACCAAGCCGTTCACAATCGGTGAACTTGTCGCCCGGGTGAAGGCGCAGCTGCGCCGCTATGTGGATTACAATCCTAATGCCGCCGACTCCGCAGCCGAGATGATCCGGCACGGGGATTTGGAGCTGAATACGAGCACGTTCGAAGTAACCGTCGCCGGCCGGCAGACGCCGCTGACCGCTAAGGAGTTTGCTATTTTGAAGCTGTTCCTGACCAATCCCACCCGCGTGTTTACGAAATCCCAGATTTTTGAAGCGGTCTGGCAGGAGGAAAGCATATCCGACGATAACACGGTGATGGTGCATATCAACAGGCTGCGGGCGAAAATCGAACGGGATCCGTCATATCCCGTCTACATCAAGACGGTATGGGGCTTCGGCTATAAGCTCGGCGGGGGAGGCTGAGGTTAAGAATGCTGCTGCAGATTCTCGTCGTCCTCCTCTTTCTGGTTTGTTTGCTCCTCCTCCTTCAGTACCGCCGCTTGCTGAACGAATTCAAACGCATCACCTGGACGACTGAAGGAATCCGGGACGGCAATTTCAACTTGCGATACCGGATACGCATGTGGAACCGACCGGTCCATGATGCGGGCGGAGCGTTGAATCGTTTCATCGAGCATGTTCAGACGAGCCTGGATCGGAACCGATTTCTGGAGGACGAGCGCAAACGGATGATTGCCAGCATCTCGCATGATCTGCGCACGCCGCTCACTTCTTTGCTCGGCTACATGGAGGCGCTGCTGAACGACCCGACGTTGACGGACGAGGAACGAAACGAATTTATTCGCATTGCCGCCGACAAAGGAAACGTGCTGCTGGAGAGGCTGCAGGAGTTTTTTGAGCTGGCCAGGCTGGAAGCGGACGATTCGGAGGTTGAGCTCTATCGCGTCGAAGTAAGCGACGTTTTGCAGGAGGTACTGGTCGGGTTTTATCCGGATTTTCAGAAAGCCTCGATTACGCCAACGGTTCATATTCCGGATGCGCCTCTCTTTGTGATGGGCGATCGGGCGTTTTTGCGGCGCGTCTTTGAGAATCTGATCTCGAACGCTTTGCGCTACGGCCGGGAAGGCCGGGAAATCGGCATCGAGGTTCGGGAAGAGCCGGACTTAATCCGGGTCGAGATATGGGATCGCGGCCAAGGTATTTCGCCGCAGGACCTGCCGCGCGTGTTCGAGCGATTTTATACAGGAGAAGCTTCCAGAAACGCGGCCCTTCGCGGCAGTGGGCTCGGTCTTACCATCACGAAGCATCTGGTCGAAAAACTAGGCGGGCGGATCGCCGCATCCAGCACATCGGGCGGGAAAACCGTGTTCTCGGTCGGCCTGGTCAAAGGTTGATCGCCAGTCTTTCGAAACGTAAGAATTTTGTTAGAAAGTCGAGAGCCGCCTGTTAGAAGGCGGCTGTATACTGGGCTTCAAAAGGAGGAAGCCCTATGAGAGTTTTCGAAGTCGCATTAATTGCTGTGAATGTGCTGACCTTGTTGTCCGTGATGCTGAAAAGAAAGTCCAAAGCCGCGTTGCTGTGGCTCGCGGGCATCAATGGAGCGGTGCTCGGCCTGCATGGCGTTATCGAAGGATTTCGCTACCAAATGATGTTCGCCTACCTATTAGCCGGTCTGTTTGCAATTTACGCCTTGGTAAGGGCCATGATCGGATTCACCGAAAACCGGGGTATGGCCGCAAAAATCGCGAAGGGCATTGCCGTCAGCCTGTCCTTCCTGCTCCTCGCTTTCACGATCCTACTGGGTTATGCCTTCCCCGTATTCAAGCTCCCGGCGCCTGCGGGCGATTATGCCATCGGCGTTCAATATGTCCACTTGACGGACGAGTCGCGCATGGAGCCTTTTCTGTCCGGAACGGCGGACAAGCGGGAGCTGGCAGTGAAAATCTACTATCCGGCGGCGAAGGATCCGTCCAAGCCGTACGCCGCTTATTTCCACAATTCCCGCGCACTCGTTGGCTCGTTCGCCTCGGGCTACGGAATGCCCGGCTTCCTCTTCGATCAATTGCGGCTGGTCGGGACGCACACCCAAGAAGGGCTGCCCGTATCCGATAGACAGGCGAGCTATCCCGTCCTATTATTCTCGCATGGCGGCGGCACGAATATGGAAGTGCATACGTCGCAATGCGAGGATCTGGCAAGCCACGGTTACATCGTCGTTGCCGTGAACCATACGTATGTCTCGTCGGGAACCGAGCTTCCCGGCGGAATCGTCACCGATAAGGATGCAACGGCAAGCTTCGACCAAGGCGACCCCTTGGATGCGATCACCCGAATTATGGCGGACGACGACAGCTTTGTGATCGATCGCCTCGCCGACATGAACGCAGGGAAGACGAATTCCATGTTTGCCGGGAAAATCGATCTGCAGCACATCGGCGTCATCGGCCATTCGCTGGGCGGAGCGGCGGCGTATAATTTAGCCCTCCATGACAGCAGAATCAAGGCCGCCATCAATCTGGACGGCGCCGTCTATGCCGTTCCCGACAAGGCGAAGCCGGGGGCTCCTCTTCTTATGCTGGCGAATGATGAATTTCAAATCCAGGCGATTTCGAAACGTGAGCCGCTGATGAAGAAGTGGGAGGATATGCCTGCCGATGAGCAGCAGGCCGTGGCGTCTGCATACGGAAGCAAGCAAGCTTATATCGACATTTACGACAAGCAGGCGCAAGCGATCGTCGGACTTGCCGATACCTTGAAAGCGTCTGACAGCTTATTTACAATCGAAGGCAGCGCCCATATGAAATTGGCTGATATCGGACTGTATATCGGTCATGGGTTCCGACGCTTCATCGGAATTAACGGGGCAACCCCGTCCGAGCAGTGCCTGGACATTACGAAGGCCGTAACATTGGCGTTTTTCGACCGGCATCTGAAGAACGAGACCGGAGCTTCGCCTGAATCGCTGCTGCAGCAATATCCGAGATTGCATAAAGTCGGGCTGGCATGACGGCGTTGTTGCGTAAGACTGTTCGGTCTGCGCAGCGTAAGATCATCAACGGACCTTTCAAGAAACTAGGTGGATAAAGGGGAGTTGGCCTACGAGCACGATTTTGCGAACGAATAGTCTGACGAAGCGTTATGGCGCCAAAGCGGTTGTGACAGACTTGAATATGACGATCAAGCCCGGGGATATTTACGGCTTCCTGGGGCAGAACGGAGCGGGTAAGACGACGACGTTGCGGATGATTATGGGGTTGATTCATCCGTCCGCAGGGGAAATCGAATTGTTCGACGCTCCGCTGCGCGGGAATAAAGACAGGGCGATGGAGCGGATCGGCGCGATCATTGAATATCCGGGCTTCTATCTGAACCTGAGCGCGGTGGATAATCTGGACCTCCATCGCCGGCTGATGGGCATGGGCAACCGGGAATCGGTCGACGATGCGCTCGCGGCCGTTGGGCTGCTTGATGCCAAGCATCAGAAGGTCAAGCAATATTCACTCGGCATGAAGCAACGCCTCGGCATCGCCCGCGCTTTGCTTCATCATCCCGATCTGCTTATATTAGACGAACCGACGAATGGCCTGGACCCAATGGGAATGAAAGATATGCGGCAGCTCTTCATGGAGCTTGCCCGCAAGAGGGGCATTACGTTTCTCATTTCCAGCCACTTGTTGAGTGAAATCGAGCTGCTGGCCAATAAAATCGGCATCATTCACAAAGGCCGGCTGCTGGAGGAAATCGATTATGAATCGCTGCAGCGGAAGACCCGTCACTGTCTCGACCTCATGGTGACCGACGAGAAGAAAGCTGCTTTTATTTTGGAACAGAAGCTCGGAACGACCGACTATGTCGTATCCGGACCTGGCAGACTGCGCATTTACGATCATCTCGACGAGCCGGATAGGATCAGTCTGCTGCTGGTCGGAGGCGGAGTCGGCTTGAAGGAAATAAAGCTGTCGGGAGACAGTCTCGAGGAATATTTTCTGAAGCTGACGGGAGGCGAGAGGTTTGCTTAACGTACTACTTACCGAATTGATGAAGCTGAAAGGTACCAAGATGCATTGGCTCGTTCTGCTCGGCGCCCTACCGGCAAACCTGGTCACCTTGACCGCGTTCCTGCCGAGAGTGACACCCGAGGGCGTACGGGCAGGGATCGACCTGCAGGATATGTTTTATCGGCAGGGGATGGTTATTACCATTCTGGGGCCGTTCATGTTCGCTCTTATGACCGGCTACATCATTTCGCGCGAGTACCAGGAACGCACGATCAACCAGCTGTTTTCCTATCCAATCTCCCGAATTCGGATTCTTCTTACGAAGCTGGCGGTCGTGCTGCTGCTGATCGCCGTCACCTCGGCCCTCTCGTGCGTTACGGTAACGGTGGCCGGCATTATCCGATCTTTCACGCAGCCTATCGATTTTGCGATCGTCTGGTCGGGCATGCGCATGAATATGCTGGCCTGCCTTCTGGCATTCGGCGTAACGCCTTTGGCGGCCGCGCTCAGCATGGTCGGCAAAAGCGTCATCCCTTCGACTGTGATGGGCGTACTCGCCACGATCATCACGCTCATCGGAGAAATGGGGCATGGCATGAAAGGAATTCTGTTTCCATGGCTGATGCCTTTTTGGCCGGTCCGGGAACTGGCCCAGGGATTGGCGGAAACCGGCCCAAATCCTTATGCGGTTCCGGGCTCCCTTATTCTTGCGGTAACCTTTGTCATATCGCTCGCGTTCTGCATCATTTATTACGAGAAATCGGAAATACACAGCGGGTCCTGACGCTGCTTGCTCGGCCAAGCCAACAATAAGGGGGAAATCGTCCGGCTTTATGAGGGAGAGCTGAACTTCCCGGATTATACAACTAATTTACAACTTGCCGATAGTTATGAAATATGGCGTTTTTATAATGAAATTGCAAGTTGGAACTGCGCATTCCAAATGCAAATCATAAATCCGGAGGTAAAAACATGAAACTTCTCGAAGCGGTCAAAAGCAAAAAAATAACTGGAACGGTCCTGGCGTCGGCGCTCGTCATCGGAAGCCTCGGCACCATTACTGCATTCGCGGCAAACGGAAGCGACGCGATTCCGAAAAATACCGTTATGACGGTGTCTGCACCGACTGACGCGTCGGTTGCATCATCGGACAAAGCCCAGGGAACGATCGAATATGGTAAGACCACTTATTCGAGAAGCGACGGCAGCCAGAACTTTACACTGGAGCATTGGTATAATCCGCATACGAAAGATTACAGAACGGATTTAAAAGATTATTCGGCCGATCATCAGCTTCTGGGCTATCGAAGCACTTACTTTCTCAACGGTCGCAACGATATAGTCGTGATTCAACGGAACCAAAACGGCGATCCCGTAAGCGGAAAGATTCTCAAGAGAGCGGATGATTCGCAGCCATTCGAACCATTGGATAAAAAAAATCTCGATTTTAGCGCCGTAAAGGAAAATTACAAAGCAAGCTATTGGACTTCCGTCGGTACCGAGCAAACGCCCGATGGGAAGACCCTGAATAAGGTCATGGACAGCTATCAGAGCTATATTAATGACAACACGCTGGCCAATATGCAGTACATCGTGTATCTCGATCAGAAATCCGGATTTCCGGTTAAGGAAGAGCTTTATGAGGATTCCACCGGTACATTCAAGCTCTTCAGCACCGATACGGAGGATTACCAATACGTCACGGATGACGGATCCATCTTCAATACAGGCGGGGTAACGCTTACCGCAGTCAAGACTTCCGCCGATGCTTTTGCAAAATAATAGGTCTTCGGATTAAGCTCAAAATTTATTGAACGTCATAGCCCTCACCTAGAGGCGGGGGCTATTTGACGTTCATCACCATACTCGACCGGCTGCTCGGCACCAACCGCTCCCCCTGCCTGCGGCAGCCCGCCCAGCTCGTCTCGATTTTAGTCTTCGATTGCCTGATAGACCGTGGTCCAGAAGTCGTGGATGAGATGCACGGAATCCGCAGTGGACATCCCGACCTGGGTGAGCAGGATTCCGGTGAGCTGTTTGTCCGGGTCGGCGTAGGTCGAGGTGCCGGTGCCGCCGTCCCAGCCGAACTGGCCGATGGAGGCGTAGTCGCCGCGGTAGGTGCGCACCGCCATCCCAAAGCCCCAGCCGCCATGCTGCGATTGGCCGAACGAGTTCCTGTACATGGCGTCCCGGGCAGCTTGTTGCTCGGGCGTGAGGCGATTGGTGGTCATCAGCTCGACGGCGGGCCGGGACAAGATCCGTTCGCTCCCGTGCATACCGTGATTCAGCAGCATCTGGAAGTAGGCGTGGTAGTCGTCGACGGTGGAGACCAGCCCGCCGCCGCCGCCCTGGAACGCCGGAGGCTGGCTGAGCCTTCCGCCTGCCGCCTCGTCCCACACGATGAACTCTCCGGTCTGCGGGTCGGGCCCGTACAGGGTCGGCAGCCGGTCGATCTTGCCGGCGGGCACGTGGAAACCAGTGTCCTTCATCCCCAGCGGATCGAGGATGCGTTCGCGCAGGAACGTCTCCAACGACTGGCCCGTTACCCTGGCGACAAGCACGCCGACTACCTCGTTGCTGAGGTCGTACTGCCACCGCTCTCCGGGCTGGTACGACAGCGGCAGCTCGCCAAGGCGGCGCATCCACTCGTCCGGCCCGGGCGCCGGCCCGGATACCACGCTGTAGTCGGTCCGCTCGAAGGTCGCCGCCCTGATCGGGGAGTCCATCAACGCGAAATCCACTCCGAGCCCGAACGTGGAGGTCAGCAGGTCCCGTACGGTGATCGGCCGCCGCGCCGGCACGGTGTCGTCCAGCGGGCCGTCGGGTCGTTTCAGCACCTGCCGGTCGGCGAGTTCGGGCAGCCACGGATCTACCGGGTCATCCAGCCGCAGCCGGCACTCATCGAGCAGGACCATCGCCGCCGCCATCGTGACCGGCTTGGACGTCGACGCCATCCGGAAGATCGTGTCCCGGCGCATCGGCGCGCCACCATCATGGCGCATCGTCCCGATCGCTTCGACATGCGTCTCACCATACCGGCTCACCAGGGCGACCAGCCCGGGAATCTTCCCGGACTCGACATGCCGTGCCAGCACCTCGCGCATTCTGCGCAGCCCTGTTTCCGAGAAGCCAGCAACATCCTTCATATTTTCTGACGAATTAAAATTTTCTGTTGTAATCGTTTTCATTTGATTTCCCTCTCTTTCCTTTTCTATCAGCCCTATTGTTTTAAACTACAAATTCTCTTTTGTTACTCATGCTTTAAAGCCCTTTGTCAAAAAGGTGTATTCGATGCATCATAGAATCTGAATATTGGCAATATTCAGGGTAATCAGAATTGAGATATGTCCTGCAGCTTCCTTCTTTACCTATTTCACACCCGCTTCTTATACGCCCTCATTGCAAAGATATAAGCCACGAGCATAATTCCGATGCACCACGCAAGCGCGACCCATATATCATTGCCCACCGGCTGACCTGACAGCAGTGCACGGATGGCTTCCACAATCGAGGTCACCGGCTGGTTATCGGCAAAGGCGCGGACGACCTTCGGCATCGACTCGGTCGGTACAAACGCCGAG
>NZ_JBWDNU010000012.1:0-222614 GCF_056269365.1 Paenibacillus sp. JT22N12 | reverse complement strand
AACCTACATGAGCACCGCACTTCGAAGGCGAACGCAAGATTCGATGTCGACTATGCTCCCCGAGTCTGCTTCGTGATCAATCGGGGGCTTTTTTTGAACTTCCTCTTAAGCGTTTTTGCCGAATACGACTCCTCCGTCAACATAGAGAGGCGACCCCATGACAAACTTGGATTCGTCAGAGGCAAGGAACAGCGCGGCCTGGGCCACATCCTCCGGACGGCCAAGCTCTTCGCTGAGCTGGCGTTTCTTCAGTCCGGCGATCGCCTCGGCTGGATCGTCGTACGATTTTTTCAAATAATCTTCAACAAATGGCGTCATAATCGTACCCGGAAGCAGTGCGTTCACACGGATATTATAAGGGGCATAATCCACCTGCATCGACTTGGTCAGGGCAAGCACCGCTCCTTTGGTCGTCGCATAGGATGCCCGGCGGGCAAGCCCGACCTCGGCGATGCACGAAGACATGTTGATAATAGAACCGCTGCGCTGCTCCATCATATGCGGGATGACATACTTGCTGGGGATGAACACGCCGCGGATGTTGACGTTCATGACTTTGTCCCAAGCCTCCGGCTCGATTTCATGGAGCAATCCAACGCCGCTGATTCCGGCATTATTGAACAGCACATCAATACGGCCATACTTGGCAATAATCTGCTCCACCATGGCCGATACTTCGCCGGGATTGGTCACATCGGCCTGGATGAAAATCGCTTCGCCGCCTGCTTCTTCAATTCCCTGAACCGTTTCCTTGCCATGCCCGGCGTTCAGATCGTTGACAATAACTTTGGCGCCCTCACGACCGAAAAGCAGCGCTGTGCTTCTGCCAATACCCGAACCCGAACCGGTGATGAGGATGACTTTGTCTTTCAGTCTCATGTGGAATACCTCCTAATGTCTGCGGATACCCGCAGAAATGTAGCACTTCAATTCCGGGAGCAAGTCCCGTGCCCTGCTAATTCAGGCCCGAGAGCCGCTTTGCCAAATCTACGATCTCCCGCTTGGTGTCTGCCGCCTTGTACTCCCACTGATGAAGCGGCATGGAGCAGCTGACGCTGGCAATCGTATCGCCGACAATGTTATAGATCGGGGCTGCCACACAGCGAAACCCTACAACGGATTCCTGATCATCAAGCGCAAAACCCTGCTGGCGAATCTGCCTGAGCTGCTGGAACAGCTTCTCGCGGTCTCCGATGGTGTTCGGAGTCTGCATGGTAAGCGCTCTCTCGGGATAAAGCCGTTTCCATTCCGCTTCGGGCAGCTGGGCGAGCATGACTTTGCCCAAAGCCGTCGTATGAGCGGGCAGACGCATGCCGGGCTCGGATTGCAGCCGCACCGGCGTAAGCGCCTCTACCTTGCCCAAATACAGGATGTGATCCTCAATCCGCCGGGCTAACTGGATCGTCTCCTGCAGCCGGTCCCTAGCTCCCGCAGCCTCGCTCTGAAACCGGTCATTCAGGTCGAACTGCTTGACCAAGGAGGACCCCAGCACCGCGATGGCTTCGCCGAGCGAATAGGTGTCGTCGGCACCCTTCTTCACCCAATTCAACGTCTCCAGCGTGTGCAGCAGCGAGAACATGGAGCTTTTGTTGATGGCGAGCTGCCTGGACAGGTCAATCAGCTTGTATTTCCCGGGCTCAAGCGATACGACGGACAATACGCGGTCCGCTTTCTCCAGAGCGGGCACCCAATACTTTCGTTCCTCTGTCACCTGATCGCCTCTCACCTGTAGGTTTATTATAATAAACCAATTTCTATATAATAAACTCCTTTCCTTAATATATCGCGATTCAGGCCAATCTTCAAGTCAATTATTTGTCTAAAAAGCAGGATGGTGCCTAAAAACGCCGACAACCGACACATTAATGGAAGCCGAACTACCCGCTCTCATCCTTCTATCATTCGGTTATCTCCGCCTGCATGAGCTAGCCATCCCTCTTAGGAGCATAATTCCCAAACATAGAAAAAGCCGCCTCACTCTTGCAAGCTCCGGCAGCCTCCAGCTTCATATTTCAAATTAAAATTATACGCCTTTCAAATTGAATTCTACTTCTCAAGCTAATTCAATCTTTCGTCAATCCGCCGCATCTATTTCTCATGAAATAATCGCGATAAGGTCCGGTACCCTTCCTTCTCCTTGCGGTCAATCGTGACTACGCCAAAGGGGCCATATGGAGCGCTCCATTTCAGGCCGCCATCCGAATCGTAGAAATCCCGGCGGTGATAATAATCGGCCCAGCTCCATACGATTCCGCCCTGAATTCCGGCGTTCCCGATGGCCCGCCACACGCTCTCCAGATAAGCGGCCTGGTACGTTTCGGAGAAACGCTCATTACCCCGCAGTCCCAGAATGCCATGCGTGCCGAATTCCGACATCAACACGGGCTTATCCGGATACTGGCTGGCCGTTTCCCGCAAATGCTCCTCGGTCGGGATTCTCACAACCTCGTCGAATTCGGAAATATCAAAAGCAAGCCTGCGGTGGAAGAACACGCCGTAATACAAATTGACACACACCAGATCGGCTTCCTCGAAGGCATGATGCCCGCCCGAGCCCGTCGTCGCAAACGTCACCAGCCGCGTTGTATCCAGCTCCCTCGTTCTGCGGATCAGCCTCCGCATCGCCGCGATTCCGACCTCCCTGTTCGTGCCGGACTCGTTGCACATGCTCCAGGCAATAATACAAGGATGATTGCCGTCGCGCTTGACCATCTCATCCAGAGCGGCCTGCGCTTTGTCGATAACCTCTGGAATATACGGGCGGTCATCCCATTCGGACAGCCACCAGTTCAGCGGGATTTCCGCCATATACAGCAGACCGATCTCATCCATAATGTCCAGATGAACAGGGGCCTGCGGATAATGGACGCGCACCAGATTCGCGCCCATGGCCTTGATTTTCAGCAAGTCCTCGCGGATCAGCTCCTCCGGGACGCTTGGGCCATAGCCGGCATACTCGTCATAGCGATTGACGCCTTTGATGATCAGCGGCTTGCCGTTAAGCAAAATCGTGTTTCCCGCCGTTTCAACCGTTCGGATGCCAAAGCGTGCCTCCCGTTCATCCAGGGAAGTTCCGTCCGCCGACAACATCGCCTGCAGGCTGTACAGATGCGGGCTGTGAAGCTCCCATAGCTGCGGATCTGCCAGCCCGCATTCCCATGATACGATGACCGCTTTATTGGGAAGGCAGCTGACATGTACAGGCCGATTGGAGTCAAGTCCAGCACCCTTGATCTGAATGGTCAGTTCACCCTCGAACGCATCATTTGAACCGTTCACCACTTCCGCGTTGCAGTGCACAAGAGCGGCTCCGGTCTCCGTGAGAGAGGTGCGGATGCCAAGAGATGCCACATAAACCGTAGATGTTGTCTCCAGAGCAACCTTCTGCAGAATCCCGCCGTACTGAATCCATTCCACGACCCGGCCGCCGGGAAGCCATTCCTCGCGATGGACATTGTCCACTTTGATGACAATCTGATTGCTGCCGTCCGTCCGCAGATAAGGTGAAACAACAAATTCGAAGGGCAAATAAGGTCCGAGATGCTCGCCCAGATAGATGCCGTTCAACCAGACGCGCGCATGACCGCTGACGCTGTTAAAAACAATCCGCTGCAGGGAATGGGGTTCTGCCAGCTCCCCCGATATTTCTGCCGCATACCAGCCGATTCCCTCATAACCCCAGAAGGCTTCCTGATAGAAATCCCATGGCCCGGGAGCCTGAACGGACATCCAGCCTGACTTGTCATAGGCTTGCTGGAACCATTCCTGTCTCTCGCCTCTATCATTCTGGTCAATCTGAAACTGCCACCCGGGCAGTTCAATAGCTGTGCGCTGCATGTCTGTTCCTCCTGTATATTAAGCTTCCAGTGCTGTCTCTATTACTTCCAGCCACTCTTTCTGCGATGCGTCTCTGGCCAGCAGCCAGGTCTGCCCTTGTCCGCTCTTGTGTGTCAAATATACAGCCCGCCGCTCCGGGATGCCATCGGTGACAAAGTTGTTCTCATGCCAATCGAGCAGCTCCCTGAACAGTCTCGGAACCTCTGTCAGATAGACATTCCTGCCATCCTTACGGAACAGATCGGCTGTCACGATCAGCTTGCCGCCAGCGTGCACATAGGCAATCAGGCGCTTCTCCAGCAGCGGGTCATAAATCGTATGAAGCGGCACGGCGATCAGCTCATGCTGACCGATTTGACCGGCTGAATAGAAAATATCGATCAGTCCGGTGTGAGCCTCATATAACGTCTTGTACACGGTATTGACCGTATAATCCGTGTAATTCAGCCGGTCTCCGACCGAAAGCTGGTAGCACCAGGAGCTGTCAAAATGATAATACAGCCCTATCCTCGCCGGGGCTGCACCGCTTGCCACACTCAGCTCTGTGTCTGCGCCATGCTGGATGATATACTGCTGCACCGCCTCATAATTCGGGCCCGGCTCCCCGGTTATCGTCAGCAGCTCGGGACCGCCCCTGGACTGCTCCTGTCCCCATGGAAAAGGCTTCATCTTGAACAGGAAGAAGCTCTCGCAGCCCCTCCCCTGAACGAGCATAAGCTTCGCTTCCAGCTCCGGCGAGCTTGCTCCAAACTCCATGATCCAGAACGGCTTGGCGAGCACCCCTCTGCTCGCATCGCAGTAAAAGGCAATTTCATAAGGCTTGCTGCTATAGATATCGATGCCTGCCACATCAAGCTCGGCAAACATCTCCGCCCAATTGACATTATCGCCCCAGCTGAACATAAAGGCATTGGTCGTAATCGGTCGCCTTCCGATATACGGCCTTAAGGCCCGTGCCTGCAGCCGCGCGAATTGAACCATGCCGTCCGAAGAGAACCGGGCAAACTCCAGCTCCAGACTGGGATGATGCCACATCATCACATCGGAGCTTACAGGCCCCGGCAGCGGAATCTGGCCGAAGCTGTGATAATGCTGGGACCAGAAAGCCGTCCCCCAGCTGTCGTTCAGAGCTTCGATCGTTCCATACTTTTCGGCCAAATATGCATGAAAAGCCTGCTTCGCGCATGCTCCGTAATCGTACTTGGTTTCGCCGCCAAATTCATTATCAAGCTGCCAGGCGACGACGTTCGGATGACTGCCGTAACGCTGCGCCATCAAATCCACGATGCGCAGCGAATATTTCACATATTGATCCGAAAAATATGAGCGGTGCTGGCGGGCGCCGAAGCCTACTGTCCGGCCATCCTTGTGGACAGGCAGAATCTCCGGATGCTTCTCTGCCAGCCAGACCGGCGGACAAGCCGTCGGCGTGCAGAGCACTACCCCGATGCCGGATTCGCCGGCCAAATCGATAGCGTCGTCCAGCCATTTCCAGTCATACTGCCCGTCCTGCGGCTCCAGGCTGGACCAGGCAAATTCCGTGATCCGGATCGATGTGATCCCGGCATCAATCAGCTTCCGGTAATCGACCGCCCACTGCTCCCTGCCATGATGCTCCGGATAGTAAGCAATTCCCACATTCATTGTTCGTCCGCTCCATTTCTGTCAAGGTCTGCTCGTTTATATGTGCACGCCAATTCCAGCGATCGTGCATCTTCCACATGCCGGATCTCGCCGACAGGCATGCGGATCATTGCAGGGATGCCCGCTGGCGCGTTGATCCGGATAGTAAACTGATCCGCTTCGAGTCTCCACTCCACCTCCACAAGCCCATGGGGAGTCGAGGCGCTTCCTTTTGCCCAGCGCAGAGGTCCCACAACAGGCGAAATTTCGATTGCCGCAAAACCCGGCTTCAGCGGCTTGACGCCCAGAATTTCCGCTGGGAATTCATATAAGGGCAGAGCCCCCCATGCGTGACAATCGCTGCGCTCCGACACGGGATCTTCCACCCAGGCCGTCAAATGCAGATCCACCTGCTCCCGCCAGATATCCCACAGCTCAAAAGTCTTCTCGTACAGACCCGTCTTGGCAAGAGTGCGGAACAAGTAGTAGGACATGGCACTGGATACCTTCGCCATTGCTGCCGCATTGCGGTCAAGCATGCGCTCCGTTAATTCCCGGGCCTCCGCCCCTTCGACCGTACCGGAGAGAACCGCCCATAGCTGGGCATGCTGGCTGTAGGCTTCAACGGAAGGGCCGTTGCGGAAAAGCTTCCGCTCCCCTGACCAGCAGTGCCGGCGGACCGCTTCACGGATGGTTTCCGCCCGGACGCGGTATTCCGCTCCGGTATCCTTTCTCCCGGTCCATTCATTCAGCTCCGCCGCTTTGACAAGCGCATCCGCATACATCAGGCTGTATACCGTCATGGGACCCGACCTTCCAGCCTGCGGCGCACCGGCATTATCCTTCCACTCCATCGTCCAATCGACGAACGACCAGTAGCCCTCCGGAATCTGTCCGACAAGCCCGCTCTCGTCTCGGCGGTCCTCGAACCAGCCAAGAACGGCATCCATACCCGGACGGTACCGCTTCACCAGCGCAGGATCTCCGAAGTGGCTGTAATGGTCATAAACCATCATCAGCCAAAACAAAGCGAATCCCGGGATAACCTGCCTCGAAACAGAAGGATACCGGCTCTGCAGCATGCCGCCGGGAAGCAGTGAGCTGTGAAAGTCACGGATCGTTTTGCGCGCCAGACGGTCATCCCCACTGACGGAATACGTGAACAAAGCCTGAAGACGGCTGTCGAGCTCATACTGCATTTGCTCATAATAAGGCGTATCCTCGTAGGTTTCGTGCATGCAGCCCCGCAGCGTATTCAGGCTGATCTCCCACAGGGGACGAAGAGTGGCATCGGAGCTGTCGAAGCCGGCAAGCTCCTGCAGCGGATAGCCGCTCTGACGATAATCGACCCCCGCCAAAACAACCGGCTCATCCGCTGCCTGAAGGGTCAGACGGATGAAGCGGAAACCGCGCCGGTGAAGCGGCTCATACATCTCGGTGGAGGACAGCGGCTCGTTGCCGCTTCCAGCCAGCGTATAGTGATCCTCGAAGCCGTAGAGCGCTTTTCCTTCCATTTGATCCCGGACACCCTTGCGCCTTGAACCGTCCGCGCCCGGCGGAAGCTCGTAGCACTCGGCATACAGAACGGAAGCCCTGGCCCCCTTCCCGCCATAAAAAGCCACACGCGAAAATCCGCTCGTCATCCGCGAGGTATCCAGCTCCACCGTGAGCCGTCCTCCAGCGGGCAGCGCCAAACCCGCCAAGCTGTCGGGTGATTCTCCCTCCGCCCAGCTTCGTTCCCCGCATTTGCCCTGCATAATCCGGGTGAATGTCCTTACGGTTTCCCGCATGGGCGGAATCGTCCGCTCTGTCAGCTGCCAGCGGGTCAGTTGTCCGTACATGGGGTCCAGCACATCGCTGACCGCCACGGCTGCGGGCCAATGTCCGTCCGGGAACTCCTTGTTCTCGAAGCCAATCGGCAGCTTGGCTCCGTCGACGCGTTCCCCTCCGCCGATAAACAGCGTGAACGTCTCCTTCTCAAAGGCGAAAGCGCCCGCTTCCAGACACAGCGCCTGCCAGCGTCCATCCGTACTGACATCTTCAAGCCGATTCCCATCATTATTCTCAAGACAGCCATCCAGCAGGAAACTGCCCATATCCGACCGCCATACGGATGCCGGGCCGGAATGCCCCCCATAATGAATTACCTGAGCGGCCCATACGTTCCGGCCGTCCAACAGTTTATCTGTCACATCAACGACTTCATAATAATGAATATTCATGTCGCCTTTGCACGGCCCGTTTGAAACCGCTTCTCCGTTCAGCCATAAGCGATAGCGGCTGTCGGCCGAAACACTCACGGTCAATCGGACATTATTCTTATCGGGAACATGAAAGCTGCGGCGAAAACAGGCAATCTGCGGTTCATTATTCCCGGAGGCATTCTCCTGAGAGGAAGCCTGCGGCCAGATCCATTTGGCCTGCCATTTGCGGTTCTCTTCCATTCTTATCCATCATCTCCCTTGTATAATGCGAGTGAAATAATCTGGCTCCCGCCTGCTCAGCCCGTTAATCACCGGACTTTAGCTGTCGCTTTTAAAGTATCACGGTGCCATCCAATTTGCCGGTCTTGCCCTATATCAAAGCAAAAGGGGCTGCCAGGCAGCACCACGCTCCAGGCAACCCGCTTGCTTCGAGTCCTCTTGTCCGGCAGGCTGCGCTACTCCTTCACGCTTCCCATCACAATGCCGCTGATGAAAAACCGCTGCAGAAACGGGTAAACCAGAAGGATCGGCAGCGTTCCGAGGAAGATTTGCGCCGCTTTGACCGTCCGGTTCGACACCTGGCCCAGCAGGGTCAGATCGGTGACTGTCAGACGGCTGAAATCCTTGGTCACGATGACGGTCTGCAAATAGCTTTGCAGCGGATAATTATCCGGGGAATTCATATAAATCAGCCCCGTAAACCACTCGTTCCACTGAAAAACAACGGAGAACAGCGTCACAGTAGCAAGCACCGGCATCGATACGGGAATGACGACCTTGAGCAGCGTTTTCCAGTGGCCAGCTCCATCGATGAAGGATGCCTCCAGCAGCTCCTTCGGCAGTCCGCGGAAGAAATTCAGAATGAGAATAATGTTGAACACATTGACTGCGCTCGGGATAACCAAGGCCCATATCGAGTCGATCAGACCCGTCTTCTGCACAATCACGTACGTTGGAATAAGTCCGCCATTGAACAGCATCGTAATGACGAAGGTCCATACATAGACGGTGCGAAAGCGGAATTCCCGGACCTCCTTGGACAGGGCATAGGCGACCAGTACGCCCAGCAGCATATTCAAGGATACGCCCAGCGCCACCCGCTTCAGCGTCACAATGAAGGATTTGAGGAAAGCCGGCTCATTGACGACGAACGAATAGGATTTGACCGTAAAATCGACCGGCCACAAACCGACCTGGCCCGCCGTGGCCGCACTGCTGGAGCTGAATGAGATGGCCAGAATATGGACCAGCGGAAATATGCAAAGCAGCGCCAGCAGGCTTAGTGCGGTATAGTTGCCGATTGTAAAAATTCTTTGACTGAGCGTCTTGTTCTCAACCAAGTCGCACCCCTCCCTTTGCTGCTAGAAAATACGATAGTTGGCGAACCGGAAAGCGAGAAAGTAAGACCCCGCTATGAAAATAAGGGAAACAATGGATTTAAACAGTCCCACGGCTGTCGCGACGCTGTATTGATAGTCCAGCAGCCCCAGCCGGTAAACGAAGGTATCGATAATATCTCCGGATTCGTATACGACCGTGCTGTACAGATTGAATACCTGATCGAAGCCGGCATTGAGCACATTGCCCATGCTCAGCGTAGCGAGCAGAATTACGACAGGCATCATTCCAGGCAGCGTAATATGCCAGGTCTGTCTTCTCCGGTTGGCGCCGTCCATGACAGCCGCTTCATAGAGAGCGGGATTAATGCCGGTCAAGGCAGCCAGGTAGACGATGGTGCTGAAGCCAAATTCCTTCCATACGTCCGAGATCACAAGGACGAACGGAAACCAGTTGTTGTCGGCCAGGAAGAAGACCGGCTTAAGACCGAACATTCCCATGACCTGATTGATGATCCCTGTTGAAGGGGACAGCAGATCAATCATGATTCCGCCCAGAATGACCCAGGACAGGAAGTGGGGCAAATAAACGAGCGTCTGTACGGAACGCTTGAACTTGCGTACGCGGATTTCGTTGAGCGCAAGCGCCGCCGCAATCGGAACAACCTGTCCAGCAATGATTTTCATCGCGGAAATATACAGGGTATTGCCCACAACGCTCCAGATATTAGGCAGATGGAACAGGTACTCGAAGTTGTCCCAACCGACCCACTCCGATTTCAGGAAGCCGAGCGTCGGATAATATTTCTGGAAAGCGATAATGATGCCCAGCATCGGGCCGTAGCTGTATACGAGCACTAGTGCGAGAGCCGGCCATACCATGAGATGAAGCGGCAGCTCTTTTTTCCACTGCGGAATTTTCATATTCGGTCCTCCTGTCCAAAGCAATAAGGAGAGGGATGACCCTCCCCTTCGAGCAGCCTGATCTTATTTGGCATCGCTTGCTGCATACCACTCATTGACTTCTTGGGTGATTTGATCCCCGCCAAGCTGCTTCCAGTCCCCGACGAATTTATCGAACGCATCCGGCGAGGCGGCTCCCATGATGATTTTGATGAAGGTTTCGAATTCCTGCTGTTTAAGGAATGAGCCCTTCTCGACCATCGTTGGCGTAGGCGTCCCGTAAAAGGCATTGGATACGACCCGGTCGTTCTCGTTGTAGGTTTTGAGTATGGCATACGCGCCGTTCTCGCCGAAGATCGGGTTCAAATACCAGCCTGTAAAATTCGTGCCCGCCGTAGCTTCCTTCATCTGGTCATAGTAGCCTTTGAACTCCTCGTTCAGCTTGGAGGTGTCGCCGGTTTTCAAAGCCTCGGTCACCAGCTCATGCGCGTTGATGTTGGTATCCATCGTGAACGTCTGGATCACTGCGCCGCCGAATACCGGAATTTTCTTGTCGCCTTCCGTAATCGTATGATATTTGGAGGATTCGGCATTTTCGCCGTAAATCTTCTCGTAGTAGAAATTCAGCATCTTGACGATCGCTTCTTTATGCTCCGTGCCTTTCTTGACGACGTAGAAATGGGCCGGTACCGGCTGTGGAATATACGCCTTGGCTGGCTGGTCGTCAACCGATACAAGCGGATACGGCATCCATTCGGCATTCTTGTCGCGCTGCTTCAGATCGTTGAGCGGCCAGGAAGCGTTCCAGAATTGACCGAAATGCAGGCCAATCTTGCCAGAGGTTTCCGATTCTGCAACCTTCGTACCGTCCTTGACGGCGAATTCCGGATCGATCAAGCCTTCCTTGAACATGCTGTTCAGAGCAATCAGCCCTTCCTTGACCTGCGGCTGGATGCTGCTGTAGACCAGCTGGCCCGTCGCTTCATCCTTCTGCCACATCGTCACATCCGTACTGTACGGGTAAGCATGATAGCCGGCGAAGAAGCCTTCTACGCCTGCAAATCCGTCATATACATTCTTGCCGATGGCAAGTCCGAACGTGTCCTTCTTGTTGTTGCCGTCGGGATCGTCATTCGTAAAAGCGCGCGCGATGTTGATGACATCCTCCATCGTTTTCGGCGGATCAAGATTCAACTTCTCCAGCCAATCCGTCCTGACCCACACCAGCTGCGCTCCATCGGTGCCTCCGCCCGAGGTCGTATTGGGAATGGCCATCAATTTGCCATTGCTGGTGGCTGCCTGCATCATAATGCCGTTATTGGAATTCAGGTTGGCCTTCACGGCATCCGAAGCATATTGATCGAATACGTCGGTCAGATCCTCGACCATATCGGCGTCGATCATCATCTGCAGCTCACGCGCCGACACGTCCATGATGTCCGGCAGATTGCCCGAGGCAATCGCCACGCTCATCTTCTGGTCTCTGACCTCGGGAGAGCTGCTGGCCACCCACAGGTTCTTCACTTTAATGCCGAGCTGGGCCTCGTATTCCCTTCTCCATACATTGTGGTCAATATCGTCCCCTTGGGGATAGACCGGGTTCTCCATCTGGAATGCAACCGTTGTCAATTCAATGGGCGGGTCGTATTTGGCCATGGGATCTGCCGGAGGAGTCGCTTCGGCGTTGCCGGTATTCTCTTCCCCGCTTGGCGGGGCAGCTGCTCCCTCTTGATTGTTTGTGCCGTTGTTCGAGCAAGCCGCTATCAATACCATCATACAAGCGAGCAGGACTGCAAGCGTTCCCTTGAACCTCTTTGCGCTTTTCAATGTTAATCCCCCTGTCGGATCCTGTATTGTTCTACATCTCCCATTATGCGGAATACGGCGGCAAACGGACAGATTCACAATTGCACATATGTTGACTTCTTATGACTTCTTGGGGCCGCGAATTATCAATATCGTTACCTTCAGTCCCCCGAGAGCGCTTCGCTCCAGGGTAATGCCGCTCTCCTGGCCGAAGACAAGCTGAATGCGGCGGTGCACATTAATCAGTCCCGTCGTTTCCATCTGATCGTCGCGGACGCGAAGCTTGCGCCGGAGCTCCTCCATGCCGGCATCATCCGGCGCCCTGCCGCTGTCCTCAACGCGAATGATAAAGCTTGCCTCATTCGCCTCGAAGGATACCGCGATCCTTCCGTTGCGAACAACATGCTCGAGCCCATGGTTGTACGCATTCTCCAAAACCGGCTGCAGGAACAGCCGCGGCACCGGCAGGTCAGCCACGTCCTCCGGCAGCGGGTCGAATTCCACCTCGATGCGGCTGGAGAACCGGATGCCCTGAATATCCGTATAGGACTTGGCATGCCCAAGCTCCATCGTCATCGGAACCTGCTCGGCCGCGCCGCGGGTAATATATTGAAAATACTCGCCCAAATGCTCGCAGAACAGGATCACCTTGTCGATATCATGCATCTTGGCTAGCCGGTAAAGCGTAAAATACGTGTTGTACAGGAAATGGGGGTTAATCTGGGACTGGAGCTGCTTGAGCTCCGAGCTCTGCGAGCGGATCTTCTGTTCGTAGACCTCATGAATCAGCACCTTGAGCTGATCGACCATGGAATTGAACTGCGTATAGAGATAGGAGAATTCGTCGCCTCTCCTGGTGACCGGCATTTTCTCCAGGACCCCTTTCTCCACCTTGCGCAGAGAATGGACGAGATGGCTCATCGGACGGTGAATCACCCGATAAATCCAGGCCGAGAATATGAAAATAACGACGATCGAAATAATGGAAAGCATCCAGAACCAGCTGCCGTAAGCGGACAGCTTCCCCAGCACCTCTTCCTCCGGCACATAGACGGCAAGCGACAGATCCTTCTCCGCCCCGGTCCGGTAGGAAATCAGATAGCGGTCATTGTCGTAATGGTAGGGATAGACGCCCAGCTTGCTTTCCGGAGGTTCATAGGAGGCCTGGATCGCTTCATTCAGAGTATTGTCCGTGCCGCTGGCCAGCGACCAGTTCTGGTTGCGGTTCCAGAGAATCGCTCCCCCGTTCCCGTAGGTGGAGAACTGCGACAGCTCATGCCTGATCGTATCGACGTTCAGCTCGATGCTGAGCGCGTAGGACGGTTCTTTGTCATAGAAGCCGTAATAGGGATAGGATAAGACAATAAACAGGCGGCTCTGCCATTCCACAATAGCCGCTCCCCCTGTAGCGGAAGCTTTCACCACCATGCCGTATTCGTCCGCCGGCAGATCGGCTATTATATTTTGCGAGGAAATCACCCGGTTAATGGTTGGAATATAGGCGCTTACTTTACTGATCAGGGCGCTGGAAATCTGGATCATCGACAGCTTTTCCTGGATTTTCAGAATACGCTGGGTCATCTCGTAGCTGTCCAGCACGGAACCGCCGAAGCTGATGCTTTGCAAATCCTTGTCGTCAATAAACTCCCGCTGATGCTTGCTCATCCGGTCGATCTCCGTGCTGAACGAGTCCATGAATTTCTGAACACTGGCTTCCATCTGTTTGGACAGCTCCTCGCGCACGCTCTCCTTTCCCTTCTGGTTAATAAACAAGCTGAGCGTGCAAAGCGGGACGATGACCAGCAGGAAGACGAAGACGATCTTCGGATAGATGGTCAGCTTGAATCGGCGTTTGACAAGTAACATACGGCCCCTCCACATATTCAAAATGAGCTTTCAAAAAGCGGCTTTTAGAAGTCCGGTGAATAATAGGCGGAGCAGGCGGAAATAGTCTGGAGAAGCGTAAGCTGAAAGCTTTCGCTAGAAAGCTGCTTCGTAAGCATCCACTTACGACCTTTGTACCCCGAATTTAACCGATAAAAGGTGACAAAGCGATTCACGTTGTTTATTGTGGATCGCTTTGCACCAAAGGTATTCAAATTCAAAAATTCAGGGGTACAACAGCGATCTCGACAAGTGACAAGCGATAGACATGCTTGTAGCACTTGCGAGTATCGGAAGACGTTTCCGTATGCGCAGCATGTCCTTTTCACCGGGCTTTTTGAATGCCTCTCAGACGGATTTCTCCCGGTATTCGACAGGCGTCATCCGGGTCAGCCGCTTGAAGAAACGGGTGAAATAGGCGGAGGATTCAAAGCCGACGGCCAGGGCAATATCATGCACCTTGCGGTTGGTTCCTCTGAGCAGCTCCTTGGCCCGTTCGATTCTCACATGAATCACGTAATCGGTCAGGGAAACGCCGGTCAGCTTCTTGTACAGCCGGGACAGGTAATAGGGGTTCAAATAAACAATCTCCGCCATACGGGTCAGCGACAAGTCCTCGGCGATATGGCGATGCACATAATCCTCAATCGTCTGCACCACATCGCGGTACGGGGAGAATTCGGATTGATTGCGCAGCTCAAAATAATGCGCAGCCAGCTGGAGAAAATAATCGGCCACGCTCTTCCAGTCCGGAAAGGATTTGTATTCCACGCAGCGGCCCAGATCGATCTGCCTGCCAATGTCCCGGCTTAAGCCGGAGCGGTTGATGCATGTCATGAAGGTGGAGGAAAGCGCGAGAAAAATCTCCTGCATTGTGTACGTATTCCCGTCCGTATTCTCTGTCAGCCCGGTCAGAAAAGCCGCCATCGCTTCACGGAATTTCTCCTGCTGGCCGCTCTCGAGATAAGCCTCCAGCTGCTTGAGCGCAGGGGCGTAAAATTGATTTTTGCCCGGAGCTCCATCGCTATGAGACGGCTCGCTGTACTCGGAGAGCATCATCTCGCGGCCCATGCCGATGCCGTAATTGATCTGCCATTTCATGCGAAAATAAGCCCCGGTCAGCTGATCCCACTGGATTTCCCGTTCCCCGATCAAGAAGGAAGCGCTTACTTTCAACAGTTGATAGCTCTGCTTTTGCGTCATTTCCAGAATCCCGCGGATCAAGCGGCACAGGCCGTCAGCGTCCTGCGGTTCCCTGGATTGCAGCAGCCACACCCATTGATCGCTTTCATACTTCACCTGCACAATAAGAAATTTCGGCGCCAGATATTCCTCGGCAATATTGTTAATCGCAAACAGCAGCAGTTCCTTGTCGGATAAGGAAAGCTCCGGCTGCCACTTGTCAACCTTGCCGGTCACAAGCAGAACGGGACGGTCTGTCAACAGCGGAATCTCCAGCTGCTCCAAATTGCGCGGGGTCACATCGGCAGCGGTCCGCGCCCCTTCCAGCAGTCCGGTCAGATACACCTTCCTGAGCATGGGGAGGGCGACGCTCATGCTGCCTTTTGCCTTGAGAATCAAATCATTCAGCTTCCATTCCTCGTCCAGCTCCCGGCAGGCCCGCTGCACCGCTTGCAGGATCTTGGCATCGCCTTCGGTCTTGAGCACGTAATCGATGCTTCCTCCGCGAACGGCCTCTTGAATATATTTGAATTCGTTATAGCCCGTGAGCATAATGACCTTGCAGTGCGGCCAGGTCGCTTTGGCATGCTTCAGCACCTCAAGACCGGAAATTTCCGGCATATGAATATCCGTCAGCAGAATATCGATCTGGGTATTGTTAAGCCGCTGCAACGCTTCTTCGCCCGAGTAAGCACGGTACAATTCAAGCTCGACGGTTTCCGTGTGCTCGCCGAACATCTCGAATAATCCGTCCGCGATAATCGGCTCATCATCTGTAATTAGCAACCGGTACATGGTTCACCATTCCTTTTTCCGATTTAAGCACCTCATTCTCTCATATGGATATAGGGTCGTCAATTACAGATGTTAGGGGATCGGCAGAGCTGGAACAGGCTGGAAAGGGCACGAAAAAAGAGCGCCAGAAGCTCCTTATTAAGGGAACTCCAAGCGCTCTGTACGGTTAACGGTTATTTACGTTTGGGCAGCTGATTGCGATTAAGGCCTGACAATGGTGCCGTCCGCCTTGCGGTCTATCGGGTACGGCTTATGGTACATGCGGGTTTGCAGCTCGGGATTTACGAGCTTCGCCGCCTTCTCTTCATCGATATCGACGCCCAGCCCAGGGCGTTCATTGGCGTAGAGGTGGCCACCCTTAAGTACTGCATGACCGGGAAACGCATCAAGCTCCTCTGCTCTGAACGCATTATCTTCCTGGATACCGAAGTTCCAGACCGCCATATCCAGATGCATGGCCGCCGCCTGGTTCACCGGATCGTTATCCCCGCCTTCCTGCCAGGCCGTGCGGACGCCGTGCGCTTCCGCGAAAGCCGCGAGCTTGCGGCAGGCCGATATGCCGCCGCCCTTGGACACGCGGACCCGGATATAATCGATCAGCCGCTCCTGGATAAGCGGTATCCATTCATGGGGGCTTGTGAACAGCTCCCCCATCGCCTGCGGCGTCGTGCTCTGTTGCCGGATCGAACGGAACCAGGCGATCTGCTCGGGCGGGAGCACATCCTCCAGGAAGAACAAGCGGTAAGGCTCCAGCCGCTTGGACAGCATGACCGCCCCCTGAGGGCTGAGATGCTCATGCACATCATGCGTGAATTTGGCATCCGGACCAAAATGTCCGCGGAGCTGCTCAAACATATTGGGAATCGCTTCCAGATAAGCCTCTTCATCGAAAATAACCTTGGCCGGCCAGGCATTCGTCGGCCGCTTCGCCTGATCGGCGGAGATGAAGCCTCCCCCGCCATAGCTGCCGAGCTGGCAGCGGACCACCGAATAGCCCTCCTCCCTGTAGCGGGTAATGCTCTCCGTCAGCTCGGAGATATCCCTTCCGCTTGCATGCGCGTAACAGGGAACCGCCGGACGGCATTGACCGCCGAGCAGCCGGTACACCGGCATGCCCGCTTCCTTGCCTTTAATATCCCACAGCGCCATATCGATGGCGCCAATGGCAGTCATAAGTGCCGAACCGTTGCGCCAATAACCGCTTTGGTACATGGACTGCCAAATATCCTCGATCGCCCCGGCATCGCGGCCGATCAGCGTCGGCGCCAGCAGCTCCTCGATAACCGCAGCTACGGCGCCCGGATTGAAATAATCATTCGCCGATCCGATTCCATACAGTCCATCCTGATCCGTCTCGACCTTCACGATCGACCAGCTTGCATCGTGGCGCGTCCGAATCAGCCGGATCCGTTTGATTTTCGTCACCTTAATTCTCCTTTCGAAGCAGCCGCTACTTGAGTTTATCTACCGGATAATAAGGCGGAACCGGCTGCGTATAGGTATCTCGCGCAAACTTGATTTGATTGGGCGTCCACTGCGAGTAGAACAGGCGGGTATCGTGGTCCTCGCTCATCGCCAACACCTCCGGCACTGTCGCCCAGTTCGTCAGAGGGTAGCTCGATGCGCGGGAATGATAATTATGCATCGTCCGCCGGCCATGCGTGCAGTCGTCCCTTCCCCCTTTGCGGGTGTGATAGGTTGTAATATTATACAGCACCGCAGTTCCCGCTTTGCCCCGGATCGGAACCTCCTGATATTCACTTCCCTGCTTCTCCTTCGCTTCATCCAGAGAGCTGTACATATGGCTGTTCGGGACCAGGCAGAAGGCCGGGCAGCATTCATGGACATCCGACAAATAATAGATGACGCAGGTGAACGTGCTGATATAGGGATTTTCGGGATCGTAGATCATCCCTCCCATCGTGCCGTAATAGCTGATATCGCGGTGGAATTTCATCTCGCTGCTGCTCGCCCGGTCAACCGATACATCCCGGAAGTCGAATTGGGCGAAGCGGGCTTCGCCGAGCAGCACCTCCTGAATCAATGGAAAAATTTTCGGGTGGCGGATGAACTTATCCATCTCCAGCGGATGCTTCCCGAGAAAGCTGCCTGTGCCGACAGCGCCTTCCATCGGCTTATGCCACAGTTCAGGCGATTCCTTCAGCGAAGCCTCGACCATGCCGTTCAAGTAGTCAAGCTCCTCCTGTGACAAAGCATTCGGGATGACGGCGAAGCCATTCTCCTTGTAATGCGCCAGAATTTCCTCTTTTGTCGTTTGATAGGCGGTTACAGTCATAATTCACTAACCTCTCTTTCATGTGTTGAGATTCAAATGTGGGAATGATGGATTAACCTTTGACGGAGCCGAGCATGATGCCTTTGACAAAATATTTCTGCAGGAAGGGATACACGATCAGAATCGGAACGATCGCGAAAATAATGGTTGCCGCCTTAATATTCTCCGGCTGGACGATCAGCCGGCTCGAATCATTCAGCGTGCTTGTATCCTGTGCTCCCATATTCAGCATATTGAAATCGATAATGATGGAGCGCAGCACCATCTGAAGCGGCCATTTGCTGTTATCGCTGATGAAGAACAGACCCGAGAAGAAATCATTCCAGTGCGCTACCGCGTAGAACAGACCCACCGTCGCTATGACCGGCTTGGACAGGGGCAGAATGATGCTCCATAATACACGCAGATCCGAGGCACCGTCGATCCGGGCGGATTCCTCCAGACTTTCCGGGATGCTCCAGAAGAAGTTGCGCATCAGTATCAGGTTGAAGGGAGCGACCAGCTGCGGGATTATAAGCACCCAGATGCTGTTGAGCAGCCCGATATTTTTGAGCAAAATGTACATCGGGATCAGGCCAGCCCCGAACAGCATCGGAATGATCACGATCCACAGCAGTATCCGGTGGCCCGGAATATGCGTCTTCGACAGCCCGTACGCGCCGGTTGCTGTAAACACGAGATTCAGGAAGGTCCCCACCACGGTAACGAACACCGTGATGCTGAATGCCTTTAACAGAACCTCCGTGTTGAAAATATATTTGTACGATTCGAGCGTGAATGATTTGGGCCACAGCATCATCGGGTTTTTGTAGATTTCATGCGCTTCGCTGAAGGAAATCGCCCACACGTTAACCATCGGCATCAAGGTAATCAGGCCCGATGCGATAAGGATGAGATAGATGAGACCTTGCGCCCACCACGGATTCGCGTCCAGGCTTCTGCTTCTCCCGTTTAAGTCCAGCTCCTTGACGGGCTGCGCTGATTCGGCGGTTTGATCTACCATAGCGATTTCTCCCCCATCCTGCGAATGATCGTATTGGCCGTAATGATGAGGATCATGCCGATGATGCCTTTGAATAAACCGACTGCAGTCGCGAGCTCGAATTGGGCCTGCAAAATGCCCAACCGGTACACATACGTATCAATGATATCTCCGACGTCGTACAGAGCAGGATTGAGGAACATGAAGATCTGATCGAAACCGGCATCCAGGATGCCTGCCAGCTGCAGGCAGAAGAGCAGGGCGATAATCGGCCTGATTCCCGGCAGGGTCACATGCCAGATCTGCCTCAGTTTGCCGGCGCCGTCGATCTTGGCCGCTTCATACTGCTGCGAGTCGATGCCTGCCAGGGCTGCCAAATAAATGATCGCGCCCCATCCGAATTCTTTCAGAATGGCCGTAATGACAATAATTGTGCGGAACACGTCGGGATTGGTGGTGAAATTGAACTTCTCCAGCCCCATGTTCGTCAGCACGAGATTGATGATTCCGCTTGGCCCGATGAAATTGTAGATGACCCCCGCGAACACAACCCAAGAGAGAAAGTGCGGGAAATACGTGATCGTCTGGATGGAGCGCTTGAACCAGAAGCTTCTCACTTCATTCAGCAGCAAAGCGAACAGGATCGGAACCGGAAAGCCGAATAGAAGACGGTACAAGCTGATAATGACCGTATTCTTGAGCAGCTCCGGAAATTTATCCGATGTGAACATCGCTTCAAAATGTTTAAAGCCGACCCATGGGCTGTCCATGATGCCCGCAATGATTTTAAAATCCTTGAATGCAATCGTAATACCGTAGAAGGGCGCGTAAGTAAAGATGGCAAAATAAACAATGGTCGGCAGAATCAGAAGGTATATAAACCGCGACTTCCAAATCCGTGTACCCAGCCTATTAGGAGCATAGACGGATTTCGCCCTCATGAAATCATTCCTTTCCTTCTTGCGGACATGCCGGAAATGTTCTGGAACAGGCCCGCAGCTGCTGCCTATTCCAGAAGTTCCGGCCCATTAATCTACATAATTCGGTTCCGACTTATTCGTTTGCAGTTCATTGAACTCATCGATGATTTTCTGCTGACCCGCATCCAGCCATTTCTGGCGGGCTTCCTTGTACGCTTCCTTGGTAAGATTCATATCGGTCAAAATACTCCCGTCCACCTTGGCCATATAGTCCTCCCAGATCTGAGGGCCGATTTCCGCGTTGGTCGGTGACATTACCGTTGGATCCTTGAAGTCGTTATAAGGCGTCGCCGCATATTTCTCGAACATGCTCTTGAAATATTCGAACTTATCCTGAATCCCTGCTCCGATGAAGTTCAGCTCCTGCGCTTCCCAGTCCAGCTTCTCGCTCATCGGGTCGAGGAACTTCAGCGGTTCGATCTGGGCGGCTTTATAGTCGGCTTCCCGCTCTTCATCCGGAATCGGCACTTTTCTTCCTTCCGGATCTACCGTATAGGTCTTGCCTTCAATGCCGTATCTTCTGAAGTCGGACCCCGTAGTTAAGGACCAATTCAGAAATTCAAAAAATTTCGCTGCCTTATCCTTCGCCTTCACATTGACGTAGAACCCCCTGTCCTGCGGAAACACGACGCGCGTTCCGCCCTGCTGGCCATCCGGTCCGGTCAAAGGAGGCATGATCTTGATGTCTGCATTAGGCTCATTCTTCTTCAGATCGATATAAAGCGATTGAAGATTTCCGCCAAGAATGACTGCTGCACGCCCGGCTTTAAATTTCGTCTCCCCGAAGGAAGCATCAGGATTGACGCCGGCTTCCTCGTCGAACAATCCGCGTTTCTTCAGATCCTGCAGCCAGAATTTGAAATCCAGATGCTCCTCCTGCATTTCCGGAGGGACGATCTTGTTCGGATCCTCTTTGGAAGGCGCCCACCCGGAGGTTGTGCCGAATGATGTGCCCAGATCCTTGGCTGCCCAGAATGGAATCGTGTTCCCATGCGTCATGGGCACAATCCCTTTGCCGCTCGCCTTGATTTTCTCCAGTGCCGCCTCGAGCTCGGCTACAGAGGTAGGCTCTGCTATTCCAAGCTCCTCGAATATATCCGCACGATAGTTAATAAAGAACGGGACAATCGGATAGATCAGATTCGGGATAAAATAAATATCGCCTTTGTCATCCGCCATTTTATCCCAGATGCCTGCAGGCACGGCATCCTTGACGGCGGGGAACTGATCCAGATATTCATTGATTTTCAGGAAACCGCCCTGATCCTGCATATCCTTCCAGAACGGATCGACCGGCCCCTTGCCCCAGATGACGTCAGGCATATTGCCGCCTGCTGCGGTTGTCTTGATCGTCGCATCGTAGTCCACGACGGGAATGATTCTAACATCAATGTCTACATTGCCCTGCTTGAATAATTCCTTCTCATAAGCGCCGCCCTTGGTATAGGTGGCCGGCCCCCATGTCGGTCTTGAATAAGAGAATTTAAGCGGTTCCGTATCGCTGCTGCTGCCCCCGTTATCGCCGTTGTCTTCAGCTGCAGCCCCATTCGTATTTCCCCCGGCTGGCGGTCCGGAATTATTATTCTGTGTGCAGCCAACGATCAGACCAAGCAGCATGACTGTTACCAGAGCCAACAACCCAACCTTCTGCAATCGTTTCTTTTCCGTCATCTCCCGATTCATGTTCGTCCTCCTTCGATAGGTTTGGTTAACAAACGCGGCAGCCCCCCTGTTGTTCGAAACCGGTTTAATTTATGAAATCTCCCAGGTTGGGAATTTTCATCGGTTTTAAGAATGCGCTTACAAAATTGCTGTTAATAGTGCCCCTTTTCATTGTCGGGGGATGTGAAAATCTGAGTATGGGTACGCTTACAAAAGGTTGAAGACTGCTATCTGTGAGGATAAGACTGAGGCGTATGCTTCGGATTGGCCAGTTGGTATGATTGAATCATATTGTCATGTTATATGGCGGTTATTCATGATCTTGGTATGGATGATATCATTACAAGTAACGTGTTGTAAATGATGGTTTAGGGTCCATATTTGCTTAAAATCGAGGCAATATCGCCCTCAATGTTCCGTTTCGTATCGTTTTCTCAATTTTCTAACTATTTGCGCAGTCTAATCTCCTAGTACTCTGGCAACCTTTACAAATTATATATCAAACTATAAGATGATATATAACAAGCAAAATATGACATGAGGTTACAAAATGGAGAAAACCGTTCAACATTTATCGCTCTACGAGCAGATCAAGCAGCATCTTTTATCGGAGATTCAGGAGGGGCATTGGAAGACCCATGACAGGCTTCCGTCGGAGAACGAACTGACCAAGCAGTTCTCCGTAAGCCGGATCACCGTCAAGAAGGCGATGTCCGATCTGGTCGAGCAGGGTGTCATTTACCGGGTGCAGGGGAAGGGCACGTTCGTATCCGAGCCGGACGCAGAAGCCGCTGCGGATATAGTGTCTGTCCGCTTTTCGGAGAAGAGATCAGTGGTGCTGCTGCTTCCTTTCATCAACAACCAGCATAACGCGCTGTTACTGAATGGTGCCGAGCATATCCTCTCGCGGGCGGGATATTCCCTCCTGCTTTGCAATACGGAGAATTCCGTCGAGAAGGAAGAACGCATCATCCGGGAGATGGTTGAACGCGATGTAGCCGGCATGATCGTGTATCCTGTCGACGGCGAGTCGTATAATCGGGAAATTTTGCAGCTTACCCTGGATTCGTTCCCGCTTGTCGTAATGGATCGATATTTGCGGGGAATCGACACGAACTGCGTGTGCCCGGATAATATCAAGGGGGCCCAGGACGGCGTTAACCATCTGATCTCGCTTGGCCACCGCAATATCGGCTTTCTATCCACGACCATTGCCGGCACGAGCAGCGTCGAGGACCGCTTGACCGGCTACGAGAGAGCGCTGGCGGAGCATAATATCCCCATCGACCACCGTTACCGGTATGTCGACATCGAGCTCGGCGAGCCAATACCGATTATCAAGAAAATCAGGTCATTCCTGGACCGGAATCCTGAAATAACGGCCATTTTCGCGATCAATCCGGGCATTGGCCTGCAGGTCATCAAGCTCGCTTCCGAGATGGGCATCCGCATTCCGCAGGACTTATCCCTTATTTTCTTCGACGACTTCGAGCTCTCTGAATTCCACAGCGTCAGGCCGACCTTCATCAGCCAGGAAGAAAATGTGCTCGGCCAGGAGGCCGCCAAGCTGCTCATCTCCGTCATGGAGAATCCCGAGCAGCATACCCAGAAGCTGTTCTTCCCGCCGAAGCTGGTCATTAGGGACTCGACCGCGAAGCCAGGGGTTCTGGTGATGGACAGCAATGATTAGGAGCGGGAATAAGGAAGCCCCAAGAACCATTGAGGATGGTTCTTGGGGCTTGTTTGTGGGTTCGGCTTTTCCAGCAGTCGGTTGTTTCCTCCTGGTCTATTATTATTTATTGATAAGAGAATTCAGGTATCTTAATCAGATACAATAAATCCTTTCCCATTAATTATCGATTAACACTGATAGTCTCAAGTAAATCAATGTCTTTATACCGATCATGTGGCTTCCAAGAGTACGAAATCAAATCCAGTATGAGCCGCATTCTTAGTATCAACATGTGGAATATTTTTTTGTTCCATTCGATTTTGTGAAATTTTTCTATTTCGTTTCAACTTGCTTTATAATTATGGGAATGGTAGTGATCGGAGAGAAGGATCATTTTCTCTTGCCCACCATCTAGAATCGTGACCGTAATAAATATCAATTACCCAAAATTCAACAGTCTCATGATAGATCATATCGTATTCTGAAGTGAGTTCAAGTCCACCCCATATCCGATTTATTCTACCAACAGCTTCCTCTATAGATATGCCAAATTGGCTTACCATACATTCAACAATTTCATTGCAGAACTGAAGAGACTTCTTACTAGTCTTAAAATTAAACATTTGTTGACTGGGGTCATCTGTGTGGGATTAGGGGTATTTATATTACTTTGTGTGTGAAGGACATAATGCTATAGTAGTCGTTGTAAGTGAATCTTTACATGCCCAATGTATCTTTTTTTGTCGAAATCGGTTGTTTTATTATAAATCAAATCGAAACGTTCCATTTTCCCTCCTTGAGTAGCTAAGAAACCTAAAGTGCAATATTGCTACATCGGTATTCCCATTCCCCGCTTCCCATTTCCCCAAAAAATCATTAAAATATAAAAGATGATCTCTTACATCTTTTAACGCCCCATGCACTATCCACTCTGATCGAAGAAAGGAATTTACATAATGATTATTAAACCGAGAACACGGGGATTTATTTGTACAACGGCTCATCCGGAGGGCTGTGCGAGCCAGGTGAGGCAGCAGATTGATTATGTCAAAGCCCAGCCTGCGGTGAGCGGCTTCAAGAATGTGCTGGTCATTGGCGCTTCGACCGGGTACGGCTTGTCCTCCCGAATTGTCGCCGCTTTCGGCGGTGGAGCCAATACGGTCGGTGTTTACCGTCAAGGCGCAGCCACCGACAACCGCACGGCTACTGCCGGCTGGTACAACTCGGCAGCCTTCGAGAAGGCCGCGCAGGAAGCCGGCCTCAAGTCCTTCAGCGTCACCGGCGACGCCTTTGCCGATGAGACCAAAGCCAAAACCGTCGACGTGATCCGCACGGAGCTGGGTCAAGTCGACCTGGTGGTCTACAGCGTAGCATCGGCCAGACGGATTCATCCGAAAACCGGTGAGGTGTTCAATTCCACCTTGAAACCGATCGGCAAGCCATACACGAACAAAACGGTTAATTTCCACAATGGCACGGTAAGCTCCATCACCATTGATCCTGCAACCGACGAAGATATTGACAACACCGTTGCCGTTATGGGCGGCGAAGATTGGCAGCTCTGGATTGATGCGCTGCTGGATGCGGGCGCTCTTGCCGACGGCGCAACGACGGTCGCTTATTCCTACATCGGCCCTGAACTGACGCAGGCAGTCTACCGGGAAGGCACTATCGGCCGGGCCAAGGACGATCTGGAAGCAACGGGTCACCGCCTCAACGAGCAGCTCGGCGAACGGGGCGGACATGCCTACGTATCGGTATGCAAGGCACTGGTTACCCAATCCAGCTCGGCCATCCCTGTAGTTCCTCTCTATATCTCTGCCTTGTACAAGGTGATGAAGGAAAAAGGGATGCACGAAGGCACGATTGAGCAGGCCTATCGCTTGTTCGCGGACAGACTTTATACTTCGAACGGAATGGAACTGGATGAGGTTGGACGCATTCGCATCGACGACTGGGAAATGCGTGATGATGTGCAGGCGGAGGTCGCGAGGATCTGGGAAGAGCTGACTACCGATAATATTTATGAGCTGTCGGATCTCGAAGGATACCGGAAGGAGTTCTTCCAGCTGTTCGGCTTTCAAGCGGACGGGGTTGATTACGAAGCGGATGTTTCGCCTGAGGTCGAAATACCGAATCTGCGATAACAGCGGTCGGTTTCATCTTTCCATACTAAAAAAGGGGCTCCCGGATTATTTCCGGAAGCCCCTTTTCTTTTGCATTTCAATTTTAATCTGAGTTACCTAGCTTCGTTTACATCACGATAATCTGTGGATTACCCCGCTTCAGCAATTCGCTTAAGATTCCGGCGAAACTATACCCGTTCTGTCCTTTCGCGAGGCTCTCAAGGAATCAATCGCAATCATAGCGACTCCTATGCACAGCAAGGAATCAGCAACATTAAAAATAGGGAAATTAAAAAAATGAACCTGGAGCATATCCACGACTTCTCCCTTAAAGACACGATCGATATAATTACCCAACGCACCGCCTAGAACGAGGGCTAATCCATAAGATAGAAACTGATTCTCCCGGTATACCCTGTGCAAATAGATCATGATTCCGATAATAACCAAGGAGGTTACGGCTATGAAAAATCCCAATTGGCCTTCCAGTATGCTGAATGCAGCTCCCTTGTTTCGTATCGAGGCGAGTCCAAAAACTCCGGGTATAACAGGTATTTGTTGTCCGATTGTCATATACATGGATACAAGCCATTTGACCACATGGTCCACGATAATAACTCCGACAGCTATACAATAATAACGGAACACTCCATTCACTCCTTTTGAATACGTCATAAGCTCATCTTTAACGATCATAATTTTTGCTGTGTCTATGTATCTGCCTGTTTACCTAATCCTCAATATCATAACATTCTCTGGATGGGATATGCCAGTACCGGTAATACAATGATACTTATAACAGTCGAGATCGCCAGCTGTCATAGAAAAAGGAGCCGCCCCGCCATTCACATGGCAATCGGGCAGCCCCTTCCAGCAAATAAATCCTGTCCATCCAGCCTACAGCTGTACTTTCTTCCCCGTCCTTGCACTCTCAACCGCGCCGAATACCATCGCCACGCTCTTGATGTTATCCAAGCAATCGGTCTCCGCCGGACGGCCCTGCTCCAGGGCATTAAACATTTCGTCCAGGCAGCCCCAGTGTCCTTCGCGTCCTTCATAGGTGACAGCCGTTTCGATCTGCTTCATCGACAGGAAGAATTCCGGTGCTTTACTGGTGTCGACAGCCTCTGCAACCGGCAAACTAGCGCCATCCCATTTCGCCGTACCGCTGCTGCCGGTTACTCTCCACTCCGATTCCCAGGAGGTGCCGAGGCCTTGGGCGCACCATGAACCGCGATAGCTGAATACGGAACCGTCGCTCATCTCGAAAATGCAAATCGCCGAAGCGTTCCCTGTGTACCAGGAGCCCGGAGGGTTATATTCATGGCAGTAGACCGATACCGGGTCGGCGCCGATGATGAAGCGGGCCTGATCGAAGGTATGGATCGCCATATCAATAACAAGCGGGCTGTCCATCGCGTCGCGGAAGCCTCCGAAATGCGGCCCCAGGAAGAAATCGGCGTGAATCGAGCCTACTTGTCCAATATCCCCCGACCCCACCAAATCGCGGAACGAGCGGATTTGCTTCAGGTAGCGGCGGTTCTGCATAACCGCATAGCGCTTGCCTGTTTGCCCGCTGATGCGGACAATTTCCTCGGCATCGGCATACGATTCCGCCATCGGCTTCTCGCCAAGCACGTTGCAGCCCGCTTCCATCGCGGTTGTGACAATCTGTTTATGGCTGGCCGGGATGGTCACATCAAAGACAAGATTGGCTCCCGTTGCCGCCAGCGCCTGGGACAGATCGGTGAAGGTCGGAACGTTAAGACCGCGTTTCTCCGCCATTTTCCTGGCGCTCTCCTCGAAAATATCCACCAGACCGACAATCTCGGCGTTCTCCCGCTGCGCTGCGTAATCCAGCCATGTATTGGACATGCCGCCGCAGCCTGCTACGACAATTTTATGTTGTGCCAATCAAAAGCACCCTCTCATTGTAAAAGTATGATCATTTCCCATATCGCAAATAGGCCAGCTCCCATGCGCACGCTCTCCCGTGAAACTTTCAAGGGTGGAGTAACGATAGGTCAATCCGCACAGTCGATCCACGAAATCGTGCAGGTTACTCAGGATTAGGAATAAAATCGCCGCCGCGGCATTTTTTCAAATAATTAAGGCCGTGCACCTGCCCCGTCATCTCCAGCTCGCCCCGGTAAACCGGATCATGCCAGCCTTCGATATCGATGCTTCCTTCGTAGCCCGCCTGGCGCAAAATCGTAATAATATCCGTCCAGTTCGTATCGCCAAAGCCGGGCGTGCGGTGCCATACGAATTCCTTCGGTCCATGAATGCCGTATTCGCGAACGATATCCCAGGCAATGGTGGCATCCTTGCCATGCACGTTGAAGATTTTATCCACCCATTTGCGCAGCTGCGGAATGGGATCGATCAGGCTGACCATCTGGTGGGTTGGCTCCCACTGCAGGCCGATGTTGGCCGCCGGCACGGCATTGAACATCATCTCCCACGCCGTCGGATTATGTGCAATATTCCAGTCGCCATTTTTCCACGTCCCGCCCATATCGCAGTTTTCAAAAGCAAGCTTCACGCCCTTGGCCTCGCCACGGCGCGATAATTCGCCGAACACCTCGCCGAAGCGCGGCAGCGATTCATCGATCGAGCCCGGCATCCGCCCGGTAAAGCCGGCGACCAGATTGGTGCCGAAGGCCTCGGCATGATCGATCAGTCTCTCCCAACTCGCTAATGTATCTGCATTATCGCCCGCTCCGGTGAGTGGATTCCCGAATATGCCCAAGCTTGAGATGACGATATCATGCTCTGCCGTTATTTCTTTAACGCGCTTCGACAGCTCCATCAGATCCGCATCCTTGGTGGATTGCCAGAAGGTCAGCGAGAAGGATTCAAAGCCATGTGGAATAATTTGGGGCAGAACGCGCACCGCGTCGCCACCGCCGACAAGTGTACCGATTCGAATTTGTTTCATTGTACCCTCCTAAGGTTTTACAAATATGATCTTCCCTTATCTTACCTAAAGAGCGGAGAGCAAGCTATGAATGAAATTGCGTTTCAATCATACGATCTTACGATATTTATGGAAATGACAGCGTCGACATTTTCGTAAATAGCGATTATAATAAGAAAATTGTATGAACCTACTTTTCATCCCGCAGAGGAGAGACCGCGTTTATGACCGTCAGCCCTCACAAGGAACATACCTGGATTCCCGATCAGACGTTTCCCATCAATGTTTTTTTCGTGAGAGGAATCGGTCTGCATTGGCATGACCATATCGAGTGGATTTTTGTCAAGGAAGGCAAAGCCCGCATCCAGATCGATGCCGACTTCGAAACGCTCCAGCAGGGGGAGCTGGCATTCGTCAACTCCAGGCAGCTGCACAGCGCTGTTGTTCTGGGTCCGGATACCGAGCTGATCTGCATTGTTTTTAATGAAGCTTTGGTGCGGGGGAGCGGTCTGGATATTACCGAGCATCATTATTTTCAGCCCTATTTGAACCAGCATCTGAAGTGGCCGGGAATTATCCGCAGAACGGAACCGCTTATGGAGGGCATCAATGAGTCTTTCTCCAGATTGGTGGGCGAATTCAAAGGCAAGCAGCCCGGCTACGAGCTCCTGGTCAAAGCCGAGCTGCTGCGGATTTTCGGGCAGTATTTTCGTTATGCGCAGCAGTTCGAGACGTTAAAATCTCCGCGCCTTCCGAATACGCCGGACTTCTCCGGGCTGCTCCAGACGCTGCGCGAGCGCTACCATGAACCGATAACTGTCCAGGAAGCCGCCCGGATGGTCAACCTCAGCCCGAATTACTTTTGCAATGTTTTCAAGCAAATGACAGGCAAGACGCTTATTGAATATATTCATCTGCTGCGGATCCAGGAGGCCGAGCGTCTGCTGCTGGAGACTGATGCTTCCATAACTGAAATTGCCGACAGGGTCGGTTTCTCGAACATGACCTATTTCGGCCGCGTGTTCAGGAAGTTCAAGGACGGCACTCCCTCCGATATCCGAAAAAAAAGAGCCGCTCTTCACAGCGCCAGCACCGCAATCCTGCTCTCCCGCAGCTGACCCAAGCACATGAGCTGACAGACGCAATAAAGCCGGTTCCCCCTGCCCAATGGCAGAAGAAACCGGCTCATATTCCGATTATGCTATTGCTTCTTATTCCTTATTCCCCCGACAAGCTGCTTTCCTTCATAATAACATCGTGCGCGCCGCCCTCGACCAGACTGGTTGCCGATACGAGCGTGATTCTGGCATTCTGCTGCATCTCTGCGATCGACTTCGTACCGCAGTTGGACATCGTTGATTTGATCTTGCTGATCGTCTTGTCCAGGTTTTCCTGCAGCCCCCCGGCGTATGGCACGTAGGAATCGACGCCTTCTTCGAATACTAGGCCCTGCTTGCCTCCGGTATCGTACCGCTGCCAGTTCCGCGCCCGATTGGAGCCTTCTCCCCAGAACTCTTTAACAAAGTTGTTGCCGATCATAAGCTTCTTGGTCGGGCTCTCGTCAAACCGGGCAAAGTATCTGCCCATCATGACAAAATCGGCGCCCATAGCCAACGCAAGCGTGATGTGATAATCGTGTACAATCCCGCCGTCGGAACAGATCGGCACGTAGATGCCCGTTTCCTTATAGTACTCTTCTCTTGCTTCCGCGACCTCGATCAGCGCCGATGCCTGACCGCGTCCGATCCCTTTTTGTTCGCGGGTAATGCAGATGGCGCCGCCGCCGATCCCGACTTTGACAAAGTCCGCGCCGGATTCCACCAGATAGAGGAAGCCTTCACGGTCAACGACATTCCCTGCGCCAATCTTGACATTGAAATTCGATTTGACGTATTGCAGCGTGTCGCGCTGCCATTCGCTGTACCCGTCCGAAGCGTCAATAACGAGAATATCGACTCCAGCAGCGACCAGTGCCGGCACCCTTTCTTCATAATCCTTCGAATTGATGCCTGCCCCGACGATATAGCTTTTGTTGCCATCGAGCAGCTCCAGCGGATTGCCTTTATGCGCATCGTAATCCTTGCGGAACACGAGGTAACACAGATTCTGCTGCTCATCCACGATGGGCAGACAGTTCAGTTTATGCTCCCAGATCAAATCATTGGCTTCAGGCAAGGTCAAGCTGGACTTGCCGTAAATAAGCGACGAGAAGGGCGTCATGAAATCCTGGATGCGCTTGTCCAATGTATCGCGGCTTATCCGGTAATCTCTGCTGGTCACGATGCCAAGCAGCTTTCCGTTTGGCGTACCGTCGCCGGTGATCGCTACGGTCGAATGACCGGTTTTCTCCTTCAGTTCCAGCACATCCTTGAGCGTATGCTCGGGTGTCAGGTTGGAGCGGCTGACAACGAAGCCCGCCTTGTATTCCTTGACTTTTCGTACCATGGCTGCCTGATCCTCAACGGATTGGGAACCAAAGATAAAGGAAATACCGCCGCAGCGCGCCAATGCAATCGCCATATTATGGTCCGAAACCGACTGCATGACCGCGGATGAGAACGGTATGTTGAGAGAAATATCAGGTTGTTCGCCTTTATTGAATTTGGTGATTGGCGTCTTGAGCTCGACATTGGCCGGCGTGCAGTCCTTTGTCGTCAAATTGGGGATTAACAAGAACTCATTGAACGTCCGGGACGGTTCAGTATAATAGAAAGCCACTCTCTTCCCACTCCTCATCTATTTTTAGTTAATTTTTAGAATCATACACCTTGCTTAACCGGAGGTCAATAGTTAATAAACAGGATTTATTGAAGAAGAAACGGCTTCGCCGTCCTTTGACGGGCAAGTAAGTTTCTTCGCTAAAGAATAGAAGCAAAGCAGGGAGGAATTCTTATACTTGCCGATATATCAAGAAGAAACGGCTGTCGGCGTCCTTTGGCGGCGCGGCAAGTTTCTTCCCACAGAAATATAAGCAAAGTATGGTGGAATTTTATGCCTTCTTATATATCAAAAAAACCGCTTATCGCAGCAGGACCAACGGCGGCTTGATGCCCGTCTGCCTGCTGAATAAGCGGATTTTTTCACATTATATAACTACTTCTAACTACTTCAGATATAGTCTTCCGGTTTCCTCCCAGATCTCGCCCGAAGCCAGACTGAACAAACCGATTTCGTCCGCGGGAAGATCGACATTCGGCGCATTGACCAGATTAATCTGCGGCTCCGGACAGAAGAAGCCTTCGGTCGCGAAGTTGTTCCAGATCATCCACTGCTTATAAGAGGTTCCCACATCATAGACCAAGGTGCGGCCAAGCTTCGTATCGGTGAGCTCCATCCGGTTGCGCCCGTTCTGCGGCACCGCCGTGTAGTGATTGTCCAATTCCGTGAAGAATGGATAAACGCCTTCGCCCTTGAGCTGCTCTTCCTCCGCAGTCAGCGGCAGAAATTGACCCGTAGGCAGCATCCGCTCGCTCATCTCCCAGCGGCTTCCGATCGTTAGCTTCACCCGGTAATCGGCCGCCGAGCTTCCAGGCGCGAATGGAGCGTTCACTGCCGTATGGAAGGCGAACAGGCATGGCATCACATCCGCTCCGTCATTGCGGATCAGGATATGCTGCGATAAACCGGCAGAGCTTAGCGTATACTTGAGCTTGATGGTAAACAGATGAGGCAGGAATTTGTACACCGCATGCTGCTCATCTACCTTAAGCGCTACGGTGACGAAGCTCTCTTGTCCGATTTGCCCGAACTCCTCCACATCCCAGTTCTCGCTATGTACGAAGCCATGCAGATGATTGCCGGTCTTCTCTTCATTGACAGGGAAGGTATAGGTCTTGCCATTCCAAGGGAACTTGCCGTCTTCGAACCTGTTCGGCGGAAACAGCACCGGAATGCCATGGATAATCGGCCTTGCCTTAAACGATTCCATCTCGTCCGCTGTAGGCTCGTGAAGGAAGTTGTAACCGTTTGCTGTATCGCGAAAAGCAATCAGATTCCCGCCGATTTCCGGCAGGATTGCCGCTTCATAGCTTCCGCTCTTCAGCCATACTGCTTTCTCGCCTTGATATTCACCCTTGTATGCAGCTGCTTCGCTCATGTGTAATTAATCGCTCCTTTAATATGAATAATGAATGCCAGACCAATTATTACTTCATTATATATCAATAAGAGTACCACAAAGGCAGCCTGTGGAGAAGGCTGCCTTTTGTGGTTACCTAGTCCCGCAAGAAGAAACGGCTGTCGCCATTCGTTTGGCGGCGCGGCTAATCCGCCCGCTATGCCGTAATCTGTTTCCCCTGCGAATGCAGGTACAGCTCCTCGTAATATCCTTTACGGCTGAGCAGCTGCTCGTGGGTGCCTTCCTCCACAACCTCGCCATCGCGCATAACCAGAATCCGGTCCGCATGCATGATGGTGGAGAGCCGATGCGCGATAACCAGCGTGGTGCGTCCCTCGGACACAGCCTCCAGAGCGGATTGGATCAGCTGCTCGGTTTGCGAATCCAGATTCGCCGTCGCTTCATCCAGAATCAGCACCTTCGGCTTGAACACAATGATGCGCGCGAACGAGATCAGCTGCCGCTCCCCTGCGGAAAGCCCGCTTCCCCGCTCCGACAGCCGCGTGTCGTAGCCTTCTTTTTTCTCGGAAATCAGCTGCTCCGCACCAACAAACTTGCAGGCCTCGATAACCTCTTCCCGGGAAATCGATTCGTCAAACATGCGCACATTGTCGACGATGCTTCCGGAATACAGATACGGCTCCTGCTGGACAAGTCCGACGATCCGGTGAAGCTTCTCCTGCGGAATGTCCCGGATATCCGTTCCGTCGATCAGCACACTGCCCTCTTGCGTGTCATAAAACCGGCAGAGCAGGCTGATCAGCGTACTTTTACCGGCACCCGTCGTTCCGACGATTCCGATCATTTCGCCTGGCGTGATATGAAGATCCAGGTCGCGGATAACAGGTGTGTCCTGCTTGTAGCCGAAGGTGATCCGGTTGAAATCGATGCGGCCTTTGACATCCGCCAGGCTTACGTCGGTTACTCTTTTGCTGTCTTTGACTTCAGGGGAAATGGAGAAAATCGTCCAGATCCGGTTGACGGCAACCGATGTGGATTGCAGCGTATTCCACTGCTGCGTTATCGCGTTGATCGGTTGAAAGAACTGGCGGATATACGTAATAAACGCATACAGCACGCCGAACTCGATTTTATGATCAAAAACAGCCATCCCGCCGAGCCACGTAACGAAGGCAATCGAGATATTGCCCAAAATATCGAAGGACCGGTTAAACAGCACATTGGTGCGGATTTCCCGCAAATTCGCTTTCAGGTACGACTCGTTGCGGCCGGTAAACTGTTTGCCCTGCTCCTTCTCCTGGTGAAATGCCTGGATGATGCCCATACCGGCCAGATTCTCCGCCACAAAAGCAACCAGCCTGGAGAGCTGTGTTCTGGACAGCTGGTATGTCTTGCGCATATAAGAGCGGAACGCTATGGCGATGAAAGCGATAATCGGCAGCAAAATCATGCAGTACAGCGTAAGCTCGACATCCAGTTGGTACATCAACACCAGTATGAAGATCAAGGTCAGGCCATCGCGGAAGACGCTCAGCACGACCTGAGTGAAGAATTGATTCAAGGTTTCTGTGTCGCTCGACACATGGGTGATCAGGCTCCCCGCCGGTGTACGGTCGAAGAACGGGATGGACAGCCTGGAAATATGCTCGAACAGCTCCTTGCGAATGCGGGCGACGATGCTTTGGCCTGCAAACTGCAGCAGATTATTCTGCAAATAAGTGAATACCAGGCCTCCGATCGACAGGGCAAAATAAATGCCGCCGATCATGACCAAGGTCCCGTAATCGGTTTTGCCGACCATCAAATGATCATCAATGGCAATCTTCATTAAATAAGGCTGAAACAGATCAGCCGCAATCGCCAGCAGCGTGCATATAAACATCAGGGAAAAAGCAAGGCGATGCGGTTTCACATAGGCATACAAGGCGCGGAAGCCCGTTTTTCCTATTTGCTCATTTTTAGCTTCATCCCGGGGAGATGCTTTCTGCCGCTCCTGTTTAACGGATATGGTCGACATGCCGGCTTCCCTCCTCCTGAATGGTATACAGCTCAGCGTACAGGCCCTGCTGCTTCAATAATTCCTGGTGCGTACCCCGCTGGACAATCCGTCCTTCGCTCAGCACGACGATTTCATCCGCATGCTTGATCGCACTGATCCGGTGCGCAATCAGGATGGTGGTTTTGCTTTTGCGTTCCTTGCGGATGGAATTTACAATACTCGTCTCCGTCACCGCATCCACCGCGCTTACGCTGTCGTCCAGTATGAGCAGCGGCGCATTTTTGATAATTCCCCTGGCCAGGCTCGTGCGCTGCCGCTGACCGCCGGACAGCGTGATGCCCCGTTCGCCCAGCTTGGTCTCGAATTTATCAGGAAACGCTGCGATGCTGTCATAGATCTGGGCTTGCTTGGCTGCCTTCTCGACATGCTCAAATCCGGATTCCCGGCGGAAGAACGCGATATTATCGCGAATGGTCGTACTGAACAGGAACCCGTCCTGCGGTACATAAGCAATCTGGCTGCGCAGGCTCTCAATCGTCAGTTCGTGAATATCCATGTCGTCAAAGAGAATCGTACCCTCCGGCGAATCGTAGACCCGCAGAAGCAGCTTCATCAGGGTCGTCTTGCCGCTCCCCGTCTTCCCGATAATGCCCAGCGTCTTGCCCGGCTCCACCTTAAGGTCGATATCATGCAGCGTTTCTTTGGATGCCCCCGGATAAGTGTAGGAGAGATGCCGGATAGCGACTCCCGTATGCCTCAAATCCGCTGACTTCGCATCGATCGCATCCTGGATTTCCGATTCTACGGAAAGCAGATCGTTGATGCGTGTCAAGGATGCCCTCGAGCGCTGCATCGTGTTGATCACGTTGCCGATTTGCTGCAGCGGGTTCACCATCATCCGGATGTACAGCGTCAATGCGACGAAGCTCCCCAATGAAATCGTGTTGTTAATCGTCAAGTACCCGCCGTACATGATCGTCACAATAAACGACAGCGCGCCCAGAAACGGAATAAGCGCCTGAAACAGCGAGGATACCCGTACAAGATGCAGCTGATTATCGCGGATATTGTCCACCGTTTGAGCGAAACGGGCGATCATAATCGGCTCCACCGCAAATTTCTTCGTCACACGGATCCCGCCGAACTGCTCCTCCGCCGACTCGGTCATTTTGCCCAGGGACTCCTGAACCTTGAGCGAGCGGCCCCGGATGACGGGACCGAAACGGGTTACAATCCAGGGAATAATGAGCAGGGGAAGCACACAGGCGAGAATCAGATAATACGGAATGTCACTGATCAGCATCATAAAAATGGCCGAAATAATGAGCATCGTCGCATTCGTTGTCTGATTGATCCCCATGGAGATCGATTCCCGAACGGCCGTCACATCGTTGATGACGTAGCTCAGCCATTTGCCGACTCCGTGCTTGGAATAATAGCTTTCGCTGAGCGTCATGAAATGAACGAACAAGCGGTTCCGGGTATAGAATTCAAAGCGGCGCCCAAGCCGCATAATCATATATTGTCCAATGCCCGCCAGCAGGCCAAAGCTTAACCCGACACCCAGCAGCAGCAAGCTGTAATCGATAATAGCAGTACGGGTAATATCTCCAAGCTTCAGCTGATCCGTGAAATTTCCGATGATTTTGGGATAAAACGACTGAATAATGTTTCCTGTCATGATAGAGGCGACGGCAATTGCATACAAACCCCAATTCGTCCGAATATAGTTAAACAGCAACCGTTGCGGCTTCAAAAGAAAATCACACCCCCGAAAAGACGTACATTCCTATTAACCATACTGAATGCCGAATAAAACGTTTAATGCTTGCGCTGTAGAGCGCTCTCTAGTCAAGCTGAAAAACCATTTGTCTTTTTGCATGCAGGCAGAAAATCCCCATCCTGAAAGCTTCCGGATGTATTCATCCGGTTGGCTTTCAGGAAAGGGGATGCTAGCTTTATTTATGAAATTCGTATCGCTTGAGCCACAGCTCGCACACGGAGGTCCATGAGGCGACGTGCTTATCTTCCTCGGCAAGTCCCAGACCATGCCGTCCATGCTCATACACATGCAGATCAAACGGTACACCGGCGCGGCTGAGAGCCGAAGCGAACATCAGCGAGTTTTCCACGGGAACACCGGCATCGTCGGAGGTATGCCACAGGAAGGTTGGCGGCGTATCCTCTGTCACTTGCTGTTCCATGCTCATCAATTGGACCAGATGCTCTTCCGGCTCGGAACCGAGCAAATTTTTCTTCGATCCTTCGTTGGAATACGGCGGCTGCATCGTGATAACCGGATAACACAATACGAGCAGATCCGGTCTGCTGGATTGCCGATCCACCGGATCATCCGCATCGGCTTCTCCCCGGTCGAACAGGGTTCCAGCCGTTGCCGTGAGATGTCCCCCGGCCGAGAAACCGAGTACGCCGATCTTGCCCTTATCAATTCCCCATTCGGAAGCACGATGCCTGACATAACGGACAGCCCGCTGTATATCCGTGAGTGCGCTTGGGTAACGGTAAGGCGCTACGCGGTAACGCAGAACGAAAGCCGAAATGCCAATGGAGTTAAGCCACAAAGCGATCGGTTCACCTTCATGATTGGCCCGCATGCCATATCCGCCGCCCGGAACCACAATGACTGCGCCGCTTCCCTTGCCTTCCACCAGATAGGTGGTAAGCGCCGGACGGTCTTCTTCCGTACTACCCTCGGCGCGTGGAGCGCCTCCGGGCCAAAGCTCGATTAATTCGTTCTCAGATCCAGCCACTTCACTTCCTCCAGTGTCAGAGAGATAGTCGTTGCCTCCAAACAGGATTTAAGCTCTGCTTCATTTCGCGGACCCACGATGGCGCCCGTCGCGAATGATTGATTCAGCACGTAGGCAAGCGCGATTTGAATCGTAGAGAAGCCTTTCTTCCTTCCAAGCTCTTCGGCACGGTAGTAACGTTTCCAGTTGTCATCATTATAAAATACGCGCACCAGGTCGGCATCAGAACGATCCTCCGGCGTAAATCGGCCCGTGAAGAAGCCTCTGGCTTGCGAAGACCAGGAGAACAGCGGCATTCCGCCGCGTTCATGCCAGGCCAGCATTTCTTCGTCAACGCTGATGCAATCCTTCCAATACGCTTCCTGCGCTTTGGCCAGACTGAGGTTCGGACTGCTGAATTCGAAGCCCCGCAGGCCGTGTTCAGCCGCATAACGGTTCGCTTCATCCAGTCTGGCCGTCGTCCAGTTGGACCCGCCGAACGCCAGAATCCGTCCCGCTTCCACATGCTCGTTCAACGCCTCAATAATATGCCCGACAGGAATGTTCGGATCATCGCGGTGAAGCGCATACAGGTCGACATAATCCGTGCGCAGACGCTCCAGGCTGATCATCAGCTCTTCATGAATCGCCGCTTTGTTCACCCGCGGGCCATCCTTGTTCGGATGCGCGCCCTTCGTCCAGATATTGATCTGGTCGCGGTTGCCGCGCTCCTCCACCCACATGCCTATAGCCTGCTCGCTCTTGCCTCCGGAGTAGCCATAAGCCGTGTCAATCGTGTTGCCGCCAATTGCAGTAAACGCATCAAGATTCGTGCTGACAAGTTCATAAACATCCGGTGCAAAATAATCCGATCCCATGATCAACTGGGTCACGCCTTGCTTAAGTCCGGGCAGGTCGATTTTTTTCATCTGGTAAACATCCTCCTCTATTATACATGATTTATTAAAATTTATTAAGATGAATTAATATTAAATTAGCACGCGCTCGCGCGAATAGGCCGATTTCAGGCAGGCATCCAGCACTTTCATATTGGCAACCGCATCATCCGGCTTGAACCGGGCCGTCTGCTCGCCCCATACGGTGCGGGCAAAATCGTCGATTTCCAGCGCGAACGCATTCAGCTCCTGCGGCTTCTCTTCGCGCACTCCGTCCTTCGTATGAACGATGAAGTGCTGATCCCCCACAAAGGCCCCCGGCACTTCAATCCAGCCGTCTGATCCCAGAATTTCAAGAGGATTCCGGAAAGCGGCCCACATGCCGCTGTTAAATGTCAGCGCTACACTGCCGGGGAACTCCAGGAGACCGGAAGCCATCATATCGACTTCATCGTGCTCGGGTGAAATCAAGGCATGCACAGTTGCGGCTTCCGGTTCCGCTCCCAGAATCAGACGTGCCACGCTGATGGGATAGCAGCCGATATCGTAAAGCGATCCGCCTCCCCATTCCCTGCGGTAGCGGACATTGCCCTTGTCCCCGGCATTATTGAAGGTAAATGCAGCATGAATGCCGCGGACGTCGCCTATTTCTCCGGAGTCGATAATTTCTTTGAGCCGTTCATAACGCGGATGATGGCGGTACATGAAGGCTTCGGCCAGATGCACGCCTGTCCGGCTTGCTGTGTCTGCCATTCTCTGCGCTTCTTCGGCATTCAACGCAATCGGTTTCTCGCAGAGTACATGCTTGCCTGCTTCCATCGCCCGAATGGACCATTCCATATGGAGATGATTCGGAAGCGGTATATAAATGGCGTCAATGCTGCCATCCGATAATAGATCCTCATAGCTGCCGTAGGCGGTCGGAATATTAAGCTGCGCTGCTGTTTCCCGGGATTTCTCCAGGTTGCGGCTGGCAATAGCCGCCGCTTCGCCGGTCTGCGATTGCTGGATCCCGGGAATGACCGAACGTTTCGCGATTCCGGCCGTTCCAAGAATACCCCATCTAAGTTTTTTTGTAGTCATGTATACGTTTACACCTGCCTTAATGGATTTGCCCCTAGTATAGACCAATTCCTCCGGCGTGGAAATATAAAACTACTTCTGAATATATAAGATTAGCGCTTTCATTCTCGTCACGAACAACCGGGAAAGGTCTTAAATCTACAGCATTATCAACGAAAAAAAGCCCGTTATCGTTCCTTGGAACGAACAGGGCTTCTGTATTTTCGGAGAAAGAGAGCGCTTACGCAAGCTTCGGAAATAATCCTCCCCGCAGCGGGTCTCCCGGCGCAAGCGATTGTCCGTCCGTGCAGACATGGCGGGCCCCGCTGTAGGTTGTTCCATCTTCCATATAGATAATGGCCAGAGCGCGGCGCGGCTGATCCGTTTGATTCGCATGGGCATAATGGAAGGTGAGGCCGTTATGAAAGGTGCAGCTGCCTGCTTTCATCCGGACGATGGCCGCCGTGTTGCGGTCCACTTCCGATGCGCCCGAGTCTTCAAAAATATCATGCGGCGAAACCAGGTCCACATGCTTGAGGTTTTTGATCTTTTGCGACTTCGGAACGAACATCATACAACCGTTATTTTCATCCACATCGTCAAGTGCAATCCAAATCGACAAGCCGGTCTGCTCATTCATGGGCCAGTATGGGGCATCCTGATGCCAGGGAGTCGGTTTGGAATCCTGAGGCATTTTGAACAGAGCATGGTCATGGAACAGCCGAATGCCGCTCGCGCCTGTAAGCTGCTTGGCAGCGTCGGCAAAACGCTCCGAGAGCACGAACCGGGCCATGCCGCCATGATCGCGCCAGGTGTTTACACGCTGATTCAAGACTTTGAAATAAGCCCCTTCCTTCTGAGCCGTCTGCACCGAATTTCCCGTCTTTTGGCCCATCGCCTCGTTCAGGTGCTCGCGCAGCTCATTCAGCTCTTTGCGGGACAGCATATTGTCAACCTGAACGAAACCATTGTCCCGGTAAAATTTGATTTGATCCTCCGTCAGCCTGATTTTCTTTTTTAACATGCGCTCGTCTCCCTTTGCTTCGAAAGTTATTTGTCTTACTCTTAATTTAAGCTATTATAGAACCATAATCTTGGAGGATGAGCGACAAAACCAGGTCGATCTGCCAAAAAGGGGACAAGAGGACATGACAACCTATACAGGCAGCAATTATTTCAAGGACAGCCGTTTTCCGTTCTATATCGACCGCGCCGTCATTCGCAGGAATGAGCCGATTCCTTCCCACACGCATGATTTCGTCGAACTGGTGTTTGTTGTTGAGGGGAGCGCCTTTCACGAAATGTCCGGTCATCAATACCGGCTGGCCACGGGTGATGTGTTCATTCTGGAGCCGAATGTATACCACAGCTATCTGGGATCGGCCGATGAGGATACCCTAGTCTATAATGTGCTGTTTGATACGGCTTTCCTGCAAAAGGAGCTGGAGGCGCTTCAGGAAATTCCCGCCTTTATCGATTTTTTCTATCTGATGCCCTTCCTGCGGAAAAGCCAGTCGTTCATCCCCTATCATCCGCTTCAGGCTGCGCAGAAGCTGCAGTTCCAGGGCCATCTGCAGACCATCTACGAGGAATATGAGCAGGAGCGCGACGGCTCCCAGCTCATTATCAAGACACGCTGGATCGAATGCCTGGTCTGGCTCAGCCGCTATCATCAAGAGAACCGGAGCACAGAGCGCCATACGCTCAGCGACCGGGAGCGGATTCTGTCGATCCGCAATTTTGTCGAGCTGAATTACCGTCAGCCCCTGACCCTAATCCAGCTGAGCCGGATTTGCGGGATGAGCGTCTCCTCATTCACCGCCAAATTCAAGGAAGCCACCGGACAGAGCCTCATGGACTACAAGCATGAGGTGCAGATCCGCCATGCCTCTGCGCTTCTGCTCGATACGGACATCAAGGTGCTGGATATCGCACTCGAAACCGGCTTCAACGATGTCAGCTTCTTCAATAAAATGTTCCGCAAGCATACAGGCGTCACGCCAAGAGAATACCGGCGTACGCATAAACAAAAATAACCCGGTCCATACCTGTTCTCATTCAGGTTGAATCGGGTTATTGCTATATAAGAAAAGCCGCCCTCGACTATTGACGAGGGCGGCTTTTCGAATGACAGCATTTATTGGCCGGAATCGGCACTCCACAATGCAACGCGGTCCTGCACGTATTTCGTATATCCTTTTTCCATTTTCTCAACGCCCGCTTTGATCAGATCCTGCTGGTACGCCTCCCAGACTTTATCGAAGTTCTCCGGCTTCGCCAGGATCGCCTCGGGAACGCGCTTCCAGGTGATGTCCTTCATCTTGTTGCCGAGAACGGCTACTTCATCTTCGCCCGGGATCTGGATATTCCAGGCTGCGCCGTACGCCTTCACCTTGAACTCGTCTTCTTTGGGGAATAGATCCTTCCAAATTGTAGCATCATACGCTTTGAGCGTTTCTTTCTCCACATCGCTGTAGCCGGTCGGGATCATCTCCGGATTGTTCTTGGTGTAGTAGTTGCCGGTTGAATCCTTCGCGCCGTCGCCATAGTGCACCATCATGTTCCAATAGAAGCCGATACCGGTTTCTTTTGTGAATGCCGTGTTGTCGTTATTGATGCGGTCCTGCACTTCCTGCGGCACGACGCGCTTGCCGTCCTCCATGACATAATGCTTGCCTTCAATTCCCCAGTTGTTGAGAATCTGGCCTTCATCGGATGCGAGGAAATCCAGGAACTTGATGATGCGCACCGGATCCTTCGCGGTACTTGAAATCGAGATCCCGTAGCCGCCCATGAAACCGGTTGGCCAGAAGGATGTTTCCTTGAAATCCTCGCTCAGGGTCACCGGATAATGACCGTATGTCTGGTCCAACTTGCCGGCTGACTTCAGAGCCTGCTGGCCGTCGTTGTAATCCCAGTCCTGGTCGATCAAGCCGAGTACGCGGCCGGAAGCGACCTTGGCTTTGTACTGGTCATACTTTTGCACAAAGCTTTCCGGGTCAAGCAGCCCTTCGGCGTTCATATGGTTCAGCCAGCGGAAATATTCCTTTTCTTCCGGACGGCGGAAGTGGTACTTGGCTTCAAATGTGTCCTGATCGACCCAGTATTCGCCGTCATCGGATCCGCCGGTTGTGGCAACGGCCGGGTTGGTAACGGAGATTTGTATATGCCAGTCATCCGCATTCAGCGAAACTCCGATGTTCTTGTTGCCATTCTCGTCCGTCGGATGCTTGGCCAGATAATCCTTGATGGCCTTCTCATAATCCTGTACGGTACGAATCTGCGGGTAACCCGCTTCCTTCACGACGCGATGCTGAAGCTCGAAGCCTCCACCGGCCACGAATCGCTGTTCATCAACGGCTGCCCAGGTCGGAATGGCGTAGATGGACTGATCCTCAGTCGTATATTTGGCCCGGCTGAGGTAAGGACCAAGCACTCTCTTGATATTGGGCGCATATTTGTTGATCAAGTCGGTCAGATCGATGACGCCGCCGGCATCGACGAGCTTGCCGATATCGCCTTTGGCCGAAATGATGTCCGGATATTGACCGCTTGCCGCCATGAGCGCAACCTTCTGGGCCGGATCGCCTACGGCAAATTCCGCATCGAGGGTAACGCCTGTTTTCTTCGTAATTTCCTTGGACACTTCATCCTGCATGTTGTTCCAGTTGGGATTCGGATCCTCGGCGAAAAAGCTGAATGTGACCGGGGACAAGTCTTCTGTTTCCGCACCGGCGTTCGTGCTCGTATTCGCCGTGCCGGTGTTGTTCGCAGCCTTGCTGTTCTCGCCATTATTGTTGCTGGAGCAGCCGGCCAGCAAGCCGACGGAGAGCGCGAATGTCATGAGCAGCGCCGCCGCTTTGGATCTTGTGTTCATCATGCGTAAAAACCCTCCCAATTTGTAGTAAAGAAATATCGTAATGAACAGATTATCTGTCTATACCGGTTTATCAGCTGCACTCAGCTCTTGACCGCGCCGAGCGTCATGCCTTTTACAAAGTACTTCTGCAGGAACGGATAGACGACCAGAATGGGAACGGTCACGACGATCGTAATGGCCATCTTCACCGATTCAGGCGAGATTTGGCGCATGACCTCGGTCATGTTGCGGCCACGGAAGGAATCGGCGTTGGTCGTCGTGCTCTGCAGCACCTTCATCAGTTCAAACTGCAGGGTGGTCAAGTGTTCCTTCGAGCCGTTGAACAGGTAGGTATCGAACCAGGAGTTCCATTGTCCCACCGCCAGAAACAGCGCAATCGTCGCCAGCGCCGGCTTGGTCAGCGGCAGGATGACACGCCAGAAGATCGTCCAGTCGTTCGCCCCGTCCAGCTTCGCCGACTCCTGCAGCGCATAAGGAATGCCATCGATGAAGGAACGGATGATGAAGACGTTGAATGCGCTCACAAGACCGGGAAGCACGTAGACGGCGAAGGTGCCGATCATATGCAGGTCGCGAATCAGAATGTAGAACGGAATCAGCCCGCCAGATATATACATCGTCATTGCGAGGAAAGCCGAAACGAATCTGCGTCCCTGAAAATCAATGCGGCTGATCGTAAAGGCCAGCATCGAAGCGCTGACAAGTCCCAGAATCGTCCCGATAACCGTTCGGAGAATAGAGATTTTCAGCCCGGTAATCAGCCCGCCAAAGGCAAAGATCGTCTCGTAGTTCTTCAGCGTAAACACCCGGGGATAAATGGTGAGTCCGCCGCGCACGCTGTCAGTGGAATCATTAAGCGAAATCGCCAGCACATTCAGGAACGGATACAGCGTAACAATCGTAACGACCGCCAGAATGAGATAGACAAGCAGGTCAAAGGTTCTGTCCGGCCAGGATGCCCCGGAGGACCATTTGCGCGAAGCCATGCGGCATCCTCCTCCTAGAAAATACTTTCTTTGGTTACTTTTTTGAATATGCCGTTTGCGACAAGCAGCAGGATGATGCTGATCAGAGAGTTGAAAATATTGATCGCTGTACCGAAGGAGAACCGTCCCATTCCAAGCCCGTAGTTCAGCGCGTAGAGGTCCAGCACCTGCGAATAGTCGCTGACAAGCGGATTGCCGAGCAGGAATTGCTTCTCGAAGCCGATGCTGACCAGGTGCCCGATGGAGATGATCAGCAGAATGATGATCGTAGAGCGGATGCCCGGAATTGTAATATTCCATATCTGCTGGATCCTGTTCGCACCGTCTACCTTCGCCGCTTCATACAGCTCAGGCCCAATGCCGGCAATGGCGGCCAGATAAATGATCGTGTTCCAGCCCATCTCTTTCCAGACATCCGAGCCGGTTACGATATACCAGAACAAATTGCCCTTCGCCATATACTGGATCGGCTGATCGATGATGTGAAGGCTCATAAGCAGTCCGTTGACGGCGCCGTCGGTTGCCAGCATCTTCGTTACGATACCTGCGACGACGACCCAGGACACGAAATGCGGAAGGTACGAAACCGTTTGCACAAAACGCTTGACGGCCATCGTTTTCACTTCGTTCAGCACAATCGCGAAGATGATCGGTACCGTGAACCCGGCGACCAGTCCCATCGTACTCATGGCAAGCGTATTGCGGAGCACCTGGTAAAATTGGGGGTCGTGAAATAGCTCCTTGAAGTACTGGAGCCCCACCCACTCCTGATCGAAGAAGTTTCGCCCCGGCTTGAATTTCTGGAATGCCATCGTCCAGCCCCACAGGGGCAGATAGCTGAACACGAATACCCATGCGATAAAAGGAAGCGACATAAGGTACAGATACCGCTGCTGGAAAAAAACGCTCCAGAATCGTTTTCTGCCATGCTTCGCAGGGGCTTTCATTTCGGTTGTAACCGCTGCCATGTATTTCCCTCCTTGCTGTATGTCCTAATGATAATGGAAATGCGATGCCCGCAATACCCGACCAATTCAAGCGAAAATCATATAAAAATCAGCGCTTTGAACGTCCGTCAAGAAGAAACGGCTGAGGCCGTCCTTTTGGCGGCACAGTAAGTTTCTTCCCACCGAAATAGAAGCAAAGTATGGAGAAATTTTATACGTTCTTTTATTTTAAAAATGACTGGCTGCGCATGTGGAAACGTCTTTCGATACTCGCAAGTGCTACAAGCATGTCTATCGCTTGTCACTTGTCGGGATCGCTGTTGTACCTCTGAATTTTTTATTTTGGAACCCTTTATCTGATAAATTCGGGGTACAAAGACGAACGCTTACGCTTCTACAGACTATTTCCACCTGCTCCGCCTACTTCTTGCGGTAAGCGGAAGGCGAAGAACCTTCGTACTTGCGGAATTTGCTGTGAAAATAATCGACGTTCGTATAGCCGACCTTCTCTGCCACCTGATAGACCTTCAAGCCGCTGTCCAGGAACTCTTTGGCCTTCTCGATCCTGACTTTGTCGAGGTAGGTATTAAAGTATTCGCCGGTCACATTTTTGAACAGCTTGCCCAGGTAAGCACTGTTATAATTGAACACCTCAGCCAGCGTTTCGAGCTTCAGATTCTCATGAAAATTCCGCTGGATCAGGTCGATCATTTTCCTCATCTGCTTGTCAATCCCTCCGCCTGGCTGCTCGTTAATGAGCGTTTGCAGATAGCCGGTTACATGCCGCACAAGCGAGCTGCAGGTCATCTGCCGGTAGATATCGAGAATACCTGCGGAATGGTCCTGACTCACGGACGGATTGGCGGAATGATTCCGTGCGAGTTTGGCGAGCGTCTCCGTAATGATTTGGACAAAGCCGGATTTGATCTTGGGCTCCGGGCATCCGGCGGCAAGCATTCGGTCTGCTGCTTCCGAAACCAGCTGGGCTACGGACATACGGTTGCCGACATCGATCGCGAAATAGATTTTATCGGCGACAGCGGAATAGTCAGGCATCGGCTCGTTATCGGAACCGCCTGATGCCGGGAGGCTGGCTGGGATATCTCCGGGAGCCGCAATCAGATCCTCAGCGTAATAAAAACGCTGGTTCATGAGCCGCATAACCTCCCCGCAGGAGGCGCCAATGTCCGTCAGACTCCTTACGCAGCCGCCAGCAGCGGTAAATTCCATATTCTGCCGCGCCGCGACTGCAGTGATTTCAGTGTGAATATGATGACGTGTATGCTCATTATGCAGATCACCATTCAGCAGCAGACCCACATACGGCTCCATGGAAAAAACGACGCCTCTGCCCGATTGTTCGTACAATTCGCATAACCGGCTTTTCAGAAGCGCGGAAGCTCCTGGTTCAGTCTCCTGCTCCATTGCTTGAAACTTGATCAATATAATCTCATAGCAATCCCACAGCAATCCCGCAGCCAGAATCTCCTCCTCGCTATAAGCGTTAACCGGCGAGCCTCCCGGCGCAAGCAGGGATTGCACGATTAATTCTCTGGACAAGCCGCTTAACGCGGCCGTCTTCTGTTTGTCCTGTTTCTCCCGTTCGAGCGTCATCCGGAGCACCTCCAAATACTCGATCAGCTCATCCTCATCGACGGGCTTTAACATGTAACCATCAATCTGCAGGGAGATGGCTTTCTTGGCATAATCGAAGTCGGCGTATCCGCTTAGAATAAGGACATGAAGAGTGGAGCCGTTCTTCCGGAGCGCCTCCACCAGCTCCAGACCGCTCATCCCTGGCATCCGGATATCCGCAATAATCAGATCAGGCGAATGATGGGCAGCCTTCTGGAGCGCCTCTTGGCCGTTTGCAGCGGTATCCACGACCTCATAACCGTACAGCTCCCATTCAATAAGCGTCCTCAGCCCTTCACGAATCGTAGGCTCATCGTCAGCTATCAGCACTTTGTACATGTTTACCGCCTCCTGTCGGAATTGTAAAACTTATCTTCGTCCCGCTATCCGGGCTGCTTGTGATCACAAGTCCATGCTCCCTCCCGTAAGAGAGCTGAAGTCTCATATGCACATTCCGCAGACCGATCCGGTTATTGGCTTCGTCCTCCTGCTCCTCAAGGGAGCGCAGCACAAAATCAAGCCTCTCCTTATCCATTCCCTCCCCGTTATCCGACACTTCGATACGCATCCATTTATCCATCAGCTCAGCCTTGATCCGCACGTATCCGCCCTCCTGCTTGTTCTCCAGTCCATGGATGACAGCGTTCTCAACAAGCGGCTGGATAATGAGCGGGAGAATATGCAGCTGCTCTGTCAGGGGATCGATCACAAGCTCATAGCCCAGCCGGCTCTCGTAGCGGAATTTCTGAATATCCAGATAGCAGCGGACGACCTCGATTTCGCTTCGCAAAGTCACTTCTTTGCTTCCCGCCTCCAGATTCTTCCTCATCATTCTCCCGAGCAGCCTGACGACCTTGGCTATCTCCTTCTCGCCCTTGATATGGGCTTTCATCCGGATCGACTCCAGGGCGTTGAAGAGAAAATGCGGATTAATCTGGCTCGCCAGCATTTTGAATTTGATTTCATTCTGCCTGGTAACAAGTTGGGTCTTCTGCAGATTGGATTCCTGAACCTCGGCGAGCAGGACGTTGATACTCCCGACCATCGCATTGAACTGCCTGGACAGCTGGCCGATCTCATCCTTGCCGTCGATCGCAAGCGTCACATCGAGATTTCCCGTAGCCACCTTCGTAATATGCTTGCTTAAACGCAGCATGCGCTTGGAGAGAAGATTGGAGAAGCCATAGATCAGGACAATAGCAACAATCAGGCTGATGAAAATAACAATGGTCGCCAGAATGATAATCTGGTTGGCATCCTTCACGATGGTTTTGACCGAAAATACCGACAAAATCCGGATACCATTCAAGCTGGAAAGGGGAATAAGGGTCTCAATCCGGATTTTGGACGATTGTTCATTGACCACTGCATTATAAGTGCCGCTTTGCTTGTTCACGATACTCGGGTCAAAATCGATCTCCGACAGACCCTTGCCTACCCGGCCCGGCCGATTGGACGAAATAATATTGTTGTTCTCATCAACAATCATGGTCTCGAAGGTTTCCTGGTTCAGAATCGCATCGAGCATCCGGGAGTTGACGTTGATGACCAGCACGGCGCTGCTCATCTCGTCGCGGAAATCAATCTTGCGGACCAGGCTCAAATATTTCTTGCCGTCCCGTTCATCCTCGATATAATTCCAGCCAATCAGGCCGCTGCTGCTCATGGCGGATTGATACCAGCCGGAATTAATAATGGACTCGCTGGGTTGAATGAACTCCCAATTATCCAGCAGCGTAGGATTGTCCAGATAGATGCGGATGTTGGAAATTTCCTTGTAAAGGCTGATATATTCCTTGATATCGGGATAATCCTTATAGGCCTTGACCACATCATAGACCGTCTCATATTCCGTAGCAGCCAGACGGGCCAACCGGCTGTCATTGGAAAGACGGTAAGAAATATCATAAGCGGCGTTAATCACCTCCGAGGTCCGCTTCTTGACCCGGTCCACATTCACAGCTGTTTGCTCCAGCGCATTATCCAGCGCCTGATGCCGCAGCTCATTGGTCAGGAACAACCCGACAATCATGACGGGGATGAATACCACAACAATGAAGGAGAGGATCAGCTTGGTTCTCAGCTTTAAATCGTTAATTCCGCGGATGATGATCCGAAACACTGGGCCTGGCTCCTTTCTTCTTCGGATGCTGCACGGACTGTTTCCGCCTGCTCTGGCCAGTTTATAACCGGCCTTCTTGTGGAAGCGCTTTAGCAATAAACGCTTTCTTCATTTTAAACGAGTGGAGTTTGATAAAAACCATTAAAAATTTTCCATTTTTTCAGTTCATAATTAGACATTTCCCTTGCCCGCGCAAAGAACCCCCTCACCTCACAGACAGCTTCCATGTGAGATAAGGGGGTATCTACCGTTTACAGCTGGCGCCACTGGCTTATTGAATCGTAAGTTTGAAGCTCACTTTCGGCGATCCGGCAGGAATGGATACGGTGTTTCCGTCGATCGAAATTCCCGAATGCCCCTCAGCCGAAACGATGACTGCTCCCCCTTGCAGGGAGAAGCGGAACGGTTTGCCGCTGCCTTCGGCATCGACCTGTATGGTTGTTCCCTGACGGCCTGCGCTTACGCCAAGCTCCGGCTGGCCTTTGATGCTGCGGACCACGGTGCTTGCCGTATGCCCATCCTCCAGATTATACAAGGAAAGCTCGACCCCGTCCGCAAAATCATAGTCCGGACGCCGGTCATTGGCCCCAAGCGCAACGATGGAATTCTGGCGCACAAACAGCGGCAGGCTGAAGAAATTGTAGTTTTCCTTCCGCCATGAGCCGCCTTGTACGGTCTCTCCGGTAAGCAGATGGGTCCAGGTGCCTTGCGGCAGATAATAGGAAACATTGCCTTGTTCATGGAACACCGGCGCGACCAGAATGGAATCGCCGAGCATATATTGGCGGTCCAGCGTTTCCGTTGCCGGATCCTCCGGAAATTCAAGCACCATCGCCCGCATGGAGGGGAGGCCCAGCTCCGCCGCTTGTCCGGCCGTGTTGAACAGATAAGGCATCAGGCGGCATTTCAGCTTCGTGAAGAAACGCGTCACATCGACTGCCTCTTCATCATAGGCCCAAGGTACCCGGTACGATTTGCTGCCATGCAAGCGGCTGTGGCTTGACAATAAGCCGAAGGCCAGCCAGCGCTTGAAGATATGATGCGGTGCCGTATTCTCGAAGCCGCCGATATCATGGCTCCAGAAACCGAAGCCCGACATTCCAAGCGACAGGCCGCCGCGCAGACTCTCTGCCATGGATTCATAATCCGCATAACAGTCCCCGCCCCAGTGAACAGGGAATTTCTGTCCGCCAACCGTTGCCGAGCGGGCGAATACCGCCGCTTCCTGTTTGCCGAGCTTATTCTCCAGCACTTCGAAGACCACTTTATTGTACAGGTAGGTATAGTAATTATGCATCTTAACGGGATCCGAGCCGTCATGGTACACGACGTCTGTCGGGATTCTTTCGCCGAAGTCGGTCTTGAAGCTGTCCACGCCCATATCGACCAGTTCTTCCAGATAACCGGCATACCATTTGCAGGCTGCAGGGTTTGTAAAGTCGACAAGAGCCATGCCCGGCTGCCACATATCCCACTGCCACACGTCGCCATTTGCTTTTTTCACCAGGTAGCCGTTCTGCCTGCCTTCTTCAAAGAGCCGGGAACGCTGGGCGATATAGGGATTGATCCATACGCATATTTTAAGCCCTTTCTCTCTCAGCCGCTTCAGCATCCCCACCGGATCGGGGAATACCCGCTCATCCCATTTGAAATCCGTCCAGTGGAATTCGCGCATCCAGAAGCAATCGAAGTGGAAGACATGAAGCGGCAGATCGCGCTCGGCCATTCCCTCGACAAAGCTGTTCACCGTCGCCTCGTCATAGTTCGTCGTGAAGGAGGTCGTCAGCCACAGGCCGAACGTCCAGGCCGGAGGAAGCGCCGGTTTCCCGGTCAAATCGGTATATTTGCCAAGAACGTCCTTGATCGTAGGCCCGTCAATTACGAAATACTCCAGCGACTCGCCGGTCACGCTGAACTGTACCTTCTTGACCTTCTCGGATGCGACCTCGAAAGAGACCAGCTCCGGATGATTGACGAACACTCCATAGCCTTTGCTCGACACATAGAAGGGAATGTTCTTATAGGATTGCTCCGAGCTGGTACCGCCGTCCTTGTTCCAGATGTCGACGATTTGACCGTTTTTCACAAACGGCGTGAAGCGCTCGCCAAGTCCGTATACATATTCCCCTACGCCCAAATCCAGCTCCTCGCGCATGAACGCCTGCTTGGCCGGATCCGTAATATAGGCCATCGACTTCTGCCTGGTCCCTGTAATGCGCTGCGAGCCTCTATAGAAATCCACACCCCATTCGGGGCCCTTGCTGATCCGCACCGTAAGTCCGCCGCTCTTCAGCAGCACGGCCTCGTCGTTCTCCTCGATCGTCACATGCGCGCCGGTCTGCTCCGACAGCTCGAATACCGGACCGCGGGCTGCAACTCCCTCATGATGAATCAGCTTGACTCCGACTACCCCCGGAAGCGGGGAATGGAAACGCACCGTCAGCAGCATCGTATCGAGCATGCTGGAACGGTTCACGATCGGCCGAGGGGACACATAAGCGGTCAGTCTGTTATCCTCCTGGTCGATTGCATGCGCTTGCACAGCGCCAAGCACCTGATACCCCTCGCGAATCATCCAATTGCCGTCTGTAAATTTCACCTTAAGTCTCATTCCTTTCAAGGGTCATTGAATTTACACTTTAAAATCCTGCATAGTCGCATTATACTGATATTAAATAGACAAAACTAATAGAATCACGACTTTTTATAACACAATTACGACATTATCATGCGCATATAGACTCAAAACTAATCCAAAGATCCCATTTTCCGTCAAGGAGCTGTTGCTATGGATCAAATCATACGGCCTCTGCTTAAGGAGAACCGGCTGCACGGCGATACGATGCTGCCTCTGGGTGTATATGAGAACCAGTACATGCCCGGCGGGAAAGGCTTTGACTGCCATTGGCATGAGGAAACCGAGTTTCTCCTTGTGCTGGAGGGCAAGGTGCTGTTCCAGGTGGACACCGAGTATTTTACGGTAAAGGCCGGCGAGGCCGTGTTTATCGATGGCGGAGACATTCATGCCGCATTGGACGTACTGGGCGATACGCCATGCCGGATGACCGCCATTGTTTTTGACGCCGGGTGGCTGGAAAGCGGCAGCTTCGATGCCGTTCAGAAGGATTATATTTCCCCGCTGCTTGAACGCAAAAAAACCTTCCCCCGCCGGATTCTTCCTGCATCCGGTTGGGAGAAAGGTCTGCTTGTCCATCTCCATACGATTATCGAAGCTTATCACAAAAGACAGCCCGGATTTGAAATCCGGATCAAGGCGCTGCTGATGCTGATGCTCGGCGAGCTGTCCGGGGAGGAAGGCCGGGCATGCGACCGCAGCGAAGCCCTCCATTCCGATGCCACCCGTGTCGACCGTCTGAAGACTGTTATCGTCTACATGCATAATCATTACCATCGTTCGATCCGCCTGCGCGAGTTGGCTGACCAGATCCCGATGAGCGAAGGTCAGTTCAACCGCTTCTTCAAGTCCATGACTCGCTCGACACCGATTGAGTATTTGAATGCCTACCGGATCAGGAAGGCCGGGGAATACTTGTCCGCTTCCGATAAGAAGATCTCCGCCATTGCGATGGATGTCGGCTTTGACAATCTCAGCTACTTCATCAAGGTCTTTCGTCAAACCATGAGGTGTACGCCCTCAGAATTCCGCAAAAAGCACGGTTTACGACCGGAGCAGTCCGGATAAAGGATTCGCCAGCCGCTTGACTTCCTCGTTCAGCCCCATCATCCGCTGGTCCAGACTGGCAATCATATGAGCGGTATCCTTCAGCTGTTCTCGGATCGACTCCGGCATATCCTCATGGAATTGATAATAAATTTTATGCTCCAGACTGGCCCAAAAATCCATGGCCACCGTACGGAGCTGGATTTCCACATTCACATGCTCGATGCGGTCGGACAAAAATACCGGGATCTGGATAATAACATGCAGACTCTGATAGCCGTTGGGCTTGGGGTTCTGGATATAATCCTTGACCTCCAGAACCTGAACGTCGCTTTGCCTGCTGATCATTTCATACACATGGTAGACATCGGCCGAGAAGGAACAGGTCACTCTGACCCCGGCGATATCCCGGATATGGGCAATCGCATTCGCTGTCGTCACTTCCAGACCCTTGCGGAGCAGCTTCTCGGAGATGCTCTCTGGCGTTTTGATCCGGGTTTTCAAATGCTCGATCGGGTTATAATGCTGCACAAATTGCAGTTCCTCATTCAATATCGTCAGCTTGGTTTCCACTTCGTCCAAGGCGAATTTATAATTCATGAGCAGCCTTGCCCATTCCATTACCATTTTCTTCTCCATCATGATGATCAAGCTCCTGTCTGCTTCCTGTTTCTTTTTTATAATATAGGCGACAGCAATCGTGTGCAGGATTCCTTAAACCGTTGAAACAACGGCCTTTTCTTGTACTCCTCGTAGGTCAGTTCCCTGCTGTCGAGCATATCTGCTTCGAAAATCTCCTTCAACCGGGTTGCCGTGCCCGTGTCATAGATAACGGCGTTGACTTCAAAATTGAGCTTGAAGCTGCGGATATCCACATTCGCCGTGCCGACCGAGGCTATATTGCCGTCCACGACAATCGTCTTGGCATGCATAAATCCCTTCTCATAAAGATAACATTTCATCCCCTGCTCCATCAAATCGCCAAGGTAAGAGAAGGAGGCCAGATAGACCATTTTGTGATCCGGCTTGCTGGGAATCATCATTCGGACGTCAATGCCTGACAGAACCGCCATTTTGAGTGCGTCCAGCAGGCTTTCATCGGGAATGAAATACGGCGTTTGGATATAAATGCTTTTCCTCGCGGAATTGATCATCTTGATATACGCGTTCTTGATCTGCTCCAACGTCTGATTGGGGCCGCTCGATACAATCTGGATGCCGACGGTTCCGCATGCCTCCGCCTCTTTAAACATACCGGGCTCGGATCCGGTGACGATATAGGGGGAAGCCAGATTCCAGTCCAGCAAAAATTGCGACTGCATCTGCTGAACGGAATTGCCTATCAACCGCAGATGAGTATCCCGCCAGAAGCCGAAGCGCTGGTCAATACCCAAATATTCGTCGCCAATATTGAATCCCCCGATGTACCCGATGACGCCGTCAATGATTACAAGCTTCCGGTGATTGCGGTAATTCACCCGGAAGTTCAAATAGGGGATCTTGGACGGGAAAAACGCCGAGACCTGGCCCCCCGCCTGCTTCAGCCCGTCGAAGAAATGCCGTGGGAGATGGTAGCTTCCGATATCGTCATACAAGAAACGGACCTGAACGCCCTCTTTGGCTTTGCGGGTGAGGGCTTCCGCCATGCGCCTGGCAAGAGCGTCGTTCTGTACGATGTAATACATCATATGGATGCTCTCGCGGGCTTGTTCGATTTCTTTGAACAGGCACTCGAATTTATCGGTTCCGTTCGTGAAGATATCCACGCTGTTGTTCTGCGAATACAGCGCATAGCCGCTGGACAGATTCATGAAGATCATACCCCGGTAATCCGCCATGGCGGGATCGGTGAATGTGATATGATTTTCCCGGAAATCCTTGCGCTGGTTCTCAATCAGAGCCGCCATCATGATACGGCTGCGCCTGTTGATATTGTAAAGCTTCTGCTTGCTGAGGTTCTGACCGAACAATAAATAGACGGCGAATCCGACCACCGGCAAGAACAGCAGGACCATCAGCCACGCCCAGGTCACCCCGATATTGCGGCGCTCCAGGAATATGACCGTAATGGCAAGAGGTATATTAAGCATGGTAATTATTGTATATAAATGTGTATATATGAACATCCGCGTCTACTCCACCTCTGCCGTCGCTAATCTTTTTTAGTTTACAATAAAAGCAGCCTTATTCCAATGTTGGCTCTTCCTGACGCATCGCGCCAAGCCGGAAGAAGTGGCTGAAGCCGTCTTTAGGGTAAAGTTGGTTTCCTCCCTTATTAGCTGTGAACCCTGTGAATGCTCTAAAGGCGAACAAAATAAGGGAGCAGCAGATCGAATCCGCCGCTCCCTTATTTAAACAAGAAGTTTCAGGTTTGAAGCAAGAGTAAGCAAGAAGAAGCGGCTTCGCCGTCTTTGGGCGGCAAAGTTAGTTTCTTCCTCAAAAATATCAGAAAAGCAGAAGCCGCATTTTATCCTTTCTGACTGATATTTAAAAAAAGAATTATCCCGCGTTCTTCGCACTGCGGTAGGCTTCGATGTATTGGCCTGCGCGGCTTGCGATCAGATCATAATTACCGCTTTTCACCGCTTCGCTTGTGAGATCCGAGCCGATTCCGACGGCCACCGCGCCTGCTTTGATCCAGTCGCCCAGATTGTCAAGCGATACGCCGCCAGTCGGCATGATATTCGCTTGCGGCACCGGACCTTTGATCGCCTTGATCATGGCCGGCGAATAGAGGTTGCCTGGGAACAGCTTGACGATATCCACGCCCAGCTCCAGTGCCTCCTGGATCTCCTTGATGGTCATGCAGCCGGGCATAACCGGTACACGGTACCGGTTGCATAAGGTAACCGTAGCCGGATTCAGCGATGGCCCTACCACAAATTCGGCGCCGCTCAGAATGGCAGCCCTTGCGGTTTCCGGGTCAAGCGCCGTGCCCACCCCGATAATCGCGAATTTCGACGGGTCCTTCGTATCGCTGGAATACGACATTGCCAGCTTCTCAATCGCCCGCAGCGCGAACGGAACTGTCATCGTGATTTCAATGACCTTGATGCCGCCGGCAATGCATTGATTCGCCATTTCGATGACTTCGTCAGGGGATTCGCCTCTGAGTACGGCGACGACACCTTCTTGCGCTACCTGCTGCAAAAGCTTGATTTTTTTCATCATCACTCATCCGATCTGTATGTATTTGGAATCTGTCAGCCTATGAATCCATCTCTGTTTCTTATCCTAGCGGAAGAAGGACATTTTGGCAATTCACTTACGTCCCACGGCATCGGCCGGTTCCTGGAGACTGAAGCAGCTTATTAACTATAAGCATCCATATGTTTGTGCATAAAAAAAGCGTTGATGGATTTACATCCTGTCTACGCTTTTTTTATCAAATTTTTAATCTCCAATGGTTGGTCGAAATATTCTTACCGATCACTATAAATGTAAATTAATGACGCTATCCTTATAACAGGTTGATCCAATCACGCTTACTATAAAGAATTCTTACGATGGTCACAGTCCCCGCTTCTTCCGAAGCCACGTAGAAGATCATATAGTTATCCACTAATAACTTCCGTATACCTTGAGCTGCTAATTTCTCATCACCAATCAAAGCATTACGCAGAGGCATTTGCTCCAGTTCATCGATAGCCCCGCTTATTTTTTCCAATAAATGTCGAGCAGCTGCAGGTTCTCTGAGTTCTATTGCAATATAATCAATACACCTTTTCAAATCATCTTCAGCTGGCTCGGTGATTACAATATTATAGACAATCACTCCGGAAGCCCTTTCTTAATGTCATGTAAAGCGTCTCGAAATGATCTTGTTTTATTTTCTTTCATTGCATCCAGTCCCTCATCAAGAAGCTTATAAAGCTCAAATTTGCCCACGAGCTTCTCAAAAGTCTCTATGCTCATAACAGCTAAATCGCCTTGGCCATTTTTAGTGATATAGACAGGTTCGGAATATTTATGACAGAAATCAGAAATCTCATTGTACTTATTTCTCAGATCTGAACTTGGTCTGATGGTTGGCATAAAAGATCACTCCTGAACGGTTTGATATATCGTTATTCTATCGCAATAACGATATCCAAACAAGGGTCCCAGCCTTTGAATACAAATATATGAATATCAACTCAGCTCTTCTTCCTGAATTTCAGCGGTGTGACGCCGACGACTTTCTTGAACAGCTGGATGAAATAGGAGACGTTCGGCAAGCCAACCTCGCTGCCGATCTGGTCGATGGGCAGTGACGTGGTTTGCAGCAAACGGCAGGCCTGCTTGATTCTTCTGGCGGTCAAATAATCCGTTATGTTGCTGCCGGTCTCCTGTCTGAACACACGGGAAACGTAATACTTGGAGAGATGCAGCTGCCCTGCCAACTGCTCCAGATCGAATTCCTCCGCATAGCTGTTCTCCAGCCGCTGCATTACCGCTTCTGAGTATTTGAGCGGCCTTGGTGCGATGTTCATGAATGCTTCATCCGGACTGCTGCTGCCGGCCGCCTGAATGCAGGACAGCAGCTGCAGCATCAGCAGCGTGATCTCTTCCTCATTCTCCCCTTTCCCGCTCCTGTGCGCTCTCTCGTAAAAATCGCAAATACCGCTCATATATTCAAAATTCCCGGTCAAATCATACGCCTGGCGGTTCGTCTGCCCCTGCCACAACAGATTGAACAGGCTTTGGCGTTCGGGGAATGCCTGCAGCCCCGCCGATATCCGAACCGGATCAAAATGCATAATCGAGCGGACATAAGGACGCTCTGCGCTCACGTTCGCATACACCTTGTGAAGCTGAAAGGGCTGGAAGAAAAACAGCATGCCCCGCTTGATTTCATAGGTCTGTTGTTCCACGATTACGGTTCCCTGGCCTTCATGGACAAACAGCATCTCACAGCATTGATGCCAATGATAAAACCCGCGGAAATTGCTGTCCGAGTAGGATTTATGACCCCACAGTAAAGACATGCCATTCAGTGAAACAGGCTCGAATAATAAATTCATTTTCTCCTCCAGGAAGGACAATTTAACAACATTTAGATGTATTGTACCATTAACATTCCCGAAAAACAGCACCTCCCGACCTGTAAAACGGCCTGGAGGTGCTTTTCAGACTGAACAGCTGCTCGTACTAATGGAAGAACTGCCAAGCAGCCAGCTGCTCTCGCGGATGAATTATTGTCCTCTTGTCTGAAGCTTGGCGAATAAATCCTTGAAAACCGGATCGCGATGAATATGGTTCACATAACGGATGAGATGCCTTGACGAATCCATGCCCCATCGGAAATCCTCCGAAATATGGGGACTTGGAACAAGCGAGCTTGGCGTCCAGTTCTCATTATTCATGAAGGCCACGGTGGAAATATCCCAAATGACCCTTGACGAGCCTTTATGATCCGTTATGCAATCCCGATAGACCTCATATAAATAACGGCCGATTTCACCTTGGTCCTTCACATAATCCCGTATTTCCGAGAGAGTGGTCAGCAGATGGGTTGTTACGCCCATGCACGGAATCAACACCAGCGGCACGCCGCAGTCCATAATCGTCCGTGAGGCATGAATATCCTGAAATAAATTAAACTCCCTGGTATCGTTCCACTGAAAAGAATGCCCTCCCAGCCATACCACAACGATTTTGCGGATGATCTGCGGCTCCATCAGGATGGCTGAGGCGACGTTGGTAATTGCGCCGATCGAAAGCACATAGAGGGGATCGTCCTCCGATGAAGCCATGGCGCGCTCTACGAGATTGCGGGCGGCCTCGCTCTCCACCGGCGTTTCCGGTCCGGATAAGTAACGATCCGATCCGGGATAAGCCGGGATCCCGCTGTTCATCAAGCCCAGAATTTTCGTTAATTCCTTGTAGCTTTTCTCCATGCCGTCCATCGGGCCATCGGACAGCTCATTGTGGAAGGGCGCTGCGTAAAACGCTTCCATTTTCAGACGTTCCGGAGACAACAACGCATAAACAACCGCGAACTGATCATCGATTTCATTATACGTATCCGTATCGAGGACAGCTCTTACTGTCCGCTTGGGCGGTTCCAGACGGCGAACCCGCTCTTCATTCGTAAGCATTGGAAATGACAAAGGCATGGATGGACTTACCTCCCGGAGATATTGTCGGACATTTCGTGAATCCCGCTTTATTAAGATAGCATGACCCGTAAATCTTTTCTATCGGGAATGAGCGGGCAGCAGATTATTTCCCTTCAACGGGTGTGACCCTGCTGTACAGGGAGAGCAGAATAATCGTAATCACCAGAGCTCCCGCCCCGAAGCATAATAAAATCAGCGAGTCCATCCTCACCAGTCCGTAATCGCCGGTTGATATGATATTGCGGAATCCGTCAACCGTGTACGATACCGGCAGAAAAGCATGAATGCGCTGCAGGATTTGCGGTCCCAGCTCGACAGGAAACGTTCCCGAGGTAGCCGTCAGCTGGAGCACGAGCAGAATGACGGCCACGAATCTCCCCACATTATCACCCGCGGTCACCAGCAGCTGAATCAATGCCATGAACACGAAGCTCGCCAGCAGCCCGAAAAGCACAAAGTACGGCTGGTTCAGCGGGTGCAGTCCGACTGCATGGATGATAATCAGGCTCATCAGCAGCACCTGAACGATAGAAACAACCGCGAGAAAGCTGTATTTGGTCAAGCCCCAGATAAATCCCGAAGGCGCAGGAGAAGCCGGCGTCCGTAGAGGGAAAACCGTACTGAGCAGCAGCGCTCCCACATAAAGGCTGATGGAGAGAAAAAAAGGCGCCATGCCTGTCCCGTAATTGGGCAGCTTGTTAATTGATTCCTCCTTCAGCCTGACGGGATTCGCCATCATTTCATACAGCGGCTGCGAGGCATGAAGCCGGCTTAATTGATCCGCGCCTTCGCTTAAGGAAGAGCCGAGCTGGCTGCTGCCCTCTATCAGTTTGGCTTCTCCTTCAGAGAGCTTCTCAAGTCCGCCAATCAGTCCGTCCCACCCTTCCCGGATCTCATGAATGCCTGCCGATACAGATTGCGCTCCCTTGCTCAGATCAGACGCCCCTTTGGAAAGCTCCCTGAGCTTTCCGCTGATTTGGGCGGTTCCCGCTGCCAGCTGCCCCTCTTTGCCGCTTAGCTCCTCAACGCCCGCATTCAGGCTCTTCAAGCCTTTCACCAAGGGATCAAGCCCAGCCGATGTTTTCGCTGCTGCTGCGGACAGCTTGACCATGTTCTCATCAGCGGCCAGATCAGGATGCCCGCTGATGAACTGCTTCAGCAGCGTATTGATCCCCTGCATCCCCAAAGCAAGCTGGCTCGCGGCTTGTTCCAGCTTCTTGCCACCTGCCGCGGCCGTGGACAAGCCCTTGCCGAAGGGCGCGATTCCCCGGGCAATTTCCGCTGCTCCTGTCTGCAGCTGCCGGGAGGCTGCTGAGAGCTTCGACGCTGCCTCCTTCAGGCTGGCTCCGCCTTCATCCAGCTTGCTCACTGCATCCTGCTGTCCCTTGACACTGCCGAGCAGCTGCGAGGTGCCGGCAGACAGCTGCTTCAGGCCGTCGCCAAGATCGGCTGCCCCTCCGCTCGCCTGCTGCAGCCCGTTCTTCAGCTGCTCAAGCTGCTGAAATATCGTTGCAGCATAGTTTTCGCTCAGCTGATTCGACAGCTCGAGGCGAATTTTCTCCACGCCGGACTGGCCGATTTTGAATACGGAATAATTAAGCCCTTCATTGCTTACCACTGTGAGCTCGAGGGGAGTGGGCTGATTGGCCGTCAGCGTCGTGGCCCGCTTCGAGAAATCCTCCGGGATCATAATGCTGAAATAATAATTATTGCTGCGCAGCCCCTGCTCGGCCTGCTCCCGGGTGATGAATGCCCAGTCGAAAGCATGATCCTTCTTCAGCTCATCGGTCAAATCATTGCCGATCGCATAGGTTTTGCCTTCATAGTCGACGGGATGGTCTTCATTGACGACGGCAACCGGAATTTTCTCAATATGGGCGTAAGGGTCCCAGAACGCCCACAAATACATCCCACTGTACAGCACGGGAATGAACATGACGCCGATAAGCGATACACACAGCATGGGCGATCTGAGAACGGATTTCCACTCCGAAATGAACCAGGCTAGATTGCTTTTCATAGGATTCTCCTTTTGGATGCTGAATCGGCATAAAGGGGCAAGCCATCCTATTATTCACAATCCTGGTTTCTCTTATTACGCGGCGGCTGGTCCGGATATCAGATCATCACGCGAACTCCTCTTCCTCGAAGAAGGAGGCTTCGCGGAAGTTGCTGAACATCCTCAATTTATTGGCCATTCCGTGCGTGATCTCCCCTTTCTCGTATAGACTCTGAATTTCATCGCGTTCGGTCTGAATCGCCATGATGTGAATCCCCTTCACATCCAGTGCTGCCTGATGCGTTTTCTTCCGACCATGCATGCCGCTGTTCAAACGCTCAATCATCTCATGATAGTGGGAGATGACCGCAAGCGCAGCTGACTTATTATTTTTATCCGTCATTTCTTCAACAGCGGCGACAGCGGCTTCGGCAGCCTGCTTTTTGACTTCTGTCAATGTCCGTATATCCTCGTCCGTGAGCGCTTCTTTTGTATGGCCCATGAGCTTCACGATCAGTTTTCTTGCGACGACAACCGTTAGTACAGCCGCATATTTAACCCGGTTGGTGAGCATCAGCTCCGTTTGGTTAAGCATGAATTGAACACGCCGCACGGCTCCCGGATGGATTTCCCCCTGTTCGAACAGCCGCTTCACGGTTTGCCGCTCCACCGCAAGCGCATAAAGATGGAGACGCTTGGTCATTGCGCGGACCTCAGCCCCTTCTTTGGTGCTCGACCCTTCCGAGCGGATATGCAGAAGCTGTCTGCGGTAATCCGTAATAACGGTCATCGCCGCCGCCTTATTATCCTCCTGCATGGATTCCTTGATGGCGCTGACAGCCGCGTTCATAATTTGAATTTTGGCCTGCTTCAACCGCTCTTCCTGGCTCTGCTGCCCCTTCTGCTGCGGCGTCTTCTCCATAGGGATCAGCGGCAGGATGAAGCTCGCGACAATTAGCGTGAACAAGATAACGCCTGCGCTTAGGAAAATAATGAGCGACCGCTCGGGAAACAGCGTTCCATCGTCAAGAAACAGCGGGATCGAGAATGCGCCTGCAAGCGTAATCGCGCCGCGTACGCCGGACAAGGAGGTTAACAAGGCAGCCTTGAACCTCCGGCCATTCTGCTCGCGGTTAACCAACGCACTGAACAGATAGACCCACAGAAAACGAAGCACGATCAAGGTAAGGGAAATGACGATAATATAGCCCATAACCTGAACATTATTAAAGGCTTTATCCTTGAAAATCGCAGCGAGCACGCTTGGTATTTGCAGACCCAGAATAACAAAAACCAGCCCGTTCAGAATGAACAGAATAACTGACCAGGTGCTGGCCGAGACGAACTGCAGCTTCATCGTCAGCGACTCCGAGCGGTCCCTCTCGATCGCGTGGACAATTCCCCCTGCCACAACCGCCAGCACTCCCGACACATGAATTTCTTCGGCAATCAGATAGATCGCGAAAGGGGTCAGGATCTGGAGGAGCATATGCATGGTGATGTCTTCAATCCCATAACGGCGCAGAAATACCCGAAAACGGATAATGAGAAAAGCCGCCGCCGCACCGCACAGCAGTCCCCCAAGCGCTATCAGCAGGAAGCTTGCAGCGGCTTCCCCAAGGGAGAACGAGCCCGTAACCATGGCGGCAATGGCGAATTTGAAAGCAACCAGGCCTGAAGCGTCATTCATCAACGCCTCTCCCTCAAGCAGCCGCATAATACTTTTCGGCAGTTTGATCCGTCCGGAAATCGCGCTGACGGATACCGCATCCGTCGGAGACAAAATCGCCGCAAGCGCATAGGCTGCCGGCATCGGAATGGACGGGATCAGCCAGTGAATGACATGCCCGCCCACCAGCATCGTGGCAAACACGAGCCCCAGCGCAAGCAGCAGGATGGGAGCTCGCATATTCCACAGTTCATCGCGCGGTATCCGTTTGCCGTCATTGAATAATAGCGGTGCGACAAACAGCACGAAGAACAGGTCAGGGCTCAGCGGTATCTCGAATCCGAAAGGGATAACCGCAACTATCATGCCAAGCGCGATCTGAATTAATGGAACCGGGATGAAGAAGACCAAGCGGTTGATCATATTGGATAAAGCGATCAGACCCAGCAAAAACAAGACAAGCAGAAAAATCTCCATAAGCGAAATCGTCCTTCCCGCCTTCAGCCCGGCAGTAAATAGGTAATGATAGCATTTGCCCTCTATCCCAAATTAAACAAAAATAGCGCAAAATAAGCTGGGCGTTGCCTATTATTTGGCCGGGGTCGTCTATATTCGGAAGTCCGGCGAGAAACGTTTGGCTGACTATGCGGGAGCGATCTTCCGATTTATGCACGGTACAAAGTTGTACACATGTGTTTCTTTATAAGTTTGCATCCTCTGTTCCGCTCCAATTAATCACTGAAAGCCCGGAACGGCAAAAACTCCGGCCGCAGGAACAGAGGCCGGAGTTTAATATGCTGCAAACGTAAAGGATAAAGCACGCCCTCTCAGGCGCGCGTCTTAAGGGTGGAGTGAGTGTGGTCAGACCATATGAATTTATATGAGAGTCAGAGAACCGTTCTCCGTGGTTTTAACGATGTGAACCTCGCCGGTGAGTCCTTCGGGAATCAAGATATCCAGTTCGACATCCTCCGGCGCGGAAACGCTCAGCTTTATGAGATTTCCTTCCACATGCCATTCAACTTCAATCCGTCCGCCCTGCGGCAGAGGGACCTTGCCTTTGGCCCAGCTTAAACCGCATGGCTGGGGCGCGATTGCCGCGCGGCGCCAGCCGTCCTCCACCCGCTTCACGCCGAGGATGCTTTCGCCGAGGAAGTAACCGGGAGCCGCCGACCAGGCATGGCAGTGGCTGCGTGTCAGCATATCGGCTGAAGCGCGGTTCTCGGCAAAGTTCGGATACATTTCCCAGCAGGTCGTAGCGCCATGCTCGATCATTTGGCCATAGTTGGCGCGGATATCCTCCAGCATCAGCCCGTAGTGACCCGCCTGCGCCAGCGCTTCGTAATAGAAGAAGGACATGAACGGACTGCCGATCTGAACGAAAGACTTCGGTGGCTGCACGAGATAAGCTGCAACCCGTTCCTTCCGCTCGCCTTCGGCGATGCGGCACAGAGAGGCGACGACCTGGGTCTGCATGCTGAAGATATCCGAGCGTCTTCCGTCCGTATGAATACAATCCAGATAGGCCTGCTGCTCCTCATCCCACAGCTGTTCGTTAATCGCCGCAAGAAGCGAATCCGCCGCACCCGGGAATGCGGAGCCTGCTTCACCCGCCGCAGCCGCAAGCCCGTCCGCTTTGCGCAGGGTCTTATAGAGAAACATATTCTGATGGGTGACAATGCCTTCATCCGGTTGATCCATAGGAGCCCAGTCCAGCAGGTTCCAGCCCTTGATATTCAGCAATCCCGAATCGTCGATGTGGGTCAAATAATGCTCCAGCGTATGGCGCACAGCCGGCCAGATCTCAGCTGCGTATGCACGGTCTCCCGTATGCTCGACATACTCCGCGCAGGCGATTGCCCAGAAGAAGGTCCAGTTCGGGATAACGCTGTTCCATGCGCTTGGCACCTGATCGAGATAAAGCGGCGTAATGTCGGCTGAGCCGGGCACCAGATTCAGGCAGCGCTTGACGATATCCAGGCTTCCGTAGACATAGAAATTGACCAGAGCCTCATTGCGGCTGTCTCCCACCCAGAATACCTGCTCATATGCGGGACAATCCACGAAGGTGTCTTCCATGCACAGCCGCGTCGTATGGCGGCTGATTTCCCAAATCTGGTTCAGCAGCGGATCGGAGCTTTGGAAAGCGCCCGCTTCCGTTACCGGATAGTTGCTCTGATTGACATATATATCATACAGCTTAACCGGCTTGGCGGCTCCCCTCACGGTTAGAATCAGATACCGGAAGCCCCGGCGTACCGGCGACAAATACTGCTGGCGGCCTTCCCGGCAAGTGTACCGGATCGTGTTATCCAGACCATAGGTATGCTGACGGTAATCGCCGTTCATATATTCCAGACCGTAGAGATCGATGACGGCGCCTTCCTCCGCCTCCACCTCAAAGCCGATAAACCCTGACCATTCCTTGCCGAAATCGATCACAAGCTCGCTGTCGTATCCATCTGCGGATACAGGAACCAGGCCCGGCTCCGGCGAAGCGATAATACCCTGCTCAAGCTGTGCCGTCACATTGCCGCGGATGACGTCTGTCCGCCACATATTGGCTCCAAGCACATCCTGCTCGTTGTAATAGGCGGCAGGCAGCGGCTTAGTCCAGTCCCGGAAGGCATCCATATCCTTCCTATTCCTGATTCCGGCGGCAGCCTGATACTGCGGCTGCTCCAGATCCAGGCGGCGGACGCCCTTATACGTCACATTGACGACCGTGTCGAACGGACCGATCATGGCAAAAGGCGTCTCCCCGGCGCTCCCGCCGCTGATCGGCGAGCGGAGCTCGAAGAATTCGGCGCTGTCCACTGCGATGTGATAGCTGCCGCCATGATCGCTTGCGGAGATATCGATCAACAGCAGATGCTCGCCCGCATCCAGCTGCAAATCGCTGAATCTCTCGGGCAGTACGCCGTACCAGTCCCCGCAGCGGATGCCGTTTACAAAAACATTCTCCGTGCGCAGACCGCCGGCAAACCCAAGCGTTACCTTGGCGCTTCGCTCCAAGGTCAGAAGCGTCGCCAGATAGCCGCTGTAGGCCGAATTGTCGGCATGATCCACCGTGCCGGGCATAAATGCGGCCCTCAGATCAAACGCGCCTGTCCAGGCGGGCGTCTTCACCCATTGGAACGATTCTATCCGGGAAGGCATCATCTTCTCTTCCGTCAGAAACGGAATATCCCGCGGCACAAGCGATTTCCACGGACCGCTGCCGACCGCGCCGATGGAATTGACAGAGGCCCAGCCCGTATCGTCGAAGCCGTTCTGATTCCAGCTCTCATCCCATTTGCGGGCATCGTAAATATCGGCAAACCCCTGCTGGCATGCCATCCGGGGAGAGCAGGGATCCTGCGCCTCCAGCCGCGAGGTCTTCCATGAGTCATCCGTCGCCACGATCAATCCGCCTGCACGGTCTGTCTGCCTGCTCCCGAGCTCGGCAATCAAGCCGCCGCGCCCTCTGATATAATAAAAATTGGCTACGCCAAAATGCATAACGAGCACGGCAATCGTATTGGACCTGCCGGCTTTGAGCAGATGACCGACCTCATAAGTGTCATAAAACTGTTCCTTGGGCCATGAGCGGACAGGTCCGCGGCCAACCTGGGTACCGTTAATATACAGCACATACCGGGAATCGGCGCTAATGCGCAGCTCCGTCTCACCGGGATTTTCCGGGACCTCGAAATTGCGGCGGAAGCAGCGCCATTCATTGCGCGGGCTCTCCTCCTCCCCTCCCCATATCCACTGGGCAGACCATTCCTTGCTCATCCTTCTCCCAACCTTTCCTATGCAAAATGCCAAGAATCCCGATCAAAAATTTTGACCGCTCTTACGAAAACCAGCTTCCCCCGCTCCGGCGATATCCATCTCCGGTCTTTACGGAAGCTCGTCTTTCCTCTCGTCCATTGTAAGCGATTGAATCAGAATAAATACGGTTGTTCCTGCCATATTCACGGGGGTATAATGACATGAAAGCTTGAGAACAGGCCGAGCTTATCTATTACTTCCTATGAGGAGTGACTCGCATATGGTGCAAACCCCGATTGATTTGACGCCGTGGACCTTATTTGAGGAGGATGCCCTGCCCTTCTTCTTCAACCGCGTGAACGAGTCGTTCCGGCTGCAGCTGCATCAGCATGACTTTATGGAGCTGGCATATATCGATGAAGGCTCGGGCTTTCATTATGTGGAGGAAGATGTCATGCAGGTAGCCAAGAACGATCTGTTCATCCTCCCTATTGGAGTTTCGCATGTGTTCCGCCCCACAAGCCCGCAGCCGAACCACCCGCTTATCGTGTACAACTGCATATTCAAGCCGGAGCGACTGGCGGAGGAGCTGGCTTCTTTTCCCGGTATCGGTTCGCTGGCTGGTGCCATGCAGCTGCTGCGGATTCAGCCCGGCGGCGGCTCAATATGGCATCGGCTCCGGGATCATGACGGGCAGATAGGAGCCTGGTTCCAGCTGGCTTACCGCGAGTACATGCAGCGTAGACCGGGATATATCGCCAGGCTGTACAGCCTGTTTCTTGAGCTCGCCGTCATGCTGGAGCGTCATCTTCAGGGAGAAGGCCATTCGGCTGACCTCGCCAGGGGGACGAACGATTCTCTCGATATGGCCGTACAGTATATCGATCTTCATTTTGCGGAACCCCTCACCGCCCGTCAGCTGGCAGAGGCCTGCAGAATGAGCGAAAGGCATTTTCACCGGCTGTTCAAAAGCCAGCTGGGCTGCACCTTCACGAGCTATGTCCAGAATAAAAGAATCGAGAAAAGCTGCAGTCTGCTGGCCCATACCAGACAAAGCGTCCAGGAAATCGTCCAGCAGGTCGGCTACCAGGACATGAAATATTTTCTGATCATTTTCAAAAAGAAAACAGGCTTCACACCGAGTGAATACCGGCGACTGAATGCCCTTCAACCGCGTTTCGCTCCTGCTGGAAACGGCTGAATGGACAGCCAAGGGACAGCTCACCGCTTCAATTGTTGTGGCTTCCGCTCCGCACCTGGTCAGACGACCGGAACCACCGCCAGCTGTAACTCGAGCTTTCTTATGCGGCTATTCCTTGCTCCACTGCCTCTGGCGGTAATGCAGCGGGGCTTGCCCGGCTTTCCGTTTGAAGAAGCTGGAGAAATGGAAGGTATCCTTGAAGCCCAGCAGCAGGGCAATATGCTCGATGGGCAGATCCGTCTCCTGCAGAAGCTGCTTGCCTTTGGACAATCGCAGGCTCATCACATATTCGTACGGCGAAATGCCGGTTCTGGTCTTGAACAGCTTCGACAAATAGCTGCGATCCAATCCTACGTAGGAGGCGACATCCTGAATCTGGATGTTTTTGTCATAATGCTGCTGAATGAAGCTCCGGGCCTGCAGGATATACTGCTCACCCTGTCCTCTCTCGCCCGATCTGCCGTCCCGATTCTCGCCCCGGCAAATTTCCGCCAGCATTCCGCTCAGGCATCCGGTATAGAAAAGCTCATCCCTCCGCTCATCCCCGCCTTCATAACCGAACAGCTCTGCAAACAAGCGATGAAGCCGGTCGGGCTGCAGATGCGTGATCACCGGATGATCAACATCGATCCCAGCCTGCGTCAGGAAGACACTCACCAGCTCCCCGTTAAACCCGAACCATGTATATTCCCACGGCTCCAGGTCATCTGCCCGGTACATAGCAAGCTCCCCCGGGAACAGCACAAAGGCCTGACCCGCCGCAAGCGGATAATCCCTGTCTCTTACCCGGTACAGCCCCCGCCCGTTCATGACCAGGACATATAAATAATGATCCCGCATTGCCGGCCCATAGAGCCATCCCGGAGGACAGGACTGGCTCCCGTAATAACTCATATACAAGTCGCTCATATACTTGGGAACCATATAACGATCGATGTTGGGCAGCGCCATATTCTCACTCCGCTTCGGACTTCTTGCTCGTAATCAGCTATCCCTCTTATAACACAAATATACAAATTGATCCAACATTCAGACATGGGAAAGGAGCGGCCTGTTTTGATATCTTGAAGACAAAGGAGATGATCAAATGAAGGTAAGCATGGGAGTGCATCAACTGGAAATGGAAGGCCCGTATTTGACGGCGCTGCGCGAATCCAACGATATCCGCGAGGATGCGGCGGCTTTGCAGGCCAGGATGGAAGAGGACGGATATATATTTATTCGGGGGTTTCATGACCGCAATCAGGTGCTGCAGTCCCGTTCCGAAATTCTGAATCAGCTTCATCAGAGCGGCAGGCTGGCGCCCGATGCCGATCCGGAGGCTGGACTTGTCGGCCCCGATAACAAAAGCGCTTTCCTAGGGGGCACCAATACGGACAAACCGGCCTTCCTGGATCTGGTCAATTCACCCCGGGTGATGAATTTCTTCACAAATTATCTTGGCGGAGCGGCATCCACCTATGATTACAAATGGCTCCGCGCCATCGCAACCGGCGGCTCAACCGACGCTCATTACGACATCGTCTATATGGGCAGGGGAACGCCAAATCTGTATACGCTGTGGACTCCTGTCGGCGATACCCCGATCGAGATGGGCACGCTTGCGATTCTGCTCGGCTCGCACCGCTGGGAGCATGTCCGCAGCACCTATGGGCAGATGGATGTCGACCGCGACAGAACGGAGGGCTCGTTCTCCCGGGATCCGCTGGAGCTTATCGAGAAATATGGCGGACGCTGGGCTACAAGTCATTTTGAAGCGGGGGATGCGATTTTCTTCGGCATGTTCACCATGCACAGCTCCACCGTCAATGTGACCGACCGGATCCGCATCAGCTGCGATACAAGGTACCAGCTGGCAAGCGAGCCGGTCGACGGACGCTGGATCGGCAAAAAGCCCACGGCGCATGAGACAGCTCTGAAAACGCCGGTCAAAACGATGGCGGAAGCTAAAAAGGAGTGGGGACTGGCTTGATGCCGGTCCTCCACTCCTTTCTTTTATAGAACGTTGATCAAGGTGCGACTCTGGGTGTGAATCCGCCGCGAATGGGCGATACAGGGCCGCCGATTGGCGCAATCGGCACAAGCGGGCCGGCTGGATTGAGCGGTTCAAATGACACGCCCGGACCTGGAATAATCGGATTGCCCGGTATCAGCTCGCCGGCCTTATGCAGCTTCGGAGCGACGGCTTCGCCGCAGCAGACCATAAAATGATAATTGGCAAAATTCAAATCTCCCGTCGATTTGTAGACGAAATCGAACCAGCCGTAGCAGCCCATATCGTCGGCATGGGTTGTTTCCGCCTTGGTCACGAGCGAAGCTCCAAAGACAAGGCTAACCGCAAGCGCCAGACGAGCTGTGTTGTTCATCAAACGTTTCTTGTTCACCAGCCATCATCCCTTCTCAACCATATGTAATAAGAAAATCCTCATTCCGCAGCCCCGTCATAAATACGCAGCACAAAAACAAATTAACCATACTATACCAATTTTAAACTTTCAGACCGAGGGTTCGAAGGACCTAAATTTACCTGCATCCACGATTTGGCAATCAGAAACCAACTCAAACAAAACACCGCCCCGCGATTCAATCACAGAAGCGGCGTTCACCTTAAGGCAGCGCTAACAAATCTTATCCTTCTGCCAGCGTATCGACTCGTCGAACGAAGTATACTCGAACTGCTCCTGCTTCCAGTAATACTGCAGCTCCTTGCGTTCCCAGCCCTCATACAGCTCATCCCAGCTGAAAGGACCATGGGGCAGGAGCGAGGCATGCTCAATCGGATGCGCGACGGACTGAAACCGGTAATCGCAGGACAGCCTTACGCGGCCGGGCTGCTTATTGGGCAGCGCCTTATGAACCGTCAGGCTGTGAAAGGTAACGAAGTCGCCGGTCTCATAATCGCCCTCTGCCCATTCACAGCCTAAGCCGCAAAGAATCGACTCCAGGCCTCCCGCCCCTGGATTGCCGGTCACTCCGAGCAGGCCGGCCTTGTGACTGCCTTCGAGAATGGACAAGCCGCCGAGCTCTCTTGGCACGTCGCCCAGCGGGATCCAGCACGTCCAGGTGTCATAATCGCCCTGGATGTGCAGAAAATCCTGATGCGGCGGCGTTGCATGCGCAAACCTGTGCGGCAGCATAACCCTTGCGATATTGCGCGGATGCGGAATCACTCTGGCGCCGAATAATACCTCGTACAGGGAGAGCAGCTTCGGCTCATGGGTCAGGGCATGGAAGCTCTCCAGCTTCTGCACGGCAAGATAAACCTCGTACGGCACGCCGACGCCGTTCCAGTTCGCGTCCTCCTCGCTCAACCGGTCAAGCGCGGCCTGGTCGGCATAACCGCTCATCAGCGGATGACCGGGATCAAGCAGTCCCTGCTCCTGCAGAATCTGCAGAATGGCTCTGCGGACATACATAATGCTCTCTCTGGCAAAAAAACCTTTGAAAAACAGATATCCCTTTTCATTCGCCTTCTCCAGAAGCTTCACGGGCTGCTCCAGAAGGGGTGTCGCGTCCTCAAATTTACGGGTTGCCGGCATCAAAGCCGTGTCCTGAAGCGGGTTGTTTTCGCTCATAGATGTACCCCTTTCGAACAGATAATTGTTCATTGCCGATTTCTTACTTACACTATATGCTAGTTGCATGGGGTTGTATTTGTTTTACTCAGACGGATTCTTAACGTTTGCCGACTTTTGTATCGAAGGGGGTGCTCGATGTGGGATTGAAGGCCGCATGCGTGCAGTGGAACGAGCTGACGCCTGTCGTTTCATATGCCAATCTGTATAAAGGCGATCCAGGAGGCTCATTCGGTCCGCGGTATATCGCGGATTATCAGTTTATTCTGGTCGTTTCCGGGCAGGGGCAAGCCGTCATTCAATCCGCAGCGTACGAGGCGAAGCCAGGGGATTTATTTTATTATGGGCCCCATGTTGTCCATACCTTTACAGCCGACCCGCAGGACCCGTTCATTCTGTACGGCATCCATTTCTCCTGGCAGGCTCCGCTGCCTGCCCGCGGGGGCGTCAAAGCGATATCGGTCATTGAAGTGGACTCAGATGAATCCCCTGCGCCAATACCAAATACCATGATGATTAAAAGCGACAAGGAAGAGGATTCCCTGATGCTCGGGGATAAGCAGTCGCTTCATCTGGATCGTATTGAATCGCGGTTTGCCAGAATCGTGGAGCTTTACCGGATGGATTATGATTATATCCCCCTCCTGCTGAGATCATTGTTTCTGGAGCTGATCATCTCCATCAAGCAGGGGGAGCAGCTTCCCCATCTGGGCCGTGCCACCGGCAGTCCAATCGTCCGTCTCGTTGCCGAGAAACTGCATCGGCATGCCGAGGATAAATACGACAGGGGCTGGCTCGAAACATGGACCTCCTACCATCCCGATTATATCAGCCGGGTTTTCCGCAGGGAGACGGGCCTTGCGCCTTATGATTATTTTATGAAGGAGAAGCTTGCGCTTGCCAAACATGCGCTCATTCATTCCGATGAACCTCTCGCCCGGCTTGCCGACCGGCTCAGTGCCGCCTCCATTCATGCATTTACCAAATGGTTCAAGGAGCATACCGGTCTGCCGCCGGGCAAATACCGGCAGTGGAGCCGGATGATCTGATCCTCTTGCCGGTTGGGCTAATCTGCAAAATAAAACCGGCCCCGTGTCGTTGGACATTGGGCCGGTTTTATTTTGCTTGTCTCAGGTAATGCGGATATGTTCCCATCCTATCAACTAATGGAAGGAAGGCAGCGTTATATTTAAGCGCTGCAGCCTTCGCATTCATAATATTGATCTCCGGTCGTTGTCCGTACTTCAAGCAAGTCGCCAAGCTGGATATCCTCAACCTCCGAAAATTCGAAATCGGCGATTTTGAGCAGCACTTTCGCGCGCGCTTCCTCTTCTGTTTCAGCAGACCAGCTGAATTCACCTTTTTTACCGGACGATTTCACTTCAAAAGCGAACAAATATCGTGCCATATGGGCCAGCCTCCTTCTTGTCATCCATTCGTCTTACTCTCTTATTATACCAAACCTTTGACCATAAGTGCGCCTTTTTTCTTCTGAATGGACTTTATTTTCATATATTAAACGGAAATGGTCAAGAATAAACAGCTCTTGCTGTCCACTGGCGGCTGCGTTCATTTTTTTCCATAAAATCCTGTTAGCGCGTTCCTGGCTTGCGCTTGCCGATAAGGGGAAACTCCCCGATCCGCAGCTTTGCGCTGCCGTATGGAACAAGAGCAAGCTCCATTACAGGCTGTCCCTCCGTATCGGGATGAAGCGGCGGCGTTCCGGCGCTGTTGCCCTCCATCTTCCATTCGCGGACAAGCTGGCCGCTTGCCTTCAACCGAACGGGCGCGTTCGCCGCGTCGAAGGGCTGGTAAGGAATATCCGCCAAGCTTACTTCATAATCCGTATCGGAGAGAAGACCGTATTTCCATGCCGAACCCGGGTAAATCTCCCAATCGTGAAACATCTCGCGTCTGGTGAGCAGCTGCCAGTTCTCCTGGATCGGAAGTGCATACACCAGTGGTCCGCGTTCCACGCTGAACGCGTATAAATTACGCGATACCGTCTTGACCTCCATGGGCAGATGCAGAAGAAGCCTGTCATGATCCCCCCACTCGCGCTCTACTCTCGCATAGCCGTTCACAGACTGAAGGACCACAGGTTCACCGTTCACCGTCAGGACCGGCGACGTGCACCATTCCGGTATGCGAAATGAAATCGCAAAACGCTCCGGCCGCGCAAGGGAGATCATGATGGCGACCTCATCCCGGAATGGATAATCCCCGCTGACTTCCAGTTTCGCTTCAACACCTGCCCCTACCTGCGTGCTGATTGTACAAGGCGCATAGGATACAGCCGCCAATCCACCTTTGCCGTCCAGCATCCATAAATGGGATGCCAGCTTGGGCCAGCCCTGATGCATATTGGCCGTACAGCAGCCGAAATGCGGTGTCAGACCAAACAGGTTGGCATCGGGTCCGTTGCTCCAGCTGCGTGGTGCGATATTGCAGACAATCTGGTTCACCTGCTGATCATATTGATGTGAAGTCCAGTCTCCGGAAATCGCTGCAGGCAGGGCATTAAACGCCACCTTCTCCAGAATGTCGCCGAATCTTCCTTCACCGAATATGCGTGTCAGCTGCTCCATCGAGAACATGTACTCCACAACGGCGCAAAGCTCCACGCCCTGACTCGGGTGGGTGCCGGAGAGCCATTCATCACCGGAGAACATGCCATGCGCTTGTCCATGATAGGTCATCAGGCTGTCAATGCCGCGGTGCACGGCCTCCCGCTCCAGAGGCTCACCGCTGAGTTCGTACAATTCCCCGGGTGTTTTGATCCCCATCGCCACGTTGACGACATGGGTTTTCCAATCCCATTCCTCCACCTTGCGCCAGAATGGAAAATCGTGGAATACCTCCGTCCAGTCTATGGTCTGCCCCGCTACCTGCCGGGCCAGCTCAAGCAGGAAAGCGTCGTTTGTTCTTTTGTACAGCCATTGAATACTGAGCAGCATTTCCGCACCGCGGGCCTCAGCCCATCCCTGAAGCGGGTTCTCTGTGATCGTCGAGTGAACATATTTGAAGAAGGACGTGAGGAACGGTATGATCCTCGTGTCGCCGACAGCTTCGGCATGCTGGGTCATGACCTTCAGCATGATCATGTAATGCCACCAGTCCTGTCTCTTGTTCACATCATTATTGACCGTTTCAATGCGTTCCGGCCCGAATGAGCCGTCTTCCTTCTGGCTGGCAAGCGACCACTCTACCCAGCGGTTCGCCTTGGCGATCAATTGTTCATCCTCCAGGAGGTAAGCCAAGGGCAGCAGCCCATCAACGTAATAAGGTCCCCGTTCCCAACTCTCGCCCTTGCCGCCGAGCCAGCCGTTGTTCGCACCGACATCGGCCCACTGCTCATCCAGATGTCCCGTAAAGCCGTCCGCTTGTATCCGCAGCTGATTCCGCAGCCAACCGGCAGGTTTGATACGTCCAAGCGGCAGCGCTTCAAAAGCCGTCCTCAGGTTCATTGCCATCTCCCCTTCCCGCATATGCATTCCTGCTCGAATATAACATGTATGGCATGAAATTCAGATATCCGAATACAACCGGTTTTTATCCAATCACAACATCATGAGGAGTGCCTTTCTTTTGCGTGAACAGCGGGAAGAGCTTATTATAGAGGAAGCTCATTCAAGAAGGAGGTGCTTGCCATGCTCCAATTCATCTCTCCACCCATGCCGCATTTTATCGTCTGCGGCGAAGATACCTATCCGATCGGAGGCAGGCACCCGAGCCGCTCCGGCATTGGCGTATTCGACCTGCTGGTCGTGACTGGAGGATGCCTTCATCTGGAAGAAGCGGGAGAAGTCTATTCCGTTTCAGCAGGGCACTTCGTCCTTCTCCGCCCGGATCGCGCCCACCGGACGACAACGCCTTGCGAGGAGGAAACCCGCTTCTATTGGCTTCACTTTCAGACATTCGGTTCATGGAGCGATGAGAAGGAGCCGCAGCCATTCACTCCCCCGCAGCAGGACTATTCAGATATGCAGACGGAATCGTTTGCCTTCTATCTCCCGAGGTTCGGAAATCTGCTTGATCCCGAAGCGATGACCGACCGGATCAGGCAGCTCCAGCTGCATCAGATCCAGCCGTCTGTCTCTGCAAGGTGGACTCAGCAGCAGCTGTTTCAGGAGCTTCTTCTGCAGCTTCAGGAGGAGAGCGGCATGTCCGCCGCCAGCCCTTATCTGGCCATTGCCGACGAGGCGGCAGCATTCCTCAGGCGGCATTACAAGGAGCCGCTCGGCTACAAGCGGATGTCGGAGGAGCTTCATTTTCACGCTAATTATATCGCCGTCTGCATGAAGAAGGCCTTCGGCTGCACACCGCTGGAATATGTAACCCGCCACAGAATCGAACAGGCCAAACGCATGCTCATCCACAGCAATCATGCCGTTGGCAAAATCGCCGAGGAGACGGGTTTCGGCTCCTTCCCTTACTTTATCCGCTGCTTCAGCCGCTATACCGGGTTCAAGCCCAAGGAGTTCCGGATGCGTTTCCGCTAAAGCAAGAAGAAACGGCTGCCACCGTCCGCTGGCAGAGCAGCTGGTTATCTTCCCTCAGAAAAGGAGCTAAATATGGCGGGTTTTAACCTTTCATCCTATAAAAAAACGGAGCTTAAATGAAATGCCGGGCAGGCATTCATTTAAGCTCCGGGGGTTATGGTTGCTTTAGGTTAAGTTGATCTATGTTTGAAATACTTTGACCAGTTCCTTAAGCTCCCGCATCATCCGGGTAAGCGATTGGGCCGATGAGGTAATGCTGTCCATAATCGCGGACTGCTCCTCCGACGAGCTGGCCACGGTCTGGGAATTATCCGTTGCGACTTTGGCTATGCTAACCATACCGTCTATGGAGGCGGTAATTTGCTCCATCCCCGCAGAAATTTGCTCGGTCGTCGCGGAAACCTCCTGCATTTGCTCCGACACCTGGTGGACAGAGGAACGAATTGTGGCAAAAGCCTCGCCAACATGCTGCATCTTCGTTATCCCGTCGACGTTTTCTCCATAATGAAGCACGTCCTACTATCATCCATACGCATATAATCCTGCAGCGGTTCTTGAAGAACTCTTCTGTTCGGTGGACAGGCGGGCAAAAGCTGCGTAAAGGTTTGCTGGATTGGCTCGTGCCTCTGCTCATGAAGCTGAAGCAGTTTCCAGCCTCCCTTTGCCGGCAGACCCTGACATTATTTCGTCCCAGCGCGCATCTTCGATCCGGCAGGTTTGCCAAGCAGCTTCCGGGTAAGCCACGGGGCGAGCTGGAACAAAGCAATCCCCAGGACAACTGAGCCCAGAACGAACAAGCCGGACAGCAGCTTGATGGAGCCGGTCGCGAGACTGGCGATTACGACCGAGAATTCTCCCCGGGTTGTCAGAGACAATCCGGCCCGCAGAGAGGCTTTCTTCGAAAGGCCATACCACTTTCCGCCGTAATAACCCGTGATGATTTTTGCCGCCGTCGACCATAAAAGCAGTGTAATAAACAAACCTATGTATGGAATTTGCTCGCCTAGCGACACCGTTGTGCCGAAGTATACAAAAAACAAGGGCAGCAGCAGGTCGCGCACCGGCAGTATCTTGGTTTCGATATCTTCCGTTTTCCTAACGCCGGACAGCATCATCCCCGCCAGGAAAGCTCCAAGCACTTCAGACAGACCCAAATAAACGGCAAGACCGCCGTAAGTCAAAGCCAATCCGACAGTCAGGACAATATAATAATCCTCCGAGAATATCCGGTCGAAGAAATCATGCAGCCTTGAGAACACAAATCTTCCGATAAGAATGGCTCCTGCCGCAAGCAGCGCGACTTTGCCAAGCACCAGCAGGAAAAAAGCCGGCGATAGATCCTGTCCCTCCACAATTCCGATGAGCAGCGCGACAAAAAGAGGCGCAACCAGATCCTCGAATATGAGCAGGGCGAGCATAAATTCCGACTCTGCGTTCGCCATCCGCTTGGTGCTCTGCATCAGCTTGGCTGTTACCGTTGAACTGGTAGCAAATACCACGCCGCCGATCAGCAGGGAAGGTACAAGCTCCAATCCGAAAGCGAAGCAGATGCCAATTGTAACCAGCAGATTAAGGGCAGCATCAAGCGTTCCGGCCGGCCAGACCTTCCCCGCAATCGATTTCAACCGGCCATAGGAAAATTCCAGACCCAGCAGAAAAAACAGCAGGACGATGCCAAACTCACCCGCCGAATGAAGCAGATGGGAATCGCGCAGCCAGACTCCGGCCAATATCCCGACCAGGATATAAAGAATAATACCCGGAACCCGGAAACGGGCTCCGGAAATTGCAGCCAGGTATAAGGAGAGGAGAAGGATACCCGCTCCCAGAAGCTGCGGCAAATGCTCCATCGGCTACAGTCCCCCCAGACCTTTGCATACCTGCGCCAGCTTTGCGATCTGTTCATTGCTTCCCAGCATCATAAGCGTGTCTCCGGATTGTATGACGAAATCCGCATCCGGCACGGCAACTACCTCATCACCGCGCACAACCCCGGTTATAGAAGCACCGGTTTTGGTACGGATCTTGGATTCCCTGATCGGTTTGCCGGCAAGCGCGGAGTTCGGACCAACCTCCACCCACTCGATCATGATTTTATTTTTGAACATTCTCATTTGGTCTAGATCCACCGGCTGATAAGTCGCCCCAAGCAATTGAGCCCCAAGCTCTCTCGTTTCATCCGCTGTCAAGGAGAAGCTCGTCCTGCATTCCTCTTCGTCCTCGTCAAAAAAATAAAGCTCCCGCAAACCGGTATGGTGAACAATCAGGACAACCTGATCGTCATTCGCTGTCGTCATGGAAATTCGTTTGCCGATGCCCGGCAGGTCACTCATTTTGATCTTCATGCTTGCGCCTCCTTAGATTTTCCCGATGGCATATACCCATATTACCACAGGAACAACCGCTGGCAAGCACCTACGACGCCTTCTTCTTCCGGATCAGGGAGACCAGCAGCAGCAGGGCGGGTACAGCGACCAGAAACACTGTAGCGAAAGCGGACCAATAAGTGATTAGAAAGTATTCCACATAGATGATGTTCGTATAACAGGCGAGCGACAGCACAATCATCCCGATCGCCAGCGGCCACAAAAATACCCTCCTGTCTCCGATGCCGGTCACCTGGGAGAAGCCGATTATGCTGGAATGGAAAACAAGCGTAATTTTCAAAAAAATCGAGCAAACCCAGATAAAAATCATCAAGCCCTCGATACGCTCGATAAACCGGCCGAACTTGATGTTCTTGGCCAGCGTATAGACCGGATAGAGGTTGTTCGCCGTTAAAGCGTCTCCCAGCACGCCTATGCTGCCAAGGGTAGTAAGAATCAAGACAAATCCGCCCAGCGCCGTGCCAATCGCAAACGCATTTTTCCGTCCCTTGCCCGAGACGACAAACGGATAAACCATGAGCAGCACCGCCATCTCCTGAAACGCAAAAAAATGGCTCCCTCCGTCAAGAATGGGCATCAAGCCAAACTCCAGCACCGGCCTCAGGCGGCCAGAGTCAAATATGGGCAAAAGCGGAGCGGTAAACAATATTAACAGGAGGACAACCCATATAAACAGGATTTCGGATGCGCGCGAATATCCTGTAAAGCCCTGGCGCACGACCAGCACAATGCAAACTACAAACAATATCTGCAGCGCTTCGATCGGCGTTTCGGTCATAATCTGCGAGCTCATGAAGTACCCCATATCTCCGAGCATTAATGCGGCAAGCAGATAGCAAAACAGCGTGAACAGCAGCCCGACCAGCTTCCCTGCCCATTTACCGAGCAATGTCTGGCTGTACTCGACCAATGTTTGGCCGGAGTGGCGTTCTCCCAGAACAGCATACAGCCAGACAAGGACCAGATTGATGGCAATCCCGGCAATGGCAGCCAGCCACGCATCCTGCTTGGCGGCGAGAGCAAGTCCGTTAGGCGCAATCAGAATCGAAGTGCCGATCATGAAAAAGAACGTTAATATCGTAAATGCCCGAATGCTTATACGCTCGCTTCCAATCATGGTACCCCTCCCTCGATCCGATTGCTTTCATTTCAATGCCCCGCCCACTTGAACAAGGCTTCAATCCCGACCAATGGATTAGGAATCGGCACATGGAGCTTCTGGGCAATGAACAAGCCGCAGGCGGCAGATAAAAGCACGATGAAAACCGTTACTTCCAGCTTGCCTCCCTTCTTCCGGATGAGCCTGATTTCAAAAATAGAAATCACGCATGCCGCCAGCAAAATACCAAATATGCTACCCGCTGCCATTTTTACTTCCTCTTTTCCTCTTGAATGGGTTGAGCGGTGCTTCCGATCTTCCTCATTTCAACAATGGAATGGATATGTACTTTAATGTCGGGAAATACGGTATTCCAATCCTTGATCCGGTGCCACATGGCAGGCTGCTGGCGGTGAACCTCCTGGCCAAAACCGAAAATATCCGAGCGAAGCTTCTTCTGGGCATACTCCACTCCCTTTTCCAGCAACTCAACAACTTTCTCTTCTCCCGCCTTGCGGAATATATCAATCGTCTCCACTTTGCTCATATCCAATTGGCATTCCACATCGGATACGTCCAGCTGAAGCCGGACCGTTGCGTTAATGACAGGCAGTTGACCTTCGCGTCCCACCTTGATTGTCGTCCTGGAATGCGTTATATCGAGCGAAGCATAACCGCCATCCGGACATTGAACAACACCAAGCGTCTGACGAACGGAATCCTGCAAATAGTTGAGTGCCTTTGTCTGGTCTTCATCCAGCCAGCCTACCATCCGTTCCCCATTAAAAGCGGCCATTCCCTCGTATTCCAGAACGGCCGCAGGCCTGATGCTGTTATTGTTCATCTGTCTGAAGCCCATTCCTTTATCGCCAGCGATTTTTATAGCGGTCATAGTCGGATTCTTGCCGGTTGTCATCAAGTCCATCAACAGGCGGTCAAGTGAAATTTGGCCTGTTGCGGCCCATAGATTATCGGAATTGCTCAGCTTCATATATATATTGTTAGCCGGTATCGGATCCATGGAGCTGAAGGTGCTCAGTATTTCTTCGGGTGTCGATTTTTTAGCCACTACTAGAAAAAAGTCATTGCGCATCTCGGGATTGCGGGAAATATAATCGATGGACCTATGGATGCCTTGACGAGCCAATGTCTCCCCGAACACAACCATCCGCAAGTGGGCAAAGTACAAGCGCTTGGAAGACAGCAGCGATATTTTACGAATCGCTTCTGGCACCGTCTGGCCCGTATTGGCATAAGTAACGACAGGCTTCAGGATGTTTGACATTCCGTTGCGCGTTGACACCTGGCCTGGATTAACAACCTGAACCGATACTTTGTAATCCTCGCCCTCCTTGTCTATCCCGATCCCGACAACAATCGCCAGCTCATTGAGCTCATGCCGGCTCCAGCAGCCTGAAAGCACAAGCACCAGACATGAAACCGCCACCAGCCTCCACACATGCCGCAGCATCATGACTCGCTCTCCGGCCCGTCAGCATAATGCTTTTGCCGCACACGATTCTTTGTCTTCATGCTTCCAGGGCGCAGCATCATCCAGGGAAGAGGCAACCGGAACAGGCTGTCCTTCTGATCTTTAAAATGAATGGGAGCCATCGGAGACATGTAGGGCACGCCGAATGACTTGAGATTGCATAATCGCACCGTAATGAGAATAATCCCGAGAAACACGCCGAATAGACCGAACGTGGCTCCGAGCGCCATCAGGGCAAAACGCAGAATCCGCGCCGCTATCCCCATATTAAACGCAGGCATGACAAAGTTGGAAATGGCGGTGATCGACACGACGATAACCATTCCTGCCGTAACCAGTCCGGCATCGACAGCAGCCTGGCCGATGACTAGCGTTCCGACGATCGATATGGATTGTCCGACTGTTTTGGGCATCCGGACGCTCGCTTCCCGCAATATTTCGAAGGTAACCTCCATAATGAGGGCTTCCAGAAAAGCGGGGAAGGGCACGCCCTCGCGCTGGCTTGCCAGATTAAAAATCAGTGTCGTAGGCAGCAGCTCTTGCTGGAAGGTTGTAAGCGCGATGTAGATGGAAGGAGTCAGCATCGTCAGATGGAACGAAATAAACCGGAGAATCCGGATCAAGGTGGCAAAATCCGCCCTCTGATAATAATCCTCTGGCGATTGAAAGAACTGGACAAACAGTGCCGGTACGACCAGCGCAAAAGGGGTGCCATCCACCAGAATGGCCACCTTTCCCTCCAACAGCTGAGCCGCAACGACGTCCGGCCGCTCCGAGTTGAATACGGTCGGAAAAGAAGTTAACTGCTTGTCCTGTATGAATTCCTCAATATAATTGCTTTCCAGAATGGCGTCGATATCGATACGGTCGAGCCTCTTCCTTACTTCTTCAAGCACATCGTCATTGACGATCCCTTTCACATAGGCAACCACAATAGTCGTTTGCGTTTCCCGCCCTAGTACGCGGGATTCCATCCATAGATTACGGCTTTTGATTTTCCTCCGCAGCATGGCCGTATTCCAGCTAAGCACTTCGCTAAAGCCTTCGCGCGGTCCTCGAACGACCGATTGAACGCTCGGCTCCTCTACCGGACGGGCTTTAACATCAACCGTGTCGACGGCGAGCGCTCTGTGCGTCCCGTCCAGCATCACGATGCAGTAACCCGCCAGCAGATAATGAAAGAGCTCCCCGAGGCTGAAAATATCAATAATATTGGCGTCGGTGAGTATGCTTTGCTTCATGGCATCCATGCATTCAGAAGGCTGCAGACAGAGACTCCCTGCAGTTTCGGTTTCGCTGAACAGATCGCTGATCTTGGATTGCAGGGCCGATATCCCTTCCGTATAAACAACGCCGGCGTGAAGCATGGAGCCGTCCGACAGCCGTTTTTGAAAGGTTCGGATCTTGATATCAAAGCTGTTTCCAATTTCACGTTTAATGTTAAACAAATTTTGTTCAAGAATGTCGCTCAGCTTCTCATTCGCGTCTTGGGTTTCGTTGGGTTCCATCATCGGTGTCACTCGCTTCCCGTTCTGCTTCGGCTATTTAACAGCATCACCGAAGGATGGATGGTTTAAACCTTGCCCGCCGAAAAACCAGAGAACGGAACTTCAAAGAAAATGGAGCTATTCGGCCAATATTTGCTCGATCTGCGCGAGTTCCTCATCCGTGAAGGATAGATTGCCCACAGTCCCCACGGCATCCTCGATTTGACTCACCTTGCTCGCTCCAATTAAAGCAGAGGTGACTTTGCCGCCGCGGAGCGTCCAGGCCAAGGCCATCTGGGAAAGCTTTTGGCCGCGTCCGGCAGCAAGCTCGTTCAATCTGGCCACTTTCCCCAGTACAGCTTCAGTCAGATCGTTCGGACTCATGAACACACTCGGCCCGGCAGCTCTGGAATCTGCAGCAATCCCGTTCAAATAACGGTCCGTCAATATCCCTTTGCTGAGCGGGGAGAAGGCAATTAAGCCAATACCCTCCGCTTCCAGAACATCAAGCAGCCCATGCTCCGGATTTCTGGCCAGCATGGAGTACTGCGGCTGATGGATCAGGCAGGGTGTGCCGAGCCCTTTCAGAATTCGGGAGGCGGCAAGCGTCATTTCCGGTGAATAGTTGGAAAGGCCGACATAAAGCGCTTTGCCCTGACGGACAATCAAATCAAGCGCCGACATCGTCTCCTCAAGCGGCGTATCGGGATCTGGACGGTGATGGTAATAAATATCCACATAATCAAGTCCCATCCTGGTCAGGCTCTGATCGAGACTGGCGACCAGATTTTTCTTGGAGCCCCACTCTCCATAGGGTCCGGGCCACATGTAATAGCCCGCTTTGGTAGAGATGATGATTTCATCCCGGTAGGGTTTGAGATCATCCTTCAGAATCTTCCCGAAGCTTTCCTCGGCAGAGCCGGCGGGAGGACCGTAATTATTCGCAAGATCGAAATGAGTAATACCCAGATCAAAAGCTCTTCTTACCATTTGCCTTCCATTCTCTATCTTGTCAATTCCTCCGAAATTATGCCAAAGCCCAAGTGAGATGGCAGGGAGCTTAAGACCGCTCCTTCCGCTTCTCCGATATGTCATTTTTTCATAACGCTTGGCATCCGCCTGATAAACCACATGAATCACTCCTTTTGTATTGTCTACTATATTGTAAGGATTAGAGGAGGCTTGGCCTATAACGCAATGGAAGCCTTATATGGATTAATGTCCGATTGTATTATATTCTTCCCGGTATCTCCTCGGCGGGATTCCCTTCACTTTCCTGAACATGCGGGAGAACAGCAGCGGATCCTGATACCCTACAGACCGGGAAACCTCGCCAACCGTCAGTTTGCCGGCAAGAAGCATCTCGCTGGCTCTTTCCATCCTGTAATGCAGCAGATATTCACGTGGCGGTATGTCCAGCGCCTTCTTGAATATCGCGCTTAAATATTTGCGGTTGAGCCCCAGCCTGTCCGCATGGCTGGCGAGCGAAATGTCCTCGCTGTAATGGCTGTGCAGAAACTCCAGCGTCTGCTGAACGTACTCCTCCTGTCTGCCTGACAGGGTGGAGAGCGCGCCTTCAGTCCCGCTGGACTCCAGCAAGGCAGCCAGGAACTCATAGAATACGGACATCAATCTCAGATCGTAGGCGGGACTTGCAGAGTCTGCTGCTGTTAGTTGATCGTACAGCACGGGCATGATCTTGTTATCCATGACAAATACCGGCTGCAGATCGGAGAGCTGCGTCCGGTCCAGCAGCCCGGGAACGTCCGTTCCCTGAAAACCTATCCAGGAATACGTCCAGGGATCATCAGCATCCGCTTCATAATAATAGACGACATGGGGATAAATGAGAAAAGCCTGCCCGGCCGCAAGCTCAAACGTATTGGTTCCCCGGCGTACAATTCCTTTGCCCTTATGAACAAAATGGATTTTGTAGACATCCCGTGTTCCCGGTCCCGCCGCATGCCCAGGCAGGCAATCCTCCTTGCCCCAGAATAGAAGATGCAGCCGGGGCGGGGATTCCGTCGGAGAAGCCGGATTAAATTGATAGGTAGCCATAGATTCGAGTGTTCCCCCTGGTAAGCAATATGGAATAAATAGTCATTCAAGCATTATTAGATTTATGTATGTTGATTATACCAGTTCGCGGCGAGTCTCATCTTAGGCCTTGATGTACTTTCTTATCTGCCGAAAAGAAGCGGCAGCCGCCTCCCGCACTTCATACTGCCCGAGAGAACAGCCGCCATTTTTTAGAAAAAGAAGGGGTCCCCGAATCCGCCAAACGGACCAAAGCCAAATCCGCCCCCAAAACCAAAGGGTTCCGTGCCGATTGCCAGTAAATCAAACAGCACTAGTGGAAGAAACGCTTTTGTTTTTACGTTTTTGCCTTTTTCCTGTGCAATAATCAAGCGGTTTCCCTTGATCTGAACCAGCTTGCCGGAAACCATCGAACCGTCCTTTTTCAAGGCGTAGACCTGATTTCCGCAAAGCTTCTTGATCTGCTCTCTGCTCACTGCCATCTGTAAATCCTCCCTTATGAAGACGTTAGTCCAGGATAAGAAGCGCAGCTTGATTGATGCCTGCAGCTCGTCTTCCTGTCTATCATCTACTTTATGCAAGCCTTGATAGGAAGGATTGTATATTGCTAGATTTGTATGTTTGGATGGTAGGAAGGTTCATAAGGGATTTCAGCCTACAAATCGTAAATAAAGATCTCTTTTTCCTTTAATCGCTTTAAGGATTTTGGCAAGCGGATTTCAAGTATGCCTTTATGAATTTTGGCATGGCAGCCTCTTGTTGTCACCTGTGATGGAAGCTGAATGGAAAAATTTTTGTGATTGGCTATATTCGATAAACGAACCCGCTGGTTGTTGACATGAATCCGGATTTTGAAGGGATCGACTTTCTTGGGAACCTTCCAGCGGACGAAAACGGATTTATGGGTCTCGAATACTTTGGCCTTCTGTGCCGGCTGCGCGCTCATGGGAAACGACTTGGTTACCATTGACTGGATTTTTTCCCCGACCTGCTCCATATAGGCTTCGACCTTATCGTTGTTATTCGAGGCGGAAAATATAGATTCTTCTCCAGTAAAGGACTGGAGGAACTTGCTCCAATCGAAAAGTTGATTCGGATTAAAATTCATTCCAATCCCTCGCAAGTATTCGTTTTTTGCTATATATTATGCGCCGCAAGGGCGAATCGACACACCTTATACCAACCACTCCCGTTGATTCACCCATATAACGGGCCGTCAAAACAACCAGCGAACATATCATGGCGAAGGACCATATTTAAGTCCAGGTAGTTAATCAACCATACCGATTGCCGGCTCCCGGCATATCTTGTCATGATCGTCCTTATTAAGGGATTAACGAAAGTAAAACTAATCATGTTAAAAAGGAAGTGATTGAAGTGCAAAGAAGCAAAAAAGCCAAAACCAAAGCTTTTCTGCCGACCCAGGGCGGACCTTCGAATGCCCTCGATCAGTCGGCTGCGCCACAATCCCCATCTGCTCCGGTATTTGCCGCTCAAGCCCAGAATCGAGCGGGCGGTCTTGACGGGATCATGTCCATGATGGGGAAATTTCAACAGATGTTTGGTTTTTTCTCGCAGATAGGACCGATGTTTAAAATGTTCAACTCCTTCATGGGACCGACAGCCACGATATCGAACCGCACTCAAAAAAATGCCGGTACCGGGAAAGGAAAATCCCAGCACCGGCCACGTGCAGCTGCGGCTCAATACCATAAACAGGTCAAGAAACGCAGCAGAAATCGATAATAAAGCATCAGAGCCTTGCATTGATTCCCTGATGTGAGGCTTTTTTGTTTCAGTACAAGAGGAAACGGTCTTCGCCGTTTAACCATGGATTACGCCAATGCCGGTGAATCCCCCAACACGTTTGCATTGGCAACCATCCAATGACAACTTGTGCCCTCTTTCCTGTTGAATGCTCTACATTGTATGTGGGGATTATCCGTCATGATTGTGTATTTGACCTTGAAGTGGAAAAGCCCAATTCCGCGCCGCCGGTTGGCTGGTATTCTCTTAATACTGCTTTCTCCCCCGATATCATCTGCTCCAGTCTGCTTATAGCAGCAGCCGGCGGGTTGATAGATTCAACCGGAAACGGATTTTCTTCAGCGAGGCTGAGATTTGATGCCAACCATTCTGCGCATCATGCTGCGCGGTCTGTCAGTGGCGAAAGGGACAAGGAACGAGGCCGTGAATCTGCCCATGAGCCCCTGCTCGTACACCGCCTTCTCATTGCAAAAGGCCTTGTAGCCAAGGATGCCTCCTTTGTATCTGCCCATGCCGCTGTAGCCTACGCCGCCGAAACCCATTGTATTGGAGCCCGCATGCAGGGCTAAGTCGTTCACCGTAACACCTCCGCTTGATGTACTGGAGACGACTTTGCGGATATCGTTTTTGTTTTTGCCAAAAACATATAAGCCAAGCGGCTTCTCATGCTTGTTAATAAATGCGATCGCCTCGTCCAGATGTTTGTAGGAATAGATCGAGAGCACAGGGCCGAATATTTCATATTTGGAGACCTGCAGATTTTCGCCAGGGTTTACCACAATGGTGAGCGGAATTTTGCGGGTTTCGGGATCGGGGAGCTTCTCGTTGGCCGGATTCACTTGAATGATCCGGCAGCCCGCCGCCTTTGCCTCCTCAATATAACCGACAATGCGATTATAGCCGGCCTGATTGATAATCGAGGATACCTTGGGGTTGTTTATCATAGTCGGGAAGGCTTTCTGATCGACCTCCACAATTTGCCGGATTAATGCCTCCAGCTTAGTCTCCGGTACGAGCGCGTAATCGACGGCAAGACAAACTTGCCCTGCATTGCCAGTACGTCCAAGCGAAATTCGGGGAGCCGCCGCACGGATATCGGCATCCGGAAGGACCACAACCGGACATTTGCCTCCAAGCTCAAGGACAACGGGAGTCAAATTCGGCGCTGCTGCCGCAAGAATTTTTTTACCGATTTCCGAGCCCCCTGTGAAAACCATTTTATCCCAGGGCAGTGCAGCGAAGCAGGCCGATACATCCGCTTCTCCCGTCACGACCGCCATCTCTTCTTCCTTGAAGTATTTTGCCACCAGCTTCTGCATGAAATCGGCCGTCCTCGGCGTGCTTTCCGTCACTTTGATCATTACGCTGTTCCCTGCGGCCAATGCTTCAATCGCCGGGTCAAAAGCAAGGCAGACAGGGGCGTTAAAAGGCGTCACAATGCCGATCACGCCAAGAGGCTCGTTCAGAATATACGTTTTCTGCCCCACCAGCCCAAGCAGCCCGGAGGATTTGCGTTCCGGCTTCATCCATTTGGCCAGATGATCCCGGACATGCTTGCCGTGAAAAAGCGGTGAAAGAATATCCGCGCCGAATATTTGATCGGAATCGCGGCTGCCAAAATCCTCCTGCAGCGTTTGGATGAATTCGGGCCAGTGATCTCGGATCAGCTTGTCGGCCCGTTTCAGACGGTCCATTCTTTCCTCGTAGCTGGGGGAATTGGAAGGTGAATATTTGGCTTTTTGGACATTAAAAATTCTGTGAACTTCCTCAAGGCTTGTCGTTTTCATGAAATACATCCTTTCTTTTTATATAATTATTGATTGTTCGATTAATTAATAAAATGTTATTTTGCTCTTATAGCGTCCCAGCTCATATGTTTATGGACCTCATGTCTCATGGTTTTTATATTAAACGATCGTTTGATTAATGTCAAACACATATTTTGAACCTTTCTTTCATAGAAAAAGGCCAGGCAGCCCTTACAGGTCCTGGCCTAACTGTGCAGCACTCGCAAGTTCCATCCGGAGAATAGGCGTATTTTATTGATTAGTATCATTCAACACGGAAAGCTCGTATTCCACTTCTCCCACCCGAATCATGCTGTCAACCGGAATATCGGTCTGCTTGCCAAGGCGAACAACAACCCGATTGGGATAGCCTTCTTGCCCAGTCGTGGCATTGCTGCCGTTCTCTGGCTGAGAGCCGGCTTCTGCGTTGACCTCCGATCCAGCAGCACCGTCAGCCGGAGTGTCAGTCTTGTCGTTACTGCCCGCGTTAGTCTCAGTACCGGCATCTGAATCGGGAGATTCCACAGGCAGATCCGCATCTGGATTCGTGGAGTCCGTCACTGCCGGATCATCGGCTTGATTAGCGTCCGTGCCATCTTGACTATCGTCCGTGCCATCATTCGCGGCAACTGTGCCGCAAGCAGGAGTAATGGTAAGCTCCGTATATTCAACCGCTTCACCACCCGCCGACTGTATGGTTAATGAACCCGGCTTAAATTGGGTGCAGGCTGCTGCGTCCTTGAACAAGAACACAAGGGAGGTCGATGCTGCCTGCCCCTCGGATACCGCCGTTTGTTCTGCGTATACAAGCGTATCCTGCTGGACGATGTCTGTCTCATCCGGAGGCTGCGCCTCAGGCAAATTCGCAGCCTCCTGGTTCGAATCGCCTTTGCCGGATAATGAAAGGATGAATCCGGCGGCAACCAGAATAATACCTAAGGCCAGAATGCTTGTAATCATCGTCGTTTTCCGGCTCCGGCGAAAAAATTTGCCAAGAGGCGAGGCAAGCCCCCGCTCAGCCTGTTTATACACGGCAGTGAGAGATGCTCCCGCCATGTCGAAAAGCTGCTTCCGATTCGCCCGCTTTTTGAAAGCATTCCGGTCAACCTTCGTAAAGTAACCGACGATAGCACTCGAGTAGGAAGGCACAAAGCCTCTGGATCTCATGAAATCCGGATGATTCTCCGACCATTGGAAGAAACGGTATACCAGCTCCCTGTTCGGGGCGTTCCGCTGCAAATAATCGATCAGCCCCGCATAATCCACCGTTTCCATGTCCGGACTGCGCAGAAATGCCAGCACAAGACGCGGAAACTCAGCCGGTCCCAGATGAGCTGCCAACAGCCGGCGTCCTGCCTGCTGCACACGGTCGATCTCAGCCGGAGACAGCCGGTCGAATAATGCTGCTGTCGGCTCCGGCCGTGTGAACCATTCATAAACCGCGAGCAGTCCAGCGGCTGCGGATTTCTGCCGGGGATCCTGCAGCTGTCCGTTCCAGCGCTGCAGCTGACCCTGGAACTCAAGGAATTCTGCTGACGCAAGCTGATCTTCGGTGAGCTTGTCCAGGTCAAGCTCACTGAGCATCGCGCGATAGACGGCAAGCTCCAGCTCCTGAACCAGGCCAACGCCTTCCTGTGAAGACGGCTGCTTCCCGGTTCCTGACCATTCTTCCCCAGTCAGCCCGCGCAGCTGCCCGAACGTCCTGTTTGCCGCCGGTATCGAATGGCCCTCTTCGGCCAGCCTGTCAGTCAACTGCTGGCGGACCAGCGCATGGAACGGCTCATAGCCAAAAAGTCCCGGATGAACGCTTCCCCACTGCCCAACCAGCTCAAGCACACTTTTTGCTCCAGCCGCAGCCTGAAGCTTTATCTCCAGAAAAGGAATGAACAGGCTGCCCGCTAATCTCGCATCAGTCAGCAGCTTTGCGAAGAATGCCCTGCTTAAGGCAGAATGGCTTTCCACGGCCGCATAGAAGGAGGCGGCTGCTTCCTGTTCGTTCTGCATATTCGCATTGTTGAGTGCCAGGATGATGAAAGAGACCAGCTTGCTTTCGATATGTTTGCCGTCGATCCGATAGTAATCCTTAAAGACATCCATTATGAACGGCTCCGGAACCTGTCCTTGCCGTACCCGGTCAAATTCATAGTCAAAGCAGGACAGGAACAAATCATTCAGCCGCATCTTGGAATCCAGCGAGCCGGTTGGCTGCAGATAATCGAGCAAGCCGTGCAGCACCGCTGCTTTATGCGTTTCATACAGCGATTCGCTGCCTTCCTCAATTTGATAAATGACGCACAGCTCATGATAGCTGGCCGCTGCGGTTTGGCGTTCCGGTTCCATGTCTTCGAGCATCCGTTCGGCAAATGGATAGAAGCTGTCCGCGCGCTCAAGGCGATCCAAATTGTCCCAGGCGAAGTCCAGGTACGGCTGATCCGTTCCGTCCAGATCGACATTCATCAGCCTGCCGCTGGCGAAATCCAATATATAATCCTTCTCGATGCTCCGGTCCCCCAGGCGCAGGCTTCCCTGCTCCACAAACGTAAGATGCACCGATTTCCGGCTTTGCGGCTCTTTCGCATAGGTGATAAAACCAAGCTGCCTGCGGTAGGCATAGGGCAAGCTCGCATAAAGCAGCCCAAGCAGCTGCTTGGCCAGGTCCGGCAGCTGCTTGATCGGCACATCAAGCGCAACATACACCTTCTTCTTGCCGCCGACCGCGGCCATTACCGCATACAGCAGCTGCTTGAATGGCGTCTCTCCAATATTCAGACGCGCCAATAGGGAACGATAGGACGTTCTGCCCGCAGCCGGCGCCTGAACCGGCAGTCTGCCCAGCTCCGCAATCTCCGTACCGCTATCGATATCATAATGATCGGCGAAGGATGCTTGCAGCCAGTCCTCATATTCACCAGCCGAATCCGCGCCATGATCCTTTGGTATGATGTAGTTGTGCGTAAAGAACGCGCTGCGAAGTCCGGTGAAATCCGCTGCCCTGTAAACACTGCGCCCAAGCAGAACGTCGCCATTCTCCAGATGCAGCAAATGCACCGTCTCGGGATATGCGGCATCGTCCTTCTCGCCGCGCGCTGCCAGCTCGGTAGGCGCATCGTATACGCAGAGCGGATGGAGCACTTTTTTGATAAATGAAGGGTCCAGGCCGTCGGATTTGGCAATTGTGTCATAGCCTTCCGTGGATCTGAAAATACCGCGTCTTTCCCTTGCATACATCTGCTGCTGGATCATCCTGCCGGGCGTAGAATCGCGCACTATTCTCTTCTCCCCTCAATATAGTTCAGCTTATAAAGCAGCCAAATGAAGGGCTCGTCGACCCGGATGGGACTCACGACGGTTTGCAGCTTCTGGTCCACGGGATTGCTGCCCAGAGCGGATACCGCATAATAAGCCGTATCCTTGAAATAAACGTCCATCGTGCCTTTGAACGGACGATCGACCTTCTCAATGAAGCGGCGGATTTCGCCGTCAATATTCTCGAATTCAGTCAGATTGAAATAATTGCGGTGCACCATATTATTAAAAACATTGCTGTTCGATTTAATATATTCGCCATCCTCATCCTTAAGGGAATGAAGCATGTCGCTCTTCGTCAGCACGACGGCTGTCGGAATATCCGTTTTGTTGTTTTCCTGATAAGCTATAAAATCGCCGAACATGGTCAGCACGACGTCGCGCGGCTCATCGTATTGGGAAACCCATTCTCCGGGCTTATCGCCCAGATTCATTCTGATCTTCTCGCGGATCGAACGGATTTGCAGCGGATCGACCATCAGCAGGATGCCTGCCGAGTTCTTGATATGCTGACCGTGCAGACCGAGGTAATCCTGTTCGACCATCCCCTCGCCCGCCACATCAAAAAATACGAGCGTAAGCGGCGGCTTCTCGTCGTCCTTGAAGACGAACTGGAAGATAAACGGCTCCTGCATCTTCTCCTTCTGGGTGGATGCAAGCAGATCGCCGCGCTCGAATAACGGCTCCTCGTAATAGGTGCGGAACTTGCGGCTGATCTCCGCGTTGAGCGGCATGCAGGCCGCGTTGAAGTGGTCCGCCGTCGTGTTCTGCAGTGTATGGATCAAGGCGGTCATATACACCGATTTCCCCACCTGGGAAGCGCCTATAATGGAAATAATATTGCTCGGAGTTTTGCCGGCGGTCACCGGAAGCTCATTATGGCATCTCGGGCAAAGCCTTCTGCGCGTGAGCTCGCCGTAACGGTCATTGATTCCTGTAAGCACGTGATTGGAGTAAATCCGATGCTCTTCAGGCACGTCCTGCGGACGAAGCACCGCTTCCATGTCATGCACGGAATCAAGACCAAAACGCTCGCGGTATTTGTTCAGCTCCTCGTCTTCTCCAAGGGCATAATCTTCATCGTCCTCACGGGAATGGGCAGCGCGGAATACGACCTCCTCCGGCGTGAATTTGCTGAAGCAGTAGGGACAGACGATATCATAGAACAACGGCCGCGTCTTCGCCTCCGGCTTTTTTTTGAAAAGATCGAAAATACCCATACGCTTTTTCCTCCTTTACACTGAAATCAATTCGTACATTTGCCCGTGGGTCCGGCCATCGGTGAAAAACAACCGGATAAAATCCTGTTTGCCCACCTCAATGGCAGGCAGGATGGTTTTTCCCGCCGGGAACGGCGCGACAAAAGGATACAGCATCCCATCCTCTTTATTTGCGGGGTAACCACCCTGCTTCTTGACGTAGCAGAGCACGTCCTTCGCGATCGGAACTTCGGTCGTCACCTGAATTTGAATCGCTTTGAATTTTCTCAGAAAACCGCCTTTATCCAAGAGCGAATAATAAATTTTAGCCTTGCCGGCACTGATTTCGATCCTGTTCCCGCCGTCAGGCTGCCGGATAAGCTGCGGGCCGCCGCTCCCCTCCCGGCAGGCAAATACCGTAAGGACATAACGCCCGATGCCTTCCAGGCGGCTGTGATAGCCGTTGTTCGCTTTATATTCCGCCCTCGTGTACAGCTTTACGTTTCCTGTATCCCCGGCTGCGGATTCCGCCTGCTCGGCAGGGGTCTTCCGGATGTAAACCGCATCGATGTCCCGCGGCCAAATCCAGCGCAGCGTGAAGCGCTCCTCCTCGACTGTGCGGGTCAAGCCGCTGATGACCGGAGAACCTTCCTTCGCATCGGTAAACTGCATCTATTCCGCCTCCCGCATCAATTAAAATCCATGGCTGCGGCTGTCCTTCGTCCGTCCGCCCATGCCCGCGGCGGGAATGTCGCGGCTGCTGCCTTTTCGTCCGCCGCCCCGCGGCTTGGTGCCGTTATTCTCGCTCACCGGAACAATGAGTGTAAATAAACCGATGATGGCCGCCAGCACAAGCGCAGCGATGAACCGCCAGAAACCGTCCGTGAATGACTGCCCGGACAGGCCGTTATCCAGAATAAAGCCAGCCAGCAGGCCGCCGGCGAGACCCCCGCTGCCGAAGCTTACCGCAAGGAAGCGGTTGTCGAACACAAGTCCCAGCGAGACTCCTACGGCTGCTCCAACAATGCCCAGCGACAAAATACGCAGCAGCGTGTAGAACGTATTATCCGCCATCGTATCGGTCCGTTCTGTCAGCAGCGTCCGGTTATCGATTTTGTCGTATATATTTTGGAATACGAGAGCGAGTCCGCTTGCTTCCGACACATCGTAATAGCTGCCGCCGGTGGAGTCGGCTATTTGCTGCAGCAAAGCTGAGCCTCTGGCATCAACAACGCTGAGACCCACCGTATTGACGGCAATCTGCTGCTCTTGATAGGCCGCAAGCTGCTCGTCGATATTGGATTCGCTGAAGCCGTCTGACAGCAGAATGACCAACGTGCCGCGTTTGGCATTTTCCTTGCCCTCGATTGTCTTCATTGCCTCCGTCAGCGCAAGGCTGAAATCCGTTCCTCCGTCAGTTGGCTTGAGCGAATCGATTACGGCATTCACCGAATTCTTCTCGTCCTGCGTGCCCAGACTGACAAAGGGCTGGATCAATTCAGCGGTATTGCTGAAGGCGACTACAGCCACCCGGTTATCGCTGTCCATATTGTTGATCAGCTGCTTCGCTGCCGCATATCGCTCGTTGTCCGGATCGGTCTCCAGCATGCTTCCCGAATTGTCGACGACCAGCACAATATCCTTCACCTGCTTCGCGCCGCCGAATTGCAGCCCGTAGAGCAGCTGAAGCAGGCCGCCGACAGCAAACAGCAGAATAAGGGTAGCCGGGACGAGCAGCTTCCAGGATAAGTCGGTATAGCGCTGCCGCCAGGAAGACCCGTTCAACCGGGGCGCGATCATTTCCGCAAGCAGGCAGGCCAGGCCGATGCACAAGGCAAGAACGCCAAAGTAGAGGCCAATGACGATAAAGCGCGGCCAGCTCTCCAGCAGCGCCCCCAGTATCACTTCACCGAACGCGAATCCGATTGCGCCGCCGATTATGCTGAACAACAGGAGAAGCATATTTATTTTTCGTTGCATGATGACAGCACCCTTTCACTTGCTAGTGGACTGCGATTATCGATATATACCGGTCAGCGGAGCTCAGGCAGAAGAGACGGATCAATCGTGTGAAATTCATACCCATTCTGCAAATAGGCTTCATAATACACCTTACCGTTTCGATAATACATCAAATCTTCCAAATGAAAGCCGCCCATTATATTTAATTTTTCCACCCCGCTGCTGCGCTTCTCGTGCACACAGCCCAGCTTGTAGATCCGTGACGTTTCGTCCACGCCAAGAGCATAACGGATAAATTCGCTCTCCCGGTCTCCGAACAAATATTTCTCCTCATAACGATGCTCATGCGTATAGTCAAGCAGACGGATATGAATCGCCGCGTTATCCTCCAGCGTCCGGTACAGCCGGTGGAACAGCTCATCCCTCGATACAGCCTGCTGATTATGATAGGCAACAGATACGTTCGCCCGCTGCAGCAGCTCCTCCTCGAAGGTCTGGGCAAAGGGCTCGGCGGTCAGGATGTGCCTGCGGCATATACCGGTCAACTGCTCTATAAACGCGTGTTCTCCCTGATCCAGAAGCTCCATTACACGGCCCACGAGCCGCTCCTCGAAGAATGCCCCTGCGCCGCGCTTCTCTTCGATATCCTGCATGACGCTGCCGGTTACCCGCTCGTAATAATCGAAAATATTCTGCCCGATATAATCATCCGCCAATTGGATGCTTTGCTGCGCCGCCGCATTAAACTCTGCTTCCAGTGCGGCCATTCGAACAACACGGCTGCGGTATTCCTCGTGCAGACGCTCCAGCTCGCCTGATAGCCTCCGGTACAAGGCCAGCTCTGTCTCAAACCGCAGCAGCTGCCACCGCAAACGGTAGACCGTATCGAAAAAAGCATGTATAAAGGCACGTAAATTATGTTTGTCCATGAATGGAAGCCGTTGAAATTTCAAATCCTCAGCACGTATTTCGCGGGTGCGGTCAAGCTCCTCCCGGGCGAGATCGATTTCCCGGACCAAATCTCGCTGCCGGGCGCGAACTGCCTCAAGCACACTGCCGGCCTCATTCTTCTCGTCGGTCCATTCGGACACCTGAAAGAAGCTGAACTGCGGATGCTCCTGCATATTGCGGCTAACGGCCCGCCGCAGCTCTTCCCCGGCTTTTATTAACCCGATGCGCTCCTCGGCCGGCCGGATGAAATGCTTGCGGAAGAAGTCCGCGCAGCCGTCCCCGAACAAAGCATCCTCGGCCTCGCGCAGCGACATGCGCCGCAGCTGATCGTACCGGATGCCGCTCGTCAGGAGTCCCGTCATATCGGCAAGATGATCCTCGTCTGGAACGAGGTCGGCCACCCGCGTCTCAATTGCAGCCGCATCCAGTCCGAACAATGCCAGCTTCTCCTTCATGCCTGGTTCAGGCGCGCTCTGCAGCCGCACCAGGATTTGCTTGAGAAAGTGGTACAGCACGTTTAAAGCGATCGAATAATTGGGACGCTTGACCTTGGCCAGTCCCGCCGAGACGAAGCCCTGTCTCCCCGATTCGGCCATCAGGCTGTTCCTGAAGGACGAATTGTTGTAGCTTGCATCATGAGACTGGACCTGCGCATCCCTTCTTTTTCTGTTTTTCAGCAGCAGCATATGGCACATGATCTCATAGTTATCCTGCATTCCATTAAGGGTCGAAATGCCCCGCTCGTTGCGGTCGGATAATACATAAACAAGATCAAACAGCGGAGACGGCTTGTGAATAACCGGGATTGTCAAGCCGTCGCCGGTCACCTGCAGCTGCGCGGAGTATGCGTAATCCGGCCGCTGCATCCCTTCGAGCTCCCGCAGGAAGCTGATTCCCGCCGCGCTGGCATAGCCGAACGTCTCCGCTTGCTCCCGCTCGCTAATCAATGCGTACAAATCCATTTGCACCGATTTGAACAGCTGCAAGAAAATCGACTGCGCAAGCAGCGATATTTCCGGAACAAGCACATTTAGCGGGTCCTCCACCCTGGTAATAACGGCAAGATGAAGGCGGTCGAAGGAGGCGTACAAGCGGCCGTAATCCGCAATCGTATCGCTAACCTGCCGCAGCGCCCGGTTGAGATCGTCCAAGTGACGCCCAGCCCCATGGAAAGCCGCTCCGATATCCTTGCGCTTGGTCCGGTTATCCCGCTCACCTGCCGCTAATCCGGATAAGGCAACCCGCATAACCTTGGGGGCGGATGGGCCATGATCAGCTTCTCGGTATGCTGATGCGGAGTTAGCTTCATTCTCCGCCCCGATGCTGTCATTTGTCCCGCCTGATGAAACATGGAAGTAAATAACGCCGGCATTGTTATCCCATTTCAGCTTATTCGAGCGGATCATCGGTTCAATCGCATGCCCCGCCTCATCGCCGATATATAGAAAAACGGTAGGATAGTAAATGCTGCTCTGATCATCCTCAAGGCCGCTGAGCTGCTGCTCGGCGGCCGAGTAGTCGGCTGCGAATCGATCCAGCAGGGCTCTCATCGCTATTTCAGCTTTCTGCGGATTTCATTAAGCTTTGTCGTCATTTCCCTATAGAACCGGTGCATCTCCTCGCCGCTGGCAAGCTCCACCTTCTCGTATTCGAGACGCTCGCGCGCGTCAAGGAATATGCCCAGCAGCTCCTCCAGCTTGGCCAGCAGCTTTGAAGTATCCTCCGTTGCCGTGAGCTCCGTTACACGCCGCGCCGCCTTGCGCATAAGCGTGCTGCGGTTCTTCTCGTCCAGCTGACGGAAGCTTTCGAACACCTCATGCTCGACATAGCTGCTGCTCTTCATTAAATTAGCGAAAGGCGCCCAGGCTTCTTCCTCGGGCTCGCGGTCGTAAACATATAGCGCACCCTTCCTGATGATCGTCTCCGTATACAGCGCCTCGATAAACTGATCGAGCCATTTTTCCTCATCCTGATGCTGATGAAGCAGCTGCTCAAGCTCTCTTGACTTAACCGAAATGGACTCATACTTCGCCAATTCGTCGCGCACCCGACCCAGCAGCTCCGGGGAACGGATCAGATTTTCCTGCGCAAGCTCCTCCGTGAAGCTTCCGAATATATCCTTCGCCGCTTCGGGCTCCAGCCCCTCGGACAGCAGCCGGTTCAGCTCGTTCAGCGCGCGTTTGACCTCACCCAGATTCGGCTTTGCCGCATCCAGCAGCATATTAAATGGTTTCAACGCATCCGCCAGCTGAAAAGGCTTCGTGAAACGGACGGAGTACCGGCTGCTTGTGTTGTTGTCGATGCCCTTCTCCTCAATGATGCGGTAGCCCTCCGCTTTGGCAAACTCGGCCCGAACCCTTGCATTATAGCTTCTCACGCGTGAATTGACGTACGTATCCCCCCAGGATTTCTCGGGAATCGGCGACGGCAGATACGTCCAGTTGACCCGGTCGGTCTGCACCAGATGGCGTCCGATGCCTTCCTTGTCCAGAATGGTCCGTTCATAGCTTTCCTCATATACCTTAAGCGGCGTATAAACGAACAGCGGCACGCCATTTCTCGTATTCAGCCAGAAAATCCGGTTTTTGACTTCGCTTTCCTTGATCGTGAAGTGCGATTTGCCGATGGAGTTGTTCTGATAGTTCCGAATCCCCCGCAAAATGCTCGGCGCCTGCAGCGGCACCGACACGAAGCCCCATGACGGCACATGCAGATTGCCCGAGCTGTTGCTCAAGTGGAATACCGGCACGGCCTCTTCATCCAGCTTGCTCGCGATATGGCGCTCGACGAATTTCTCGATCGATTCATCGTTTCCATATTTCATGACGAGGAATTCTTCCATCGATTTTGTAATGAGGTCGCCGAATTTATCGGTCAGAAACTCCGAGATCGAGCTGACGATATCGATCTCCTGCTCCTTCACCCACAGATTCGAATGATCCAGCAGCTCCTGCGTAAAGTCGCGGATCAGGTCGTCCCCATCCTTCTTGTCCATCAAGCGGCTGATCACATCGGAAATGTCCGGCACGCCGACGATATTCCAATAATAGGTTTTATTCCCTTTATGGTCGGCCTGCTCTTCCCCGTTGGTGAGAATGTCGCCGTTCTTGGCAAAGATCGAATTAAGCACATTTAAAATTTCCGTAAACACGTTGTAAATCCGGTTGTTCTCGTTATTCAACAGCTGGTGCAGATCCTCATAAAATTCAATCAGCTGCTCCATGCGCTCGACATCGGCATGCAGCCAGTACTCGTTGATTTTCGCTTCAATATAATTGTTCTTCTTCTTGTCCTTGGACACGAACGCGCTCTTCGCATCGCCCATGCGCTCCTCGGCCTGCTCTCTGGCCGCTTCAATCTCCCGTGGAAGCCGCGACAGCCCTTCGCGAAGCGTCTCAATATAGGAAAGCAGCATCTTCAGCAGGCAAAAGCCTTTCTCGGTGTGCAGAAGACGGGATACGTAGAACGGCCCCTGCTCCGGATGAAGGAAGGTACGGCGGATTTGATCGGTAAATTGCCCGACGATTTCGCCTGGAAGCTGTTTCTTGGCTTTGATATATTCCTCGCGCGCGCGAGCCAGGAAGTTCTGCTCCAGCTCGGTATCCATGTTCACGGCTTGCATTTTGATCACGTTGTTGTAGCTTAGACGCTCGCTGTTCTCGAATCCCGGCAGCGGCTCCGGCACGCGCGAATCGAATGTCTTCATCATCGTATCCAGATCGATTCCAAGCTTGCGGGCAAATTTCTCCACGTCATCCTGGCTTGGCGCCTTCTCGAACATTTTGTCCATTTTATTGAAGAGCCGGTAGGCCAAATAGGTCGTCATTTCCTCGATTGGCAGCACCGCCGATGAAGCTCCGATGATGTTGTAATCGTAATTAGCGGGGTACATCTTGTTCATTTGGGCGATGTTCGTCCGGATGTTGCTGATATAGTCGTGAATGGCGAATTCTTCGCCGGACTGCTTTTCCTCGCTGGAGATAAAGTTCGTAATATTCTCCGCCGTCACGTTCATGCAGTAATCGTAGGCATTCTCCAGCAGCTTGCCCTCCGCGTTGGTGGCAGAAATGAGATGGCATAGATTAAAGGGCGGGAGAGGCGAATTGACGGTCAGAATATTGCCGTACTGCTGCTTGAACCGTTCTCCGCGGCTGTCCACATTCATCCAATAGTCCAATTCCTTCAACGCGGCATAACCGTTCTTCTTGATGTACTCGCGCGTATGGTCGCTCAGGCTTTTATTGGCAAGATTAATGTCCGGCGTAAACAAATAACCAAGAGTGTTGACCCGGTCAATGCCTGCAGCGCCATGATCGCGCTCTATAATTCCTCTGACGATATATGAAATATCAAGGAAGCAGCCGCTGCCCGTTCCGCCGGACAAGCCTGTAAGCAGAAAGACCATCAGCTTCTTGTTCGTGCCGACGGACAGCGTCTTGATTTTCTTGTCGATGCTCTGCACGACCTGGTTGATCTTCGTAAACAACAGCAGCCGTCCTGCCTGGCGTACGCCCGCGGCGCCGTTCATCCCGTCGGTAATGCTCAGCTCCGGCGACAGCCAGTCGGTAATGTACGGCTCCAGAATACTGCGGTTTTGCAGCAGTCCCCCGACTTCCGCGTTGGAGAGCAGCACGAATTCGTTAATGGGATCCAGTCCGATCCCCTTATACTTTTTATTGCGGTCCTGTTCATTCGTTTCGAAGGCAAGAAATTCCACATTGTCGGGCTTATCGCGTTTTCGCTTGGAAACCGGATCCTCTGGCAGCTTGAAGCGGCGGTTAATCTGATATTTCAGGCGCAGCAGCGCATCAATGCCGGTACCGCCGAGTCCAATAATCAAAATCGGGTTGTCGATCGTGTTTACCCGGATTTTCTCGCTGACAATGCCCCCGCCGAGCGAAACGTCAAGCTGCTGTATATGCTCTCTTACGATTGGTTTCATTCTTTACTACCTCCTGGGCTCTATTTATACGAGATATTCGATGAATATCGTTTTGTCCACCTGCGTCAGCGTCACCGTAATGCGGTCGCCGCTCTTCATTTCCAATGCGCGGTCCGCATCAACGGCGCGTCCCGATTTCTCAATCGTGCAGGAGGAGGCGTTATGCAGCACGATGCGGTCATTGCTGCCCGGTTTGAGAATCACCTTTTCGGTTTCCTTCAATTCAGGCGCCAGCTGCAGCAGCTGGTGGAGCAGCAGCTTGCCCTTGAAGGCTGACAGCTTCTTGTACTGCGGCGACGTTTTGTCGCCTGTGTTCTCATCCCGGATTTCAATGACGAGCTGTCCGACAAAGCCGCGGTTCGCCTGCTTCAAGAGCCGCAGCACGTAATAAGCTGCCGCAAGCAAAACCGCCAATCCGATGACACCTGCTATGACAGGCACCATGGGGAATGGCTTCCCTGCCTCATCTGCCGGCTTGGCCGGATTCGTGTGTCCCGCTGCCCCCTCTTTGGCCGTAATGGAAACCGCATCGGTCTCCCGGAAGAAGCTTTCCTCCTCGGCCCTTACCTTGATTTCATAGTTATGCTCGTCGGCGATTTTGTAGGTGCCTTCGAAATGATCGCCGGCATTGTCCATCGGGATTTCCTCGGACTTGCCGGTGTCTACGTCTTTAACGAGTAAAACTGCCTTCATGTTGCTATATTGTGCCTGATCCTCCAGTTTTTGTCCGCCGCTGACCAGGTAAGAGTTGAATGGCACTTCATCACCCTTCGAATAGGCGGTCGAAGCAAGCGGGTCCATCGCCAGGCTCAAATCATAGTTGAAGATAAGATTAATGTCGATTTTATCGCGATTAACCCCCTTAACCTGCAGCGTCCAGTCGCCTTCGGAGGGCTTCAGCAGCTTGATTAAGGAATAGCTTTTTGACTTTGACAGCAGGACATTATCCGAAGGAATCGCGATGGCTTTGCCGGACGGGTCGACCAGCTTCGCCTCAATCGGCTGGGCGGACATAATGGAAATGTTCGCTTCCAGCACATTCGCGTTGGGAACGGAAATCTTCACGTTCTGGTAGCTCCCGTCAGCGGTAAACGAATCGACCGGAACGACATTCAAATCGAGATGGCTGGCGAAAATTTCGCTTAATATTTGCGGCAGATCATCCGCCGAATCGGTTGAGAACGACTTGCCGCCGGTTTGATCCGCTATCTTGGCCAACGCTTCCTTGTTTAATTTCCCGTCGGCGTTCAATCCGATCGTATAAACCGGTACGCCGCTGTCGTTCGCTTCTTTGACGGCTTTCTGCATATCCGCATCGGACTGGGCCTGCGTTCGGCCGGAATTATCATCAAAATCGTTATTGCCGTCGGCAAGCAATATAATCATCGGCTCATGACCGGGGTCGGCTCCGTCATCCAGAATTTGCATGGCTTCCTTGACTCCGACGGACACGTCCGTATAGGCGCCGCGGTCCAGTTGGTCGATAAAGCCCTTCAAGCTCTCTTTATCTTCTGACGATTGAATTTCCAGTAAAGCTTTTTCGCGCTGGATCTTGTCGGTATAGGCAACGATTCCAACCTGATCGCCCTGCGCCGACAGCATGTCGATGAACATCTTCATCGCTTCGTTGCCGATTTTGCCCGGATCGCTCGCGCTCATCGAATTGCTTACATCGAGCACCAGCACCGCGTCGATTTGAGAAGCGCCCTGCGCCGCATGAACCCTGGACAGGCTGCCCAGCGGCAGCATCAGCAGAACAGCCGAGACCATAATAAGACGGCGTGAAAAACGTTTGAGTGGACTCATATAAATGTACTCCTTTGCGTTAGCGCGAATAGGTCTCGCAATCTAGTTCAATAGTAACGGTTAGTATCTGCTCCCAGTATAATGATATACTATCAAAATAAGTATACCTGATAGATTCCAGGAAATCACTTTTACTGTATGAGAGGAACAACACATGGTTACATACGCCTGCCTTGGACTTTTGTTTCTTTTTGTCGTTATCAAAGCCCTTATCTACCGTTCGCGCGTGAGAAAAGCCCCGTCTCCCGAGCAGTTGAGCAAGCTTGTCTTTTCCATTCTGAGAAGCAGCGGGCAGCGTGACCGCGAATGATGAAGAAGCTTCCGGTACGACTTAACCCTTATATTAAAACACGCTATCCTTATTCTAAGCTTAAAATATGCCGCAGCTGCAATTATTTTACCGTTCTGGGAGACGCAGAATGCCCGGCATGCGGCAAAACGGCCCTGCAAAGCGTCGAGAAGAGAGCTGCCGCGATACTGCAGCGCTCGATCTGGAGCGTGCGAATCATTATACTGATCATCATGCTCGCCGGCTTGACGTTGAGCGAATCCATGATGCAGAGCGGTCTGCTCGCTGCAGGAGGCCTACTGCTGCTCGCTGTACTCTGGATAGTCCAGAGACGGTCGGCCTCTGCCCTTCTGCTCTGGCAGCTGGAACAATTATTTCATAAGGAGGCCTATAGCCTCTTTGCCGGCCTTGTTCATGACCGGGAGTCGGCCATCAAGGTGTTTCACAGCGGCGATAAACCGCTTGCCTATGAAATGCTGCGTGAAATCGGGGCGCTCGTTCACACCGACCAGCTGCGGGCCGAGCAAATATTGCTGCTTCAGTCGTTCGTGCTGCGCAAGGATATGGACCTTATGCTGGACCCGCTCTTGATGGACCATTTTAACCCCGATCTTGTCGAATATATTGGCGAGCTCGCGAAAATCAGGCGGGACCTCCTGAAAGAAAATACGTTCAGGTATATTTTACTGCATGAGGCCCAGATTCTGAAGATGGAGCATGGCGAGAGCATCCTCACCGGCGTTGCCGGCGCCGCGGTCAGAATGAAGCGGTACATCACGCTTTATCCGTATTTGGTGCAGCGCTATGCGCGCAAGCTTCCCAGGGACCGTTTTCTGCGGCTTTACCGGGTCATCCAGAGCAGCCCGCACGCGAGTCCCAGTCCTTTATATGAAGAGGTTATGAGCATTTATAATGAGAAGTACAAATGGGATGAGGATTTCCGGCACGCCAACAAGTAATGCGGCGTATAAATGAACCGGGCAAAGTACGGGAATAACAGGAGGAATGAAAAGAGGCCGGCAGAAGACACTTAAACAGAGTGTCTGTCTGCCGGCTTTTTTGGCGATATTTTAGTGCTGCTTCGCGTAAGAATATAACCTGGATACGATCATTGCGGTTATTTTTGCAGTCCATCGTCACATCTTCTGGCGGAAAATGCAGACAAGCCATGGGCGTGAAAATTGATCTGTAATTTGGAAAATTCTCAGCTCCGCCTATTGGTCTTCAGTGGAACGACATCGGCCGTTTCCAGATAGAATGTGAGCAGCCTCTCCTTGAGAAAGGCTGCTGCCTCCTGTAAATCGGGATCGTCAATCCGGTTGTCCGTCTCCATGGGATCGCGCTTCAGATCATACAGCTCATCGCGTTCATAATGGCGTCTCACATATTTATAGTCGCGCGTTCGGCACATCACCGCTTTCGTATGCTCTGGACCTTCAAGCTGCTGCAGTCCGACGCGGGGCCAATACAGACCGGAAGACGTTCCCATCGATGTGCTCTCCAGCTCCATCGCCTGCGTCTCGCCAAACAGCCGCCCCCCTTCGGTGAACACCGCATCCCGGTGCTCGTCCTTCTCTCCTGCCAGCACCGGCAGCAGCGAACGTCCGAAATGGGTGTGCTTGGGCGTTAATCCGGCCAGTGCTTCAACCGTTGCGGGGAAATCGATCAACTCGACCAGCGCCTCGCTGACGCGAGGCTGGATCTCCACTCCTTTAGGCGGCTTAATGACAAAGGGGACATTGGTGAGGCAATCCTCGAACGTGTTCTGCGTTTTTTCAACCAGTCCGTAATCTCCCGTAAAATCCCCATGGTCGGAGAAGAAGAACACCGCCGTATCATCGTAGATCCCCGTCTCCTTGAGCGTATCAAGCAGCATTCCGAATTGATGATCCACCCGTGCACACATACCGTAATAAGTGGCGCGCAGCTCCTGCCAGCGATCCTCTGTCCACCCCTGCAGCTTCTGCCGCTCGAAGATACCCTTTAGCAGACTGGGCTTCTTCTCCCAATCCGGCGCGGGCGTCCGCTTCGGCAGCTTGTCGCGGTCGATCAGGCTGAACCAGGGCTCTTCGACGCCATAAGGCGGGTGCGGATACAGCAGCGGCAAATAAATGCAGAGCGGCTTATCCTGCGGGGCATTTCGGATAAAGTCGATGGCCCCGAGTACATTCGCCCAATCTCCATCGTAATAAGCCGCCTCGTCCGGCGCCTTCTCCAGCTTACCGGCATAAAACGAGTAGTAATTATCACTCTCGGGATCGCCGCGCCACCCGTCGGAGAAATGCAGATTTGTCTCCGGCCGCGGCTTCTTCTCCGGCTGAAACTTGATGTCGCAGTAAGCTTCGAACCCGTTCTCGGCCGGAACAAGATCATTTTTGCCGCCCCACCACACGGTATAGCCTTCGTCCTTAAGACTCTTCAGCAGTACCGGCTCGTCTTCCTGCATCATATGGAACATGGTGCGGTGTCCGCCGACATGAGGATACCAGCCGCTCATGAACGAGCATCTGCTTGGCGTGCAAACGGGATTCTGGCAGAAAGCGTTGCGGAAGGACACCGCATCGGTCTGCACCAGCCGGTCCAGATTCGGCGTGACCGCGGCTATGTTGCCAAGATGGCCCATGACATCGGCCCGCCATTGGTCGGGATTGAAGATGACAATATGCGGTTTTGCAGGCATATTCGTTTCCTCCTCGGATTTATAGGATTTTGAGGTCGCTTGGCCGCCATGATCCGGTTCAACCTTTGACCGAACCGGCAATGCCGTTGATGAAATAACGCTGGAATACAATGAACACGAGGATAACCGGTATCAGCGAGATCGCAGCCCCTGCAGCCATTCCTGTCCAATCGACGGTATTTTCTCCCGTGAAGGAGAACATGCCGACGGCCAGCGTCCGCAGCTCCGGCTTGTTCAACGTGAATATCAGCGGGACGAAGAAGGAGTTCCACGTCCAGATAAACTGCATGATTACCGTCGTGGAGATGATCGGCTTGGAGAGGGGAAGCATGATCTGCCGGAAGGTCCGGAAGAACCCGCTCCCATCGATCTCCGCCGATTCCTCCAGCTCCTGGGGAAACGCGCGGAAATGCGCCGCATACAGCAGAATGAAGAGCACATGGGCGCCGGACGACTCGGCCAGAATGACGCCGGGCATCGTATTCAGCAAGCCGAGATGCTTGATGATCTGATAGATCGGAATAATCGTGTAGCCCTTCGGAATGAACATCGTTACCGTGAAAGCCAGTATCAGGAACCGGCTGCCCGGGAAACGGACCCTTCCGAGCGCATATCCGGTCAGTGCCGACAGCACGACGACAATAATAACCGTTGAGGCCGTAATAACTGCCGAATTGGTAAAATAAGTGGAGAAATGGCCGACCCGCCAGGCGCGGGCAAAGTTGTCCCACTGTGCCGCCTCCGGCAGCAGCTTGATGCCTGAGGCGATATATTCGGTATTCGTCTTCAATGAGGAGAAGATCATCCATATAAAAGGATAGACCCATAAGACGCCCAGCGCAAGCAGCAGCAGATGCAGCAGCAGATTCGGTCCGTGCTTGAATGCAGTTCGTCTCATCATCCGTCTCCTTCCGGTCCGCTGAGCAGCTTGTCGCTGCGGTCCCTTGCCGCGTTTGCCAGCCAGCCGAGCAGCAGGGTCAGCAGGAAGATCATCAATCCGAATACGATGCCTGCCGAAGAAGCATACCCGATCTGGGGAAAGCCGCTCGTATTGAAGGCATAGTCGTAGATATACAGATCCACCGTCTCTGTTGCGTAGAATGGCCCGCCTGCGGTCAGCGTCTTTACCAGGTCGAACACATGCATGCTGTTCACGACAGTAAGCAGCAGCACGACGGCGGCTACCGGCTTCAGCAGAGGCAGTGTGATATAACGCAGCACCTGATCACTCCTGGCCCCGTCTATCTTTGCCGCCTCGAACACCTCGCCAGGCAGCGACTGCAGGCCAGCCAGCCAGTAGACCATCACCATGCCGAAAAATTTCCATGAACCGACAAGAATAAGCACGCCCATCGCCGTTCCGGCTTGACCCAGCCAGGGGACAGGCTCCGATAGAAGCCCCAGCCGCAGCAGCAGCTCATTGACCAGCGCATTCTCATTGCCAAAAATAAATTTCATGATAATGCCGACCGTGGATGCCGCGGTGACGACAGGAAGGAAGTAGATCGTACGGTAAAATACCTTGCCCCGGAACACAGCTTTATTGAGGGCCAGAGCCAGCAGCAGCGATGCCGGCAGCAAAATCGCCGTTGTCGCGCCAATATAAATCAGGCTGTTCCGGAAAGCATTCCAGAATGACGAATCCCGGATCAGCTTCGCAAAATTATCCCATGCGACAAAATTCTCCAGAGGGCCGATACCGCTCCACTCGTAAAAAGAATACACATAGCTCATCACGATGGGATAAATCGTAAACACTGCAAAGAACACCAGCTGCGGTAATATAAACAGATACGCCCATAAATACCGTACCCTTTTCCGGCGTGGAATCGAGGAAAAGGAACGATTCGGAGCGGCCTCGGCTCTTGAAATATTCGCATCAGCCGTTGTGGACATATGGCTTTACAACCCCTTTGTTACGGCATAATAGCGTTATTATGGTACGGAGGATCAGAAGAAACGCCTTCACCGCTTCTGGCGGCAAAGTACGTATCTTCTTCCCTCAAAGAAAGCCGGCGATCCGCCAGCCCCCTCTTTCGCTAAGCTTCTTCGGCTGCCGGCAAGTTTCGCTTACTCGGGCAGATTGCTGTATTGATCGCTTGAATACGGTGTGAATGGCGTCCAATTCGGGAATTGATAGTCCTGTTCGCCGATCTTCTGCCCGGATTGACTCACTTTCTGGATCGATTCCTTCAAAGACTGGTTATAACCCGCGCTAAGCTGCGCAAGCTGTCTCCTCACATCCGTAATCTGGCCGGTCAGATAACCTTCGACAATTTTGCCGACATTCTCTTTTGGCTTCTTGCCGTTCAGTTCGGTATTGACCTGCACGGCCGCTTTATTGCGCGTATAAGGATGGGGAGACAAGATAAACGCCTTGTCTTGAATGTCCTGCGCCTGGAGAAACTGCGGATTGTCGACCTGGGTCGTCTTGTTCTGTTCGATAATCGGAGAACCCTCCACACCAAGCTTCAGCTGGTTTACATAGAAATGGTCCATATAGTAATTCAGAAACAGCTTGGCTTCCTCATAGTGCTTCGTATTCTTGCTGACATGCAGCGTAGCCTTCGTCTCTCCCTGGAATGCATAATAGGAGGGTTTGCCGTCTTTGGTCGGCAGTGGAGCTACGCCAAAATCGTTAAATTTGTTGTTCTGCTGAAGCTCCGAGGACAAGAACGTGCCGTCGATGATGAATGCGGCTTTGCCTGCGGCGAACAAGCTGGAGGCTTCGCGGTAATCGATGACCAGGCTGTTCGGGTGAAGGAGCTTCTCATCCTGCAGCTTCTTGAGGAATTCGATCGACTCCACATAGCCCGGAGAGTCAAATTCATATTGTCCCGTCTGCAGATTGAAGCCGTCGTTCGGTACAACCTCCGGCTTGACCGCAGTCGCCATCTGGCCGACATATCCAGTAACAAGCCAATCCGTCTTGATTCCGAGAATCAGCGGGTAAACATCGCTCCCGGCCTGCTTGATCCTCTCGCCGACCATCTCCAGATCCTCCCAAGATTTCGGAACGTCGTTCTCTGTCAGTCCCGCTTGTGTCAATACGTCTTTGTTGTAGTAGAGCATGTGCGAGTACCGGCGCGGGGTGAAGTGCGGCAGAGCGTAGACGCCGCCGTCCAGCGTCGTATAGCCTTCCGTCCAGGTCCCCTCATAGAACTGCTGCTTCCGTTCCTCCGTAAGCACATCATCGAGATTGTGGATGAGTCCGAGACGGTTCAATTGATCAATAGGCACAGATGTGGAATTGGCAAATATATCGGGCAGACTGTTGCTGGAAATCGCAGCCTGCAGTTGAGTTGTATACTGTGATGAGACAATATCGGGAAAATCCACGTGAATATTGGGATAATCCTTCTCAAATTCAGCGATCGTCTGTTCAATCGCCTGCTTGGATTCGGGCCAGCGGCTCCAATAGGTAATCGTGACAGGGTCTTTCGCTCCGGGGTCGTTCACGTCGGATGCACCGGACCCGGACTGCCCGGTATTATTGGAAGCACAGCCCGTCAGAAGCAGAATAATGGCGGCAACCGATGCCAGGATAACGAAGGCGGTTTTCTTCATGATGATATTCTCCCTTGCTGGAATTTTGTATTCGTCTTCCGCTTCTCCGGTAGTCCAGTCGCCAAGCGATAGCTTACTTTTCTGATCAATTAACTAGGTTTAGTAGCCGTACGGGTCTACGTCTTCCGCTTGATCTTCCTCCTATGATTATAAATGCATGCGAGGGCTGATAACATCGGGAATTATTTAGCGCTGCAGGTGAATTTTTTAGCGGGGCTTGCCGGAACTGCCATGATGCTTACGGTATTCTCCCGGCGTCATGCCAAAAGCCCGTTTGAACAAATGGCTGAAATGCCGCAAATCCGCATATCCGACAGCCGCAGCTACTGCCGCCACGGAATCGTTCCGGTTCAGCAGCAGGAAACTGGCCCTGTTCATCCGACGATCCACCATATAGCGGACAAAATTGACGCCGATGCGCTGCTTGAACAGTCTGCTGAACGTAACGGGATGAATGCCTGCGCGGGCAGCCGCTTCCTCAAGCGACAAGTCCGGGCTTTCCCCGTCCTCCAGCAGCTGAATGATCTCCTCCCACGTGGCAGGCCGTGATCCGCACTCCGCCTTCTTGCCCGGGGGCAGATATTCCAGCAGCGTTTCGCGCAGCCAGGCACGCAGCTCCGGCCAGGCACGCTTGAGCGCAATGTCAGCCGCCCGGTCCCGGACCGGTCCCGCATAAGGCGTTTCCGCCGCTTCTCCCAGCAGGCCTTCGTCCAGCAAAGACAGCAGCTTCGCGCATTCCCGCCTTAACAGCTCGACTCGAAGACCCTCCAGGGCATTCAGCCATAAATCGGCCGTTCGCTCCAGCTGCTCCTGGTTCGCTTCCTTCACCGCATACAAAATCTGCCGACGGGCCTGGTTTGCTTCCGGTGACACCTCCTTCACAGGATTTACCACTATATTCGGCTGTACGCCAAAAAAGATCCTCGTCTCCCAGCTGGAATATTCAGCCGACCATATCTCCGGGAATTCCTCCGCCCGAAAGAAGACAGCTCCTGACGGATTAGATGCCGATGGAACGATAACCGCCTCGCCAAACTCGAAGGCAATCGTCCCGATAGGGAATCCTCCCCCGCTTGGACCAACAGCTTCCCCTCCTCCCGCCGACTCGCGGAATTGTATGGTTTTGCCGACACGCTCATCGAACCAGAGCGACAGATTGCCGCCATGAAAAACAGGAGAGATCGCAGATGACCAGGCAGATTGTCTCAGCAGCCGGCCAAGCTGCTCCGCAAATCGTCCAAACATACTTTCGTATACCTGACTGGCCAGCCGCCTCATCTGCCCCCGGTCAGCCGGTTTGAGCATATAATCGAGAGCGCCCCCCTGGAGCGCGCCCCGCGCATATTCGAAATCCCCGTACCCTGTCAGCACAATGACTTCCGTTCGTGGTCTGAAGCGCTTCACCGCCTGCAAGATCGCCAGTCCATCCAGCTCCGGCATGCGGATATCGACAAACAGAAGATCAGGCTGCACGGCGAATATCTTGTCCAGCGCGCTTTGTCCAAACCCGACATCGAACACCTCTGCGTAAGGATGGCAGTCCCGAAGCTTATGAATAATGCCTTCCCGCACCTGTTTCTCGTCATCAACCACGCAAATTCTCATGTAAGACCCTTCTTTCGCTGAAAAAATCATGTACAATTACATTATCCAGAGTAATACAATCGTTTTAGTTGGAGGTCAAGAGAGCTATGCAACCAATTCTGAAACTTCATAAAAATAAATTCCGCCTTTCCCTAAAATTCAAGCTGCTCGGCGTGCTCATTCCCATCTCGATTTTGCCGATTCTTCTGGCCAGCTTCGGGTGGTATGAGACGATGATACGCTCAAGCATGAATCATTCCGCCGACATTACCTCCCAGTACACTCAGCTGGTTGCAGAAAACATTTCCCAATATACCGGCGACATCAGCCAGGCGCTCGATCCTTTGCTGATCGATCTTAATTTTCAGAAATTTATAAAAACGCCCAAAGCCGACATGGTTTCGCAGGCCCGCTATGCCCTTGAGTTCAGGCCCCTCCTGCAAAGCTTCATGCAATCGCACAAAGAGCTGCTCGGTGTTCTCTATATGGATTTGCACGGAAAGATACTCTACCAATCTTATCAGAGAAGTATGAATTATATCTATCCTTTTGAAAACGATCCTTTTTTCGCACACATTTCCGAGGTTCGCAAAACTGTGCTGAGTACCGCCCATACGACCCGCTATGTGCTGGGCCAGCAGGAAGAGAGCCTTTCGATTATCCGTCCGGTTATCGACTTATCGAATGGACAAATCTACGCCTGGTTGATTGCAGACATACGCGCAGACTATTTCCGGCAATTGATGAAAGGCGCCTCTCCCGACAAAGACGGGCAAATTCTGCTGTACCATCCGCTCAGCGGAGCGACCGTAACCAACCAGAAGATGGATGACAAACTGCTGGAGCATCTACGCGGAGCCGTTGCACGCAACAATCCGGCGGACCCGGAATTTACGCTAACTTCACAGCATGTATCTTATCAGGCCGTTCTGGAGGATATGGACTTCGGCGATTGGAAGCTGATTTGGGTTACGCCGCTGGATGCGATCACAAGCGGCGTGAGGCAGTCGCTTCAATGGACTCTGCTTATCGCGGTTTCCGCGCTCCTGCTCTGCTGCCTAATCGCTTTCCCGACCATGCGTATTGTCCTGAAACCGATGGACAGGCTGGTCGGCGGCATGCGCAATTTGTCCCGGGGCAAATATGAGCCGGTGGCCCAGCCCGCAGGCAAAGATGAAATCAGCTTTCTCGTGAAAACCTATAATCGGATGCTCGTTGAATTGGAACAGATGGAGCGCGAGGTTTATCAGGCGCAGCTGAAGGAAAGGGAGAAAGAGGTGCTTCAGCTGCAGGCGCAGACCAATCCGCATTTTTTCTTCAACATGCTGGAGACCATTGAATCGTACGCCATCCTTAACAATGGAAACGCCGTGAGCGACATGGTTCAGAGCGTGTCGAGAATGATGCGCTACAATGTCCGCAACGACGCGGGCTGGGCAACTTTAAGCGAAGAACTGGCCTTTATCCGGGATTTCCTTAACATTCACCGCCACCGCAACGGGCTTTCGATTGAGACGGAATGGAATATAGATCCCTCGCTGCTGGATCTGCCAATCATGCGGCTCAGCATTCAACCGTTCGTGGAAAATGCGTTAAAATACGGCTGGAGCCCGGCCTTGTCCGAGGGGGAGTTCAAACTGAAGATCACCATCGAGCGGATGGGATCTGCCGTCCGGTTCCTGATTCTCAATACGGGGATCGGCATGGACCCCAAAGTGCTGGATATGATCAGACAATTACTCGAACAGGGTGTCGACGGAGCCTCTCCCTACTTTAAAAAGCACACCGGGATCTATAATGTATACCGCAGGCTGGTTCTGGTATACGGATCTCGAGTGCGAGTACGCTTCTTCAGCGGAACACAGGGAGGAACGAAGGTGGACATTATGATTGCCGACGAAGCAGGGGCGTCAGGTTCTTGATCGTCCGACAACCAGAAGCTTATTACAATAATCAAGAAGAAACGTCTGCCGCCTTCCTTTGGCGGCACAGCAAGTTTCTTCCTTCAGGCCATATAGAAATTGATAAATGTGTGACTTACACATTCTATAAGGTTAAAAAAAAGCCGCGATTTCCGCGACTTTTGATGTAAACATGTTTAAGCAGACCTGCCTCTCATTTCTTTTTCTGGAATTTTTCCAGGAGCAGTTGAACCTGCGATTCCATTTGTTTCTCGATAGACAGGGGATCACCGGGGAGAAAGTCATTGACATTGACCTGGATGATCCGGTCTTCGGTGACGGCAGGCAAGCTGCGCCAAACCGGCGCATTTTTGAAATCAGCTTCAAGCCCGGCGTTATCGCCGTCCTGCCAGTCGTACACGGACAAGAAGACATAATCGCCAATATATTCAGGCAGCGTTTCAAGCGATACTTTCAGATAGGACGGCTCCTTGTCCATTACCGCCTCCTGCACCTTCGCCGGTGCTTTCAACTGCAGCGAATTATAGAGGCTGAAGGTCCCCCGGCCAAAGAGGTTACCGAAAATCATAATTTCCGACTTCGGCCACGCCTCCATCACCGTAAATGTCACATCCGGACCGATTACGCCGGCCAACTGTTCACGGTATTGCGCGGCTTTCTCCTCGTACTGTGCGATCCACTCTTCCGCTTTCTCCGGCACTCCGGCGATATCGGCAATTTCCCTCAATTGCTCGAACATCGTTTTGGAGCCATAGCTTAATACGACGGTAGGAGCAATTTTGGAGTATTCATCGTAATTTTTAAGTTCATCAACGGCGTTTTGCTGCAGAATGATCAGATCCGGATTCAGGCTGAGCGCTCTCTCCAAGGATAGCGTGTTGCCCAAGTCTTCCACTCCAGCGGACAACCCCAGCGGTTTCAAGAACGACGAATCCTCGAATTGACTCAATTGATTGGAGGTCGCCCCTATCGGCTTAACTCCTACAGCCAGTAGATGCCCCATAAATTGATTGACAAGAATCCGCTGCGGGTGCGTCGGGATCGTGACTTCACGTCCTTCATAATCCCGGAACACCCGGGTTTGCGTCTCTGCCGACGGCGAAGCGGCAGTCGTTGATGCCTGTCCGCTGCCCTCGGACGTCGAGGCCGACTCCGGGCTTGAGCCGGATGATTCCTTGGTCGAATTCGCGCCGCAAGCGGCCAGCAGCATGGTTAGCAGTAGAGTCAATGCTATCGTTGGGATGAATTTGCGATTCAGGTTCATGGTATTTCTCCTACTCTCCTATGATGACAATAATGGATCAGCAAACAGCATGACAGCTCGTTCATATGGACGGACCTATCCGACACAGTGTATTCTCGGCCTTGGCCTTCTTGTTAAAAGATGCAAGTGTCCCGTTATTGCTTGCCCCTAACCGCGGCTGTCACATCGTCGATTTTCATGCTGTCGGCGATAGGACCGCTGAGCATCCAGTATCTCGCGGATAATTTGTACACATGGTTTTGCTTCACGGCAGGAATCGCTTTCCAGACCTGCAGATTCTCCACTTCCGTTATGGTATCCATCGCCTTTTGAAAGTCGTCCGCCAAAGACAAAGACCCTCCTGCGGTGATGAATAAATAATCGGCCGTCAACTCGGGCAGCTTCTCCAGCGACAATGAGATGCCCCATGTATCCTTCGTTGTTTTCTGAAGGTCCACGACGCTGGACGCCGGAGCCAAGCCCAGGTCATTATACAGCACGCTCCCGTATGCAAAATCCGGAAAGAACAGCTGTGCCTCCTTCTCCGAAGGCCGAACCAGCGCAACCGTCTTGTCCGCTCCGACGGCTTGTACAATCGTTTCCCGCGCCTGCTTTAATTTGTCATCATACGCTTGAATGACCGCTTTCGCTTTATCATCCCGGTCAAGAGCTTTGCCAATTTCCACGATAGAGATTTTCCATTGATCGCGGTCATAGGCAATTGTAGGCGCAATTTGGGAAAGCTTCTCGTATGCGGCCTGATCGGCAAAACCATTGGCAGCGATAATCAAATCCGGCTGAGCAGCCAATATGGCTTCGTAATTAAGCGCTCCGCCAGCATAAATAACCGGAATGTTCTGCTTTTGCAGCTGCTCGGATAAATAATATCCTTCCATGCCATTCGCCTGCACCAAAGGCACCTCCAGCGACAATAGCATGTCTTCCAGTCCGATGCTTACAATGCGTTCAGGGTGTGACGGAATTTCCGACTCCCCGTAAACATGCTGAACCGTCTTGAGTGCACTCTCTGCAGGCTTGTCCGCTGCCGCAGCGGAATCCGCTGGCGCAGCGCTGCCCGTCTGCTCCTGAGCCCCGCTTGTGCCGGAAGAGGGCTGTCCGCCCGATGTTTGATTGGTATTGCCGCTTCCGCAAGCGGCCAGCATAACAGCAAGCATGAGCAGCAGAATTGAACCGTATGCAGCCTTCCCCCGACTATTCCATATCCTAATGTTGCTCTGGCGGTTTCCTGTTCTAAATTCAATAATCCCCTTTATTTGATATTGATAATCATTATCAAATAAAGTATAGATCATCTTCTCCTGTTTGTGAATAAACGCCCGTGCTTACTTTGTCATCCCAAATCGCACAATTGTGCAACTGCCGGTCAGTCCAGCTGCAGCTCCGTCCCATACGTCCCATTGGCTTCTTCAAGCTTCAACCATCAAGCTTTAAGCTTTTGCTCACCCCATTATTTCCCTCAAAGCGCCGGATGCCATTTCCGCCAGCATTCGCCCGTGGCTAAACGCGGAATATTCCCCCCATGGAAACTCAAACCACGGAGAGCCTGGCAGATGGAACACCGCATTCCCGCTTACGGCTGGCAGACTGCGCCACACATCTGTCTGCCGCAATTCCATCCACGCGGCCTGCGATACCGCATCGCCGTTTACACTGATTACTATATTCGCCGGCGCATACGCTCCCAATTCTATTATCGTAATCGCGCGCAGCCAGCTGTTGCCTTCTTTCAGCGGCAGGGGAACCCTGAAATGCAGATCATCATAAAGGACGGTCCCGGCGCGGCGGCCTACGATCAATAATTGACTGCCTGACACCTTCAGAACAAGGGTATCCCGCTCCCTTAAGACAGCGGGTACCGCCTGTCTGGCCCTTTCTGCCCTCTCATCGTATTGGGAAAGCCAGCTCTCTGCTTCGCTCGCTTTGTTCGTAAAATCCGCAGCAACCCGCAAATGCCCGCGCCAGTCCGTCCCTTCCCAGGGAATAAGCAGTACAGGGGCAATTTCCTCGAGCCTCTTCCTCTCCCCTGCCGGCATATTGTAGTCCAGTGCGACAATGCAGTCCGGGGGAGAGCGGCGCAGCGCCTCCCGGTTGAATTCGTAATCGTGGCTTAGAAGAACCGTGACATCGGCTTGATATTTTTTTCGGTAATAATCATTCCAGTACTGGTCAATTGGCGCCGCGTGCGGAATAATTTGCAGGGGAAGCAATTGACCGATATTGGCCCAGCTGTATGCGGCGACTTTCCAGGCCCGGTTCCGCAAATAAACAACAGGCGCAAAGCCCACCTGTTTCTTGAACAGGCGGCTGAAATAGGTGGCGTTATGATAGCCTGCCCGCTCTGCTATGGCGCGAAGCGAAAGTTTGTTCTTCTCTGCCATTAATCGCTTCGCCTCGTTCATGCGCAGCTCGGTGGCGTAATCAACGACGCTTTTTCCATACTTTTCTTTGAATGAACGCATAAAATGATAACGGCTCATCCCCGCGAGCTCAGCCAATTGATCAACAGGAATGGTTTCGGTAAAACGTGTTTCCAACTCCAGTCTCGCACGTCCCAGCCCTTCAACCTCCTTCTGAAGCATACTGTTCAAGGTCATGCCCAGCAGCTCAAAAAATGCGGCATCGCTGTATAGACGACCCGGCACACTCCCGCTGCTCCAGCCCTGCTCGATGATTTGGCACTTATCGAGGATGGAGACTGCCGGCACGATATTATACTCGCCCCGGATCCGGAGCGCCTGGCAGACACTCGCTTCGCCTGTCGTCGTTTCCTTTAGCGGCTCACGGATTTGTCCCATCATAAAATGCAGCACATAAATGCCGTCGTCCGGCTCTTTATCGATCCATTCCACCCGTTGCCCGGACGAGCAAATAAACACCGAGCCCGGTCGCAGCGAGCAATAGCAGCCGTCAATCACAATGCCGCCGCGGCTGCCTCTTGAAGTAATAAACAGATAATTGTCGTTTTGTTTGGACCCGGCCCCGATCTTCTTCTCTTTTTCGGTAATCCGCTCGATCCCTCTTAGCTTTAACCATATGCTATCAAGAGAACTGGCGACCGCCTGGTCAAGTTCTGTCTCCTTCATAAGAAATTCACTGCTCCTGTCTATTCCTGCCGTCCTGGACCATCAGCTTTCCGCCCCAATAACGATCCCTAATCGGATATTACACTATTCATAGTAATTGATAATGGTTCTCAACGTCAATTACCAATGAAAGCGAAGGGGCGGCCCGCGGCGTTTACATGAAAACAGCGGCAGATCAGGACGAAATAGTCCCAGTCTGCCGCTGCCAGTATCAACCTTGTTCGAATCAGTTGCAATATTGTAGTTATCTTCATTTTCCTACATGCTTCAGTTTATCGGGGTTTCGGACAAAGTATATATTGCGAATCAAATTCCCCTCGACGTGAAGCATCCCTACCGTATGAATGCCATCACTTGAACGAATAATAATGGCGGGTTGTCCATTAATTTGCCCCATATCCATAACCGCTTCGCCTCCAATGATAGAAGCCTGGCGTACCGGACCGAGAAGAAAACGCGCAACATGATCCCGCTTTTCAATCGGATCGGCAGCGGCATGCACTTTGCCTCCTCCATCAGAGACAAATACAACGTCCGGATCAAGCATAGATAAGACTTGATTCATGTTACCCTGTTTGAGTGCTGCGAGGAAGCCGTGAACCCACTCCTCGGTTGCTGCTTCGGGATGGACGGGCTCTTCGGAAACAATCCCCATCTTGGCACTCGCACGGCTGAACAGCTTGCGGCAATTTGCATCACTTTTTTCAATAAGCTCGGCAATCTCGTGATAATCAAAGCCAAGCGCCTCACGGAGGACAAAAACAACCCGCTCCGATGGCGTGAGCCGCTCCAGCATAACAAGCATGGCATAAGACAAGAGATCGTCGCGGACGACCGATTCCATAAAATCATCATCCGAACTAAGAAAAGGCTCCGGAAGCCACTCTCCAAAATATTCCTCCCGTTTCTTTCGTGCCGATTTATATAGATCCCGACAGCGATTTGTGACCATTTTGCAAAGATAAGCTTTCGGTTCAGTCAGCCTCTCCGGCGGTACATCATATGCTTTTAGAAAAACGTCCTGAACAACATCCTCCGCATCGGAAACCGATCCGGTCAGTTGATAGGCGAGCTTAAACAACAGCCCTTTATACTGCTTATACAGCTCCTGCATCCATCCACGTCCTTCCCCATCTTCTTAAAGTCCGGTGAAAAAATCTGGCTGCGGCGAACGCTTACGCTTCTACAGACTATTTCCGCCTGCTCCGCCTGTTATTAACTAGACTTATAACTCACTTTAATTTTTCGCATAGTTCTCCCTAATAATTAAACGAGATAAGAGACTATTTTGTGACAACTGCAGGCTAGATAGTTTCGCCTCCGGAAGCATGCTAAACATAACATTTCCCTTTTTATTGTTAATATGTATCCCTTGTGAAGGATTAAAGAGTGAACCGCAGCCTGCATACGTGCGTTCCGCTTTGTCCATAATATTCAACAAGTTATATTTATCCACTGGGAGGATCATCCATGAGCAGCATAAACAGTAGTCTCGAAATGAATGAAGCCTATCTCAGAGAGCAATTCAATCATTGTTATGACATTGTACTGCGTTCTTTTAGGTTAAAAGATGAAACTGTACTTCTACTTGTTTATCTGGATGGAATGAATCGGATGCAAAGCATAGAGGATAACGTTCTGAAGCCCCTTATTTTCAACGGTTTGCCTCAAGGTATCGATCGGCTGCAGACGCTCTCCGAGATGTTCCGACGCGAATGGCTTCCATTATCCAATGTAAAAACGGACGATTCGCTCGAGGATCTGGTTAATCATATCCTGCAGGGCAGCCTGGGGATACTGGTGGACGGCGAAGCATCCGCGCTCATCGCTCAGATTCAAGGCTATGAGACAAGAAGCATTGAAGAGCCGAAGAAGGAAGCGACCTTGCGCGGCTCCAAGGAAGGCTTCGTCGAGAATATCCAGACGAACACGTCGTTGATCAGACGAAGAATTATCCACCCTCAACTGAAAATGGAATCGCAGACCATAGGCAAATACACACAAACCGAAGTTGTTCTTACCTACATAAAAGGACTTGCGGATGAGAAAGTATTGTCGGAAGTAAGAGATAAGCTTGGGAAAATCGAGTTGGATGGCGTAATCGATTCCGCCTATATCGAAGAATGGCTTGAGAACAGCTCCTTCTCCATCTTCCCCCAGATCCAGAATACCGAGCGGCCGGATATCGTGACCGCATCATTATTGGAGGGGAAGATGGCTCTCATCACGAACGGAACCCCCTTTGCCCTCATTCTTCCCATCACCCTCTGGTCAGGGCTTCAATCGGCAGACGACTATTTCGAGAGGTTCGTATTCGTCATTCTGACCCGGCTGATCCGCTACGTCATGACCTTCATTTCATTTGCCTTGCCCGCTATTTACGTCGCACTTTCGACCTTTCATCCAGAGATGATTCCAAGCGACCTCATGATCGGTATCGCAACCGCCAGGGAAAGCTCCCCGTTTCCATCTTTCATCGAGGTTTTCATCATGATGTTCATTTTCGATGCCCTGCAGGAAGCCGGCGTCCATCTGCCCAATCAGCTCGGGCCGGTTGTCAGCATCATCGGAGCACTGGTCATTGGACAAGCCGCAGTCGAAGCCGGCATCATATCGACGCCGATTATTATCGTTATTTCCTTGACCGGTATCGCATCTTACACGATTCCGAGATACAGCGCCACCCTTCCCTTTCGCTTAATCCGCTATCTCATATTGTTCATTACCGGTATGCTCGGCTTCGTCGGCTTTGCGTTCGGCATTATCTTCCTGCTGATCAATCTGGTCATGCTTGAATCCTTCGGTACGCCGTATTTGAGCCCTGTTGCCCCGTTCGACGGCAAACGGATTAAAGACCTGATTATCCGCTATCCCTTCTGGATCAAGAACGGCCAGAATAAGAAAGGGCGTCAGAAATGAACCGATTCGTTTTTCTGATGTGCGTCTCTCTCCTCCTCCTATTATCGTCCTCCGGCTGCACGGATATTATCGAACCGAATCAATTGGCTTTCGTCATGGGGACCGCGATCGATCATACAGAAGACGGCGGGATCGAAGTCAGTCATCAGATCGTAATCCCCTCTCAGAAGAGCGGCCCTTTCGAGGGAGGAAGCTCCGGCAGCTCGGGTAACTTCATCGTCGTATCCGCCAAAGGCAGGGATGTTTTCGAAGCCATTCAGAATATCCAGAGAAAACTATCCCGCAGATTAATGACGATTCATCGTATCCTCATCGCAATAAGCGAAGAGTATTTCAACAAGCACGACGTAAGCAAGTTATTCGATAAATTGAACAGGGACCCCGCGAACAATCTAAGAGATATTACCGTTATGGTTAAAGGAGGACGCGCCAAGGATTTCCTTATGCTTGAGCCCCCCATGGAACATCTCTCCAGCATTGCGGCCGGAAAAGAAATGCAGATCAACGGGATGAACAGCTACTCTTCGAGGCAGTTCATCATCGACAGCCTTTCTGAAGGGATCAGGCCCCTAGTGCCAATCCTCCAAATCGAAAATTTCAAGATAAGCACGAAAGAACCAAGTCCGATCGCCGTGCTGTCCGGTTTCGCCGTTTTGAACAAGAAGCTGAAAGTTACAGGATTACTGAACGATGCCGAAGGCTCCGGAGCCGCCTGGATGACGGGGAAAGGAACGTCACAAGGGGCAACCATTCCATGGAAGGACGGCAGGAGCTTCTTGTCGTTCCGATTAACCCATCTTCAACGGCGGATTCAATCCGTTCGCGGCAATGGTCCCACACGCATTATATTAACCGTTAAGGCGCAAGCTTATCTGCTTGAGAACACGACCCCGCTTGACATGTCCGAGGTAAATAACATGATTGCGGTCCAGAAGCACGTTGACGAGCAGCTCCAAAAGGAATTCCAGCTTACGATGGATAAAGTCAAACAATGGGGTTCTGATGTATTCGGCATCGGCGAGCACCTCCATCGCAAATACCCTTACTGGTGGAATTCGCAAAAAGACGACTGGGACGAAAATTTCAAGAAAATCGACGTTACCGTCAAGGCGGATATTCAGCTGCGCTCAATCGGAGTGAGCGGCGCGCCGCTAAAATGAATAAGGGCAGGGAGTGGCCACGAAGGATGAAAGTAAGCGGTTATCAGATGTTCTGGCTGATCAGCATCTCCTCCATGATCGTGTTTTCCTACCTTCCCATCCGGTTAGCCGCGGAGGAATCACGACAGGACTGTTGGATTTCCATTCTCCTTGGTGGCTTGATCATGATGGGCGCAACCTGGATTATGCTCCGGGTATGCAAGCAAAACAAGGACAAAACGTTAATAAATTTCGTGAAAGACCTCTTAGGTACCGTGCTCGGTAAAATAATCGTCGTGGTTTATTTCCTCCTTTGGTTCATGCAGATGAACATCATCGCAAAAGGAACAGTAGAATTTCAAAATTTGGTTATGCTCCATAACACACCGATGATCCTCATCCTGCTGTGTTTGTTGTTTCTCGTTGCTTATGCCGTATATAGAGGGGGGATAACGGCTATTAGCCGCTGCGCCGAGATCATTGGCCCCATTTTCATCTTCATGTTATTCGCGCAGCTTTTTCTGAATTCCCATGATATGGATATGAAGAGAATTTTGCCTATCTACGCAGACTCGGGCTGGTTTCACATTCTGAAGGGCACTTTATATTCGTTCAACTATATGATAGATCCTTCGATCATTCTCATGCTGTTCTTTTTCGCCGAGAACAAGCAAACCGCCTCGCGTGCGATCCTGTGGGGAACGGCGGTTGCTATGGTTTGGGGCGTATTAACCACATTGGTACTTCTATTCGTAGCCGGGCCAAACATGGCCGCTCAATTGGTACTTCCTGTATACTCTCTTACGAAGTATGTATCCATTTTCAATTTTGTTCAGAATATCGATGCTTTTTTTATCCCGCTTTGGCTGTTTGGCGCCTTTATTAAATTATCGGTGTGCTTGTTCATCCTTAGCTACGGGTTATCCGAATGGACCGGCTTCAAGAATTGGAAGCTTATCGCCTGCCTGACGACCTTTATCTGGCTGATGTTCGTGGTCTACAGCACGCATCATATCCGGATTTCGTATTCGCTTAAGAATTTTTTTCTGATCGGGTACTTTTACCCCTTCGTCTACATTGTCATTCCCTTGATTTTATGGATGATCGGCAGTTTGCGGCAGCGGCGTAAAGCATCAACATAATCTGACCGGTTTCAAATTGGCAGCATCTGCTCCGTTGTCACAGAATGAATCGCAGCGTCGTTATATGTACGATGGTAAAAACGCGGGTGGAGGTGACAGCACCATGAATGTAACAGCGGCTCTATGATTGTTTCATTACTTTTGCTGGCACGAGCTAAGAACACGAAGAAGACTGGTCTTTCAATAAAACTAAAACAGTAAAGAGAGGTACAATTCAATGACACAACGTCTAAACTATATGCAGCAATCGCCGGAACTTTTTAAAAAGCTGATGGAATTCAGCAACGCCGAAAACAATAGCGCAATTGAAGAGAAGATTCTCGATCTCGTTCATATCAGGGCTTCGCAAATCAATGGGTGCGGATTCTGCCTGGACATGCATGTCAAACAGGCCAAGATTCATGGCGAGAGCGAGCTTCGTCTCTATCACCTCCCGATTTGGCGGGAATCGACTCTTTTTATTCCCCGCGAACGGGCCGCACTGGCATGGACCGAGATCCTGACCAAACTGCCCGAGCACGGTGTGCCTGACGATGTCTATAACCGCGTTCGCGAGCAGTTGTCTGAAAAAGAAATCTCCGACCTGACCTTCTCGGTTATGGCGATCAATGCCTGGAACCGTATAAACATCGCCTTCAAGAACGTACCGGGCTCGGCTGACGCGGCATTTGGATTAACTAAAGCAGGACTGAGCTGATCTCTTGCAATAACAAATTTAAACATCACGAGCTCCGGCTTACGGGCTGCTAACTAGGAGGATCAACATGAAAATTGTGGTTATTGGCGGAAGTGGGCTTATTGGAACAAAGCTCGTAAACAACCTTCATGGCCTTGGCCATGAGGTAGTGGCGGCATCGCCTTCCCTTGGCGTCAACACCATCACTGGCGAGGGGCTGGCTGAAGCGCTTAGCGGTGCCCAGGTTGTCGTCGACGTGGCGAATTCGCCTTCGTTCGAGGACAAGGCAGTTATGGAGTTCTTCGAGACGTCAGGTCGAAACCTCTTTGCCGCTGAAGCGGCCGCTGGAGTGAGACATCACGTTGCGCTCTCGGTCGTCGGCACCGACCGACTTCTCCAGAGCGGTTATTTCCGCGCGAAGATGGCCCAGGAAGATTTGATCAAGGCTTCAAAGATTCCCTATACAATCGTTCGTGCGACACAGTTCTTCGAGTTCGTCAACAGCATCGCCTATACAGCCACCGAAGGGCAAAGCGTTCGCTTGCCGTCTGTATTTGTGCAGCCCATCGTATCGGATGACGTTGCTGCCGCACTGGTCGACTTCACACTCGGGGCGCCAGTGAACGGCATTGTTGAGGTCGCTGGTCCAGAACGGATGCGTCTCGACGAACTCGTCCGTCAATTCCTGAGCGCAACGCAGGACACACGTCAGGTGGTCGCAGACGACAACGCGCGATACTTCGGTGCAGCGCTGAACGATCAATCTCTAGACCCGGGCGAAAACCCGCGCATCACCGCGACGCGTTTCGAGGATTGGCTCAGCCAGTCCACATCTCAAAGGTAATTTGGCACGGCGGGGTCGACACCCGGAATCGAAAGACCTTTGTTTGCAACCTATGTAGTTCCTTCATACCGAAACGCTAACTGGAATCGGCATCGGATACGAAACTTTGTACTCCAATACACATCGCCATAAAGTACCCTGAGAAGGGCACTTTGTGGCGATGCGTATATCGTTGAAAAACGTCGATTTTACCAATCCGTTCGAGCCGATCAGCTTGGTATCTCTAATCTGAACGGATAAGCTCAAATTCCTTCACATTAATAGGCTGTTCCAACATTTATCATGTAGTCTGTTCTCGGCTTTCGGCAATTGAACCGTCTCGCGCAGTTCCCTTATTCCATTATCCGTTGGGTTAATATTAATTGATTTGCGTTTCAGGAGGACAAGGCATATGGGTCTAATCAGACCGGGCTGCAGGTGCAGATGCCACGCATGAAGCATCCGGATCTATTACTCTCTTATGAAAGATGCTATAAAAGTGTATCGCGCGAAAGTCCAAACCTCTCACTGCCTTCTGCAATGGATCATCACCATGCCAGGTTCAACTCGTTGCCTTCCCAATGCGCTTACCTGATGAGAATTATTAAAGCGCACCTACTACGGCATGGGGTACATACGGCTCCTCCAGTGACGCAATCTCTTCCGGAGTTAGCTTGACCTTTAGCGCAGTGACCGCGCTCTCGAGATGTGATTCTTTCGTGGCACCGATGATAGGTGCGGTAACTGGTGCCTTTTGCAGCAGCCAGGCAAGCGCTACTTGCACACGGGAGACGCCGCGCTGCTCCGCAATCGCCGCAACCTGCTCCACGATCGCACGATCCGCCTCCGCAAATGCATCGTATTTCGACTTCTGCACCTTATCGGTTTCAGAACGGTGCGTTGTCTCCGACCAATCGCGCGTCAAGCGGCCGGATGCAAGCGGGCTGTATGGAATAACACCGAGCCCTTCCGCCTTGCAGAGCTGCATCATTTCGCGCTCCTCCTCCCGATAGATGAGGTTATAATGATTTTGCATCGACACGAACCGGGTCCATCCGTGGCTCTCAGCAACATGCAGTGCCTTTTGGAACTGCCACGCGAACATAGCGGAAGCGCCGATATATTTGGCCTTTCCCGCTTTTACGACATCATGAAGCGCTTCCATCGTTTCTTCGATTGGGGTACTATAGTCCCAGCGGTGAATTTGATACAAATCCACATAGTCGGTCCCCAGTCGCTTCAAGCTCTTATCAATCTCGCTCATAATAGCCTTACGGGAAAGCCCTGCTCCATTTGGACCTTCGTGCATGCGGAAATGCACCTTTGTCGCGATGACAATTTCATCCCGATTCGCGCAATCCTTCAGAGCGCGTCCAACATATTCCTCGCTTGTCCCAGCCGAATATACGTTTGCCGTATCGAAAAAATTGATGCCAAGATCGAGTGCCTTCTTAATAACCTGACGACTTTGCTCCTCCTTTTGTACCCATGGGTGAGTCCAGCGCGCTGCATCGCCAAAGCCCATACACCCGAGACAAAGCCGCGATACGTCCAATCCGGTATTTCCGAGTTTTACATAATCCATCAAGCACTACACTCCTCTGGTTATTAATATGTTACATGCAAAGTTTACCGCATGGAGTTAACTCCAAGCTAACAGCCAGCAAATAAAATAAAGCGAAAAACGAGATGTGTAAATCTGTTTTCTACCCTACTGCAGGATCGAGAGGTCCCTCTTTAATTAATCATCATTCCATTCATTCTTCTTAACCCAATAAAGATCATCGCATAATTCGTTATATTCATCCAGAGTGTCATATAAGCAAAAACTGCTTGTGGGATGGTTTCTGGAAGAATACTCATAGACCAGGATTGAACCATTCTCTAACCGCCAAGCTGTATGAATACGAATCAACTTTTCTCCATCGACTACCACCTCTTCGACAACGCTTCTGATGGAGTGACTCGAAAATAATGCCTCGTCCTCCGTACAGCCGATTCCGCTAAGCATCTTCATAATGACCTCCTGGCTGCTTCATTCGGTTGTTCAATATAGCAAAAGATATAGCAAGAGAAATGCTCACTCTTCCTATCGTTATTTTTACATTTCCCAGGAACCGGAACGAAGCTTAACTAAACTCACGACGACGAGGCAATGAAAACCAAAGCCCATCGAGCCATGCCAATTCCTCTTCCGTTAATGCATCCATATCTGCAGCACGCAGAGTCATGTCCAATTGCTCTGGACGACTCGCACCCATGATAGCGGATGTTATTCCCTGCTGTTGTATAACCCAGCGCACAGCCGCCGTAACGGGATCAAAGTTGTGCTCCTGGCACCAAGATTGGTACAAATCAACAGCGCCGAACGTTGCCTCTTGCCAGTACCGCTTCTGATAAAACGAACCTGCGCTGTTCCCGAGTCCGAAACGAGTTCCCTCTTCGATGTTAGAACTTTTATTATAGCGTCCCGTTAACATACCGCCCGCCAGCGGGTTATAGCATATGATGCCAATTCCTTCGTCGAGTGCCATCGGAATCAAGTCATCCTCAATCATTCGAAACAATAAATTGTAGCGCGGCTGAACACTTGCTATACGGGTGTAATTTTTTCTGTCGGCAATTCCATTTGCCTTCGCCACTTGCCAAGCGCGCCAGTTGGATACGCCGATGTACCGGACTTTTCCTTGTTCAACGAGATCGTCAAACGCACGCAGCGTTTCATCTATTGGTGTGTTTGGGTCAAATTGGTGTGCTTGATAAAGGTCGAGATAGTCCGTTTTCAGACGACGAAGACTGTCCTCGACGGCAGTCATGATGTGCTTCCTACTCAGCCCCTGATCATTAGGACCAGTGCCCATCAAACCAAAACACTTGGTTGCGAGAACCATTTTGTCTCGTTTTCCTTGCAACCATTCCCCGATAATTAATTCGGTTGTACCTGCTAATTCAACCGATTGCCTCCCAATGGGGTACACATCTGCAGTGTCGATGAAATTCACACCGGCAGTAAACGCCTTATCGAGTATCTCGTAGGAGGTTCGTTTGTCCGCTTGTTGTCCGAATGTCATCGTGCCGACACATAGATTCGTTACTTTTAATCCCGTTTGTCCCAACGAACGTATTTCCATTTGATTGACTCCTCTCCAAGCACTCTATCAATCATGTGTTGAATAGTTCTTTTGCAACCATGATCGCAGACATCGCTTTTGGCCAACCGGCGTAAAACGCCAAATGAGTCATCGCTTCAACCAGTTCTTCTTTTGAAAGTCCGTTTTGCCTGGCTAAATCCAAATGGGATTTTAGCTGTACCGTATTCCCCGATGTGAGTAGACATGCAACCGTAATCAGGCTTCGATCACGCGGTGAAAGTTCTTTGCGGGCCCACACGTCACCGAATAAAACGTCATCGGTAAGTTGCACCATTTTCGGTGCAAAATCGCCGAGCAGTTTTTGTGCACGCGTCAATTCTTGTGAATTTGACATTTGATAATCCCTTCTCCTATCAGTTGTAAATTTTTCTGACTTCATTCGTCCCCTTAGAATATAGAAGATTAGATATCAAGTTTACGAGTACCGAGCCACTTCACCTTTTCAGGATCGCGATGTGAAAAGAACAAACTCTTTTTCGTATCTAACGCAGCAATTGACTCCATATCCTCTTGGCTTAATTCAAAATCAAAGATATTGAAGTTTTCGATCATTCTTTCCTTACGAACAGACTTTGGAATCACAACGATTTCTCTTTGTGTCAACCAACGTAAGACCACCTGGGCAACGGATTTATTAACCTTCTCAGCTATGGATACCAATAGCTCATTCTGGAACAAGTTATTTTTTCCTTCAGCAAAAGGCGCCCAGGATTCGATCTGAACTTTATTCTCTTTCATGAAGTTTGCATTTTCAATTTGTTGGTTAAAAGGGTGTGTTTCAACCTGGTTTACGGCAGGAACAACTTCATTATGGATAATCAAATCGATCAGCCGATCCTCATGAAAATTACTTACGCCAATTGCACGGACCTTACCTTCACGATATAACTCCTCCATAGCGCGCCAAGAGCCAAACAGATCTCCATACGGCTGATGGATTAAATACAAATCCAAATAATCCAATTGCAATCTTCTCAGGGATTTTTCAAATGCTTTTTTGGTGCGCTCATAACCAGTATCCTGAACCCAGAGCTTCGTTGTAATGAATAATTCCTCTCTTGACACGCCACTCCGTTTGATCGCTCTGCCAACTGCTTCTTCATTTAGATAAGAGGCGGCTGTATCAATCAGTCGATAGCCCGCCATAATAGCGTCATAAACGCTCTGGTCACACTCATTTTGATCCGAAATCTGAAAAACACCAAAACCGAGTACAGGCATCTCAACACCATTGTTTAAAATTACTTTTTGCATATAAAATCCTCCGATTTTTTAATATGATCTGTAAATTGGCCCCTTTTTATTATGCAGCAATTGAACAGGAAGCCGTTATCCCTTTTGTTGCAAATCATTGCCTTATTCTCTCGTTGCTACTTACGCATGAACGAAGGTTGCCTTATAATTAAACGAAAATAGAACCGAGGTGGAGGAATCTGATGTCTAATCCAACTGAACGACAGCGGAATGAGGTCGCCAAATTAATCGAGAAGCATTCCGGTCAGGACGGGGTTTTCGAAACCGCGATCCCTTCTTTATTTATTATTCGCCGTTCCAACGTGACCGAGCCGATCCATAGCGTTTACAAACCCGCCTTCTGTTTCATTGCCCAAGGTTCGAAAGAGATCTTTCTGGCGCAAGAGCGATTCGAGTATGGTCCTTCCGACTATTTAATTTCATCGATAAAATTGCCGGTTGTCGGCCAGATCATCCAAGCTTCTTCCGATGCCCCATACTTGAGTTTGAAAATGGAAATGACGCAGAATCAAATTTTAGAGGTGTTGCAGGACACCGACATTCAATTCGCCCAGAAAGAAAATGCAGCCCGGGCAATGTTCGTCGGCCAGATTGAATCCTCGATCTTGGATGCGTTACTGCGATTGGTCCGGTTGGTGGAACAGCCCCACGACATTCCGTACCTGGCTCCCATCTACACCAAGGAAATCCTGTACAAGCTGCTGCAAGGGCAGTATGGCGCGGCGTTGGCCCAAATCGCGATGGAAGGAAGCAGTACCTATCGAATTAGGGACGCAATCGAATTCATTATCGCCAACTTCGATAAATCATTGCGAATTGAAGAGCTTGCAGAGACTGCAGGCATGGGTATCTCTACGTTTCACCGGCACTTCAAAGAGGTGACCGCTATGAGCCCCATCCAGTTTCAAAAACGGCTGCGCTTGCAGGAAGCGCGGCATCTCTTATTATCCGAGTTCGCGGATGCAGCCGACGTGGCGTTCCGGCTCGGCTATGAAAGCGCATCGCAGTTTAGCCGCGAATATGTCCGCATGTTCGGGTTTCCGCCTAGAGAAGACACCAACCGATTGCGGGCAAAATTCGATCAAAGCGTTCGGGCATAACACGCAGAAGACCCTTCGCATCGAATTGATATCGAAAAATAAGAAAAAAGCCGCAGCCATGCGGCTTTTTGTCGCGATCTGACGCTTCAAGAAATATCCACTTTTTGATTGATATCTCAACGCTCTGAGGAGCAACCGCTGCTTCTGCTCTCGTTGCAACACTATTGGGATCGAAATTTCTGTCTCAAATTATGCCTGGAGCGCCGTTCCGGTTTGATGCCAGCAACATAGCCGAATAGAAAGATGCTTAGTTAGCTTCGGTATTAGCCTTGCAGCCCGGCAAGACATGTCGGAAATCTTCGGAGAAGCAGGATTTGACCTGGACATGATCGGGAGAGGCAGAGAACGATTTTTCTATAAAAAGCACAAAGCGCTCGAGAGGACACGCCACCAGAATCACCGGCAGCCCCCGAGCGCTTTAAACTCATACATTTTATGATTCGTAAATACGAACTTGAAACCATAACGCAGTACCTTTGCAAAGAGAGAGAGGCATTCTACCACAAAAAGTAGTCCGGGCTGTCTCTGTGCATGCCTTCTTCTTAACGAGCCCATTTTGTTGAAAGTACTCGTTGTGTAGGTGAACCACTCCGCACGATAGAAATGGACCAAAAACTACGTCGTCAATCGGCCAGCATTCGGAACCAGCCAAGTGACGCCGGCCCATCCAGGACGAGGTACACATCGCGCCGGCCGGAGGCGCCCGTCAGCCCGCAGGAGACGCTCCGCCAGTCCTGCCCTGCACCGGCCGGAATCGCGCACTTGCCGGCGAGCAGTCCGTCCGGTCCGTCCAACCGAACCTCGACAATCGCTTTCTCCGTGGCGGTTACCCGCATCTCGATCGCTGAGAGACCTGCACCGAGCTCAACGTCGTGAAACGCGAGCCAGCCCGCCTTGCCGCTTACGACGGCGGCGCTGCCGCTCTCGACGCATTCGCCGAGATGGATCCCTTGATACGCATCGTAGTTCACGGCCCGGGTCACTTGCTTGAGATCGCGCGGCGGGATCGTCTCGCCAGCGACCGCCAGACGGCCTTCCAGCCGCAGATCGCCGGAGGAAGAGCCGAGCAGGACCGTGTACTCCCCGCTCTCGATGCAGAATCGCTCGCGCGTCACATCCCAAATCGCCATCGATTCAAGCGGCAGACGGAACATCACCTCCGCCGTCTCGCCCGGGGCCAGTACGATCCGTCTGAAGTCCGCCAGCTGAAGACTCGGGCGCTTGACCCGGGAAGCCCCTGCCCGTACATAAAGCTGCACGACCTCTTCACCCGCGCGTCCGCTTGCGTTCGTCACGCGGCAGGCAACCTCGATGTCCGTGTCCGTTCCGGCCTCGACCCGGTTCACAGGCAGCCGCAGGCGTTCATAATGGAACTCGCTGTACGAGAGACCGTGTCCGAACGGATACAGCGGCTCGCCCTCGAAATATTGGTACGTGCGTCCGCCCTGGATGATGTCGTAGTCCATGAAAGGCGGCAGCTGGTCGATGGACTTGTACCATGTCATGTTTACCCGGCCCGCCGGATTGATGTCGCCGAACAGCACGTCCGCCACGGCATGGCCGAGCTCCTGGCCTGCATGGGACGTATACAGGATCGCCGGTACCCTCTCCTGCAAAGCGTTCAGGGCAAACGGGTAACTGCCGACGACCACTACGATCGTGTTCGGATTCGCCGCAAGCACCGCAAGGGCCAGCTTTTCCTGCGAATCTGCCAGCGTAATGTCGGGCCGATCCATCGTCTCCTTGCCATTGATCAAGGGATGATTGCCGACTACCACGATCGCCGCATCGGCGCCGCGAGCCGCTTCAACAGCCGCATCCACACCGTTTGATACGAATTCGAGCTCGAACATGTCGGCCCGCATGTCAGTGTCCGATCCGCCGACATCCGCCGTGCCGCCGACGTTGATGGCATTTGCAGTCTCTGCCGCACGGCCGTCACCAACGAGCAGCGCGCCCGTCTCCTCGTCGACCGTTACGGGCATCCCGTTCCAGGTCGAAATGGTCGTGATCGCACCTTGACGGTCAGTCATCCGAATCTGGAACACTTCCTTCGTAAACCATTCCCAAATCCGGTTAGCCGACGCCTGTACGGTTTTGTCGTCCGTCGTCAGGTAACGGCCAGTCCGCTCCGCAATCAACGTATGGCTGCCCCAGCCCCAATCCGTTATCTCGAACACGTCGCCTTCTTCCGCGCGCAGCGCGTCCGCGGCGAGCCCGGCCTTCTCATCGTTGCAGACCCGGATATACCTTCCGGTACGAACCGCCTTCAGGCGCACGCGATGAGTGCCGCTCGCGTGTGCGGTTTCGGCTCTGGCCCCGGAAGATGCCAGCCGCTCGCGTATTCCCTCCAGCGGCGTAACCGCATAAGGCAGCGTGCCGCTGTACCAGTCGGGGTACACGACATCGGCAAGCGGGCCGATGACGGCAACCTTGCTCAGCTTGTCTGCCTGCAGCGGCAGCGTCCGGCCGACGTTCTTGAGCAGCACGACGGCCTTCTGCGCAGCCTCCCTTGCCAGCTCCGCATGCGCCGGACGGAGAATCGCCGACTCGTCGATTGCAGCATAGGGATTTCGTTCCGCCGGGTCGAATTCCCCGAGCCTGAACCGGACGCGGAACGTGTTCCGAAGGGCTGTATCCAGATCGTTTTCTGTTAGAAGCCTATCCGCGAGAGCCTCGCGAATCGCTTCCGTGACCACGGCAGCTTCGTCCGTAATACTGTCGATGCCGCCATCCCGGATGGAGCGGGCCACCGCCTCCTTCAGCGTCTCCACGTAATGGTGATCCCGCACGGTGCCTGTCACGTCGAACGCGTCGCTGACGACAAAGCCGTTCATCCCCCATTCGTGCTTGACGATGTCGATCACATCCCGGCTGAGATTCGCCGGTACGCCGTTGATCGCATTGTAGGCCGTCATCATCGACTGGGCGCCGCCTTCCTTGAACGGGATTTCAAATGCCTTCAAATAATACTCGCGCAGATTGCGCGGATCGAGGCTGACGGATGCGTCGCCTCTTCCCGCCTCGTTATTGTTGCCGATAAAATGCTTCAGCGTGGCAACGGCCTTCAAGTAAAACGGATGGTCGCCCTGGATGCCTTGCGTAAGCGCAGCGGTCAGTTTGCCGGCCAGCACCGGATCCTCGCCGTACGCTTCCTCCGTCCGCCCCCACCTCGGGTCACGCTCCATGTCGACCGTTGGCGCCCACAGTGTCAGGCCGTTATGAGACGGATTCTTCCTGTAGAAGCCGCGGGCCTCGTCGCCGATCGCACCCCCGATTCGCTTAAGCAATTCTTTGTCCCACGTACAGGCGAGGCCGATCGGCTGTGGATAGCTCGTTGCCTCTCCCAGCCAAGCCATGCCGTGAGCCGCCTCCGTGCCGTGTTTGTACGCCTGCACGCCCAGCCGGTTAACCGCAATCTGGTACTGCGGCATGAGCCCGATCTTCTCCTCCAGCGTCAGTCGGCCGATCAGGTCGTTCAAGCGGTCCTCAAGCGGCAGGCCGGGATTCCAATACGGGTAGCTCTTATCGGTTGTCATCGTATCACGCTCCTCGGATCAATCATACAGAAAATTACGTCTGCCATCATCTACGATCTACTCGGAGACGTGATACTCGAACCAGTCAAAATGCGCGGGCGAGGCGGAGCGAGCGCCGTTGCCCGTCGCGTACATGGCGATAAATACACCCGTAAACCCGCCTGCCACTTCCGTGGCCAGCAGCCCGCATTCCCCGAGACCCATCTGAGCCGGCTCTTCCCCGCTGCCGGAATAACCGAACTTGTAGTGCATTTTGTCCGCTTGAACCGTCAGCACGACCGAATCTGCCGACCATGGCACTTCGTTCTCGACCTTCCACAGCGTCCCCAGCCTTCTGCGGAATATAAGCTTGCGCTCACCCGCGATCCGCGTTAACGCAATCTCGTAATGGAAACGTTCATTCATAAACACGGTGATACCCGCTTCCTCATCGTCGTGCTGCGGCACAAACGTCAGGTGCGCCTCTGTACGGCATGCAAAATGCTGCTGCCTTCTGCCGACGAAGGCCACAGCGCCAATTTCATTCAGTGTGACCGGGGATCCGTACAGCGTTAAGCTGCCGCTATGCGCCGAGAGCGACCAATTCTCCGGGTCCGGCGAACGCAGGAAGTTCCAGCATGGAGCAAGAGCGGCACCATCGAAATCGTCTCTCGCCGCGGGAGCGTGAACCGGCTGCAGCGGAAGGCCGCCCGCCGGCATGGTTTCGGAGACCGTTCCGTTGTCCCCGATGACCGGCCAGCCATCCTCTGTCCAGGTGACCGGTGCAAGGAACGTTTCCCGACCGAGATTATGCTGCATAGGATACCCGATCGGCCGCACTCCAAGGAATAGCGCCCACCAGCTGCCGTCCGGCGTCTGAACCAAGTCGGCATGCCCCGTCGCATGAATCGGTTTCTGCAGGCTTCGATGGGATAAGATCGGATTATACGGACAGCTCTCGAATGGACCGTCCGGTCTCCTGCCTCTCGCCACCGTGACCATGTGGCCGTATTCCGTGCCCCCCTCCGAAATCATGAGATAATACCACTCGCCGACCCGATAGATATGCGGAGCTTCCGGATATTGGCCGCCCGTCCCGTTCCACACGCAGGCAATATCCGACAAACGCGCCCCCGTCCTCGGATCGATTCGGCTTTGGTAAGCGCCCTGCCCGGAAGCATCATGGGAAGTCGTGTAGTAGACCGAGCCGTCCTCGTCAAAGAACATATCCGGGTCGATCCCCTGTTGATCCACATAGATGGGATCGGACCAGGAGCCCCGCGGATCGTCCGTAAATACAATAAAGTTGCCGCCTTCCGAAACATTCGTGGTGGTCACGTAGAAAACCCCATTGTGATAACGGATCGTTGGCGCGTAAATCCCGCCCGAACTCCAGGCCTTTCGCAGATCCAATTGTTCCGGCCGTGTCAGGACATGGCCAATCTGCTCCCAGTTCACCAAATCCTTACTGTGAAACAACGGGACGCCCGGAAAATATTCGAATGAGCTGGTTACCAAATAATAGTCCTCACCGACTCTGCAGACGCTGGGGTCTGGATGAAAGCCGCTGATGACGGGATTGTGATAATTCATACTAGGCTCTCCTTAGCTTTACGTATTAATGCTGCTCGCTGATCGTATATTTCATGGCCGAAGGTATGCCAGGTCTGTTACTCATTCCAAAGCTTAACGCGATCCTGAACGAAATTCGTAAAGCCCTTTTCCATTTTCTCGACGCCGGCATCGATCAGCTCCTGCTGATACGCATCCCAAATCTTATCGAAGTCTTCCGGCTTCGCCATAACGGCTTGCGGGATTCTTTTCAACGTGATGTCCTGCATCTTGCTCGCCAGAATCGTAACGTCATCGTCGCCGGGTACGGCTATATTCCACGCTGAGCCCCATGCTTTAACCGGGAAGTCCTTCTCGTTCGGGAACAAGTCCATCCAGGTCGTCGCGCCGTATGCTTTGAGCGTTTCCTTGTCGGCGGCCGTATAAGCCTCGACGATTTGTTCCGGGAAGTTCTTCGTGTAATAGTTGCCGGTCGAATCCTTCACGCCGTCGCCGTAATGAGCGCCCAGATTGGTATAGAAGCCGATTCCGGTTTCCTTGCTGAAAGCCGTATTGTCGTTCGTAATACGCTGTTGAACGTCCTGCGGCACGACACGCTTGCCGCCTTGCATAGTGTATTCCTTGCCTTCGATGCCCCAGTTGTTGAGAACCTGCCCTTGCTCGGAGGCGAGGAAGTCCAGAAATTTGATGGCGCGGATCGGATCTTTGCAGCTCGTGGAGATCCCTACGCCCCATCCGGCCATGAAGCCTGTCGATTGGAAGCGGTTGTCCTTGTAGCTATCGTTCAGCATGACCGAGTAATGCCCATAGGTTTGATCAAGCTTGCCCGCGGTCTTAAGCGCCTTCTCGCCGTCCGCATAGTCCCAATCCACGTCGATAAGTCCGACCACCCGTCCCGAAGCAATCTTGGACAAATATTGATCGTACTTCTGGACGAAGCTTTCCTTATCGAGCAGACCGATGTTAAACATATGGTTCAGCCATTTGAAATAATCCTTTTCCCCTTCGGTGCGGTAGTGATACGTCGCTTCGTTGGTTTTCGGATCGATGTAATATTCGCCGTCTCCCGATTTGCCGGTCGTTTCGGCAGCCGGATTCGTGACCGAGATGGACGTCCGCCAATCATCCGCGCTGAGGGCCAGGCCGATATTCTTGTTCCCGTCTTTATCGGTCGGATGCTTGTCGATATAGGATTGAATGACATTCTCGTAATCCTGCAGCGTCTTGACCTGCGGGTAGCCCGCTTCCTTCACGGCGCCGTGCTGAAGCTCGAATCCGCTTCCCGCAACGAAGGTAACCCCGTCGACGGCCGAATAGGTCGGGATGACGTAGATCGACTCATCGTCGTTGCTGTAGCGCAAGCGTTTCATTTGATCGCCGAACAGCTTTTTGAGGTTCGGGGCATACTTGTCGATCAGATCGGTAAGATCGAGCATGGCTCCCGCGTCGACCAGTTTGTTCAGATCTCCCTTGGGACTGATCAGATCGGGGTAATCGCCGCTGGTTGCGATCAGCGCCACCTTCTGCGACGGATCGCCGACCGCGAATTCGGCATCCAGCGTTACGCCCGTCTCCTTCGTGATTTCTTTGCTGACCTCATCCTGCATGTTCTGCCAGTTCGGGTTCGGATCGCTGCTGAAGAACGAGAAGGTGACCGGAGACGTATCGTTTGCTCCGTCGGCGCCGGCTGCGCTGCTTCCGCTGCTGCCGTTATTCCCTCCGCATCCTGCCAGCAGGCCAAGCGAGAGCGTCAGCGCCATGCCTAACCCTGCAATTTGTTTCAAATTTCCCATTGTAATACCCCCTATTTAAACTTCTGGATATGCATATCTGATCAGGCTGCCCTGCCGATATCAGTCTCGTTGCGTCCGGCTAGCTTTTAACAGCGCCAAGGGTCATGCCGGTGACGAAATATCTCTGCACGAACGGATAGACGACCAGAATCGGCAACGTGACGATGATCGTAATGGCCATCTTGACAGATTCGGGCGAGATTTGGTTCATGACTTGGTTCATGTTCATTCCGTTCACATTGCCGTTGCTGCCAACCTGCGTGCTCTGCAGAACCTTCATCAGCTCGTACTGCAGCGTAGTCAGATGCTCCTTCGAGCCGTTGTACAAGTACGTGTCGAACCAGGAATTCCATTGGCCGACCGCCAGAAACAGCGCGATCGTAGCGAGCGCCGGGGTCGTCAGCGGCAGTATGACGCGCCAATAGATCGTGAAATCGTTGGCCCCGTCGATTTTCGCCGATTCCTGCAGCGCATAGGGAAGCCCGTCGATGAACGAGCGGATGACAAATACGTTGAATGCGCCTACAAGTCCCGGCAGCACGTAAACCGCGAAAGTGCCCAGAAGATGCATATCCCTCATCAGAATGTAGAAAGGAATGAGACCTCCCGAAATGTACATCGTAAGCGCAAGGAAGACCGATATGAATTTGCGTCCCTGAAAATCCGCACGGCTGAGCACGTAGGCCAGCATAGATGAACTGATGAGCCCCAGCACGGTTCCGACCACTGTCCGCAGAACCGATATTTTAAAGCCGGTAAGAAGCCCGTCGAACGAGAAGATCAGCGAATAGTTCTCAAGCGTGATATGACGGGGGATAACCGTGATGCCTCCCCTCACCGTGTCGGTTGAATCGTTCAGCGAAATGGCCAGCACGTTCAGGAACGGATAGAGCGTGCAAACGGCAACTAAAATGACGACAAGATAGACGACGACATCGAAGGCGCGATCCGGTATCGAAGCATGTATTCGTGTATGTTTTTCCAATCCGAAACCCTCCTTACATTATGCTTTCTTTGGTGACCTTTTTGAAAATGCCGTTGGCCACAAAGAGCAGAATCAAGCTGACGACGGAGTTGAAGATGTTGATCGCGGTACCGAACGAATAACGTCCCATGCCCAGGCCGTAATTAAGGGCATACAGATCGAGCACTTCTGACTTCTCCTTCACAAGGTTGTTGCCAAGGAGGAACTGCTTCTCGAATCCGATGCTAAACAGGTGACCGATGGACATAATAAGCAAAATGATGATTGTGGAACGGATCCCCGGCAGCGTGATATGCCAAATCTGCCGTACCCGGCTTGCTCCGTCAACCCGCGCCGCTTCGTACAGCTCGGGACCGATACCGGCAATCGCCGCCAGGTAGATGATCGCGTTCCAGCCGGTTTCTTTCCACATGTCCGCGCTGGTGACCAGGTACCAGAACAGATTCTCCTTCGCCGTGAACTGGATGGGCTCATGGATGAAGTGCAAGCCGACCAGAATCTGATTGACGACGCCGTTGTCCGTTGAAAGCATTTTCGTAACAATACCTGCCACGACCACCCAAGAAACAAAGTGCGGCAGATACGAGACGGTTTGTACGAATCGCTTTAAGAATGAGAGCCTCACTTCATTCAAGAGAACGGCGAAAACAATCGGAACCGTAAAGCCCGCAACCAGCCCCATGAAGCTCATCGCAAGCGTATTGCGCAGCGCATTGAAGAACTGATCGTCCTGAAACAACGTGCGGAAGTTATCGAATCCAACCCATTTCTGCTCGAAAAACGATCGGCCTACCCGAAACTTCTGAAAAGCCATCGTCCAACCCCACAACGGCAAATAGCTGAATACGAACACCCAAATCACAAAAGGGATGGACATGAAATATAGGTATTTCTGCTGAACCAGGCGATACCAGAAACCGCGTGTTGTCTTAGAAGACCTGTTGTGCTCTAACGGTATAACAGACAAATCAGTATCACTCCTCTGCATAATCACTCCCATCTAGCATTATAGTCCATGCTATTTGCCCAATCCTTGATTTTAGGGTCTTAAAATAGCATGATAAGGACACAGCTATTGCAAGCCGTAAAGAAAGGGGGACCCGCATGAGAAGCGTTCATTTGAATTGGTTTACGACAGACGAGCAATTTCAGTTCTACATTCAGTACGGCGGGCATGACGAAGACATGTATTTGCATCATCATGCCGATTTCTCCGAACTCGTCATTGTTTTGCACGGAAACGCCACGCATATCGTGAATACGGAAGAATCTTTCATCAAAAAAGGAGATGTTTTTGTCATTGACGGTCTGGCCTCCCACGCATACAAGAATCCGCATGATTTTCGGATTTGTAACATTATGTACCGTCCGGAGTTTTTAAGATCGGCTGGTCCTGACCTGAGAACATCCAATGGTTATCAGGCACTTTTCGTTTTGGAACCGTTTTACCGCAATATTCAGCATTTCAATAGCAAACTGAGCTTACCGCTTTCGAATCTGGAATATGTTACGTCCCTCGTTGCCGTCATGATCGAGGAATTTGAGAACAGGCTGCAGGGTTATCAGACGATGCTGCGCGCCAGGTTTATGGAACTCGTCGTTTATTTGTCGAGGCAGTACGAGAATCAGGAACGGCAAGGGATTCAAAGCAACCTGATGCATTTGGCAAATGCCATTTCCTTTATAGAAGATCACTATCTGGAACAACTCTCACGCGAGCAAATCGCAGCCGAATCCAATATCTCGGTCAGACATTTGAACCGGATTTTCCAATTCTATTACCAAACGACGCCTTTCGCCTATCTTCACCAGCTTCGTCTGGAACACGCCTGTACTTTGCTTAAGAAGACTAACCTGCCCATTTCGGAGATCTCATATAATAGCGGATTCAACGACAGCAACTATTTTACCCGCCAGTTTACCAAAGCCTACGGCATGTCTCCGAAGGTGTACCGGAAAAATCATTAGGCGCGCTTTGCGCTTTAGACTAGAATATATGCCGTTAAAACAAAAAGCCGCGATTTACGCGGCTCCGTTAAGATATATGTTCTTGTCCCTCGACAGTAGTTCCTGCTTCAGACTTATAAGCAATGTGCTCGGTAATTAGTGTCCTCGGTTCGTTGACAACGCTGCAGCATTCAAACCGGTTAATACAGCCTTTTTTGCCCGTTTTTTCAGGTACAGACTCGTCTTTTCAGCCGACGAGTCTGTATTGTGTGCGTGCAAATCCCCGTTCAGCGCTTAAGCAGGTTGATATGATCGAGATTCGTACTGGTGTTGAAAATAAACGCGAGTTTGTATTTGCCGCGGTAATAGGTGATTTTCTGCTGCACCAAGGATCCGTTCCGGATGGTGACCGAGTAGGAAGGCGCGCCCCACTGCCTGATGAGCAATCGCTTCGTTATGCCTCCAATATTCGTCTGCCGTTCGATATTCGTCCCGAAGTAGCGCATTTCGCGAATCCTGTTCCGCTTGTAGGCGATGGCGTAACCGGGGTGCCCCATCTCCGCATGATACATGTCGAACGCATCCGCGTTCGTTCTTGGCTTGTCCGGCTGGCCGATCTTGCCAATGACGGTCCGACGGGTGCTTACCCCTATTTTCAGCCCGTTCACCGAGCCGGGGAACCGACCATTCAGCGCTGGCTTATAGAAGCTGTTTAGCGTCCTCAGCGCCCTTACCGCATCTTCCGCGCTCGCTTGCCGTATCGTCTCTGACGCTTCTTGGGCGTCAGCATGAGCGGCTAACCCGGATGTGAGTACAAGACTGGAGAGCGTTACGGCTAATACGGCTTTACGAAGGTTCATAATTGAAGGTCCTCCTGCGTTCGATTTGTTGAGCAGTATTTGCTCATCTCTGGTAATTTACCCTGTTGCCCGATCGGTTACTCGCCGGAATAATATTGCAATGCATCGTCCACTTGTCCTTTTCCCTTAATCCAAAGAAGGAACTTGATCGATCCAAAGGATAAATTGCTGTACGTAGCGCTTCAGATACTTGCGGGTAGCTTCGTCGGTCAATAGGCGCCGTTCCAGATCCACCTTATCCATTACTTGCGAAATGTACATCTTTTGAAAAGGAAGCACAAATGCTTGAGTCGCCTCCAACGTCTGTCTGATCTGCTGCTGCGACAGGATCGTACCTTTGACCCCTGGAGTTGCGCCTACCAGCCCGACCGGCTTTCTGCGCAGAGCGGCGGTTTTGGTCGGAGTCGAAGCCCAGTCCAGAGCGTTTTTCAAGACACCGGGAATACCCGAATTGTACTCAGGGCTAACAATAATGATACCGTCGACCCGCTTAATTGCTTCGCGGAAGAATTGGACGGGCTCAGGGCCGTCTCCATGATCTGTATCTTCGTTGTACAAGGGGAGATCCGCTATGGATATCGACTCGTAGACGATCGAATCATCCAACTCGGGTATAGCAGCAGCAATCATGCGGTTGAACGAGTTTTCTCTTAAACTTCCTACTATCAATCCGACCTTCTTTGTTTTCCAATCAAGTGCCATCTTTGTTTCTCCTCCAATAACCATTTGATTTTAAACATCCGCTGTCAGCCGATCAGAAGATATGGCTTTTCTGCACCAGCTGAGCGGATGTCTTGGTACTCACAACTTAATTAGCAAGCTTGTCCTCCGAACCAGAGTCCTCCCGCATTATCGAGGACTTGTTGCATCGACCTTGGCATATTGTCGAAGCGAGTTTGTAACACTGAATAACGGGCACTTGGCCAACATAAGCGTTTCGTGCCAAGTTATCCCGGCCGTTCAAGGGTAAATATTTTGCCCAAGGTCGCATAGAAATTTCCTGCCATACGGCTGACGGGCGCCAGCTTCGCCGCATCTATTCTCCCGTCTTGCAGAATGTCTTCCGAGATCCGAAAACGGACCACGCGCGCGATCAACAGGTCACAACCCGGTGTTTCTTCCGTCCCTCCAAGTTCAATAGCATGTTCAAGAACACATTCCATCCGAAACTTTGACTCTGCAATCCCACGAACCTTAACCGCTTCACTATCGCTCGGCGTTAGCCCTGCAAGCACCACTTCACTTTCGTCAGGAGGCAAAGTTGCTGCGGTCTGATTAATATGTTCGACATTGGCCTCGTCAACGATGTGAACAACAAGCTCGCCCGTTGTAATGGCGTTTCGTGCCGTATCCTTCATCTCGCCATTCTTGCGCTGCACTGATAAGGATAAAAGCGGAGGACTGCTGGAAACGATTGAAAAGTAGCTGAATGGCGCGCCATTCAATATCCCTTGCTGCGACAGCGTGGTAACGAATGCAATCGGGCGCGGAACGACGCTGCCGATGAGGAGCTTATAATTATCCCTGTCGCTTTGCACTTCCGGATCTATAGAAATCATATCGTTCCTCCCGATAAACATAATATACGGATATGCTGCCCTGGTTCAGAAAATCGTAATGCTCTTTGTTCGGAAAACAAGATTTTCTTCTCATTCCCTTCATTGCTTGCCATCCTCCAGTTCACGGACTTGGATTGGATGCAGATTCGCTTCGAGCTGCGCGCGGCGGGGTTCGAACCAGGATGGAAGCATCAATTTCTCTCCCAGAAATTCTGCATCCTCATCTCTGGAAAATCCCGGTGGATCCGTAGCGATCTCGAACAGGATCCCTCCGGCTTCCCGGAAATAAATCGCATTGAAATACTGACGGTCTTTAATTTCAGTCGGTTGGTAACCGGATTGGAGCACATGGTTTTGCCATTGTACATGCTCGTCAAAATCCTTGGCCCGCCAAGCAATATGATGTACTGTACCTGCGCCGCCGGCTCCCGACTCCATATTGGTTACCGCCACGTCGATGAGGTTTCCAATATCAGCTGACGTTTGAAAACGCGCATAACCTTGATCCTCACCGACTTTCTTCATGCCAAGAATATGCTCCAGGGCGATCATTGTTTTTGCCGGGTCGATACTAAAGAGGACGGCTCCGCCAAATCCTTTGATCGCTTTATCGGCGGGAACCCCGCCGAATGACCATTCGCTATTCGTTCCTTCCGCCCGTTCCACGATTTCCAGCCGAAGCCCTTCCTTATCCGCGAATTGAAGATACTGCTCGGAGAATCTGAAAGCCTTCATCACCGAGATGCCAAAGCGCTTAAGCCGATCTTCCCAGAAGCTGAGTGCGCCTACCGGAACAACAAATGTGGTAATCCCTACTTGTCCGCCGCCAACCCGTCCCTTCCGGGAAGTGGGCCACGGGAAGAAGGTGATGATTGTGCCTGGGCTGCCGGCCTTGTTCCCGAAGTACAAATGATACACCTCCGGCGCGTCGAAGTTAATGGTTTTCTTCACAAGCCGAAGACCAAGAATGCCTGCGTAAAAATCAATGTTCTCCTGTGGATTTCTTGCAAAAGCCGTAATATGGTGAATCCCTGTTGTTTGTAACGACATCATTAATCACTCCTATATGATTCGAATTATTGGTTGCGGACTTACGGTTACAGTTCAGAAGCGGTTCTTTACGACAAACTCTCCAATCGGCTCAACTATCAGACGTATTATTAACAATCCAAAAGCTAACATTTTAAATCATTTATTTTTATGTTAATTATCTTATTTTTAAGATATATGACGTAAATCGACTCTGCTACCCGCATGCACGAATACCTTAAGTGATGTTTCGTGTTCTTCATCCAATTGTGTTGGCCCCGAAATCCCCTCCTTTAATCTTTATTTTAAATATCTTTAATTCAAGATATTATATTTTCCGTTTGATGTCAACCGTTTTTCTATTTCAGCGTATAGCCAGCATAACGTGAGATTTGCCAGATCTCCTAAACAAGTCAGTTGAAATTATAAACTTTTATTCCGAAAGACTGTATCGAACCCGTCACTGTCTTCATGACCCGGATGACCCTCAAATTGAGCAAGCATCGATGTTTTGTTCAAAATTCTCAACCAGCACCTAGAAAAGAAGGTGTAATCCCTTGGCAGATTTATTTTGTTGTTGTGACACCACACACAACCTTCATTCAACACTTTGACAACAATTAGTCAACCACTGGTCACAATTCATTGTGAAAATAATCACAAATCAGCTTATACTATAAATATAAGTCAATTGGATCACTAAGGAAGAAGGGATACCTATGGTTGACAAGGATCAGAATAAATCGGGCGAACGTATAGCAAAACAGGAGAAACGCTTAATCATATTATGCATCGCTGTAGCGTTCATAATGCTGCTCGCTTTATCCCGGCGCATATTTTAAAACGAAATTGAACATGGGGCTGCAACTATTCTTTTTATTTTATTAACAACAGGAGGGATTCGACCATGCTGCTTAGCGGATACGATCCGGTCATGTACAGCCGAATACTAACATCATTCACCCTCGCTTTTCACATTATTTATGCGACGGTCGGCGTCGGGGTGCCGCTTATGATCGCACTCGCGGAGTGGATCGGTATCAGACGCAATGACGCTCACTACCTGCTCCTGGCCAGACGTTGGGCGCGCGGGTTCGTCATCACCGTGGCAGTCGGCGTTGTGACGGGAACTGCTATCGGACTGCAGCTCAGTCTGCTCTGGCCCAGCTTCATGCGCGTAGCCGGCCAATCCATCGCGCTGCCGCTGTTTATGGAGACCTTCGCTTTCTTCTTCGAAGCGATTTTTCTTGGAATCTACCTGTACACCTGGGACCGCTTCAAGAATAAAATGGTTCACTTCTGGCTGCTCGTGCCTGTTGTGATCGGATCATCCGCATCGGCATTCTTCATTACGGTCGTCAATGCGTTCATGAATGCGCCAGCCGGCGTAACGGTCATAGATGGCGCGATTACCGATATTTCGCCGTTCGGGGCTATGTTGAGCCCGGCTATGCCGACCAAAGTCTCGCATGTCCTGATCACTGCTTACACGACATGCGCCTTCGCGCTTGCCGCCATTGCCGCTTTTTCGCTGCTCAAGGGCCGCAACCACGTCTATCACAAAAAAGCGCTGAAGATAACGATGGTATCCGCCTTTGTTTTCCTTATCGGCAGCGCAGTCATTGGCGATTTATCCGGTAAATACCTGGCAAACTACCAGCCGGAGAAGCTGGCCGCCATGGAATGGCATTTTGAAACCTCTTCGCAGGCCCCCCTTGTGCTAGGCGGTATCCTGGATGCGAATAATAACATTAAATACGGGCTGAAAATCCCCTATGCCCTCAGTATATTGGCTCATGGACTGCCTAACGCGGAAGTTACGGGGCTTAACGATATTCCCGATGACGAGGAGCCGCCGCTGTGGATCCATTATCTGTTTGATATCAAAATGGGCTTTGTCGCCTTGATGGTTCTGATCTCGATTGTATTCATGTTGGTGCTGTGGCGCAAACGCCATCTTGCTTACACGAACAAATGGCTGCTGCGCGCCATTGTTCTTGCCGCCCCGGTCTCGATGCTGACGATCGAGCATGGCTGGATATTCGCAGAGGTCGGACGCCAGCCATGGATTCTGCATGGCATCATGAAGACCTCCGAAGGCGCCACAACCTCGGATCATGTGGATACGATGCTGATCGTGTTCACCGCCTTGTACGCTGTGCTCGGCTTCACCTCCGTGCGCGTGCTGATCAAGATGTTCAAAAGCAATCATGTGGAAGATGAAATGAAAGCCAGAGGGATTGAGGAGGGCGATGGACAATGAGCTATGAAGTGCTTGGCATATCCGTACTCTGGGTCTTTCTGTTCGGCTATCTCATTGTGGCCTCCATCGACTTCGGCGCCGGATTCTTCAGCTATTACAGCACGATTACGGGCAAACGCCATCTGATCCAAAACATCATTGAACGGTACTTGTCGCCGGTGTGGGAAGTAACCAACGTCTTTCTCGTCTTCTTCTTCGTCGGCATCGTCGGCTTCTTCCCGGATACCGCCTATTATTACGGAACCGCCTTGCTGGTTCCCGGGAGCGTTGCGATTGTGCTGCTGGCTGTCCGCGGCGCTTATTATGCCTTCAGCGCTTACGGCTCCAAGAAGAATAACCGCTTCTATATCATGCTTTACGGAGCAAGCGGCCTGCTTATACCGGCGGCATTATCTACCGTGATGACCATTTCCGAGGGCGGCTACATCGCAGTCGATGCCAATGGCAAGGTCAGCTTCCTGTTCAGCAGGCTGCTCACCAGCAGCTACTCCTGGACTGTCGTACTGCTGGCTCTGGTAAGTGTGCTGTATATCTCGGCAATGTTCCTGAGCTACTATGCCAATCGCGCGAATGACCGCAATGCTTTTGAAGTGGTGCGCAAGTATGCGCTCGCCTGGAGCGGACCGACCATACTAAGCAGCCTGCTTGTTTTCTTCGCAATCCGCAACCACAACCCGGAGCATTTCCATCAGATGCAGTCCTATGCCTGGATGTTTGTCCTGTCTTTCGCCTGTTTTCTGATCGCCGTCTATCTGTTATATACACGCAAAAGATTGGGACTTTCCTTTATCTTCGTCATGCTGCAGTTTGGGTTCGCATTCTTCGGCTACGGAGCAGCGCATTTACCTTATATATTGTATCCTTACTTAACCATCTATGATAATTTCACAAGCGAGCCTATGGCCCTTGCTCTGATTGCCGTATTTATTCTTGGACTGCTGCTGCTGATTCCATCCCTATACCTGCTCATGCGGCTGTTCCTGTTCGATGCCAAGTACGTTCAGGGCAAACGGGGAAAATAAAAATAGTGTAAAACTTAGCCTATGCTTTCAATGCAGTTTTACTCCGTAAAACTTTAGGAGGGAATCATATGGAGGATTTTTTGATATTCGTCGCCCCTTTTCTTGTTGTTGCCTTCGCGATCGTATTTATCTTCTGGCTGTTCGGGAGAAAGCCGAAGCAACCAGACCAGTGATTTTCGCATAGCAGCCTTACAGGACTCTATACCAGCTCATGGCAGCGGATAGAGTCCTGTTTCTATGGAAAGTCAAAAGCAATTGTGGATTGGCCGCTGCTTTCGTTATAATGGGATCATCTGTTTCACTAGGAGAGTGTGCTCATGAACAGCAAAGAAATAGAAGAATGGGTTGCAGCGAACTATCAGCGGGACGAACAGATGATGGTGGACGCCTTCGCCCAATGGTGCATCAATCATGATCTTGATCCTGTGGAATTATACATACGCGCCTATCCGAATCAAGCGGCTAACGAGGCTTTGAACCAGGCCGTCTCCTTGTCCCTCCCGAAGGAAGAAGCCCCTGTGATCGATGATGATGCCCTGCTTCATATTTTAATGGTGTTTGATAATGAAGAGCTTGGTTTTGTCGTAAGCGGGGAAATCGCCAAGCGCAAGAAACGCTGACTTTGTCCATAACGAGGAATGCAGCCCTTTATCATTGATCAAATCAGTCCAGAATGAAGCTCCTTCAATTAAGGTGTCACATATGAAAAAAGAGCTGAGCCGTTGAGAAATAACGGTTCAGCTCTTTTTGATTTACTTCACAAATCCGGACAATCCGGCTGGTTCACAGCCCTGCTTGCCTGCCTAACCTGTGATTCCTGGCATGTTGCTGCTGCAATAAACTTAGTCGAAATAAACGGCTTTGCCGGTACGTGCCGACTCGTAGATGGCTTCAAGAACTTCGGAAACAACCAAAGCCTGTTCCGGTTTAACCAGTACATCTTTATCGTTCAGGATAGCGTCTACCCATGTGTGCATTTCCAGCACGGAAGGCTCTTCGCTTGCGCCATCGTAGAAAGCGACGCCGCCGCTGTTCAGCTCGATATCGTTGACATACAGACGGCTGTTTTTCTCGCCGTTGATGCGCAGACCGTTCTTCATGTCCGCACCTGCTTTGGTACCGGAGAGCGAAACTTTCGCTTCATCGATATCAAGCGAGTTAAGCGCCCAGCTGGCTTCGATTACGATCGATGCGCCGTTCTCCATTGTAATCATGGCAAATGCCGAATCTTCAACGGTGAACTTCGCCGGATCCCAAGATCCCCAAGCGTTAGCCGCATTCTCGGTTTGGGACAGCTTGTGATAAGTACGTCCAAGAACAGCCTTAGGCTTGTAGTTGTCCATCATCCACAGCACCAGATCAAGTGCATGCGTACCGATATCGATCAGCGGACCTCCGCCTTGCTTCTCTTCGTCCAGGAAAACGCCCCATGTTGGAACGGCGCGACGACGAATAGCATGCGCACGCGCATAATAAATCTCGCCAAGCTCGCCTTCCGTACACAGCTGCTTCAGGTAGCGGCTGTCGCTACGGAAACGGTTGTTGTAGCCAATGCTCAGCTTCTTGCCTGTACGCTGCGAGGTTTCCAGCATGCGGCGTGCGTCAGCAGCTATCTTTGCCATTGGCTTCTCGCACAATACGTGCTTGCCGGCTTCCATAGCGGCGATCGAAATTTCCGCATGGGAATCATTCGGCGTACAAACATGAACGGCATCAATCGAGGAATCGCTGAGCAATTCATGATAGTTGCTGTATACTTTTGATTCAGAGCTGCCGTATTTCTCTTTGGCGTCTTCTGCACGATCAACTACGATATCGCAGAATGCGACAATTTCTGCATCCTGTACCTTTGCAAGACTTGGCAAATGCTTACCGTTTGCGATACCTCCGCAGCCGATGATGCCAATACGTAACTTCGACATTGATTCTACCTCCATAATGTGAACTTCATATATTTTTTATTGCATGCTGCTTGTTTCATGACACAACAAACACTAGAATAAGTATAGACGATTCCGACTACAAAAAACCAGCTTCGGAATGGCGCTGCTTTTATGTGATTTTGTCGTCGAAGGGATGGTAGCGTGGAAGTTTATAACGAAAAAGTAGACTATGAAAACCCTCTTTTGTCGATTCGGGTGTATCAGTCCCAGCGAAATCATGATTTCACCATAAACTGGCATTATCATCGGGAGATTGAATTGCTTCTTGTCAACGAGGGTGTTCTGGATGTTTATATAGATGAAGAATTGGTACGCCTCGAAGCGGGCGATGTGGCCATTATCGGCTCCAGCCAGCTGCACCGCGACCGCAGCCTGGGAGTCCCGCTGAATTATAATGTGCTCCAATTCGACATTGAGCAATTTTTTGATCACAGCACAATGCCCTATATGCGTTTTTTCTCCGAGACGAAGAATCCGCTCAGCCGGGCGAATTACATTTTCCAGGAGAACGAGCAGGCCAACAAGGAGGCCGCGGACTGCATCCGGGCGATCCTTAAGGAAGTCACGTTCAAGCAGACCGGCTACGAACTGGCCGTCAGCATGATTATCAAGAAATTGCTGCTGCTGCTCATCCGCAGCGACACAAAAAAAATGCTCGCCGAACGCGAGGATTTTGATCGGGCGCGCCTTCGCAACGTGCTGGATTTTGTTGAGGATCACCTCACGGACCGCATCCAGGTGGAAGAAGTCAGCAAGATGGCCAATATGAGCTACTACTATTTCGTGAAGTTTTTCAAGAAGGCCATTGGCCTGTCCTTTACCGAATATGTCAATTACCGCAAGATCAAATGGGCCGAGCGGATACTGCTGACCAAGGATCTGAGCATATCCGAGGTAGGCGACCATATTGGGATGCCCAATATGGCCCATTTCTATAAAATGTTCAAGAAATACAACGACTGCTCGCCCAAGCAGTTCCAGAAGCGGATGCTCGCCTGGAACCGGGGATAAACGCCAGGAAGGAAGAAATGTCATTCGCCGTCCTCAGGCGGCAAAGTTGATTTCTTCCATTGGGACATTATTCTCGATAAGGCTATAAGGCAGAAAAAAGCCCGGATCACCGATTATTTCGATGATCCGAGCTTTTTTGGCATTACAAGCTTGTAGCCGACGCCGCGGATGGATTCAATCTGAACCGATTGCTGCCCAAGCTCCAGCTTCTTGCGCAGGGAGCTGACATGCACATCCACCGTACGCTGGCCGCCGATATAATCAAAGCCCCACACGACGTTCATCAGATCATCGCGCGTGATGACCATGCCCGGCCGCTGCACCAGATACAGCAGCACTTCAAACTCCTTCGGACGCAGGGGGATGGAATCCCCGCCCAGCACAACCTCGTACCGCTCCGGATAAATGGACAAATCGCCTGCCGTAATGACCTTGCCTGTCGTCTCGCTTGGCTTGCCTTCTTCCTGACTTGTCCGGCGAAGCACGGCCGAGACCCGCGCCAGAAGCTCCGCAACGCCAAACGGCTTGGTCATATAATCATCAGCGCCATGCTTGAGCCCCTGAACAACCTCTTCCTCGGCGTTGCGTGCCGTCAGCACGATAACAGGTGTCCGGTTGCCGCTTTGACGCAGCCTCGTTAAGATCTCAAATCCATTCATCCCCGGTAACATAATATCCAGAATAATCAGTTCAAACGAACGCTGCAGCGCGACTTGCAAACCCTCTGCACCATGATCGATAACTGTCGTGTCATACCCTTCCTGCGTTAAATTGTAGGAGAGCAATCTCGCCAGTGTCGGTTCGTCTTCAATGACCAGCACTCTTTGCGACATGTAGACCCCCAGCCTCCGCGCATGACTCCACGCGCGATTCCACTTTCTTATATATCTTAATCATATCATTCATGGAGAAGAATCGTCCAGCCTTGTTAACTGGAGGTCACTGCAGCACCGGCAGTACGATCGTGAAGGTCGAGCCGACACCAACGGTACTTTCAACGGTTATGGAGCCTTTATGCAGCTCCACCAGATGCTTGACGATCGACAAGCCAAGGCCTGTTCCGCCCGATCCGCGTGATCTTGCCTTGTCCACACGGTAGAAGCGCTCGAAGATGCGCGGCAGATCCTTCTTGGGAATACCGATGCCCGAATCCGAAATAGAGATGCGGATATGATCGTAGTCTTCCCCGTCGGATACATATCTGGTACCCGCTACCGGTCTGACGACAATCGTCACATGCCCGCCTTCCGGCGTATAGCTGATTCCATTGGCGAGCAAATTCATGATGATTTGCCGCAGCCTGTCCTCATCGGCCTCCGCGTAGATTCCAGGCTCCGCTTTCAGAGAAACGACGATATGCTTGCGTGCGGCCTCCGCGGACATCAGCTTGATGGATTTGTCGATAAAGGACGAGAGCTCCACAGGGGAGAACTGCAGCGGAATACGGCGCGACTCTATCTTCGAGAGCTCCAGAATATCGCCGATCAAACGGTTCAGGCGGTCGCTCTCGTCAAAAATAATTTGCAGAAAGGAGCGAGCCGTCTCCGGATCGTCCACCGCTCCGCCAAGAAGCGTCTCGGCGAAGCCTTTCACCGCCGTAATCGGCGTTTTCAGCTCATGCGAAACATTGGCGACAAACTCGCTGCGCATCCGTTCCAGCCGCCGGATGGCCGACACATCCTGAAGCACCAGCAGCACGCCGCCGAACTCTTCATCCTGAAAGATCGGAACGAGATTGAGATCAAGCAAACGCTCTTCGGGAAAATAAAATGTAATTTCCTCGCGCAGATGCTCTTTTCGTTCAAGTCCGTCCTGGATAATTTGCAGCAGCTCATACTGCTGCTTCGCCTCCAGATAATGCCGCCCGACCAGCTCCTTCGAGGAAATGCCCAGCATCTCCTCGGCGCAGCGGTTCATCAGCACAATGCTTCCATCCCGGTCGATCATCATAACGCCGTCAATCATATTGTCAAGCACGCTTGCCAGTTGGCTTTCGTTCTGATGAATACGTTCCATCTGTACCTGCAGACCATCCGCCATGGCATTGATAGCCAGACCAAGCTCCCCGATTTCATCATGGCCCTTCACGGATACTCTTGCCCGGTAATCCAGGTTTTTGATCCGCTTGGAGACGCGGGTAATCTGCTCCAGCGGCCTTGTAAGCCCTCTGGCCACACGGAAGCTGATAAATACCGCCACTACGAACAGAATAAGCAGACCCACGAGCAGCGTGGTCCAGATCCGCGTAATGCTCTCATCGACCTCCTTGAGGCTGAGCGACAGACGGATTATACCCGCATCCGGCCGTTTCGGATCGACAAGCATGGCCACGTACAGCAGATTTTGATCAATCGTATCGCTGCGGCGTATCGATCTGCCGACACCGGACTTCTCCGCTTCCTGTACCTCGGCTCGCTGCAGATGGTTGTCCATGGTCTCGGGATCATGATCGGAATCGCCCAGCACCACGCCGCTGCCGTTGATGAAGGTAACCCGCGAGTCCGTAATCTTCTTCAGCCGCTGGGCTTCCTGCGTATAGTAGCCATACAGCTCCTCCGGCGTCCCGTCTCGCCACTCCATTTGATCCAAAATGATTCTCATCTCTCGCACCATATTATCCTGCAGCGCATCCAGATGGTTATTCTTAAAGGTTTTGCCCATAAAGAGACCGGCAGCCAATACCGAAAGGCCGATCAATGTAATCATTATTATGGTCAGCCTTGTGCGAAAGCTATTCATCCCGTTATACCCCCAAGCTTTTCTTCCAAGCTTCATCGTACCTGTACAGAAGCTCCCATGCCAAGTGTTCTATTGTTAAGCTTTTGTAAATAAACACAAAGCCCTGTGCTTGGGGAAAAAGAAATCCCTCGGATCTGCATCCAGGGATCAGGTAAATATCCGGTTTAAACATGAGAATTATGATTGCTTATATTTTATACAAAAACCGGTTCTTTAAACTGTGCCAGCTTGGCAAAGGAATCCTGTTCGACATCCGCGTGCAGGCTGTTGCCGTGCGCATCCATCGTGACGATTGCGGCGAAGCCCTCTGTTTTCAAATGCCACATCGCTTCCGGTATGCCGAATTCCATATGATCAACGCCGTTCACCTGCTTGAAGCATTCCGCGTAATATTGAGCCGCTCCGCCGATGGCATTCAAGTAAACTGCTCCATGCTCCTGCAAAGCGGCGAGCGTCCTGGGACCCATTCCGCCCTTGCCGATGACCGCGCGGATGCCGAATTTCTTGATAATTTCACCTTGATACGGCTCCTCGCGGATGCTCGTTGTCGGTCCGGCAGCCTTCACATGCCAGCCTTCCTCATCCTTTAGCATAACCGGACCGCAGTGATAAATAACCGCACCGTTCAAATCAATCGGCGCATCGTGATCCATCAGATATTTATGCATCGCATCCCGGCCTGTGTGCATTTCGCCATTGATGACGACGATGTCGCCGACCTTCAGACTGCGCATCTGTTCTTCTGTAAAAGGCGTGTTCAGAACGACCTCGCGGCGCTCCTCCTGCCCTGTCACCGCCTCGGCAGCGGCATCTGCCGCCTGCGATACCATCGGGGTATCCGAACCGCTTGGATAGATCCATTCCTTGATTTCGCCGGAATCCGCATTCAGCAGCACGCCCTGGCGGCGATAGGCCCAGCAGTTGTAAGCGACGGAGACGAAGAAGCTGGCTGGCAGCCGGTTCATGACGCCCGCTTTGCAGCCGAGCAATGTTACTTGGCCGCCGAAGCCCATTGTGCCGATCCCCAGCTTGTTGGCATTCTCCATCACATAATGCTCCAGCTTGCGGAGCTCCGGATCGGGGTTCATATCGTCAACGTGGCGGAACAGCTGCTGCTTGGCCAGCTCGTAGCCCGTTGTGCGGTCGCCGCCGATCCCGACGCCGATGAAACCGGCGCTGCAGCCTTGGCCCTGTGCCTGATACACCGCGTGCATGACGCATTTGCGGATGCCGTCCAGATCGCGTCCCGCCTTGCCCAGTCCTTCAAGCTCAGTGGGCAGACTGTATTGAATGTTTTTGTTTTCGCAGCCGCCGCCCTTGAGAATCAGACGGACATCGATATCGTCCTTCTCCCACTGCTCGAAATGGATAACGGGCGTACCCGGACCGAGATTATCTCCCGTATTCGCGCCTGTCAGGGAATCGACGGAATTCGTCCGCAGCTTGCCGTCCTTGGTGGCGCGGGCAATAGCGTTTTTGATCTGCTGCTTCATGATGATTTGATTGGCTCCGACAGGCGTATGAACGATAAAGGTCGGCATGCCGGTATCCTGGCAGATAGGCGAAACATTGGCTTCGGCCATCTCGATATTGGTTGCGATGGTGGATAGGGATAAGCCGGCCCGTGTAGCGCGGTCCTCGGCCTCCTGGGCCGCCTGAATGACCTTGCGCACATCTCCGGGAAGATTGGTTGAGGTTTCCACAACAAGTTTATAGACGCTTTCTTCGAACTGATGCATAAATGAGTGCTGTCTCCTCTCACTGGTCGCGTATGTTTTTTAGCTATATAATAACATATACAACCTATGGCAGCATATCGTTTCTCAAGGAGTGTAACCAAGCTATGGACAGTCATTTCATCGCCTATATGTACCGTCTGCAATATATCGAGCGCTGGAGCCTCATGCGCAATACGACGCGTGAAAATGTAGCCGAGCATTCGTACCATGTCGCCCTGCTCGCCCACATGCTGTGCGAGATCGGCAACCGCATATTCGGGCGCAAGCTGAATGCGGACAGAGCGGCGTCGATGGCGCTTTTCCACGACGCCACTGAAGTGTTCACCGGCGATATCCCTACGCCGGTCAAGCATCACAACCCGAGGATGCTCGCGAATTTCCGCGAGCTTGAGGCCATGGCTGCCGAGAGGCTGCTCGGCATGGTTCCCCAGGCGCTGCAGCCGGCTTATGCGCCGCTCGTCAGCGGCAAAGCGGCGCATGTGACTTCGATGGCGGCAGACGCAGCAGAAGCAGGCGCAGAGGCCGGAGAAGCAGGCGTAGAGGCCGACAGTACCGCCGGCTTGCCGCCCCGGCCGGACGCCGGGCAGGAGCGCGAGCTGCTGAAGATCCTCAAGGCGGCCGATCTGCTCGACGCCTATATCAAATGTTTGTCCGAGCTGTCCTCCGGCAACCGGGAGTTTGCCGTTGCCAAGGGTCAAATCGAGCAGTCTCTGGCCCTCCTGAGAATGCCGGAGATCGACTGGTTCCTGACCCATATGGCGCCAAGCTTCAGCAAGACGCTGGACGAGCTCTCTGCTGATGAATGAAAACGGAAGCAAAAGTTGATCGGAAAAGAAGGGTTTGGGAGCAGAAACGGGGAATACCTTCTGGATAACAGAGAGGAGAATGTGAAGATGAAGGTATTGTTTATCGGTGGAACGGGCATTATCAGCGAGGCAGTCTCCAGACTGGCTATTGAACGGGGCCATGACCTGTATTTGTTCAACCGCGGCAAGCGCGATGAGCTGGTGCCCGAGGGAGCCAAGGTCATCCAGGGCGATATCCGCGATCCGGAAGCGGCGGCATCGCTGCTTGCGGAGCATCAGTTCGACAGCGTCGTCGACTGGATTTCCTACACACCGGACCAGGTTCAGACCAGCATCAAGCTTTTCAAGGGGAGAACCGCCCAGTATGTCTATATCAGCTCGGCATCCGCTTACCAGAAGCCGCCCGAGCACTATATCATCACGGAAGAAACTCCGCTCACCAACCCGTATTGGCAGTATTCCCGGGATAAAATCGCCTGCGAGGAATTGCTGGCTGCGGAACTTGAGCAAAGCGGCTTCCCTTACACGATTGTCAGACCTTCCTTTACGTATGGCAATACGATGATTCCCGCTTCTATAAGCAGCTGGCAGCATCCATGGACCCTTGTGGACCGTATGCGCCAAGGCAAAAAAATCATCATTCACGGAGACGGAACCTCGCTCTGGACCATGACGCATAACACAGACTTCGCCGTAGGCTTCCTGGGGCTGCTGGGGCATCCCGAAGCCATTGGCGAAGCCTTCCATATTACATCGGATGAAGTCATCAGCTGGAATCAGCTGTATGCATCCATTGCCGCGGCTGCCGGAGCGGAGCTGTCTGCCGTCCATATCTCGTCCGATTTTCTGTGCACCTACTCCCCTGACCTGATCGGCGGCCTGCTGGGCGACAAAGCCGTCAGCAGCGTCTTTGACAACAGCAAAATCAAACGCCTCGTGCCCGAGTTTAACGCAAAGCTGTCATTTGCCGAAGGCATCCGCCGCTCGGTCGAATGGTTTGAGGCGCGTCCGGAGAAGTGCACCATCGATGCAGAATGGAATAATTGGTCCGATACCGTTATCGCCGCTTATGAGAATGGCTTTAACAAGGGCTGACGCCCTTTTGCTCATTCTGGGTACGGGCTGAAGAAACGATCCTCCAGTGCGATGCATAAGGCGTGGTAGATGGGCAGGTGCCGCTCCTGAATATCGGGAGTGCTGTCCCATGGCACACAAATGACCGCATCGCACAGCTCTTTCATTCTTCCGCCTGTTCCTCCCGTCAGACCGATCGTCTTCATCCCTTTGGCTTTGGCTACTTGAAGAGCGCGGATCACGTTGCGGGAATTGCCGGAGGTGCTCAGACCAATCAGAGCGTCACCGGGTCTGCCATAGCCGTAAACCTGCTGGGCAAACACCATATCCGCCGAAACGTCATTCATGAAGGCAGTCATCAGCGCTGTATGGCTGACCAGCGAAATTGCGGGTAACGCGCCCTGCAGATTATCACAAATCTCCGCTTCCTCGCCCGGGAATAAAGCCCCGAGCTCCTCACGAAAGGCCGTCGGAACTGGCCGCTTCTGCATAAACCCCTTCATCAGCTCCCCGACTATATGCTCACTGTCGGAAGCACTCCCGCCATTGCCGCACACAAGCACCTGGCCGCCCATGCTGTAGCTGCCTTCCAGCAGCTCATAAGCCTTCCCGATATCGGACAGGCAGCTGTCAAGCTCCGGATATTTTGACGACAAAGCAGAAAATACGGGTTTGATTACCATTAGGTTTACCCCTCTCTTAGTTGTTCCAGTTGATAAGCCGCTACGGACAAGCTGGCATAGTCTCCGATCTGCTCGCCAAGCGCAGCCGGAACGATGCGGCATACATTCAGGGAATACGGCAGCGTCTCTGCCTTCAGCACCTCGAAGAGCGTCTCATCCAACAGCGCCTGCTGGCGCGCATAGATGCTGCCTATGACAATCAGCTGCGGATTCAAAACATCAATCAGCAGAGACAGGGCTTTTCCAAGCTTGCTGCCCACCAGGCGGAACACCTCGACCGCAAGCGGATCTCCCTGCCGCGCCGACAGGCCGACACGCTCCGCTGTTACACCGGCCAGATCCGACGCTTGCGGACAGTATGCCGGACGCTCTCCCCTTGCGTGGGCTTCGACGGCTTTCGCCTGAGCAAGCCGGGCAATGCCACCTCCGCTGCAGAAGCCCTCGAACGAGCCAGCTTTTCCATAACCGACCGGTCCCTCGTCTTCAATCCGCATATGCCCGACTTCACCAGCCATGTCATTGGTTCCCGAGTACAGACGGCCGTTCAGGATCAGACCTGAGCCCATCCCTGTCCCGAAGGTTAGAAAAATAACATTCTCGAGCCCCCTGCCTGCGCCCCATTTCCATTCCGCAACGGCGCAAGCATTGGCATCATTTTGCAATCCTGCAGGAACCTGGAACTGCCTGGAAAAATAGTCCACGACCTCAATGCCATCCCATCCAGGCAAATTAGGGGGAGACAATATGATCCCCCGCCTGCTGTCCAGCGGCCCGCCGCAGCTGATTCCGATACCTGCAAGAGCCGGTCCGCTTTTATGACTTTCTTCATTGGTGCCCGCCAGTTCACCCAATAGCTGCCTCAACGCTTCTTCGATGCGCGCAAGAGCAAGCTCAGGGCTTGGAGGGGTTGCAAAACGCTGCTTGGCGATGATATCAATTCCGCCCATGCGCTCCTGTCCCAGACTGACCGCACATTTGGTTCCTCCGATGTCGATTCCGGCAAGAAGACTCATCTTTTATCATCCTCTCTTTTTTCGTTGGCTAAAGCAGCAGCTCGTGGAACACTAGCGAAGCTGCTCCAATCGCTCCGGCCTCCTGCTTCAGGGCAGAAACACCGATGCGCACTTGAGCAACTCTGGCGCGAAGCGGCTGCGCCTCCACCCTCTCCCTCAAGACCGGCAAAAAAATCTCCTCTGCCAGGTGAAAATGATCCCCGCCCAGCACGATTAAATCCACATCAAGCAGATTGACCGCTGTGACCATGGCCTGTGCCATATATCCGGCAGCGCGGCTTACGATTTCCATGAACACGGTGCCCGGCTTTGCCGCTTGGACTAGCTGGCGTATATCCGGAAAATCACCGTAGGCCGAAGCCTCACGCAGCAGAGCAGGTATCGAAGCATAGGCCTCCAGACAGCCATATCCGCCGCATAGGCATGGCCGCCCATTGCTCTCTACGATAATATGGCCCAGCTCAACGGCATTCCCGCTCTGCCCCCGATATATTTCATCGCCGGCAACCAGACCGCCGCCAATCCCCATCCCCCAATACGCATACAAAAAAGAATCCGTCCCCCATCTCCCCGCCCAATGCTCGCCGATGGCCGCTACCGTGGAGCTGTTGTCGATCACGACCGGACAGCCAAGCTCCCCGTGCAGATGGTCCCGGATCGGAATACGGGACCAGGCTTCATAATCAGGAGGTGATACCACTTCTCCGTGGACGTAGTCGATCGGACCGGGCGTGCCGATTCCAACCCCGACTATTTTGTCGCGGATGGAAGCATATTCGGCCCCTTTCAGGATGGACGACGCATAAGCGGTCATACGGTCCATCGTTTGCATTGGAGATTCCTGCGCAGGAATCGGCTCGCATTCATAATGGATCACATGACCCCGGAGATCGACCAGTGCCTTGGACAAGCTGTCACGCTCCATGCAAAACCCGATGGCATAAGCTCCTTCGGCGCGAAGCTCCAGCTGCACCCGGTTTCGCCCGCGCCCTCCGGTCCCTGCCGTACCTGTCTCCTTCAGCAGCCCCTCCTCCATAAAGCGGCGGACAACATTGGTAAGTGTCTGTGGGCTTAGGCCGGTATAGTCCACAAGCGCAGCCCTGGAAATGGGGGCCTGCTGCCTTATGGCGTGTAGGACAATGGATTCATTAATCCGCTTTAGCTGCCGCTGTGAAGATGGGATCGCCATATCCGCTTATAGCCCCCTGCCATTATTTTAATTAATCCAATACTTTGATTATATCATAACGGAAGACACTGCCCCCCGTCCATCATCAATAATAAAAAAGTTGTCCCCAGCCATTAGAATGGCCAGGAACAACTTTTTAGTCGCAAAACTATAAAATACCCTTCTTATTTCGAGTTATCCCGCCACTCCACCAGGAACTCGCCTTCGAAGGATTCACCTTCATATTTGCTGTGCTCCTCGATAGCATTGCCACATTCGCAGGAGATCTGATCAGCGCCGTAATTATCGGTGCCAAACACGATCCGCTCGTTCCGGAATGCACGCTTGCCGGGAGTCACTTTATATTCCTCGCCGCAATTCAGACAACGTATGACAAAACCTGCTTCCATACGATTCCCTCCCTCAGGCTAATGATGGATCAGAAAACACGCTCCTGTATGCTAATCCAGAAATTCCTTCAGCCGCTTGCTCCGGCTCGGATGTCTGAGCTTGCGCAGCGCCTTCGCTTCAATCTGACGAATACGCTCGCGGGTCACACCGAACACTTTGCCTACCTCTTCAAGGGTCCGCGTACGCCCGTCATCAATCCCGAACCGCAGGCGAAGCACGTTCTCCTCGCGCTCGGAGAGCGTGTCGAGCACATCCTTCAGCTGATCCTTCAGCAGTTCAAAGGCAGCGGCATCCGCTGGGGCGGGCGCATCCTGATCCTCAATAAAGTCGCCCAGATTGGAATCATTTTCTTCGCCAATAGGAGTTTCAAGCGATACCGGCTCCTGCGATATTTTCATGATATCGCGGACCTTCTCCGGTGTCAGCTCCATTTCCTTGGCAATTTCTTCGGGGAAAGGCTCACGTCCGAGCTCCTGAAGCAGCTGTCTGGAGATACGTACATATTTGTTGATCGTCTCCACCATATGAACAGGAATCCGAATCGTTCTGGCCTGATCCGCAATGGAGCGGGTAATGGCCTGTCTAATCCACCAGGTGGCATAAGTGCTGAACTTGAAGCCTTTTGTATAATCAAACTTGTCCACTGCCTTGATCAGACCCATATTACCTTCCTGGATCAAATCAAGGAACAGCATGCCACGCCCTACATATCTTCGCGCTATACTGACAACAAGACGCAAATTCGCTTCCGCCAGTCTGCGCTTTGCTTCTTCATCTCCAAGGTTGATTCTTTTCGCCAGGTCCACCTCATCAAGCGCCGAGAGCAGCGGAACACGACCGATTTCCTTTAAATACATGCGGACGGAATCATTGATCTTGATGCCGGGAGGCAGTGTCAGGTCATCGCCGTAATTCAGCTCGTCCAGATCCCGGTCGCCCGGCTCCTTCGGCGCATCGTCGACGGCTTCATGCTCCACTTCAATTCCCAGCTCGGACAGCTGTTCAAAAAAATCATCGATATCCTGCGTGTCCTGGTCAAAAGGAGCGAGCTTCTCAATAATTGTCTTGTCGCTGAGCGAAGAGCCTTTCTTGCCTTGCTCGATCAATAATTCCTTCGTCTGTTCAAGCGTAAGATCCGTATCTGATTGCTTTAGATAATCGTTCTCCATAATCCAGCTCCCTCTCTATGGAAACCATTTTGCGGCCGCTCCGAGCACTTTTTCGCGCTTGACAGAGAATTGATAAAGTGCTATCATAAATCTACATGAGTTTATTATGATACCATAACCGATATTGTATCACAAACGCCTTTTTCAATCAATAATATCCACCAAATTCCTAACAATAAATTTCAAACCTGACTATCAGCCGACTTCCTTGCGAAGCCGGCTTTTTATTTTATTATGATCCTTCGTCCGGACCTCTAGCCTACGGGATGATTCAGACGGAATTCCGTCGGATTCTCCCCGGTGTATCTCATAAATACCTTCGTGAAATAACGGCGCTCGGCATAACCCACTTCCTTGGCGATCTGGGCAACGCTTTTGGGGGAATGCACAAGCATCGACTTGGCTTTCTCCATACGCTGGCGCGTCACGTATTCAATAAAGGTTTCGCCATAGGTCTGCTTGAACAGCAGGCTGAAATGCGAACAGGAAAGTCCTGCATGGGTAGCCGCCTCTTCGACACTCAGGTCACGGAACAAATGCAGGTCCATATAGGCGCGGGCCTCAATCATCAATCGCTGCGTCTGCTTCCGCTTATCGGAAGAACCCGCCGCCTCGGAGCCCTGCCCCTGTTCTTCTTCCTTCTCCTGCAGCCGTTTGCCGCGCTGTCCGTCCATGACGCGGGCAATAACTTCTGTCAGCTCGTCGTAGGGGATCGGCTTGAGCACATAATCCTTGACCCCGAGCTGCATGGCGGTACGGGTATACGCAAAATCCTGATAACCCGACAGCATAATAATATCGCAGTTCATCCCCTGTTCCCTGATATGGCGGATCAGCTCAAGCCCGTCCATAACAGGCATGCGGATATCGCACAGGACGAGATCGACAGGCTCCGCCTGCAGTTGTTTAAGCGCTTCTACTCCGTTCCTCGCCGTGCCGGCAATCTTCAGGCCCAGCGTTTCCCAAGGAATAACCTTCTCCAGATTGCGGGTAATATGGCGCTCGTCATCCACCAGAAGAACTTTTCCGTTCACATCTCATCACCTCTGCTTCGCGGTATCCGGATACGGATAACTGTGCCGTACCCTTCCTGACTGCATAAACGCAGCCCGTATGCAGGGCCGTAATGAATTCGCAGACGGTCGGCTACATTCCGCAGCCCAAGTCCGCGCCGCTCGCCGAGCTCGGCAGCATCGGCCAGACCTGGATTCTCCTGCTCCTCGCCGCCCAAGCGTCTGAGCGCCGCTTCATTCATGCCGATTCCGTTATCCTTAATCTCGAACTCCACGGCTCCTTCCCTGAGCCTTACGGCAATCGCAATTAAACCGACCCCTTCAAGCCCTTCAAAACCATGCTGAATGCAGTTTTCCACCAGCGGCTGCAGAGTCAGCTTGAGCACCTCGTAATCCAGCACTTCCTCCTCTACATCCAGGGTATAGGTAAAGATCTCCTCGAATCTGTATGTCTGAATTTCCAGGTAGCTTCGCACATGCTCAATCTCCTGCCGGACGGTAATAACCTCCGATTGATGCATGCTTGTTCGAAGCAGATTGCTGAGTCTGCGGACCATCTGCATAATCTTGGCTCCTTCATTCTGAGCGGCCATTGCGTTGATCGATTCCAGGGTGTTGAACAGAAAATGCGGCTTGATCTGTGCCTGCATCAGCATCATCTCCGCCCGCTGTTTCCTCTCCTGCTCAGTCCGCACCTCGCGCAGCAAACGGCTGATCGTCTCCACCATGCTGTTGAAGCTGCGTGCCAGCAGTACCGTTTCATCGCGGCCGGCGGCCGGCACGCGGATATCGAGCATACCCTGCTCCACCAGCCGCATCTTGCGGACAACCCGAATAATAGCCTTGGCTACGCGGCTGACGAAGAAAATATTGAACAGCACCGCCGAGATCAAGCAGAGCAGGGTAATGCCGCCGATCCACTGCACGAATCTGACATTCTCGCTGGTCAGGGACTGCCAGGATTTCACGGATACCAATACCCAACCATTACGGTCCAGATTGTAAGCCGAGACCAGAGAATCCTCATCGCCAAAGGATGACCGCTGGCTGGCATAACGCTCTGTTCCCTGCAGCTTGAGAGTCGTCTGCGAATCCGTCTCTTTGCCTTCCAGAGCATGAAGGCTGTCCAGCATGACCAGGCCGTCCCGGTTCACAATCAGGTAACGCGTCTTGGTCTGCTCCTCGCTCGGCAGCGCGAAATCCTGAAGCATGCTGTCAATTTCATTGGTTTTGACCTGTGTGATCATAATCCCCCGGTCATTCAAGGTTTCGTAGTCTTTGACCAACCGCATCTGTGTGAACAAAGAAAGATCACTGCCCGTCAGCTCCTGCTGTTCATATGGCCCGATCCAGACAGGAAGGCCGTTCTTCTTCATCACATCCTTGTAGATGGGGTGGATCTGCAGCAGCTCATAGGAAATCGGGCGGAAATTTGTCGGATCATTGCGCGAGGATTTGAAAATCGAGCCGTCCTTGCCATACAGCATGATCATGCTGAGTGCTGGATTCTGAAACAAAATCCACCCAAGCGACTTTTCATATTGGCCGATTGCAATAAGACTGCTGGCATCTCCCCTTGGATCAAGCGAGCTGCGGAGCGCATCCTGCACATAGGAGCTGGTGACGCTTGAATCCGTCAATTGGTCAAGCTCCTTGAAAAAATATCGGATATTGCCCCCGACTGCCTTCAATGTAATTTCCGTTTGCTCGCTGTATTTCTTCTCCAGGAGACGCTCCGAATTGACGAAGGAGGCAATCCCCAGAGCGACCAGCGGAACAACAATCAATCCGATAAAAGCTAGCAGCAGCTTGGGCCGCAAATTCATCGCAGGCAGGCTCCTTTAATTCCGATTCTATCTGGCGCTTCCATGATTTCCCGGGCAATATTTGACACTTTTCGATAAATCAGGGATGATTGGCTTTGTCCTGCGCGGTCTGGAGCTGCTGCGCGACCTCTTCCGGACTCTTCACCTGACCGATCAGCTCCTGCAGGCCTACCCCGATATCCGCGCTGACGCCCGGCTGTAAAATCGCGTCGAAGGCTCTCCAGGACGAGCTGGCATTCACCATGGCCTTCAGCACCTCCGAGATCAGCGGGTCTATACCGGACAAATCCGAAAGCTTCATGGAGGGCAGCAGCTTATCTTTGAGCAGCGTGCGCTTCTGTACCTCTTCGGTGTAGAAATTTTTGATAAACGCCTTCACCATCTCCTTCTGGCCGCTGCCCAGATTGGCCGAGAACCCGAAGCCGTTGGAGTAGCTGGCATTAATAGAGGTTTGATCCCCCTTGCCGCCTTCGACCGCCGGAAAGGCAAAATAGCCGATGCTGCCGTCCAAACCGCCCGCTTCCGCTCCGGTGAAACGGTTCACATCCCACGTGCCCGTAAATATCATAGCCGCTTCCCCTTTGAGGAATCTCGAGCTTTGCTCTGCGTAAGGAAGCCCAAGCGAGCCGTTGGTGAAATAATCGTTGTTGACAAGCTGCGCGTAATCCTCAAAGCCCCGGACAAAATCGGGATCGGTCCACCTGGCTTCACCGGTGAGCAGCTTTTCGAATCCATCAATCCCGACGTTCCGCTCCATGATCGTGTTCCACATCATCCCGGCCGCCCAGGGATCCTTCGCAGCCAGTGCGAACGGGGTCAAGCCTTTTGCTTTTAAAATATCGGCTGTTGCAATCAAATCATTCCATGTCGTTGGGATCGACAAGCCCAGATCGGCAAAGATCTTCTTGTTATAAAAAATGCCTTCGCTGTAGCCTCCGAAGGGCAGGCCGTAGACCCGGCCATCGACCGTGAATTCATCCAGGCTGGAGAACTTGGAGGCTATACCCAGCTCCCTGATGATCGGAGTCAAATCCAGCATCCGGTTGGCTTTTACATAAAGATGAAGATCAGCACCCCCGAACACTTCGAATATGTCCGGTGGATTGCCGACAGCCATTTCCCCCTTCAGCTTCTGGTCCCGGTTCACGACCTCGTCAATGCCCTCCAGCTCAAAATGCAGCCCGGGATTCTCGCGTTCGGTCTTGGCGACCACATCCTGAAAGATCCTCAGCCGCACCTTGCTTGTCTCCTTGATTTGCGTATGCCGCAGCGAAAGCTTGATTGTCTTAACCGAGGGATTGGCTTCAACCTGGGCGTTCGATGCTTCCTTGCCAGAGCCGCAGCCTGACAGAACAAGAACGATCAACAAGGCAGCACCCGCATAAACCGCAAAACCCTTTTTCATTCCGGCACCTCCCCAGATATGTATCACGGCTGCCGCACAAGGACCAGTAAAATGACAGAGACATTTTCCGTCTGATCCGGCGGTTAAGCACCTGTCTTTCCCGGCATATTTAGATGAGCAATTTTGAAATCATTGTACAACATATCATGCGGCATAGGTACTCATCTATAAAGTTGACCTTTTGCTTCTCCAAACATAAAACGGCCCGCAGGAGGCAACCTCCTGCGGGCCGGGCTCGATTAACTATTCAATTACCAGGCGTAGGCCTTCGGCGCATCGCCGCCAGGTCCCGGGAATATCTCATCGATCCGCTTCAATGCCGATTCATCCAGCTCTAGCTCGACTGCTCGGAGCGTCCGTTCGAACTGCTCCAGCGTGCGCACACCAGTGATCGGTGCGGCAACTGCCGGATTTGCCAGCAGCCAGGCCAGGGAAACGACATCCTCGCGCTCGCCAAGCTCATCGCAGAAGCCTTTGTAGGCTTCCAGCTGCGGACGGAACTTCTCGAAACGCTCCATATTGCCGCTCCGGTTGCCGCCGCCGCCGCGCAGTGCGTTGCCCGCCAGCAAGCCGCCATCCAGCGGACTCCATGGAATCACGCCAAGCCCAAGGCTTTTCGACGCCGGAAGCACTTCAAGCTCCGGCAGACGGCACAGCAGATTATATTTATGCTGCTCGGAGACCAGACCGAGAATCCCTCTCGCCTTGGCTTCGCCTTGAGCAACGGCTATATCCCAACCGGCAAAGTTGCTGGAGCCGACATAGCCGATTTTCCCTTGCGAAACGGCTGTTTCAAAAGCGCCCCACAGCTCTTCCCAGCTGACATTGCGGTCAACATGGTGCATTTGATATAACTCAACATGGTCGGTTTGCAGACGGCGCAGCGAGCCCTCCAGGTGACGGCGAATTTTGTAAGCCGATAATCCCCGTTCATCATTAGGTCCGTCGCTTTTGTCGCCCATATTGCCATATACTTTCGTAGCGAGAACGGTATGCTCGCGGCGGCCTCCGCCCTGGCTGAACCATTTCCCGATAATTTCCTCGGTACGGCCCTGATGTCCGCTTCCGCCATACCCGTTGGCAGTGTCAAAAAAATTAATTCCAGCGTCCAGCGCTGCGTCCATTATGCGAAACGAATCCTTCTCGTCTGTCTCCACGCCAAAGTTCATCGTTCCAAGGCAAAGCCGGCTGACCTTTAATCCCGATCGTCCTAAATACGTGTACTTCATAACGAATATCATCTCTCCCTCGCAAATAGATTCATTCTAAATGATAGATGATAACGCTTTAAATAGAAAGTACGCACTTTAAGTTCAGTTGGTTCCCTCGGGTATAGTCGGGCGGACTGTTAAACGGAAATCACGAGCAGCCTTGTCATTTCGCCGCTGGAAGCGTCCGGAATTAAGAGTCTGCTCGCATTATAATTTGATTCCCATTAACCAAGGGCAGCTCTTCATACAATAGGCCGAGCCCCCTAAGGCTTCGGTCGCATGTCTGCCACTGCCCTGCTGACTGACCGGTAGAAGGATTTCCAGTGCGGCGATGCTTCAGGCGGCCCAATCTGCTCCTCCGCCTCATCCGCTGATTGCGGAGGCTCTTCGCCAGGCTCATCGCCGGCATGGAGCGATCCAGGCGTGCGGCTCCGCCGCTTTTTGGCTTCATCTTCCAGCGATCTCTCCATAGCTGTAGCTTGTTCTTCTACAGGAAGCTCTTGCTTCCCATTGTCTGGCTGTTCTGCCATGCCTTCCGCTCACCCCGCTTTCAGTTGTGGACTAGCCCTTCAATTTATGCTTCCTCAAGGAAAACAGATCGCGAAGCTCGTCGGTGGACAGCTCCGTAATCCAGTTCTCGGATTGCCCCACGACCTGGTCGTTAAGCACCTGCTTGCGCGTAATCATATCGTCAATCCGCTCTTCCAGCGTACCGAGCGTGACAAATTTATGCACCTGCACATTGCGCGTCTGGCCTATGCGGAATGCGCGGTCGGTCGCCTGATTCTCAACCGCAGGATTCCACCACCGGTCGAAATGGAAGACATGATTGGCAGCGGTCAGATTAAGTCCGATCCCTCCCGCCTTCAGCGACAATACGAATGCGCAGCCCGGGGTCTTCTCGTCCTGGAAGTCGGCAATCATCGCATCGCGTCCGGCCTTGGGCACGCCTCCATAAAGATAAGGAGTCGGGACCCCCAGCCGTTCTTCAAGCAGCCGCTTCAGCATAGCCCCCATCTCCACATACTGCGTGAATATGAGGCAGCGCTCCCCTTCGGCGGCGATTTCCTCCGTCATTTCAAGCAGCCGCAGCACCTTGTTGGACCGTTCCGGATCCCACGCCGTGGGGGACAATGCCCCGTCCTCCTTGATGAGCAGATTGGGATGATCGCAAACCTGCTTCAGACGGGTCAGCGTTGAGAGAATAAGTCCGCGTCGCTGCATGGCGCCAAGGGACTCCAGCTTGCCAAGCAGCTCGGATACGATATTCTCATACAACGCGCCCTGCTCCACAGTCAGCTGCAGATAGGTTTGCATCTCGTTCTTCTCTGGGAGCGCAAGCTGTATGGCGGGGTCCTTCTTGACCCGGCGGAGCATGAAAGGATTGACCCAGCGCTGCAGCTCGGCAATAAGCGCAGGATCCCGTTCCCGTTCAATGGGCAGCACGACTGCCCTGCGGAATTCTCCCAGACTGCCCAGATAACCGGGATTGGTAAAGTCATAGATTGACCAGAGCTCCGTCAGCCTGTTTTCCATCGGTGTGCCTGTCAGCGCAATGCGGTGGTTCGCACGCAGCCCCCGGATCGCGGTGGATTGCTTGGTGTAATAATTTTTAATATTTTGCGCTTCGTCAAGACAGACTACATCCCAATTGACCGCACCCAGATCATCTTCGTCTATAGGCGCCAGCGCATAGGAGCTGATAACCAGATCGGATTCGGCCGCCGCCGCAGCGAATTCTTCGCCTCTTAACCGTCTTGGCCCGTAATGAACATGCAGGCGAAGCGAGGGAGCGAACCGTTCCAGCTCCTTCTCCCAGTTGCCGATAACGGAGGTCGGACAGATCAGAAGTGAGGGGCCAAGCCCCCCATGCTCCATCACATGCTGCAGATATGCGGTGAACTGAATCGTTTTGCCAAGTCCCATATCATCCGCCAGACAGCCGCCGATTCCGAATTTCCGCAGGAAAACAAGCCATGAAACCCCCTGCAGCTGGTAATGCCGTAGCTCGCCATGGAAAGCGGCAGGCTTCTCCACCAGGGGAAGCTCTGACGATTCGCTCAGCTTGCCGATCCATGCCGCCAAATGCTCATTCAGCTCAACCTCTGCCTCCAGCGCATCCTCATCCTCACGCTGCGGCTCAAGCTCCGTCCCGCCGCGCAAATGCATTTCCAGTACATCGCGCATTGTGAAATCGGTTCTGCCTCCGCTTTTGCGCAGCCATTTGCGCAGCCGCTCCACATCATCCGGATCCAGATGCACCCATTCCCCGCCAATGCGCATCAACCGCCTGTTATCCTGGGCAAGCTGCATGAATTCCGCTTCGCTCATATCGACATTGCCGACCGCAAGCTTCCAGTCAAAATCAACAATCTGCTGCAGTCCGAACATCGACTGCTCCGAAGAACCGACCGAGGATTTCACCTTCGCCTTCAGCCGCAGCTTACGGCTGCGCACCGCCTCCCACCAGCCGGGGAGCAGCACGGAGCAGCCTATTGCCAGCAGCTTGACGCTGGCCTGCTCCAGAAACAGCCACGCTTCATTGTCGCTAAGCTCCGTCTTGATGAACCCTTCGACAGCGTCCTCACTCCGGGCAGAAGCCGTTTCGGCAACCTTACCGGGAGAAACGGCCTCTCCTTCAGCCGGAGCAGCAGATTCCAGCCATTCCGGCAGCGCTGACGCCCACTTCGCCTCTTCCTTGCACAGCCGCTGCTCCATATACATCCGCCACTCTGCCGGGGCTTCGGCAGGAAGGGCAAACCGCAGGGGCTGCCGGTCCAAGCCGCCCGAGCCGTCAGCAGCCTGCGCCTCATGACTGCTTGCCTGCTGCCGTTCTTCCGGCATGATTCGCTCCAGCGTCATCCAGCCGCTGCCTTCAGAGCGGCCCTGAACGGCAGGACGAAGCCTCCAGCCCGCCGTGTCATCCGGCTCAAGCAGCTGAAGCGCCGTCCGAAACGGCATATTGTCCTGCTTCAATCCGATGGAGACGAGCCAATCTTCCTCGTCGGCCGCTTTCATGACGAGCGCGCTTTCCCCGGCTTCTGCAGCGGTCTCCTTCCAGCTGGAAGCCACATCCACATGGCTTCCGACCAGCTCTTCCACAATCTGGCTCAGCCAGCGCCGGTCTGTGCCATAATCCCCTTGTGCCTCCAGCTGCTTACGGAGCTCTGCCAGCCGTCCAGCTGCCGCTTCCGCTGAAGCCGGCAGCTCCAGCCTCCACGCTCTGAGCTCAGTCGTCCAGCGCGCCCAGTCCGGTCCGTACCAGCCTTTCAACAGTGACTGGCGCAGAAGCCCGGCAAGCTCCATCAGCGTCCTGGCTCTTGGCGTCCACTCCACCCTCAGCAGCCGTACAGGCTCAGGCGAGGACAGATAATCCATCGCAATCAGCGGCGTGAGCGGCAGCTCTGTCTGTTTTGAACGTTCATCGATGCGCTCTTCAATATCCGCGCCGTACCAGGATGCTTCATGCCAGGCAAAGAGCAGATGGCGCAGCCGCAAAGTTATTCCCGCAGCATGGCCCGCAGCAAGCGTTATTCCTTCGCCGTCCTTCCAAAACCCGTCCACTTTAATCGTTTCCGCGCCCGTGTAGCCTCTCATGTGATGATTTTTCCCCTCCAGAGCTCTTCCTGCAGTGCACGGAGCCGTTGATGCTTGTGAACAATTCCGTTGACATACCGGCTCCACATTTCCTGCTTCTTCTCGGATTTGTAGAGCCGCTCGAGCTTCTTCATCATTTTGACAGCCTGTTTATAGCCCTGCCTGTTGCGGGCACGTATGGAAGTATCGATAGACTGATGGTATAGAGGAATAAGCGCGCCGGGCGCCGCCTTGGCAATCTCGCGCATGACCTGCACATCGATCTCATCCGGCTCAATGCCCAGAAGAAGCTGCAAATCCGCCCAATCCGTAAACTGCTGCTTCTCCAGCCAATGGTCCGTCAGTGCAGAATAAGAATAAGGCAGAAATGCGATCAGATACTGCTGCCAGACCGGATTGCCCGGCTCATTGATGTCAGCCACGCGGCACATGGTCAGAAAGGGGCCAAAGGCTCTGGATTTGCGCTCGATCTGCAGCCCTTTGTTCAAATAACCCAGCCACGCCTCAAGCTTCGGCCAATCATGGTCTTCCAGACGCTGCAGCGCGCAGTCGCAAGCGAGCAGCGCCGTCCGGTTGAATGCGGTATCTTCCAGCAGGGCGATAGCCTGCTCGTCACGGTCCTCTGCAAAAGCCAGAAAAGCCAGCGCCATGGGATAAAAGGTGCCCTGGCGTCCATCGCCGCCGGCCCGTCCGCCGTCAAGCCACTGCTGTTCCCTGCTTCTCCATTCGGGAAAAGCCACCAGCTTCGCCCATAAGGAAAAATAAAGCATTTCCCACCGGTGCAGCTGCTGCTCGCGGTCCATGTCACGCTTGTGAAAGATACCGAGCAGGCTCTGCAGGGCAGCCTGCTCCTCTTCCGTCATAGCTCCGGGCTCAAGCTCCCCGGCCAGTTCGTGATAGTGATTCACCCAAGGCTCGGTCATACGGGCGAATGCCATCTCATAGTAATAGCGGTTATAGCTGTCCGTTGCCGAGTAGGCTTTCTCCGCCAGTTCAATGACAAATACGATCGCATGCATCCAGTGAAGACGGCGAAGCCCTTCCTCCCATGTCTTGGACAATCCCTTCAGGGAGGACAGCACAGCCTGCAGCGGATGAAGCGAATGCCGGCACTGCCGCCATACATCCCCGTGCAGGCGCTCCATCTGCCCTAACCATTCCTCCGGCCGTACAGCAGTTGCATCTGCCGGTTTTTGAGTATTTTCTGTCTTGGAAGGATCAACAGACAGCAGTTCTTCTTTGTATAGCAGCCGGTTATGAGCCCCTTCGGCGCTCTCTCCGGCAAATTCGCAATAAGCGTAATAAACGGCAGCCATATGTTGACAGTACCCTTTGTAGGAACAGGTACAGGTACTAAAGCTAATGTCGTCGGCGTCCAGGGTAACGGCATAAATATCCGTGTCGCGTACAGCTCCATATATCGCCGAGCCGTCCATGACCTGAACGTTGAGCACCTTTTCACGGCGGTAGAAATCCCAGCCCTTCTCCAGATTGGGAACAGGCATGACGTCGGCAAGCTTTGATTCAAACGCATGCAGCCTTTGCTCGTCAAGCTGAAAAAATCCGCTCATTCCGCGTCCCTCCGTTCGCTTTTTACGCATCCACTCATTATACCACATCCAAACAAGAAACAACTGACGCCAACCTCTTGCGGTCAAGCATGTTTTCTGCACGAATGCTCGTCCGTTTGACAAAAAAGCCCTTTACACGAACGGAACCGTCCGGGTAAAGAGCCATAAATGCTTATGAGTTCCGTTCTATCCAGCGGGCGTTAATTCCTGAGCATGCCTTTATAAATTCCCGGCACCGAGCCTTCGATGACGGTTGCGCCAACTACTTTCGCATAGAAATCGACCGGACCCGCTCCTCCGATAACGCCGTATCCATAGCCCGCTTCGCGCATGCCCCGCAGCGTTTCCAGAAACAGCTGCTTGCCGATGCCAAGACCGCGCACCTGCTCATCCACGCCGGTAGGACCAAAAAAACCTTTGCAGGTGGCATCATAACAAGCAAAGCCAAGCAGCTGCCCGTCCTTGACGGCAATATAACAGCTCACCGGCGCCTGCGAAATTGCCACCATGCACTCACTTCTCCATGACTTGCTGAAATGCTTCTCGACCCATTCCGCGATGGTCAGCAGCTCTGGCGCAAGCGCCCTCCTTATGGTAACGCCCGTACGCTCCGTATACTCGGCGGGTGATTCCCCTTCAGGCAATTCATACAGCTTAACCAGCATATCCGGCATTTTTGCTGCCTCCTTAAATTTTATATAAATTGTGTAAATCAATAGGGGATTCTGATGATGAACGTTACGATGTCCGGCTCATCGAAGGAAACGCGGACATGACCGCTGTATTGCTCTGCAATCGACTTCACAATTGCCAGACCAAGACCGGAATGGCCCGCGCCTTTATTGCTGTAGCCGGGCTGGAACAAGGGTTTAGCCTGCAGGCTTCCGGCATCGCGGCACGGGTTGCTGACGGCAAACTCCATACAGCCTTCCTTCTCATACATCATGATCCGCACGAGCCGCTGATCCTCGGGGAAACGGCCTGCCTCGTCAAAGGCGTTGTCGATTAAATTTCCGAGCATTCTTGTCAAATCCAGCGATTTTAAGCCGAGCGGAAGCTTGCTGATGTCGCTGAAACCGGTCTCCAAACGAATTTTGAGCGGCTCCGCCTGCGATATTTTGGATCGGATTAGCGCAGCTATGGCCGGATTGCCGATATTTAGAATATCATTCATTTCATGTATTTCGCCAGTCAAATCAGCCGCGTAGCTTCTGAGATCATCAATCCGGTTCAACTGGGCAAGCGATTGGATCATTTGGACATGATTCATAAAATCATGCCGCTGCGCCCGGATTGAATGAAACAGCTGATTAATATCCTCCACGTACGTTTCCTGGGTTTGGCGGACCAGCTTATCCTGCGATTTGCGGTACCCGGTTACCGTCAGATAGACAATGACCAGGCTAAGCAGCGTCACCGTGCACACAATTAGCCCAATATTGAAAAATTGCTTGTCCAGCGAATCCTGAATGGGCTGATAATCGGCAACAAGCGCCAGCACATAACGATTGATCGGCAGACCGTTCTCATCCAGCATGCTGGCCACCTTATCAATATCGACCGGAATGAACGCTTTGATAACATGTTTGTCATTAATGATGCCATTGACCCATACCGTTTGGCTGGATGCATTGGCCTGGCTGACATTAAGCTGATCCCCACTGTGCCGGAAGGCATACGAACCGTTAATAATGGGATTCTGGGTCATATGCTTGAGCGTATCCCCGTTATTGGTCACCGTTGTAACTTCCCCGGATGAGAAGGTCTGCGGGTTGATAACCGCTATTTCAAGCAGGGAGCCGCTCCCCTTGAGCGTGCGGGCGATAAGCTGATTGACTCCCGTAGCTTCATCATAAGCGCGCTGCCTGCTCTCGTAGCTGATAAAGGGATCAATGATATAGTTGGTCGCCCCGTCGTAGTAATAGCCCCACTTATTGATATTGCTCGTGTCGGTCGTGGAAAACTCAAAAGGGCCTGTCCAGAAATTTGTCAGGGATTGCCCCCACGGCACGGTAACCTGCTTGTAATCAAATAATTGATTGAACGCTTCATACCATGGCTTCCAGGTATTCGTTTTGTAGCCGATCTGATTGGGATTGGAGGACCTGGACAGCACGATGTTGTCCCGGGTACGCTCAAGCAGTGTGATATCAGCCATATCCAGCCTTTTTTTGAGCTCGACGAGCTGGGCATTGGTTACATTGTCAATATCCGGATTCAAAGCAAACTGGGTGGCGATTGAGGCAGCGCGAAGCTCGCGCCCGATCTGCTCCTGGTATTTCTCCGCTCCCGTGCGCGAGAGCTCGATGGACAGCTGAATCTGCCGGGCAACTTCGTTCAGCTCATGGCGCAGGCGATCTTCCAGGGTGTTTTTGCTGGTAAAATAATAAATCGTGTTGTTGATGCCAAGAAGAACTGCAATTAGGAGGATCGCCAATAACCAGATGTTTCGACGCATTTATCTGACTCCCCGATTTTCCAGTACGGTTATTTGATTTTCTTGAAGGAAGCACGCAGCACCCATTTGCGCTCCTGACGCTTCTTGTAGCGCGGCAGCATGCGATAGATCGTCTTGCATTCCTGCAGCGCTTTGGCTGCCTCTTCCTTGCGGCCCAGATCTTCGTAAAGCAGCGCCAAACGATAATAGGCTTCGCAGGAGGAGGATTGGATCGCGCGGAACGACTCCAGATGACGGATCGCCGCTTCCGGATTGGTTCGGGCATGCAGAGCGGCCAGCCTCAGGTAGGGCGTACCGTACTTCACCCTCGGATTGATTGACAAAGCATTGCCGATCGCCGCCTCCGCCGCCTCCGGTTCTGAAAGATGGGCCAGACATGTGCCCAGATCGTCCCAGAACTCCGCTGAATTCTCCAACGCATCCTGCAGCGGCATCAGCCATTCCTTGGCTTCTTTATACTGTTTCCTTTCAATTAACAGCCTGGCCAGCTCATGCTTGGCAGGCACATCATTGGGATTCATATTCACCTGCTGACGCAGCCGCCGGATGGCTCCGCGCCGCTTCAGCGGTTTCACAAAGCTGGGAAAAAGGCCGACATACCGGCGGTCCAGGGCATATAGGATAATGAGCAGCACAAGAAGAGCGAGAAACGGGTTGCCGAGCAGCCGCCACAGAAATATAAAGCCTAATATTTTGAACATAGCTCCTCCTGCTAAATATAGGTTCGAAATTCTTCCATCATTGTACACTAATGTTTATGCAGGAGGTAGCACAAATTTCCCGTTTCTTCAAGCTCTTGGCTTGCTTCTTGCTGGCCGCGGGACTTAAACTGGAGTGGAAAACGATAAGCAGAGGGGAAAGTGAAGGCAATGATGGAACAGCTGCGTCTACAGCTTCCGGACTGGATCGAAGCAAGCCGCATCTATGCGGAAAAGGGACAAGTAGCCCATTATATTCCCGAGCTGGCCAAAGCTCCGGGGGACGCGCTCGGCATTGTTGCAATGGGGCCGGATGGGGAAACGGCGACGGCTGGAGACGTGGACCTTCCCTTTACGATGCAGAGCATCTCGAAGGTATTTACTCTTCTTCTCGCTTTCATGGACAATGGCGAGGAAGGCGTGTTCGCCAAGGTCGGCATGGAGCCGACCGGCGATGATTTCAACTCTATGCTGAAGCTTGAGCTGGTAGAACCGGGAAAGCCCTTCAACCCCTTGATCAATGCAGGCGCTATCGCCGTGACCTCGCTTATCCATGGGGCTACGCCGGAAGCCAGGACAGGGCGGATCATGCAGTTTCTGCGCGAGGCGGCCGGAGGCGCCGATCTTGCATATAATGAGGCGGTGTACCGGTCGGAGTCCGCCTCGGCCCACCGCAACCGTTCGCTTGCCTACTTCCTGAAGGATAACGAAGTGCTCGACGCGGCGACCGATGTCGAAGAGGTGCTTGATGTTTACTTCAAGCACTGCGCTGTTGAAATCACGTGCGCCCAGCTTGCGAGGATGGCGCTTCTGCTCGCCTGCGGAGGAACAGATCCGGTGACAGGCGTCCAGCTGGTCCCCCGCCGTTACGTGCAGATTGCCAAGACGTTCATGATTACCTGCGGGATGTACAACGCCTCCGGCGAATTTGCCATCCGTGCGGGAATTCCCGCCAAAAGCGGCGTGTCCGGGGGCATTCTCGCCCTTATTCCCGGCAAGCTCGGCATCGGGATTATTGGACCTGCCCTGGGCGAAAAGGGGAACAGCACAGGCGGCGTTCATTTGCTGGAGACGATGTCGGAGACCTTCGATTGGTCGATATTTTAAGTACAAACACCCGGATTCCTGAAATGCTCAGGCGGTCCGGGTGTTTGTTGTTTGCCTGTTTTTTGCTTAAACGTCCAGACAGAGCCCGCAGGTTATCTGCTTTTCGTCAACAACTCCGGACGGACTTACCTCTATTGCAAATGCCTGTCTGAATGAGCCAGGCGGACAAGCATATGAGCCAGCATATGCCGCTCGTCCTCACGCCCGACTTTCCACAGCTCCTGCAGCAGCTGCTCCTCCGCATTGTGCGGATGCTCGTGTCCGGCCAGGTAGTCTGCGATCTTCTGCGCCGCCACTGCGATTTGTTCTTCATTCAATCCCATCGCTTCCGCCATATGAATGCGGCTCGCCAGATAGGAACGGAATTCATCGAAATCCTGGAGGATGTTCTCCTTTTCATCCTTGTCGATCCGGTTCAGTACATCAGGAATCATCTCGGCACGTACTTCACCGTCTTTAAAAGCGGCATGATTGTGTTCGGACATTAGAACTCGCCTCCTTAAATGGCTTCACGTTAATTGAATATACTCGTCTTAGCGACTCATACCCTGCACGATGGCGGCCCCCTCCAGAAGCATTATGCCGCTGAGCTGGACGCTCAGCTGAACAGGCAGCTGCGGCTTCTTCTCCCACGATGGCCCGCACAGATCGAGCTCCTTGTCCAGTCCTCCATCCCATAACCGCCCGGCATTGACCAGAATTACCGCTTGAATCCGCGCGTTCTCCGGGAACTGCTGGTAGAGCTGCACCAAATACCGGATCAGAATGCCTTTGAACAGACCGGTATCGTCAATGCCTTCATCGGGAAGCATCATCGTATCCGGATTGCATAGGCGGTTCAAGCAAGCTTCGGCTGTCCGCTTCGCTTCAATCGCATAGGCCCGGTCACCCGTGCTGCGGTAAAGCTCCAGTCCGGCTCCCAGGAATATCCCTTGGCAGTAAGTAAATTCCCAATCATAGTCGATTTGACCGTCGCCCCGTCTGTTCATTCCATCCCATACAAAGCCGGTGGCAGGATCAACCAGATTTTCTTTATTCCAATCGTAAATGCGTTTTGCCCATTCTAAATATTCCTCTTCATGGAGCATTCCATACAGGCGGGCGGCAAGAATCGCGGCAGGCGCATTGGCAGGGGTGTTTTTATAATCGGTCTGGTCTTTCTTCCAAGCCATCCCGCCCCCGCAATGACTGTTCCAAGCTGTCTTGATATCGGTCCACAGCTCCATCACGCTGCTCTTATATTCCTCATTGCCGGTAATCTTGTATGCCCGCAGCAGCGCAAGGGCCATCCACTCCATATCATCATAATAATTATGGAGGAAGGAACCGTCGTTATAGGCGCGAAGGCTTCTGCTGAAGTCCTGAATTCGCCGGGCGTAAACAGCATCGCCCGTTCGTTCGTAACCGTCTGCCAGCACATCGATAACATGGGCCTGCCACCAGTAATAGAAATTGTCGTCCGCCCGGTTGCGCCCGCGTGGATACCACTGATTCATAATGCCCGTCTCTTCATTGTAATAATGACGCTGCAGGCTCTGCTGGAGGCGCCCGGCGTGCTCTTGCCAGCTTTCCTTTTCCGCTGCAGCCAGCTTATCTGTCATGGCTTGCTTCCTGGTCATCCCGGCCATCATCTCCAACAGCATGATTCCGCTGAGCTGGGAGCTCAGCGTGATAACGCCTGAGGCTGCCGAAGTCCAATCCGTACCGAACAGCGCCTCATCCGCCGACTTCCCCTTCTCCCATAGAAGCCCGGCATTCGTGCTCAGGAAAGCGGCTGCATCAGCCGCGTCAGGATCAGCTTTTGCGTATTCGGCCGTATAGCGGATCAGAATGCCTTTAAAGAGTCCGCCATCTCCATCGCCTTCATCCGGCAGCGCGCCATGTTCCGCGCTAACAAGCTCTCTGATAGCCGAAGCGAAGGTTCGTCGCGCGTCCTGCAAATAAACCTGCTCGTTCGTGATCCGGTAGAGCTCAACAGCAGCACCGATATAAACCCCTTGGCAGTAGGTGAATTTCCATTCCTTGTCGATCGATCCATCCCCGGTCCGGTTCATTCCATCCCAGACAAACCCGGTCTCCGGGTCTACCAGATGCTTCTTTTGCCAATTGTAAATGTTATGCGCCCATTCCAGATCCCTCGCGTCGCCAAAGGCTTGATACAGGCGGGCCGCCAATATGGCAGCCGGAGAGTTGGCGGGTGTATTCTTATAATCCAGCTGTGATTTTTGCCAGGCAATGCCCCCTCCCATATGCCCGTTCCAACCGGTCTGAATATCCTGCCAAAGTATAAGAACGGTCTCTTTATAGACTTCTTGCCCCGTAGCCTGATAAGCGCGAAGCCATGCAAGAGCCATCCACTCCATATCGTCGTAAAGCTCATTTGGCCATGCCCCGCCATTGCGGTGAAGCAGACCTTGATGCAAAGCGCCAAGCCGCGCCGTATAACGTTCATCGCCGGTCCGCAGCAGGCCGTCCACCAGCACATCCACCGCATGCGCCATCCACCAGTAATGAAAAATCGTGTTGCATTCCCCGTTCGGACAAGGGGTTTGGATATTGTACATGCCGATCGATTCATTCCAGAATAAATGTTCCAGCGCGTCCTGCGCCTGATCGGCCCTTTTCCCCCAAATGCCAAGCTCCAGTTGATTCATTATGCTTTCTCTCCCTGGTATCTGATCTGCCGTATTTCCTGCATGCTCCGCGCTGTTGTTCGGGATCCGCAGGTCTGTCCCCAGTTGAATTTCGTTGACTATCATATACACCCCGCACAGCGTGCGGCTGCGGCGTAACGGGAAACGCTAACCTTTGGTGCCGCTGAAGGCAATACCCTGCACAAAATAACGCTGCAGCGCAAGGAAAAGCACAAGAATCGGCAGGATCGCCACAAGCGCGCCCGCCATCATCGGTCCGTAATCAGTCTGAAAATTATAAGAGAACGCCTGAAGACCCATCTGGATGGTTGCCTTATCGGGATCATTGAGCACAATCATCGGCCATAAAAAGCTGTTCCAGCCCGCCTGAAAGGTAAAAATGCTCAGCGTCGCAAGCGCTGGCTTTGTCAGCGGCAGGTAAATGCGCCAGAAAATCTTGAATTCCCCGCAGCCTTCGATCCGGGCCATCTCCATCATGTCGCTGGGCAGTGTCAGGAAGAACTGCCGCATGAAGAAGACGGCAAACGTCCCGGATGCTCCCGGCAAAATAATGCCCCAAAAGGAATTCATCAGCCCCATGCCGCCGCTTCCGAGGATATCGTTGCCCCCTGCCAGCGGAATATGGCGCATCACATAAACACTCGGAATCATCGTCACGATTCCGGGAATCATCATGGCTGCCAGCAGCACACGGAAAATCGGCTTGTTGAGCTTGAATTTCAGCTTGGCGAAAGCGTAACCGCTGATCGAGCCGAAGAATAGATTTGCCAGCACGCCGGATACGGCAAGCACCAGCGAGTTCCAGAAAAATAAAGCGAACGGAACCGTCGTAAACGCTTTGCGGTAATGCTCGAATGTCAGATGCGTGGGAAACCACTTGATCGGCATTGCGAATATTTCCTCATCCGGCTTCAGGGACGTAAGCACGCTCCAATAGAACGGCAGGAACATCACGATGGCGATGACAATACAAGCAATATAATAAATGGACTTGCTAAGACCACGCTTCAGCGGGGAATAGCCGCTAGTCTCCATTTCTTTGATCCTCCTTCTCCTTGGCAAGCCTCTCTATACGATCGGCTCTTCCGCTTTCGTGATCCGCATATTAATCAGCGAGAAGATAAGAATCGCCATAGCAAGCACAAAGGCCTGCGCGGACGCGTAGCCCATCTGCAGCTGATTAAAGCCCTGCTGATAAATCAGATAAACCGGCGTTTTGGTCACATTGGCCGGACCGCCCTGCGTAAGCACAAATGCCTGGTCAAACAGCTGCAGCGCGCCGATGATCGACATTGTGCTGACCAGGAATGTAGTCGGCCTAAGCTGCGGCCACGTAATGAACCGGAAGCAATCCAGCTTGTTTGCGCCATCAAGACGCGCCGATTCATAGAGATAATCCGGAACCCCCTGCAGGCCTGCCAGGTAGATAATCATATTGGAGCCGACCGATTGCCACAGCGTGACCATAATAATCGACAGCATGGCCGTCCCGGTCTGCGACACCCACGCCGGTCCTGTAATCCCGACATAGGACAGCAGGCCGTTGACCAGCCCGAATTCCGGATGCAGCAGCCAGATCCACACCGTAGCCGCAGCTACGGAGGATGTCAGGGTTGGCAGGTAATTAAATGTCCGAAACAGCTTGACACCGCGCCATGCCCGGTTCAGCAGCATTGCCAGAAGCAGCGAAATGAGAATATTAAGCGGCACAAAGATAACCGCATAGAGGAATACATTGCGGAACGTTTTCCACAGCAGATTATCTTCAATCAGCCGCCGGTAATTGTCCAGACCAATCCAGTCATTCTGGCTGACCACATCGTAGTTGGTAAAACTTAGATATAAGGCCATCACGACGGGGATAACCGTAAATACCGCGAACAGCAGCACCGTTGGCGTAATAAACAGATACGCCGTTCTCGCCTGATGTTTTTCAAGCCTTCTGATGGAAGCCATCCAAGCTCCCCCCTTCTTTAATGATTGCATGCAAAAGGGAGGCATGACCTCCCTTGGCTGCAAGCGTGTTACTTCACAATCTCGTTGTCCTTGAGCATTTTGTCGCCCTGCTCCTGGGCTTTCTTCAGCGTATCATCAATGCTCTGCTTGTTCTGCTGATTAAGCTGTAGATTCGGTGCCAGCGCATCGGTTTCCATCACGGAGTAACCGGGGTGGGTAGGACGGATCCTGGCGAATTCCAGAGTGTCCATAAATGGTTTCCACTGCGGATCATCCTTGAAGAACGGATCCTCCAGAGCCGGCTTGAAGCCCGGCAGGTTGAGACTTGTTTTGGCCCACAGCAGGGCATTGTCCTTGTTGGCCGTCCACCACTTGATAAATTCCCACGCTTCATCCTGATGCTTGGAGCCTTCCGGAATAACGAGACCAAACCCGCCCATAACGCTTCCTTTATCCCCATTCGGTCCTGCCGGAGGCGGAACGATCCCGTATTCCAGATCCTTGCCGTATTTATTATAAGTGCTGAGCATCCATGGCCCGGAGTACAGCATAGCGACTTTACCCGTTACAAACGCATCCTGCCCTTCGCCCAGTCCCTGCTCAAAACCGACCTTATACACTTTATCCTTGTTCATCAGACGGTCCCAGAACTCCAGCACCTGCTTGCCCTGCTCATTGTTGAAGTTGGTTTTGCCGTCCTCGGTCAGCATCCGGCCGCCTGCTTGCTGGAGATACATATTAAACAATCCGAGATCACCCAGCGAGAAACCGGCGGTCTCCAGTTTATTGCCGTTCCACTTTGTCATCTTCGCGGCAGCCGCTTCAAGTTCATCCCATGTCGTTGGAGGCTGGAGTCCGGCATCCGCCAGCAGCTTCTTGTTGTAGAACAGGGCGCGAGCGTCAACAGTAAGCGGCAGGCCGTATAATTTATCATTGTAAGAGAGCTCTTTCAGCGATTCGTTATAAAAGTCATCTTTTACTATGCCGTCGCGGGTCAGGTATTCGTCAACCGGATGAAGGACATTCTTGGGAGCGTAAAGCGATGTCCGCCAGCGGTCCCAGAACAAGACGTCAGGCGCGCCTCCATTAGTAGCCGCAGTCAGAAATTTGGTGATCATATCCTGCTGCAGCACATATTTGACGTGAATTTTATCCTGCGACTTATTAAATGTGTCGACCATGGTTTCAAATTGCTTTTGGCCTTCTCCGCCCCAATCTCCCCAGAACGTGAGCTCCGTCTTCTTGCCTTCACCGCTTGCGGCCCCAGCGTTGTTCCCTTTGTCGGCAGACTCATTATTGCCGCCGCAGCCCGCTGCAAGAACAGCAGCCATAACCAGTGCAATCGCCGTAACCAACCATTTCTTCATTTTTTTATCCCCTTAAATTTTTTTGTGAGACATCAGATTAAACATCCTTGCGAACCAAAAATTATTTCGGAAGCACAGGCTTTATTTTTTTGTGATTCATTTTGCTCAAAATAAGTCTGCAGTAATTAAGTAAAAACTTAGTGGCGGTTAGAAAAAATTAATTTGAAACCGCTTTCATAATTTTGCTCTTTCGTCCTCAAATCAATGATTTGCTGCGCCTATACCGATCCGTTGTCTGTTCACCTCTCATGCGGGCATCAGGCAGGGTATGACCTGCGCAGCGGAATCCCGCAGCCACTCACCGGGTATCTCCCATCGTCTCTGCCGTTGAATTCAGCTTGAGCGCCTCACCTTCCTTCATTTCGTTAACCGCTTTCATAAACTTAGTATATTAGCATGAAATATGTATGTCAATATGTTTAATTTTAAATAATAATATACTATTATGTCCGAATTTCAATTGATATGACAGTTTAGCAGTGGGAGCGCACATTTATTTTTTTAACTACCCTCGTTTTCAAGCCAAATTGAAACAGCGCGCACCGATTGAATACCGGTGCGCGCTGGCAGCTTAGTTTTTTTCTAATGTCTGCTTGACGGGGGTATGACCAGGGGACAGGTTTTTTCAAGAACAGCAGCTCATGGCTATTCTGTTATTGCAGCGAATTACCTGTCCCCGGGCTCTGGCTTCGCCGGACCAGTCGATTCACCCGGAACTAGCCTGGCTTCAAGCGTCACTTTATGGGGAACGGCTTGCCCCTTCATAATGCTGAGCACATTCTCCACGGCAATCCTCCCCATCTCTTCTTCATTTTGCCGCATATGAGTAAATGAATAGCCGCCTCCAAGATGAGTAGGCGGGCTATCGAAGCAAATAATCGAAATATCCTCCGGAATCCGGAGGCCAAGCCGTTCCACAGCTGTTTTTGCCAGCAGCGCGATGTTGTATTCAATGGCAAACAAAGCCGTTATCGCGGGATTGTTCTTCAAATGAGCGACAAGCCGCGAGATATCGCGCTCAATATTGTTATCATTGAAGGAATTCGGCAGCGTAGAGGTCAGATCGCTGACCCAAAGCTCCTTATCAACCGCGATTCCACGCTTGGCATGCGCTTGGATAAAACCTTCGATCCGATCCTCCACGGCAGTCGTATCCACAGGAGGCGGGGAAAGAAATGAGATATGCGCATGTCCGAGGTCAAACAGATACTCCGTGCCTTTGAGCGCAGCTGTCATATTATCGGAGCTGACCGAGGCAGCCGCGACCCCCTTCAAATGCCGGTCCACCAGAACAAGCGGGAAGCGGCCGATAACCAGCTTCAGGATCTCCGCATTGAAGTACTCCCCCTGCGCCGGAAATATAATAAGCCCGTCTACGCCCAGATTCAACAGCTTCTGTATCGATTGTTCTTCATTCTCCGCTATGCCGAAGGTTCTTCTCAGCACCAAAAAGCAGTCATTGTCGCGGGAAGACTGCTCCATGCCATAGATCAGACCCGTTCCATAGCTGTTGCCAAAATCGGTAATAATCAGACCAATTGTGATTTCCTCATGATGAATCGTCTTGGGAACGGTTCCGGCGGGATTTGCGGCCGATTCAGGTTCCGGCTCCATATAATCGGTCTCAGGATCGGCCACAAATGAGCCTCTTCCCGGTTTGCGAACAATCAATCGTTCAGCAGCAAGCATCTCAAGCGCCTTCTTGCTGGTGATACGGCTTACATGATAGGCTTCCGCCAGCTCCTTCTCGGAGGGAACGCGCTCTCCAAGCTTATAGGTTTCTGTGACGATACGCTGTTTCACTTCATCAAAAATTTTCTCATACATCGGCTTGGATGACGTCGTCTCGTTCATGATTTTCGTTACCTCCTGACCCTCAGCTTTCCCTTTATACATAATAATATATCATGATATACTATAGTTGTCGACATCTCCATGCAAAAGACCCAAGCGCCGAAGGAGTACCTTCCTTGCGCTTGGGTTAACAGCTTCAATAGCGGGCTTGCTCCAATTTAGTTGATTTAATGCTTTAAATCCGCCAAAAGCGGCTTATTAGGCAGGTAATGCAGCGATTTAATATAACGGATCGTCCGCGTCTTAGCGCGCATGACGATGGAATGGGTTTCCGCCCGCTGATCGGGCAGCATCCGCACGCCGCTTAAGAATTCGCCGGGCGTAACGCCCGTCGCGGCAAAAATAACATCGCCCGTGCCGATCATATCATCCATCCGCAGCAGCTTGCGCGGATCGGATAAGCCCATCTCGATACAGCGCTGGGACTGCTCCTCATTCTCGGGCATCAATCTCCCTTGAATTTCCCCGCCCAGACATTTGAGCGCGGCAGCGGCAAGCACACCCTCCGGAGCGCCTCCAGAACCCACGTACAGGTCAATACCGGTCTCGGCAAAAGCAGGAGCAATGGCTCCTACAACATCGCCATCAGACAATAATTTGATCCGGACGCCTACTTCCCTCAATGTTTGGATTAAAGATCCATGGCGTTCCCGGTCCAGCAGAATAACCGTCAAATCCGAAACCTGCTTATTCAGCGCAAGGGCAGCTTTCTCTACGGTCGTGCGGATCGGATCGTCGATGCTCAGCTTACCGGCCAGCGATGGACCGACCGCCAGCTTCTCCATATACATATCCGGGGCGTGCAGCAGATGTCCCTTCGGCGCCACCGCGATAACCGCGAGCGCGTTATTCAGCCCTTTGGCGACAAGCTCCGTTCCTTCCAATGGATCGACAGCCACATCAACCTCTGGCCCCTGCAGGCTGCCGACTGACTCGCCGATATACAGCATCGGCGCCTCGTCCATCTCGCCCTCGCCAATGACTACGGTACCCCGGATCGAAACGGAATCCAGCATGCCGCGCATGGCATTGGTGGCCGCCTCATCGGCATGATGCTTGTCTCCCCGGCCCATCCAAGGGGCTGCCGCCAATGCGGCAAGCTCCGTAACCCTGACAATCTCCAGCGCTAATTCGCGTTCCATGCTTCTATCCCCTCTCCCCAAGCTCGCTCTTCTAATTTATCAGACCATTTCCTGCAGCCAGCCGATGATCGTTCCCGCCGTTTCCTCAATGGCCTTCTCCGTTACGTCAATGACCGGACAGCGAAGCGACTGCATAATCATATCCGCATATCGCAGCTCTGCATGAATGCGCTCCAGGGAAGCATACTGCGCCGAGAAGGGCAGGCCCATCGCCTTGAGCCGTTCCGTTCGAATGCCGCTCAGCTGATCCGGACTCATAGTCAGCCCGACAATCAGCTTATTCCCTTCCTTCAGCTCAGGCGGCACCTTGACTTCCGGAAGCAGCGGCAAATTCGCAACCCGGACGCCTTTATGGGCCAAATAAATGCTCAACGGCGTCTTTGATGTGCGGGAAACCCCGATCAATACAACCTGAGCGAGCAGCAGACCCCGCATGTCTTTGCCGTCATCGTACTTGACCGCGAACTCAATGGCTTCAATTCTGCGGAAATAATCGTCATCCAGCGTGTGCAGAAGGCCGGGCTTGCGTTTGGGCGAATCATTGAACGTATCTATGAATGCCTGCATCATCGGCCCCAGAACATCGATGGCCCGGACACTTCTGCGCAGCGCCTCTTCCTTCATGGCTTCGCGCAGCTCCGGCTGGACAAGCGTATAGGCGATGAAGCCTTGGCCAATCGATGCTTCTTCCACGATCTCGGCGATTTCATCCTCCGTCTTGATATGGCTGAACCGCTTTAATTTGACCTGCTCGCTGGCAAATTGCCTCATAGTTGCATTGACGACCGCTTCAGCGGTCTCTCCTACCGCATCCGAACATATGTAAATGCGATGGGGCCTGTTCTCCAGATTATCCAACTGCTGCGTCCTCCAATCCTGGCTGCAATTATTCCGTCATCCAGCGAAGGATGTTGGTTTTGCTGATCCATCCGGTTACCTCTCCTCGGCGGGAATAGCTGTCCTCCCCGGTTACAACAGGAAGACCGTCAAGCTCATGGATAAGCATTTTGTTCACGGCCTCAAGCAGCGGCTGATCCGGTTTCAATGCGGCAATGGCAGGCAGCCTGTTCATAGCCATACTGACCGGAATTGCAGCCGGATTGCTGTTTCCCAGTGTAATCTTGAGCAAATCCCGCGCCGTAACCACACCGACAAAACGCTGCTGGTCATCGACCACGGTCAGCGCCTCCGCATTGCCCATAAACAGGCTGATCACCGCATCATGCACCGAAGCAGTCTCCGAAACATTAACCGGCATCCCCTGCACATCCTTGACCAGCACGCCTTCCCATCGTTTAAGGGCCTGCTCCCTGCCTGCCCCCGCATCGCCAAGGAAATACCCCACCTTCGGCTTCGCCTCCAGCAGCCGCAGCATGACGAGAAGGGACAGATCGGCACGCAGCGTGGGCTTGCCTGTCCCCATCATTTCCGCCAGTTGATCGCCTGTGATCGGGGCATGCAGTTTTACTAATTTGACAATCTCCATTTGTCGTTCAGACAATGTAATGAAAATCACTCCCTATCGAATAAGACATCTTATTCAATCATTAATGTATCATATATCTTTTTTAATACACAATATTTATTTCAAAAAATAGCAAAGCAAACAAAGCCCACACCGCTTCGCAGCTCCTGCAAGGTTCACTGCCTGCAGGCGTCATTTCTGTTAGAATGCTCCTTCCTGTTTAGGGAATAATAGGCATGCTTTGAAAGACAGAAAGGTGGTTTGGATGTGGATAAGAACAGCAACAATCATGTCGAATCAGCGTCTCCTCCGACACTGACGACCCGGCAAGGTCATCCCGTGACGGATAATCAGAATATAAGAACGGTGGGAAACCGGGGACCAAGCACGCTTGAAAATTATCATTTTCTTGAAAAAACGACGCATTTTGACCGGGAACGCATACCTGAACGCGTCGTACATGCGCGCGGCGCAGGAGCCCATGGCATTTTTGAAGCTTATGGCAAAGCGGGCGATAAGCCTGCCTCCACTTACACGAGGGCGAAGCTGTTCCAGGAAGCGGGGAAACAAACCCCGGTCTTCGTGCGTTTTTCTACGGTTATTCATGGCACCCACTCTCCGGAAACATTGCGCGACCCGCGCGGATTTGCCGTAAAATTTTATACCGAGGACGGGAACTGGGATTTGGTCGGCAACAATCTGAAGATCTTCTTTATCCGCGATCCGCTAAAGTTTCCCGACATGGTACATGCCTTCAAGCCTGATCCTGTTACGAATGTGCAGGATATGGAGCGTTTCTTCGATTTTGTCTCGCTCAGTCCGGAAGCCACGCATATGATTACCTTCCTCTTCTCGCCCTGGGGAATTCCGGCTAATTACCGGCAAATGCAGGGCTCTGGCGTCAATACATACAAATGGGTCAACCAGAACGGAGATGCTGTGCTTGTCAAATATCACTGGGAACCCCTGAAGCAGGGAATCAAAAACCTGCTGCAGCAGGAGGCCAACGCCATCCAGGCGCTTAACTTCAACCATGCCACACTGGATCTCTATGAAGCGATTGAACGCGGCGACTATCCCGAGTGGGAGCTGTGCGTGCAAATTATGAGCGATGGCGAGCATCCCGAACTTGATTTTGATCCTCTGGACCCGACCAAGCTGTGGCCAACCGATCAATTTCCATTTCTCCCGGTAGGAAAAATGACGCTCAACCGCAATCCCAAGGATTATTTCATGGAGGTGGAGCAGGCTGCCTTCGGCACGGGGGTATTGGTCGACGGCCTTGACTTCTCGGACGACAAGCTGCTTCAGGGCAGGACGTTCTCCTATTCCGATACCCAGCGTCACCGGGTGGGAACCAACTATTTGCAGCTGCCGGTCAATGCGCCAAAAGCGCAGGTAGCCACCAATCAATCCGGAGGCCAGATGCAAATTTATATGGACCGGGCTCCGGGGCAAAATCCGCATATCAACTATGAGCCTTCCGGTATGGGCGGGCTGCAGGAAGCAGCGAAACCCGGACGGGATCATGAGCCGCGCTATGAGGCCAGCCTGGTGCGCCAGCCGATTGAACGCACGAACAATTTCAGCCAGGCCGGCGAAACCTTTCGTTCCTTCGAGGCCTGGGAGCAGGACGAGCTGATTGCCAATCTGGTCGATGCGTTCTTGAAATGCAACAGCGATATCCGGGATCGGATGATCGGAAATTTGACAGAAGCGGATATCGAATATGGCCGCCGTGTCTCCGAAGGCTTGAAACAGGCCGGAGACCGCAAAATTGCCAGCGGACAAACCGATCCGGATCAGGCCGTCAAGCTGTCGGAGCAGGAGGGGCGCGAGGCCGGGCCTTACTGATCGCTTCGGCAGAAGCTTGTGCCATTAAAGCGCCGTTTTCTTATCTACTGGAGCACCAATAGGATTATTGCGCTTAAGGCCCGGTGCCGCCGAGATGGCGGAGCTTGGGCCTTTGTCTTGTGCCGTCAGCCGGAGCAGCACATAAGATGGTGGCAAAGGAGGAAATACAAATGCCTCTGTACCGCATCATTGTCGATCTGTCGGACAGGAAGCTGTATCTGCTTGACGGCAATATCGTAGTGAACGAATATCCGGTAGGCATCGGCAAAATGCTGACGAAAACACCAACCGGAGAATATACGATTATCAATAAACAACCCGATCCCGGCGGCCCGTTCGGCGCTTACTGGATGGGGTTGTCGAAGCCTCATTATGGCATTCACGGGAATAATGATCCTTCCTCCATCGGACGCGAGGTTTCCCGAGGCTGTATCCGGATGTACAACGAGGACGTCGTTTCCCTGGCGCAAATCGTGCCGCTGCGAACGCGAGTGACCATCCGGCCCTGACGGGAAAGCCTTGGAGGCCGCAGTTATTTAATGTGGCCATTCGGACATACTAGAGGGAAGATTGAATATTTGGGAGGAAGAAGTAAATGGATTACAAAACAGCGCAGCTTACGCCGGAGGCAGTAAAAAAGCTGCAGCAATATGAAAGCGAGCTTTCCAGCAGCACAGGCGAAGACATCATCCTTATCGCTTACGAACAAGAGGGGCCGGCCCCCGCATCCGGCCTTGATCAGGAATAAACACGCGCAGCAGCCCCTGCCAACCGTGGGGGTTGTTTTATTTTATATCAGCAGCCGCAGCAGGGACTATGCCGCTTATTTTGGAGGAATCGCTGCCTCGGGATTCAGCTCAAGGATCATCTCCATCAGCTGCTCGCGCGGTATAAGCCTGACTGCATTGGATTTGGCCAATGTATCGGCCGCTTCCGTGAAGCCGCTATCCGTAACCACCCATGCCTCCGCAACTCCATAATGAGCAATGGCCGCCTGCGCCTCCTGAATCGTTTTAATCCCGATATTACTGGTGTGACGTTTAGCCTGTACAACAATTTTCCTGCCTCCCTTGGCGATAATCAGAACCGTGCCCTCATCGCTTGGAGCTTGAATAATCTCGATGCTGTAGCCTTGGGCTTTGAACAAATAACCCAGATACTGCTCAAACTGACTGCCCTCCATAATGCTAATATCCGCAATATCCATACCGGCAGCGTTCTCTTCCTTCCGCTTGCGAATAAACATATGTACGATGATAAAACAAATCACTATGAATCCAGCCGCGACCGCAGCATAAACAATTGATTTCGTGGTGCTGTACGTCAGCAAAAAGGCTGCCGCTACCAATAACCCCATAAGCCCTCTTGACGTAATCTCCTGCAGTATCATCCAGCTTTTACGACGAGCCATTATTTTCTCCCCTTTTTTTCCGTCTTAATCCATATATCGGAAAAACAGGTAGCTATTTTTACTCCATTTATAAATAAAGAAGCCTGATCCCGTCAAAAAACCTTCACGCATTAGCTTCCAACTAGGAAAGCTAAGACGAGAAGGCTTTGCAAGGTTAGCGAGGAAAAGGTCAAATAATTAATTCCCCAAGCTTGATTAGCTCGACAACCGCTTGCGAACGACCTTTAACGTTCAATTTTTGCATAACGTTAGAAATATGATTCCGCACAGTCTTCTCACTTATAAATAATTGCTGCGCGATATCTCTGGTCGTTTTGTCCTGAACCAATAATTCAAAAACCTCTCGTTCACGATGAGTTAGGAGAAACTTGCTTTTCTGGTCGCTGCCCTTCAATTTTTGTCACCCCTCCTTGCTCGGGTTTTTATGGTTTAACAAGGTTAAGGGATACAGTCAACTTATAATATGAAGAGGCGCATGCAGTGGTGCGGTCGTTCCCAAAATTGGGCGGTATGCAAAAGGAAAAGGCTGCGAGCGTTGCTCGCAGCCTTTTTTCTATTGCTTATTATCGTTCATCTCGGCTTATCCTGCCTAGCGCCGCCAGTACGTTTCGTGGGGGTAGCGGTACTGCAGCGGCTTGGTTTTTTGCCTGATCGCAAAGCCGCCGGTCGGCTTGTAGTCAAACGGTTTCTCCCCGGAGGCATAAGCGGTATGCTTGCGGCGCTCGATGCAGTCATACAGCACATTCTGCTTGAGCGCCAGGTATTCCAGCGTGTGCGGACCGAAGCCCGCCTCAATTTCGCCTGGACGGAATTCATAATAAACCGTACGCCGGAGCGGATTGCCGTCCCCATCCGGAGAGCCGTGCAAAACAAGAATATTATGAAAAATCACATCGCCAGGCTGCATCGGCACGGGGATGGCATCCTCGGTGGAAAAGCCCGGACGTCTGCAGCGTTCATCCGAAGCTTCCGGAGACCAGCTGCTGCTGCCGGGAATCACCCAGAGACAGGTCTGCAAGTCGGCTTCGTCCAAATAAAAATCCACATTAAAAATCGGCCGTTTGTCCTCGCACCCATCCGGAACAGCCGCATCCCGGTGCCAGGGAACAATGACACCCTCATCCGGTGCCTTCAGCACCATCGAATCCCAGGTGGGAATGAAATTGGACCCCTGCAGCTTCTCTACGGAACGGAGAATAAAAGGATGACCCAGCAGCGCCTTCATGGGATCGCTCTTGTCAATCACATATTCAACACGTTTGAGAATCGGTTGGCCTGATTTCACTCCCGTACCGTACATATAGTCGGGATCCCCGCTGACACCGGCCACTCCTTTGTCATACAGCTTGGCCATCTCGGATTGGACGATCCGAAGCTCTTCATCCACCAGAACATGACGAATAACAAGGAAGCCGTTATCCAGGAAAAACTTCGCCTGTTCCTCATTAATGCTGTCCTGAAGCTGTGCATCCGCGATCGGCATTTCCATATTTGACGTGTTCATGCTCGCTCTCTCCTTTTGTGGCATCAGGTAATGGTTTACCTGTAGTATAAGAGATGCGGCAGGTGATGTATTTAGCTTAAAGTAACAATAAGGTTGCCGATATCACACAATAGCTTTTATAATGATAATCAGGTTGACAGCGCTGCCATTATTCTGATGGAGGGACTATGATGTCTGACGTACCGGCTCCCGTTTTCGTTCATTCCCTGCCCGAGCATGCGGCCGGGATGTATTTTTTCCCGCCCTATATTACACTTGCCCATCTGTTTCATTCGCCGGCTGATTGGGGGATTCCGCCGCGCAGGCTTAGCAATTATCAGTTTCAATATGTCGTGGATGGAATGGCGGAATATGAAATTGAAGGCCATAAGATTATGACCCGGCGCGGCGATTTGATTTATCATTCCCCCTATCAGCTGCATGAGCTGCGGAAGCTTCCCGGGGAGCCATATATTTGCCTTTCCATCCTGTTTCATTTTGGCGATACGGAGTACCCTCTCGAACAGCTCCTCGGGGAAAATCGGCTGCTCGGCAACTTCCACGGTCAAGCGATCGAGAAGAAGCTGACGCAGCTTATCACCCACTATCATCAGCCCGGACTTACCCATCATTCGCAGTGTCAGGGGCTTCTTATGGAGCTTCTCTCGGACTTGTCCAATTGGAAAAAAGACCGGGAGACGAAGACGGAAGGCCAGCAGAAAATCAAAACCAAAATGGTGTTGATCCGCAATTTTATCGCTGCCCATTATAACCGCGAGATTACGCATCATGAGCTGGAGGAGCTGTCCGGTCTGAGCCGCAATTACATCATTCTCAAGTTTCGCTCCGCATTTGGCGTGACGCCGTTCGAGTATTTAAGCCGTGTCCGGATTGAACGTGCCAAGGAGCTTGCGCTGCAAACCAAGATGTCGATCAGCGAGATTGCCTGCGCCGTCGGTTATGCCGATGTTCATACTTTTGGACGCATGTTCAAAAACAAAATGGGAACCAGCCTCAGCCAGTTTTGTTCCTCATTGGTAACCGATTAAGAGCATCAATGCACAAGAGGATAAAATAGTTGGATTCATGGATTCACGGAATGCTGTTCCAATCATCAGGGAATAACATGAATATCCTTCGACCGGTAAAACAAAAACAACAACCCATGCGGCAGGCTGCCGGCAGAGATTGTTGTCAGTTCCAATCAGAGAAATTTATGGTTTGGGCCGGACAGGGAACACACGGTCAACCATGGCATTGAATTCGGTAATAAAGGCCTGAATGGGATGGCCGGATTTCACATCTTCCGAATAGGAGCTCATGCGGTGAACGAAATCCGGCGAGGCCGACACATATACATGCTCGATTTGAGGCGCTATCTGTTTTACTTTATGGGCTACCTTTTGCTTCAAGCCATGCGCCAATTCCTTGCCGTGATGTTCCGGCATGGTATTCGCAAGAGGCCGCATATAGCTTTGGGCGGTTCTGCCCTTGGGCAGATTTTTTTCCATGACGGTGCCGTGCTGCGTATGAGTTGAGGAATCCTTCAAGGTTACGGCAACATAAGCGTTGTTATCCGTCAGCATCACAAACGATTTGTCCACCTCTTCCATGGCAGCGATCCGGGCCGCGATGTCGCTGCTCATTTCCAGGCGGTAATTTTTATGGGCGCCAATGATATTATTGCTGTTGAGCCTTCGGCCGTCCATACGATTCATTTCATTCATCTGATCGTTGGCGAAGCGCTTATTCATGATACGGTTGCCATTCATGTCGTAGGTAATGCTGTTTTGCCGGATGTTCTTGTTTCCAAGCTCTCCGTGCTTGTCCGAACAGCCGGCGAGCATTGTTGTTGCAGCCACTGCCATGAGCATGATCCATTTGCGCTGCATATGCCATCCTCCGTTTCGTAACTTATGTTGCGGCCCGCTTATAGCGTTCGCCGAACGGGGAGGCTCTATGCTGGTAACTTTTTTAGATCAACCGGACATCCTCATGTTGTGATGCTGGACGCGAACCAGTTGAACCGGCTCCTTCATTCCCTTCAATGCGGCAACAAAGGAATGTGAGCTGTAGGAATCGGCAGCAATCTCAATCCTCCGGAAAAGCTGGTTGTACATATTGGCTTCCAGCACGATTTCCCCGGGATTGCCCAAAGCCTGAATCCGCGCCGCCATATTGACTGTCCGCCCAAAATAATCATTGCGCCCGTTCATGCCGACCGCCACCGCCGGACCGTGATGGAGCCCTATGCGAAGGTCCAATCCATCTTCTGCCTGCCAGGACTTCTGGATATCCAGAGCAGCTGCCATGCCGTCCTCCGCCCGGTCAAATACAGCCATCACAGCATCCCCGATGGTTTTGACAACCGCTCCTCCATGAAGCTCGATCGTCTCTGACAAGAAGTCGAACATTTGCCTGACATATCCATACGCGCTGGCGTCTCCAACCCGTTCATAATAAGCCGTGGAGCCGCAAAGATCGGTAAACAGGACAGTAAGGCTGGAAATTCCCGCTTGCTGTCCGGGTGCAAGCACATCCGATGAGAACAGGCTGCGAAATTCGGGCAGCAGGGTCACATGAGAAGCTGTCGCCACGAGATCATCCCAGCCTTCGCGTTCAATAACGACAATCACCTCATGATCGCGTTCATTTGCGATCCGGATGCCGCCGCCACAATAACCGGCCGCACTCTCCTGTGCCCAGCCCTGTTTATTTATAGTAACCTCCGTTACTGGATGACTATCCTTATCATGCTGCTGTTCTTGCGGAGCGGAATCAAGCTTCAAATGAATCCATTCATTGCTGCGCAGAATGCGTATTTTCCAGTTAATGTCTTGTTCAGGCAGCTCCAAGTCCGTACGTTCTCCGGAACCTATCAGACGCTGCGTGAAGATATGGGGCGAGAAGGCCGGAGCCCCTATGCAATAGACAGCCCGCGCGGAACGCCGGATTTCCGGATGTACGAAGAAGCAGAGCTCAACATAACGGTCGAACATTGCCTCGTAATCGATTCCGCACCATTCGCAGTGATACCGTTCATGAATTGCGGAAAGCCGGTCAGCCCCCGTTTCAGCAACGCGGCAATTGGGGCAAATGAGCCGCCACTCCATATTGAACATGCCCTGCGTAGTCGCATGAAGCAGGAGCTTCAGCACCTCATTTCGCTCTGCTTTCCACTTGGCGGCCAGAACAAATGGCCTGATATCCGCTGTGTCGTCCTCATGCCCGTTCAGGACAAGCATTTCAAGCTCCTGCAGCAGAGTCTGCTTAAAACCCAGGGGAGCAAGCCGCTCCATCAGCTCGGATAGTCTCTGCGCATTCACGCCTGGCGCATGCGGCGCTTTGCCGGCAGCAGGCAGGCTCGGGACTCGATTGTAAGAATCAGCCGCAATTGCTCTTTCAATATATTGAAAGGTCTTCTTCATCGACTGGCTGGCGAGCAGCCTCACAGGTAGGTACATGGCCCAATTAGCGGTAGTAACTGTAGAGTACAGCTTCACATTAGTGAGCGGCTCTCCATCCCCGCCGTTATCCGCTTCACTGAGCTGAATGCCGGAACGGAATGTTTTCATTGGCCCCCGCGAATAATGACGGTAGACCTCATACCAATGGCGTTCCTGCCATTCAAACGGATATTCCTGCCATTCCATAGGCAGCAGACGCAGCGCGGTTGATTTCATTGCCCGGCTTATGGAACGGTGATCGCGCAGCTCCCCGCGAATGACGGGATCGAGCCCGATTGCCCGGTTTATACGATTCGTATTAGAGAGAATTTCCCATATGCGGGATTTGGAAAGCGCAAATTGTTTCTCCATGACCAAATGAACCTCCGGTTTTCCATTGCCCACCCACCTTCCTCCGTTCTCATGCCGTAAATTGACGAATTTTGTCGTATAAATAGTGTACCTTACCTTCATTGACAGCACCATTGCTTTTAAGTTAAAGTATAAATTAGAACCTGGTACTAATACCTGATATCAAGGAGACGATAAAATGACGCTTTCCGCCCTTAAATCGCAAACCAAGCTTACCGCATTTGGCGTTTATGTACCCGATCGGATACTCACGAACAATGATATGGAGAAGCTCGTGGACACAAGCGACGAGTGGATTGTCCAACGCACCGGCATCAGGGAGCGGCGCATATCGGCCGATGATGAATACTGCAGCGACTTGTGCTACGCTGCTGTCGCCAATATGCAAGCGCGTTATGCAGTGAACCTTGCGGATGTGGATTATATCATCGTGGCAACTTCCACCCCGGATACGTTCTTCCCCAGCATGGCTGCCAGAGTTCAGGCCAAATTCGGCATCCGTTCATGCGGTGCGCTGGATATTCAGGCCGCATGCGCCGGCTTCGTCGCCGCGCTTCAGCTGGCCAACGGACTGCTGCTGACAGGCGTTCACCGTAAAATACTCATTATCGGAGCGGATGCCTTATCCAAAGCGACCGATTACACCGACCGTTCCACCTGCATCCTCTTTGGCGACGGGGCTGGCGCTGCGCTGCTGGAGTGGACCGAGGATGGCACGCTGCTTGGCTCCTATACCGCAACCAGCGGAGCGAGCGGTCATCATTTATATCGCTCAAGCCTCTCTGCCGATATTGATGGGCATCCTATTCAAACTACTGGCAAAATTGTTCAGGATGGCCGCGAGGTGTACAAATGGGCGGTAACCCAGGTGCCCAAAGGAATAACCGCTTTGCTGGAGAACAACGGCCGGACAACGGAGGAGATAGACTGGTTCGTTCCCCACAGCGCCAACATGCGCATCGTGGAATCCGTCTGCGAGCGAACGGGCATACCGCTTGAGAAAACCTTGGCAAGCATGGAGCTGTTCGGCAACACCTCTGCCGCATCCATACCGCTTGCGCTTGATTTGGCCATCCGCGACGGTCGTATAAATAAAGGGGATCTCTGTCTGCTTTATGGTTTTGGCGGCGGGTTGACCGAAGCGGCCGTCCTTCTTGAATGGAGCCTGTAATTCTTACCTGCCCGTAAGCGGCTATTTCCCACCCGATCGTTATTCATGTCCTGTCAATTGCCATGACAGGACAAGGAACCATACCAGAGGCGCTGTTTCAGACATACTATGGAACATATAGATGCTGCGGGATGGAATAACGAAGGAGGAATGATAGATGAAGCTGCTGTTTACCTATTATGTGCCAAGCGGAGGAATTGAGACTCTTAACCGGCTTCGCTGCAGAGCTTTACGGATGGTTGGAATAGAGGCTCATGTCCTCTATTTGTGGGATGGCGCCGGACGGCAAAACATGGCAGAGGTCTCACATTTCATTACAAATGACGACAATGAAATCCGCAACGTTCTTGCAGCAGGGAATTACAACGCAATCGTTGTTACCTGCGATCATTTGATGCTGCAGAGGATCAGAGGCCTTGGCTATACGGGAGCGCTGTTGTATGAAGCGCAGGGCCTTGGCACTCGTGAGCAAGCAAGCGGTACGCTTGCTTTTGCCTCCCTTTTCATCCGATTGTACGCACAGGCCGCTATCAGCCCCCCCACTTCACACCTTATGGAGCTTTTTCAAGCCCATCTTTCCGACATTCCAAGATTCTATGTGCAAAATATGATAGATACCGATCGCTTTACGTACCAGCATGCGCAATGGCTGAACCCTTCCGGGGCGCCTATCGTGGGCTGGATTGGCCGGCTTGAAGCCAACAAGAACTGGCGGCTCTTCCTCTCTATTGCCGCAGCTCTCAAGATGAAAAAGCCGCTCCTCCAAATATGGATGTTCGAGGATGCTTTTATTTTCGAACCGGGAGAGCGGGATGCCTTCAACAATCTGGTACATGAGCTTCATCTGGCGCCTAACCTTGTTGTGCGGTCCAATGTTCCCCATGATCATATGCCTCTTTATTTATCTGCTATCGGAGATTCCGGAGGGATGGTGATTTCCACCTCCTTCATTGAGGGCTTCGGATATGCCGTTGCGGAAGCCATGAGCTGCCGCTGTCCCGTGCTGTCCACTGATTCTGATGGCGTCCGCACTTTTATTGAGCACAACCGCACAGGAAAATTTTTCATGTCGCGAACGGTTGAGGAGGGCGTAAGGGAAGCCGGGCTGATGATGAAAAACCGCGCCCATACCGAGCAAATGCGCGAGCAGGCCCAGCAGCATATCCGCAGCCATTTCTCATTGGCCCGTTACGCCGCAGATATGGTGAATATATTGGTTGCACTTGGGCTTCGCGCATACAACTGAGGCTGCCCCGATCTCCGGGCCGCTCCAGACCGTGTGCATGCATGACACGCAATATGGTCGAATGCATGCCGCCAATTGCCGTGCCTGCATATACCCTGTCCTCATATACTGGGAAGAAAAAAGGATGTGAGGTGAGAGATAATGACTCCGAAAGTATCTATCATTATACCTTTCTATAATGATCCTTATATTGATCAGGCCGTGATGAGCGCCTTGTACCAGACCTATCCCAATATCGAAATTATCGTCGTGGATGACGGATCAACCCTGCATCAGCACCTGCTTGCCCCTTTCCTGTCCCGCATACATTATTTGGGCAAAGCAAATGGCGGGACTGCGAGCGCGCTCAATTACGGCATGAGAATGGCAAGCGGCAAGTATGTGGCCTGGCTCAGCTCGGATGACCGTTTCAGCCCTGAGAAGATAGCCAGGCAGGTCGATTACATGGAGCGGACAAACGCTCAGATCAGCCATACGGATTACGATCTGATGAACGAGAATGGGGTTATCACGGCGATGGCGGCATCAGCCAAATACGCCTCTGCCAAGGCCTTTATCTCTGAGCTTCGCCATGGCTGCCCCGTCAACGGCTGTACGATCATGATGACCAGGGAGCTGATTCAATCCATCGGCTGGTTTAATGAATCGCTTCCCTACACCCATGATTACGATCTGTGGATCAGAATCATATTATCGGGGATAGACTTTCATTTCATCAACGAAAGATTAACGATCTACCGGCAGCATCCGCAAATGGGCACCGTGAAGCACTTTGACACCATAGTCAAGGAAGCAACCCATGTCAGCCAGCTTTACGCCGGCAGGATGAATGCCCTGGTTGCGTCGCTTCCGGGATAGGATAATCAGACGTTTGCGGCAGCACGGAGCGATGGTCCTGGAAAAAAGCAAAACACCCCGCAGCTCGATGCGGGGTGTTTTGCTTTTGCTCTGTTCTGCAAGCTTCATAACGTTTGATCCCGACGACCGGGTTATGGCAATTCAAGCGCCTCGACCTGCTTCCAGGCCGATTCGATATCCGCCATCAAGTCCTCCGGCTCCTCCAGTCCGATATAAATCCGGACAACGACACGCGGACTGTCCGCTGGAGCAGAATTTAGCTTGTTCACCGTTACAAGACTTTCGAATCCGCCCCAGCTAACCGCGATTTTGAAATATTTCAAGCGGTTCGCCCATTCCTTGATCCGGCTGAGCTCCATTGTGGATTCAAAAGAAAAGAGACTTGTGCTTCCGGACATCTGGGTCATAGCCAGCTGATGCTGGGGATGGGATTCCAGCCCCGGATGATTCACTTTGACCACAAAGGGCAAGGTTTGCATAAAAGCGGCTACCTTCAGCGCGCTGGCTTCATGCCTCCTCAGACGCAGCGGCAGAGTCCGCAGCCCTTTGGATACAAGCGCTGCCGTTTGCGGCGTCATGATGCCGCCGAACAGCATGTATTCTTTATTAAACAAGGCCTTGATTATGGCCGCCGATCCGATCACCACGCCGCCGATACAGTCGCTGTGCCCGCCGATATATTTCGATATCGAATGAACCGAGAGGTCCACGCCGAGCTGAAGCGGCTTTTGGAACACCGGCGTAGCCCATGTATTGTCAATGATTGTCAAGGCACCGATGCTCTTGGCCAATGTCGTGCATGCCCGGATGTCCTGAAGCTGAAACAGCTGCGTCGTCGGACTTTCCAGATAAAACATTCTCGTATTGGGACGTACCGCTTCTTCCCACGCCTCGATACGGCTTCCGTCCACGAAGGTTGTCTCAATGCCGAACTTCTGCAGATACCCGCCTAGAAATTCGCGCGTCGGACCGTACACCTGATTCACGCATATAATATGATCACCTTGACTGACAGTGTACAGAATCGCTGCCGTTATGGCAGCCATCCCCGACGAGAAGCACTTGGCCTCTTCCGCTTCTTCCAGATCGGCAATCTTATTCTCCAGATACCGCACCGTCGGATTATGACCGCGGGAGTAGACGGGAATGGCCTGCAGATCCTGGAAGGCCTGGTCGAACTGATCGTAATTTTCAAAGGCAAACAGGCTGTTCTGGTAGATCGGGGTATGGATGGCGCCATAATGTCTGGTGTCAATCGGATCATAAACAACCCGGGTATACTCGCTCACCTTTTTTGTTTCGGTGTCTGCAGTTGATTCTCCCATTGAATGACTCACCCTTTTTCCGCTCCTTGTGTCAAGCCTTCTACAATAAACCGCTGAGCTACAGCGAACAGCAGGATTGTGGGGATAACCGACAGAACGGTACCGGCGGACATGGAGCCCCAATCCACATCATATTTCAATACAAAAGAATTCATCGCCACAGGAAGCGTCTTGAGCGCATCGGTGTCAATAAACATCACCGCCATAAACAGCTCATTCCAGTTCTGTACAAAAGCGAAAATAAACGTTGAAGCGATTCCCGGCAGCATGACAGGAATAATAATGCGGAATAATGCTGAGAGCCTTGAACAGCCGTCGATCATGGCCGCTTCCTCCAGGCTGGATGGAATACGCTGGAAAAACCCGCGCAGCAGAATGGTGGAGAACGGGATCAAGGATACCGTGTACATGAGCACGAGCGAAATGCGGTTGTTGATCAGATCCAGCCGGCTCATCAGGAGATACAACGGCGCCAGCGCGACAAAGCCCGGCAGCATTTGCGTCAGGAAGAAGCCAAGCATGATCTGCTTGTGTCCGCGAAAGCGAAAGCGGGCCATAACATAAGCGCTGAGAATCGCGATAATCAGGACAACGACTGCGGCGGACACTGCAATCAGCAGGCTGTTGCCCATGTAAATGTGAAATTTGGAGATTTTGAAAATATTCGCATAGTTGCTAAAGGTCAGTTCCTTGGGCCAATACCGCAGCGGGAACGAGAAAATATCTTTTTGCGGCTTCAGGGAGGTAATGACGATCCAGTACAGCGGAAATACCATGACGAGAAAGTTAAGCGCCAGGAACAGGATTTTGGATATCAGAAGCACACGAGATTTCATCAAAAATCCCCCACTTTCTCAGACCTCGTCACGGAAAGATAAAATATCGTATACATAAGCAGGAGCACAATCATGATGACGCCGACAGCCGATGCCGCCCCGTAATCTCCGCCATAAATGATTTTGTCCAGCATGAACGAGGATAAAATATGCGTCGAGCCCGCAGGTCCGCCGTTCGTCATTCCGTAAATAATAGCCGGATCATTGAAAATCCAGATTGCTCTGAGCAGCGTCGTGGTAATGATCGTCGGGAAAATATAAGGCAGCGTCACGTTGAAAAATTTGCGCGAGGCATTGGCTCCGTCCATATCCGCCGCTTCATACAGCTCCGATGGCACCGATTGCAGAGCAGCCAGCAGCATAATGGCAAAGAAGGCGATTCCATACCAGATATTGACGACAATTACCGAGAACAACGCCCAATTCGGATCCGACAGAAACCCTATGCGAACATCAATGATGCCAAGACGGAGCAGGATATCATTGATAACGCCAAGCTGCGAGTTGAACATCCATTTCCAGATCAACCCGATGAGAAATCCCGAAAGCGCCCATGAGTAGAAGACGAATCCCTGATATACTCCCCGTCCGCGAAACGGCTTGCGCAGCACCATCGCCAGCAGCAATCCGAACAGAAACTGGAATACCAGCGAGAATCCGACCCAATAAGCGCTGTTGGATAAAGCGGTCAGAAATTTAGGGTCTTTAAAAGCTGCGGTAAAATTGTCGAACCCGACGAATTGGATGTTTCGAAGGTCGAAGAGTTTATAATCCTGGAAGGCCATAATAATCCCTTTGATAAAGGGGTAATACGTAAATACCAGGACCAGCACCAGCGCTGGCAGAAGACTGAGTCCGATGAACATTTTCTGATTTTTCAACAGGCGCACCACCTTGGATAAAAGCGTAATGGACGGCTTATGCGTGCGGCCGCCCATTACCTTTTGTATATTATTTATTTACCTGTTAAGCGTCTCTTATTTGAGCTTGGATTTCTGGTCAACCCAGAAGTCATTCCACTTCTTAAGCGTATCTTCGACAGTAGTCTGGCCAAGCAGCAGCGATTGCTGGCTTTCCATGCTGACCTGAGACCATTGGCCGGTTCCCGGATATTGGAACGCCGGTTTGTAGTTCACGAAGGTTTCAGGCATGTTGCTGGCGTCGATGAGCGTTTTGTACGGTCCTGTTTTGAAGAACTCATCTTCCGTTGCACTTGTGTGAATCGGAATCAAACCGTAGTCTTTGGAGAAAGCGGTATTTTGCTCTGGATTCGACAGGAAGGCAATCAGCTTCCAGGCTTCTTCCTTATGCTCGGAGAAGGACGCAATCCCCCAGCCCGCTCCGCCTGCAGCGATCAACGCTTTGCCGGAAGGGCCGGTTGGCATTGGGGCAGTTGCCCAGGTGCCTTCCTCCATTTTTTCCTGCAGGGACTGAATAACGTCCGGATCTTGAAGAAGGATAGCGGTTACACCGGAAGTAAAGGATTGAACCTGTTCCTGGAAGCCCCAGTTGATGGAATCCGGAGGAGATGCTTCTTTATACAGCTTTACATACAAGTCCATCGCGTCTTTGGCTGCAGGCGAGGAGAAGATGGATGAACCGTCTTTCAGGAACATCGAATCCTCCAGATTCACGTTGTCCGCATTGTAAGTAAGGACCATGGCGTCGCTGTTTCCGTTGGAACCAGGGCCTCCACGGAAGGAGAAGCCATAGCGGTTCTTGGAAGCATCCGTAAGCTTCTTGCTGGTTTCATACAGCTCCTGCCAGGTTTTTGGAGCCTCCAGTCCAGCTTCTTTAAACCAGTCTGCACGGTAGTACATCTGTCTTTCATACAAGCCGTTCGGTACGAAGTACAGCTTGTCTCCCAATGAGCCAAGCGATTTTGGAACGGCGCCGACTGTTGCATAATCCGACCACGCGTCCGCATATTCGTTTAATGGAGCGATATAATCATTATTCACATACTCGGCAATATTGAGATCCCGCACTTCAAGGATATCGATATCTTCTTTGGCTGCAAGCATCGTTCTGATCTTGTTGTCAGCCTGGTCAAGCGGTGGAGAGATCAATTCAACAGAAATGTTAGGATTCGCATCCTCGAACTTGCCGATCATGGCGTTAAGTAATTCGGTACGTTTAGGACTTGTCAAGCTTTCGATCATGCGTAATTTGACTTTTTCTCCGCCATTAGCGGCACCTGCGTTTCCATTCCCGCTGTTCTCATTCTTGCTTCCGCAAGCGCTTAACACGCCGGCTACAAGAATGAAAGCAATCAGCAATGCAAAGCCTTTTCTGGTCTTCTTCATTCTACACGACCCCTCCCCAACACATGTATCATACAGTCATCCTGTCTGATAGGTTGATTATAAATGGGATTGTTTTGAATTGTCAATCAAATATATACAATTTGTAAAAATGAATCGAATGCTGTCGAATCAAAAAAATGAATAGTGCTGAATGCCTGCTTTATGCTTCCGTGCTTTTAAATTGTTTTATAATAATTTCGATGGCGTTCATAAGTTTGTTAAATTCTTCCATGGCAGTTTCCGTATCATGGGAGGCAATCGCATCAAACATCGTAAAATGAAATTCGTACGTGGCGTCGAACAGCTGCTTGTCGCCCAGCGGATCATTGAAAAATTTCTCATACAGCTCGGAAACGGAATTCAGCACGGTCTCCAGAATCGGATTATTGGCTGCCTTGATAATGTGGCGGTGAAAGGTCAGATCCACCTGCGACGTGTCCGCCCCGCTCTCCTTGAGCCTGCGGTATTCCTCGAGACATCTTCGTACTTCCTTCACCCTGCCGGCTGTAATCCGCTGCGACGCAAGCTCGACAGCTTTGCCCTCCAGTGCTTTCCGCACTTCAAGAATGGCGAGCAGCGACTGCTTCTCCCGCTCGACCTTCACCTTGCCCGAGAACCGGAATGTATCCACTTCCAGTACGAATATTCCCTTGCCATTCTCGACGCGGATAATTTCCATCGCCTCCAGGTAACGGAGCGCTTCGCGCATGGAAGATCTGCCTACACCGAACATTTGGGTCATTTCCGTGACGGAAGGCAGTTTATCTCCCTCCTTAAGCTTCTCGTCGTGAATATAGTTTTGAATCTCCTGCGATACCTGTTCGTGCACGAGAATCTTTTGAATTTTATGAACAGCCATCTGTTTCACTTACCCTTCTACCTATCAGATAGGTCAATAATAGGTGATACTCACATACCATGTCAATATTGATCTTTTGAGCATATTCAGGTTTTCTCATCGGAGCCTCATTATCTGCTGATTCTGCGGGAACGCTTACTCTCAGAGCGCACATCGGCATTGGACGTTATATAGCCAAGCTGTGTCAGATACAGTTCCCAGCGTTTCCCGTATTTCTCATAGACAGCTTCCACTTCCCTTGCGATAGCCGCGCTATGACGCACCGTGCCCATGGCCTCATGCATGCGGTAATCCATCAGCGCTTCAGGGGTCAAATGCAGCGGAATACCCGTCAGCAGCACCCGGAACCAGTAATCCAGATCATGGGTATACGGAAGCGATTCCTCGAACTTCCCGATCAGGCGGAATAACGATTGATGCATCATGACGGTAGAGCCGTTAACGGGATTGCTTTTTTGCAAAGCGCGGTACAATTCTCCCGACTCGTATCCCGGCGGAATGATTGAAGTCCTCGTCAGGCTGCCTGCAGCGTCCATCTGGTTGAAGCCCGTATGGCCAATCAAGGCTCCGCTCCTGATCATCGCATCCAGTTGTCTCTCCACTTTGCCGGAATGAAACCGGTCATCCGAGCTGAGCCAGGCGATATATTCACCGGTTGCATAACGAAAGCCGTGATTAAGCGCGCTGGCGGTTCCTCCGTTTGCTTTTCCCAGATAGTAGATTCGGTTCAGGTAGGGGGCCACCTTATCCTGGTGCAGCGTGGAGCCGTCATCGACCACGATAATTTCCAGATTGTCATAGCTCTGAGCCAGAGCGCTGTCGATGGCTTCCCCCACATACGGATCGTTATAAAAAGGAATCACGATGGTTACTTTCGGCCGTTTGATTTCCAAATTCAACCCCTCCGTTTTTCTTGTACTCTGTTATCCGGTCTGTCCTTGTATTATTTATTTCATCTTTAGTCAAGAAGAAACGACGGGTTATTTGACCGCCGCTCAGGATTGCTTGCTTATTAGCCTGCTGCCCGCCGTGCGTCTTCAAGAGCATCTTCCAGCGATTGCCCAAGCGGAATTACAGGCGACCAGCCAAGCGACCGGATCGCGCTGCAGTCTGCAGGCGCAGGCGACTGCGCCGCCGAATCGCCGACGGCGAATTCCAGCGGATATGACGCTAGCGATGTGAAGATGTCCGCAAGCTCCCCCAGCGTCCGCATGACTCCGGAGGCGACAGGGTAGATGCCGCCTTTGCCGCCATGGCGAAGCAGCAGCTCGTAAGCGCTCATGGCATCGCGGACATCCAGCAGGTCGCGGGTTTCGCTGCGCGATGACAGTCTCATCAGCTGCGGCCTGACGCTGTTGCCGGCAGCAGCCCGTTCGACCGCCGCTGTGTAGCGGGCAAGCAGCGAGCACAAGCCGGCGGACCTGCCCGGTCCGATCAGATTCGATGGCTCCGCGACAACGATATCCATTCCGTACAATGCCGACCAGCTCCGCGCCGTCAATACCTGCAGCGTCTTGCTCAAGCTGTACGGATGGGGAGGCTCAGGCGCTTCCCCGCCGGCAGGCAGCGGGAAGCGAAGCATCGATCCCACCACAAGAACGCGGCAGTTCAGGCTGCCCCTGTCGATCCGCCTGACCGCTTCCAGCAGATTGACGGTCCCCATCACATTGTTCGCAAGCGTATCGCCTGGATCGCTCCAGGAAGGCCCTACAGCATTCTTGCCAGCCATATGCAGGACATATTGAGGCTGCGCCGCGGCCAAGGCAGCGTTCGCCTGTTCGGGCAGCGACAGATCGCCTGACAGAACCTTATCAACATTATCAAGCCAGCGGAAGCCGCCGCCCAGACGAAGCTGGCGGACAAGCGCCGTCACCTCCCAGCCGGCTGAAGCAAAATAGCGGCAGGCGTGCTCCCCGCAGAATCCGCCCGCGCCCGTTATAAGTAAACGCGGGCGGCTCAATTCTCTGCCATCCATTCTGCCAGCTCCGCAATCATCACGGCAAAACGCGGCGCTTCGTACCGCCAATCCTCTCTTGTGCTTACAAGCGTCCTGTCGATCGTAATCTCGTCATCAGGCAGGATCGTCAGACGCTCCCGGCTGAAGTATTCGCGAAACAGCTTCAGCAGGGTCAGCTTGCTTACTGTCTCGCCAGCCGTCAAATGGATGAGACCGCCGATAGACGGCCGGGCAATCGCATAGCTGATTGCCTTGGCCAGCTCCAGTGTGGTGACCCCGTTCCACATTACGCGGGCGTAGCCGCTGACGGTTCCTTCCTGCTGCAAAAACCACTGCAGCAGACCGATTCCATTTGCTCTGATCTCCGGTCCGATAATAGAAGTACGGATCGTCAGATGCCGCGAGTGCTCTAATTCGCCAAGCGCCTTGCTCCGGGCGTACACGCTCGTGCCATCCGTTATGTCCGATTCCCGGTATCCGCCGCTTCTGCCGCTGAATACACAATCCGAGCTGATATGAATCAGCCGGGCATCCGTTTCATCCGCCAGATGTCCCAGCCAGTGCGGCAGCAGGCCGTTCACGGTATAAGCCGTAAGGGGATGGTCTTCCGCATCCTGGTTGAGAATGCCGACGGCGTTGATAATGACATCCGGACGCTGCTTGCGGATGACAGCAGCAACGGCTTCGCCATCTTGAGCATCAAGGAAAATGCCTTCATCTCCATGGATTGGAGAACGGGCCGTATAGACGACCTCGAACCCGCGCTCCATACGGAAGTATCGGACCAGCATATGCCCGGCCATTCCATGCCCGCCGACAATCAGCAGCTTCATGGCAGAAAACCTCCACGCACCAGCATGGTGCGGATTTCATCCAGGCTCATCAACGATTGGCTGGAGCTGAAGCTGTTGAATTTGACCGGCACATATTTGCTGTAATGCTCCCTGAGTCCCGGAATATCTATAGTGGGGAGTATGACCAAATAGGCGGTGTCATAGGTAACCGTCGTTGTGCTTTCGTGCTCTGTCAGCAGAATTTCGTGAATTTTCTCGCCCGGGCGAATGCCGGTTTCAATGATATCAGCCTGGATCCCGATCGCATCCATCAGCACCGCCGCCAAATCGACGATCCGGCATGTCGGCATGGTCATAACGAATATTTCGCCGCCCAGACTTTCCCCGGAAGCTTTGAACAACAGCTTGATGGCATCCTCCAGAGTAAGGAAGAAGCGGGTCATCCTCTTGTCGGTAATCCGGACCTGATGGCCGGTCTTGATTTGATTCATAAACAGATGCACCACGCTGCCGTTCGTGCCGAGCACATTGCCGCCGCGCACGCAGACGAATGTCGTATCCGAGCGGAGCAGATTGGCATACACGATCAGCTTCTCGCCGATTGCCTTGGTCATTCCGTAGAAATTGGAAGGATTGGCGGCTTTATCGGTTGAGATATAAATGACGCGCTTGACCTTGTTTGCGATCGCCGCTTCAATGACATTTTGCGTGCCGATCACGTTGGTTTTGAGCGCTTCATAGGGCTGATCCTCGCAAACGGGCACATGCTTGAGCGCGGCCAGATGATAAACATAATCCACCTCTTCACATGCGCGGGATAAGGCTTCTTTATCCCGGATATCACCGATGCAGAAGCTTAATCTGGAATCGTCGAAGGCGCGGCTCATCGCCACCTGACTTGATTCGTTGCGGGAAAAAATGATAATTTGCTTTGGCTTTTGCAGAAGCAGCTGACGGATCAGCTCGTATCCCCACGACCCGGTCCCCCCGGTTACCAGGATCCGCTGATTAGTGAACATCCCATTTCCCTCCAAGTACAAATTTGACCACTTTATCGGACACGTCATCCGCCAGATAGCCATCCGGACACTGCCATTTTGGCGGCAGGGCGGTCATAACCACCACCGCTTCTTCCATTCGCGCAGCTTTCAGGCCGCAGACCACATTGCTGCCGCAATCAACGGTTTCCGGCCGCTCGGTCGTCTGACGGATGGTGACCGTCGGCACATGGAACAGACAGCATTCCTCCTGCACGGTCCCGCTGTCCGTTATCGCACAGGCCGCATGCCGTTCCAGCTGAACAAAATCGAAGAATCCGAATGGCTCAAAGAATTCAACACGCTCATCCATCGCCATTCGTTCTTCTCCCTCGTCAATACGCGAGCGCGTCCGCGGATGAACGCTGCATATCAGCCGCTTGTTGAACCGCCTGGCGATACGGTTCAAGCCTTCCAGAATGCCCGCTAGCCGTTCCGGGGAATCCACGTTCTCGGCACGATGCGCCGTTACCAGCATATAGCCGCCCGGCGCAAGACCAAGCCGCTCCAATACATCGCTGGCCCCGATCTGCGGCATATAATGGCTGATTACCTCGTGAATTGGATTGCCTGTCAGCACGATCCGCCCGGCAGGGTACCCTTCGCGCAGCAAATTGCCTTTGCTGTATGAGGTGTACGGCATATTGATCGTGGATACGGCGTCGATAATCTTCCGGTTCTTCTCTTCCGGTACCGACAAGTCATAACAGCGGTTGCCCGCTTCCATGTGTACAACAGGTATTCCCATCCGCTCGGCCATGACGGCGCATAATGCGCTGTTCGTATCGCCAAGCAGCAGCACCACATCAGGCCGGTGCGCATTCAGAATGCCTTCGATCTCCCCGAACATGACGGCGAGCTGCCTGCCCAAGGAGAGCATGCTTTGACCCAGCCTGTAATCCGGCTGCCTGAGTCCAAGCTCTTCGAAGAAAATATCGCTGAGCGAGGGAGAGAAGTTCTGTCCCGTATGCACGAGCACATGCTCCTCAGCCAGCGCGTCCAGCTTTTGAATAATAAGGCTTAGACGTATAATTTCCGGGCGCGTGCCCAAAACCGTTACAACGCGCATTCTGTGATTCACCTTCCCTTTCCCCTGTCCAACGCTTCAGTGCCGCCTGCGCGACCTTGTTATGCCCGCAGCGGATTTTCGGCGGCGCTGCGGGCGCATGGTGCGCGTTCTGCGGGCGGCATGCCTGCGCCTTCTTGCAGCAGAGCTTCTTCTTCCCGGGAGCAGCTTTCTTCGCCGCCCTCTTCCGCGCCTTCCGTTTTTCCTTTTGCGGGTGACAGTCGATGCCTTTTTGCTGCTGCGGCCGATGGACATTCCATGCGGAAGTGCCGCAAGCATGGCATCCGGCACCTCTTTCACCTCTTCAAACCGGTAACCCTCATGAAGGAATGCCTCTTCCGAAGCAAAAGGCCGCAGGATGCCGTCCTCAAGCAAATAAACCGTTCCCGCCGTTCCCCTTACAACCTGTTTCTTCACCGGTGAAAACCCGGCGAGCAAGTCAATAAGCTTCCGGATCCGCTCCCTATACGCGGCTATGCCAAAAGCCGACACCGCCATTCTGGCGTTGCGCTCCCCGACGACCGCACGCTCCATTTCGTCGCCCAGCAGGCCGCTGACCTTCTGGAACAATCCGTCCACATTGCCGGTCTCCACAATATAGCGGCTATTGCCTGTGGCATTGGCGATTTCAGCCAATCCGCCGGAGCCGTACACCACAACCGGCTTGCCGAACACCATTCCTTCCAAAGCTGTCATTCCGAAGCCTTCCGGAGTCATGCTTGGAACAACAAGTACATCCATTGCCGGATAAATCGTTTCGATCTGCTCCTCGAAACGGATCCATCTGAAGCGGTCTATCACATTTTGTTCCCGGGCAAGGTTCAGACATTGTTCGAAATAATCGGTGTCCACCGGATTGCCGACAATCAGAAATACCGCCTTTTCGAAACGCTGCGCCACCGCCACCGCCATAAGCACAAAGTGCTCAAGTCCTTTGGCCGAGAAGATGGAGGACGAGATATAACCGACCAGTCTTTGATCATCTGCAATGCCAAGCTGCCTGCGGCGGTTCAATCGATGTCTGCGCCAGGTATCCTCGGCAAGCTCGGAATGCTGCCAGGAAGGCGGGATGAGTTTTGTTTTTGGCAGCATCTCGGATGTCCGCAGCGGAGCGAGCGCGGTCTCGGATATACCGACGATGCAATCGGAATACTGCCCGATTACGGCTGCGGCGGCAGGAGTATCCGGCGTCTGCCGCATCGCCTCCATAATCGTCCAGACCACAGGAATTCCCAGGAATTTGGCGGCCATTGCAGGAAGGGCGTGAACACATGTATTGGTCAGAACGATATTAGGCCGTTCGCGGTTGATGAGGCTGAACAGCTCCTGCCATGCCCCTCCCTGCTGTTCTATCCGGATATCCCCCTGAAAATGAGGGAGGGCCAAATAAAGCGAAACCACCAGCGGAACATCCTGGACTACCACCGGTATGCCAAGTGATCTGGCCTGCTGCGCAATGACCCCGTCTACCGGTACAACCAGCGTGCACGCGTAGCTCGGAAGCAGTTCGCGTATCATGAATATGAGGAGCTTCTCTGCTCCGGTCACATATTGCTGGCTGCAGATATGCGAGAAGATCAGCATTTTTGGTTTTGTATGTTTCACGCGCGATTGCCGTACCCGTTCCTTGGAACGAATACGTGTTCACCTCCTTCAACCCATTGAACCTTGGTTCTACAATATATTTAGGGGGCCATTCAATCGGCACGACACTTAGACCCATTCCATACGCACAAATATGACCGTTTCCCGTTACGGCTTGCGAAGCTTACAATGTTGTCAAGTCGCCGACAAATCCTTCATTTGCCGGGGGAGGATCTGGGAACAGGATCCCCAGCATCATATCGAGGCGATGCACGTACGTATGCTCAGTCATTGTCCGATACATCCCGCGCATGGCGATTTCCCGGCGTTCATCCTCGTGGTGCAAATAATATTCAATCTTGTCCACCATCTCCTGCGGGGAAGAATAGGTCACAATGTCGACCCCCGGCGTATAGAAGGAACCCAGATCGCTCCGGATATCGGTAAGCTGCAGCGCAGCGCAGGCCGATATTTCGAAGGTCCGCGGATTGGGTGAAACGGCTGTCACTGCAGCGCTGTTGTTATTGAATGTCTCGTCATCATGCGCGCGGTGCATATTAATAACGATCTTGGCTCCGTTATAGGTGTCCGCTGTTTCGCCGGGCCCCATCCAGCGTCCAAGCTCGATATGTTTGGACATGAGTTTAAAATCCTTCAATCTTTCCCACCAAATGCCGGAGATCAAGGTATCCTTGGTGGCCAAATACCGGGTAATCTGATCAAAAAAAGCAAGCCGGTTCACATAAGCCGAACCTACGAAGCAAATCTCATGACGTTGTGTGAGCTTCGGATTACGCGGTCTGAATTCCGCCGGGTAAGCCCCAAGCGGCAAATAATACACGTGTGGGCAGCCGAGATTGCGGTACATCTCCACGCAGTTCAGCTCCAATGTAAATACTTCATCGAAATGGAGGGACAAAGGTCCGGTAATGTCGGTGTAATAAGGATCATCCGTGAACCAGATTGCCGTCCGGATGCCGGCACGGCGCATCTCATCCGCATGGTATACATTGAACTGCAGCCCATCCAGCACAATAACGAGATCAGGTCTCAGCTGTTTGGCGATATCGGATACCGGTTCTGTGGAATTGGTGACGGATAATTGGCCGACCATGGATCTTAAAGTATTCGCGATCGCTTCATCCAGCGGCGAGTACGGAAAGCCTTTGCCCGTTGCGACGAACAGGACATGAATAGGCCTTACCCCGATTACGCGTTCCGTCCGCTTTAATACCGACTCGCATTGTCCGAACCAATAGCCATGATCAAAGCCTTGCCTGAAGGCCCTCTCCCTGCGGGCTTTATCTTGAATCAGCAGGTTTTTTCCCCTGCGGACTTTATCTTGAATCAGCAAGCTTTTCCGGTCGTTTCTCCTTTTGCGAAAAGAAGCCGCCACCTGCTTCACTCCTCTCTCCACGCATATGCGCTTGTTGTATTTACCATTGCAGCGTCGCCGCAAGCTGCTGAATGCGCGAAACAAATGTGTGCTCCACAAGAGTCCTGCGCAGCCCCCGCAGCGCAACTTCACGCCGCTGGTCTTCATGGGTTAAATAATAAGCCAGCTTGGCGTGCAGCTCTTCCGGATTGGCAAATGTCTCAATTTCGCTGCCAGGGTTATAGTAGCGCGGCAGATCCTCGCGCAAATCTGTAAGCTGCAGCGTCCCGCAAGCAGAAATTTCATAAGTGCGGGGGTTAATGGACCTCCCTGGCAGATTAAGCGAGTTTTTGTTGTCGGAGCCTGAAACGGTCGTGCGATGAAGGTTGATGACGATCTTGGCGCCGTTGTAGTAACGGATCGACTCCTCAACCGGCAGCCAGCCCATACGAATAACATGCTTCAAGCGGTCATAGTTCTTGAGCCGGGACCACAGGCCGCCCGCAATGAACACGCGCTGCTTGCTCAAAAAAGGCGCGATGGCGTCGAAGGTCTCCACCCGGTTCCAGAAGGCCTGCCCGATAAAACAGATATCGCTGCGGTATTTATCCTCGACCTGCTGCGGCTTGAACCACCCCGCATACACCGCCAGCGGCATATAATGGACGCTGGGACATCCCATCTGCCGGTAGATTTCGACGGTACTGAGCTCATGGGTCAGAACAACATCATATCGGGGAGCGATCAGGACCGTATCCGCCGTCATGTAAGGATCGTCCGCGAACCAGATCAAGGTTCGTACCCCAAGCTCCCTGACGGCAGCGACCTGCTCCAGATGATCGTCCGGAAACACGTGCATGCCATTTAACACAAACATCCAATCCGGCCTCAGCAGAGCGGCCTGTTCCGCCATTCGCCCCGGTTCGGATACATACAGCTCGCGGACGGTTAAGCTGAGCGCTTCGATAATTCCCTGATCGATGGATTCGAAGCCTTGCGGTATATAGAGGACTCGCACATCATGCTTAATCGGGGAAGGCGGCTGAATATGGCTTGCAAGCGACTCACAGGCGCCATCCCTCAATCCCTGCCTGTAGCCGTCGGCGTAACCCTTATGGGCATGCCGGGACTTGACTTGTTTCTTCGTATACATGACGCACGCTCCTGCCTTGTTTCTGTGGGAACTACCAACATATATATGCGGCTGACCCGCAAGGCTCATGGTCACTTGTCCTCCGCCTCTGTAAAATTGGCGTATGACCTGCCAGACGTTAGCGGATAGATGATTACTCCAAGCAGAAAAAGGCGTTATGACGGCGGCAAGTACCGTTCATAACACCTGATTGCAAACATAGTATAATTATGGAAGGCGAAACACATATTATAAGGGAATTTTCAATCTAGAGGAGGGTACGATTATTCATTTCTCTAAGAAGATAGTGGAGCCTATTCCCGAGGAACAAACGTCGATATGGACATGCACAAACGAAGAATGCTCCTGTTGGATGAGAGATAATTTCTCGTTCGGCGAAGAGCCGGCATGCCCCATCTGCAATTCCACCATGACCAGTGAAATCAGGTTGCTTCCCGTCCTCTCCAATGGGGCCAAAAAAGGATTTCAGTAATGGCGAATGTCAGGCTTCCTCAACCGGCTGAGCCATTTGAATGCGCTGGATGAAAGTCACGGCGGCAGCGGTGAGCGGCACATCCTTCAAGGTCGCAAGGCCGATTCCTCTTGGAGGAATCGGTTTTTTCAGCTGAATCTCATGAAGCTGGCCTGCGCGCAGCTCGCCGGTGATGAACGTTTTGACAACATATGCGATTCCAAGTCCCCTTCTGGCAAACTCCACTAACAAATCGACGCTCCCAAGCTCAATCTCCGGCTTGACCTGGCTCCCCTGCCGCTCCGCAAAGTGATCCAGATAGCTCCTGGTTGCGCTCCCCTTCTCCAGCAGCATGAGCGGGTACTCCATCAACTCCTCCCAGGCCATCGGTCTCGCCGCTAAATGCCTGAACGTCTCTCCTGCTATAAAGCAGTCCTCGATCCGCATCAATTCCCGGACTTCCACCGCCTTGTCCGACGCTGGCATGTTCACAATGCCCAGATCGATTTCCCCCTGCTTCAACAGTGTCATCGTCTCAGCCGTCGTCCGGTTGGTGACCTGAATTTTGATGGACGGGTACGCTTCATGGAAAGCCGCCAGATGCGGCAGCAGAACATGCTTGCACAGCGTATCTCCGGCCCCGATTTTGATTTCGCCTTCCGCAAGCTGATGCATACCGGCAATTCTCCGTTCGCCGTTCTGGATGAAATTGTAGGCCTGGGCGATATATTGGTACAATGCCTCTCCCTCAGCCGTCAGTTTAACGCCCCTCGAGGTCCGAAAGAAGAGCTGGCCGCCCAGCTGCGCTTCCAGCTGTTTGATCGTCTGGGTAACCGCCGGCTGGGTGATGAACAATTCTGCCGCCGCTTTGGACAAGCTGCCTGTCTTTGCCGTGAAATAAAACACGCGATACCATTCCAGATTTTGTATCATTCCATTATCCATCCTTATATCAGATATTATTAATATTAATTTTATTAATAGTATAACTCAACTTACAATAGGGATAGAAAGCAAATCTCTTTAGAAGGATGTGGGTATATGAGCGTTACGGCGGTGGTCGGAGCCAATTGGGGCGACGAAGGCAAGGGGAAAATGACCGATGCGCTTGCGGCAGAAGCGCGCTATGTGGTCCGCTATCAGGGGGGCAGCAATGCAGGACATACCATTATTAACAAATACGGCAAATTCGCGCTGCGCATGCTCCCGTCCGGCGTATTTTATGACACGGTCACCAATGTCATTGGTCCGGGGGTGGCGCTCAATATCTCCGATCTGTTCCGGGAGCTGGAAGCATTGACAGCAAGAGGCGTTCCGGAGCCCAACCTGCGTATTTCCGACCGTGCGCAGATTGTGCTTCCCTACCATAAACAACTCGACGAATTGGAAGAGCAGCGGCTGGGCGACCGTAAATTCGGGTCCACCCAGTCCGGCATTGCACCGTTCTATGCGGATAAAGCGGCAAAGCTGGGCATCCAGACGGCGGATTTATTTCATCGCGGCAGGTTGATGGACAGACTGGAAGCTGCGCTCACACCCAAAAATGTTCTACTGGAGCATCTGTATCGGGAACCGCAGCTGAGAGCGGCGGATATGCTGGAGGATTTAATCAAGCTGGGGGAAAAGCTCCGTCCTTATGTATGCGACACGACAGAGCTGCTTCAGCGCGCAGTTTCCCAAGGAGAGACGATTGTCGCAGAGGGACAGCTCGGGGCTCTTCGCGATCCGGATCACGGCATCTATCCATATTCCACATCATCCTCTACGTTAGCCGGCTATGCTTCAGTAGGCGCCGGTTTGCCGCCGCATGCGATAACGCGGATCGTAGCCGTCACGAAAGCTTATTCCAGCTCCGTAGGCGAAGGTCCTTTCACAGCGGAAATTGACGGGCCGATTGCCCATGAGCTGCGGCAGCGGGGCGGCGACGCGGGAGAGTACGGAGTCAACACCGGACGGCCCAGACGAATGGGATGGTTCGACGCGGTAGCGACCCGTTACGGCTGCATGCTGCAAGGGGCAACGGAAGCCGCGCTCACCAATCTGGATGTGCTCGGTTTCCTCGATGACATTCCGGTATGCGCCGCATACGAAATAGAGGGCACACAGACAACCCATTTCCCTGTGTCGGCAAGACTTGAACAGGCAAAGCCTGTTCTTGAAACGCTGCCTGGCTGGAAATCGGATATCTCCTCCATTCGCGAGTTTGACCGGCTCCCTCTGCAGGCGCAGAATTACGTTCTTTACCTGGAGCGCTTGATTGGCGTACCTGTCCGCTATATATCCGTCGGCCCCCGCAGAGAGCAACTGATTGAACGCTAATCCCTGAGGATGGGGTCAATCGATGTTGTTCCATATGTCTCTATTGCGCTGCGAAGAACCTGGTAATAATGTCCAGCATGCCGTCACGGGCCTGCCGGAATTGTTGATGCCGATGGCCATTCGCCCCCGAAGGGTGTGGAAATCCCCACAGGCATTGCCCTTCCTCAATCAGACCGCTGTTAACGAGAGAGCGGAACAGTTCTTCGACTGTCCGTCCCAAAGGAATAAACAGGGGCCGCTGCCGATTGAGCTGCATAATTTCCTCCCCGATGAATCGGAGCGCATACGGCCGCAGGTACGCAGACGTCATGAGCGGAGGCTGATGCCCGGTATAGTTCCTGCCCTGTACAAAAACAGGATAACGTAGCACCGAGGTGGTATGGAGGAGCTGACATCCCGGAGCAAACAGCGATTCCACATCGGGAAGTCCCACATAATGGTGAAGTCCAAGGTCTCTCAGCATTTGAAGCAGGTTCATGCGCATGGAGCCCGCGAATCTGGCGGCCGCCTTCGCATGACTGAACGCCTCTTCCTCCGTCAATCCCTGCCCGAACGCCTGCTTCAATGTCCGGTAGGCAATCTCCATCTGCCGCCAGCCGGGAGTAATCCCTGCAATAACAATGCCTGCCGATGGGTTTATGAGTTCATTATGGGGCGCATAATAGATCTCGATATCCCCATGCCGGTCGAACAATAAGCCTTCGATGAGCAAATCCTCTCGGCTGTAGCTGTTTTTCGGGGGAAGATCTTGTATGGCCTTCTTAAAGCGCTTGTAAACCTCTGATTCTATCAAGGCTTCTATCCCTTTTCCTGAGTTCTCTATGTGATTATAGCAAAATTCAGCCTGTTAATCCCTTCAACAGCCTGTTTCCCGATATCCCGGCACGCAAAATCGCCCTGCCCTTGTTCAACAAGGTGCAGGGCCATTCTTCTTCAACCGCGAATCGGGTGCCATGTGCTTTAGTCTATGGCTGCTGCTCGTAGGCAAGCTGATGTCCGTCCTCGAATCCTTTGGCAAATCCGGCGCTATAGCCCGCGTTATAGGACTGGTCGTAAGATGCGTTGAACGCTGTCTTACCTGCAGGAGCAGTCCTCCTGCGTGTCCTTCTGCGCTTAATTATCTTTCCTGTTTGCCTGAGAGACTTTTTCTTTGGTTTGATAGCTGTTCCGCTTCGGGCAACAGACCGTTTCTTGAGCTTGCCGTCCATACCCTTACGCGGAGCCCGCCGCTTTCCGGGCCCTGCCGCAGCCTGCCTCAGCCTATTCTTACGTGCTGGTATGCTCACATCTTTCTCCTCCCGTTTCATGTCAGCCTAGCTTTGATCCGGATTGCCGGCTGCTCCTGGCAGCAGTCCTGCCCGCAGCCAAGGCCTGCCAGGTTTCCCCTGCTTCGGCCGCCGCAGCCGGACAAGGCCCACAGTCTCGGCAATGGACAGCTGCATGGCGGTAAGCGATCGCATATTTTCGGAAATGGACTTCGCCATTCCGGGAGAATACTCGGAAATACCCGCAACACTGTCCAATATACGGGCAATTGCCTGCTGACTGTTCGCAATGGAACGGATCAGCTCAAGCCGGGCCTCCCATTCTTTTTGAAGGAGACTCATCAGTCACTGTCTCCAATCTCGAAGCCCCCGCCAAATCCGCCTCCGCTATCCTGATCGTGACGCAGCGCGGCCTTCAAGACATTCGCCATGCCTTGATTCAGCTTCGTCAGACCGTCAATCACTTCGATAAGCTGCTCATGTACAAGCAAGGTTTCCTTCAACTGCTCTTCCTGCTCCGTAAATGCATCGGGCGTGACGTGATTGCACAGCCAGCTTCGCACCTTCTCCGCTTCGACCGCTTTTGCTTCAAGAATCATCGCCACATTCCACTGCATCTTGGCGGAGGCATCGAGCATTCGCGCATACGCCGTTTCACGACTCAAAGCCCGCACTCTCCTTTGGCTCCGCCCCTATTCCTCATCCTCGCCGCCCAGTTCCTTCATAACGGTTGTCAAGGTTGCAGCCATCGTTTCCTGAAGTTCGGCAATACTGTTTAAATAAGCAACGAGGTTCTTGCTCACTGATTGGGATTGCTCCATCAGCTCGCTCACTCCGCCGAAATTCGGATGCTGATCCGGCAGCGCGTGTACGATCTGTGCCATCCGCACCGCCACATGCCGCTCTGCCTCCATGACGCGCGCCATCTGCTCGTGGGAACGGGACATATGCTCAATCATTTCCGTTACAATATGCTGCATATTTCGCTGTCCCTCCACTCTCTACAGCATATGCTCATATTTCAAGCATGATACTGCCATGAATATCGCTCTTCAAATGTATATGGTCACAAATATGGAGCTACCCGCGCCGGCGCAATGACAGGCAAGCCTTTCGTCAGCTGCTCAAGCTCATGGGCAGCCGGCAGCTGCTGCTGCGGCTTCAATACCAGCCCCCATGCTTCCGCCGCTGCCATACTGACTACCCTGCGCAAGGCTCTCTCATCCACCACATAAATCCATCCGTCCGCTGCCTTGAAGGTCTGGCCGTCCGGGAACTGCTCTCCTGCATCGAAATGGCCATGCCAGCGGGCCTCCACCTCTTCCGCGGATATTCCCTCCCCTATGGGCCAACGACGGAGATCCACCTGGGACAGCCGGGTAATCGGCACAGCAGGTTCACCCGCGACCGGTCTTCGCACTCCCCGTTCGATCCAGTACAGCGTTTCGCTAACTCCACGGGCAACGACCTGCTGAGGGAAAAAGGCTGTTTCTCCAACTGGCTGCTGTGCCGCCAATCCTGTGCGTTCCCGATGAAGGGGCAGCATTTCTTTCACTTGATGAACAAGATCATGGGGATTTCCCCACTTCTCCATATAGAACTGCATATTGTGATTATTGATTTTGGCCAAGTTCTCCCCAAGCCCCTTCATGCTGACACTGCCGTAATGATGAATGAAGGTATCGCGGGCGATTACAAGCGATTGCCCCTGCAGACGAACGCGGATATTGTAGTCGTCGTCCTCGAAGTTTCCGATCTCAAACCCTTCGTCCAGAAACCCGGTCCGCTCCCACAGCTCGCGGCGAAACAGCAGGCAGAATCCGGTCAAGCGGTCTGTGAACTGCCATTTTCCAGGATCGGAAATGTTGAAATGCTGTGCAAAACGGGGCATGTCGTTAATATCCAGATATGGCACTTCAACACGCTGATCGCCGCTTATATAATTGGTTACCGGACCGACCATACCGATTTTCGGATCGCTGTCGAGACACTTGAGCATGTTGCTCAACCAGCGCTCGGTAACAATCGTATCGTTGTTAAGGAGCAGCATCGTTGTCCCCTTCGCCATCATCATGCCGATATTAACGGCACCGGCGAACCCCTTGTTCGACTCCAGAACCCGGCAGCGGACCGCGCTGTCCGTTTTCCGCAGATATTCCGCCGTTCCGTCCACCGATGCATTGTCGACCACAATGATTTCATAAGGCAGATCGGTGTGCTCGCCAATACTCTCGATGCAATTCTTCAAATACTCCACTTGATTGTAGCTGGGAATTATAATGCTTGTTCCCTCGAACAGCGTTTTGAAGCTATCGAGTCCCGAGCGCAAGCCTTGCTCGTATCCGGCTTTGTGACCTTCCGGATACCCGCGCAGACTGCGTTTGGCGGATCTTCTGCCCGCCCTCCGCCTGTACATCTGCGTATGCCGTCTCTTCCGAATCATCAGCCTACGTCACTCCCATTTTTTCAAAGCGTCACTTTACCTTTGATGATGGCATCGGCCATATGTCCAAAATCCAGCGCCACCTTGCCCTGCTCCGCTGCAATTCGCCAGCATAGAACAACTGCGGGAATCCCTGCCGAAACCAGAGCAAGATCAAAAACGGCATGATGCGCCTCATCCATAACCCGGTCAATGTCGGCAAACCCTTTAACCGGACTGATCATGCCCGAAACCAGCAGGCCGTGACGGGTCAGCGTCTCCGCGAGTTCGGGTGCGGCGTTGCCAATAACAAGCAGTCTTTGCCCTGTCAGCAGACGGGTCAGCAGTCCGGCCTGATACAAGCCGTAATTTATCGTGGAATGGGTCATCCGCAATGCGCCGGGATCAAGACCGTGTCCGCGCATAACCGGATAAAGCAGCGGTTGAAAATGTTTTCGCCGTGATAACGGGACGCCGACGATCTGCGCATGCCGGATAGCCTGGGCCAGCTGGTCGCGCGCGCCTATATCGGGCGGCTGAACGCCTGCGTAGGGGAGAAATCCCCCTTCCTGCTTGACAATTCTGGCGTTGTAAACCACGTCCTGCGACAGGGCCAGCAGTTCTCCGTCTCCAAGCCGTACAACCGCACAAGGCGAGTTCGACGCCAAAGCCTGCATCATCTGCTCGAATACCTCATGCACATCCATCAGCCGATGGCACTGCGGTTTCAGCTGTTCGACCCCCAAGGCTATGACCTCCTGCAGTGTGACATCCGGAAGGAGCATATTTTGCGGCACTGCATTCTCCAGCCACTTCTCTCCGCCATCATACTGGCCGGTTTCAAATCCTCTGTTATATGCCTGCTCGGCAGTCTCCGGGACGTCCTCAGGCGTATGCTTCCCGAATTGATCCTTCTGGCCGGGCAATCCCGCCGTTCTTCGATTCAGGCGTTTGGAACGGGTACGAATCCCCAATCTTGTCCGCTTCCTGAATGCAGGGCTTTTTTTGATGGCCCGGCCGCGAATGCGGGAACGGCCTGCTCCCGAGCCTGAAGCCGGCTGCTTACCCGTTCTTGGAGCTTTCACCGGACGATGTACGCTCTCAGCCGCCGAAACCGGCACCCGGCGATCCTGACGGACCGGACCCGTTGTCTTGTTCAGGAGGGGCTTTCCTGCCCGGCCGCCACCGCTCATGGTACAGTTCCCATAAGCTTGATTGACGCTTCCTGCAGCGACTCGAAGGTTCCGGCATCGGTCCACCAGCCGTTCATCCGGCTATGCCGAAGCATGCCTTTGCTTGCATAAGCGTTGTTCACATCCGTGATTTCCAGCTCGCCCCGCTGAGAAGGCGCCTGCTCGTGGATTAATGTAAATACGGATGCATCAAATAAGTAAATGCCCGTCACGCAAAAGTCGGTTTGCGGCTGTTCCGGCTTTTCTTCGATTCGTTCAATCCTGCCTTTCGCATCAAAGACAGGAACGCCGTAACGCTCCGGATCCGGAACCTGTTTGAGCAGCACCATCGCGCCTTCTGACTGCTTCGCGAAAGCCTCCAGATGGGGCTTCAGCGGCTCCTCAAACAAATTGTCGCCAAGCAGGACCAGGAATTTGTCTTCGCTGCCGACAAAAGGCTGAGCAAGCTCCAACGCCTGGGCAATCCCGCCCGCCTGCTCCTGAATGCGATAGGTCAGGGATATCCCGTAATCGCGTCCGCTGCCCAGGAAATCTGTAAACATTCCCGCCGCCTCGCGTCCTGTGACGAGCAGAATATCGGTTATGCCCGCTTCTCTCAATTTGATCAGGCTGTAGCATATCATCGGAAGCCTGCCAACCGGCAGCAAATGTTTATTCATCAGTTTGGTCAGCGGAAAAAGCCGCGTTCCCGTTCCGCCAGCCAAGATAACAGCTCTCAAAATTATGACCTCCTCAGGTTTTTCGTAAGAAAAACCGACATCGTAAGCATTCACAAGCTAGATAAATATGCCGGGATCGACCTGCCACTTGTCGATGAACCGCTGCCGATTTTGTTCGACAAGCCGCTGCAGCTCCATGCTGTCGCCCCGCTTGAAGCTTGCGCTGCCCTGGTGGTGAACAAATACATTCCGGCACATCAATAAGCTGTACCCGCTCATCCGGGCCCGGAAGCAATAGTCATCGTCCTCGTAATGGCCGGGCGAAAATCTCTCGTCCAGCTCGCCGATACGCTCGTAAAGCGTGCGCCCGAACAGCATGCAAAAGCCCACAAGCCGATGAACAGGCTGCACTTGCTCGCCTGACTGGGTCAGCACTTCCTTGGCGACGCGATGGAACTCGTTCATGGAGTGAAAAGGGTAATCCACCTGCTGCTTCCCGCTGGCATAATTCGTCACTGGACCGACGATGCCGATCTTCCCGTCGCTGTTAAGCGCCTGCAGCAAAGCTGCCAGCCAGCCGTGCGAAACGGTTACGTCATTGTTCAGCAGCATCAGGCAATCGCCGCGCGCAAACCGAAGCCCCTTGTTGCAGGCCATAGGGAAACCGGTATTGCGGGGTAAAGAAATAAAGGCGAGCTGCTCCTGAAGACACCACCCACTCGTACCGTCAGTTGAACCATTATCCACGATAATAATCTCATATGGAGTATCCTGCTGGCTGGTATAAGAACGGATGGACGCCACCGCCTGCTGGACCAGATCAAGTCCGTTATAGGTCGGTATCACAATGCTCGTAAGCTTCATCAGCCTTCACCTCCAACCGCCCCGCGGCGTCTGGACCGGTCGGGATGAAGCAGCCGGTTCCCGTTCAGAGCCATAGCCGCCTTCAATGCGGTAAGATGCGCGTATGCGGCATGTTTATTCGCTGCGTGAAGACCATCAGCGCGTCTGTTCCCGCTGCCAGCCCCGCCCCTGCTTACATTGCGGCAGACTGCAATATTCAGGCGGTGATGGATTGCAGCTTGCTGGGCAACCGGCGGCAGTGCGAGCGAGGCCTCCCCAACCAGTCTCAGTGCTTTTGCCGACCAGGCGCATGGCAGCTCCTGATTGGAATTGGCGAGCAAATCCGGACGGCCCAATGACAGGTTGATAAAAGCTTTCACGCGCGACAGTTCATCCCAATCCCGGAATAAACCCAGAGAATCGGATGTATCGCTGAGCGCAACATCGGCGCCGCTGTCCACTGCCGCAAGAAGAGGCGCCAGACGCTCAGCCGGTATCGGAACATGGCCGTCGCAGAACAGGATGGAATCCGTCCGCAGCAGCCTGGCACCTATGGAGCGCCCCATATCGCGTTCGAGCATCGTTCCTGCATGCACAATGGTGATGCCCGGCATTTGGCTAAGCGTGTGATAGTCGCCTCCAGCCGCATCCTCAAGCACAACAATGATTTCCTGCAGCGGCAAACGCATCAGCTCCTGCAGCGATGCAGGCTCGGCTGCCATCCCTCTTCCGGCAAGGACGACTGCAGCAGCTGAGCCCTGCAGCGGTACGGGCAGCCAGCTCTGCCTGTTTAAACGGAGCCCATCCATATATCCATCCGCATACGCTTTTCCCTGCAGCAGCAGGCTTTTGCTCAAGCTGCCATTCAGCCGGTGTCTGCGCGACCAGCTCTCGTTCAGTCTTAGCCTCAGCTCATCGGATTGCGGGATGGCTCCTGCTTCCCGCAGCAAAGCAGCATCGCGCAAGCCAGCGTTATAGGAGGCGCCTTGATTGGCTGAGGATCGTTTTAATGGCTTTGCACCGCGTGCGCGTCTCCTTCCTCCCGGGGATGAACGGGTACGAATCTTCCGAAAGGAGGGCTTGCGTTTGATTCCTGCTGCTGCCGGTTTCGCCTTTCGCATATACTCACCTTGCCTTCTCCCGATTTTGCTGCCAAAGCGTGAAGCCGCCAAGGCTGTCCGTCTGCCGCATCAGCCAATCAATAGCCTCCAGATGATCGCCGACAATCAGATGCTCAAGCGGATTGAGTCTTTCCCGGCGCGTACGTTGCAGATTCAGTTTCCCCACGTTAACAGGATGTACGGCGCGGACGTTAAGCCCAAGCTGCACCGCTTTGGCATGCGCTAATGGGGGGACTGACAGCGCATCTGCGCCAATCACTTCAAGAGCATGCCGGCTTATCGCATGAGGCACCGCTGTCATCGAGGTTCCTCTCAGCTCCGGTCTTCCCAGCAGCGAATTAAGCGCATGTTTGGCAAGAACAACGCTGTGGACGACCTGTTTGCGGATTGGGCCGGAGTAATCGTTGAGCGCCACGTCAACGCCTCCATCCAGAACTGCGTGAATGTACGGCTTGAGCGCCGCACTGCTAATGACCATATCCCCGTCGATAAAGAGCAGCACCCGCCCCTTTGCGGCAGACGCTCCTACACCGCGTCCTACATCATGACCCAGCGGTTCAGAGAATTCGATCACATGGGCTCCATTACGCCGGGCTATTGCGGCCGAACCATCCGTCGATCCATTCGCAACCACAATGATCTCCACTTGGGGATGAGTTCGTTTTGCCTCCTGAATCACACGGGCAATTGAGCGGCGTTCATTCATGACCGGAATAATAACGGAGACGACCGGCTCCGCCCCGGCAGCCGCGCGGGTAACAATTGGATGGGCGCTTCCTTCAATCGGTGTAAATGGTTCTATACTTTCCGGATGGCGATCCACAGGCTTAAAGGCTGCCCGGCTGCGCTGCAAGCTTCGGCTGCGCCTGGACAATCCTGCGGGACGCGGCCGAAACTTCGTTGTCCTGCTCTTGGTCGGAATCTTACGGAACCCGGCGGAACCTGACGCTCTGCGCTTGGCGGCAGTCCTGACCGCGCCGGACCCGGACGGCTTCTTCCCCCCGGCTGGCGCAATGCCTGTGGCGGGACGCCTTCCCGCGACCTTTACCTTTACCTTGCGTGCGGGACGGGAAGCCGGCGTTCCTGCTTTCCCATTCCGGCTGGAATGCAAGTAGACCCGCTTCGATTGAACGGTATCGTTTCCCATGGACAGACCCATTGCCGGCGATGTTAATCGGGAACCCGGGTTCTTCCCTGAAGGGTGATTGCCGATATTCACAGCTGCGCGGTATTGCATGTCTTTGCTAACCCAAAAGGGATTCCTGATTCTGATCACCTCTTCGTCAATTGCGCTTTGCTCGTGTATGCAAGACAAAGACAGTCCTTTTACAACTTATTGTATGGACGCGTAAGGTCAAGAGGCACGGCTGTTGTACGTGAGACAGCGGCCTTTCAGGTCTGATTTGGAGAAAGCCGGACAAGTCCTCAACCGCAGCCGGCATGGAAAAGTCCGACACCCGTTTATTTGTAAGTGTCGGACTTCTTTAATCGAAAATTTTATATCTTTGACACGGTAAGAAGGAGCATCATAATCGGATGACCGCGATCCTGGCATCGGATATTGGAACTATTTGCTGCCTATGGCAATCCAATTGATGAATCCGACGGGCTCGGGGGAGATTCGCGTGCGCACGACAGTCAGTTCTGCGCTGTCAGCCGTTTTTGATTTTATTGTCGCATAACAGGACAGCTGATCGGCCGTAGCAACAAGAACGTAGACATCGCTTGCGAACGGTTGGTCGAATGTAACGGTCAGCTCCAGCTGCTCGCCCTGCCCTGCAAAATTGTAAGGAATCAATCCGAATTGCTGACAGATTGCCGGACTGACCTGCAGCTCCGCATCCTGGGTATCATCGGCTGGAAGCTGTTCGGAGGCTGGGGGATTCACATCCTGGATCAGGGATGCCAACACATCCGGAGCGAAATGCTTCACAGTAAGCGTACCGGGCGCGATTTTATCCCCTGTCACTGCCTCGTCGCACAGCAGGTCGCTTTCAATGGAGCCGGCAATAATATTTGCCGTTGTAATGGATCCAGGCGCGATTTTACCCAGTATTACGGCTCCTGCTTGCAGCTGTTCCTGACCGACCGCTTCAGCCGCCAGCTTCTCGCTTGTAACTGCTCCTGCTGCCAGTGCTTCCGTAGTGACAGCCCCGGGAGCAAGCTTCTCGTTCGTCACCGATCCCGCTGCCAGCTTTGTCGCGGTAACTGCGCCCTCCGCGAGCTTCGCTTCCGTCACCGCGCCTGCTTGCAGCTGTTCCTGACCGACCGCTTCAGCCGCCAGCTTCGCGTTTGTGACTGCTCCTGCCGCCAATGCTTCCGTAATGACAGCCTCGGGAGCAAGCTTCTCGTTCGTCACCGATTCCGCTGCCAGCTTTGTCGCGGTAACTGCGCCCTCCGCGAGCTTCGCTTCCGTCACTGCGCCTGCTTGCAGCTGTTCCTGACCGACCGCTTCAGCCGCCAGCTTCTCGCTTGTAACTGCTCCTGCTGCCAATGCTTCCGTAGGAACGGCCTCGGGAGCAAGCTTCTCGTTCGTCACCGATCCCGCTGCCAGCTTTGTCGCCGTAACTGAGCCCTCCGCGAGCTTCGCTTCCGTCACTGCGCCTGCTTGCAGCTGTTCCTGACCGACCGCTTCAGCCGCCAGCTTCTCGCTTGTAACTGCTCCTGCTGACAATGCTTCCGTAATGACAGCCTCGGGAGCAAGCTTCTCGTTCG